>NZ_BMYO01000004.1 GCF_014652315.1 Jeongeupia chitinilytica | reverse complement strand
ATCAATGCGGCCAAGGACATCCAGCAGACGGCGAACCAGAACATCCAGGTGATCGCCGGTGAAGAGATCCTGCTGACGGCAGGGGGCGGCTACATCCGGCTCAAGGGCGGGAACATCGAGATCCATTGCCCTGGGAAAGTGGATGTGAAGGGCGCTGATCATACATTTAGTGGATCGACAAGCTTGGCTCGCTCAATGAATAACATGCCATCTGCCAAATTTGATGACAAATTTCTACTAAAAGACGAAAGAACTGGTGAGGCTTTGATAAACAGGAAATACATTATTGAACGAGCCCATGGGGAGAAAGAATATGGCGTGACAGATGGTAATGGTTATACACATACAATCAAGAACCCATACTCTTCTGAGCAAGTTGAAATTTTCATTGAAGAAATTTAATCAATGCCGAAATCAAAAAAACCGAAATTTAGAAGTGTTGGAAAGAAAAATATCACTCTCGAAGAGAACCAGAAAGATAAAGTAGTTGCTTTACCTCCGAGAGATTTTGCATTTTTCTTTGTTGGAGGTGCGGCAGACAAAAAGTCATACTATGGAATGTCGCCGACTAATCTTATACAAGATGCGAGAACTGCATTAATTGATCGCCTGAAATCTAAAGGATATGACTCCGAAGAAATTAGGCAGAATTCGTATCATCTAGGTTACGATGATGCTAAAGGCGATGAGGACATAAAGGTCAATTTTATTGAGAGACTGCAGGATACATCATCGCTGGTATATTTAATTGGGCATAGTTTGGGCGGATGGAATTCGGCTCATTTGTCCGCGATTTTAACTGACAAAGGATATAGCGTTGAATATCTGGTAACGCTAGATCCGGTCGGAGAGGGGATTGGAGTGGCAATGTTGTCTGATATTTATTGGTCAAAGCCATCCCCGAAATATAAAGACAGCAATTGGATTAATATTCGTGCGGAAGTTCCAGAAAAGCTAATGAGTGCAGATGACACAATCGCTGATTTGGGCGGGCAATGGAATGTTACCACTGGACCTTCAATTAATGAAACGGTTTCACTCCATCACGGTAATGCTGAAGGGATGTTTACAATTCACTTGAAGGGCGGGAAATCAGCATTGGACATTTTGGTTGAGAATTTCCAAGGTTATGTCAAACCTAAACCACCCTCTGGATTGCCGGAGATAAAAATTGAAGATTAACAATGTTTTTGTGTTGCTGTTTTTAACGCCTTTGTTATTTGCGTGCTCAACAAAATATCCACAGCCTGCAAAATTGGAGTATGTATCAGTCATCCAGAAAGAAAATCAGGTTCAGCTGAGTTTTAAGGCGGATAGAAATTTGTATGACATACTTCCGAAAGATAGTTCGAGTGGTGTAAGGGGGGGGAGGATTATTTGCCCACTTGTGGATATTCAAGAAATAAATAATGAAGCTGAGATTCCGTACTATATTTCTGGCTTGTTGAGAAGTAAGGATGCCTCAAATCTAGAATATTATTCGTTTTTGACGTTTTCCGTCGGCGATTCTGTAGGGAAGGCAGATTTAGATAGATTTAATCAAGAGAATAAAATTGATGGTCTTTCTATGAAGAAGCGATACCGCATTTTGGTCAATAAGGTTGAAAATATTCGCTGTAAAGTGAAAATGACTGTGCTTTATGATAAGCCGTATTTTTCGGAGTATATGATTTTGCCAAAAGGTGACGTGCTTAAAGCCTTCTCGAATGACCTGAAGTAGATATATTTAAATTTGTTGTGGTGTAATGGCGGCGAATGTTGTTCGCCGCCATTGTTATTAATTTAATTTGCTGCCACATCCCTCAACGCCGTCCTCACCCCTTCCTCCACCACCGGGTGGTAGAACGGCATTTCCAGCATCTGCTCGACCGTCAGTCCCATCTGCACCGCCCATGCCAGCGTATGGGCGATGTTTTCGGCGCGGGGGCCGATCCATTCGGCGCCGAGGAAGCGGCCGGTCGCCTTGTCGGCGTAGACGTGCATCAGCCCGCGGTTTTTCAACATCACGCGACTGCGGCCCTGATTTTCAAAACTGACTTCACCGGTGACGAAGCTGCCCGGTTCGAGGTCGGCGAAGCGGGTGCCGACCATGGCGATCTGCGGGTCGCTGAACACCACACCGATCGGCGCGCGGCGCAGGCCGGGTTTGACGTCGGGGTAGCTGGCGGCGTTGCTGCCGGCGGTTTTGCCTTCGTCGGCGGCTTCGTGCAGCAGCGGCAGGATGTTGTTGGCATCGCCGGCGATGAAGACCGCGCTGCTGCCGCACTGCAATGTCTCGCGGTCGAACAGCGGTACGCCGCGCGCGTCGAGTTCGAGGCCGGTGTTTTCCAGCCCGAGGCCGGCGACGCTGGGGCTGCGGCCGGTGGCGGCGAGCACGTAGTCGAAACGTTCGGTGACGGTTTCGCCGGCTAGGCTCACATAGCGGATCACCGCTTCGTCACCGTCGCGCGCCATCGATTCGATTTTTGCGTCCGGGTCGAGGTAGAACTCGTTCTGGAAGGTGGTGCGGGCGTAGTCGCGGATTGCCGGATCGCTGAGCGGACCGACGCCGCCACGGGCGCCGAAGACGCGAACGTCGACGCCAAGCCGGGACAGTGCCTGGCCGAGCTCGAGTCCGATCACGCCGGGGCCGAACACGGCGACGCGGCGCGGCAGCGTTTTCCAGCTGAACACGTCGTCGTTGACGACCAGCCGGTCGCCGAAGACCCTGAACGGTTCGGGAATGCTGGGACTGGAGCCGGTGGCGATGACGACGCGGCCGGCCTTGACCGTGGTGTGGTCGTCGACCTGCAAGGTCAGGTTGTCGACAAAGCGGGCGTAGCCGCGCAGTTTGTCTTCCGCCGGGATGCCGTCGACGCTGTCGAGCACGAAGCCGACAAAGCGGTCGCGTTCGCGGCGGACCCGGTCCATGACTTCGCGGCCGTCGATAACGATGTCGCCGACGACATGCACGCCGAACGGTGCGGTGTGGCGCGCTTCGTGCGCGGCCTCGGCAGCGGCGATCAGCAGCTTGGACGGCATGCAGCCGACGCGGGCGCAGGTGGTGCCGTAGGGGCCGCCCTCGATCAGCAGCGCGGTCTTGCCCGCGGCCCTGGCGGCACGGTAGGCGGCGAGGCCGGCGGTGCCGGCGCCGAGGATGGCAACGTCGATGGTGATCGTATTCATGGCGGCTTCCTTTGAACCAGCCCCATTCGGCGGCTGCGCCCGCGCGTTCCGGTGCCGTCCGATGCTCGGAACCCCGCAAGGGGGCTACCTTCGGGTCGTCCTCATGGACGCTGTGTCCATGCCGGTTCCTGTGCTTCGGGCGGCGCCAGACTGCTTTGGCTCGCTTGCCGACTGGGACTGGTTTGTTGTTATTCGGATCAGGTGTCAATCGTCAGGTCGGATCGTGCTGAGACGACGTCGGCTGGCGATTGAAAAGGGCCGGTCAAGCCGGCCCCGTGTGCTGCATGCGGCCCGGCGGTGAGCCGGGCGCGGGCCTTACTTGACGAGGAAACGCTCGAGCTGTTCGTGGCCGCCGATCAGCTTGCCGTTGATGAACACCTGCGGGGCGGTCATCGAGCCCGAAACGGCACCGAGTGCCTTGCCGCGGATCTTGTTGTCCAGCGGCACGTCGACGAAGTCGTAGCCGTGTTCGGTCAGCAGGGCCTTGGCCTTGGCGCAGAACGAGCAGCCGACCTTGGAGAACACCACGACCTGATCCGGCTTCTTCGCGTTCGGGTTGATGTAGTCGAGCATGGTGTCGGCGTCGGACACTTCGAACGGGTCGCCTTCCTTTTGCGGCTCGATGAACATCTTCTCGACCACGCCGTCCTTCACCAGCATCGAGTAGCGCCAGCTGCGCTTGCCGAAGCCGAGGTCGCTCTTGTCGACCAGCATGCCCATGCCTTCGGTGAATTCGCCGTTGCCGTCCGGGATCATCACGATGTTCTGCGCTTCCTGATCCTTGGCCCATTCGTTCATCACGAAGGTGTCGTTGACCGAGACGCAGAGGATGGCGTCGACGCCGTTGGCCTTGAAGGCCGGGGCGAGTTCGTTGTAACGCGGCAGGTGCGTGCTCGAGCAGGTCGGGGTGAACGCACCCGGCAGCGAGAACAGCGCCACGGTCCTGCCTTTGAAAAGCTCGTCGGTGGTGACGTTCTTCCATTCATTGTTTTCGCGGACGCGGAAAGTGACGTTAGGGACGCGTTGACCTTCACGGTTTTGCAGCATGTCTAAACTCCTTTTATTGAGGCGGGTAGGCTGCGTCGTGCAGCGATGGGTGAAGTATCCTGACCTTGTTGCGATACGTCTAATTTAATGATTTCAACATATCGATTGCCAATTTCTATCGATCCGTAACCGGGTCGTGTTTGCGCTGCCGGCTTCCGCCGGCGGGCGGCCGGTGGGATCATCGGCCATCGAACACTTGCAAGGAGCGCCTGTGCGGGCCCGACTACTGAGCTGGCTGACCTGCCTGTGCCTGATCCTGCCCGTGCTGGCTGCGGCGGTGCCGCTCCCGCTGAAACCGGTGGCGGCGTCGGCCCCGGCGGCCTCCGGCGTTGCCGCGGCCGAGCTTGGTGCCTCGCTCGACACGGTGATCCGGACGCTGGAAAACGAATCGCAGCGGCAGGCGCTGGTGGCCGAATTGAGGGCACTGCGCGTGTCGGCTAGTGCCGTCGCGGCATCGGCGCCGGAAGTGGAGCAGGGCGGCATGCTGGGCTGGCTCAACTCGCAAGTGGATGCGTTGAGAAACCAGTTTGACAGCGGATTCCGGCCTTTGTTGCGCTGGCGGGCGCTGATTGGCAATAGTGCCAGCGAGCTGCGCCAGCGCATTGCCGAGCAGTCCGGCGATCCGTGGCGCTTTCCGGCGGACTTCGTGCTGGCGCTGGGCATGTGGATGGGAGCGGCGCTGGCGCTCGGCTGGATCGGCCGGCACATCGGCCTGCTGCTGGGCTTGCGCGGGGTCGAGCTGCCCGCGCATCCGCGCACGCGCGAACTGATGCTGTTCATCTGGCAGCGCATTGCACCGTGGGCGCTGGCGTTTGCGCTGACGCTCTATCTGGTCCACCTGAAGGTCACGCTCGGCGGCCTGCTGGCGATGATGCTGGCCTATGCCATCCTGGTCGGTGCGCTGTTCTCGGCACTGAGCGTGCTGCTGTTCTCGCTGCGCGGCACCGGGTTGCGTCGGGCCGCGGCGCGGGTGCTGATCGTGCGGAGCAGGCACTGGCAGATGCTGATCGGCATGGCGCTGGCGCTGGCCGACGCCTTCAGCAACCCGACGATCAAGATCGAGTTCGGGCCGAACCTCGCCGGCCTGCTGGCCGCCATGGCCGACCTGACCACGATTGCGCTGACCGCCGCGTTCGCGATCGCCTTCCGCCGGCCGATCGGCCACCTGATCCAGAACCGGCCGTATTCGCAACGCCATGTGGGCAAGGCGCTGACCGAAACGCTGCAGTTTGTGGCCGCGCTCTGGCACCTGCCGGTGGTGCTGCTGTGCGCGCTGTCGGCGTTCAAGACGCTGGCCAATGCCGGCCGGCTCGAAAACACGCTCAACAGCGCCGCGCTGAGTACGCTGCTGATGATCGGCACCTTCCTGGTCTCGACGTTCCTGCAGCGCTATTTTGCCGCCTCGCGCACCCGGCGGCACCGGCGCCGCTCGCCCTACCTGAGCCGGTTGCTGGTGTTCGGCCAGAACCTCTGCCTCGTCGGGCTGTGGCTGGTGTTCGCCGAACTGTTCACCCGCCTGTGGGGGCTGTCGCTGCTCGACATCGGTGCGCTGCGGCTGCGCGGCCGGACGCTCGACGACATTTTCGGCGGTATCGTGATGACGGTGCTGATCGCCTGGCTGCTGTGGATCCTGCTCGATACGCTGATCGAAGAAAGCATGAACGGCGGCGGCGGCGGGCGCCGCGGCAAGGCGGCGAGCACCCGCGTACGCACGATCCTGCCGCTGTTCCGCAACGCCATCCTCGGCACGCTGCTGGTGGTGGCGGCCATCCTGTCGCTGGCCAACCTCGGCATCGACGTGACGCCGCTGATTGCCGGCGCCGGCGTCATCGGTCTGGCGGTCGGTTTCGGCGCACAGACCTTGGTCAAGGACCTGATCACCGGGCTGTTCATCCTGATTGAGGACACGATCGCCGTCGGCGACTACGTCGACGTCGGCGGTCATGCCGGCACGGTCGAGGGGCTGACGATCCGCACCGTCAAGCTGCGCGATTCGGCCGGCGCGGTGCACGCGGTGCCGTTCAGCCAGATCGCCAGCATCACCAACTACGCCCGCGGCTTTGCCTACGCGCTGTTCGAGATCGGCGTCACCTACGATGCGGACCTCGATAGGGTGATGAAGACGATCCGCGATGTCGGCACCGAGATGCGCAGCGAGGCGCGCTGGCGCCGCGAGCTGCTGGCGCCGATCGACGTGCTGGGAGTGGAGCGCTTCGACGCCAGCGCGGTGATCGTCAAGGCCCGCTTCAAGACCCGGCCGCTGTCGCAATGGGAAGTCGGGCGGGCGTTCAACCTGCGGCTGAAAAAGCGCTTCGACGCGCTCGGCATCGCCATGCCCTTCCCGCAGATGGATGTCCATTTCGATCCGCCTGCGGCGGAGCGGGCGGTGCAGCCGGCGGCCGATTAGGGCTAGTCCCTCATTCCGGTGCGGGACGGAACTATTCACAATACGGGTTCTGCATCCACCGGCGCCCGTCATGCCTTCCGAACTGCTGTTCCTGCTGCCGCTGGCCTTCATCGCCGGCATGATCGATGCCGCGGTCGGAGGCGGCGGGCTGATCCTGGTACCCGGGCTGTTCACCATCCTGCCGCGCGAACTGCCGGCGATGCTGATGGGGACCAACAAGCTGGCCGCGGCGATGGGCACGCTGTCGGCAACGTGGCGCTACGCCCGGCGGGTGAAGCTCGACTGGCACGTGCTGTTGCCGAGTGCGGCGGCGGCCTTCGTCGGTGCCTATCTCGGTGCCAGGGCGATTCACCTGCTGCCGGCGAGTTCGGTGCGGCCGATGGTCGTCGTGCTGCTGGCGGTGATGCTGGTCTACACCTGGTTCAAGCCCGCGTTCGGCGGCGAGGATGCCGGCCGGCCGCTGGCGCGGCGCGACCTCTACACCGGCATGGCGATCGGTGCCGCCATCGGTTTCTACGACGGCTTCTTCGGTCCCGGCACCGGTTCCTTCCTGATCTTCCTGTTCGTCCGCTGTTTCCATTTCGACTTCGTCCGCGCCTCGGCGTCGGCCAAGGTCGTCAATCTGGCGACCAATTTCGCGTCGCTGGCCTTCTTCATCCCGGCCAAGCTGGTGCTGTTCGGCTACGCGATCCCGATGGCGATCGCCAATGTCGCCGGCGCGCAGGTCGGCAGCCTGCTGGCGCTCAAGGGCGGCAACGCGTGGATACGCCGGCTGTTCCTGACGCTGGCGCTGGTGCTGCTCGCCAAGCTGAGCTGGGACATGCTCAAGTAAGTGGCTGCCGCGGCGCGTACAATGCGTCGATGACGACGGAAACCGATGATCCGGCGCTGTCGTGCGCCAGCTGCAAGGCCTGCTGCTGCCGGCTCGAGGTGCTGCTGCTGGCCGGCGACGACGATGTGCCGGCTGCCTTCGTCGCCCGCGACGAGTGGGGCGGCGAAGTGATGCGCCGGCTCGATGACGGCTGGTGCGCGGCGCTCGACCGCCGCACGATGATGTGCTCGATTTACGCGGTGCGGCCGCTGATCTGCCGCGAGTACCAGCTCGGCGATCACGATTGCCTCGAGCAACGCCGACTCATCCCGCTGTTTACGGTCCGGCACGAGGGAGACGCATGAACTACTGGTTGATGAAATCCGAACCCGACGACGTCGGCATCGACGACCTGCAGCGGCTGGGCCAGGTCGGCTGGTACGGCGTGCGCAACTATCAGGCGCGCAACTTCATGCGTGACGCGATGGCGATCGGCGATGGCGTGCTGTTCTACCATTCGAGCTGCGCCGAGCCCGGCGTTGCCGGTCTGGCCGAAGTCTGCCGTACCGCCTATCCCGATCCGACCCAGTTCGACCCCGAGTCGGAATATTTCGATCCGAAGTCGACGCCCGATGCGCCGCGCTGGCAGCAGGTCGACGTGCGTTTCGTCGCCAGGGGCCGTTTGTTGAGCATCGACGCGATGCGTGCCCATCCCGAACTGGGCGGCATGCAGGTCCTGAAACGGGGCAACCGGCTGTCGATCACGCCGGTCACCGAGGCGGAATGGACGCTGATCAAGGGGCTGATCGGATGCTGATTGCCCTGGTGGCCTGCCTTGCGCTGGGCGTCGTCGCGGGCGTGCTGGCCGGTCTGCTGGGTGTTGGCGGCGGGCTGGTGATCGTGCCGGGACTGCTGTTCGTGTTTCATCTGATCGGTCTGCCCGCAGCGCATCAGCAGCATCTGGCGCTGGGCACCTCGCTGGCGACCATCGTGTTCACGTCGATTGCCAGCTTCCGCGCCCATGCAACGCGAGGGGCGGTGCGCTGGCCGGTGTTCCGGGCGATCGCGCCGGGCATTGTCATCGGGACGTTCGTCGGTGCACAGCTGGCCGGGCAGTTTTCGGGCGTGGCGCTCAAGTGGTTTTTCGTCGGCTTCGCCTATCTGGTCGGGATTCAGATGCTCGCCGATCTCAAGCCGGCACCGAGCCGCCAGTTGCCCGGTGTGCTGGGGATGAGTGGTGCGGGCGGCGTGATCGGTGCGGTGTCGAGCTGGGTCGGCATCGGCGGCGGCTCGCTCTCGGTGCCGTTCATGACGCTGTGCAATGTGCCGGTGCGCGAAGCGATCGGTACCTCGGCCGCGATCGGTTTGCCGATCGCACTGGCCGGTGCGGCCGGTTACCTCGTCAGCGGCTGGCGCGCATTCGAGCTCCCGCCGGGCAGCGCCGGTTTCATCTACCTGCCGGCGCTCGCCGGCATCGTCATCGCCAGCTTCCCGATGGCCAAGGTCGGCGCCCGGTTGGCACACCGGCTGCCGGTACCGGTGCTGAAGAAGTGTTTTGCCGCCTTGCTGATCGTACTCGCCAGCAAGATGCTGCTGACGCTGGTCTGACATCATGAACAACACCACCCTCGGGTGGCGTTGTTCATGGCCACTTGCTTACTGGCCAGGCCAGGGGGTGCCGAATGCCGCCTGATAATCGGCGGCGATCGACGCTGGCGTGAACTGGTGGTTCTGTGCGCCGCGCTGGGCGATCTTCATCGCGCCAAGCAGCGAGGACAGCCGGCCGGTACTCGGCCAGTCCCATCCGTGGGTGATGCCGTAGAGCAGGCCGGCGCGGAATGCATCGCCGCAACCGGTCGGATCGACGACGGCGTCGGCCCGAACCGCCGGGATGTCATGCACGATGCCGTCGGCGTAAATGTGCGCACCTTCGGCACCGCGGGTCACGATCAGCGCCTTCAGCTGCGCGGCGATCTCGGCGAGCGACAGACCGGTGCGGCTCGCGATGACCTCGGCCTCGTAGTCGTTGGCGGCAAGATAGGTGGCCAGTTCGATCATCCGGCGCAACTCGATGCCGTCGAACAGCGGGAAAGCCTGACCGAGGTCGAAGATGAACGGAATGCTGGCGGCCGACAGCTGTTCGGCCCGTTCGACCATGGCCTGCTTGCTGTCCGGGCCGATGATTGCCAGCTCGACGGGACGTGTCACGTGTTCGAGCCGGTTCAGGTGCGCCAGCCCCATTGCACCGGGATGGAAGGCCGCGATCTGGTTGTCGTCGAGGTCGGTGGTGACGAAACATTGCGCGGTGTATTGCTCGGGCAGTTCGCGCAGGTGGGTGCGCGCGATGCCGAGATTGTCCAGTCGCTGGGCGTACGGACCGAAATCGCTGCCGACGGTGGCCATCACCAGCGGGTCACCACCGAGCAACTTCAGCGAATAGGCGATATTTCCGGCACAACCACCGAATTCGCGGCGCATTTCCGGTACCAGAAACGACACCGACAGCATATGGATCTGGTCAGGCAGGATGTGGCGCTTGAATTGATCTTGAAACACCATGATGGTGTCATAGGCGACCGAGCCGCAAATCAGCGTGGACATGGTGTTTCCCAAGGTGAAAATCGGCCGATTATGCCACCTGTCGGAGCCGGTGGTCGCTTCGTCGTACCGGGTACCGCGATGGATGCCGCTTTGTTAAGCTTGCAGTACCTGTAGGAATTTTGAATTCATGCTGATCTCCATCTCCAACCTTCTGGTGTTTGCCAGTCTGATCCTGGGCGTGCTTGTTGCCGGCCAGCTGGTCCTGCTCGGTAACAGCCAGCATGAATCCGGACTTGGCCCGCTGGCGCTGACCGGCGCACTGACCGGCCTGACCGCGCTGCTTGCCGCGCTCGGCATGGCGCCGCTGGCGGTGGCCGCATGGGCGTTTGCCGAAGCGCTGGCCAATGTGGCGCTGCGCCGCCATTTGCTGAAGACGCCGCACTGGGCACCGGCGATCGGTTGCGCGCTGATCGCTTTCCTGCTCGGCGCCGCCTGGCAGCGCGTGTTCGGCCAGGAGGTGCCGGTGATGCTGGCGGCCGCGGTTGCCATCGTGCCGCTGGGGGTGCTGCGGCTGCAATTGCTGCGACTGCCCTTTGCCGAAGAGCGCGCCGGCGGGCCGCGGCTGGTGCTGGCGACTGCAAGTGTGCTGCACGCGCTGTACTGGCTCGGCGTGCTGTTCCTCTGGGCCTTTGGTGAGCCCGGCTGGTGGGCCAGCGGCGAGGCGCTGGTGCTCGAGTGCGTGCTGTTCGGCCTGCTGCAGGCGCTGTTGTGGCCGCAGCTGGTGGCGCAGAAGCTGCGTGGCCGGCTGGCGCGGCTGGCCCGCTACGACGTGCTGACCTGGGCACTGAACCGCCGCGGCTTCGAGGAAGTCTGCCTTCGCGAACTGCGTCGTGCACGCAAGCACGATCGTCCGCTCGGACTGCTGCTGGTCGACATCGACCGGATGCATGCGATCAACAGCCGCTACGGCCATGCGGGCGGTGACCACGTGCTGCGGACCTGCGCCGCCGCGCTGCGCAGCCATCTGCGTCCCGAGGACAGCCTTGGCCGGATCGGCGGTGACAGTTTCTGCATCCTTGCGCCGCACCGCAACGACGCCGAGTTGCAAACCTTGCTGATGGAGCTGCGCGAAGCGCTGACGACCATCGTATCCGACTACGACGACATCGCGATCCGTGTCTCGGCCGGTGTCAGCATGGCCATGTATCCGAATGACGGCGCGGATTTCCCGGTGCTCTACGGTCAGGCGCAGTCGCGACTGCGGCCGGCGACCGATGGCCCGGCATCCGGGTTCATGGTGGCGCGGACCTGAACCGGCGACACTTTCCCCCAGGCAACGCCCGCTTTTGCGGGCGTTGCCGTTTGCGGCGTTGCAACAAGCCAACAAATTAATACAAGAAACTGACGCTTGACGGTCTCTATCTGCCGGCCATCGTCGTCACCGCATGGACGGCCGATTCGTGGCCCCGTCCCGTTTAGATTGGCGTCGATGCCGCGTCATGACGGCAGCACTACGGAGACGCCTCAGATGCAAACCAACGAGCAGCCCTTGCTGTCCCTGCTGCGCTCGGAACGCCGCCGCCACGCGCTGATGCTGTGCCTGATCATTGCGCTGGCCTATTTCTACTGCCGCAACGCGGTCATCGTCGGCGACGAAGTGGTCCACGAGGCACAGATCCGCCGTTTCCTTCTCGGCGACTTCAGTATCGACCCCAGGCTGACGACCATCCCCGGCTATCATCTGCTGGTCGCGGCGCTGAGCTGGCCGTTCGGTGCGTATTCGCTGGCGACGGTACGCGGCATCAGTACCCTGTTCGGCACCGCGCTGGTACTCGTCTACGCCCTGCTGCTGCGCGATCGGCTCGGGGCGGTCTCGCCGCAGCGGCTGGTGCAGTTCGCGTTTTTTCCGATCTTCCTGCCTTACTTTTATCTGGCCTACACCGATGTGCTGTCGCTGCTGCTGGTGCTCGGCGGCCTGTGGCTGGCGTTGCGCAAGCAGGCGATTCCGGCTGCACTGGTGCTCGGCCTGAGCATCTGTGTGCGCCAGCAGAACGTCATCTGGCTGCTGGCGGTGCCGGTACTGGCCTACTGCCGAGACAGCGGCTTCCGCTGGTGTCGCGACACGCTGAAGGCGCATGCAACGGGTGCAGGACTGTACGCGCTGGCGCTGGCCGGTTTCATCGTTTTCGTGCTCTGGAACGGTGGGGTCGCGGTCGGCGATCGCGGTGCGCACCAGCTGTCCGGACTGTTCGTCGGCAACGTGTTCTTCATGTTGCTGCTGTATGCGATCTTCCTGCTGCCCAGCGTGGTGGCCAACCTGCCGGCGACGCTGGCCTATGCACGCCATCACGGCTTCGTGCCGCTGCTGCTGGCCGGACTGCTGGTGGTTTACCTGTTCGGTTTCCAGAACAGCCACCCGTACAACGCGATTCAGCCCGAATACTTTCTGCGCAACGGCCTGCTGACGCTGCTGTCGTCGTCGCTGCCGGTCAAGCTGCTGTTCTTCGTCCCGATCGCGCTGGCGGCGCTCGACTGGCTGGCGATGGCGCAGCGCCGGCCCGAGCTGTACGTGATCGGCGGATTCAGTCTGCTGGCGCTGCTGCCGTCATGGCTGATCGAACAGCGCTACATGATGATTCCGTTTGCGTTGCTGCTGCTGTACCGCGACGATGACCGGCCCGGCGTACAGGCGCTGACCGGTGCGCTGTATGCGATTGTCGCCGTGGTGTTCGTCTACGGCACCGCGACCCTGCGCTTCTTCCTGTAGCTCAGGCGACGTAGAGCAGGATGCTGAAGAAGTGGCAGACGCTGCCGGCGAGCACGAACAGGTGCCAGATGCCGTGACCGTGGCGGATTTTCTCGTCGAAGATGAAGAAGATGATGCCGATGCTGTAGATCACGCCGCCGGCGACCAGCCACGCCATTCCGCCGGCCGGCAGCGCCAGATGCAGCGGCTTGATCGCGATCAGGATCAGCCAGCCCATCAGCACGTAGATGATCAGCGAGAACACCCGGGTGCGCTTGCCGATCAGCAGTTCCTGGATGATGCCGATCAGCGCCAGCCCCCAGCTGATGCCGAACAGCGTCCAGCCCCAGGGGCCGCGCAGCGTCACCAGCGAGAACGGCGTATAGCTGCCGGCAATCAGCAGGTAGATCGCGCAATGGTCGAACTTCTGCAGCACCTTCTTGGCGCCGGTGTGGCGGATCGAGTGGTACAGCGTCGATGCGCCGTAGAGTAGTACCAGCGTGGCGCCATAGATGCTGACGCTGACGATTTGCCACGCGTTGCCGTACAGGCTGGCGACGACGATCAGGACGACGAGCCCGGTCACGGCGAGCAGCGTACCGATCAGATGGCTGTAGCTGTTGAAACGTTCACCACGGTACATGGAGTTCTCCGGTCGAAGCCAAGAGGATAACCGCTGGCGATGACGCCGGACTGTGGAAATTCCCATGACCGCCGGCAAGATGCGGCAAGGCCGCGGTTTCGTGTCCGCAAAACGGCGCAGGGGGTTCTAAGCTGGTTCGAACCCTGTCCGAATGGAGCCTGCGATGACCAAGATTCTGGTGGTGTATTACTCGATGTACGGCCATGTCGAAACGATGGCCCAAGCGGTGGCGGAGGGCGCGCGCGGTGTCGCCGGTGTCGAGGTGACGCTCAAGCGGGTCGCCGACCTCGTGCCTGAGGAGGTGGCGCGCAAGGCCGGTGCCAAGCTCGATCAGGCCGCACCGGTCGCCACGCCGGCCGAGCTGGCCGATTACGATGCGGTCATCTTCGGTACGCCGACGCGCTTCGGCAATATGGCGGCGCAGATGCGCAACTTCCTCGACCAGACGGGTGGGCTGTGGGCGAGCGGCGCGCTGATCGGCAAGATCGGCAGCGTGTTCACCAGTACCGCCACCCAGCACGGCGGACAGGAAACGACGATCACCTCGTTCCACACCACGCTGCTGCATCACGGCATGGTGATCGTCGGCGTGCCGTATGCCTGTGCCGGGCTGACCAGGATGGACGAGATCACCGGCGGCAGTCCCTACGGCGCCAGCACGCTGACCGGTGGCGACGGCAGCCGTCCGCCGTCGGCGAACGAGCTCGACATCGCCCGTTATCAGGGCCGGCATGTCGCAGAGCTTGCGAAGAAGCTTAGTGCCTGAGCCTTGGCTGTCGTCCAAGCGTGAAAAAGCCCCGTCGTTGACGGGGCTTTTTGCTGCTCGTCCGACCGATCAGGCGGTCAGTTTGTCGAGTGCCTCGCGGTACTTGGCCGCAGTCTTCTCGGCGACGTCGCGCGGCACGGCCGGGGCCGGCGGCTGCTTGTTCCAGCCGGTGCTTTCCAGCCAGTCACGGACGAACTGCTTGTCGTACGACGGCGGGTTTCTGCCCGGCTGGTACTGGTCGGCCGGCCAGAAGCGGCTCGAATCCGGCGTCAGTGCCTCGTCCATCAGGCACAGCGTGCCGTCGTCATCGAGGCCGAACTCGAACTTGGTGTCGGCGATGATGATGCCGCGGGTCGCGGCGAATTCGGCTGCGGCCTTGTACAGCCGGATCGCGGTATCGCGCACCTTGGCGGCGAGTTCCGGGCCGATCAGGTCGGCGGTCTGCTCGAACGAGATCGGCTCGTCGTGGTCGCCGACGGCGGCCTTGGTGCTCGGGGTGAAGATCGGCTCGGGCAGCTGTTGCGCCTCGATCAGGCCTGCCGGCAGCGCGATGCCGCTGACCGCGCCGGTCGCCTTGTAGTCCTTCCAGCCGCCGCCGGCCAGATAGCCGCGCACCACGGCTTCGACCGGTACCGGCTTCAGCCGCTTGACCACGACCGCGCGGCCTTCGACTTGCGGCAGATCCTCGGCACTGACGACGTCCTCGGCCTTTTCTCCGGTGAAATGGCTCGGCACCAGATCCCTGAACTTGTCGAACCAGAAGTTCGAAATCGCGGTGAGGATCTTGCCTTTCTCCGGAATCGGCTCCTCGAGGATCACGTCGAACGCCGACAGGCGATCGGTGGCGATCATCAGCATGCGCTGGGCGTCGATTTCGTAGAGGTCGCGAACCTTGCCCGAGTAGATCTTCTTCAGGCTCTTGAGGTCGGTGGAGGTGATGCTGGACATCTCGTTTCCTTGGCGCGGGCCGGATTCGGCGGCAAAACGCTATTTTGCCCGAATCGGGGCGGGCTCGCCTACCACCGGGCCGACCGGTACCGGACGAAAAACCGCCCCGGACCGGAGACGGTCGGGGCGGTTTGCGAGGGTCGGAACAGGGCCCAAAGCCCCTTCGCCATCGCCTTACTCGTCCTTGCCGGCCACCAGCGGGTAGACCACGCCGGCAATCGCCGCACCGATCAGCGGGGCGATCCAGAACAGCCAGAGCTGGCTGACGGCCCAGTCGCCGACGAAGAGCGCGACGCCGGTACTGCGCGCCGGGTTGACCGAGGTGTTGGTGACCGGAATGCTGATCAGGTGGATCAGCGTCAGCGCCAGACCGATGGCGATCGGCGCGAAGCCGGCCGGTGCGCGCTTGTCGGTGGCACCGAGGATGACGAACAGGAACATCGCGGTCATGACGATCTCGCACACCAGTGCCGCCGTCATGCCGTAACCGCCCGGCGAATGAGCACCATAGCCGTTCGACGCGAAACCGCCGGCCAGATCGAAGCCGGCCCTGCCGCTGGCGATCGCATACAGTACCGCTGCGGCAGCGAGGCCTCCGAGCACCTGGACGATCACGTAGGGCACGAGGTCCTTCGCCGGGAAACGGCCGGCGACGACAAGGCCGAGCGAAACGGCCGGATTCAGATGGCAGCCCGAGACGTGGCCGATCGCATAGGCCATCGTCAGTACCGTCAGACCGAAGGCGAGCGCGACGCCGGCAAAGCCGATGCCGAGTTCCGGAAACGCCGCGGCGAGCACGGCACTGCCGCAGCCGCCGAGGACGAGCCAGAACGTGCCGATGAATTCCGCAGCCATGCGGTTCTTGAGCGGATACATGTTTTCCCCTGTGGATTTGGAACGCTGCGGCAGGCCTGCCGCGATGGGGAAACAAGATAGGCCAATAAAGTTGACCATTCTGTAAGATTTATTCTGACGGAATGGTTAATTTTTCCTTGCCGCGATCCCGAGCGTGTCGCTATGAAGCGACACGGCTAGGTCCCGATCGTCTGCCGCACCATCGTCGCAAGTTCGCTGTCGCCGAGTCGGTCGGCAATATGGCGCCGGTCGGCTTCGCTGCGGTTCTGCGACAGCTTGAACTTGGCCTCCCAGTGCTCGACGGTGAATTCGATGCCGACGATGTGGGCTTTCAGCGTGGTGTTGAACGCCGGGTCGAAGGTGTTGCGGTCACCGATCAGCGTCGGCTCGTACTGGCGGATCAGCTCGGCCAGCGCCAGCGAGGCGCCGACGCGCACGGTGCCGCTGGCGTGCACGGCGGCATAGTTCCAGGTCGGCACGGCGGGGCGCTGGTCGTACCAGCTCGGCGAGACGTAATCGTGCGGGCCATGGAAGATGGCCAGTGCGGGAACGCCGTCCTGCCATGCCTGCCAGTGCGGGTTGGCGCGGGCGACATGACCGATCAGCCGGTCGCCGTCCTGCCCCGGCACGAGGACCAGCGGGATGTGGCTGGCGAACGGGGCGCCATCGACGTTGCTGATCAGCGTGGCGAAGCCGTGATTCCGGACGAACGCGTGGATGGTGGCGGTGTCGTCGCAGCGGAAGTGTGCGGGAATGTACATGGCGGACTCGGCGGGCGGATCGTATCGAGGATCGTTCGAGGATACCGGGATTGATGTGCCACCGCCTGACTTGCGCCGGCCTCAGCCCCGCAGGTGTTTCAGCGCTTCGCGCACCGAGAGCGGAGAAAGCCGCTCGCGTTCGGCGGCGACGAAGCCGCGGACGGCGTCGGCATCGGTGCGGGCGTACTGGCGCAGCGCCCAGCCGATGGCCTTGCGGATGAAGAAGTCCGGATGACCGGCCAGCGCGCGGCAGTAACCGAACAGCCGCGCGGTGTCGGTGTCGGTCTTGTAGCCGAGCTGGAACAGCAGCGCGGTACGCGCATGCCAGAGCCGGTCGCCGCCGGCCCAGTCGTCCATTACCGGGTACAACGCCGGTTCGGCCCGCAGAAAGGGGCCGACGACGCCGGCTGCCAGACCGTCGACGCTGTCCCACCACGACTTGCTGCCGATCAGCGCGTCGAGCACCGGCAGCGCGGCGATGCCGAACGTTGCCGGCCGGTCGGCGAGCAGGTCGACGGCGACGAGCTGGTATTCGCGCTCGGGCAGGGCCCACAGCTGTTGTGCGGCCAGCAGGCGCTCGGCCGGGGTCATGGACTTGCGTGCGGCGCGGATCAGCGGGGTCGATACGCTGCGGCGGGCCGGCGTCTTGATGCCGAGGAAAGCAAAACGGCCGCGCATGTACGCGGCCATCGGTGCGGCAGTAGCCGGATCGGCGAGCGGCGCAAGGCCGGTGACGACGGCATCGGTGAACGCTGCCGCCGTCTCCATGTTCAGCCCAGCATGTCCTTGATCGCCCGGGCCTGTTCGAGCGCGGCGTCGGCGCTGTCGGCCAGCACGTTGAAGTGGCCCATCTTGCGGCCCGAGCGGGCTTCGGTCTTGCCGTACAGGTGCAGTTTGCTGTTCGGCGCGGTCAGCAGCACGTCCCAGTTCGGCTCGGCACCGTTCGCGCCCCAGCTGTCGCCGAGCAGGTTGACCATCACCACCGGCCGCAGCAGGTCGGTCTTGCCCGGATACAGCCCGCACATCGCGCGGACCTGCTGTTCGAACTGGCTGGTCAGCGTGGCGTCGAGCGTGTAGTGGCCGCTGTTGTGCGGGCGCGGCGCCATCTCGTTGATGACGAGCTCGTCGCCGTCGAGGATGAAGAACTCGACCGCCAGCACGCCGATGTAGTCGAGCGCTTCGGCCAGCTGCATCGCCATCTGCCGGGCCCGTTCGGTAGTGCCGGCACCGATGCGGGCCGGCACGATCGAGACGTCGAGGATGCCGTTCGCGTGTTCGTTCTCGGCCGGCGGAAAGCTGGTGACTTCGCCGGCGCGGGTGCGGGTGACGATGACCGAGACTTCGGCGACCAGCGGCATCATCTTTTCCAGCACACAGGGCTGGTGCTTCAGGTCGGACAGTGCGGCGCGCGCTTCTTCGACCGTCTTCACCCGGACCTGGCCCTTGCCGTCGTAGCCGAGGCGGGCGGTCTTGAGGATGCCCGGCAGGTAGGCGCTCAGGTCGCCCTCGAGGTCGGCGGCAGTCTGCACCGGCAGGAACGGGGCGGTGGCCAGTCCGGCGTTGCGGATGAAGGTCTTCTCGGCGACGCGGTCCTGCGCGATGGCGACGCAGTCGCCGCTCGGCGAGACCGGAACGCCCTGGCCGGCCAGCCAGCGCATCGATTCGGCGTTGACGTTCTCGAACTCGGTGGTGATCGCCTTGCAGGTACGTACCAGTTCGGCCAGCGCGTCCGGATCGTTGTACGGTCTGGCGATGTGCACGTCGGCGAAGTCGGCGGCCGGCGCTTTGGCGTCCGGGTCGAGCACGGTGACGCGGTAGCCCATGGTCTTGGCGGCAACGGCGAACATGCGGCCCAGCTGGCCACCCCCGAGGATGCCGAGCATGGCCGGCGGCAGAATCGGCTTCACAGCCATGGTCATTCCTTCGATTTCATCAGTTGCAGGAGCGAGAAGCCCCAGCAGGCAAAACCCCAGACGAGGCCGGCGGCCAGGCCCAGCGGCAGCGATTCGATCAGTGCGGCGCGCATCGGCGCCACACCGAGCAGGCCGGCAATCGCACTCCAGAGCGCACAGAACGGCAGCCCCCAGCCGAGGGCACCGCGCAGCAGCAGGCAACGCCAGAATCCGCCTGCGCGGATCCGTTCCCAGCGCTGCCTGTCGTCGTTCATACCTCGGGCAGCGTCATCGCCAGCACGGTCTGCTTCTGCGTTTCGCGGAACGCGTTCAGTGCCGCGGCAAGCTGCGGGTCACTGCCGGCGAGCATCGCGACGGCAAACAGGCCGGCATTGGCCGCGCCGGCTTCGCCGATCGCGAACGTGGCGACCGGCACGCCCTTGGGCATCTGCACGATCGACAGCAGCGAATCCTCGCCGCGCAGGTACTTCGACGGGACCGGCACGCCGAGCACCGGCACGGTGGTTTTGGCGGCCAGCATGCCCGGCAGGTGGGCCGCACCGCCGGCACCGGCAATGATGCAGGCGAGACCGCGCGGACCGGCGGTTTCGGCGTATTCGAACAGCAGGTCGGGCGTGCGGTGCGCCGACACGACGCGGCACTCGAACTCGACCCCGTAGGTTTTCAACTGCTCGGCCGCATGACGCATGACCTCCCAGTCGCTGTTGCTGCCCATGACGACGCCGACCTTGACCATGTCCTACCCCGCGTAAAAGCGGAAATTCTACCGAATTCGTCCGTTGCGGACAGCTATACCGATGGACGTTGCGGCTTGCGTGGCGCAAGCGGCCGGCAGGGCGGGCTATTTGACGTCGGACTCGGCCCACTCGCTGTACAGCGTGGCCATGTCCGGCGGGTCGAGCTCGCGGACGATCTGTGCCGGATTTCCCGCTGCAAGCACGCAGGCCGGAACGTCACGGGTCACGACGCTGCCGGCGCCGATCACGCTGTGGTCGCCGATGGTGACGCCGGCGCAGATCACCGCACCGGCGCCGATCCAGACGTTCTCCCCGATGGTGATCGGCCGGGCCCAGAACGCCCAGCGCTGCCGCTCGGTCGGGTCGACCGGATGCGTGGTGGCGTGGATCTGCACGTTCGGGCCGATCAGCGTATGCGCGCCGATGCGGATCGGCGCACCGCCGGAAATCAGTGTACCGGCGTTGACGAAGGCCTTGTGGCCAAGGTGGATGTCGCGGCCGCGAACGATGACCACCGGCGGAATCAGCTTGGCCCCGTCGGACTCGGCCAGCAGCTCGGCCAGCACCGCTGCACGTTCGGCGTCGTCGTCGATCCCGGCATTGAAGCGCCCCAGCAGTTCGACTTCGCGTCGCCAGGCGTCGGGATGCCTGCCGAGGTCGCTGAAGGCATAGCGGATGGTGTCGGGACGCATGAGGGTCGGATTCCGGAAAACGGTAGGCTCGACTTTACCGGCGGATGTTGCCGGCGGCACCGGCCGCGCGGCAATCGGGCAAGCTCGGCAATCAGAGCGTGGCCAGTGCCTTGCGCATCCGGGCCAGTGCCGAGTCGAGCGTGGTGCGCGGGCAACCGAAGTTCAGCCGGACGAAACCGGGCGCACCGAAATCGGCACCGTCGGACAGGCCGACGCCGGCTTGTTCGAAGAAGTGCTGCGGGTGCTGCAGACCGGCATCGCGGCAGTCGACCCAGGCGAGGAAGGTCGCCTGCGGGACGGTGACGCGCAGGCCGTTGTGGCCGTCGAGCGCACGGACCACCTCGTCGCGGTTGCTGCGCAGCACCGACAGCAGCTCGCTGCGCCACGCCATGCCGTCACGGCAGGCAGCTTCGAGCGCCACGTAGCCGAGCAGGTTCACGTGCGGCACGATGCCGCGCATCGTTTTCTGGAAGGCGTGGCGGCGCTCGGCGTTCGGGATGACCGCGAAGGCGCAGCCGAGGCCGGGCACGTTGTAGGTCTTGGACGGCGCCATCAGCGTGATCGTCCGCGCGGCCAGCTTGGGCGAGATCGCCGCGAACGGCGTGTGTCGCGCGCCGGGTTCGAGCAGCAGGTCGCAATGGATTTCGTCGCTGATCACGGTCAGGTCGTGCTTTTCGGCGAGCTCGCCGAGCCGCTGCAGTTCGGCGGGCGTCCATTGCCGGCCGACCGGGTTGTGCGGGTGGCAGAGCATCAGCGTCGCGCCGCGTGTCGCCACCGCGTCGAGCGCGTCGAAGTCCCATTCCCAGTGGCTGCCGGTGTCGGGCCGGGTTTCGCGCAGCGGCAGCCTGATCAGCCGGCGTTCGGCGAATTGCGGTGCCGACATGAACGGCGGATAGATCGGCGTTGCGGTGATCACGTCGCCATCGCCGCTGGCGCGGCAGGCGACATTGAGTCCGGTGACCAGTCCCGGCAGCGGCACCAGCCAGTTGGGCTCGATCGTCCAGTCGTAGTCGCGCCGGGCTGCGGCGAGCAGCGCGCCAACGGCGGTTTCGGTCGGCTCGCCGTAGGCGAAGATGCCCTGGGCGACGCGCGCAGCCAGTGCCGCGGTCACCACCGGCGGGCTGAGGAAATCCATGTCGGCCACCCACAGCGGCAGCACGTCGCGGCCGGCGTACTTGCGCCATTTGAGGCTGTCGGCAACATGCTGGGCGGCGGGGGTGGTGAAGTCGTACATCGGGGCGTCCTCGGAGTCTTCGGTTCAGCGTACCGGCTTCAATGCCGATGGGCGAGTTCGAGTTTCTTTTCGACCGCGCGCTGCACGCGTTCGAACAGGGCACTCAGCACCCAGTAGATCGCCGCGGCGGCGAGGTAGAGCGGCAGCGGCTGGAAGGTCTGGGCGATGACTTCCTTGGTCGCGAGCATCAGCTCGGTGACGGTGATCACCGACACCAGCGAGGTGTCCTTGATCAGGCTGATCAGGCTGTTCGACAGGCTGGGCACCGCGAGGCGCAGCGCCTGCGGTGCGATCACGTGGCGCATCGTCTGCCACCAGTTCAGCCCGAGCGAATAGCCGGCCAGCCACTGGTTGCGCGAGACCCCGGCGATCGCGCCGCGCATGCTCTCGGACAGGTAGGCGGCGACGTTCAGCGTCAGCGCCAGAATGCCGGCAGTGACCGGTTCGAACTCGATGCCGACGCTGGGCAGACCGTAGTAGATGACGAAAATCTGCACCAGCAGCGGTGTGCCGCGCATGGCGCTGACGTAGACGGCTGCGGCCTGCGCCAGCACCGGTACCCTGGCGATGCGGACCAGCGCGACGGCGAAACCGAGCGCCAGACCCAGCACCATGGCGATCAGCGCGAAGAAAACGGTGTAGCCGGCGCCCCTGATCAGGAAGGGCCAGGCGGTGTGCAGCAGTTCGATCCAGCTATCCAAGGGTAGGTCTCATTCGGTGGCGGAAAACGACGCGCCCCCGGCGACACGCACGGGGGCACGGTGGCGGGAGAGCCCGGCGCTTATTTTGCCGCAGGCGCCTTGGACACGTCGATGCCGAACCATTTGGTCGAGATCTTCGCGAAGCTGCCGTCCTTGTGCATGTCGGCCAGCGCCTTGTCGACCGCGGCCTTGAACGCCGGGTTGCCCTTGGCGAACGGAATGCCCGATTTCGACAGCGCGCCGACCGGCGCACCCGGCTTGACCGGCAGCCTGGATTCCTTGATCGCGAACGGGATCATCAGGCTGTCGTTCAGCGCTGCGTCCAGCCGGCCCTGGGCCAGATCCTGCAGGTATTCCGGTGCGCCCGGATAGGTTTTCACTTCGACGCCGGCCACGGCCTTGGCCATGTCTGCATAATTGGTACCGAGGCCGAGGCCGAGCTTCTTGCCCTTGAGGTCGTCGAGCGACTTGAAGCTGCGGGTTTCGTTCTTGCGCACGATCAGTTGCGCCGACGAGATCGTGTACGGCTCGGAGAAGTCGAACACCTTCTGGCGCGCATCGGTGATGCCGACCTGGTTGATGACGACGTCGAACTTGCCGGCCTGCAGCCCCGCGAGCAGGCCGCTCCATTCGCCGGTGGTGAAGTCGGCCTTCACGCCGAGCCGGCGGGCGAGTTCGCGCGCCAGTTCGACTTCAAAACCGGTCAGCTGGCCCTGCTTGTCCTTGAAATTGAACGGCGGGTAGCTGCCTTCCAGCGCCACCTTGAGCGCACCGCGGCTTTTGACGGTATCGAGCAAATCGGCGGCGAACGCCGGCACCGAAATCGTGGCCGCGAGCAGCAGCAGGGCAATTTTCTTCATATGTAGATAACCTTTGGTTATTTGTATCTGAATCAACATAACCAAAATATCAT
The DNA here is from genome assembly GCF_014652315.1 of Jeongeupia chitinilytica. Lineage (GTDB taxonomy): Bacteria > Pseudomonadota > Gammaproteobacteria > Burkholderiales > Chitinibacteraceae > Jeongeupia > Jeongeupia chitinilytica. The sequence goes on along the minus strand of NZ_BMYO01000004.1, from coordinate 342,882 downwards.
GCCGTCATCGGCCGACGCATCAGGATTATTCCCTAGCCCGTGACGGTTGCGGAGCGGCTTCCGGACCGCCGGCTGCCGTCATTGGGCCCACGGCAGCTGCCACATCACGCCCAGCCCCCAGCGCGGCGTTTCACTGCTGAACTGCTGCAACCCTCCGCCGACCGTCAGTGCCTGCTTGCCAAAGTCGAAACGCCGGCTGAGCGTCAGGTTGACCGGGGTGTCCCAGTCGCCGCTGTAACTGGAATAGGAGGTCTCGGCCTGCAGGCCGAGCGTTATGCCGTTCTCGAAGGTGTAGTTGGCGAACGGGAACAGCAGCGACTGCGGGTTGTCCTCGCGCAGCTCGTTGCCGATGTAACGCGCCCGGCGCATGCCCGAGAAGCCGACCACCAGTGTCGGATCACCGAAAAACGTCAGTCTGGCAGGGTCGTACTTCGGTACCAGCGAGCTGGCTGCCTTGCCGGCAAGCCAGACCCACGACGGCGAGGGATCAACATCCGGCGCGGGCGTGGAGACGCTGAAATCGAAAAACGGCGGCGCGTTGTCGGCGAAAACCGGCAGCGGAATGCCGGCGAGCAACAGGGCAACCAGCGCGGTTCGGGTGAGCGATTTCATGGTTCCCCCTTTGGCGATGGTGCCGCAGGCTGTGCCGGTGAATTTCTTTCATAGCCAGCCGGACGGGGCTGTAAGCACGATGGCGACGAGCGGTCGGATTGCGCCGGTTCCGGACAGGAAAACGTCGTACTAATACCACAGCCGGTTTGACCGAGCGCAAAGCGGGCTGCGGGCCCCGGGCGCACAGTAGCGGTGTATCCAAACGTCATCGGCATTCCGGCGAGCAGGCCCGGTCACGAACCGAAGTCCGCCGCCGGCATGCCGGACCCGGCACCCAAAGGAGTCGTACCATGACCACCACCGCATTCTTCATTCCGACCGTCAACCTGATGGGCGCCGGCTGTATGACCGACGCTGCGAAAACCGTCGCGTCCTACGGCTACAAGAAGGCCCTGATCGTCACCGACAAGGGCTTGGTCTCGACCGGTCTGGTCGGCCAGGTGGCCGAAACGCTGGGCAGGGAAGGCGTGAGCAGTGTCGTGTTCGACGGCACGCATCCGAACCCGACCACCGGCAACGTCGAGGCCGGGCTGAAGCTGCTGAAGGACAACGGCTGCGATTTCGTGATCTCGCTCGGCGGCGGTTCGCCGCACGACTGCGCCAAGGGCATCGCGCTGGTTGCGGCCAACGGCGGCAAGATCGCCGATTACGAAGGCGTCGACCGGTCGGCCAAGCCGCAGCTGCCGCTGGTGGCAATCAACACCACCGCCGGCACCGCCAGCGAAATGACCCGCTTCTGCATCATTACCGACGAGGCCCGTCACATCAAAATGGCCATCGTCGACAAGCACACCACGCCGCTGCTGTCGGTCAACGACCCGGAAATGATGGCCGGCATGCCCAAGGGCCTGACCGCTGCCACCGGCATGGATGCACTGACCCACGCGGTCGAAGCCTATGTGTCGACGATCGCCACGCCGATCACCGACACCTGCGCGCTGAAGGCGGTCGAGCTGATCAGCCAGTACCTGCGCGCCGCAGTCGCTGACGGCAAGGACATGGTCGCACGCGAACAGATGGCCTACGCGCAGTTCCTCGCCGGCATGGCGTTCAACAACGCCTCGCTCGGTTACGTGCATGCGATGGCCCACCAGCTCGGCGGTTTCTACGACCTGCCGCACGGTGTCTGCAACGCGGTGCTGTTGCCGCACGTGCAGGCGTACAACGCCCAGGTTGCCGCGGCCCGCCTCGGTGACGTGGCCGATGCGATGGGCGTCGACGTCAGCGGCATGAACGACGATCAGGCCGCTCAGGCCTGCCTTGCCGCCATCCGCCAGCTGGCCGCCGATGTCGGCATTCCGGCCGGCCTGACCGAACTGGGCGTCAAGGAAGCCGACATTCCGGTGCTGGCGACCAATGCGCTCAAGGACGCCTGCGGCTTCACCAACCCGAAGCAGGCCACCCACGACGAAATCTGCGCGATCTTCCGCGCCGCACTGTAAAGGAAGGGGAGAAGGGCAAACCGCCGGCGCCGCGCGGACGACGCGCAGGCCGAACAGGCGGAAAAGATCTGCGGCGCAGCCGCAGGCCAGACGATTCACGGGCCGGGGTTTCCCCGGCCTTTTTCTTGCCCGCGACGCGGGTTCCTTGGCCTGAATCGTCCGGTCACATCTCGGTCGAGCGCTAGATGGCTCGAAAATGCGCCGACCGCCGCCCTGGCCATGTCGCGCCAATGGCGTTTGCCATGAAACATGGATGTCCCGGCGTGTCCAAGCAAGGTAAGCTTTCCCGGTGCGCAAGCTGGAATGGGTGACCCGAACGCGATCGCGAACCTGATTGCTCGATCAAGCCTGACCGCTTTCAGCGTCTGAATCTTCGACGCAGGGCGATACGTCATTCAGGTCACGGTGGAAATATCGTCGCGGTGGTTGTCATCCATCCGGTTTCGTGAAAACAGAGTGCAAGACATCATTTCGACCCGGGAGGATTGGCATGAATGAAGACATTCTGGAAATCGGAGGTTTCCGGATCGTCGTCGGTGACGTCAGAAAATGCTGGATTGATTACGAATCCGAGAAGGAGAGGAAATCCAGACGCTATTACCAGGAAAACAACTACCTCGGCAGTGCGTTTGGATTGCTTGTCGCCGGGCTGGTTGACTACTTTCTCTCGAGAAAAAGCAGGCATCCTCGGGCGAAGAAATATCTTCACATTAAAACCGGCAAGGATGAGTATTGCTTTTCAGAAGACGAAGCCGATATCAACGAGATCCTCGGCAGGCTGAACAAGTGAGGCATGTTTGGCGACGATATCCGGAATGCCAAATGCGTCAATCAACAGCGGCCGGCTAAAGCCGGCCGGTTGATTCAGGAGTCAGGCTCTTGCACATTGCCACCGCGGCAATCGCAGCCTAAATGGAGCCCAAATGGAGCCCGGCGCGTCTGCTCAGCGTTTGCCGACCAGGCTCACTCCGAGCATGACCACCGCAACACCGAGCCACTGCAGCGGACTGAGGCTTTCGTCGAGGATGCCGAGGCTCAGGATGATGGTGATCACCGGGCCGATACTGCCGGCAATTGCGGCCCGGCCGGCGCCGATGCGGGCCATGGCGGCCGCCATCATCCAGATCGGCAGCACCGTGGCCACCAGTGCGGTGATCAGCGCGTAGCCATACACCTGCCACGGCTGCGCGAACAGCAGCGGCAGCGGCCGGGTCAGCAGGTACTGGATCAGCATGGCCGCGCCCGAGACGGTCAGCGCGGCTTCGGTGAAACGCATCGCGCCGATCCGCTTGATCACCCCCGAACTGAAGGTCAGGTAGAGCGCATAGGCAACGGTACTGGCGACGATCCACGCCAGCCCGGCGACATCGGCATGCGCACCGGCCAGGCCCGGCCCGATCACGACGGCGATGCCGGCATAGGTGAGCAGCAGTGCGCCGATCATGCGCCGCGTGACCGGCGTGCGGAAAAACAGTGCCGACAGCAGTACCGTCAGCGTCGGATACAGGTAGAGCAGCAAGCGCTCGATGCTGGCGCTGACGGTGACGAGGCCGATGAAGTCGAACAGGCTGGCCAGGTAGTAGCCGAGCAGACCGAGCACCAGCAGCAGGCCCAGATCGCTGCGTGAAACCGGCGCGGCCGGTGCCGCTGTGCTGCGCACCTGCCGGAGCAGTCGCCACGCACCAATCAGCGCCAGCGCAAAACCGAGCCGCAGCGTCAGCAGCGTGACGGCATCGACGCCGTGGCGGTAGGCGAGTTTGACGAATACCGCCTTGGTCGCGAAACCGGTGGCCGACAGGAAGGCAAGCAGCAGGCCGAGGTGTTGCGGCGACAGGCCGGCCATTGGCGCCGTGGCGGCAGGCGGACTGGAAGGGCTCGAAGGCATGGCGGTCATCCTTGTATCCGGACGGGAAGGGCGCCGCGATGGTCTTCAGGAGGAGATTGCACCGCGGCAGGGGCTCGCGGTGGTCGGGCTGTCGAAGGCCGTGACGCTACCGCCGGGGGCTGTTCGGCCACCAGGGTTTCAGCTGGGCAATCAGGTCGTTCGACATGGGGTGACGCTAACAGCCGGGCAAGGACAGCGTCAAATGGCGGCGCGCGAAGTGTGTTGCTGTCGGCGGCCTGCAACTGTCCATTGCCGTACCGGGCACTCGTCCGCGAGACTGGGTGTTCCACTCCGCTCCGGACCGTTCATGTCGCTGCTCAAGGATGTTTCGCTCTCGACCGTCGTTGCCGGTTTCGTCACCGTGCTCGTCGGTTTCACCAGTTCGGCGGTGATCGTGTTCCAGGCCGCGCAGGCGCTCGGTGCGACCGAAGCGCAGACCGCGTCGTGGATGTGGTCGCTCGGGCTGGCGATGGGGCTGACCTGCATCGTGCTGTCGCTGCGCTACAAGGTGCCGGTGGTGACGGCGTGGTCGACGCCGGGTGCGGCGATGCTGGTGACCAGCGTTGCCGGCGTGTCGATGGCCGAGGCGGTCGGTGCATTCTGCATCAGCGCGCTGCTGATCATCGTTGCCGGTGCGACCGGCTGGTTCGAGAAGGCGATGCAGCGCATCCCGGTGGCGATCGCCTCGGCGATGCTGGCCGGTGTGCTGTTGCGCTTCGGCCTCGCGGCATTCACCGCGCTGCAGACGCAGCTGGCAATGGTGCTGTCGATGCTGGCGGTGTATCTGGCGATGCGGCGGTTGTCGCCGCGCTATGCGATCGTCGCGGTGCTGGCGGTCGGCGTGGCCATCGCGGCACTGCAGGGCAGCCTGCGCTGGGGCGAGATCCGCCTCGAACTGGCGCGGCCCGAATTCGTGATGCCGGCGTTCTCGTGGCATGCGCTCGCCAGTGTCGCGTTGCCGCTCTTCGTCGTGACGATGGCGTCGCAGAACGTTCCGGGCGTCGCGGTGCTGCGCGCGTCGAACTACCACCCGCCGATCTCGCCGCTGATCACCGCCACCGGCGTGACGACCCTGCTGCTGGCGCCGTTCGGCGCGTTCGCGGTCAATCTGGCGGCGATCACCGCGGCGATCTGCATGGGCCGCGAGGCGCACGAGGACGAGAAGCGCCGTTACACCGCGGCGGTCGCCGCCGGGGTGTTCTACCTGATCGTCGGCATCTTCGGCGCTGCGGTCGCGACGCTGTTCGCGGCGTTTCCGAAGGAACTGGTCGTCGCGCTCGCCGGGCTGGCGCTGCTCAACACGATCGGCAACGGCCTGACTGCGGCGCTGAAGGACGACGGCACGCGCGAGGCGGCGATGATCACCTTTCTGGTCACCGCCTCGGGCGTAACGCTGGCCGGCGTCGGCTCGGCGTTCTGGGGCCTGATCGCCGGCGCCGTCGCGCTGCTGGTACGGCCGCGCTGAGCCTTACAGCGTCGCCGTCAGCAGGTCGGGGCCGAACACCTCGAAATGCACCCGTTTCGCCGGCACGCCCTGTCCGAGCAGCGCGTCGCGCTGGGCGATCATGAACGGCAGCGGTCCGCACAGGTAGTAGTCGGCGTCGGGCCGGACGATGGTGGCCGCGTGCTCGGCCAGCGCGAAGCGGCCGGCGTGGTGGTGGTCGCTGCCGAGCCGGTCTTCGCCGCGTGCTGCGTCGTAGACGATCAGGTCGTCGATGTGCGGTACGGCTGCCTGTTCGCGCTTGAGGATGTGCCGGCCGCCGTGTGCGGCAACGTGGACGAAGACGCCGCGCCGTTGCGGCTGGTGACGCGCCAGATGGCGGCGCATCGCGTGCAGCGGCGTGACGCCGACGCCGGCCGAGACCATGACCACCGGCGTGCTCGCGCCGGTATCGAGCGCCAGATCACCGAACGGGTTGCTGACCAGCCAGCGACTGCCGACGTCGGCGTGGCGCGCCAGATTTGTCGACACCAGCCCGTCCGGGCGCGCATCGTCGCCGGCCTCCCGTTTCACCGTGATCCGCAGCGTCCGGCCGTCGGCAGCGTCGGACAGGCTGTACTGGCGCAGCTGCCGCAGACCGATCTCCGGCAGTTCGACCTGCACGCTGACGTACTGGCCCGGCTTGAAGGCCGGTGGCGGCGCATCGTCGGTCGGGCGCAAACGCAGTGAAACGGCGACGTCGCCTTCGGCCACGCGCTCGACGACTTCGTATTCGCGCAGGAAGCTGGCCGGGGTGATGCCGGCGTCCCGATACAGCACCGCCTCACGTGCGATCAGTTCGCCGGCGAAGCGCCAGTACACGGTGTCCCACGCTTCGGCGATCTCGGCGGTGACCGCGTCGCCGAGGATTTCGCCGATCGCCGCCATCAGGTGCCGGCCGACGATGGTGTACATGTCCGCCGAAATCCCGAGGCTGGCGTGCTTGTGGGCAATGCGGTTCAGCAGCGGTTCGATCGCGTCCGGCGTGTCGCAGTGCTGCGCATAGGCGTAGACCGCCCCGGCGAGCGCCTGCTTCTGTTCGCCCGACGCCTGGTTGCCCTGGTTGAACAGGTTGCGCAGCTCGGGGTGGGCACCGAGCATCCGTTCGTAAAAGCGGCCGGTGATCGCGGTTGCGTGGGCGGCGACGACCGGCAGGGTGGCATCGATGGTGGCGCGGTGGTTCGGGGCAAGCATGGTGACTCCTTTTAAGTAATATTTGAAATGCAACAAATGGATCGAAAACAGGCCGGAACGCGTCCAGCCTCGGGGCTCAGTGCGCCGGCACCAGCCTGTGCATCTGCGCGATCAGTCCGGCGGTCGGGGTCGCGCAGATTTCGGCCAGCGTGTAGCTGTCGAGTGTTTTGTAGAAGTTGTTCAGGGCGTCGGCAAGCGCACCGCGCAGCCGGCAACCGTTGCGCAGCACGCAGACTTCGCCGTCGCAGTCGATCAGCGCCGTCGTGCCTTCCATTTCGCGGACGATCCGGCCGATGGTCAGCGTTTCGGCCGGCACGCCGAGGCGGATGCCGCCGCTGCGGCCGCGTGTCGCCGCGACCCAGCCGAGATGGACCAGCCGGTTGACGACCTTGACGAGGTGGTTGCGCGGCACGTCGAACTGCGTGGCGATTTCGGCGATGGTGACGAGGTTGCTGCGGTCGGGATAGCTCAGATACATCAGCACCCGAAGGCTGAGATCGGTGTAGCGGGTCAGTTGCATGGCAGACAATCTATAAGTTGCAAATACTATGCAACTTATGTTGATCCAGCGCAAGCCGAGGTCACGCGAACGTGCATGTTCACTCGACCCGCCAGCGGCGCCGGCGCATGCTCGAAGCCATGATTGCGTTGGGGGAGGCCGATGTACCGCTTCGAGGTCGTCTGTCGTGACGCGGCCGGCCTGCATACGCGCCCGGCGGCGCGGCTGGTGCTGCTGGCCAGACAGTATGCGGCGTCGATTCGCGTCCGCGCCGGCGAGCGCTCGGCCGATGCGCGGCAGCTGCTTGCGTTGATGCGGCTCGGCGTCGGCCGGGGCGATACGCTGCATATCGACGTCGACGGCCCCGACGAAACGGCGGCCGTGAGTGCGTTGCGCGCGCTGTTCGACGAACTGGACGCGTTGGGGTGATCAGCCGCGCAGCTCGGTGATCGCGTCGTCGATCAGCCGTCGGGCGATGCTCGATCGTGCCGGCAGCTCTGGCAGCGCATCGATGTCGAACCAGCGCGCATCCTCGATCTCGCCTTCCTGCGGCACGATGCCGCCGTCGACATAGTCGGCGTGGAAGGCCAGCATCAGCGAGTGCGGAAACGGCCAGCTCTGGCTGGCGAACCAGCGCAGATCGGTGATGGTGACGCCGACTTCTTCCATCGTTTCGCGGTGCACGCAGGCTTCCAGCGTTTCGCCCGGTTCGACGAAGCCGGCCAGTGCGCTGTAGACGCCGGGCTTGAAGTGCGGCGAGCGCGCCAGCAGCAGTTCGCGGCCGCGGCGGATCAGCACCATCATCGCCGGCGACACGCGCGGATACATCCGGTGCGCGCAGGTCGGGCAGATCGCCGCGGCCTCGTGTTCGGCCACGGCCGTCGCCGTGCCGCAGCGGCCGCAATGGCGATGGTCGCGCAGCCAGGCGAGCAGCTGGCGGGCACGCGCCGAAATCCAGAACGCATCGTCGCCGAGCCGGCCGTACAGCGCCCGCAATCCTTCAATGACCAGTCCGTCCGGCGCGGCCGTACCTTCGGGCCAGGCGATCAGCCGGCATGGCGTGGCGCCGAGATGGCCGATCAGCACGTCGACTTCGGGTGTACCCAGTGCCGCCAGTGCGGCGAGGTCCGGCAGGGTCGCGTCCGGCGTCACCAGATGCTGGTCGCCGATGATGGCGAGGCACAACGGCGTCGCGTCCGGCAGCACGGTCGAAAAGCACGGGGTGAACTCGGGCGGCAGCATGTTCATGGTGACGTCGGGACTGGGGCAAAGAAGGGAATGATACGCCCGCCACCGGCCGGCTGCTGCCGGGGCGGGGGCGGGACTCAGAGTGCGGCGCGTTCGCGGACCGCGGCGAAGCGGTCGTTCGCCAGCAGCTCGCCGTTGCGGTAGACGGTGCGCAGCAGCGGTTCGCCCAGCGCGGCATCGACCCCGCCGGTGACGTAATGGCCGTGGGCATCGCGGAACAGCATCAGCCGGCCGGGTTTGGAGGTCTTGCCCGGGTCGGTGACCGGCGCCTTGTAGACATCGCGCCATTCGCCGTCGACGCGGATCGCCGAGGTTTTCAGCGCCCAGCGCAGCGTGTCGCGGTTCATGTCCTGCAGGAGCGCTCCGCCCATGCCGAAGGCCAGATTGTCGGCCGAGTAGCCGGCGGTCAGCAGCGTGTCGAGCACGTGGCGGATCGACGCTTCGTTGACGCCGTCGCCCTGGATCAGCCGCACGTGGTTGAGCACCTTGTAGCCCTTGCGGTTGGTCGTCGTGCCGAAGCGCGCGGCCAGCAGCTCGGCGCACCGGAGCACCACGGTCGCCGGGTCACCGGAGTCGGGGCGGATCACCAGGGTCGCGCCGCTCTGGATCACCGCGTCGCGCAGCGCTTCGCCCCACATGGCGTCGACCGCGTGGTAGATGTCGTAGCTGTCCGAGACGCAGGCGAAGATTGCGCCGGGGTTGCCGAAACGCGCCAGCATGTTGCGGTAGGCGGCCAGCTCGCTGTCGCGGCCCCAGGCGGTGATGGTGCTGTGCTCGGCCGCCGGAATCGAGAAGCCGGCCATCGGCTCGTCGTAGTAGCGCCGTGCCGCGACCAGCGCCAGCACGGTGTCGGTGCCCCGGAAGTTGACCAGATGCGCCATGCCGCCCAGTGCGGCGGTCTCGCTGCTCGACGCGCCGCGCGCGCCGAAGTCGTGCAGCTTGAACGGCAACTGGCCGTCGACGTCGTCGGCGCTGCGGATCAGTGCCGCGCGGATCGTCGCCTTGATCGCCCGGCTGCGTGTCGCCACCGTTGCCGGATACCAGACGCGCAGCCACAGCGACTCGAGGTAGGAGCCGAGCCAGAACAGCTCGGGATCGGTCGATTCGATCGTTGCCAGTACATTGTGCGTCGGGATCACCAGTCCTTCGGGCGCCGCCCTGATTTCCAGCGGCAGCCAGCCGCCGTGGACGTCGACGATGCGCCGGAATGCCCGCTCGGCAAACGGTTCGCCGTGGGCGGCAAACAGCGCGGCGGCTTCGTCGATCATCGCGTGCGTCACCGGCGTCGCGAGGTATTCGTGCAGGATGGCCTGCAACCCGAACCACACCGTCTCGGCGTAGGCGCCGCCGCGCGATTCGATATAGCCGAACATCCCGTCGGCGCCGGGCGGGTACTGCAGGTAGTGGCTGGCCTTGTACGAGTCGGTGTTCAGCAGCAGGTTGGCAGTCAGACGGTCGGGCATGGCGGCTCCGCGGTTCATGTTGTTGGCATGGGGCGACGTATAATCCGTCGCGTTTCAAATCATCGTTTCAAACCATGACTTTCGATCCGACGCTGGCCTTCGGTCTGGCCGCCGGCTTTGCCTTCGCGGCGGGCTGGCTCGAATGGTCCGGCTGGCGCCGGCGCCGGCATGCGGTGCGCCAGCATCACCGGCTGGAGCGCCTGGCCGAACAGAGTCACAGCCGTTTTCTTGCCACGCTGATCCCCGAACCGGCCGCCGCACCCGGTTTCCGGCTCTGGGTCGACGACCGCAGTACCGATTGCGATGATGCGCAGCTGACGCTGCTGCTGTTCGTGCTCGGCGCCGACGAACAGCTGGCGGTCCGGCAGCGCCTGATGAACGGCACGCCGTTCCGGGTCGCCGGACGCACGGTGAAGATCGAGGCGCTACCGGGCTGAATCGTCCGAGGCGGGTTCGAGTTCGATGAACCAGTAGTGGCCGTGCAGCTGCTTTTCGCCGGTCGTCACGCGCAATGGCGCGGCAAAGCGCGGTGCATCGAGCACCAGTGTGTGGTACTCGCCGTTCTCGCCGCAAACGTCGACGCCGGCCGCGTCGAGATCGGCGACCGTCTGCGCATCGATGATCCGGCCGAGGAAGTCCGGCCCCAGCGTTTCGTTGCACGACACGATCATCGTGCGGATGCCGGTGGCTATCATTTCTTCGACCAGCGCCCGGCGGTCCTGTTGCCACAGCGGCAGATGGGCGGTGAGCCCGGTACGCTTGCAGACCATTTCTTCCCAGTCGCGGTGTGCCTGCAGGTCGATGTCGCCGAACACGGCGGCCTGCGCGCCGAATTCGTCGCGCGCCCTGGCCAGGCGCAGGATGAATTCGGCTTCGTAGTCGGACCAGCTGGCGTCGCCGGTGATCAGCGGTACGCCGAGCGCGGCGGCCTGCTGCCGCAACAGGATCGGCGGGATGCCGTGCGAGCGCGAACGCGAGCCGGTTTCGTCGAGCATGGTGATCAGCGCCACCGGTTCGTGGCCGGCGGCAACGGCACGGTGGAAGGCCAGGCAGCTGTCCTTGCCGCCACTCCACGAGCCGACAATGGGAGGGAGAGTCGTCGTCATCGGGCGATGATACGCCGGGACCGACGCGGGCTCACCCTGTTCCGTACCGGCCTAGCGGGGGGGCAGTCCGCAGACCTGACGGTGGAATTCGCTCAGCGACGGCCATTCGCCGCTGGTGCAGCGGCTGACGCAGCGGGCATCGAGCGCGCGGCGGTCGAAGCCCGGGTAGTTGCTCATCCGGTTCAGCGCCCGTTCGACATACATCGGCCGTTCGCCGACGACCTTGCTGCAGTCGCGGCCATCCTGCGGTGCGCAGACATTGCCGGCTTCCTGGTGCAGCCAGTCGCAGTCGGCGATGTCGACGCGCGCCTGCGTGGCCGAGGCATAGTCGAACGACAGCGTATCGCCCTTGAGCGTGGCGGTGCGCTGCAGCCCGTCGCTCAGGCCGAGGTCGATGCGCAGCGTGCTGCCGTCGACCGACAGGCGCGGCGGCGCCGTCTGGCTGACAAGGCGCGGATCCTGCAGGACGCGGGCCTTCTTGCGATCGAGCACGACGAGGATGTAGCGGCCGCCACCGCCCGAGCCGCCGTCACTGACGAAAACCAGCGCGACGTCGCGGCCGGGCAGCTCGGCGATGCTGTCGAAGCTCAGATACTGGTCGGGGGCCTTGAACAGGGTCTTCCCCTGATGGCGCAGCGTGCCGAAGGGGCGGGCCGGCACGTCGCGGACGATGCGCAGCGGGCCGAAGCGCGTGCTCTCCCAGGCGATCTGTTCGGCGGCGGCATGCGCACCGGCAGCGGTCAGCATCAGCAGCAGCGCGGTGAGCCAGCGTCGCATCGTCGAGACTCCTGAAAGCGGGGGGCGGATTTCTTACATTCTAGCGAGTCGTTGCGATTGTGCTGGCGGAACGATTCACGCGCCCGATGTGGGCCGGCTCATTGCGGCGGACGCAAAAAAAGCCGGTGCAGGCACCGGCTCCGTCCGCGTCAGTGGCCTCCGCCGGCCCCGGCGGCGCCGAACGGCGGCCGGGTCAGCCAGACCACGGCGATCATGGCGAGGAAGATCACGCCCATCATCCAGAACACCTCGCTGGTCGCGATCTGGAACGCCTGCTGGGTGATGGTCTGGTCGATCTGCGCGTAGGCGGCGGTGCCCCGGATGCCGAGCTGGTCGAGCTGGCCGAGATAGCTGCTCGTTGCCGGGCTGGCACTGGTGACGTGCTCGGTCAGCCGCGCGTGATGGAAGATCTCCCGCTTCGTCCAGATGTAGGTGACGATGGCCGTGGCGAAGCTGCCCGACAAGGTGCGGAAGAAGTTCGACAGCCCCGACGCCGCCGCCATCCGCTCCGGACCGATGCCCGAGAGGATGATCTGGTTCAGCGGAATGAAGAAGCAGGCGATGCCGATGCCCTGGAACAGCCGCGCCACGACCAGCTGGTTCAGTGCGGTTTCCAGCGTGAAGCTGGCAAACCAGAACATCGTGATGCCGAACACCATGAAGGCGAACGACGTCAGCATGCGCAGATTGATCCTGTGGATGTTCTTGCCGATCAGCGGCGAAAGGAAGAACGCCAGAATGCCGACCGGTGCGGTTGCGACGCCGGCCCAGGTCGCCGTGTAACCCTTCACCGTCTGCAGCCACAGCGGGAAGATCACGGTGCTGCCGAAGAAGCAGAACATCCCCAGCGACAGCGACACCACGCCCCAGAGGAAATTGCGGCTCTTGAACAGCGACAGGTCGACGATCGGATGGTCGTCGGTCAGCTCCCAGGCGACGAGGAAGCTCAGCGCGACGGCGGCCAGCATGCCCATCGTGACGATGAAGCCCGAGTTGAACCAGTCGAGGTCGTTGCCGTTGTCGAGCATGATCTGCAGCGCGCCGACGCCGACGATCAGCAGGACCATGCCGACGACGTCGATCGGCTGTTTCACCGTCTCGGTTTCGCGATCCCGGAGCAGCCGCCACGATACCGCGGCGGCGAACAGCCCGACCGGCACGTTGATGTAGAAGATCCACGGCCAGCTGTAGTTGTCGGTGATCCAGCCGCCGAGCAGCGGGCCGCAGATCGGCGCGACGACGACGGTCATCGACCACAGCGCCAGCGCCAGCCCTTTCTTGGCGGCCGGATAGTTGGCCAGCAGCAGCGTCTGCGACAGCGGCACCATCGGCCCGGACACCAGCCCCTGCATGAAGCGGAACGCGACCAGCTCGGGCAGGCTGTGGGCAAAGCCGCACAGCACCGAGGCGAGCGTGAACAGCAGGACCGAAATCACGAACAGCCTGACCTGGCCGACGCGCTTGGCGGCCCAGCCCGTCAGCGGCACGGCGATCGCCGCGGCCAGGCCGTAGGAGCTGATCGTCCACGTGCCCTGGGTGGTGCTGGCGGCCAGGTCGCCGGCAATGTGCGGCACCGAGACGTTGACGATGGTCGTGTCGAGCACCTCCATGAAGGTGCCGAGCGCGACCGCCGCGGTCATCAGTGCCAGCGCACCGCCGTGCAGTGGCGGCGGCGGCGCGGCCTGTTGCGGTTCAGACATGGATGACTCCGCTCAGCGTGCGCCGGCCAGGTTCTTGGCGATGATGGCGTCGGCCAGCTTCTCGGCGTTCAGCAGTGGCTCCTCGAAGGCCTTGGTCGTGTAGACCGGCTGCTGGGCCGGTTGCGTGGCCAGTACCGGACCGTTGCGGTCCTTGGTGTCGACCTCGACCGTGGTCGACAGGCCGACGCGCAGCGGGTTCGCCGCCAGTTCCTTTGGGTCGAGCGCGATCCGCACCGGCACGCGCTGCACCACCTTGATCCAGTTGCCGGTGGCGTTCTGGGCCGGCAGCAGCGAGAACGCACTGCCGGTACCGGCCGCGAGACCGATCACCTTGCCGTGGTACTCGACCGAATTGCCGTAGATGTCGGCGCGCACCTTGGCGGCTTGGCCGATGCGGATGTTCTTCAGCTCGGATTCCTTGAAGTTGGCGTCGACCCACAGCTGGTCCAGCGGCACGATCGACAGCAGCGAGGCGCCCGGTGCGACGCGCGAGCCGACCTGCACGCTGCGCTTGGCCACATAGCCCGAGACCGGCGCGACCAGCGCATTGCGCTGCGACACCAGCCAGGCCTGCGTGTAGTTGGCGCGGGCGGCGAGCACGCTCGGGTTGTCGGTGATCTTCACCCCGTCGATGCCGGCATGCGCGGCTTCGGACTGCTTCTGCGCGACATTGAGTGCGGCGCGGGCATTCTCGACCGCGTCCTTGGCATGGGCGATTTCTTCGGCCGACACGGTGGCGTCGCCGGCGAGCGGCGCGCGGCGGGCGAGGTCGGCTTCGGCCTTCTGCAGGTCGATCTTGCGCTGGGCCAGCGTCGAGTCGACCTGATCGGCATTCGCGTACTGCTGGCGCAGCTGGCGCACGGTTTCGCCGAGTTTGGCCTCCATCTGGCGCAGCGACACGGCGGCGTCGGCCGGGTCGAGTTTGACCACTTCACGGCCGGCTTCGACCAGCTGGGTTTCGTCGGCATTGATGCCGATCACGGTGCCGGTGACCTGGCTGGTCAGCGTGACGAGGTTGCCGCCGACGTAGGCGTTGTCGGTTTCTTCGCGCTGGCTCAGCACCAGGCTGTAGTAGACGGCGTAGCCGATGCCGGCCACGACGAAGGCGCCGGCAATCGCCAGCATCAGGCCGCGTCGCTTGCCGCCGTTCGGATTCTTCTGTTCGGTGCTCATGGGTATCTCCGGATCAGTTCTTGTGTTGTTCGACGTGGGCCTGTTCGGTGCTGCTGCCCGGATCGGCGCGGTAACCGCCACCCAGTGCCTTGATCAGCGCGACGTCGGCGGTCAGCCGCTGGCTCTGCAGCTGCAGCGACTGGTCGTCGAGCCCGCGCAGCGGCAGCTCGGCGGCGAGCAGGCTGCCGCGGTCGGTCAGGCCCTGCCGGAAACGCTTCTGCGTGCTGGCATACACCGCGTCGGTCGCGGCCCGGTTGCGCTTGAGCGCGTCGCCTTCGCGCTCGATCCCCTGCACCGTGGCCGCGCCCTGGGCGACGTCGCGTACCGCGTTCAGCACGTTCTGGTTGTAATCGGCGACGGCGGCGCTGCGCTGGGCGTTGGCGCCGTGCAGCTGCGCGTCGAGCCGGCCGTTTTCGAAGATCGGCAGGGTGAAGTTCGGGATCAGGTTGATCTGCCGGCTGCCGCGGTCGAACAGGTCGGCCATCGAGATCGTGTCGAAACCGGCAAACAGGTTCAGGTTGACGGTCGGGTAGTACGCGGCCTTGGCGGCGTCGATCTGGTTCATCGACGCTTCGACGCGCCAGCGCGCGGCCTGCAGGTCCGGACGGCGGGCGAGCAGCTCGATGCCCAGCGTCTTCGGCAGGCCGCCGACGCCCTGCGGCAGGGCTTTCGGCGTCAGCCGGTCGACCACGGCATCGCCGCCGACCAGTGCGCGCAGCGCCTCGCGTTCACGCACGGCGGCGCTGTCGAGTGCGGCGATCTTCTGCTCTGTGGCGGCAACGTCGGCTTCGACCCGCTTCTGCGTATCGATGGCGGCCAGCCCCTGCGCGACCAGTTTCTTGCGCGTGGCGGCCAGTTCGGCCTGCGCCTGGCGTTCGCGGACGAAGTTGGCCTGGCGTGCCCAGTCGGCCAGCAGCGTAAAGTAGCTCTGCGTCACCGCGGCAGCGAGTGCCTGTTCGGCGCTGGCGCTTTCGGCCAGTCGCGCGTTGGCTTCACCGAGCGAGGCGGCGACACGGGCGCGGTTCTTGCCCCAGAAGTCGAAGTCCCAGTTGCCGTTGAAGCCGACCTTGCCTTCGGTGTACCACTCGCCGCCGATCGGTGGCGGGAACAGGCCGGTGGCCGAGATGTACTGCCGGTCGACCTGGGCGCTGAAGTCGACGGTGATGCCGTCGGCGGCGCGCTGTTGCAGCAGCGCGGCACGCGCGGTGCGCAGCCGGGCTTCGGCAGTGGCCAGGCTCGGCGCGTCCTTGATCGCGGCGTCCATCAGCGCATCGAGCTGCGGATCGCCGTAGGCGGTCCACCAGCGCGCTTCGGGCCAGCCTTCGCGGGCCAGCTTGATGTGCTTGGGCAGCTCGGCACTGGCGATGTCGCGTTGCGGCAGCGGCGCCTCGTCCTTGGGCATGAAGGCGCAGCCAACCAGCAGCACCAACGCCAGCGGCGCCATCCTTTTCAGTGGTAGATATTTCATTTTTTGATTATCCGGGTAAAAAAACGCGCACCGTGCGGGTGCGTGCCGGCCTTGCGGCCGGGTTCATCCCAACTCGGTCAGAACGCGCTTGAGCAGGTTCTCGAGCGTGTTGCGCTCATCCTGGCTCAGGACGTTGAACACGTTATGAACCCGATCACGCATTTGCGGCAAGAAACGCTGGACCAGTTCTTCCCCTTCCGGTGCCAGCCGCAGGTCGACGCGGCGGCGGTCTTCGCTGTTCGGCGAGCGCGTCAGCAACTTTTTGGCGACCAGCTCGTCACAAATCCGCGTGACGTTGGCGCGCGATTCGCCGGTAGCGTCGGCCAGCTCGGACGGGTTCAGTGCACATTCCGGCGAGCTGAACAGCATCATCAGTGCGGTGAAGCTCACCGCGTTCAGTTCGTACTCGCGCAGGAAGGCGTTCGACTGGGTCGCCTGGGCCATCTGGATGTGGCGGATCAGGTGGCTCAGGATCACGTTCTGCCGTGTCTGTTGCGCGTCGGGTGCCGTGGCGCGGACGCACACCCGGTCGATCTTCTGTTCGACCGGGACGAAACTGAGGGGCGTGCTGATTTTAGCGTTCATATTTTGATAATATCATTTCGAACTAAATCGCGGCAAGTGCTTCGACCGCGTCTGTTGGAAAAGCGCCGCAACGGACTGAGCCGGCGCGAGGCAACAACGCAAAACCAGACGGAGAAAGCAGGGCGTCAGTCTGTGGGCAAGACCCCGGCAGCCCAGGCCCGCCGGTCCGGTTGCGACGTACCAGCTTATGAAAAGCCGGTCCGGCAAGGCTTTGACCTGTGGCAAGCCGGGGGTCATGCCGGTGCTCCGGCCATGGCTCCGGTGGCAACCGAACGTAAGCGGAATGCCCGGTTGCGGCCGATCGGCAGAATGCCGCCTGCGTTGTATGCAAAGCCAGCAAAACCGCGAATTGTGACCATTTCCGCAACAACGTCGGCCAAACCGCACCATCCCGCCACGCGGACGGACGTGCACGCGCCAAGGCTGTACGCGCTGGCGCGCATGCGCTAGCCTCTGGCCGCATGAAGAAACAGACACTCGACCGCATCCTGCAAAGCCAGGGATTCGGCACCCGCAAGGGCTGCCAGCAACTGATCAGCGACGGCGACGTGCTCGTCAACGGCGAGCCCGCCAGCGGCTACAAGCTGCCGCTGGACCCGACCGGCATGGTGCTGACCGTGTTCGACGAGGAATGGCCGGTGCGCGAGCACGTCTACCTCGTGCTGAACAAGCCGGCGAACATCGAATGCTCGCGCAAGCCCAGCCATCACCCCGGCGTGCACACGCTGCTGCCCGAGCAGTTCCTCTGGCGCGACGTGCAACCGGTCGGCCGCCTTGACCACGACACCACCGGCATGCTGCTGCTGTCCGACGACGGTGCGTTCATCCATACGCAGGGTCATCCGAAGCACCACCAGAACAAGGTCTATGTGGCGACGCTCAAGCATGAAGTCGACGAATCGCTGGTGGCGCAACTGCTCGCCGGCGTCCAGCTGATCGACGAGCCGGCACCGATCGCCGCGCTGGCGGCAAGGCTGATCGACCCGCTGCACGTCGAGATGACGCTCGATCAGGGCAAGTACCATCAGGTCAAACGGATGCTCGCCGCCGCCGGCAACCGCTGCGAGGCGCTGGTGCGCTCGCAGATCGGCGGGCTGACGCTGGCATCGCTCGGTCTGGCCGAGGGCGAGTGGTGCTATCTCGACGACGCAATGCTGGCCAGGCTGAACCAGAACGACGCGGCATGAATGCGCTGACGCTGTACGCCGGTACCGAGGCACTGGCGCGGATCCGGCGTGACGGTTTCGATCCCGGGCTGTTCAGTCACGTCGGCGCCGCCGCCGGCGGGCCGAAATGGCTGGTGCTCTCGCGGCTGGACCGCGCGGTGTTCGGTGAATGGCAGGCGCAGCGGCGCACGCCGCTGATCGCCGTCGGCGCGTCGATCGGCGCGTGGCGGCTTGCCTGTCTGGCACAGCGTGACCCGCTCGCGGCGCTGGCCCGCTTCGAAACCGCCTATCTCGGCCAGCGTTACAGCGAACGGCCCGATCTTGCCGAGGTGACCGCCGAGGCGCGCCGCCTGCTCGACGTGCTGCTGGGTGACACCGGTGCCGACGAAATCGTCGCCAGCCGGCGAATGGCGCTGAATGTCATCGTCGCCCGGCGCGTCCACGGCCGCGATACCGGCTGGGGCGAAAAGGCCGCGCTGGCGCGCATGGTGTTCGCCAACGCCCGGAGCCGGCGGGCGCTCGGCGGTCACCTGCACCGGCACATCCTGCATGCCGGCGAACCGGTGCATTACCGCGACGACGGCATTCCGACCGGCCATGCGCCGCTGGCCGCAGGCAACGTCGCCGCTGCCCTGATGGCGACGGCGGCGATTCCCGGGGTGATCGCGCCGGTGCACGACCTGCCGGGGCTGCCGGCCGGGGCCTGTTACGACGGCGGGCTGATCGATTACCACATGGACCTGCCGCTGGCGGAGCCGCCGGGACTGATGCTGCTGCCGCACTTTTCCGGGCGCGTCGTCACCGGCTGGCTCGACCAGTTCCTGCCGTGGCGCAAGCCGCAGCATCTCGACCGCACGCTGCTGCTGGTGCCGTCGCAGGACTGGATCGCCCGGCTGCCGGGTGGACGGATCCCGAGCCGCACCGATTTCAAGCGCTTCCACGGCCGCGACGCCGAGCGCATCCAGACCTGGCAGACCGCGCTGTCGGCCGGCGACTGGCTGGCCGACGAGTTCCGCGGTCTGGTCGAGAGCGGCCGGATCATCGACGCGATCCAGCCGCTGCCGGGCCGGCACCGTTAACAAAACGCTGCTGGCTGCGTTGGACTCGCATGCCGTACTTGCTTGTACGTGTCGTGACCGCAGGGAATCCCCGTGGGGCGCCTCGTCCGCCTTAACCGGCAAGCAGCCCCGCCAGTGCTTGACGCTGCGCGTCGTCGAGCTTCGCCAGTGGCAGGGTCGCGCGGCCAAGCGCCCGATAGGCGTCGCGGACGGTTTCGTCGTCGAGTACCGCCAGATGCCGGGCGACGGTGTCGGTGTCGCCACGGGCAATCGGCCCGGTCAGCGCAGCGGCGGGGCCGAGTTCGAGTGCGTTGGCCAGTGTCTGCCGCATCAATGGTCCGAGTACCGTCAGCGCCGTGTCCGGCGCAATGCCGGCCTGGCCGGCCAGCTGCTGCGCCAGTGCGGTCAGCGCCACCAGATAGTTCGAACCCATGACCATGGCCGCGTGATACGCGGCCTTGCCGCCCGGTGCCAGCCTGAACGGCTTGCCGCCGAAGGCGCGCACCAGCGTGTCCAGCAGGGGCAGTGCAGCGGCGTCGCCGTCGAGCGCACAAGGTGTACCGGCCAACTGGCCGAGCGCGCGCGCCGGGTCGGCGAAGCTCAGCGCCGGATGCAGGCTGCCGGTCAGTGCGCCGATGCGGGCCAGTGGTGCCAGCACGGTGCTGTCGAGGGCGCCGCTGGCGTGAAAGACCAGATCGCCGGCGCGGATCGCGCCCTGTGCGGCGAGATCCGTGGCGACGGTGGCGATCTCGCCGTCCCCGGTGGCAAGCAGCCAGCACCTGGCCGGCGGCAGACCGGCCAGCGTGCCGTGGGCGCGGCCGCCGCCGATGAAGGCCACGGCGGCGTCGGCGGTGGCAGGCGAGCGGCAGACGACGGCACCGATGTCGACGGCGCCGGCATCGCGCCAGGCGCGGGCCAGCGTACGCCCCAGCCGGCCGCCGCCGATCAGGTTGAGCTGCGGTTTTGCGGCGGCAGGCGGCGATTCGGATACATTGCGGAGAGCTAAAGTGGAAGACGACACGGCGTGGCTAGCGGTTTCGGAATCGTCCGATAGTGCACGCCGCGTCGCGCGACGACAATGCCCGGCAACACTGGAGGCCAAGCGATGGGGGCACCCGAATCGACGACCGAGGCGTTCCGCTGTGCCTGTCTGGAATTTGCCGATCCCGCGACGCGCGATCGCGCGATCGACCGGTTCCGCGGGCTGGCGGACACCGGTCATGCCGCGGCGTGCTACAACCTGGCGGTGCTGCTGCTGGCCGGGCGCGACGTCGCACGCGACGATGCCGCCGCCGAGCACTACCTGCGCCGCGCGGCATCGCAGCGTTACCCCGGCAGTTACCGGCCGCTGGGCATGATGGCATTGCGCGGCAGGCTGACGGCTACCCGCACGGCCGGTGGCGATGTGCGCCGCTATCTGGCCGGGCAGTGGTTTGCGCGCGGCTGGCTGGCAGGCGATGCCGAAGCCCACACGCTGATGCTGCGGCACGTGCCATGCCTGTTTGCGTGCATGGTGCTGTGTCCGTGGCGCTGAGTGCGCGCGGATGGACGCAAAAAAGGCCGCAATTGCGGCCTTTTTCTCCGATCGGCTTCGCCCTGTCGGGGACGGAACCGATCGTTTGCTTTTTCGCGATCGCGTGACCGCTCACTTCTTGGCGAGGGTGTGGCCGCTCACTTCTTCGCAATGGCGTGGCCGCCAAAGGCATTGCGCATCAGCTGCAGCAGCTTCATGCCGTAATCGTCGTTGCCGCGGCTGGCGAAACGGGCGTACAGCGCGCTCGCGGTCACCGGGGTCGGCACGCCGAGTTCAACCGATTCGAGCACGGTCCAGCGGCCTTCGCCCGAGTCGGTCACGTACGGCTGCAGGCCGTCGAGCTTGCTGTCTTCCTTCAGCGCCTCGGCGGTCAGATCGAGCAGCCACGAGCGCACGACCGAGCCGTGACGCCAGGTTTCGGCGATCTCGGCAACGTCGAGACCGAAGTCCTTCTTGGCTTCGAGCAGCGCGAAGCCTTCGGCGAAGGCCTGCATCATCCCGTACTCGATGCCGTTGTGGACCATCTTGGTGAAGTGGCCGGAACCGGCCGGGCCGCAGTGGATCCAGCCCAGATCCGGGCCCGGCGCCAGCAGCTTGATGAACGGTTCGACCTGGGCCACGGCATCCTTGTCGCCGCCGAGCATGATCGTGTAGCCGTTGGCGAGGCCCCAGACACCGCCCGAAACGCCGGCGTCGACGAACTTGAAGCCCGCGGCGTTCAGTTCGGCCGCATGACGCTGGCTGTCCTTGTACATCGCGTTGGCACCGTCGACGATCAGGTCGCCCGCGGCCAGCAGGCCCTTGAGCTGCGTGAACATCGACTCGCTGATTTCACCCGACGGCAGCATCATCCAGACGACGCGCGGCGCCGGCAGTTCGGCGATCAGCGCTTCGACCGAATCGAAGGCGCGGATATTGGTGTTTTCGGCCGACAGCTGTGCGCGGGTGTCCGCGCTGACGTCGAAACCGTAGACGGTGGCGCCGCTACGGGCGAGACGACGGGCCATGTTGCCGCCCATTTTGCCGAGGCCGATGAGTCCGATGTTCATGCGAGTATCCTTTTTCTGGTGCGGAACGGGACAAGGCGGTCGCGCTTGTCGGGCCCGCAGGGGCAGGGGCACCGGTTGGGTGCCGCATCACGGTTGCGGTCGGTGGTGCCGCTCAAACGCTTAGTTTGGCACCGGTGTTGCAGTCGCTGCATCGGGAATTATCGCATCGGGGATGCCCCGTAGTGGCAAACACTTCATTACGCCGCGGCGCAACACCGCGATGAAGCTTGATCTGGATTAAGTCGTGCCGACGGATGCGGGTCTATGTTCTTGCCCCAAACGCAAGGAGCGCCCATGTCCGCCAAGCCGCAGCTCGTTTGTCCCGCCGGCAGCCTGCCGGCACTGAAGGCCGCGATCGACCACGGTGCCGATACCGTCTACCTCGGCTTCAGGAATGCCACCAATGCCCGCAACTTTGCCGGGCTGAATTTCGGCGATGCACAAATCCGCGACGGCGTTGCCTATGCCCACGCCCGTGGCCGCGAGGTGCTGGTCGCGATCAACACCTATGCCCAGGCCGGCCGCGTCGCCGACTGGCACCGCGCGATCGATCAGGCCGCCGATCTGGGTGTCGATGCCGTCATCCTCGCCGACCTCGGCCTGCTGGCGTACGCCCACCGCACCCACCCGCAACTGCGGCTGCACCTGTCGGTGCAGGGCTCGGCGACCAATGCCGACGCGATCAATCTGGCGCACGAATGTTTCGGCGTGCGCCGCGCCGTGCTGCCGCGCGTGCTGACGCTGCCGCAGGTCGAAGCGGTGATCGGCAAGACGCCGGTCGAGATCGAGGTGTTCGGTTTCGGCAGCCTGTGCGTGATGGCCGAAGGCCGCTGCATCCTCAGCAGCTACGCGACCGGTCAGTCGCCGAACACCCACGGCGTGTGCTCGCCGGCGGGGTTCGTGCGCTGGGAGCCGCAGGGCAAGGCGATGGACGCGCGGCTCGCCGGCATCCTGATCGACCGTTATGCCGAAGGCGAACCCGCCGGTTATCCGACGCTGTGCAAGGGGCGCTTCGACGTCGAGGGCGACACCTATTACGCGCTCGAGGAACCGACCAGCCTGAACACGCTGGCCGTGCTGCCCGAGCTGATCCGCATCGGCGTCGCCGCGATCAAGGTCGAAGGCCGTCAGCGCAGCCCGGCCTACGTGACCGCGGTAACCAGAACGCTGCGCGCCGCGATCGACGCCGCCGGCGATGCCCGCTACAGCGTCAGGCCGGCGTGGCTCGACACGCTCGCGCCGCTGTCCGAAGGCCACCAGCAGACGCTGGGTGCCTACAACCGGCCGTGGCGCTGATGGAGGAAGAACGCATGCAACTCACGCTTGGCCCTTTGCTGTACTACTGGCCGCGCCAGACGGTGCTCGACTTCTACGCCGAAGCCGCCGGCTGGCCGGTCGATACCGTCTACCTCGGCGAGGTCGTCTGCGCGCGCCGGCACGAACTCAAGCTCGCCGACTGGCTGGCGCTGGCTGCCGATCTGTCCGGCGCCGGCAAAGCGGTCGTGCTCAGCTCTCAGGCGCTGCTCGAATCATCGGGCGATCTGATCGGGCTGAAGAAGCTGATCGAGTCGGGGTTTGCCATCGAGGCCAACGACCTCGGTGCGGTCAAGCTTGCCCGCGACGCCGGCCGGCCCTTCGTCGCCGGCCCGCACCTGAACATCTACAACGGCCCGACGCTCGACTGGTTTGCCGAAGCCGGCGCCAGCCGCTGGCTGCCGCCGCTCGAGGCCAGCCGCGATAGCGTCGCGGCGGTGCTCGCCGAGAAGACCCGGCCGATCGCGACCGAGGTGTTCGCCCACGGCCGGTTGCCGCTGGCGTTCTCGGCGCGCTGCTTCACCGCCCGGCACTACGACCTGAACAAGGACGCCTGCGAGTTCAAGTGCATCGATCATCCGGACGGGCTGACGATGGCGACGCGCGAGGGGCAGGATTTCCTGTGCATCAACGGCATCCAGACGATGTCGGCAGCCTGCCACGCGCTGTGGCACGACCTGGGCGATCTGGCCGGCATCGATGCGTTGCGCATCAGTCCGCAGCAACACCACACCGGCGAAATCGTCGCCGCCTATGCCGCGAAGCTGGCCGGCAGGCCGGCAACCGCCGACGCTGCGTGCTGGAATCCCGAAGGCTGGGTCGACGGCTACTGGCGCGGCGAGGCCGGCATTCATCCGACACAGGAGCATTGACCATGACACTGACCGGCATGCTGTTTCCGTTGCTGCGCCATCTGCCCGAGGCGCCGCCGAGCCGGACACTGGCCTTCGCGCTCAATCTTGTCCGGCGCCGGCTGTGGCCCGACGAGGATTTCGGCTGGCTGGCCGGCAAACGCATCCGCTTCGAGGTCGCCGATCTCGATCGTGGCGTGACGATCGGGTTTTCGGGCATCCGTTTCCGCGGCGAGGCACCGCCGGCGGACGTGACCTTTGCCGCGTCGTTGGCCGACTACTGGGCGATCGCCCGGCGGGACGCCGATCCGGACACGCTGTTCTTCCAGCGCCGGCTGACGATTGCCGGCGATACCGAGCTCGGCCTGCAGCTGAAGAATCTGCTCGACGCCACCGACTGGGGGCCACTGCTGGCCTTGCTGCCCGCACCGCTCAGGCCTGCGACGGGCTGACCGGGCGCCACGGGCCGAACCAGCTGTGCCGTTGGAACGGCCGGTTTGTCCGCTAACGGACTGATTTGATTGAGGTTTGTTCGGATGCTCCATGTTGCGCCGCCGCAACATGGAGCAGACCAGTTCTTGGGTACATCGCGGCAGCCAACGAAAATGACAATTGATTACGCTTTTGTCATCAAAAGGAAAGCTGCCATGAAGTTGAAGTCCCCGCTCATTCTCCTCCTCGCCGGGCTTGCCGCACCGCTGGCCCATGCCGAAGTCACCATCGGCGGCTCGATCGAGGCCGACATCCTTTTCCACGACAGCAATGCCGCCGGCTACCGCGGTGAAGTCGAGCTCGATGTCGAGCCGCGGCTGTACTTCACCGGCACCGACAAGCTCGACAACGGCTCCGAAGTGATCTGGAAGATCTGGACCGGCGCGGAGAATTACCGCAGCGATGCCGACAAGGGCAACTCGGTCAACTCGATGGGTTCGGTCCGCACCTGGGGCAACCGGGAAGCGTGGGGCGGCTGGCGCGGCGACTGGGGCCAGCTGCAGTTCGGCAAATCGTTCTCGCCGATCTACAACCGCCTCGACGGCACGTATGCGCTCGACGGTTCGGGCCAGTACATCGACGATCCGGGCCTGATCTACTACAACCCGACCAACTCGATCACCTACTATTCGCCGAGCCTGGCCGGATTCACCATCGCCGGCCAGTACAGCTTCCGCGACCAGAACAACCAGAACGAAGGCCAGTCGCAGTCGTACACCTACGAACTGCTGCTCGGCTACGAAGCGCAGACCTTCCGCATCGACGCCGGTTACGAGGAGTCGCGGCCGGAAACCAGCGGCCTCGGCGGCAGCCAGGTCGCCAATGCCGACGGCAAGAAGGACAAGTTCGCCTTCGGCGCCGGCCGGGTGAAGTTCGGCGACTTCGATCTGGCCGCCGGCTACCGCTGGTGGAAACACGATGCACAGGGCGAGGGCGTCGTGACCGTCGTCGACGGTGGTACCGAGCAGAGCAACGCCTTCCTGCAGGCGCTGTACACCTTCGGCAAGAACCGTCTCGGCTTCACCTACAGCTATTTCTGGGATGCCAAGGACGTCAACGGCAACAAGATCGACGACAGCGCGAGCAATGCCTTTGCCGCGCGCTGGACGTACGCGCTGTCGAAGAGCACCAGCGGCTATGCCGACTTCCACTACACGATGAACGACAAGCACGGCGCGGTCGGCGCCGACGGCCCGGGCAATCCGTCGTACACCAACGACGCCGATACCTACCGCGTGCTGTTCGGGACCTACACCGACTTCTGATCGCGGCGCCGGCATGCGCCGGCCATGAAAAAGGGCGACCGAAGTCGCCCTTTTTCATGGCCGGCTGACGCTTACTTCTTCGCCTTGGCCGCCGGCTTGGCGCCGGCCTTGTCCTTGGCGATCAGCTCGTCGATCACCTTGGTGATCGTGCCGTCTTCACGACCGATCATCCCCGGGCTGGTCACGTACTTGCCGTTGACGACGAAGGTCGGCACGCCGTCGATCTTGTAGGTGTTGGTCAGGTCGGACAGCTTGCCGATTGCCGCGCTGGTCGAGAAACCGGTATAGATCGCCTTGAACTTGGCGACGTCGATACCCTGTTTCTGGATCCACGGATACAGGTCGCCTTCGCGACGCAGTTCGATGCCGTCGCGCTGGACCGCGTCGAATACTGCCTGCTGGTACTTGGCCTCGATCCCCATCTGCTGCAGCGTGGCGAACAGCTTGGCGTGGCCTTCCATGTCGCTGCGGCCCGGCCACATCACGTGGACGCGGCGGAAGTTGACGTCCTTGGGCAGCTTGGCGGCCCAGCTTTCGACGTACGGTTCGACCTTGTAGCAATGCGGGCAGCCGTACCAGAAGAACTCGATGACTTCGGCCTTGCCGGCCTGGGCGACCGGCTGTGGCGTTGCAAGGCGCTTGTAGTCGGTGCCTTCGCGCACTTCGGCGTGCGCAGCGGTGGCGGCGACGAGGGCGAAGGTCAGGCCCGTCATCCAGCGTTTGATCATTGTTGTTCTCTCCTGATTGGGTGATGGGTCTGATTCGCCTCGCGGGACTCAGTTCCCTTTGACGACGGTGCTGTCGATCCCGCTGGCCTTGAGCTGGCCACGGGCCTTGTCGAGGTCGGCGAGGTTGGTGAACGGGCCGATCCGGACACGGTGCCACAGGCCCTTGTCGGGCGTGCTGCTCGACTGGATCGTCGCTTCGACACCGACCAGCGCGAGCTTGGCCTTGAGGTTGTCGGCTTCCTGCTCGCTCTGGAACGCACCGACCTGCAGGTAGGCCCCCTTGGGCGCTTCGACCTTGGCAGGCGGGCTCGATTCGGGCTTCTTCGCCGGCGCGACGGGCTTGACGTCGGTCGCCGCCGGTTTGCCGTCGTTCTTGTTCAGTTCGGGCAGGACCTTGTAGAAGTCGAAACGCTCGGCGCCGCTGGCCTCGGCCGGTGCGCTGGCCGGCTTGGCCGCTTCGGGCAGGGCCGGCGTGGTGGTGTCGTTGCCGCCCGGGTGCAGCACTTCGGGCTGCTTGGTCGTCGGCTGGGGCGCCGAGCCGATCGCATCCGGCGGGGTGTCGGCTTTCTTGGTGAACGGGCTGTCGCTGCGATTGAGGAACAGCGCGACGCCGACGGCGACGGCCACGCCGCCGAGCAGGCCGACGACGAGGCCGGTCACCAGCGATCCGCCGCCACCGCTCCGGCTGCTGCTGCTTGCCCGCGATTTCTTCATGTCTCGTGCCATCTTGGCGTTTTCTCCAATGCGGGTGGGCTGCGCCACCCTGCCTCGTATTATCGGGCAAAGTTGAGCCGGACGATTATACGGGCCAACCCCGGTGTTGCAGCGGACGCTGCAAGGCAAATGGCCGATCGGTGCCGAAAATGGTGAATTCTGCCGGTCGTCAACGAGAACGCTTCTCGCTCGTTTTTATGGGCGTACACTTGCAATGTCTTTTTCGCTCACCCATAGGGAACTTTTGATGAAACGTCTGATCGTTGCCGCCGCCCTGGCTTTGCCGCTGTCCGCATTCGCTGCCGAATACCCGATCGGCAAGCCGGCCATCAAGGCCGGGATGGAAATCGGTGCCGTCTATCTGCAGCCGGTGAAGATGGACCCGCCGGGGATGATGCTCGATGCGGCCAAGTCCGACGTCCACCTCGAGGCCGACATCCATGCCGTCAAGAACAACCCGAACGGTTTCGCCGAAGGCGAGTGGATGCCCTACCTGCTGGTGAAGTACGAGATCCAGAAGGTCGGCAGCAAGAACGTGATCAAGGGCGATTTCATGCCGATGGTCGCCAGCGACGGTCCGCACTACGGTGACAACGTCAAGCTCGAAGGTCCGGGCAAGTACAAGCTCAAGTACACGATCCTGCCGCCGTCGGAAAACCCGATGGCGCACTTCGGCCGTCACGTCGACAAGGAAACCGGCGTCGGCCCGTGGTTCAAGCCGTTCGAACTGAACTATGAATTCACCTATGCCGGTACCGGCAAGAAGGGCGGCTACTAAGCCCGCTCGGTCAGGCGGTTGCGCCTGCGCAGTTTGCTTCCGTGCGGAGCGCCCGGAGCCCACAAAGGGCTCTTCGGGCCGCCCTTATGGGCCGCAGTCATGCCGCTCGGGCGGGAACAAACTGCGTCGGCCCGTTCGCCTGCTGACACAGGTCTGGTCTGCGAGTCGCTTGGCAGCGGCAGATGCTGCACGATTCGTCACCGAAGCGGCTGGCGGATCGCCTTAAGATGCGGCCGCAATACCGACGGGTTTGAATGGGAATGACGATGCACAAGTTCTGGATGGCACTGGCTGCTGCCGCGCTGATGACCGGCGCGCACGCCGAAGACCTGCCGACCTTCAAGGTCACGATCAAGGACGGCACGATTTCGCCGACGCGCTTCGAGGCGCCGGCCGGCAAGCGTTTCAAGATCGAGATCACCAATGCCGGCAAGTCGCCGGCCGAGTTCGAGAGCATCCAGCTGCGCAAGGAAAAGGTGCTCGGCCCCGGCGTGACGTCGTTTGTCGTCGTCAACGCGACCAGCCCGGGCGAATACGTGTATTTCGACGACTTCCATCCGCAAGCGCGCGGCACCGTCGTCGTCAAATAAGGTTTTCCGCCGTGGCCTCCGGCCGCGGCCGTGACGCCGCCGCAGTCGCGACGGCCAAGGATTCAGCATGGATCAGGTACTGTTCATCGTCTGGCGTGAAAGCGTCGAGGCGCTTCTCGTCGTCGGCATCCTTTACGCCTGGCTCAAGGCCAGCCCGGCCGCGGGCCAGCGCGGCCTGCGTTTCCTCTGGGGCGGCGTCGCTGCAGGTCTGGCGTTGTCGGGCCTGCTGGCGCTCGGCATTCTCGGCATTTCGCAGTTCCTGTCCGACGATGGCCAGGAATACTTTCAGGCCGGCATGGCACTGGTGGCCGCAGCGCTGATCGTGCAGATGGTCTACTGGATGAAGAAGCACGGCCGCACGCTCAAGCGCGAGCTGGAAAGCGGCATGAGCGAGCGCGTGCAGCAGCAGAACTGGTGGGGGCTGTTGCTGCTGGTGATGATCGCCGTCGGCCGCGAAGGCAGTGAAACGGTGGTCTTCCTCTACGGTACCGTCGCCGGTGCCGACGGCAGCCAGATGCTCGGCTATGCCGCAGCCGGTCTGGCCGGCCTGCTGCTGGCCTTCGGTACGTTCTGGCTGCTGCAGCTCGGCGGCAGGATCTTCACCTGGCGGCGTTTCTTCCAGTTCACCGAAATCCTGCTGCTGCTGCTCGCCGGTGCGCTGCTGGTCAGCGGGCTCGAGCGGCTGGTGTCGATCGGTGCCTTGCCCGGACTGGTCGATCCGCTCTGGGACAGCTCGCACCTGCTCGACGATTCGGCCGGCGTCGGCAAGCTGTTCGCCGACTTTGCCGGTTACCGCTCGCACCCGGCGCTGCTGGTGCTGGGCGTGTGGCTGGCGTACTGGGTGGCGGCGGTCGGTTTCCTGCGCCGCGTCGGCCGCAAGGCGTAAACCATGAGTGCGATGTCGCTCCGCGTCGCCCGTTTCGGCGACTTCCTGCGCGATCACAAGGGCGCGCTGCGAATGCTGCAGTGGGGCGTCGTCGCCGTCTACGTGTTCCTGATCGTCGTGCCGGTGTTCCTGCCGCTGCCCGACGAAACCGCACACGTGTTCAACAACCTGACCGTTGCGGCCCAGTTCGCCTTCTGGGGCATCTGGTGGCCCTTCGTGCTGGTGTCGATGCCGCTGATGGGGCGCGCGTGGTGCGGCTGGTTCTGTCCCGAGGGCATGCTGGCCGAGTGGATGAGCGAGCGCGGCCGCAACCGGCCGATTCCGAAATGGATACGCTGGGGCGGCTGGCCCTTCGTTGCCTTCGCCTGTACCACCATCTACGGCCAGCTCGTCAGCGTCTACCAGTACCCGCTGGCGGTGCTGCTGGTGCTCGGCGGTTCGACCGTGGCGGCGATCGGCATCGGCTTCTGGTACGGCCGCAGCAAGCGCATCTGGTGCCGCTACCTGTGCCCGGTCAACGGCGTGTTCCAGCTGCTGTCCAAACTCGCGCCGTGGCGTTACAGGGTCGACGAGCAGAAGTGGCGCGATTTCGCCGGCTCGGGCAAGAAGGTCATTCCGATCAACTGTGCGCCGCTGGTGCCGCTGCGCCACATGCAGGGCGCGGCCGAATGCCATATGTGCGGCCGCTGCTCGGGCCACCGCGACGCGATCGCGCTCACCGCGCGTTCGCCGGAAGCGGAAATCGTCGACGTTGCCCACGGTGACGGCTGGCAGACGGCCCTGCTGGTGTTCGGCATGATGGGCATCGCGCTCGGTGCCTTCCTGTGGAGCGCCAGCCCGTGGCTGGTGAGTGCCAAGCAGTGGGCGGCCGAATGGCTGATCGACCGCGACATCCTCTGGCCGCTGAACGATACGGCGCCGTGGTGGCTGCTGACGCACTACCCGGAAGTGAACGACAGTTTCAGCTGGCTCGACGGTGCGGCCATCCTCGGTTTCATCGCCGCGACGGCGGTGGTTGTCGGTGGCCTGCTGTATCTGGCGTTGCAGATCGCCGACAGGTTGTTGCCGCAGCGCAACAAGGACAGCGTGCACCGGCTGGCGCAGGCGCTGATTCCGACCGCGGGCTGTGGCGTCTTCCTCGGCCTGTCGGCGACGACGGTGACCCTGCTCAAGCACGAAGGCATGGGCACCGGCTGGGTCAACGACGCGCGCTTCACCCTGCTGGCGCTCGGCCTGGCGTGGACCCTGAGGCTGGCGTGGCGGGTCGCCGGCCGGCGGGGTGCGGGCGTGCTGGCGCGGTTGCCGGCGCTGGCGGTGTACGCCGCCGGTCTCGTCCCGTTCGCGTATGCATGGTGGCTGTTCTTCGCCGGCTGGTGAGGCCGTAAGAAAACCGCTGCATCCCGACGGGGTGTTGCCCCGAGCGTGCCGTACATCCGTATAATCCGCAGGTTTGAAGCTCAAGCACTCTCGGGATTAAAGCCATGCAGGACGCCGTCAACAAAACCTGGTCCGGCCGATTCAACGAACCGGTCTCGGAACTCGTGAAGCGTTACACCGCCTCGGTGACCTTCGATAACCGCATGGCCGAGGTCGACATCCAGGGCTCGCTGGCGCACGCGACGATGCTGAACAAGGTCGGCGTGCTCTCCGGCGACGACCTCGCGGCAATCCAGCGCGGCATGGCCGAGATCCTCGACGAAATCCGCAACGGCACGTTCGAATGGTCGGTCGACCTCGAAGACGTGCACATGAACATCGAGCGCCGTCTGACCGACAAGATCGGCGACGCCGGCAAGCGCCTGCACACCGGCCGTTCGCGCAACGACCAGGTCGCCACCGACATCCGCCTCTACCTGCGCGGCGCGATCGACGCCATCGTCGGTCTGGTGCGCGAACTGCAGCGCTCGCTCGTCGATCTGGCCGACGCGCACGCGTCGACGGTGCTGCCGGGCTTCACCCACCTGCAGGTGGCACAGCCGGTGACTTTCGGCCACCACATGCTCGCCTACGTCGAGATGCTCGGCCGCGATGCCGACCGTTTCACCGACGCCCGCAAGCGCGTCAACCTGCTGCCGCTCGGCTCGGCCGCGCTCGCCGGCACCACCTACCCGATCGACCGCGTCTACACCGCCGAACTGCTCGGCTTCGACGGCGTGACCCAGAACTCGCTCGACTCGGTGTCCGACCGCGACTTCGCGATCGAATTCACTGCCGCCGCCGCGCTGACGATGACCCACCTGTCGCGCCTGTCGGAAGAACTGATCCTGTGGATGAGCCCGCGCTTCGGCTTCATCGACATCGCCGACCGCTTCTGTACCGGCAGCTCGATCATGCCGCAGAAGAAGAACCCGGACGTGCCGGAGCTGGTGCGCGGCAAGACCGGCCGCGTCAACGGCAGCCTGATCGGCCTGCTGACGCTGATGAAGTCGCAGCCGCTGGCGTACAACAAGGACAATCAGGAAGACAAGGAACCGCTGTTCGACACCGTCGACACGCTGAGCGACACGCTGCGGATCTACGCCGACATGATGCGCGGCATCACGGTGAAGCCCGAGGCAATGAAGGACGCGGTCAAGCAGGGCTTCGCCACCGCGACCGACCTGGCCGACTATCTGGTGAAGAAGGGCCTGCCGTTCCGCGATGCGCACGAAGCCGTCGCGCTGGCGGTGCGTTATGCCGAGGAAAAGAAACGCGACCTGTCCGAGCTGGCCATCGTCGAACTGAAGACTTTCTCGCCGCTGATCGGCGACGACGTTGCCGAAGTGCTGACTGCCGAGGGCAGTCTTGGCGCACGCAACCACGTCGGCGGTACGGCGCCGGTGCAGGTGAGGGCGCAGGTCGCCCGCTGGCGCGCGCTGCTGGCCTAACCTTGCTGCGCAAGTCCGGTACGGCGTCCCCCAAGGGGACTTGCTCCGCGGCGTCGGGCGCTCCTCGCAATCCTCATGGACATGACGTCCATCCCGGTTGCTGCGGTGCTGCCTCCTTGTCCCGGACTTGCTCGCAGCGGTTTCACTAGTCAGGACCCCGGGCCACGTTGTGGCCCGTTTGTTTTTCGAGGTACGGAATGACGATCAACTGGCGCTGGTACCGTTTCGACGAGTTCGATGCCGCAACGCTGTACGCCTACCTGAAGCTGCGCGTCGACGTCTTCGTCGTCGAGCAGACCTGTCCGTATCCGGAACTCGACGACCACGATCAGACCGCGCAGCACCTGCTCGGCACCGACGAAGACGGGTCCATCGTCGCCTGTCTGCGGCTGCTGCCGCCCGGTGCCAAGTACGCCGAGCCGTCGATCGGCCGGGTCATCGTCACCCCGGCCGCACGCGGTACCGGAGCAGGACATCAGCTGGTCGCCGAGGCGCTGGCGCGGTCGACCGCGCTGTACCCGGGGGCAGGCAACCGGATCGGCGCACAGGAGCGGCTGCAACGTTTCTACGCCATGCACGGTTTCGAACCGGTCGGCGAGCCCTACCTCGAAGACGACATCCTGCACATCGACATGCTGCGCGCCTGAGTTTCAGCCTTCCTCGCGCCGGTCCTGCTGGCGCCGTTCGTGGTCGAGGTCGGCGTCGTCCTCGCGCCAGCGGTGCAGCCGGCGTTCGGCCAGCCGCTCGAGGTTGCCGCCGAAGTTGATGACCACCAGCGCGAGCAGCATCACCCCGAGTGCCAACCCCCCCATGCCCGCACCGCAGGCCATGCCCAGAATGGCCGTGACCCAGATCGATGCGGCGGTCGTCAGACCCTGGATCCGGTATTTCTGCGGATGGTGCAGGATCACGCCGGCCCCGAGGAAACCCACACCGGTGATCAGCCCCTGCGCGACACGCGAATACGCCTGCGCATCGGCGCCGGGCAGCCTGAACACCAGCAGTACCGCCAGCGCCGCACCGAGCGAGACCAGTGCGTGCGTGCGCACACCGGCCGGCTTGCGGTGCAGGAAGCGGTTGATGCCGATCAGCCCGCCGATCAGCACCGCAATGCACAGCCGGCCGAAGAGTTCCGATTCCAGCGTCCAGTCCATGGGCGGCTACCCAGTCGAAGGTTGGCGCCGGCCTCGGGTCGGCACCTTAGCGGCTTCCCCTGATGGGCGGCGGCGGCGGAATCGCCGACATTGAAGGTCTGAATACATGCTACGCCGAAACGGCGTACTGGCGAGGAGCTGGAATGAAGGTGATTGTGGTCGGGGCGGGCGTGATCGGTGTGAGCAGCGCGCATTACCTGAATGCGGCCGGCTGTACGGTCACGCTGCTCGACGCGCTGCCGGGGCCGGCACTCGGTACCAGCTATGCCAACGCCGGCCAGGTCTCGCCGGGCTACGCCGCGCCGTGGGCGGCACCGGGCATTCCGTTCAAGGCGCTGCGCTGGCTGTTCGACCGCGACGCACCGCTGAAGATCCGCCCCGACGGCTCGTGGTTTCAGCTGGTCTGGATGGCGCGGATGCTTGCCAACTGCAGCCACGCCGCCTACGACCGCAACAAGGCGCGCATGGTGCCGCTGGCCGAGTACAGCCGCGACTGCCTGCGCAGCCTGCGTGCCGAACTCGGCCTGCATTACGACGAGCGCAGCCTCGGCACGCTGCAGCTGCTGCGCGATCCGGCCCAGCTGGTCGCGGCGCGACGTGATGCGGCCATCCTCGAACGCATCGGCGTGCCGCACCAGCTGCTCGACGTTGCCGGCGTGCTCGAACACGAGCCGGCGCTGGCACGTGTGGCCCACCGCGTTGCCGGCGGCCTGCGGCTGCCGAACGACGAAACCGGCGACTGTCGCCGCTTTACCGAACGGCTGGCCGAGCATGCGGCCAGCGCGGGTGTGCAGACGCGCTACGGCAGCGACATCGCCGCGCTGTTGTACCGCAACGGCCGGGTCACCGGCGTCCGGCTCGCCGACGGCGAGGAACTCGCCGCCGATGCCGTCGTGCTCGCCGCCGGTTGTGCCAGCCGTGCGCTGGCGCAACCGTTGCGTCTGGCGCTGCCGGTCTATCCGGTCAAGGGTTACTCGATCACCTTGCCGTTGACCGATCCGGACGCGGCACCGCGCTCGACGGTGCTCGACGAAACCAACAAGGTGGCGCTGACACGTTTCGACACCCGGCTGCGCGTCGGCGGCATGGCCGAGGTCGCCGGTTTCGATCTGCGCATCCGGCCCGAACGTGTCGCCGTGCTCAAGCGCGTGACGACCGAACTGTTTCCCGAGGCCGGTGATCTGGCCGAAGTCGAAGCGTGGACCGGCCTGCGGCCGATGACGCCCGACGGCACGCCGCTGGTCGGTGCGTCGGGTGTGCCCGGACTGTGGCTGAATACCGGTCACGGCACGCTGGGCTGGACCATGGCCTGCGGTTCGGCGCAGCTGCTGGCCGACCTGATGCTCGGGCGGCCGGCCGCCCTGCCGGCACGCGACTACACGCCGGCCCGGTACAGCCGGGCAGAGAAATCGTAGGCCGTTGTATCCGGAGCTCCGCGGCAGGCTCGGGTAAAATCGGGGGATCGAAGACATTCCGCTCCCGAGGCTGACATGACCGCTTTCCGCGCCTTTCCCGCCACCCGCATGCGCCGGATGCGCCGCGACGATTTCTCGCGCCGGCTGATGCGCGAATCGGTGCTGACCAGTGCCGACCTGATCCTGCCGGTGTTCGTGCTCGACGGCGAGGGGCGCGAGGAGTCGGTCGCGTCGATGCCGGGGGTGAAGCGCCAGAGCATCGACCTGCTGCTGCAGACTGCCGCCGAGGCGGTAGCGCTCGGGATTCCGGCACTGGCGCTGTTCCCGGTCATCGACGCCAGCCTCAAGAGCCTCGACGCGGCCGAGGCGTGGAACCCGCACGGTCTGGTGCCGCGCACGGTGCGCGCGCTGAAGGAAGCGTTCCCCGAACTCGGCGTGATCACCGACGTCGCACTCGATCCGTACACGATCCACGGTCAGGACGGCATTCTCGGCACCGGAGGGGACGACGAGGGCTACGTGCTCAACGACGTGACCGTGGCCGCGCTGGTGAAGCAGTCGCTGTGCCATGCCGCCGCCGGCGCCGACATGGTCGCGCCGAGCGACATGATGGACGGCCGCGTCGGCGCGATCCGGCACGCGCTCGATATCGACGGCCACCTCCACACGCGCATCCTCGCCTATTCGGCCAAGTACGCCAGCGCCTTCTACGGTCCGTTCCGCGATGCGGTCGGTTCGAGCGGCAACCTCGGCAAGGCCGACAAGTCGACCTACCAGATGGACCCGGCCAACAGCGACGAAGCGCTGCACGAAATCGCGCTCGATCTGGCCGAGGGCGCCGACATGGTGATGATCAAGCCGGGCATGCCCTACCTCGACATCGTCCGTCGCGTGAAGGACGAGTTCAGGGTGCCGACCTTCGTCTATCAGGTCTCGGGCGAATACGCGATGCTGCAGGCGGCGATCCAGAACGGCTGGCTGGCCGGCGACAAGGTCGTGCTCGAATCGCTGCTCGCGTTCAAGCGCGCCGGCGCCGACGCGATCCTGACCTATTACGCGCTCGACGCCGCGCGCTTGCTGCGCGGCTGAACGACAATCAGGCGCCGGAAAAGGGAGGCCGGGCCTCCCTTTTTTCCAACCGCCGTTACTGGATGACCACCGACAGCGTCGTGTGTGCCGGTACGGTATAGGTTTCGTTGAGCGTCACCGGCAGGTTGATCCGCACGAAGGGGAAGTGGCCGTAGCCGTACAGCGTGCTTGGCAGCGACGTCGGCAGACGGCGCTTGCCGGCGTAGTCGGGGCCGCTGATCGGCACCAGCGAGAAGCCGGCCTCGGTGCGCGCGGGATAGCCGAAACCGGCCGGTGATGCGGCCGCGGGCAGCAGCGCAATGCTGGTCCCCCAGCGCTGGAAGGCGACATTCATGCCCGTCCCCCCGGACTGGCGGATCGCATCGTCGAGCAGTGCGATCGAGTCGGTCGACGCCCGGTCGCGCAGCAGGCTGGTGTAGAACCCGATGCCGTACTGGCGCAACAGGAAG
Organism: Jeongeupia chitinilytica; assembly: GCF_014652315.1. Taxonomy (GTDB): domain Bacteria; phylum Pseudomonadota; class Gammaproteobacteria; order Burkholderiales; family Chitinibacteraceae; genus Jeongeupia; species Jeongeupia chitinilytica. The sequence goes on along the minus strand of NZ_BMYO01000004.1, from coordinate 306,851 downwards.
CCGCCGAAGCTGCCGGACAGGTCGTAGCCGAAGCAGCTCGGCGTGGTCTGCCACACCGTCAGCGGGCAGTTGTATTCGGCGTTGGCCAGCCAGCCCGGAAAGCGTTCGTCGCGCACCGTGTTGTAGCCCGGTGTGACCTGGGTCGAGACGACGTCCTCCATCATGATCGCGGTCATTTCCTCCAGCCAGGTGGCGAAGGCGTAGCTGCTGCCGATCTGCACCGCGCGCTGGTAGAAGTTGATCATGTGCGTCAGTTCGTGCGCGAGCGTGCTCTTCGAGAACGTCAGGCCGCTGCTGCCGTCGAGATACAGCGTTTCCGAGTCGACGAAGATCGCCAGCGCCTCGTTGCTGGCGGGTGTGGCGCTGCTGCGTACGAAGTTGTTGCCGCTGTAGAAGTAGGCCACGACGCCGTAAGGCTTGCCGTTGTTGTCCTGATTGACGATGACGAGGTCGATGGCCTGATCGGGGCCGATCAGCGATCCGGCCGATGCCGCCGGCACGCTGCCCCAGGGCTCGCCGGCGAGGCCGGTCACCAGGGGGTAGATGGCCGCATTGCCGCTGGCGAAGGTGGTGATCAGCGTGTCGAGTATCGTGTCGCTGACCTTGTTGTTGGCGTATTCGCCGTTTTCGACCCAGAGGTTGACCTGCCGGCCGCTGCTGGTCGATTGTTGCCGCCGCAGTGTCGTGATGCGCTGGCTGACGCCGCCGTCATCGTCCTGGTTGTACCAGACGCGGCTGGCACCGATGCCGAATTCGTTGGTCCGGCTGGCCAGCACCCCGGCAGTGGTGCTGCGTTGCTGACCGAGCAGGCCGGCAAAACCGCCGGCGTTGAACGCGTCGACCTGCGGCGGCGTGTGACGGTCTCGCGTCTGCGCCTCGGCCTGGCGACTGCCGTTCTGCGCCGTCGCGTTGCCCAGTGCCACCGTCGGCAATGCGATGTCGCTGGTCGATTCGTTGCTGTAGACCAGCGTCGCCGTCCTGCCGTTGACGTTGTCGATGCGGACCTGAACGCTGACCGGGCCGGTACCGACATTGCGGAAGCGCCAGAGACCGACGCCGCTGCCGCTGTAGCGATTGGCATTGTCGGCGCCGCAGAAGCTCCCGGCGCAGTCGGCCGAGAACGGCTCCTGCGGGATCGGGGTTGGCGTCGGCGTGCCCGGGGGGGAGACGGATATCCCGCCGCTACCGCCGCCTCCGCCGCATCCGGCGAGCAGTGCTGAAGCAAACAGGACAAGCAGGAGCTGGCGCGCGGATCGGGTCATGATGGCGAACGTCGGTTGGAGGCTTTCAATGTAGGCAGGAAGCGGCCGGAATGCCCGGCCGGCTTCTGCAGGTATCGCCGGCTCAGTCGGCGTGCGCCGGGCCGTCCGGCGGTGCCGCGATGGCGCGACCGCGTCCGGCGGCCTTGGCGGCGTAGAGCGCGGCATCGGCGCGCGGGTAGCTGGTCTGCAGCGACTCGTACGGCAGCAACGGCGTATAGCCGGCGCTGACCGAAACCGGCTCGCCGTCCGGCGTACGGAGCTGCGCGGCCACGGCGTCGGTCAGACGCCGGCCGATCACGCCTGCGGTGTCGACCGAACAGTCGTGCAGCAGCAGTACGAATTCGTCGCCGCCCAGTCTGGCGTATAGGTCGCCATTGCGGCCGATGTGGCGCAGCACGCCGGCCAGTGTGATCAGGACCTGGTCGCCCGCCTGATGGCCGAAGCGGTCGTTGATGGCTTTGAAGTGATCGACGTCGATCAGCAGCAGCGTCTGCGGCAGGTGCTGCCGCCGGGCCTGCGCCTGCATCACCGGCACCGTGTCCTCGAAGTAGCGCCGGCTGCCCAGACCGGTGAGCACGTCCTCGTTGGCACGGCGCAGCAGCTCGCCCTGAACGTCGCGCAGTTCGGCCTCGATGCGGGCATGGGTAAAGCACAGAAAGCCCATGTCGCGGGCGATCATCAGCAGCGCGGCCACCAGCAGGCTGGCGTTCAGCCAAGGATCGCGGCTGAGGTACTGTATGGTTTCCAGCGACAGCAGCCGCGTACCGCGAGCCAGATGCAGCACGGCGAACAGCAGGTAGATGGCAGCAACGACCTGCAGCGGCAGCGAATCGCGCGCCCGCTGGAACAGCAGGACAACGACACGCAGGTTGAGGGCGATCATGCCGGCGGCAATGATGACGCTGCGGTACTGCAGCGACAGCCCGGCGACGAAGGACGCCAGCCAGATCAGGTAGCAACCGCTCCAGCTGCCTAGCATGGCCTTGCGCGCCGCCGGGGTGTCGCAATCGAGTGCCTTTCGCAGCGCCCATTCGCTCATCGGCGGCATGGCCAGCAGCAGGGCGCTGCCGACGATGGCCGTGGGAAAGGGCGGCAGCCACTCGCGGGAAAGCAGGACCAGCAGCGCGGCGCCGAGCATCAGGTCGGACCAGGCCCAGAGTCCGAAGCCGGCCTGGACGCGCCGTGTCCGCCAGATCAGCAGCAGAAAGGCGCCGAGCGTCAGGTAGATGGCGACCGACAGAAGCAGCAGGCTGCGGCTGTCGCTGATCAGGCTGGAGAACATGACGCGGCTCGCGCTGGGGGTTGCTACAGCCTAGTTGATGCTTACATTGTCTGCAGCTTGTCAGCGAGCTGCTGACGGGCTCAATGCAGCTTCAGTGTCGGCCGTGCCGCCTTCTTCAGCTTGTCGCCGGCCCACAGCAGCATCGCCATCGGCCAGCCGTGGATCGCCGCCTGATGCATCCGGTACAGCGAGACGTACATCATCTTCGCGCTGCGACCTTCGACGTGATAGTCGCGCTTCGGGCCGACGATGGCGGCGAGACTGCCGACGGCGCGGTATTTGCCCAGCGAGACCAGCATGCCTTGCGGCTTGAACACGAAGGGCTCGGGCGTATGACCGTTGACGGTATCGGTCAGCGCATCTGCAAGCCATTCGGCCTCCTGCCGGGCCGCCTGTGCGGTCGCCGACAGCGTCTTGCCGCTGTCGCCGTCGGGTGCGGCGGCGCAGTCGCCGATCACGCGGATCGCCGGATCGTCGACACAGCGCAGATCCTTGTCGACGACGATCTGGTTGGCGCGGTTGGTCGTCAGGCCCAGCGTTGCCAGCCAGTTCGGCGCCTTGACCCCGGCGGCCCAGATGCGCAGTGCGGCGTCGATGCGGCGACCGTCGGACAGCGCGAAGCCGCGCGCGTCGGCCGAGGCGACCCGGACGCCGGTGACGACATCGATATGGCGCTTGCCGAGCTCTTCGGTTGCGTACTGGCTCATCGACTCCGGCGCACCGGCGAGGATGCGCGGCGCACCTTCGATGATGTAGATCTGCAGCTGTTCGGGCCGGAACTGCGCACCGTAGGCGTGCAGCTCGGTCACCGTATGGTGGATTTCGGCTGCCAGCTCGACGCCGGTGGCGCCGCCGCCGACGATGCCGATGCGCAGCTCGCCGGCCGGATCGTCGCCGCTGGTCACCGAGAAGGCTTCGGAGAGGATGCGTTTGCGCAGCCGTTCGGCGTCGTCCTGGGTATTGAGGAACAGGCAATGCTCGGCCACGCCGGGCGTGCCGAAATCGTTCGGCACCGCGCCGACGGCGAGCACCAGCGTGTCGTAGGCGAGTTCGCGCGCGGCGGCAATCTGGTGGCCGTATTCGTCGGTGACCGGCGAAATCCGGATCACCTTGCGCTCGCGGTCGAGCCCGTCCATCCAGCCGTATTCGAATTCGTAGCCGTGGTGGTGGGCGTGGGCGAAGTAGTTGACCTCGTCCTCGCCGGTGTTCAGCGCGCCGGTGGCGACTTCGTGCAGCAGCGGTTTCCAGATGTGCGTCGGTGAACCGTCGACGAGGATGATGCGGGCACGCTTGCTGCGCCCGAGCCGCTTGCCCAGCCGGGTGGCGAGTTCCAGTCCGCCGGCACCCCCGCCGACAATGACGATGCGCTGCTTGTTCGTGTCGCTCATGTGCACGCTCTCCGGAAGGACGGGCCGCCATCGCCGGCTGCCGCGAATGGGAATGGCTTCATCGTAACGGCGCGGGCGTTTGTAGGCCATGCGCCGTTCACTTCATGCCCGGTGAATAGTGCCGGACCGGGGAAGGCTCAATCGGGACGGGCTGCGTAGCGCCGGGCGATGATCGAGCAGACGAAGAGCTGGATCTGGTGATAGAACATGATCGGCAGCACGATCAGCCCCAGCGCCGGGTGGGCGCCGAAGATCAGCTTGGCCATCGGGATGCCGGCGGCGAGGCTTTTCTTCGAGCCGCAGAACACCGCGGTGATCTCGTCTTCGGTATCGAAGCCGAAGCGGCGCGCGGCAAAGCGCGTGGCCTGCAGTGCGACGAAGAGCACCACGCTGACGAGCGCGGCCACTGCGAGCAGCATGCCGGCGCTGTAGTTCGACCAGACGTGCGCCATCGCCGAATCGCAGAACGAGTTGTAGACGATGAGCACGATCACGCCGCGGTCGACGTAATTGACCAGCTGGCGGTGCTTGAGCAGCGCGTCCTTGAGCCACGGCCGCGCCAACTGGCCGACGACGAAGGGCAGGAAGAGCTGGATCGCGATCGAGCGCAGCTGTGCGAGCAGAGACATGCCCTCGCCGCTGTGACTGAACAGCAGGCCGACCAGCAGCGGTGTGATCAGCATGCCCAGGAGGCTGGACAACGTGGCGTTGAACACCGCGCCGGCGACGTTGCCGCGCGCCATCGACGTCATCGCCACCGACGACGACACCGTCGACGGCAGTGCGCACAGGTAGAACACGCCGAGCAACAGCGCCGCCGGCAGCCAGTGGCCGAGGCCGAAGTAGAGCGCGGTGCCGATCAGCGGGAAGATCACGAAGGTGCTGGTCGTCACCAGCAGGTGCAGCCGCCAGTTGGCCGCCCCGGCCTTGAGCCGCTCGGGCGCGAGCGAAGCGCCATTGAGGAAGAACACCACGCTGATGCCGACGGCGGTGACCCAGTCCATGTGCAGCACACCGCCACTGGCGCCGAGCGACGGCGCGAGGTTGGCGAGCACGATGGCGATCAGCAGTGACAGCAGGAAGCCGTCGACGAGTTTGCGCAGGCGGTTCATCGGAGATCCTCGGGTGAGCCGCCCATTGTGGCCGAGCATGACAAACTTGTCACAGGCGAAACTATTGCCGTCTCAAGCAGCATGCGCCGGCTTGCGCTGCGTCATTGACCGCCTTGTGCTCCGCGCCGGACAATCGAAGCCTGACTCGGGGCGCCGCCTGCAATGCAGCCGGCTGAGATGTACCCGTACCACCTGATCCGGATCATGCCGGCGTAGGGAAGTCGTCCGGCTTCCCCGTTCGGCCGGGAGCCTCCATGCCTAGCAAATCCCCAAGCAAGTCGCCGCGCAAGTCGTCCGCCAAGACCACCACGCCACCCGCCGGCACGGTCACGCCGGTGCCGCTGTCGCTGGTCGGCAGCGAACTCGCCCGGCTGCGCGCCACCGCGCCGCTGACGCACTGCCTGACCAACGAAGTGGTGCAGGGCATCACCGCCAACGTGCTGCTCGCGCTCGGCGCCAGTCCGGCGATGATCGTCGCCGAGGAAGAAGTCACCGCGTTTGCCGGCATCGCCGGCGCGGTGCTGGTCAACGTCGGCACGCTGTATCCGGAGCGCTTTGCCGCGATGCGCCGCGCCGCGCAGGCCGCGCAGCAGGCCGGCACGCCGTGGGTGCTCGACCCGGTCGCTGTCGGCGTGCTCGATTACCGCACCGGCGCCGCGCGCGAGCTGCTGGCGTTCCAGCCGGCGGCGATCCGCGGCAATGCGTCGGAAATCCTCGCGCTGGCCGGCTTCACCGGCGGCGGCAAGGGCGTCGACAGCACTGCCAGCGCCGACGCCGCGCGCGAGGCGGCCGAACAGCTGGCGCGCGATACCGGCGCCATCGTCGCCGTCACCGGCGAAACCGACTACATCACCGACGGCGAGAAAACCTGGGCCGTGCCTTGGGGCAACCCGCTGATGACCCGCGTCGTCGGCACCGGTTGCGCGCTGTCGGCCGTCGTTGCGGCATTCTGCGCCGGCGCGACAAACCGGCTCGACGCCGTCGCGGCCGCGTGCGCGGTAATGGCGATCTGCGGCGAGGTCGCCACCGGCGAATCGCACGGCCCGGGCTCGTTCACACCGGCCTTCCTCGACGCGCTGTACCTGATCCAGCCCGAGCAGCTGGCGAGGACCGTGAACGCATGAACCCGGTCAATCTTTCGCTCTACCTCGTGCTCGACCCCGACCTGTGCGGCGGACTCGACGGCATGGTTGCGACGACGCGGACCGCGGTCGCCAACGGCGTGACCGTGGTGCAGCTGCGTGCGCCGCAATGGAAGAAACGCCAGTGGTTCGATGCTGCCGTCGCGCTGAAGGCCGTGCTGGCCGGCAGCGGCGTGCCGCTGGTCATCAACGATCACGTCGACATCGCGCTCGCCGTCGATGCCGAAGGCGTCCATGTCGGCCAGTCCGACCTGCCGGTGGCCGAGGTTCGCCGCCTGGTCGGTCCGGACAAAATCGTCGGCCTGTCGACCAGCAATGCAGCGCAGCTGGCGGCGGTGCCGCTGGCGCTGATCGATGGCGGGATCGACTACATCGGTGTCGGTCCGGTTTACCCGACCGGCACCAAGAAGGACGCGTCACCGGTGATCGCGCCGGCCGATTTTGCCGCAATGATGCTGGCGAAGCGTTGCCCGGCAGTCGCGATCGGCGGCATTGCACTCGGCAAGGTTGCGCCATTGATCCGCGCCGGAGCCGACGGCGTTGCCGTGGTTTCGGCGATCTGCGGCCAGCCCGACGTCGCGGCGGCGACGCAAGCATTGTTCAACGAAATCACGGAGGCCCGCGCATGAGCCGCGTCCACGCACTGACGATCGCCGGCTCGGATTCGGGTGGCGGTGCCGGCATCCAGGCCGATCTGAAAACCTTTTCGGCGCTCGGCGCCTACGGTATGAGCGTACTGACCGCGCTGACTGCGCAAAGCACGCAAGGCGTATTTGCCGTCCACCCTGTGCCGCCGGACTTCGTCGCCGCGCAGCTCGATACCGTGCTCGCCGACATCCGCGTCGACGCCGCCAAGCTCGGCATGCTCGCGAACGCCGAGATCGTCCACGCCGTCGCAGACGGCCTGCGCCGGCACGCCATCGAACACGTCGTGCTCGACACGGTGATGATCGCCAAGGGCGGCCATCCGCTGCTGGCTTTGGATGCGGTTGAAGCAATCCGCACGCAGCTGCTGCCGCTGGCGTCCTTGATCACGCCGAACCTGCCTGAAGCCGCTGCCTTGCTCGATTGCGACGTCGCGACCACCGAGACCGAGATGTGCCGGCAGGGCCGGGCGCTGTGCGAGGCCGGTGCGCGCGCGGTGCTGATGAAGGGCGGCCATCTGGACGGCGACATCTGCCCGGACTGGCTGATTACTGCCGACGGCGAGCACCGCTTTGCCGATGCGCGCATCCGGACGAAAAACACCCACGGCACCGGCTGCACCCTGTCGGCGGCGCTGGCGGCACTGCGCCCCCGCCACGCGGACTGGACCACGACCGTCGATGCCGCCCGTGCTTATCTGCGCGCGGCGATCAGCGAGGCCGATGCACTGCAGATCGGCAATGGCATCGGCCCGGTCCACCATTTCCATGCGTGGTGGTGAGCAGGGCGCGACGCCGAGACGCGAGCCACGCCGCTAGGGGCGGCTGACCGGCTCCCAGTCGCTGTCCGGGTTGAAGCTGTCGATGGCGCGAACGGCTTCGCCGGTGTGTGCGCCCAGATTGCGTTGGTAGATCCGGCCGTCGTGGCTGGTGATGAAGGTCATCACGCCCGACTTGCCGTAGTCCGCCGGCCAGGCGATGACCGCGTAGCCGCCATACAACTGCCCCCGCACCAGATAGCTGTAGGCGCCGCCGGGGGCATCCTTGCCCTGCCGGTCGAGCAGGCGGTAGTAGTAGCCGAAGAAGGGCCTGGCCGGTTTGTCCTTGCCGGCCATGTCACGCGCGGCACGGGCGAACAGCGGGCCGATCGGGCTGGCAGCGTCGCCTTCGCCGCCGGGCCAGTACAGCCCGTCGCGGGTATCGGGGTGGCTGTCGATCCGGCCGGCGTAATGCGGGATCGGGCTCCGGTCCGGATTGCGGCGGAAGTACTCGCTCTGCGCGAGCTGCAACTCCTTGAGCGCCTCGATCGTCGACAGCTCGTTGGCGCCGATCTCGCGGTTGAGCAGCTCGTCGCGGCCGGCGGCCGGATCGAACTGCCACTGCCCGTGGGTGGCCACCAGCGGGATCGCGAACGGCCAGTTGTCCGCGCCGGTCTTGAGCACCTTGCGCTGTGGCGACACATCGCGCCAGACGTGGCTTTCGCGGTACTGCGCGACAAAGCGCCCGATCCGTTGCCGGGCCGCGTCGCCCGGACCAAGGTCGAAGAAATCACCGTACTGCGGCCCGAACAGCCGCTCGAGCGCGGCCCGGTCGCGGTGCGCGATCGCCGTGACCAGCGCGTCGCCGGCGTCATCCGGCGTGACAAAGTGCTCGACCGCCAGCGCCGGCAGGCTGGCCAGTCCGGCCGCACAGCACAACAGCATCGTCCTGATTTTCATTGCGGTTCTCCGGTTGACTCAGCGGCGGCCGGTACGGGGCGGGCGGCTGATGCTGGCGCGGCTGGACCGGCCGCGATCGCTGGCGGCACGATCGATGCCCGGCGACTGGACGTTGCGCAATGCGTCGTTGCCCTGACGCGATTGCAGCGACCGGCCCATGTCGCCGCTCGAAGGACGTGTCACGCCGCCGGCATCGCGCCGGTCGCGCTGGCGATCGGCGGTCTGGGCACGGTCGCCGCCGCCGCGGTTGATCGCATCGCGTTGTGCCGGATCCAGCCGGTTCAGATCCTGCCGCCCCTGCTCGGCACGGCCGCGGAAGGCATCGCGGTTGCGGTCGTGCGTGGCCGGCCGTGCGCCGTCCTGGCCGCGGAAGCGGTCTTTGGTGGCGTTGTCGCGGTACTCGACGCCGCGTCGATGCTCGGGCTTGTGCTGCCACTTGCCGTTGGCGTTGTCGCGGTGATGCTCGACCCGGTTGAAGTTGTTGTTGATGTCGATATCGATGTCGCCGCCGCCCCAGTTGCAGTTGCCCCAGCCCCAGAATGCGCCCCCGACGATGATGCCGGCCGTGAACGAGAAGAATGCCGCCCCCGGAACGTAACCCGGCGGGTACCAGTAATACGGCGTGTAGTAGGGGTAAGGCCAGGTGCCGTACACGACGGTCGGGTTGTACACGGGCACGTAGACGGTTTCGGGCTGCGCCGGCTCGATCACGATGATCTCGCCGCCGCTGCCCTGACTGCCCGGGCTGTGTTTGACGGTCACGGTCTGCTCGCTGCCCGACTTGAGGTTGCCGGCGGCCTGGGCTCGCTGGCGCAGCACCTGGACTGCGTCCATCACGCGCTTCTGGTCGGCGAGGAAAGCGTCGCCGAGCTTCTGCGTCCAGTCGAGCTTGTCGTTCATCATCTGCAGCACCTGCGGAAACGCCGTCAGCGCCTTGACGCTGGCATCCCACGGCTGCTGGTTCACGGCCGTTTCCAGCGCCTTGCCGGAGAGCTTGGCGTTGCTCTGGCGCCAGCGCTGCGCCTGCACGACTTCGAGCGGGTAGGTCGATGCCATGAAGATCTGCGCCAGCAGCGAATCCGGATGCAGCGCGATCGGCGCGACCAGCTGTTCGATTTCCGCCTGCGTGAACCCGGGGGTGGTGGCCGGCGCCGAAGCCGGTGCATCGGCGGCATGCGCCGGGACGAACGTGGGCGGCAAGGCACTGATGAGTGCCGCAGTCAGCAAAGAAGCCTTGAGCAGTCGGGACATGGTTTCCTCGATGCCGTGCGCCGGGACGGCGAACGAAGCAGGGATGGATATGACTGTATGCTGATGCAGTTTTGCCGTGCCCGCTTGGCATAAATAACGTTGTGTAACACAACAAAATACCGATCTGAGACCGCCGTCCGGGGCGGGGGCGTACCACCGGAACGCGAGCGGCATGCGGGGTGCTGAAAACGGCCGCGGCGTCCCCATCTATGATGGTTCAGATATTGATCACATCATGGAGTCCATCATGGCCCGACTGTTCGAACCGCTGACGCTGCGTCAGACCCGTTTGCCGAACCGCATTGCCGTTTCGCCGATGTGCCAGTACTCGGCAGTCGACGGCATGGCCGACGACTGGCATCTGGTGCATCTGGGCAGCTTTGCCCGTGGTGGTGCCGGGCTGGTGATCGCCGAGGCCACCGCCGTATCGCCCGAAGGGCGAATCAGCCCGCAGGATCTCGGCCTGTGGCACGACGGCCAGATCGGGCCGCTGGCGCGCATCACCCGCTTCATCGAATCGCAGGGCAGCGTGCCGGGCATCCAGCTGGCGCACGCCGGCCGCAAGGCCAGTACGTACCGGACGTGGTCGGGCAGTGGCAGCGTGCCGGTGGCGGAGGGCGGCTGGGCAACGATCGCGCCGTCGGCGCTGGCATTCGGCGACTATGCGGTGCCGGTCGCGATGTCGGTTGCCGACATCGGTCGTGTCGTCGCCGATTTTGCCGCCGCCACCCGTCGCGCGCTGCAGGCCGGCTTCAAGGTGGTCGAAATCCATGCCGCGCACGGCTATCTGCTGCACCAGTTCCTGTCGCCGCTGGCCAATCGCCGCGACGACGCCTATGGCGGCAGCTTCGACAACCGTGCACGGCTGCTGTTCGAGGTCGTCGAGGTCGTGCGAGAAATCTGGCCGGCGGCGCTGCCGCTGTTCGTGCGCCTGTCCGCGACCGACTGGGCCGACGGCGGCTGGAATGCCGACGATACGGTTGAACTGTCGCGCCGGCTCAAGGACGCCGGTGTCGACCTGATCGACGTATCGACCGGCGGCATGGTACCCGACGCGGTGATTCCGGTCGGTCCCGGCTACCAGACACCGTTTGCCGCGTGGGTACGGCGCGAAGCCGGCGTGCCGGCGTCGGCGGTCGGCATGATCACGGCGCCCGAGCAGGCCGAACAGATCATCGCCAATGGCGACGCCGATCTGGTGATGCTGGCGCGCGAACTGCTGCGCGATCCGCACTGGCCGCTCAACGCCGCCGCGGTCCTGAAACAGCCGGTGCCGTGGCCGGCACAGTACGAACGCGCGGCGCGCAGTCGCCACGACGTGTCCGGCCGGCGCTAATCCGATGCCGGGGCGGGGTCGGCGACGCTGATTTCGATCCGCTCCTTGCCGCGGCCGACATTCCTGCGCCGGAGTGAAATCGCGCCGATCTCGCCGGTGCGCTTCACGTGCGTGCCGCCGCACGGCACGCGGGCGAAGCCGTCGATCTGCCAGTAGCGGCGCTCGGCCGCTTCGTCCGAAAAGCCGGTCCCGATCGCGAGGTCGGCGGCGACGATGGCGTTGGCCTGTGCGGCAAGCGCGGCCAGCAACGGCGTGACCGGTTCGGGCCATTCGAAGTCGATCCGCGCCTTGTCCGCAGCGATGTGGGCGCCGATCTTGGCGACGCCGGGCAGTCGCGCGCAAACGAGTTCGAGGACGATCTCGGCGGCGAAATGCAGCCGCATCAGGGCGTGGCGGCGCGGCCAGTCGATTTCCACCCGGACCGGCTCACCGGGCCGCAGGCCGTGGCCGGGCGCCAGCGTGTAGACGATGTCGAGGCCGCGCTTTTCGGCACCCAGTACCGGCCTGCCGCCGATACTGCCGGTATCGCTTTCCTGCCCGCCCGAAAACGCGAAGAAGATCGTCGACGCCAGCGTGAGCGTATCGCCGTCGACACCGGCGACGGTGGTGTCGAGTCCGGTCTGGTAGGGGTCGACCCAGAACTGCTTGAAGCCCATGTCGTTCGCCCGCCTGAATGAAAAAACCGGTGCACGGGCACCGGTTTTCGAGTGCACAAGCTTGTACGGATTCAGAGTACGAAGCGCGCCAGATCCTCGTTGCCGGCGACTTCGCCGAGCTTGGCTTCGACCGCGGGGGCATCCATCACTACCTTGCCGGTCTTGGCTTCGAAGGAGATTTCCTCCAGCAGCTTTTCCATCACCGTGTACAGCCGGCGCGCACCGATGTTTTCGGTCGCTTCGTTCACCTGATACGCGATTTCGGACAGGCGCCGCACGCCGTCTTCGGTGAATTCGACGTCGACGCCTTCGGTGGCCAGCAGGGCCTGATACTGGCGGGTCAGGCAGGCGTCGGTTTCGGTGAGGATGCGGCTGAAGTCGTCGACCGACAGCGAGCCGAGTTCGACCCGGATCGGGAAGCGGCCCTGCAGCTCGGGAATCAGGTCCGACGGCTTGGTCAGCGCGAACGCGCCCGAGGCAACGAAGAGGATGTGGTCGGTGTTGACCATGCCGTACTTGGTGCTCACCGTCGTGCCTTCGACCAGCGGCAGCAGGTCGCGCTGCACGCCCTGGCGGCTGACTTCGCCGCCGCCGGTCTCGGCGCGGCTGGTGACCTTGTCGATTTCGTCGATGAAGACGATGCCGTTCTGCTCGACCGCCTTCAGCGCTTCGGCCTTGATGTCGTCGTCGTTGACGAGTCTGGCGGCTTCCTCGTCGGTGATCAGCTTCATCGCGTCGATGACCTTGAGCTTCTGCGGCTTTTTCTTGTCGCTGAACGCGCCCTTGAACATCTGCGACAGCTGGCCCGACAGATCGTCCATGCCGGGCATGCCCGGTGCGAACACGTTCATTTCGGGGATGGCCTGGGCGACTTCGATTTCGACTTCCTTGTCGTCGAACTTGCCCTCGCGCAGCATCTTGCGGAATTTCTGCCGGGTTTCCTTGCCCTGCTCGTCGTCATTGGCGCTGGCGTAAGCCTTGTTCGGCGGCGGCAGCAGCACGTCGAGGATGCGTTCCTCGGCAGCGTCCTCGGCGCGGACGCGGTTCTTCCTGATCGCCGTATCGCGCACCTGCTTGAAGGCGATTTCCATCAGGTCGCGGATGATGCTGTCGACGTCCTTGCCGACGTAGCCGACTTCGGTGAACTTGGTCGCCTCGACCTTGATGAACGGCGCATCGGCGAGCTTGGCCAGCCGGCGGGCGATTTCGGTCTTGCCGACGCCGGTCGGGCCGATCATCAGGATGTTCTTCGGCGTGATCTCGTGCCGCAACGGCTCGGCCACCTGCTGGCGGCGCCAGCGGTTGCGCATCGCGATCGCCACGGCCTTCTTGGCCGCAGCCTGGCCGACGATGTGCTTGTCGAGTTCGTGGACGATTTCCTGCGGGGTCATCTGGCTCATGGTGCAATCCTTGCGGCGTCAATCGCGGTCGGTCTCAATCCACAGCAAATGGGGCTGTGACGGCATATTTAAAGCCGCGCTGTGACGTGTGGATTACCGTCGCTGCCGGTAATCTGTTGAAAATGAAATCATTCGACTCGCGCCTGATCGTTTCGCTCCTGCTGATGTACGTCGTCTGGGGCTCGACCTACCTCGGCATCCGCTACGCGGTCGAGGACCTGCCACCATTGATGATGGCGTCGATGCGCTTCGTCATCGCCGGTGCGCTGATGCTGACGTGGCTGAAATGGCGCGGTGCACCGTGGCCGAGCTGGCGGCAGGCGCGCTCGGCGATGCTGATCGGCACGATGATGCTGGCGTTCGGCAACGGCGCCGTCTGCGTCGTCGAGACGGAGGTGCCGTCCGGGCTGGCGGCGCTGCTGCTGGCGGTGGCACCGCTGTTCGCCGTGCTGTTCGACTGGGCGTGGGGCAACCGGCCGCACCGGCTCGAATGGCTGGGGGTCGCGCTCGGTCTCGGTGGCGTGGTGCTGCTGCAGCAGGACACCCGGTTCGGCGGCGCACCCTGGGGGTTTGCGCTGCTGCTGGCGGTGGCGCTGGTGTGGTCGTTCGCCGCGGTCTGGCAGCGCCGGCTGCCGCTGCCGCCCGGGCCGATGTCGGCCGGCATCCAGATGCTGACTGCCGGCTGCGTGCTCGCGGTGGTGTCGCAACTGCGCGGCGAGGTCATGCCCGACCACGTCGGCTGGCAAAGCTGGACCGCGCTCGCCTACCTGACCGTGTTCGGCTCGCTGATCGCGTTCAACGCCTTCGTCTACGTGCTGACCCATGCCAAGCCGGTGCTGGCGTCCAGCTATGCCTACGTGAATCCGCCGGTGGCGGTGCTGCTGGGCTGGCTGATCGCCGGCGAGCACGTGTCCGGTGTGATGCTGACCGGCATGGGGGTGGTGCTGGCCGGCGTGGTGCTGCTGATGCTGGCCAGCCGTCGGCACTGAGGACCGGTGCCGGTCGATGTTGCACTGCGATTGGCGCTGGCCTGATCCCGCCATCCCCGCTACAGTAGTTTCCCGTATTCAACGTCGCCAAAAAGAAGTGAATCCGCCATGACCCAGCCGCCGAACGATTACCTTGAACGCATCCTCACCGCCCGCGTCTACGATGCGGCGATCGAAACGCCGCTCGAACTTGCCCCGAACCTGAGTCGCCGCATCGGCAACCAGATTCTGCTCAAGCGCGAAGACATGCAGCCGGTGTTCTCGTTCAAGATTCGCGGCGCCTACAACCGCATGGTCCGGCTGTCGCGCGCCGACCTCGACCGTGGCGTGATCGCCGCCTCGGCCGGCAATCACGCGCAGGGCGTTGCGCTGTCGGCGCAGAAGCTCGGCTGTCGCGCGACCATCGTCATGCCGGCGACGACACCGCGCATCAAGGTCGACGCGGTCACCCGCCGCGGCGCCGAAGCGGTGCTGGTCGGCGATTCGTATTCCGACTGCTATGCGCATGCGATGAAGCTGGTCGAGGAAACCGGTGCGACCTTCATCCATCCGTTCGACGATCCGGACGTGATCGCCGGGCAGGGTACCTGCGGGATGGAAATCATGATGCAGCACCCGGACCCGCTCGACGCCGTGTTCATCCCGGTCGGCGGCGGCGGCCTGATTGCCGGCGTGGCGGCCTACATCAAGCGGCTGCGGCCCGAAGTGAAGATCATCGGCGTCGAGCCGACCGATGCCAACGCGATGTACCTGTCGCTCAAGCTCGGCGAGCGCGTCAACCTGCCGCAGGTCGGCATCTTTGCCGACGGCGTCGCGGTCAAGCAGGTCGGAGAGGAAACCTTCCGCCTTTGCCAGCAGTTCGTCGACGACGTGATCCTGGTCGATACCGACGCCATGTGTGCGGCGATCAAGGACGTGTTCGAAGACACCCGCTCGATTCTCGAACCGGCCGGCGCGCTGGCGATCGCCGGCGCCAAGGCGTGGGCGGCACGCGAGAAGGTCGAAGGCAAGACGCTGGTGGCGATCGCCTCGGGCGCGAACATGAACTTCGACCGGCTCCGTTACGTGGCCGAGCAGGCCGAACTCGGCGAGGGCCGCGAAGCCGTCGTCGCCGTGACCGTCCCGGAAAAGCCGGGCGCCTTCCGCCAGTTCTGCAGCCTGATCGGCGCACGCAACGTCACCGAGTTCAACTACCGCTACGGCGACGATACCCA
This sequence comes from Jeongeupia chitinilytica, assembly GCF_014652315.1. Lineage (GTDB taxonomy): Bacteria > Pseudomonadota > Gammaproteobacteria > Burkholderiales > Chitinibacteraceae > Jeongeupia > Jeongeupia chitinilytica. The sequence goes on along the minus strand of NZ_BMYO01000004.1, from coordinate 291,457 downwards.
GGCGCATGTCTTCGTCGGCCTGTCGATCCAGAACCGCTCGGAAGTCACCGAGCTGATCGAGAAACTGGCCGCCAACGGCCTGCCGGCGACCGACCTGACCGACAACGAACTGGCCAAGCTGCACGTCCGTCATCTGGTCGGCGGGCACGCACCGCAAGTGAAGAACGAGCGCCTGCTGCGTTTTGAATTCCCCGAGCGCCCGGGCGCGCTGCTGGGCTTCCTCGAAAGCATGAGCGTCGGCTGGAACATCAGCCTGTTCCACTACCGCAACCACGGTGCCGATTACGGCCGCATTCTCGTCGGCATCCAGGTGCCGCAGGAGGACGACGCCGAATTCGCCGCCTTCCTCGACAAGCTGGGCTACCCGTACTGGATCGAAACCGACAACGAGGCGTACCAGCTCTTCCTCGCTTCGTGACGGAGTGATCCGAACCGAGAACCGGCCTGATCAGGCCGGTTTTTTTACAGCTTGCTGTTCATGCAACCCGAACTGCGGCACTCGCGGATGCGGTCGGTGAGGAAGGTGTTGCGGTCGATCGTCGTACGCGCGGCACAGTCGAGATTGACGTAGAAGCCCTTGGCGTCCTTGTAGCTGCAATCGGTGTTGCGTTGGGCAATCCAGGCGAGCTGGCCACGCTTCAGGGCGCTTTTGCCGGCAGCGTCGAGCTGCTTGCTGAGCGTGCCGTAACTGGCGTTGAGGTCCTGATCGGCCTGCTGATAGACCTTGTTCAGGCAGTACAGGTCGTCAAAGTCGTTCTTGGGCTTGTCGCAGCTTGAATTGGCCCAGACAGGTACCGAAACGAAGGCGGCAACGGCGGCCAGAAGGCGGATGTTCATGACTTGGCTCCAGATGATGGTGCGCCAATCTAATTTTTCTTACTTCATCAGTCAATATTTGTATGGAATGGAAAAAGCCGGCGAAGCCGGCTTTTGTCGTTTGCGGACATGCAGCCCATTCAGGACACGATGTTGATCCCGCCATCGACGTAGAACACCGACCCGGTAATGCGCTTGGCGCCGTCCTCGCACAGGAAGGCCGTGGCTTCGCCGACGTCGTCGATGTCGATCAGCTCGCGCAGCGGCGCGTGCTGGATCGAGTTCTCGATCAGGAGGCCGAACTCGCGGATGCCGCTGGCGGCGCGCGTCTGCACCGGACCCGGCGACACCGCGTGGACGCGGATCTTTTTCGGCCCCAGTTCGTTGGCGAGATAACGCGCGGTGCTCTCGAGCGCGGCCTTCACCGGGCCCATCACGCCGTAGTTCGGCACGACCTTCTCGGCACCGTAGTAGCTCATCGTGATCAGCGTACCGCCGTCCTTCATCAGCGGTTCGGCACGGTGGGCAATGCGCACGAAGGAATGGCAGGAGATGTCCATCGCCTGCATGAAACCTTCGCGGCTGGTATCGACGACGCGCCCGTGCAGGTCGTCCTTCTGCGCGAACGCGATCGAGTGCAGCGCGATGTCGAGCTTGCCGAACTTGTCGGTGATCGCGGTGAAGGTGGCGTCGAGCGAAGCGTCGTCGCTGACGTCGCACTTGAGCACCAGCGCCGGATCCAGTTCGGGCAGCAGCGGCTTGATGAAGTCGAGCGTGCGGTCGTTGACATAGGTGACCACCAGCTCGGCACCGCGCGCTTTCAGCGCCCGGGCCACGCCATAGGCGATCGAGTTTTCGTTGGCGATGCCGGTGATCAGCGCAATGCGGCCTTCAAGCGTCTTCATTCCTTGTCCTTTTTGGTGGTGGCCGTTTTGGAGGCGGTCGGGCGCCGGCGCGCCGCCTTGGCCGGTGTTTCGGTTGCGGCAGCCGTGGTGGCCGTCACGGTGGCCGGCTTGGCGGCAGCCGGCTTGGTCGCGGTACGTCGGGTGACGGTCCGGGCCGGTTTGGCTTCCGCGGCCGGTGCGCCTGGCTTGGCCGGGGCAACTGCGGGCGCCGCAGACGGCCATTCGGCCTTCGGTTGTTCCGGCAGCACTTCGGCCCGCAGCTCGCTCAGGTTGTCTAGGGCTTCGGTGGCATCCGGAATCACGTGGATCAGCGCGTCGAAATGTTCGAATGCCGTGACCAGCGCCTTGTGGCTGTCGAAGAGCTTGGGAAGCGTCTTGCGTGCCTCGGCCGGGAAGCGCCAGACCAGCAGCGATTGCTCGCGGATCTTGGTGTGCCGTTCGGCCGGGTCCAGCGCGGCCAGCGTGCGTTCCTGCACCAGCCATTCGTACGCCGAGCTGCGGCGCTCGACCTTGATCGACGACAGGCCCTGGGTGATCAGGATGGCCAGCCGGATCATGCCGTCGGCGTTGTCGCCCACGGGCAGGCGGGCAAGCAGCGCCGCATCGTCGAACTCGGCGTCGGCCTGGCCGTCCTTTTTCAGGTAGTCGGGAATGTTCTCGACACCGATGCCGCCAAGCGCCAGCAGGCCGTAGGTATTGAAGAACAGCAGCTCGCTGGTCGCGTCGCGCAGGTCGCGGTACAGGTCGAGCGAGGTGGCCAGCTGTTGCGATGCCCAGCGCTCCAGCGGGCGCAGATCGGGATCGCGCGGCGTGCGGTGCGCGCGCACGACCTCGGCGACACCGGCGTTGAGTCTGGCCAGCGGGTTGTAGCTCGACCAGCCCCAGTGCTGCACGCGCAGCGGATGGAGCTGGCGGCCGATCTCGGCGGCGTCTTCGGTCACCAGCGGCGCCAGCCACGGCCGGACCAGCGTCGAGTAGATCGACGTGCCGAGCGTGGACACGGCTTCGACCGCGGCGAACGGCGCTTCGTCGTGACGCTCGAACTTCTGCAGGCCGCGCAATTCCTCGACCGAGCGCTCGATCAGCTCGGCCTCGTAGCGCGGCTTGCCGTCGCTACCGGTGACGGTGTCGATTTTCAGCTGGTACAGGCCCGGTTCGAGCGTCTCGATCACTTCGAGCAGTTCGACGATCTTGGCATGTTCCTTCAGCGCGATCTTGGCCGACACGAAGATGCCGAGGTGGCCGGTGGTCTTGTGCTCGAGCCCGACGACGACCTGGCCCGACTGCTTGAGCGCGGCCGTGGTCGGATACAGGTCGAGAATCCAGTTGAACGCCTGTTGCGGCGGGGTGATGTTGTCGCCCATCGACGCGAATACGACCACGGGGGCGCGCAGCTGGCGCAGGTCGAACGCGCCGTGGCTGCTGACGGCCTTGCCTTCGGTCAGGTTGTTGCCGACGAAGAGGTTTTCGACGATCCAGCGGATTTCTTCCTCGTTCATCAGGAAGTAGCCGCCCCACCAGCGCTCGAATTCGAGGAAGCGCGGCGGCTCGGTATCGATCTGGTCGTACAGGTGGTAGTTCTTTTTGACCAGCGTGTTGGCCGGATCGAGTCCTTCGAAATTGTCGACCAGGTAGGCACCGTCGAACTTGCCGGCACCAAGGTCGGACGCCAGCAGCGCCGTCCAAGCGCCGCCGAGATTGCCGCCGGCGTAGCGCATCGGGTTGCCGCCGTCGTTGCCGGCCCAGTACGACACCGGTGCGCCGTTCATCACCAGCGCGCCGACGAGTTCGGGATTCTGCGCCGCGACCAGCATCGCGGCCCAGCCGCCCTGGCAGTTGCCGACCAGCGCCGGCTTGGGCGAACCGGGGTGGCGGCGGATCACTTCGCGCAGGAAGTCGGCCTCGGCCGCGGTGACGTCGGCGAGCGTCTGGCCGGCTTCGGGTTCGGGGAAAAAGATGCAGAAATACACCGGGCTGCCGGCGCGCATGGCCATGCCGACTTCCGAGTCGTCCTTGAAACCGCCGATGCCGGGGCCGTGGCCGGCGCGCGGGTCGATGATCACGTAGGGGCGGGCGTCCGGATCGATCACGACGCCTTCGGGCGGAGCGATCGCGGCCAGTGCATAGTTGACCGGGCGCTTGAACTGCCGGCCGTCGACGATGATCTCGTAGTCGAAATGCAGCAGTGGCGGCTTGCCGGCCTTGGCATGCTCCAGATAGTTGTCGCCGCGCTGGCGGAAGGTGTCCCAGAACAGCGTCTGGCGCTCGAACGTATCGGCGAGATAGTCGGCCGCGGCAAAGAAGGGATTGGCCGTGAACGGTACTTGCGGCAGCGTCTGGGCGTGGGCAAAGCGGGTCAGGGCGTCGCGAAGGCGGCGCTGCCACAACAGTCCGAGGCGGACGGGCAGCGTGGAAGCGGTGGCGAGGCGCTCGGAAGAACTCATCATTCTGGTGTGTCTCCTTAGTCGCAAATACCGTTATGGCAAGCCCTTTCGGCTGCCGCAAGGGTGATTGTTGCACTGCAATGTGACATCGGGATAGCACCCCGTGCAGAAAGGCGCGGAGGCGATGTGGTAAAATTGCCGGTTTTCGCCGTCGAATCAACCGGATAAGCCATGAGCATCGCCGCCACCCGCACCCAGACCCTGCAAGCCTTGTTGCGCGAGCGCATCCTGATGCTCGACGGCGGCATGGGTACGATGATCCAGCAGTACAAGCTGAACGAAGCGCAGTACCGCGGCGAGCGCTTTGCCGACTGGCCGTCCGACCTCAAGGGCAACAACGACCTGCTGGTGCTGACGCAGCCGCAGATCATCGCCGAGATCCACCAGCAGTACCTCGATGCCGGCGCCGACATCATCGAGACCAACAGCTTCAACGCCACGTCGATGGCGATGGCCGACTACGAGATGCAAAGCCTGGTGTGGGAGATCAACCACACCGCCGCCAGGCTGGTGAAGGACCTGTGCGTCGCCGAGACGGCGAAGAACCCGGCCAAGCCGCGCTTCTGCGCCGGCATTCTCGGGCCGACCAGCCGCACCGCGTCGATTTCGCCGGACGTGAACGACCCGGGTTTCCGCAACGTGACCTTCGACGAACTGGTCGAGGCCTACCTCGAATCGATCGACGGCCTCGTCACCGGCGGCGCCGACATCCTGATGGTCGAAACGATCTTCGACACGCTGAACGCCAAGGCGGCGGTGTTCGCGATCAAGAAATACTTCGCCGACCGCCCGGACATCGAAGAACTGCCGGTGATGATCTCCGGCACGATCACCGACCAGTCCGGCCGCACGCTGACCGGCCAGACGACCGAGGCGTTCTACAACTCGCTGCACCATGCCGACGCGATCTCGTTCGGCTTGAACTGCGCGCTCGGCCCGGACCTGCTGCGCCCGTACGTCGAAGAAATGAGCCGGATTTCGGACACCTTCGTCTCGGTGCACGCCAACGCCGGCCTGCCGAATCCGCTGGCGCCGACCGGCTATGACCTGCTGCCCGAAGACATGGCGCCGCAGGTGCGCGAATGGGCCGAGTCGGGCCTCGTCAACATCATCGGCGGTTGTTGCGGCACCACGCCGGCGCACATCAAGGCGATCTACGACGCGGTGAAGGACCTGCCGCCGCGCAAGTTGCCGGAGATCACGCCGAAGTGCCGGCTCTCCGGCCTCGAGCCGTTCAACATCGGCGACAGCGACCTGTTCGTGAACGTTGGCGAGCGCACCAACGTCACCGGCTCGAAGGCGTTCGCGCGGCTGATCCTCAACGGCGATTACCCGGCCGCGCTCGAAGTGGCGCGCCAGCAGGTCGAGAACGGTGCGCAGATCATCGACATCAACATGGACGAGGGCATGCTCGATGCCCACAAGGCCATGGTCACCTTCCTGAACCTGATCGCCGCCGAGCCGGACATTTCGCGCGTGCCGATCATGATCGACTCGTCCAAGTGGGACGTGATCGAAGCCGGCCTGAAGTGCGTGCAGGGCAAGTGCGTGGTCAACTCGATCTCGATGAAGGAAGGCGTCGAGGCGTTCAAGCACCACGCGCGGCTGCTGAAGATGTACGGCGCCGCGGTGATCGTGATGGCGTTCGACGAGGTCGGCCAGGCCGATACCTATGCGCGCAAGGTCGAGATCTGCGGAAAGAGCTACCGCATCCTCGTCGACGAGGTCGGTTTCGATCCGGCCGACATCATCTTCGACCCGAACATTTTTGCCGTCGCCACCGGCATCGAGGAACACGCCCGCTACGGTCTCGACTTCATCGAAGCCACCGGCTGGATCCGCCAGAACCTGCCGCACGCGAAGATTTCCGGCGGCGTGTCGAACGTGTCGTTCTCGTTCCGCGGCAACAACAAGGTGCGCGAAGCGATCCACGCGGTCTTCCTTTACCACGCGATTCGTCAGGGTATGACGATGGGCATCGTCAACGCCGGCGCGCTGGAGAACTACGACGACGTGCCGTCGGAGCTGCGCAATGCGATCGAGCGCGTGGTGCTGATGGATGGCGAAGACGCCATGGCCGACACCGAAACGCTGATCGCGCTGGCGGAAAGCTTCCGCGGCGACGCGACGCAGAAGTCCGGCGAGGACCTGAGCTGGCGCACGCTGCCGCTGCAGGAGCGCATCACCCACTCGCTGGTGAAGGGCATTACGACCTACATCGTCGAGGACACCGAAGAAGCACGCCAGAGCGTCGAGCGGCCGATCCACGTGATCGAAGGCCACTTGATGAACGGGATGAACGTCGTCGGTGACCTGTTCGGCGCCGGCAAGATGTTCCTGCCGCAGGTGGTGAAATCGGCCCGCGTGATGAAGGCTGCCGTCGCCCACCTCGAGCCGTTCATCGAGGAAGAAAAGATCCGCATGGGGCTGGCCGACGCACCGGCCAAGGGCAAGATCGTGATGGCGACGGTGAAGGGCGACGTCCACGACATCGGCAAGAACATTGTCGGCGTCGTCCTGCGCTGCAACAACTATCAGGTGTTCGACCTCGGCGTGATGGTTGCGTGCCAGACCATCCTCGACAAGGCGAAGGAAGTCGGCGCCGACATCATCGGTCTGAGTGGCCTGATCACGCCGTCGCTCGAGGAAATGGCCTACGTCGCCAAGGAAATGCAGCGCCAGGGCTTCGATCTGCCGCTGCTGATCGGCGGCGCGACCACGTCCAAGGTCCACACCGCGGTGAAGATCGAACCGGGCTACGACAACGGTCAGGTGATCTACGTGCCCGACGCGTCGCGCGCCGTCGGCGTGTGCTCCAGCCTGCTGTCGGACGAGTTGAAGCCCGACTTCGTCGCCAAGGTGAACGCCGAATACGAGAACATCCGCACCATCCACGCCAACAAGGACCGCACCAGGTTCCTCAAGATCGAGGACGCGCGCGCCAACGGTTTCGCCCCGGCCACCGGCTTCGACTGGGTCGGCTACACGCCGCCGAAGCCGAAGCAGCTGGGCGTGCTGAAGTTCGAGAACGTGCCACTGGAAGAGATCGAGCCGTACATCGACTGGAGCCCGTTCTTCAACGCGTGGGAGCTGTTCGGCAAATACCCGAAGATCCTGCAGGACGAAGTCGTCGGCGAATCGGCGCGCGCGCTGTTTGCCGATGCACAGGCCATGCTCAAGGAGCTGGTCGCGCAGAAGTGGATCTCGGCCAACGGCGTCGTCGGCCTGTTCCCGGCCAACAGCATCGATGAAGACATCGAAATCTACGACCCCGCTTCTACTCAAGAAAACCCGGGCAAACCGCTGATGGTCTGGCACAACCTGCGCCAGCAAAACATCAAGGCCGCCGGCAAGCCGAACTGGTGCCTCGCCGACTTCATCGCGCCGAAGGCCTCGGGCGTGCAGGACTACATCGGCGCGTTCGCCGTCACCGGCGGCATCGGCATCGACCCGCACGTGAAGGCGTTCGAAGACGCCAACGATGACTACAGCGCCATCATGGTGAAAGCACTGGCCGACCGCTTCGCCGAAGGCTTTGCCGAATACATGCACGAAAAGGTGCGCAAGGAGCTGTGGGGCTACGCCGCCGATGAGTCACTGACAGTGGACGACCTGACCGACGAGAAATACACCGGCATCCGCCCGGCCCCCGGCTACCCGGCCTGCCCGGACCACACCGCCAAGACCGGGCTGTTCGAGCTGCTCAACGCGCCGGGCATCGGCATGACGCTGACCGAAGGCTACGCGATGCTGCCGACCGCAGCGGTCAGCGGCTTCTACTTCAGCCACCCGCAATCGCAGTACTTTGCCGTCGGCAAGGTGAACAAGGATCAGGTCGAGGAGTATGCGAAACGGCGCGGGGTGAGTGTGGAGCAGGCGGAGCGGGATTTGGCGCCGAATCTTGGATACAACAGTTGAAAAACTAAAAAATAATTTGTTTGATATCTATTGATTTTATGGTGTCTAAATGAAGCGTATTTTTTGTTCATTTTTGTTGCTTTTTTATTCTATGGGTAATGCTTTGGCCGCCGAAAGCCAGCGGACCCAAGTTAAGTTTGACTTGAGTTCAGCAAAGGACATCAAGTCTGTAATCGTTCTGGAGAATAAAGGCGTTGAACAGTACGACGTCACCACTGGGTTGAATCCTTGGGTCTCGTTTGGACTGCTCGGCGCAATTGTCGGCGGGCTTGACCAGGCTGGGGGCTCAGGGCCGTTCATGCCCAATTCAATTTCTCTAAAAGGCGGCCAACTTACCAAAGCACTTGATCCAAATGTGACCAAGCTGCAAACACTGCTTGCCGAGAAAGTAGTGGAGGGCTTGAGTCAGCGAGGGTATGAGGCAAAAGGGCTTGGTTATAAAGATCAGGAAAGCTTGTCGTTGACGGTTAAGGACATTAAAAATCGAAAAACGGCGAATGCATATCTGGTTACGCAGCTTTACGCTGCATATATTTGCATGACGTCCTTTGATCCGTATTACCCGTATCTTCGAGCCCAAGTTGCTTTGATCGACGCACAAACTGGAAAGACGCTGTACCAGGACGTTCTGACTTACGGGTTTGCATTTCAGAACCAAAAAACGCAGCACGTCGGCAGCGGTTTGAGTTTTTCTTTCGACAATATGAGCACCTTGACTGATAACCCGGCCGCAAGTCGGAAAGGTCTTCGACATGGGATTCAGATGATTTCAGATCAGATTGTTTCTGATCTGGGGAAATTTGCCCCTGTCATTCCTGACGGTCCCCCGGATGCTGATGTGCAAGTGGATACTGATTCCGTTGAGATTAATCCCTGATTTTCAACGATCGCATAACGAACAAAGGCCCCTGTGAAGGGGCTTTTGTTCGTTATGCGTGGCAGCCTAATCCACTGAAGCCGGGACTTTACACGAACAGCGCCGCCAGCTGCCGCTGCACATTCGCCGTGCTCAACCCCGCATGCGGCACGCTGACCACGCGGTAGCTGTCGCCGCGATGGCGGCGGTCGACTTCGATGACGAGGTGGGTGGCGTGGCTGTCGTAGAGGAAGGAGATCTCGACCTCGGCGATGCCGCCGTAGCCCTGCGGGCGGAATTCGAGTTCCTGGTAGCAGCCGCTCTGGCTGTTGGCGACGTGGGTGCGCAAATAGCCGGCTTCGACATCGGCGCGCACCAGCGTGTAGCCGAGCGCGCCCATGGCGGCGATCACGCACTGCATCGCCTCGGTCGGCTCGACCTGCAGCGGGTCGCGGTCGGAGGCGTCGACGCCGCTGGCGATGGCCAACCGGGTTTCGATCCACACGCGCGTACGGTTGTCGCGGCACGGCAGCGCCGTCACCGGGGTTTCGTCGGGCAGCTTGCTGTTGAGCGGAATCGTCATGGATTCGCCGGCGCGCAGCACGAAGCGTTCGTTCAGCGGCCAGTGCGCCAGCACGTGCGCGGTGGTGTATTCGCCGTTGTCGCTTTCGACCTCGGCTTCGGTGCACAGCACCAGCTGCAGCCCTTCGATGGTCTGGTCGACCGCGCCGCCCTTGAGCACGACTTCGCCGATCAGCATGCCGCCCGGGACGAGCCGGGAGCGAACGATGCGGGTATCGACCTGGGCGCCGCCAATGCCGGCGGCGGCTAACAGACTGCGAAACATGGACCACTCCTTTGTTTGTTCGATTGCGGCAGCGATGCCGTTGATCGCATCGCCCGGGACAGCCCCGCACCCGCGTCCGCTTCGAGTGCGCCAATACGCTACAGTTCCATGCACACAGCATGTTGTGCCGGGACGGGGGACCGGGCGTCGCGCCGGCATGCCCGGACCAGCCTGTTTTTGACACCGAAGATCACGGTGCCGGCGGTTCGCGACGAAGCCCTTCGTTCCGCATGGCTTTGCCGCAGCGAACCACAAGGAGAACGACGATGACCGTGCCGACGCCGGACCCGAATCTGGACCTGAGCTTTACCCGCGATGTGCCGCTGCCGCCCGAAGCGATCTGGACCGCGTGGACCGTACCCGAGCACCTGCTGCCATGGTTCTGTCCCAAGCCGTGGCAGACGGTCGAATGCGGGATCGAGCTGCGGCCGGGCGGGAAGTTCTACACGGTGATGCGCTCGCCGGAGGGCGAGACCTTCCCCGGCACCGGCTGCTATCTCGAGGTCATTCCCAACCGCCGGCTGGTGTGGACCAATGCCTTGCTGCCGGGCTTCCGTCCTGCGCCGGTCGAGGCGGGCGAGGGCAGCTGCGGTGATTTCCACTTCACCGCGATCGTCGAACTCGAACCGATCGCCACCGGTACGCGCTACACCGCGACGGTGAAGCACCGCGACGCGGCCGGGCGGGCGCAGCACGAGGGCATGGGCTTCGAGGCCGGCTGGGGTGCGGCGCTGGCCCAACTGGTCGAGTACATGCAGGCGAAATCCGGCTGATCCGCGTATTGCCATACGGCGCCGTCTGCCGCTGATCGGTGCTGAATGGCCATATTTGGCCGAGCTTGTCGTCCATTTGCCGGAATCTTTCCCTGCTTGCCCAGTCTCGCGCCACTGGCGGATCTGCGATAGACAATGACTATGTCATGGCCGGTCTTTATGTAGAGAACCGATGCCATGGCAACGGACCTGGTCCGTTTCCACTGATCTGGAGGAGTCAAAACAATGCAGATTCGCAAACTGGTGCTCGGCTGGCTGCTCGGTGCCACCACGGTCCTGCCCGCGCAGGCCGGCGCCCATGATCGCGACGACGATGAGGCGCGTGATCGCTCGCGCCTGGTGGTCGCCGCCTACATCCGCACCTGGCCGATGCCGGATGGCCGCCACTGGCGTGCCGAGGATATCGACGGCAAGTCGATCACCCAGCTCAACATCGCCTTCGGCGCGTTGCGCAATGGCGGCGAGGTGTACGTGCCTGCCACCGAACCGAGTACCGGCGCCGACGGCAAGCCCGCGCCGGTATTCAAAACCCTGTGGCAGGAGGTCGCCAAGCTGCAGCGGCGCCATCCGCGGCTGAAGGTGAACCTGTCGATCGGCGGTTATGGCGCCGACGGGTTCTCGCAGATGGCGATGACCGCCGAGGGGCGCAAGCGCTTCGTCGACAGCGCGGTGGCACTGGTCGAGCGCCACAAGCTGTCCGGCCTCGGCATCGAATGGCAATACCCGGTCGGGCCGGACTGGGGCCAGCCGATCGGCAGCGATCCGAAGGACCGCGACACCTACCCGCTGCTGATCGAGGAAACCCGCGCCGCGCTCGACGCACTGTCGGCGAAAACGCAGCGCCGCTACCAGCTGACGTCGGCGGTGCCGGCCGGGCCGTGGTTCGCACAGAAGAACGATCTGGCGCGCGTGGCCCGCAGCGTGGACTACTTCACCGTCACCGCCTACGGTGCCTACGGCAGCTGGAGCGCGACGACCGGGCACTTCTCCAACCTGTTCCAGCGCCCCGACGATCCGGCCTACGGCGGCTGGAGTTCGGACCAGGCGATGCGCACCTACACCGACGCCGGCATCGCGCCATCCAAGCTGCTGATGGGCGTACCGTTCTACGGCCCGGTGTGGACCGGCGTCGGCAGCGCCGGCAACGGCCTGTTCCAGAAGTTCAAGGCGGCCGCTGCCGATGTATCGTGGAGCGAGATCAAGGCGAACTACCTGAACCAGCCCGGCTATGTGCGCTACTGGGACAACGTCGCCCGCTCGCCGTGGCTGTACAACGGCGATACCGTCGTCAGCTACGAGGATCCGCACAGCCTGCGCGAAAAGGTACGCTACCTGAAGGCGCAGCGCCTTGGCGGGCTGACCGTGTGGGAATACGCGCACGATCCGCAGCGCGAGCTGCTCGGGGCGATCAACGACGAGATCCGCGACTGACGGCTGCCGGTTCGGGGGCGCTCAGGCCGGCTGCGGCGAGGCCATCGCCTTCAGCTGGTTCCGTCCGGCGCCCTTGGCCGAATACAGCGCCATGTCCGCCCGCTGGTAGGCGCTGGTGAAGCGCTCGCCCGGCTGCAGCAGCGTCAGCCCGCCGCTCAGGCCGATGGCGTTGCCGGGGGTGGGCAGCTGCTTGACCTGCTCGCGCAGCCGGTCGGCAACGGCTTCGGCGTCGGACAGGTCGCAGTTGTAGAACAGCACGGCGAACTCGTCGCCGCCGAGCCGGCCGACGAGATCGCCATCGCGGACCGCGGCACGGGTCAGCTGGCCGATGCGCTGCAGCAGCGTGTCGCCGGCCTGATGGCCGTGACTGTCGTTGATGTGCTTGAAGTGGTCGATGTCGAACAATAGCAGCGTGATCGGGCAACCGGCGCGTGCGGCGTTGGCCTGCAATAGCGGCACGCTGGATTCGAAATGGTCGCGGCTGGCCACGCCGGTCAGCCAGTCGGTATTGGCGCGTTCTTCCAGCCGGGCCTGGGTACGGCGCAGTTCGGTTTCGATGCGCGTGTGGACCAGCATCAGCGTGGCGCAGGTACGGCAGAAGCCGGCAAAAATGGAGGTGATGTTGAGCAGCGCCAGCGCGGTGTCGTGCTGGATGTCGAACTGGCCGCCGAGTTGCGGTGCCAGCACGGCCATTCGCGCCAGCAGCGCGACGGTGAGCAGCAGCACGCTCGCCAGCATCAGGTTGACCGGCAGCCGCATGGCGCCGCGCTCGACCCGCCACAGGTAGTGCAGCGAAATGCCGGCCTGCAGCAACAGTCCGCCGGAAAACCACATTGCGCGCGAGGCCATGCTCCAGCCCGTCAGCAGCGCGAACAGCAGGCCCAGATAAACGATCGCGGCCAGCCCCCAGATGCGCAGCATGGCGCCGCGGGTCTGCTGGCCGAGGAAGATGCGCAGCCCGGTTTCGACCATCGGCACGCTGAAGATCAGGCAGGCGTTGGCAACGACCAGCGTCCACGGTTCGGGTGACCAGGCGCGCGCGACGGCGGTGAGCTGGCCGGCCGCGATCATCGCCTCGCACGCGACCCACCAGCCGAAGCCGAGCCCGGTGCGCCGGTTGCGCCAGAACAGCAGCAGCACGCCGGCCATCATGGCATGGCAGATGCCGGCGAACAGCAGCGTGGTGGCGACGTCGAGTGTGGCGTGCGGCAAGATCGTTCAGAAAGTTGTTTGTAATCTGAACAGTAAAAGATACGCGCTGTTTGTGCCGATGTCTTTACGCAGTTTCACTCTTCCTGACCGAATCAAAGTCATCGAAGCTGCTGATTGAAAATGCGATTCGCATAATGTGCAGATGGAAAAATGCAGAACAGGCGGCAATGCCGCTGTCAGCTTGGCATTGCGACGCGCATGGTCCGATGCCAAGACTGACAGTGCATGCTTTTGAGTCAGATTGTAGAAATCTGATGATAGGTGTTTCTACTTAGTCGATGACGTTGCATTGCCGCGACTCAGGCCTGTTTTTGCCGGACCGATGCGACCGCGGTGAAGGTGTTGATGACGTCGACCACCTGCTTGCTGCTCTCGCGGATCTTGTTGATCGCCACGCCGGCATTGTTGGCATGGGCCACGCCCTGCTCGGCCTGCTGCAGCATCTGGTTGACACCGGTAATGGCCGACGTGGTGCCGCTGCGGATGATGTCGATCATTGCGGAAATCTCGCTCGTCGACGCGGTGGTGCGCTCGGCCAGCTTGCGCACCTCGTCCGCCACCACGGCAAAACCGCGGCCCTGTTCGCCGGCGCGGGCGGCCTCGATCGCGGCGTTCAGCGCCAGCAGGTTGGTCTGGTCGGCGATTTCCTTGATGGTGTTGACGATCGACGAGATGCTGGCCGATTTGGCGCCCAGTTCCTCGATCAGCTGGGCGGAGTTCTTGGCGCTGTCGGCGATGTGCCGCATCTCGATCGCGGCGGTTTCGATGACGCCGGCGCCCTGTTGCGAGACGAGGTCGGTCTGCTCGGACAGCCGGTAGGCTTCCTTGACGTGCTCGACGTCGTTGCGGATGTTCTGCTCGCGCTGGGTGGCATCGGTGGCGAACTTGATCACCTTGTAGAGCTTGCCGTCGTCGTCGAACATCGGGTTGTACGAGGCTTCAAGCCACAGCACCTTGCCGTGGGCGCCGCGGCGCTCGAACTGGCCGGCAATGTATTCGCCCTGGTTGAGCCGGCGCCAGAACTGCGTGTATTCGCCGCTGTTGGCATAGCCCTCGTCGCACAGCACGCGGTGATGCTTGCCCTTGAGCCAGTCCAGCGAGTAGCCGACGGTACGGACGAAGTTGTCGTTGGCGGTGAGGATGAGGCCGTCGGGCGAGAATTCGATCACCGCCATCGAACGGTTGATCGCGTTGATCTCGTTTTCCCGCTCCTGTGCCTGACTGACCCGCTGGCTGATGTCCTGGGCGAACTTGACCACCTTGACGAGCCGTCCGTCCTGGCCGAATACCGGGTTGTACGAGGCCTCGAGCCAGACGGTCTGACCGTCATGCCGGACCCGCTTGAACTGGCCGGAAATGAATTCGCCGCGCTGCAGCTTCTGCCAGAACGCCGCGTATTCGGCGCTGCCGGCGTGTTGCGGTGTGCAGAAGATCCGGTGGTGCTTGCCGACGATGTCGTCGAGCCGGTAGCCGACGGTGGCGAGAAAGTTGGCGTTGGCGCTGACGATGGTGCCGTCGGGGCGGAATTCGATCGTGGCCATCGCCTTGCCGATGGCGTCGAGCACGGCGCGCTGGTCGGCATTGGCCTGCTGTTGCTGGGCGAGCTGTTGCTTGGTTGCTTGATTGAACATCGTGCACCTCTCCACTGCGCCTTTTATCCGGGTCTGGTACCGCAACGGGGCGGGGGAGCGCGTAAGGTAGCGGCGCGTCGGATGCGCATCCCTGCATCACACTAGTTCAGCGGGGCAAGGCACCCAAGTCCAATTCATTGCATTGTAGGTAAGTTCCCGACAACCCGACGAGCGGTGTTCAGCACGGCGAGAAAGCAAGCTGTCGCCGGCTTTCGAAGTGCCGTTCTTCGCCGCTGACCGGGTCGGTGAACGAGATCGATCGCGCCAGCAGTTGCAGCGGCCGGCTGAAGTCGTCGCCCTTGTCGGGCAGGGCCAGCGGATACCACGGATCGTTGAGGATGGGGATGCCGAGCGCATTCAGGTGCGCGCGCAGCTGGTGCTTCTTGCCGGTGTGCGGTGCCAGCCGGTAGCGCGCCCAGCCATCCCGGTGCCCGAGCAGCGCGATTCGCGTTTCGCTGTTCGGTTCGCCGTCGACCTCGTGCATGGTGAAGTTCTCGGGGCGCTCTTCCAGCCGGCTGCGGTGCAAGCGCGGTAGCGCCAGATCGGCACGATACGGTGCAACCGCTTCGTAAACCTTACTGATCCGCCGCTCGGCAAACAGCTTCTGATAGACGCCGCGGTGTGCCGGCGTGGCGCAGAACAGCATGACGCCGGCGGTTTCACGGTCGAGCCGGTGCACGGGCGCCAGTTCCGGCAGCGCCAGGCTGGCGCGCAGCCGTGTCAGCAGCGTTTCCTTCAGGTGGCGGCCGGCCGGAATGCAGGCGAGGAAATGCGGCTTGTCGGCGACGACGAGGTGTTCGTCGCGGTACAGCACCGGCGCGTCGAACGGGACCGGTGTCTCCGCCGGGACCTCGCGGTAGTACCAGATGCGCGTGTACGGCGCATACGTGCTGTCCAGCGAGAACGGCGTGCCGGCCGCGTCGACCAGCGCGCCCCGCTGCAGGCGCTCGCGCCACTGCGCTTCGGGGACGTGCGGAAAGCGGGCGATCAGGAAGGACAGCAGATCGGGCCAGTTGCCGGCCGGCAGCTCGAGAAAGCTCGGGGCGATACCGTCGCGCAGCGGCAGGGGGGCGGTGGTGCGTTTCATCGGCGGGGAGTGTAGCGCCGCTGGCGCCGCGTCGCTTGATTCCGCGCCGGCCGGCCGCATCTTGGTGCGATCAGGCGGCCGTCCGGTCCGCCAGGAGGCCACCATGAGCACCACGCTGAAAATCGACTTCGTTTCCGACATCTCGTGCCCGTGGTGCGCGATCGGCCTGCAATCGCTGTTGCGCGCCGCCGAATCGGTGCGGGACGAGGTGACGCTGGACCTGCAGTTCCATCCGTACGAGCTGAATCCGCAGCTCGGCCCGGAAGGCCACGACGTGGCGACCTATCTGATGGAAAAGTACGGCATGGATGCGACCCAGCTGGCGCAGAACCAGGCGGCGATACGTGATCGCGGTGCCGAGGTGGGGATCCGTTTCAACATGGCGGGCCGTCGCGCCTACAACACCTTCGACGCGCACCGGCTGCTGGCGTGGGCCGGGGAGCAGGGCCCGGCGCTGCAGCTGGCGCTGAAACAGGCGCTCTTCGTCGGCTATTTCACCGAGGGCGACAATCTGTCCGACCACGACACGCTGGTCAGGATCGCCGGTGCGGCCGGGCTGGACGGGGACGCGGCGCGCGAACTCCTCGCCGGCGACCGTTACGCCGATACGGTGCGCAACGAGGAAGCGTTCTATCAGCAGCAAGGCATCACCGCAGTACCGGCGGTGATCGTCAACGAGCAGTACCTGATCTCCGGCGGACAGCCCGTCGAGGTCTTCGCCAACGCCCTGCAGCAAATCGCCCGCGGCGAGGCCGGCTGACCCGCGGCGGCACGGCGGTACAATCGGGATCTGTCGATTCAACGCCGTCCGCCATGACCGATCTGCCCTCGCCCCCCGGCCTGCCTTCTCCGTGCGTCGGACGTTGTGCGCCCGATGCAAGCGGGCAGACCTGCAGCGGCTGCCGCCGTACCCTCGCCGAGATCGCCGCATGGTCGACGCTCGACGACGCCGGCAAGGCGGCCGTGTGGGCGAGGCTGCGCGGACTGCAGGCGCCGGCTGCGCGGGCCAAGACCTGTTCGCGCTGCGGTGCCGGCTTCGGCTGCGGCACCGGTGGTGCCAAGGGCGGTTGCTGGTGTGCCGACCTGCCGCCGGCGATGCCGTGGCCGCCAGCCGACGACTGCCTGTGTCCGGACTGCCTGCGGACGGCGATCCGTGCACGTGCCGTTGCGCTCGGCCGGGAAGCGGATCCGGATTGAGCCCGTTGCCGTGGTGTCACTACGGTCGTGCCCGGATGTCATCGCCGCTGCGGCCTCGGTTAGAATGCCCGGTCTTACACTGAAAGCAAGTCGACGACTGGGGATACGATGAAGAAAATGCTGGCGCTGGGCCTGGTGGCTGTGGCGGTGAACGGCTACGCGGCCGACAAAACGGTACTGCTCGAGGTGCCGGTAAGCTATCACGCCGATGCGGGTGTCGTGCCCAAGGTCAAGGACGAATGTAAGCCGGAGGCGCAGCTGGCGACGCATGTCGGCGCCATGCTGAAGAAACTCAACGGCAGCGGCGACGGCACCGTGGCGTCGGCCGATGCCGCCGGCGACGCGTCGGTACTGCGCCTGCAGATTACCCACGTGCTCGGCGTCGGCGGTGGCGGCATGTCCGGACCGAAGGCGATCACCGTGAATGCCGAGCTGCTCGAAGGCGGCAAGGTCGTGCGCCAGACCAAGGTCAACCGCTGGTCCACCGGCGGCATGTTCGGCGCCATGCGCGGCACCTGCTCGATCCTCGACAGCTGTGCTGCGGCCATCGGCAAGGATCTGGGCAAATGGGTGAACAACCCGTCGTTCCAGATCAAGGAAGAAGCCGCACCGAAGAATGCGGAGCCGGAGAAGCAGGCCGCCGCACAGTAAGGCCGCCGCAAAACAGAACGGCGCGTCCCTCGACGGGTACGCGCCGTTTTTTCGTCCGCAAGGGGGCTACTGGACCACGGCTTCGCCGTCCTCGGCTTCCTCGCCGAGGAAACCGCCGCTCTGGTGCGCCCACAGCCGCGCGTACAGGCCGTGCTGCGCGAGCAGTTCGGCGTGCGTGCCTTCCTCGACCACCCGGCCCTTGTCGAGCACGATCAGCCGGTCCATCGCCGCGATCGTCGACAGCCGGTGGGCGATCGCGACGACGGTCTTGCCTTCCATCAGCCGGTACAGGCTGGACTGGATCGCGGCTTCGACTTCGGAATCGAGTGCGCTGGTGGCTTCGTCGAGCAGCAGGATCGGCGCGTCCTTGAGCATGACCCGTGCGATCGCGACGCGCTGGCGCTGGCCGCCCGAGAGCTTGACGCCGCGCTCGCCGACGTGGGCGTCGTAGCCCTGCCGGCCCTTGGGGTCGGACAGCGTCTGGATGAACTCGTGCGCTTCGGCGCGGCGCGCGGCGGCGATCATCGCCGCATCGTCGGCGTCGGGACGGCCGTAGAGCAGGTTGTCGCGCACCGAACGGTGCAGCAGCGAGGTGTCCTGGGTGACCATGCCGATCTGCGCGCGCAGGCTGTCCTGCGTCACCGTGCGGATGTCCTGGCCGTCGATCAGGATGCGGCCCTGTTCGAGGTCGTAGAAGCGCAGCAGCAGGTTGACCAGCGTGCTCTTGCCGGCGCCCGAGCGGCCGACGAGGCCGACTTTCTCGCCGGGGCGGATCGTCAGGTTCAGGTGCTCGACCACGCGGTTCTTGCCGCCGTAGGCAAAGCTGACGTTGTCGAACTTCACCTCGCCGTGCGGCACGCTCAGCGGTTTTGCGCCGCTTGCATCGGTGATCGCGATCGGCCGGGAGAGCGTGGTGATGCCGTCCTGCACGGTGCCGATCTGTTCGAACAGGTTGGCCATTTCCCACATGATCCAGTGCGAGATGCCGTTGAGCCGCAGCGCCATCGCGGTGGCCGCGGCCACCGCGCCGATGCCGACCTGGCCCTTGGTCCACAGCCACAGCGTCATGCCGGCGGTGGCGGCGATCAGCGCCATGTTCAGCGTGTGGTTGACGATTTCGAAGCCGCTGACCAGACGCATCTGCCGGTACGCGGTCTGCATGAACTCCTGCATCGCATTCTTGACGAAGCCGGCCTCGCGCTGCGCGTGACTGAACAGCTTGACCGTGGCGATGTTGGTGTAGGCATCGGTGACGCGGCCGGTCATCAGGCTGCGTGCGTCGGCCTGTGCCTTGGCGGCCTTGCCCAGCCTGGGCACGAAGTAACAGACCGCGCCGAGATAGAGCGCCAGCCAGCCGAGGAAGGGCAGGACCAGCAGCCAGTCGAAGGTACCGACGACGGCGAGCATGGTGACGAAATAGATCACCACGAACACCAGGATGTCGGTGATGATCATCACCGTCTCGCGCACGGCCAGCGCCGTCTGCATCACCTTGGCGGCGACACGGCCGGCGAACTCGTCCTGGTAGAAGCTCATGCTCTGGCCGAGCAGGTGGCGGTGGAAGTTCCAGCGCAGCCGCATCGGGAAATTGCCGGCCAGTGCCTGGTACTTGCACAGCGCCTGCAGCGCGATCAGCAGCGGGCTGGCGAGCAGGATGCCGCCGAGCAGCCACAGCTTGCCGCCGTGCAGCGACCACAGTTCGCTTGGGGGCACCTTGCCGAGCCAATCGACGATGGTGCCCATCATCGAGAACAGCAGCGCTTCGAAGGCGCCGATGGCCGCGGTGAGCACGATCAGCAGGGTGATCAGTCCGCGCATGCCGGCGGTCCCGGCCCAGATGAAGGCAAAAAAGCCCTGCGGCGGCTGGACCGGCGGCCCTTCCGGATAGGGCTGGACGCGTTTTTCGAACCAGTTGAACAAGGCGGCTCCTTCGGTCTGGGCAACGGGACGACCGGCTTGTGGCCGGCCGTCCCTGTGACACGCCCGGCACGCGCCGGGGATGGCGGTGGCGTGCTGGGCGATCGTACAAAATACAACAAAATGATTACGGCAAGCCAGAGTCCAGCTTGCATTTGTCCCGGGGTTTGAGCGCGGTTGCGCCGTAATGTTCAGCAATCGGGCAAGCCGGGCACAACCGGGTGTCGCCGCAACTGCGCAAATAGTGAGTTTCCTCAGTGAAACCGGTGGCAGCAGCAACGTACACTTGGCGGTTCCGTACACCTTTTCATGTTAAGTGGGATATCAATCTTGGCTGACGCAACCCAACACGACGGTCTGAAGCGCGGGCTGAAGAATCGTCACATTCAGCTGATCGCGCTCGGTGGCGCCATCGGTACCGGGCTCTTCCTCGGCTCGGCCAGCGTGCTCAAGGCCGCCGGCCCGTCGATGATCCTCGGCTACGCCATTGGCGGCATCATCGCCTTCATGATCATGCGCCAGCTCGGCGAGATGGTCGCGCAGGAGCCGGTGGCCGGTTCGTTCAGCCACTTCGCCTACAAGTACTGGGGCGACTTCCCGGGCTTCTTCTCGGGCTGGAACTACTGGGTGCTGTACGTGCTGGTGAGCATGGCCGAGCTGACCGCGGTCGGCGTCTACGTGCAGTACTGGTGGCCGGGGGTGCCGACCTGGGTGTCGGCGATGGTGTTCTTCGTCGTGGTCAACGCGATCAACCTCGCCAACGTGAAGTTCTACGGCGAAACCGAATTCTGGTTCGCGATCATCAAGGTCGCCGCCATCATCGGCATGATCGCCTTCGGCGGCTGGCTGCTTGCGTCGGGCAACGGCGGCCCGCAGGCGTCGATCACCAATCTGTGGAACGACGGCGGCTTCTTCCCGCACGGCTTCTCGGGCCTGTTCTGGATGCTCGCGATCATCATGTTCTCGTTCGGCGGGCTCGAGCTGATCGGCATCACCGCGGCCGAGGCCGACAATCCGCAGAAGAGCATTCCGAAGGCGGTGAACCAGGTCATCTACCGGATCCTGATTTTCTACATCGGCGCGCTGACCATCCTGCTGTCGCTGTTCCCGTGGAACCAGGTCGCCCAGGGCGGCAGCCCCTTCGTGATGATCTTCGAGCAGATCGGCTCGGGCTGGGTTGCCACCGCACTGAACATCGTCGTGCTGACCGCGGCGCTGTCGGTCTACAACAGCGGCGTCTATGCCAACAGCCGCATGCTCTACGGCCTGGCCGAACAGGGCAACGCACCGAAGGCGCTGCTGAAGGTCGACCGCCGCGGCGTGCCGGTCGCCGCGATCGGGCTGTCGGCGCTGGCCACGTTCGCCTGTGTGATCATCAACTACGTGATCCCGAGCGAGGCGCTCGGCGTGCTGATGGCGCTGGTCGTCGCCGCGCTGGTGCTGAACTGGGGGCTGATCAGCCTGACGCACCTGAAATTCCGCAAGGCGATGGACGCCAAGGGCGAAAAGCTGGTGTTCAAGTCGTTCTGGTACCCGCTCAGCAACTGGATCTGTCTGGCGTTCATGGCGATGATCATCGTCATTCTGGCGCTGACGCCGGGGATGAACGTCTCGGTCTGGCTGATGCCGGTCTGGCTGCTGCTGATGTGGGGCGGCTACGTGATCAAGCAGCGTCGCGTTGCCGCGCGGCAGCACTGAGCGGGCCGGCTGCAATGAAAAAGGGGGCGCGCAGCGCCCCCTTTTTTGCGTCCGCCAAACGCGTGGATGCGGGAACGTCCTTGGCGTCCGGCACCGGACACGCCGCAATAATGGGGTTTTCCAGAGTCGTCCCAAGCCCGCCATGCTGCAACTGATCGATCACCCCGACGACATCCGCGAAATCCGGCTGGCACGCGCGCCGGTCAATGCCCTCGACCCGGCGCTGATCCGGGCGATCCGCCTTGCGGTCGAATCCGCGCCGGCCGATGGCGTGGCCGGACTGGTGCTGTCGGGCGCGCCGGGCATGTTCAGTGCCGGCCTCGACGTGCCGGCGCTGCTGGCGCTCGACCGCGGCGCGCTGATGCCGGTGTGGACCGATTTCTTCGGCATCTTCGCCGCGATTGCCTGTTCGCCGGTTCCGGTCGTCGCGGCGATCACCGGCCACAGCCCGGCCGGTGGCGCGGTGATGGCGATCCACTGCGATTACCGGATCATGGCCGCTGGCGATTTCCGCATCGGTCTCAACGAGGTGCAGGTCGGTCTGGTCGTGCCCGAATGCCTGCAACTGGCGCTGCGCCGGCTGACCGGCCCGCGCCATGCCGAACAGCTGATGGTCGCCGGGGCGATGATTCCGGCTCAACGGGCATTCGAGATCGGCATGGTCGACGAGCTCGCCGGGCCCGATGCCGTGGTGCCGCGCGCGATCGACTGGTTGCGGCATCGCCTGGCCCTGCCGCGGCAGGCGATGCTGGCGACGCGCGCGATTGCTCGCGCCGAGCTGGTCGCCGCCTACGCCGACCCGGCGGCCATGCCGCTGGCCGACGTGCAGGCGCGCTGGTGGTCCGATGAAACGCAGGCGACGCTGCACAAGCTCGTCGCCAAACTCAAGGCGCGCTGACTCAGAGTCCGAGCGCGGCGCGCAGTTCGGCACGGGCCGGGCCGTAGCCGGCCTGGAAGTCGGCATCGAGGAACAGCCGCTGCGCGATCAGCGCGCCGGCGGTACGTCCCATCACCGTGTCGGAGCGGTAGTGGATGCCGCCGATGATGCGGTTTTCGGCATAGGCGGCGGCGCGGGCGAACAGTGCATCCCGCTGTTCCGGCACCATGCTCGCCAGCACCGTCGCCATCAGGTAGCCGACGGTCGAATGACCGGACGGCCAGGCGCCCGAGGTCGAGAGCTTGACCACCGGTTTGACGTCCTTGTTCAGCATGTGCGGGCGCGGCCGCTTCCAGTAGTCCTTGGCCGGATCGACGACGGCGCCTTCGGTTTCGACCACGCGGGCGAAAAAGGCCGAGAACGCCGGCAGTGTGGCTTCGTTGAACTTGGGGCCCAGTACGTCGGCAAAGCGCCAGACGTTCTCGACCGCATCGGCCCTGGCCGCGGCTTCCATCGCCGGCGTACGCGATGCCTGGATCGTCAGCAGCTCGGCGATTTCCGCCTTGGTCTGCACCGAATCATTGGCCGGCGGTGCCGGCAGGAAACGGGTCAGGTCGACGTCTTTGGCGGTAATGAAGGGCTGCGCATCGGCGGCCAGTGCCGGGGTGAAACCCAGCGAGGCGAACAGGGCGAGGGCGGCGAAGGTGAGGCGCATGCGGGGTCTCCGGCTGGACGAAAACCCCGCAGCCTAGGCCCGCGAGATTGCAGGCCGATGACCGCGTCAGGCGGCCTTGGGCTTGAATGCACTCAGGGTGCACAGCTGCTCCGGCGAAACGCGCCTGTACGTGCGTGTACATGCGTGTACCCTTGTTGCAGGGCCGCTCGGTCCGTTCAGGTGTCGATGCTGATGCGGCGCCAGTAGTGCTGCCGATGCAGTTCGCCTTGCGGCAACCAGCGGCCATCACATTCGTGCAGTGCTTCTGCCGGTGCTTGCAGCAGCTCGGCGAGACGGAGTGAAAAGGGTTGCAGCGGCTTCGCTGAAGAACCGCTTTCCACGGCATAGTCGAGCCGTCCGGAAAACCGCTCGAAGCGGGGCAGACAGCCCAAGCCGTCCTTGTAGCGCCTCAGGGTTCTCGCCTGTGTATCCAGCAGCAACAGTCGCCATTCGTCCTCAGCCAGTCCGGCTTCGGCGTGGCGACGCACGTAGCGCGTCAGAGCCAGATAGCGCCCATCGTCGGACCAGATCATCGCCGGGCCGATATTCGCCAGTCCGCAGCCGGAGGTCGTGAGCAAATAGCCATCGATGCTGACGGCGACCCGGGTGTCGTCCGTCGGGAAGACCAGTTCCTCATCGAAACCGAATGCCGCCGCGGAATCGGTGCGGGATGGCGCAGGGTAAATGAAGTGGCCTTGCGTGAGCGAGTCCGGCGGCGACGCGATCGGGCGGAGTCGGGGCCGGACGTTCCAGCCTTGGTCGCCGTACACGAGGCAGGCTTGCTCGTAGTACAACCTGGAGGCCTTGCGTAGCGGCAGGAAGGCCAGCGCGTGCTCGGCCGGTGGCAAGGGCTGGTCAAAGCGCCGCAGCAGACCGGGATTACCCTGGCCGGGCGGTTGGTGCTCCGGCTCGTCGTAGCGACCGAGCAGGTAAATCAGGTGCAGCTGTTGTTGGACAAACCCCTGGAGCTGAACCCCGGGAAAAGGCGTGGCAGCCCAGTGCAGCACATCGCTTTCCAGGTCGGCAATGGCCAGTCGGGACGGCACGGCCGGGGCATCGGCAAAGGCGACCAGCGCCACGTAGCGGCCGCAGTCGGAAATGCGGTGGTCGATCAGCCATTCGCCTTCGAGCGTCCAGTCGCCGATCCGGCAGCGATACGCACCCAGCGTGCCGTCGCTGCTGTCGCGCAACCAGCGCCAGCTCACCCGGCGGCCTTGCCGTGCCGGCAGGCTTTCGAGGATGCAGGCGCTGCGTCCACCCGGGCCGTCGAGCGGTAGCAGCGCTTCCAGCTTGCATGATCCGACCTCCGTAGTGATCGCCCGACCGTCATTACCGAAATCGAGCGTCAGGGTGGGCGAAGAACTGGATAAAGTGCCGTGGTCGCCCCGACTCAGTTCGGGGGTGCTGAGGGATGTTTTCAGACGTGCCGCGTCATGGCCGAGCGCGACAAGGCCGGCGAGACCGCCGTGCGGCTCCCGCTCGAGCGATTGCCAGGGCTCGGCCAGTTGCCGCAATCCCCGACCCTGTTCCCAGTGCCAGAACGTACATTCTGCCGTTCTGGCCCAGGCCGTGCGGCAGACAAAGGCCTGGCCGTCGCTGCGCCAGACCAGCTCGGGGTCGGTATGGGCAAGCAGTAGACCGCTGGCGTGGCCGTCGATCCGGAGCTCGTCTCGGGGGCGATTCAATGGCGCCAGCGGCTCGTCGAGTGCCGCGAGCGATTCCGGTAGCCAAAGGTGCGCGGTGAGTTGCGCGCCATGGCTCTCCAGCACGCGCGGTTCGAGGCTGAGTTCACTTACTTCCGTTTCAGGAACCCACAGATCGCGAATCTGGACCAGCGGAATGGATTTGGCGTTCGCAAGCAGCGTGGCGATGTCGGCCTGGAATGCACGATCGTCGGTTCGCGGGTAGCAGCGGCCGTAGAGCGTGGTGTCGCTGACGTGATCCAGCTCCCAGAAACGCTCGTCGTTGCAGTGGTACAACTGGCGTTCGGCGCGATCAAAGACGAGCAGTTGCCATGCGCCACGGCTGGGCATCGGTGAAACGAAGTAGCGGCCGTCGCTGGAAAAGCGCGCCGACGGTGACGCACCGTCGATGACGCAGTGATCGAGCAGGTAGGTGAGGACTTGCGGCCCGCCCATCGCGATTTCGCTGTGATAGAGGACACGGACCGGTTCGCCCTCCGGTGTCCGGTAAGGCTCGTCGCCGCCCCATGCACTCCCGCCTTTGGGCAGATTCGGCGTGTCCGGGCTTTGCTCCGCGGTCAGCGACTTGCTGGTGCGCAGCTTGAATCGGCGCTCCATCCACATCTGTGCGAACAGGCCCGTGACGAAAACGCCGAAGCCGGCCGCGAGACCGGAAATCGGGCCGGGCATCGCGTCGACCACGCCGAGCGCCAATCCGATCGTCCAGAAAAACTGGGCCTGCATGAAGCGCAACGATACCGTGCCGTAGCATCGTTGGCTGATCAGCATCAGGACTGCGATGCAGAACCAGCCGGCAAGCCCTGCCGCTGCCGACAACCGAGCAGCAGCAGCGATCAGGACGATGATCCAGCCAATCTCGGCAAGTGCTGCCAGAGCAAGGCTCCCGATGGATTCATCGCTGCGGGTCGACACAGTGGCGTTGGCGTTGGTGTTGGTCAGGCGGACTTGGGCCTGAAGGCGCCGGCGATCCTGCCGAACACCGACACGACGCCCAGCACGACGGTTCCGGCAACGATGCCGAACAGGCCGTTCAGCACGGTCGGGACGATGAAGCCGGCCGGGCCGCAGGCGGCCGCGGCGGCGTCGATCGCGTGGTGCACCACCGGCAGCCCATGGGCGAGGATGCCGCCGCCGACGAGGAACATTGCCGCTGTGCCGACGACGGTCAGTGCCTTCATCAGCCACGGCGCAAAGCCGAGCAGGCCGCGGCCGAAGGCGCGCACGGCGGCGTTCTTGCTGGTGCGGTCCAGATGCAGGCCGATGTCGTCGAGCTTGACGATGCCGGCGACGAAGCCGTAAACGCCGACGGTCATGATCACGGCGATGCCGGCCAGCACGGCCAGCTGGTTGACGAAACTGGCACCGGCAACGGTGCCGAGCGCGATGACGATGATTTCGGCCGACAGCACGAAGTCGGTGCGGATCGCGCCCTTGATCTTGTCCTTCTCGTACGCGACGAGGTCGACGGCCGGGTCGGCCAGTGCTTCGATGCGCTCGGCGTGTGCGGCTTCGTCCTTGCCGTGGAACAGCTTGTGCGCGAGTTTCTCGACGCCCTCGAAGCACAGGTAGGCGCCGCCGATCATCAGCAGCGGAATCACCAGCTTCGGCGCGAAGGCGCTGATCGCCAGCGCCGCCGGCACCAGGATCAGCTTGTTGCGCACCGATCCCATCGCCACCGCCCAGACGACCGGCAGCTCGCGTTCGGCGCGCACGCCCGAGACCTGTTCGGCATTCAGCGCCAGATCGTCGCCGAGCACGCCGGCGGT
Organism: Jeongeupia chitinilytica; assembly: GCF_014652315.1. Taxonomy (GTDB): domain Bacteria; phylum Pseudomonadota; class Gammaproteobacteria; order Burkholderiales; family Chitinibacteraceae; genus Jeongeupia; species Jeongeupia chitinilytica. The sequence goes on along the minus strand of NZ_BMYO01000004.1, from coordinate 265,013 downwards.
CTTTTTCGCGGCGACCTTGGTCATCACCGCGACGTCGTCGAGGACCGAGGCGATATCGTCGATCAAGGCCAGTAGGCTGGTTCCTGCCATTGCGGTGTTCCTAGTCAGAGGGGGCGGTCGGGATGCGTATTATGCGCGAACGGCTTGCCGCCGCCAGTACCTTGCAACGCTGAAAGGAAGGCGGCCGGATCCCGGTGCTAGAATCGCGTTTTAGCCATTGCCGCCGGGCCTGACATGCAAACGCTTGAAGTCGAAATCTACGACGAATACATCGCGCTGAACGATCTGCTGAAACTGTGCGGCGTGGTCGACAGCGGTGCGGCCGGCAAGGCGCTGGTCGCCAGCGGCGTGGTGATGGTCGACGGCGTGCAGGAACTGCGCAAGACCAACAAGATCCGTCCGGGCATGCAGGTGCAGGTCGAGGATGCGGTGCTGATCCATGTCGTTGCCGGCAGCGGACAGGCCGACTAGGAGCGGCGACCCTGCCGGTTGTGCCAGCTGCCGTACTGCGCGTGCGGTCTGCGTTTCGTACGCCTTGCCGGCATCGCTGCGCCGGGATCCGTTGTCCGCTACAGCCCGGACGTTAAATGACGAACGGCGTGCCCGCGGGCATGCCGTTCTTGCATTCGCAGACGCCGGAGGATCAGTTCTTCGGCATCAGGTTGTTGTCGACGTAGCGTACGCCCTTGACCTTCTCGGCAATCATGCCGGCCTGGGCCATGTCGGCGCCGCTGGCGACGCTGCCGTCGAGCTTCACGTCTTCGCCCTTGCCGGTGACCTTGATGTCGAAGCCCTTCAGCGACGGATCGGCGTCGAGCGCGGTTTTCACTGCGGCGGCCAGTGCGGCGTCCTTCAGTGCGGCCGGCTTTTCGGCGGCGGCCGGGGCGGCGGTCTTTTCCGGGACCGAGCTGCAGGCAGCCAGTGCGAGACCGAGGGCGGCGGCGATGCCGAGGCGGGTAATGGTGTTCATGGCACATCTCCTGAATCTGTTGTTCTAGGCGCAGCACGCCCGGTGCCCGCGATTGTGTTGCTGCTTTGTTGCAGGCAGATGAAAAGTCATGGCGCCGACGGCGCTGTTGCCGATGCAGCATCGCTGCTGCAAACCGGGACGCCGTTGCTGCGTTTTCAGCAGGCAATCGGCGGCGCTGCAGTGCGGTTTTTCACGGCCTGGCAAGCCGAAGGCGACGGTCGCGGGCGGGTCCGGGCCATGGCGCGACGGCGGGCACGCCGATTGCAAGAGCGAGGACATTTCTCCCGCGCAGGATTGCAACCATGGGCTTCCCCTCCGTCTACCCGACCGGTGTCACCGTCTACAACCCGGCCAAAGCCGCTCCCGGCTATACGCTGCTGCACGCGCCCGATGTCGGCGTCGTCCTGCTCGACCTGAACGGCCGCGAGGTGCAGGTCTGGAAAGACCTGCAGGGCTTCCCGCCCAAGCTGCTGCCGGGCGGCCAGCTGCTGGCCAGCAGCGGCAACCGCGATCCGAAACACGCGTTCCAGGACCAGATCGACCTGGTGCAGGTCGACTGGGACGGCCACATCGTCTGGCGCTTCAGCCAGCTTGAAGAGGTCAGCGATCCCGGCAGCGAAACCCGCTGGGTCGCGCGCCAGCACCATGATTTCCAGCGCGCCGGCAATCCGGTCGGCTACTACGCGCCGGGACAGACACCGCAGACCGATGGCGGCAATACCCTGCTCCTAGTGCACGAGGAAGTGCACAACCCGGCGATTTCCGACCATGTGCTGCTCGACGACCGCATCGTCGAAGTGGGCTGGGACGGCCGGCTGCTGTGGTCATGGCGCGCCAGCGACCACATCGACGAACTTGGGTTCTCCGATGCGGCCCGCACCGCGCTGTTCCGGAACCCGAATCTGCGCCAGCTGGCCGACCGGCAGGTCGGCGACTGGCTGCACATCAATTCGCTCTCTGCACTCGGCCCGAACCGCCATTACGACGCAGGCGACGCGCGCTTCCATCCGGACAACCTGATCTGGGATGCGCGCGAAGCCAACATCATCGCCATCGTCGACAAGCAGAGCGGCGCCATCGTCTGGCGGCTCGGCCCCGATTACGACGGCAACGACGCAGAGAAAAAGCTCGGCTGGATCATCGGCCAGCACCACGCGCACCTGATCCCCCGCGGCCTGCCCGGCGAGGGCAACCTGCTGGTATTCGACAACGGCGGCTGGGCCGGTTACGGCGCGCCGCATCCGGCGTCGCCGGACGGCCTGCAGCACGTACGCCGCGACTACTCGCGCGTGCTCGAGATCGATCCGGTGACACTGGACGTCGTCTGGCAGTACACGCCGGCCGAAGCGGGCTTCGTGATCCCGCTCGACGCCCAGCGCTTCTACAGCCCCTTCGTCAGCAGCGCCCAGCGCCTGTCCAACGGCAATACCCTGATCACCGAAGGCAGCAACGGGCGGATTTTCGAAGTCACTGCCGATCACGAGCTGGTGTGGGAATACCTCAGCCCGTACCGGGGCAAGACCTACCCGCTGCATCTGCTCTACCGCGCCTACCGCGCACCGTACGACTGGGTGCCGCAGCTGCCGACACCGGTGGAAACGGCCGTCGAACGGCTGGTCCCGGCGTCGTTCCACGTGCCGGGCGCTGCAAACGAGCGGCGGCGCGAAGTGACGGTGCAGGGCGTGCAGGCCGGTGTGCCGGATTCGGCGTTTTGCGTGGCCGTGAGCAGGGATGCCGGGCGATCGGAGCTGCGCTAGCGCGGGAAATCGGGCCGGGCCGCCCGTGGCCAGGGGGCCGGCAAGTGGCCATCGTGGCATGTGCAAAGGCCGTCGCCCAATTCATACAGATCGTGAAAGGTTGTGAAGGGAAAGTAAGTGCCTGGGGTACGATCAGGCATTGCTTGACTTGCGCGCGGACCGATGGAGTTCGGTGTCGTGCTGTTGCAGGCGAAGCAGGGGGCCTCGGACCGGCATTCCCCCGGTGCCGTCCGGTTCACGATCAGGGGAGGAGGAGAACAAGATGAATTGGTATCTGGAAGTGCTGAAGAAATATGCGGTTTTTTCGGGCCGGGCACGCCGCAAGGAGTACTGGATGTTCACGCTGTTCAACATCATTTTTGCGTTGGCGCTGGGGGTGATCGAGGCGATCATTTCGAGTAACGGCCTTCTGGGCATCGTTTACAGTCTGGCCTTGCTGATCCCAGGGGTTGCCGTTTCGGTGCGCCGTCTCCACGACACCGATCACAGCGGCTGGTGGCTGCTGATCGGCCTGATCCCGATCATCGGCGTGATCGTGCTGCTGGTCTTCATGGTGCAGGAGGGTGGCGCCAGCGAGAACCAGTACGGCCCCGATCCCAAGGCCCTGGCTGCCTAGGTCGTTGTCTGCCGGTGGCATGAATGACGGGGGCTGCGGCCCCCGTTCCGCATGCTGCGGCTGCACCGGTCGTCATTCGCGCCGGCGGATCCGGCGGTCCTGTTGCATGACGACCGCCTGTTCGGGCCTCTGTCGGTGGACGGCTACGTGCCGTGCCCCGGACCGCGGTTCTCCGAATCGGCCCGGGCCGGACCCCAGCCGGCGTTGAACACGCGTTGACGCGGCCTCAGCACGCCTCCCGCCATGTCAGCCAGACCCGCAAGTCGAATTCCAGCTGGTGATAATCCGGTTCCATATGGCAGCACAGCTGGTAGAAGGCCTTGTTGTGGTCCTTCTCCTTCAGGTGGGCCAGTTCGTGGGCGACGATCATCGACAGGAACTCGCCCGGCGCGTCGCGGAACAGTGTGGCGATGCGGATTTCGTTCTTGCGCTTGAGCCTGCCGCCCTGCACCCGGCTGGCGAAGGTGTTGGTGCCCAGCGTGCCGGCCAGCAACCCCAGCGCGTTGTCGTACTGGATCTTGGCCAGCGGCGGTGCGTTCTTCAGGTAGCGCTGCTTGCGCTCGCTCACATAGTCGTACAGCGCGCGGTCGGTCTGCACCGGATTGCGTTGCGGATACTTGCGCTCGAGCTTGAGGCCGAGTTCGCCCGAGTCGAGCAGCGCGCCGACCTGATCGACGAGCTGGGCCGGATAACCGGCGAGGTAGGGGTAGTCCATGCGCCGATTAAACCACGACCGGAATGCGCCCGGCCGTGGTGAAAATGTCGTACGTTCATCGGCCGAGCTGCAACAGCAGGCCGAGCAGCGCGCAGCCGGCGATCACGTGGATGACGTTGCGCTTGAAGCGGAACAGCGCGATCGCTGCCATCAGCGCGATGGCGGCGGCGGGCCAGTCGAAGGCGCCGCCGAAGCCGGCCGGCCACAGCACGTGGTAGCCGAAGAACAGCGCCAGATTGACGATGACGCCGACGACGGCGGCGGTGATCGCCGTCAGCGGCGCGGTGAACTTCAGATCGTCGTGCGTGGCTTCGACCAGCGGTCCGCCGGCGAGGATGAACACGAACGACGGCAGGAAGGTGAACCAGGTGACCAGCGTCGCGGCAAAAGCGCCGGCGACGAAGGCCAGGTCGGCGCCGAAATGCGCCTGCACATAGCCGCCAACGAAGCCGACGAAGGCGACGACCATGATCAGCGGCCCCGGCGTGGTTTCACCGAGCGCCAGCCCGTCGATCATCTGCGAAGGCTGAAGCCAGCCGTAGTGGCTCACCGCGCCCTGGTACACATAGGGCAGCACCGCGTAGGCGCCGCCGAAGGTCAGCAGTGCGGCCTTGGTGAAGAACCAGCCCATCTGCGTGTACGCGTGCGCCCAGCCGAAACCGGCGGTCAGCAGCGCCATCGGCAGTGCCCACAGCAGGCCGCCGATGACGGCGACGCGGACCAGCCCGGCCCAGCGGAAGCGGGCATGCGCGGGTGTCGGGGTGTCGTCGTCGATCAGCGCCGGGCCGTAGGACTTGCTGCCCGGGCCGTGGCCGCCACCGGCACGGAAGGTGGAAGGCGAAATCCGCCCGCCGACGTAGCCGATCAGCGCCGCCGCGGCGACGATCGCAGGAAACGGCAGCTTGAGCGCGAAGATCGCCACGAAGGCCAGCGCGGCGATGGCCCACAGCGTCCGGTTCTTCAGCGCCCGGCCGCCGATCCGGTGCGCGGCGTGCAGCACTATGGCGGTCACCGCCGGCTTGATGCCGTAGAACAGCCCGGCGACCAGCGGTACCTTGCCGAAAGCAATGTAGATCCACGACAGCGCGATCAGGATGACGAGCGACGGCAGGACGAACAGCGCACCGGCGACGATGCCGCCGCGCGTGCGGTGCATCAGCCAGCCGATATAGGTCGCCAGTTGCTGGGCCTCGGGGCCGGGCAGCACCATGCAGTAGTTCAGCGCATGCAGGAAGCGCCGCTCGGAAATCCAGCGCCGGCGCTCGACCAGCTCCTGGTGCATGATCGCGATCTGCCCGGCCGGGCCGCCGAAGCTGATGAAGCCGAGCTTGAGCCAGAACAGCAGCGCCTGCCAGAAGCCGACGTCGGCGGGACGGTCGGTGACCGGCGGGGCGACGGGGGGATCGGTGATCGTCGGGTCGGCGCGGTGCATCGGTTTCTCGGCTGGTCGGCGGGCGCCGAAGTATAGATGGCAAGCTGTTGCATTGCACAACGGCTCCGTCCGCCCGGACGTGAATCGTTGCGCGGATGTCGCCGGGCGGCGCTGCCAGCCCCTGCGGGGCATCCGGTACAATGACCGGTTTTATGCCGTCCCTGCTGCCGACCATGTTGCGACTCACCGAAATCAAGCTGCCGCTGAACCATGCCGAGGACGAGCTGCGTGCCGCCGTACTCGCCAAGCTCGGGATCAAGCCGGCCGATCTGGTCGGTTTCACGGTGTTCCAGCGCGCCTACGACGCGCGCAAGAAGGCCAACATCCTGCTGGTGTACTCGCTCGATTGCGAGGTGCGCAACGAGGCCGCGCTGCTGAAGCGCTTTGCCAATGACCGCCATGTGCAGCCGACGCCGGACATGGCCTATCGCTTCGTCGCGCAGGCGCCGGCCAACATCGCCAAACGGCCACTCGTCGTCGGCTTCGGCCCTTGCGGCCTGTTCGCGGCGCTGGTGCTGGCGCAGATGGGCTTCAGGCCCATCGTGCTCGAGCGCGGCAAGGCGGTGCGCGAGCGCACCAAGGACACCTGGGGGCTGTGGCGCAAGCGCGAGCTGAACCCCGATTCGAACGTGCAGTTCGGCGAAGGCGGGGCCGGTACGTTCTCGGACGGCAAGCTCTACAGCCAGATCCGCGATCCGCGCTTCCTCGGCCGCAAGGTGATCAAGGAGTTCGTCGAGGCCGGTGCGCCGGAAGAGATCGCATACGTCAGCAAGCCGCACATCGGCACGTTCCGGCTGGTCAGCATGATCGAGCAGATGCGCGAGAAGATCATCGCGCTCGGCGGCGAGATCCGCTTCAACAGCCGGGTCCAGGACCTGATCCTCGAACCGGCAGGGGACGATCAGCGGCAGATCCGCGGCGTCGTGCTTGCCGACGGTTCGACGATCGAGTCGGACCACGTCGTGCTGGCGCTCGGCCACAGTGCACGAGATACCTTCGAGATGCTGCACGGCCATGGCGTGTTCATGGAAGCCAAGCCGTTCTCGGTCGGCTTCCGGATCGAGCACCCGCAATCGGTGATCGACGCCGCTCGCTTCGGCCCGAACGCCGGCAACCCGATTCTCGGCGCCGCCGACTACAAGCTGGTCCACCACGCCAGCAACGGCCGCACCGTCTACAGCTTCTGCATGTGCCCGGGCGGCACCGTCGTCGCCGCAACCAGCGAGGAAGGCCGCGTCGTCACCAACGGCATGAGCCAGTACTCGCGCAACGAGCGCAACGCCAACTCGGGCTTCGTCGTCGGCATCGACCCGCGCGACTATCCGGGCGGCGTGCTGGCCGGAATCGAATTCCAGCGCCAGCTCGAAGCCAATGCCTTCGTCGTCGGCGGCAGCAACTACAACGCGCCGGCGCAGCTGGTGGGCGATTTCCTTGAAGGCCGCGCATCGACCGACGCCGGTTCGGTTACGCCGTCGTACACGCCGGGCGTGACCTGGACCGATCTGGCGCAAACGCTGCCGGCGTACGCGATCGAGGCGATGCGCGAGGCGATTCCGGCGTTCGAGCGGCAGATCAGGGGTTACTCGATGGCCGACGCGGTGCTGACCGGCGTCGAGACGCGCACCAGCGCGCCGTTGCGCATTACCCGCGGCAAGGAGAACTACCAGAGCCTGAACGTGCGCGGCCTGTTCCCGGCCGGCGAAGGTGCCGGTTACGCCGGCGGCATCCTGTCGGCCGGCGTCGACGGCATCGAGGTTGCCGAAGCGGTCGCGCTGGCGATGACCGGAGCACAGGCATGAGCGCGCCGGTCGAAGTGCCACTGAAGGATGCCTACAAGCTGCTCACCCACGGTCCGACCGTGCTGGTCAGCAGCGCCCACGGCGACGCGCGCAACGTGATGACCGCGGCGTGGAACACCGTGCTCGATTTCGATCCGCCCAAGCTCGTCGTCGTCGTCGACAAGCACACGTACACGCGCGGGCTGATCGAAGCCAGCGGCGAACTGGTGGTGCAGGTACCGACGCGCGATCAGGCGGCGCTGGCCTACGCGCTCGGCAACGAATCGGGCCGCGACGGCGACAAGTTCGCCCGCCACGGCATCACCACCTTTGCCGGCAGCAAGGTTGGCGCACCGCTGCTCGAGGGTTGCCATGCGTGGCTCGAGTGCCGGGTGATCCCGGAGCCGCACAACCAGCAGACCTACGATTTGTTCATCGTCGAAGTCACTGCCGCATGGGCCAATCCGGCGGTGTACCGCGACGGCCGCTGGCTGGATGCACCCGAGCAGCCGGGCAGCATCCACCACGTGGCCGGCGGCGCGTTCTTCGAGGCCGGCGGCATGTTCAGCGTCGCCGGAGAAACACTGGGCTGACCGTCACGATTGTCATTGCGCACAGTCGCGCTGCGGATCGGTTCTACCGGCGTGGCGTGCGGCTGCCTATCGTTGGCACACACCAACGACAAGGAGACGACGATGACATCACGCACGCTGTGGGTTGCCCTGATGCTGGCACTGGGCGCCGGCGGCCCGGCACTGGCCAAGGCCCCGAAACGCAAGCCGGCCGAACAGCAGGCCGAGGCACCGAAACCGGCATTCACCGCCGTGTCGTTCACCACCGACGACGGCATCAAGCTCGACGGCCGGCGCTACGGCAAGGGCGACGCGTGGATCGTCCTGTCGCACCAGTCCAACCGTGATCAGACCAGCTGGGAAGATTTCGCCACGGCGCTGGTCAAGGACGGCTATACGGTGCTCAGTTACGACTTCCGCGGCTTCGGCCGGTCGCAGGGCAAGCAGACGCCGGCCGACGCCGGCCGCGACCTGCTCGCCGCGGTGGCCTTTGCGCGCAGCGAAGGCGCGCAGCGGCTCGGCCTGGTCGGCGCCAGCATGGGCGCGATCGCAACGGTCCCGGCTGCCGTACAGGCGGCACCGCAGGCCGTGGTGCTGCTGTCGATTTCGCCGTCGTACAACGGACTGGCCGCGAGCGACGATGCGCTGAAGGCACTGGCCGTGCCGCGCCTGTTCGTCAGCGCGAAGTACGATTTTTCCCACGCCGACACCGAAAGAATGGCCGCAACGGCCGGCGCGGCCGATACGCTGATCGTGTCGGGCGGCGGCGGTCACGGCGCCGACATCCTCGGTGGTGGCGACGGCGCGGCGATCCAGAAAAAAGTCGTCGCCTTCCTCGAAACCAACGTACCGCCAACGAAGTAGACGCGCCGATCGCCCCATGGAAAAAGCCGCCTCTACGGGCGGCTTTTTCTATCGAAGCGGCTGGAAAAGCCCGGCGCAGCGGTACTGGCTAGGCGTACGAACACGTCCCACAGGGACTCCCTCCGGTCGCAACGGTACAGGACCGGCAAGCGAGTACAGCCGGCAGGGCAGTCGCGCCTCAGACGCGCAGCAGCGCGATCTTGAGCGGCGGCTTGCCGTCCGGGCTCGGGAAGTCGGCTTCCGGCGCGATCCATTCGACGTCTCGGATGACCCGGTCGACCTTCTTCGCGCTGCGCTGCATCTGGTCGAGCCAGGCGTCGCGGTCGACCGAGGCGACGTTGTTGCAGCAGACCAGCGTGCCGCCTTCGGCGGTCGACAGCAGAGCCGGCTTGAACAGGGCCGAGTAGTCGTTGACCAGGTCGACGACGCCGAAAATGCCCTTCGAATAACGCGGCGGGTCGAGGAAGACCAGATCGAACGCGGTCTTTTCCAGCTTCGGGAACGGCGGCAGGCGCTTGCCGCGCACCACGCGCGGCTGGCCGAGGCCCGAGTACTGGCGCAGCGCGGCAAAGGCGTCGCACTGCACGTAGCGCAAGGTGTGGCCGAGGCCGTTGAGGCGCGAGTTTTCCTTGCCGACCAGCAGGCTCGATTCGGCGAAGTCGACGTTGGTGACGAGCGAGGCGCCGGCCTTGGCCGCGGCGATGCCGACGCCGCAGGTGTAGGCGAACAGGTTGAGCACGTTCTTGCCCTTGGCTTCCTGCATCACGCGGCGACGGCCGGCTCGGAGGTCGAGGAACAGCCACGGATCCTGCCCGGCATGGCGCGCCTGGAAGCGGTAGTTGACGCCGATTTCCTGCACGATGCGCGGCTCCGTGGCGATCTCCAGCTGCTCGGTCGAGAGCTTGTTGGCGACGCGCGAATTGGGCTGGCTGCGGTCGTTCCAGATCACCGGCAGGCCGGCATGGTGGCGACCGTAGAAACCCTCGATTGCCGCGAGTTCGTCGGCCTCGAGCGGTTCGTGGAAGCTCTGCACCAGGATCGCATCGCCGTAGCGGTCGACGGTCAGGCCCGGTTCGCCCTCGACGCTGCCGTGGAACAGCCGGTAGGCGTCGGTTTTTTCGGCGTGAAGTTTGGCAATCAGGTCACCGCGGGCGTCGAGCGCGGCGGCAAGCAGGTCGGTCAGGGCAGAGGACATGGGAGAATCCGGATCAGGAGTACACGATTGCCGGCAATGGTAACAGGCTTGGCGCTGCTGGCTGCGGCGCAGATTAACGCCGGCGGCGTGACCACGAACGGAGAATGAACATGCAGGGCAAGCGGGGACCGATCGATGTGCTGGTGATGGTGATGCTGGGCGTGCTGGCATGCGTGCTGGCGCGCAGCCCGTGGCCGCCGGCCGCGCTGGTGCTCGTCGCGAGCATCGTCAGCTTCGTCTGCTACGGGTACGACAAATCGCAGGCCCGGCAGGGCGGGCGCCGCGTGCCCGAAGCGACGCTGCATGTGCTCGCGCTGATCGGCGGCTGGCCCGGTGCGTGGTTCGGTCAGCGTGCCTTCCGCCACAAGACGGTCAAGACCCGTTTCCGGCTGGTGTTCGCGCTGGCGGCACTGACCCATCTGGCGCTGCTCGGTTGGTGGTCGCTGCCGGACGCGGCGATTCAGTCCTTGCGGTAGCGTCGCGAGAACCGCAGCGTCTGCGGGTAGGGGAAGAAGTCCTCGAGGATCCCGGCCTGGATGCGCGCCTTGGTCTGCTGCCAGAACGCCGGCTGCAGCAGGTCGGCGTGGTGCTTCATGAACGCGTCGCGCACCGGTTTCTGGTTCAAGAGGAAGGTCCCGAACTCCTCCGGATAGACCTCGCCCTTGTGGCCGGTATACCACGCTTCGCCGCTCATCTCGAACTCCGGCGTCGGCGGCGGCGGGATCCGGCGGAAGTCGCAGTCGGTCATGTACTCGATTTCGTCGTAGTCATAGAACACGACCCGGCCCATGCGGGTGACGCCGAAATTCTTGAACAGCATGTCGCCGGGGAAGATGTTGGCGATCGCCAGCTCGCGCAGCGCATTGCCGTAATCGCGGACCTTGGCTTCGAGTTCGTCGCCACCGTGGGTGTCGAGCCAGACGTTCAGCGGCGTCATCCGGCACTCGATGTAGAGGTGACGGATGACGATGGTGTCGCCGTCCTCCTCGATCATCGACGGCGCCAGTGCGCGCAGTTCGTCGATCAGTGCCGGATCGAAGCGGTTGCGCGGCAGCGCGACGTCGGAGAACTCGAGCGAATCGGCCATCCGCCCGACCCGGTCGTGGCGTTTCACCATCAGGTATTTGGCGCGGACGATTTCGCGGTTCACTTCCTTGGGCGGCGGAATCACGTCCTTGATCAGCTTGAACACGAAGGGGAAGGACGGCAGCGTGAACACGATCATCACCATGCCGCGGATGCCCGGCGCGATCTCGAAACGGTCGCCGGTGTGCCGCAGGTGGTGAAAGAGCTCGCGGTAGAACATCGTCTTGCCCTGCTTGCCCAGCCCGACCATCGTGTACAGCTCGGCGCGGCTCTTGTCCGGGATCAGCTCGTGCAGGAAGGCGACGTAGGCCGACGGGACTTCCATGTCGACGAGAAAATAGGCACGCGACAGCGAGAACAGCGAACGGATCTGGTCGTGGGCGAACAGCGCGGCGTCGACGAACAGCCGGCCGTCGTGGGTGCGGCACAGCGGCAGCGCAAACGGCGTTTCGGTATCGCCGTGGACGAAGCGGCCGATGATGTAGGCGGCCTTGTTGCGGAAGAACGGCGACGCGAGCACCTGGATTTGCGCGTTGTAACCGAGCACCGGCCAACGACCGAGGTGGCGGTACAGCGCGCGGGCAATGCGGCGGATGTCGCGGTCGAGGTCGACGAAGGGCAGTTGCCAGCCGAAGTCGTTCAGGATGGTCGCCAGCGTTGCGAACAGGTCGGCGCGCTTCGGATAGTAGGTCCGGTAGGTCGGCGTGTCGGTGGTTTCGATGTATTCGGTCGACACCGCCGGGCGGTAGAAGATGAAATCGTTGTGGAAGTACGTCCGGTGCAGGATGCGGCAGCTGACCGAGTTGAAAAAGGTTTCGGCCAGTTCGGGCTGCTTGTGATTGACCAGGAGGCCGATGAAGTACGACTTCACGCTGGCCCAGACGTCGTCCGGCAGCCGCTCGGCGCCGAACTCGCGCTTCAGCTGTTCGGACGTCTCGAGCACGCGGCTGTCGTAGAACGCGATCCGGTCGCGCACGGCATCGCGCAGCGCACGGGCGTCACCGGATTCGAAACAGGACTGCGCCGAGCGGCTGGCCGTACGGAAGCGCCGGTAGTGCGCGTCGAAACCGGCGAGGATGGCGCGGGCCAGCTCGGCGATCTGGCGGAAATCCGGGGCCGGACCGAAGTCGTCCGGCGCAGCCGGGTCGTCCGGGCGGGGCGGCACGTCGACGGCTTGCAGGTGGGCGGCATTGCTGGCGGACATGGCGGCACACTCGTGAGGGAGCACACTTCACTTTACCGCCAGCGGCGCTGCGTTGCGGCACTTTGTGGCGGTGCAGCAGCCACGTCCCGACGATAGCGCCACGCTCGCCATGGCGTGATCAGGGCCAACCCGGTGGCGTGCGTTTCCGCCGGACGTGAAAAAGCCGGGACGAGCCCGGCTTTCTGGCGACTGGCAGCGCTTACTCGACGATGGCGATCAGGCTGCTCAGGTTTTCTTCGGTCTTCACGCCCTTGGGCCAGCACACGCTGGCACGGTCGCCGCTGATCTTCAGCACGCGGCCGTCGATGCGTTCGACGCCGGCCAAGTCGGCCATCCGGTTGACGCGACCGTTGACGACGATGTCGCTGTTCTTGCCGGCAAAGAAGGCGAAGAGGCTGGATACGATCATGATGGCTGCTCCTTGTTTATGTAGTGATACTACGTAATTTACGCTCGTTATTTGGAAATTTCAAATCAAATTGAAGTGTGAATATGTGCATGGCATGCCCGGGCGTGCCGGAATGGCCTGCTTGACGCGGCGGGTAGAATGGAAGGACTGGATGGAATGATCGAAGCAAGGGAGGGTGCGATGGCGTCTGCAGCGAATGTCGCCGTGATCGGCGGTGGCCCGGCCGGGCTGATGGCCGCCGAACAGCTGGCGGCCGCCGGCCACAGCGTGGCGGTGTACGACGCGATGCCGTCGTTCGGCCGCAAGTTTCTGCTCGCCGGCATCGGCGGCATGAACATCACCCACTCGGAACCGTTGCCGGTGCTGCTCGACCGCTACGGCGAGCGCCGCGATACGCTGGCACCGCTGATCCACGCCTTCGGCCCCGATGCGTTGCGCGCATGGATTGCCGGGCTGGGCATCGACACCTTTGTCGGTTCGAGCGGCAAGGTGTTTCCGACCGAAATGAAGGCTGCACCGCTGCTGCGCGCCTGGCTGGCAAGGCTGCGCGCCGCCGGTGTGGTCTTCCATACCCGCCATCGCTGGACCGGCTGGAACGACGCCGGCGCTCTGGCTTTCGATACGCCGCATGGCGCGGTCACCGTCGACGCCGATGCGACGGTGCTGGCGCTCGGCGGCGGCAGCTGGGCACGGCTCGGCTCGGACGGCGCATGGGTGCCGTGGCTGCAGGGTGTCGGCGCCGACATTGCGCCGCTGGCGCCGGCCAACTGCGGCTTCGATGCCGGCTGGAGCACCGTGCTGGCAGAGAAGTTCGCCGGTGCGCCGATCAAGAGCGTGGCCCTGACCTTCACCGATGCGGGTGGCAAAACCGAAACGCGCCGCGGCGAGTTCGTGCTGACGCAGACCGGGATCGAGGGCAACCTCGTCTATGCGTTTGCGGCGCGCATCCGCGATGCGATCGCCGCACAGGGCGAGGCGACCGTCCACCTCGACCTGCTGCCCGACTTCACGCTGGCCAAGGTCGAAGCCGAGGTCGCCCACCCGCGCGGCTCGCGCTCGATGGCCAGCCATCTGCAAAGCCGGCTGAACCTGAAGGGCGCCAAGGCATCCTTGTTGCGCGAATGCACGGGCAAGGACGATTTCGCCGATCCGGCCCGGCTGGCGGCCAGGATCAAGGCGCTGCCGGTGCGGCTGCTGGCGGCCAGGCCGCTCGACGAGGCGATCAGCAGCGCCGGCGGCGTGCGTTTCGAAGCACTCGACAACGGGCTGATGCTGAGGGCGAAACCGGGCGTGTTCTGCGCCGGCGAAATGCTCGACTGGGAAGCGCCGACCGGTGGCTACCTGCTGACCGCATGCTTTGCCACCGGCTGCACGGCCGGGCTCGGTGCTGCCGACTGGCTGGCTGCGCAGGGGGAAAAAGCATGAACCGGCTGGCACTGATCACCGGCGGCTCGCATGGCCTTGGCGCCGCGCTGGTGGCGCATTACCTGGCCGAAGACTGGACCGTGCGCGAGTTCTCCCGCTCCGGCTTGGGTGATCCGCACGTGTGCGCGGACTTTGCCGATCCGGACGCCACACTGGCGACGCTCGACGCCCGCTTCGCCGAACTTGCCCGTCAGTCGTGGGGCGAAATCGTGCTGATCAACAACGCGGCAACCCTGACCCCGCTTGCGCCGCTGGCACAACAGGCGGACGCGCAGATCGCCACCAGCCTCAACGTCAACGTGATGACCGCGGCGCGCGTGATCGCATCGTTCCTGCGGCACTTCCAGCAGGTGGCGGCGGTGAAGACCGTCGCGCAGATTTCGTCCGGCGCCGCACTGCGCGGCTACGGCAGCTGGTCGCTGTACTGCGCCGGCAAGGCCGCGATCGATCACCTGATCCGCGCCGTCGCGGTCGAGCAGACCGGCGCCGAGCTCCCGGTCACCTGCATCAGTATCGACCCGGACGTGATGGACACGCGCATGCAGGCCGGAATTCGGGCCACCAGCGCAGCCGACTTCCCCGACGTTGGCCGCTTCATCGCCCGCAAGGCGGACGGCAAGTTGCGCACGCCGGCGTCGGTGGCGGCCTATGTCGCCGGTGTGATCGCCGGCGGACCGGAAGGTGGCAGGCGCTACGACATCGAGGACGAAGGCTGAGCTTCTGGGGCATCGACCCGTGGTCCGGATCTTAGTTCTGGCCAGCTAAGCTATCAATTTGCGGATTGCAATCCGGGAGAACGTCGCTGGTCTGGCGTGTGGTTACAGGAACATCAGCATGTATCCAAACCAGACCAGTCCGATGACGATCCATTGAATCGCGGCTAGACGTTTCAGCGCGTGCGGGCCTGCTTTCCTGCTCCGCTCGAGCTGGATGACCAGCAGCGCAAGCGTGACGAACCCCGCTACAGGTGCGACAGCCATCGCCCAGTAAACGCCGGCGTACCCCATGTCGAAGAGCGATGGTGCCGAAAACGCAACGACCAGCCAGAACGCGCCGGCACCAGCCAACGCACTCAGCACCAGAATCCGTATGGCTGCCGACAGCGTTGGAGGGGATTTTTCCGCAATCGGCGGGCTGGATTTTTCCGGTAGCGGATTTGAATTCATTGGTCTTGTCTGATGTTTGAGCGGGGCGCTAGACGTCCAATATGCCCGGTCTGTTTGATTGCCAATACCTGTGATGAGTGTGTTTGTCTCATTCCATCTGGCGCAGTAGCCCGGCTTTCTGGCGGGTATACAGATGCATCGATATAAAAAAAGCACTGCCGATCGGAGGAAGCAGGAAGCCAAACACGTGCGATATCGTGGAAAAATCGCGGATCGAGTTACCCAATAATAGGCCGAGGGCGGCGTAGCCAACGACTCCTGCTGCGCATACCAGAATTACAACGGGCATGCGCGTGAATCGCTTGTACAGGCACAGGTGCGCGGTTGCCGCTGCACCAGCTGGCAATACGCCCAAGGGGTAGGCAAAGAACAGAAAACCAAGGTACATAGACAAAAGGTCGACAGGTCCGTTAGGTGGTGGTTCGCTCACCAGCAGGAAAACCATGGTGATTGCGGCACCGATGGCTGGGCCGGCAACTAGGTAAGAAAGAAAAATTCTGGTGCGTGGTGATGTCCGCATATCAGTGCGTTATCGGTGTCCGAAAATATTGGAACAGGTTCGACCTGCTTTTGCTGCTCTGGTGGATCAGGGGTTGTTGGGCAGAGTCGTCAGATGGGTCTGCTAAAAAGCGAGGAGCAGGTGTTGGCTATTTTGTCGTGTGTTTTGTTCTTGCCATGAGAAAAGTAGATAGTAGTAGTGTGTAAATAAGAAACCAGACAAACAGGCCAAGAAAAAAACCAAGTGGCGTAGGCCAACCGAAAAAACCACCTTTGATGGGTATGCCTGCCCAAGAAAAAATTGCTGACGGATACGCCGTGACGAAGTACGACAGAATCAAGGGAAGGGAAAGCATGTCCGGCAAGGGACTGAGTGAAAGGGCTAGTCCAATTGCCGGAAGCAAGCCATGAAATAAGGCGGGGACAAGTGCCAGTTTGCCGCGCGCTGTATTTGGATGTTCCGGCATCTAAGGAAGTGCATCATGTTTTCAATTGCATTTTCTTGGGGCTCTGGTGGGGCAAGCGGTGCTCTGGCAAAGAGGTCAACACATAGGATGTTGCCAATTTCCACGAACTGCAGAAGCTTTTTTCTTGCTGTCGTTGTACCGACTTTTTTTTGAATTTTGTGGCAGATTCAGTCGACAACGCAATGCTTGGCCAGGTGAAGTTGCATTTCGGCCAAAGTAGCGCCGAATCCGGCCCGAACGGGGACTTGGGAAGGGGAGTCAGTGCTGCGGCACCCGCCAGCCCGGATCCGGTTGCGCATCGAGGCCGCGGTCGATCAGGCCGGTCCAGCCGAGGTAAAGGGTGTAGATGTCGGCGCGGTTGGCGATCTTGCCGTGCAGTACCACGCCGTGACCTTCGGCCCAGGCGAGGGCGTCGAGTTCGTCGTCGCCTTCGAACAGCACGACATAGCGGTCGCCGTGGAAATCGATCAGGGGCCGGTCCGGGCCGAACAGGTCGCTGCGCAACTGCCGGAGCGTCTGCAGCATGCCTTCGCCGCGCAGGTCGTTGCCGTTGAGGCTGGACGAGCCGATCAGCGTGACGATGTGGTAGCGGGACATGGCGGTTTCCTGCGCGCAAAAGCCCAGTCTAAGCGGACGTTTGCCGCTGCCTTTGTCGCCGGTCAAACCGGTGTGCCGGGGGCGCGGTACCGTGGACGGACGGCGCTCAGTAATGCGGCGGAATGTCGTCGAGCAGGCTGCGCGGTGCGGCCGGGCCGCTGCGCTGCTGTTCCTGAACCTGCCGCAAGGCCTGGGCCAGCAGTTCCAGGTCCTGCTGCTGGCGGGCGACGACGCGGTTGAGTTCGTCGAGCAGGTCGTCCTGCAGCGCCAGGCGGATCTCGAGTTCGGTGATGCGGTCTTCCATGGGTTTCTTCCGTATAGTCGGTCGCAAGCATAGCGCGTTCGTCCCCACCCATCCGGCCTGTTTGACGCTGTGAACTGACCGGCGTAATGTCGCGGGCCTTTTTTTGCGAGCCACTCCCATGAAATACGCCTGTGGCATCGACTTCGGTACGTCCAATTCCACCGCGGCCATTCATACCGCCGCAGGGGCCCGGCTGCTGCCGCTCGAAGACGGCAAGGTGACGCTGCCGTCGGCCGTGTTCTTCAATCTCGAGGACGACACGCTGGCCTTCGGCCGTGCGGCGCTGGCCGAGTACCTCGAGGGCTACGACGGCCGGCTGATGCGGGCCATGAAGAGCCTGCTCGGTTCGAGCCTGATCGACGCCGGCACCGAGGTCGGCGGCCGCACGCTGGCGTTCCGCGACCTGATCGGCGGTTTCATCGGCGAGGTGAAAAACCGCGCGCAGCGCGAGGCCGGCCACGATTTCGACGCGGTGGTGCTCGGCCGGCCGGTGCGCTTCGTCGACGACAACGACGCCGCCGACGCCCAGGCCGAGACAACGCTGGCGCAGATCGCCCGCGATCTCGGCTTCAAGGACGTGAGCTTCCAGTTCGAGCCGATCGCCGCCGCGCACGACTACGAGCAGCGCATCGGGCGCGAAGAGCTGGTGCTGGTCGTCGACATCGGCGGCGGTACGTCGGACTTCTCGCTGATCCGGCTTTCGCCCGAACGGCGCGGCAAGGACGACCGCAGCGACGATCTGCTCGGCAGCGGCGGCGTGCACATCGGCGGTACCGATTTCGACAAGCGCCTGTCGCTGGCGACGGTGATGCCCGAGCTTGGCCTCGGCAGCCTGCTCAAGCGCGGCGCGGCGTTTCCGAGCAGCGTGTTCTTCCATCTGGCGACGTGGCACACGATCAACTTCGCCTACACGCGCAAGATGCGCCAGACGCTGCACGCGCTGGGCCCGGACGTGACCGATCTGCCGCGCTACGACCGGCTGTTCCACGTGATCAACCAGCAGTCGGCACACCATCTGGCGATGCGGGTCGAGGACACCAAGATCGCGCTGTCCGCCGACGAGTCGGTGCCATTGCACCTGGCCGAGGTCGACGAATCGCTGGTGCGCGAGGTATCGCGGCAGACCTTCGCCGATGCGATCGCCGACGAGATCGACCGCGTCGGCCAGTCGGCGATGCAGACGCTGAACCAGGCCGGCGTGGCCGTCGGCGAGGTCGATACGCTGTTCTTCACCGGTGGCGCGTCGGCGGTACCGGCGCTGCGTGCGGCGATGGCCGCGCTGTTCCCGGCGGCGCGGACCGTCGAGGGCGATGCCTACGGCAGCGTCGGCGCCGGTCTGGCGGTGGTGGCGAAGCAGCGCTACGGCTGAGCGCTCCGCTTGGGCCGTTTCGGCGGCGCTTGCGCAGCCGGCGGTGACGCCGCAGCACGCGCCAGCGCGTCGCGCTGCGGCTGTTCGTCAAGCGCAGCGGTAGGCTCTAGGGCGCGGATCGGGGCCGGGGATATGGGCTGGCGCGTCAGTTCGCAAAAGCGCGCTGGGCGATCGGGCAAGAAGCTTGCTGCGCCGTAAAGGATTTGTGCTGGCGCGTGAGTACCGACCGTACGCGGTCTGCGCGGAACCGGGGGCAATCCGGCTTACGGACTGCCGAACCAGGCATAGACCACACGCCGCAAGTGCTTTTGCAAGCAAGGAAAGTGCAGTATTCAGTCCAATAAAAATACACTTACCGTTATTACCAAGGACCGGTACGCGCCGTAAGATCGCCTCCCTGCATAAGGGAGTTGCACATGAAATCAATCCGTACCCTGTTTCTTGCGGCCATCTTTTTCATGGGGGTGGGCTCGGCCATTTTCAGTCCGTTGCAAAGTTATTTTTTCATTCGCGAACTCGGCGCCAGCCCCGCGCTCGTCGGAAGCTATTTAGGGATGACGGGGTTTGCCGCGATTCTTATCTCGCATTGCATCGCGGTGTACTCCGACCGTGGTGTTTCAAGGCGGTGGTTGATCGTTTTCTCCGCGCTTTGCGGTGTTGCGGCCTTTGCCGGCTTTATCCTGATCAGGGATTTCTACATGCTGGCCGTGATCGGCCTGACGCTGATGTCGTGCGTTGCCATCGGGGCGCCGCAACTGTTCGCGCTGGCCAGCGAGACATTCAAAGAGGGCCATGAGGCTTTTATGGGGCTGATGCGTGCCATGGTTTCCGTAGCCTGGGTGGTCGGCCCCCCGATGGCTTTCAGCTTGGTGGGGCTGTTTGGTTTTCCAGTCACATTCGGCATTCTGGTGGCCACCTCCGCAACCGTTGCGCTTATCGCACTGAATCTGCCTGACCCGGTCTGTCATGGCGAATCATCGTCAAAGCTGGAAGGGAATGCCAAGCCAGATCGCAGCGGATCGAGGTTTAAATTATTGTGTGCCGTTGCAGGCATGGGGCTTTTGTATTCGGCCATCAACAATTACACCATCTTGATGCCTCTTTATATCGTGCAGACCGTCAGGCTCGGGGAGTGGACGCCTGGTGTTCTGTTCGGATTGACGGCTGCGTTTGAAATCCCCCTGATGCTGATGGCTGGTCGCATCAGCAAGCGGGTCAGCCATCAAGGCCAATTGGTGCTGGCTGCCTTCTTGGGAGGACTGTATTACACGCTGTTTATGATGCTTGAGTCGGTGTATGCGTTGCTGCCCATTCAAGCAATTGGCGCGGCCAGTGTGGCACTGAGTGCAACGGCAGGGCTGCAATTTTTCCAGCATCTAATGCGTGAGCGGCTGGGCTACGCTTCTACGCTGTATACCAATGCAATTGTCGGCGGCATGGCGCTGGGGGCATTTGCAGGCGGCATGGTCGCCAGTGTTTGGGGATATCGACTCGCGCTTGCAGCAAACGTCATGCTCTGCGTAGCAGCACTAGGCTGTTTCTACCTTGCCGCCGAAAAAAACCGCTTGCCGATTCTAAGCTTGCACAGGCGTGATGGTCTTGGATCAACTCATTGAGTTGAGTTCAGCGTCTTGCTTGCAGTTGTTTTCCAAAGTCAGCGATGCACTTTCCAGCTTTACCTGTAAACGCTGTATTTTTGCACGCCGCTCGCCAATGAAGCATAGGATTTCCAGAAAATCATTTGCTTCGTCCGGCGCGAGGTGTTGCAGTATATTTTCGAGCAACGCGGTGCGATCTTTCCTTCTTTTGTTGACAAGGGCATAAAAGGTTTTCCCCGTTTCCGCCCAGCTGGTTTTAATGCCCAGCGCCGCGTGAGCCCTGGCGTAAAAAACGATGGGGATGCTAATTTCATTCGGTCGGGTGATGTATCTGGCGTAGGTATTGCTTGATATCCCCAGCAGGAACGACATCTCGCTTCTTGATATTTGGTGGTGATGTTGAATGGCCTCGATATTTTTTGCGACGCGATAATAATAGTGATGGATCACGTCTTCGAGTGCCAATTCAAACTCCAGTTCGCGATCGTGCGGCGGCATCTCGCTGCCGAAGCCCGACTTGCCGGATACCAGACTCAGTACTGAATAAAACTCCCGATCGCTTGATTTTGCAACAAAGCTGAAATAGCGCCTGCACTGCAATTCTTCCGTCGGAAAAAAGCGAGCGTACGCGGTGTGTTTGAACAGTAAAGGCAGCGGCGCACCGGTGATGGCGGACCACCTGGCGGCCGAGTGCATTTTGGGAATATCAATGCCGGCCTCGTATTTTCTGTACTGACTGACGGATACGTCGAAGTACGCGGCCATGTCACTCTGGCCTTTTTTGAGGCATTTTCTAAATTCCGACAAGCTTTTCCCTATGGAAAAAGCGATGTCCTTCTCGCATTTGTCGAAATCAATGACGATGGGTCTGTCCGCGCAGCCGACCGATTCAAAGCAAAAATAGTCCACTTCTCAATGCCTTTCAGTAAGTGCTTTGCCATGCCACCTGGCATCCCGGTCCCGGTGTTTGCCGATGTCGACCCGCCAATGAAATCGGCATGAAGAATAGCAGAGTCGTTGCATTGACCTTGGCAGAAAGATCGCGTTTGCCGGTGTTGTGCGGTGAGCCGCGCGCAGGGCCGGGACGGCATGACCGTTCAAGCGGCCAGCCCACGGCGAGGGGGATGGCGATGAATGCTTGGTGACGGCCCCGCTGGTCATGACGATCTCGGAAACGCCGGCGCAGCCGATCCTTGGCAGCAATGCCACGCGGGTAGGCAGGGGCGGCGGGTATAATCGTCGGCTGGATTGCCTGAGAGATTTGCCCATGTCCCGCACGATTTACCTGCTCCGTCACGGCCAGACCGAATTCAACACGGTACGCCGGCTGCAAGGCCGCTGCGACTCGCCGCTGACCGCGCTCGGCCAGGAACAGGCCAGCGCGATGGGCGAGGCACTGCGGGCGGAACTCGGCTCGGCCGACGGCTGGGCGATGCGCGTCAGCCCGTTGCCGCGGGCGCAGGCCAGTGCCGCCCGCGTTGCCGCGGCGCTCGGTTTGCCGGGTACGGCAATGACGACCGACGAGCGCATCATCGAAGCAGGCTTCGGCGACTGGGAGCAGCAATTGCGCGCCGATCTGGTCGCGCAGCATCCGCAGCTCGAAACCGCGCCGGACTGGCACTTCCACTCGCCGAACGGCGAAAAGCTCACCGAGGTGCTCGCACGCATCGACGCCTTCCTGAACGATACGGCGCTGCCGCAAAAACTGATCGTCGTGTCGCACGGCCTGTTCGGCCGGCTGTTGCGCGCCCGCTATCTCGGGCTGGAGGGCGACGCGCTGTTTACCGGCGAAATGCCGCAGGATGCGTTCTACCGGCTGCACGGCGGTGACGTGACGCGGATCGACTGCGCCGGGGTGACGGCATGAAGCCCGCCAAACAGGCGGCCGGTGCCGCCGCGTCGGGTGGCGACAAGTACGACATCCGCCCCGAGCAATCGGTCGAGCTGCTGAAAGAGCTGCATATCCTGACGCGCGACGGCAAGCTCAACCAGGACAGCCGCCGCAAGCTCAAGCAGGTCTACCACCTGTTCAACTTCATCGAGCCGCTGCTGAAAGACGTGCAGGCCGACCACCCGGACGTGTCGCTGGTCGACCACGGCGCCGGCAAATCGTATCTGGGCTTCATCCTTTACGACCTGTTCTTCAAGGCCAACGCGCCGCAGGGCACGATCTACGGGATCGAGACCCGGCAGGAGCTGGTCGAGCGCTCGACCGCGCTGGCGGCGCGCTGCGACTTCCCCGGCATGCGCTTCCTGAACCTGTCGGTGGCCGATTCGATCACGTCGAATGCGCTGCCTGCGCAGATCGACATCGTCACCGCGCTGCACGCGTGCAATACCGCGACCGACGACGCGATCCGCTTCGCGCTGGAGAAAAAGGCCAGACACATCGTGCTGGTGCCGTGTTGTCAGGCCGAAGTCGCCAGCGTGCTGCGCAAGAACAAGCAGCAGGCGCTGAAAAGCCCGCTGGCCGAAATCTGGCGCCATCCGATCCACACGCGTGAGTTCGGCAGCCAGATCACCAACGTGCTGCGCTGCCTGCAGCTCGAAGCGCACGGCTACCACGTGACGGTGACCGAACTCGTCGGCTGGGAACATTCGATGAAGAACGAGCTGATCGTCGCCTGCTACAAGAACCTGCCGCGCAAGAAGCCGGCGGAAAGGCTGAACGCCGTACTGGCCGAGCTGGGGCTCGAGGAAATGCACGAGCGCTTCTACACGGCCTGAACGGCCTTGCCCCGACAAAACCGGCCGCTGGCCGGTTTTTCTTTGTCCGTGACCGGCATGCCGTTCGTCTGTTTCCCGTGCCGGCAACGGGCATGTTGCACCGCAATAATTGATGACGCTGTACTATCTGTACTCTTACGTTGATTGACATATTCCGGTTGCGCACGACGTGCAGCCGTTTTCTTCGAACGTATCAGGAGGATGGGAAGTGTTTGCTACCGATTCCAAGGTCGTCCAGCTCGGCAAGTACAACGTGCAGCAGGGCCAGAGCTCGGTGTCCGGGCTGTCGTCCGGCGCCTTCATGACCGTGCAGCTGCATCTGGCGCATTCGGCCAGCTTCGTCGGTGCCGGCATCATCGCCGGCGGGCCGTTCCGCTGCGCCGAAACCTTTCCCGGCGCCGCACCGGTGGCCGAGGACGCATTCATCCAGAACTCGCTGTACATCTGCCTGAATCCGCTGGTGCCGCAGACGGCGCCGAATGCCGAACACCTGGCAAGACTGGCGCGCCAGACCGCCGCCGCCGGCGAGATCGACCCGGTCGAACACCTTGCCGACGACCGCGTCTACATCTTCACCGGCAGCAAGGACGAAGTGGTGTTCTCGGACACCGTGGCGCGGACCAAGCGTTTTTACGAGCTGCTCGGCATCAAGGCCGAACACATCGATTACGACGATACCGTGCCGGCCGGGCATTCGATCATCACCCGCAACCCCGAGGATTCGCCGCTCGGCACCAACCAGCCGCCCTACATCAACCAGGGTGATTTCATCCAGTCGCACCGCGTCCTCGGCCACATCCACGGCAAGCTCAACCCGCCGTCCGAGCGTCCGAGCGGCCGGCTGGTGCGCTTCGACCAGCGCGAGTTCCTCGACTTCCTCGATGACGACGACAAGAACGCCCGGCGCGACAGCATGAGCGACTACGGCTATGCCTACATCCCGAAGGCGGTCGAGGACGGCGAGCCGGCGCGGGTGCACATCGCGCTGCACGGCTGCAAGCAGGGCTACAACTACGTCGAGTACACCAACGGTCGCCGCGACACGCAGAACGCGCCGCCCTACGGCAACCGGTACGTCACGACGACCGGCTACAACGAGCTGGCCGACAGCAACAACTTCATCATCCTGTATCCGCAGGCCGAAGGAACCGACAACGGCTATACGCAGAATCCGGAAGGCTGCTGGGACTGGTGGGGGTACTCGAGCGCCAATGCGCAGCGCCCCGACTATTACTCGCGCAACGCCATCCAGATCCGCGCCATCCACGACATGCTCAAGCGCCTCGGCGGCTGAGCCACGGAGAAACGACGATGTCCTTTTACGAATCGATCACGGCGGCCGTTCCGCCGGCCTTCCAAAACCCGGTCACCCAGCGTCTGGACAGCCTGGGCCAGCTTTGTTCCCAATCGGTCAGCCGCCAGTGGAACAACGGCCTCACCGCTGCCGCCGCCCTGCCGTCACTGGCTACCCCGGACACGCTGTACGAGGCGTGGGCGCTGCAGCTTGCCGTGTGGCAGCGTCTGCAGAAACAGGGCGAGCAGTGGTGGAACGGACTGGCGGCGATCGGCGCCGAACGCGGCGAGCTGCGCCGTGCCAATACGCTGAGCAAGTTCTTCGAACAGGAATACAACCTGTACGCCCAGTTCGGCGAGCTGGTCAGCGGCCAGTTCACCAACCTGCTCGAACTGATGGACAACATCCAGGTCGACTACGGCTACTGGATCGCGCAGAAGGTGCATGCCGCACACGCCGCCACCGAAGCCCGCCCGCACGACGGCGTGAGCAGCACCCGGACCCGCAAGCCTGCGGTGGAAAACGCGGCGTAACCCGCGTTCCCGCCGCAGGCGGGCCGACCGGTCCATCCGTCCACCCGACAGCGCCGCATTGCGGCGCTGTTTTCGTTTCGGCCTTGCCGCGAGAAGCATGCCGGGCGCGGTGTAAGCAAACCCTGATCGCCGCGGGTATAGCAGGTATACCAATCGTTCATTTTCCAGCCTTGGCTGGCTGGAATATATTTTCATCAACCCGGGACGCACAGGGCAGAGCGAAAAGAAACAGCGCGATGTTTTGAATGCGGCGGGGAAATGGCAGGGCGGTCTCTGGACCGGAAAATCACCTTGCATTCTTGAAGAAAAAAGCAGAGGTCGGAATGTTGAGAAATATCTGTCTTGCAAGTGCATTGACGATGGTTTCGACAATGACATTCGCAGCGGGACTGGATCAACCCAAGATCGTGCTCGAGCAGAAGTTCGATATCAGCGCCGAAAAGGTCTGGGGAAAGCTTGGCACGTTCTGCAGCATTGCGCACTGGCAGTCGCTGGTCCGTGATTGTCTGGTGGAAGAACGGAGCGACGGCATTTATCGGGTAGTGGTGATGAAAAACGATACCGCTTATACCGAACGCCTGGAAACGTTCTCGCAATCGGATCGCAGTTTCAGTTATTCGATCCTGAGCGGTCCTTTGCCGGTCAGTCAATACCGGTCGGAATTGAAGATAGAAGCCCGCGGGGCCGAATCGAAGCTGATTTGGCGGGCGTGGTACACCGTTCCGGAACAAGGCGATGGCCAGAAAATAAAAAGCGACCTCGAGGCGCTGTTCAGGAACGGCATCAACGGCATGTCGGATTTTTTGAAGTCTTAAGCAGTATCCAATCAAATACAAAGGAGAAATCATGATTCTGGTCACTGGTGCAACTGGCAATGTAGGCAGCGAAGTCGTCCGTCGTCTGGCGGAGCAAAACGTGGCGGTGCGGGCGCTGACGCGCAACGCCGACAAGGTCGGCAAGCTCGGCCCGGTCGAATGGGTGCAGGGTGAATTCACCGATGCACAGAGCCTGACCAGCGCACTGCGCGGGGTCGACAAGGTGGTGCTGATCTCGCCGGCGCATGCCGACATGGTCGCCCATCAACTGGCGGTGCTCGACGCGGCCAGGGCGGCGGGCGTGAAGCACATCGTCAAGCTCTCCGGCCTTGGTGCTGGCCCGGAAGCGCCGATCCGTCTGCCGCGCAACCACTTCGAGATCGAGAACCGCATCAAGGCCAGCGGCATCGCCTACACCTTCGTGCGTCCGAACCTGTTCATGCAGGTGCTGATCGGCTCGGCCGGCAGCATTGCCTCCGACGGTGCGATCTACGCCCCGGCCGGCGACGGTGCGATCAGCTTCACCGACGTGCGTGACGTCGCGGCGACCATCGTGACCGCCCTGCTCGAACCGGGTCACGAGAACCAGGCGTACGAAATCACCGGCCCGGCCGCGCTGACCTACACCCAGGCCGCCGAAGTGCTGAGCGGTGCGATCGGCAAGACGGCGAAGTATGTCGCGGTCGACGAGGAAACCGCACGCAATGCGATGACGTCGGGCGGGCTCGACCAGTGGCTGGTCGAAGCCTTCCTCGAGCTGTTCCAGATCTACCGCGCAGGCTACGGCGCTGCGGTACTGAGCGACACCGTCGCCAAGGTGACCGGTCGTCCGGCCCACGATCTGAACAATTTCGCCAACACCTACCGCCCGCAGTTCGTCGCCGCCTAAGCCGCTGCGATCCGGGCCGGCGGGCACGACCCGCCGCCCGGGGCCCTACAGAGAGAACCGCAATGAATCCAAATCAAATTGTCGTGGTCGGTGACAAGTTCGCCCACTTCGCGAACCTGCCCGGTGTCATGACCGTGTCGCAACTGGCGCACAAGCTCGATGGCGCTGCCCAGGACGAGGCGCTGCCGAACTCGGTGGTGATCGGTCAGGGCGTGTCCGAAGGCTGGTACGCTTACCTGAAGCACCGCTTCGATGCCCGCAGTGTCGCCGTCGAATTCCAGGGTGACGAACAGATCACCAGCCGCACGGGTCGCCGCTTCAGCCACAAATGGCAGCGCCGCAACATCCTGATCACCGACCCGCAACAGGTCGGCCTCAACCAGTACCACATGCTGCTGTCGCTCGACGACGACTGCGAAATCATCTCGGACCACACCACCGGCCATCACATCCAGGGCATGGTGCTGACCGAGGCCGCGCGCCAGGCTTTCCTTGCCGTGACCGAATGGTTCCTGCTGCCGCAGAACGAGAAGTACTACTTCGTGATCAACAAGTTCAACGTCGATTACACCAAGTTCACCTTCCCGCTGCAGGTCGGCATCGACTTCAAGATCGACACGCTGGACCAGAGCCGTGCCGACCGGGTTTCCGCCAAGGTCACGATCCGCTTCGTCCAGCACAACGAAACGGTCTGTACCGCCGACGTCGAGTACACGGCGATTCTGGAAAGCCGCCTGAACGCGAAGGAAGAACAGATGGCCAAGACCGCACTGGAACAGGCGCTGAATCTCCAGCAGGTACAGCAGCTGCAAGCGGCCTGATGCCGTCCGCCCGGGTCGTCGGCCTAGACGAGTTCCTGGCAGGTGTCGACGACCTGATCGCGAATCCAGTTGGAAATCGGATTCTTGGTGAGGTGGCGCAGGCGGATGAAGTGGAACAGGTGGTTTTCGCTGGGGAAGGGCAGTTCGTTGATCCGTAACGGATAGGCCTTGGCGAAATGCTGCGCGAGCCGGCGCGGCAAGACGCACAGGTAAGGTCGTTGGCAGAGCAGTTCCGGTATCGCATTGAAGCTGTGGACCGAACCGACGACGCGACGTTTCCTGCCCATTTCGGCCAGGCGTTCGTCGACCCAGCCGGATAAATGGCCCTTGTAGGAAACCAGCAAATGTTCCGCGGCGAGAAATTGGTTCAGGTCCAGCCCGTCGGAAATGGCCGGATGCTGATTGGAACAGACCGCAACGTAATCCTCGCGGAATAAGGGATCGGTCGCCAGACGATTGCAGGCCGGCAAAGAAGAAACGATCGCGCAGTCGATTTCGGAACGCTCGATCAGTTCGTGCGCATCCTGATAGGTCGCCGGCATCGTGGTCAGAAAGACGGAAGGGGCCTGATCGCTGACGCGTTGTACGAGTTTGGGCAACACGATGGCAATGCCGTAATCGTTCAGCCCGAGTTTCAGCGAAGTCGAAATGTGTTTGGGGTCGAAGCCGGAAGCCATGTTCACGGCGGCTTCCAGCAGGGCCATGCCTTCGAAGACCAGAGGGGCAATCATTTCGGTGGTACGTGTCGGGCGCATTTCGCCATCAATCCGGACGAAAAGGCGCTCGTTGAAAATGTAATTCAATCGCTCCAGGGCGCGACTGACCGCAGGCTGCGTCATCGCCAGCTGTTTGCCGGCATGCGTCAGATTGCGCTGGTTGTAAATGGAAAGCAGGACCTTGAAGAGATTGAGGTCAATGGGTCTCAGGCTGTTGCTCATGGGCGCAGTTTGAATTTGAAAGTACGGGTTCGGGCAATAAGGCCAGATGAAACGGCTGCTCAGAACGAAGAATCAACTTTTTAGGGTCGGGCTGCAAAGTGCATAAAAGTTTCGTTCCTGTTTTAGTGATCGGTGCCGGTCCGGTGGGCATGGCGACTGCAGCATTGCTGCGCCAACAAGGGATTGCGGTCCGGGTCGTCGAGAAAAACGACGCGCCGACGCCGTATTCGAAGGCGGTTGGCGTCCATGCGCGGACACTGGAGAGCATGCATGCGCTCGGCGTGACCGAGCAGTTGCTCAGCCAGGGGCATCCGATGCATTCCTTTCGCTTGGTTGACAACAATCAAACGATTATGCGGGCAAAGTTTACAAATATTTCATCGGCATATTCTTTTGTTGTAGGTTTGCCGCAAAGCAGCACGGAGCGGACGCTGCTGGCGCGGCTGATCAGTCTGGGCGGGCGGGTCGAGTGGAACACGCGGCTGGTCGACATCGAGCAGCTCGGCGAGCGCGACGGTGCCGACGGCAAGGCGCGGGTCCGCCTGCAGCATGCCGACGGCAGCGAGGAACTGGTGAGCTGCAACTGGCTGATCGGCGCCGACGGCAGCCGCAGCGCCGTGCGCGAGATGGCCGGGATCGACTTTCCGGGCGGCGACTACGGCAAATCGTTCATCCTCGGCGACGTCAAGGTCGACTGGGCCGGTCCCAAGCACGAGCTGCAGTTCTTCCTGTCCAGACACGGTTACATGCTGCTGGTGCCGATGCCCGACGGCCTGCACCGGATCATTGCCCAGACCGGGAAGCGGTTCGAGGACTTCCAGGGCAGCGAAAAGCCCAAGGCCACGCTGGCCGAACTGCAGGCCATCGTCGACCGGCAGGGGCCGGGCAATATGCGCGTGCATTCGCCCGAATGGCTGACGTGCGCACCGTTCTACCACCGCCGTGCCGAAACCTGCCTGAAGGGCAGGACGATCCTGGTCGGTGACGCCTTCCACCTGTTCAGCCCGCTGGGCGCCCAGGGCCTGAACACCGGCTTCCAGGATGCGTTCAACCTGGCCTGGAAGCTGGCCTACGTCGAGAAGGGCTGGGCACCGGACGAGCTGATCGACAGCTATCGCGACGAGCGCGAGGCGATCGCCAGGCTGATCGCGACGATCACCACGAAAACCACCGAATACATCACCGCCACGGCATGGCATCGCCGGATGATGCGCCGGCTGCTGACGCGCTGGTACAACCCGACGGCCAAGGTACAGGAACAGCTGCCGCGACTGCTGGCCGGGCTGATGCAGACCTACGACGGCGCGCAGGCGTCGGTGAAAGGCGTGCCGCAGGCCGGGGCACGGGTCCCGCACGCCTGGATTGCCGACGGTCAGGGCTACAAGCCGCTCGCCAGCCTGATCCACGGTACCCACTACACGCTGATGCTGGTGACCAACCGGCTCGACAACACCACGATGCGCCAGTTGCAGGTCTTCGGATCGCAACGGTTGCCGCACCTGCCTTACCTGCGGGTCAAGGTGGTGACGCGCGAGGTCGAGGCCATCGAGGCGCCGATGCCCAAGGGGATCGACCTCATCGAGGACCGGCTGAGCAGCGTGTTCGAAGCCTTCGACGTGACCGAGCAGGCGCTGGTGCTGGTCCGGCCGGACGGCTTTACCGCACTGTCGGCCCGCGAATGGTCGCTCGACGCGGTGTCGCACTACTTCGGCCAGGCCCGGTTCGCCACCATTCCGGCCAGTCCGGCACGTCATGAGGAGCGGGTCTGCCATGAAGCGTAAAGCGGCCTTCTTCGATGTCGACAACACGCTGCTGAACCTCAAGTCGATGTTCTCGTTCCAGCAGTACTACTACGCGCGCACCGACGGCGGCGATGCGTACTCGGACTTCGTGCAGATGCTGCACGGCCATCCGCAACGGCAGGACCGCCAGTTCCTCAACCGGCTGTTCTACCAGAGCTTTTCCGGCCGCAACCAGGCGGTACTGAAGGCGATTGCCGAAGCCTGGTTCGCGCATCTGCAGGGCGAGTTCGGCGACGAGATGTGGATCGGCTCGGCGCTGGCGCTGGCCGAAGCGCTGCGCGCCGAAGGCTACCTGCTGGTGGCGGTCTCCGGCTCGAGCCACGAGATTCTCGCGCCGCTGATGCGTCACCTCCGCTTCGATGCCTGCCTGGCGACGACGCTGGAAGTCCGCGACGGGTTTTACACCGGCCAGATCGACGGCCTGCAGATGATCGGCGACGGCAAGGGAGTCGCCGTGCGCCGGTACGCGGCCGAGCAGGGCATCGACCTGGCCGATTGCGTCGGCTGCGGCGACCACATCACCGACCTGCCGATGCTGTTCCAGACCGGCCGCACCTACGTCGTCCGGGGCGACGCAGCGCTCGAGGAAGTCGCGGCGCACCGCGGCTGGCCGCTGCTGGCGCTGAACGAAGACGAGGAGGTGCTCGAAGCATTGCACGTCTAGCACCCGTTCCAGACCCCGCGCGGTACCCGTGGTGCCGCGCACCGTTTCCCCCATCCGATCGAGAGAATGAAATGACCAATGTTTCCCGTTGGGCCGCGATGCTGGCCCTGCTGTTTGCCACCGCCGCCTGGGGCGGCCTGTTCCACGCCGGCAAGCTCGTCCTCAACAACGTCGACCCGTTCTGGTTCACCGTCGTCCGCTACACCGGTGCCTCGCTGCTGCTGTGCGGCATCCTGATGCTGCAGGGCAAGGTCCGCTGGGAGCTGCTGCGCGAGCACTGGCGCCGTCTCGCCAGCCTCGGGCTGATGGGCTACGGCATGTTCGGCATCCTGGTGTTCATCGGCCTGTCGTACTCGGTGCCGTCGCACGGCGCGGTGATCATGGCGACGATGCCGATCACGACCTTGCTGATGCGCTGGGTGTTCGAGCGCCAGCGTCCGCAGCTGTGGGCATGGTGCGTCGTGGCACTGGCGATCTTCGGCGTCTCGCTGGTGTCCGGCGTGTGGCGCAGCAGTACCGGTGCCGGTCACAGCACCGCTTTCGGTGACCTGATCGCCTTTGTCGGCACCGTGGGCTGGATCATGTACACCCGCGGCCAGGCCAGCGTCTCGAAGCTGTCGGTGATCGAGTACACGACCTTCACCGCGATTCTGGCGCTGCCGGGCCTGTTCGCCTTCGCCGTGGTCGCGACGCTGCTCGGCTACGCCAACCGTCCCGATCCGGCCGACCTGATCGCCGCAATCCCGCCGATCCTCTACATCGTCGTCGTCGGTACCGTGCTGGCCGCGCTGGCCTTCAACAAGGGCGTGCGCACGCTCGGCGCCGTACACGGCATCGTCTTCATCAACCTGGTACCGGTCTCGGCGCTGCTGATCAGCGCGGCCAAGGGCAGCGTGCCCAACGGCAGCGAGATGATCGGCACCCTGTTGATCATCGTCGCCCTGAGCATCCAGGCCCGCAAGATGGGACTGGGCGCCAAGGCCGCCAAATAGCCTCCGGTGCGTCGCGGCCCGGACCGCGCCCGACGCACCGGTTTTCCAAGGAATGCAGAATCATGAAAACAGTCATCGGCAACTGGAAGATGAACGGCAACATCGATCTGTTGCACGAAGTCGTGCCGACCCTGGTGCAGGAAGGGCTGGGGTCGACGGTGGGGCTGTGCCTGCCCTATCCCTACCTGGGCGCGGCGCACCTGCTGCTGCGCGAGGCGCAATCGGGGATCAAGCTCGGTGCGCAGAACGTCAGCGAGCATCCGTCGGGCGGCCATACCGGTGAAATCTCGGCCGGCATGCTCAAGGAATTCGGCTGCCGCCTCGTGCTGATCGGCCACCCGGAGCGCCGCAGCATGTACGGCGAAACCCGCGAAGTCACCGCCCGCAAGCTGCATGCCGCGCTCGATGCCGGTCTTTACCCGGTCTACTGCGTCGGCGAGACGCTGGCGCAGCGCGAAAGCGGCAAGGCGCACCAGCAGATGGTCGACGAGCTGTCGCTGCTCGCCGGCGTACCGACCGACCGCTTTGCCATCGCCTACGAACCGTCGTGGGCGATCGGTGGCGGCGTGACCGCCACCGCCGCCGACATCAGCGAAATGCACGGTTTCATCAAGGACGTGCTCGGCGCCGGCACCCGCGTGCTCTACGGCGGCAGCGTCAAGGCGCACAACGCCGCACAGGTGCTGTGCCTTGGCAGTGTCGACGGCGTGCTCGTCGGCAATGCCGCGCTGTCGGCGAGCGAATTCCTGAGCATCTGCCGGATTGCCGACCGCAGCCCGCACGGCGAGCCGATCCGCCTCAAGGGCCGGGCGGTGCCGGACGACACCGTGCTGCGCATGCCGGTGGTCGCATCGCTGGCCGCGTCGGCGTGGCACGAATACTGAACACCGTTTCATCCATCGGGCCAGCTTCGGTCCACCCATCACCAAAACAAGATCCAACCCCGGAGAAATCATCATGAAGTTCGCACTCAAAGCCACCCTGGGCCTGACCGCCGCCGTCCTCAGCCAGCTGGTCCTGGCCGGCAAGCTGGGCGTCTACACCTCGGACGCCAACGGCTTCGACACCCACACCTTCTACTATGACGACGGCAAGGAAGTGACCGTCATCGACACCCAGTTCGTGCCGGCGCTGACCGAAGCCATGGTCAAGCAGATCAGGAGCGAGACCAGGTCGCCGATCACCCGCGTCGTGGTCACCCACCCGAACCCGGACAAGTACAACGGCCTGCCTTACCTTCACAAGCTCGGCGTCGAATCGATCACCAGCGCGGCGGTGTCGGCCGAGATGCCCAAGGTGCACGCCTACAAGGAGAACTTCTGGGTCAATACCGCGAAGGCGTTCAAGCCGGGCACCTATCCGGCGTTCGAGAACGTCAAGACGACCTTCGTCGGCACGAAAGTGGTCAAGCTCAAGTCGGGCGAAACGCTCAGCCTGATCGAACTGAAGCACCCGGGCGTCGCGACCAAACAGGTGGTGGTGCGCGTCGACCAGAGCGGCGACCTGATCGTTGGCGACCTGCTGCACACCAAGGCCCACCTGTGGCTCGAGGGCGGCCTGGTCGACGGCAAGCCGCAGCCGGACCTGCAGGCGTGGTCGGCGGCGGTGGGCGAACTGAGCGCGCTGGCGAACGGCAAGCCGAACGCCAAAGTCTACGGCGGTCGTGGCGACTTCATCACCGTGGCCGAAGCGGTCAAGGAACAGCAGCGCTATCTGGCACAGGCCGACACGCTGGTGCGCGATTACGTCGCCGAACTCGGCGATCGCCAGGGCGAGCTGAAGGATCCGAAACTGGCCGGCGGTCATTACAAGGAACTGGAGCGCCGCTTCAGCGCACGCTTCCCGGACTACAAGCTCAGCTACATGATCGGCTACAGCGTGTACGGCCTGGTCGACCGCGACCTGGACAGCGGCAAGAAGCTGTAAACCCTGCCGGCTGCGCGTGGCGGTCGTGACTGGCGCAGCGGGCGATGCTCACTGCGCCAGTTGCGTTGCCAGGTGGTCGATCAGCACGCGCACCTTGGGCGCCAGATGGCGCTTGGGCGGGTACAGCAGCCACGCGGTGCCGCGATACGCCGGCGCGTGGAACACCCAGTCGGGCAGCACCTGCAGCAGCGCGCCGTCGGCCAGCGCGGCCCGCGCCGTGAACAGCGGCAGGCAGGCGATGCCGAGCCCCGACAGCGCGGCCTCGAGCCGGACCCCGCTGTGGTTGGCGACGTAGCGCCCGCGCACGGTCACGGTGGCAACGTCCTTGTCGCGGCGGAACTGCCAGCGCGCGTCGTCGGGCGTTTCGCCCAGATAGATGCAGCTGTGGCCGGCCAGTTCGCGCGGATGCGCCGGCGTGCCGCGGGCGGCCAGATAGGCCGGCGCGGCGACCAGCAGGTGCTGGATGCGCATCAGCGGGCGCGCGGCCAGCCCCGGTGGCGGGGTTTCGGTGATGCGCAGCACCAGGTCGACGTCGTCCTCGTACGGGTCGACATCGCGGTCGGTGAGGATCAGCTGCACGTCGACGTCGGGATGGCGGGCGAGAAAGGCCGGCAGCGTCGGGTGGACGACCTGGCGGGCGAAGGCGTTGGGCGCGCTCAGCCGCACCAGCCCGCGCGGCGCATCCATGAATTCGTTCGAGACGGCCATCACCGCCCGTGCCGCGGCGACCATGTCCTGCGCGCGCGCCAGCGCGGCGCGGCCCGGCTCGCTCAGCCGCAGCTTGCGCGTCGTGCGCTCGAGCAGGCGCGCGCCCAGCGCGGTTTCGAGCCGGGCGATCTGCCGGCTGACTGCCGACGGCGTGCTGCCGAGCTGGCGCGCGGCCGCCGAGAAGCTGCCGGCGTCGACGACACGGACGAAGACCGCCATGTCGTCGAGCAGGCCGAGGAAGTCGCCGGACGTGCCGCGTTCACCGTGGTTCATGGCCTGATTTGTTCCGCTAAAGCACAAGTATTGTGCGAGTGTCGGCGATTATCGCGACCGGCGGCAAGGCATAAGCTGCGCGTATTCCCGTTCCGCGAGCCGCGCCATGCCCCGTCTGCTGACCCGTTTTCCTGCCGAAGCGATGCTGTTGCTGGTCGCCATGCTCTGGGGCACGAGCTACGGCGTCGCAAAGGGCGCGCTGGTCTATTACCCGGTGCTCGGTTTTCTGGCCGTGCGCTTCGGGCTGACCTTCCTGCTGCTGCTGCCGTCGCTGCGGCAACTGGCAACACCGGCCGGTCGCGGCGCGCTGGGCGCCGGACTGCCGCTCGGGGCGATCCTGCTGGGCATCTTCATCTGCGAGACCTTCGGCGTCGCGCTGACCAGCGCGGCCAATGCCGCCTTGCTGATCAGCCTGTGCGTGGTGTTCACGCCGTTTGCCGAATGGGCGATGCTGCGCCGTCGCCCCGAGCCGGGCGCCGTCGTCGCGGCGCTGCTGTCGCTGGCCGGCGCGGCCATGCTCAGCAGCGCGGCCAGCCTGCGTTTCAACCTCGGTGATGCGCTGATGCTGGCGGCCGCGGTACTGCGGGCGGTCAATGTCTGCCTGATCAAGAAGCTGACCCACGGCAAGGCGATGCCGATGCTGACGCTGACTGCCGTTCAGGCCGGTGTGGTTTGCGCAGGCAGCGTCGCCGTGGCGCTGACGGTCTCGGCGGACGGCCTTCCGGCCTTGCCGGTCGCACCGGCGTTCTGGCTGTCCGCGCTGTATCTGGTGCTGTTCTGCACGATTTTCGCGTTCTTCGCGCAGAACTGGGCGGTGCGCCGCGGCAGCCCGACCCGGGTTGCGCTGCTGACGAGCAGCGAGCCGGTGTTCGGCGCACTGTTTGCCGCCGTCTGGCTGGGCGAGCGCCTGACGCCGCTGGCATGGGCGGGGGCCGTACTGATCGTCGGCGCCAGCCTGTGGGCCACGCTGCCGCGGCCGGCGCCGCCCGCCGCCGCTTGAACTTTGGTGGGTCGGAACCTGCCCCGGACGGCGGCGAAAGGCACCACCGCCGAACGGGGCGGGAGCTCAGTGTACCGCGTAGACCTGTCCGGTCTGTGCGCCTTCGACGCTCTTGCTGTACGCCAGCGCCACCCGTGCGGCCGGGACGGCCTCGAAGCCGCGGAAGTAGGGGCCGTAGCTGGCTAGCGATTCGATCAGCACGTTCGGGCTGACCACGTTGATGCGCAGGCCGCGCGGCAGCTCGATCGCCGCGCCACGGACAAAGCCTTCGACCGCCGAATTGACCATGCTGGCACTGCTGCCGTAGACGATGGGATCGTGGCTGACGATGCCGCTGGTCAGCGTGAAACTGCCGCCGTCGTTCAGCACGTGCTGGCCGGCCAGCACCAGGTTGACCTGGCCCATCAGCTTGTCGTTCAGGCCGAGCGCGTACTGGGCCGGCGTGAATTCGGCCAGCGGGCCGAAGTGCAGGCTGCCGGCCGCGGCGATCACGGCGTCGACCTTGCCGGTGTCGCGGAACAGCTGCTCGACGCTGGCCAGATCGGTGACGTCGACGCGAAAGTCGCCGCTGTTCCGGCCGGCGGTGATGATCTCGTGACGCGGGGCGAGTTCGGCGACGACGGCACGGCCGATGGTGCCGCTGGCACCGATGACGAGGATTTTCATGAAAGACTCCTTGTTGATCGATTGTTGACGATATTCATCATATTCAAGTCCGGATTGGCGATAATCCGGGCTGAACTCAATTCACTATTGCATCCATGAGTGGAATCGATACGACCGTCCACCAGCAGCTGCAGTGGGCGCTGACCTTTGCCGCCGTGGTCGAGCACGGCAGTTTCACCGCCGCGGCAAGGGCGCTCGGTGTCTCGACCGCGCTGGCGAGCCGACAGGTCGGCCAGCTCGAAGCGCTGCTCGGCACGCCGCTGCTGTACCGGACGACGCGGCGGCTCAACCTGACCGAGGCCGGGCAGGTCTATCTCGCGCACTGCCGCGAATGGCCGCAGCGGGTCGGCGCGGCATCGCTGGCGGTGCGCGAACTGCGTGACGAGGTCGCCGGCAAGGTGCGGATGACCGTGCCGACCAGTTTTGGCGGGGTGTTCATGGCGCAGGCGCTGCTGGCCTTGCGCCGGCAGCACCCGCAGCTGCGGGTCGAGCTCGATCTGGGCCGGGATCCCCGCGATCTGGAGGCCGACGGCTACGATCTGGCGATCCGCTCCAACGTCGACAGTCCCGACCGGCTGGTCTCGCGGCCGCTGAGTCTGGTGCGCGACTGGCTGGTGGCCAGCCCGGCAATGTTTGGCGGCAAACCGCCGGTCTCGCCGGCCGAACTGGGCGACTGGCCCTGTCTCGCCAACCATTTCTTCCGGGATGCGACCCACTGGGCTTTCAGCCGCGGCGAAACGCTGCACACCGTCGACATCGTGCCGCTGCTGCAGGCCAACGACTACGGCCTGCTGCGCAATCTGGCGCTGGCCGGCGGCGGGATTGCCCGGCTGCCGAGCTATCTGGCTGCCGCCGATGTCGACGCCGGCCGGTTGCTGCGGCTGTTGCCCGACTACCGGTTGCCGGCGATGCCGTTCTACCTCGTCTATCCGCAGCGGTTGCCGCAGCCGGCCAAGGTCCGGGCGCTGATCGATTTCCTGCTCGACTGGTTTGCCCGGCCCGAACAGGCGGTCCTGCTCGGCCGGCCGGGCACCGACGGTCGCGAGGCCTAGCGCGGTTCGCTGCCGGCCGACCGGGCTTCGTGCACGGCCCCGGCTTCCGTCGTGCCGGCGGCGAAGGCGCTGCCGTCAAGCACCACGCCGTGGGCGATATAGAGCTCGACATCGGTGCGCGGCTGGCCGGCGCGCTGCTCGGTGCCGACGATGACGATGCCGGTCTTGCGGTCCGAGTAGATCCGGTACTCGGTGCGCGGGCCGACGAGGTTGACCCGCAGCTCGCTGCTCAGGTTGCTCTGCATCAGGCCGAAATAGTTGCGCAGCCGGCGCGGACCGGGGCCGTCGGCGCGCTGGCAGCCGGCATCGCATCGGTAGGCGTGGACCAGCCTGAAGCCGTTGCGGGCTAGGATGTCGCCGTAATAGTCGTTGGCCCACTGGGCGCTGTCGTCCAGCGTGTAGCTGTAGAACCAGGTGTTGCCGGCCACCGGTACCAGCCGGTCGGCGCGGATGCCCTTGCCGGGCATGAAGTACGGCGTGGAGACCGGTACGTCGACGCGCAGGTGCTCGAGGTACTTGCCCTGCTCGAACGGCGGATTGCCCGGCAGGATGTCGAGGTCGAACGGTGCGCGCTTGAGCGGCACCGGTTTTTCCCGCACCGGCCATACCGCCTGCGGGGCCGGCTTGTCGCCGGCGGGACAGTCGGCGCGGGCAAGTTCGGTGGCGGTCGGGCTGGCCTTGAGCTTGCGCGCGATCGGCTTCAGGTCGCCGATCGGTCCCTGCGCGATGGCGAGCGAGACGTCGACCAGCGCCGGGTCGTCGTCCGAGTGGCCGGTCCCGAGCAGGACCACGCCCAAGCGCGGATGGACGTAGATGGTGTAGTCGATGCCGTAGCCCGGCAGCGGCCGTGGCCGGACGTTGCGCATCGCCGGGCCGGCAATGCGGCGCAGGTCGACGCCGTCCTTGTCGCCGAGGCAGCGTTCGTCGCACTGCTGCAGCTCGACGCGGGTAAAGCCGCGGTTCGAAAGCGCGCACTCGTAATGCTTGCGTACCGCTGACGCGGTGACCTCGCCGTTGCGGTAGCGGTATTCGGCGTACCAGCCGTCGCCCACGATCGGCACCGCGTACTCGTCCCAGCGCTCGGGCACGCCGCGCTTGTCCCGGATCCAGCCGGACACCGGCACGTCGAGCTCGACCCGGTCGCGCACGAAGGGCGGGAAGGTCGAGGCGAAGCCTGGCAGTGGCGAGAGGCCGAGCGGCATCGGCGCGGCGCCGACATCGACCGGGTCGGCCCGTGCCGCGAGCGGCGGGGCGGTCAGGAGTACGAACAGCAGCGGCCAGGGCTTCATCGGTGTTCCCCAACGGTGACCTGCTTTCACCATACAGTCGGCTTCGCGATCCTGCCGGGCCGGCGGTCGGTCGTGCGTCGGTCGCTGTTACGGATGCCCGTTGCGGTGACTGTGTCCGTTGCGGCGACGTCGGACGGCGCATACTGGATTCCTTTTGCGGAGCATCGTGATGGCGTTGAAAGACTGGCTGGCCGCGCTGCTGGTGATCGTGGCCTGGGGCGTCAATTTCGTCGTCATCAAGGTCGGTCTGCACGGCGTGCCGCCGATGCTGCTCGGTGCCTTGCGCTTCATGCTGGTCGCGTTTCCGGCCGTGCTGTTCGTGCCGCGCCCGCAGGTGCCGTGGACACGGCTGCTGGCCTATGGCGCGACGATCAGTCTCGGCCAGTTCGTCTTCCTGTTTTCCGCCATCGACGCCGGCATGCCCGCAGGTCTGGCGTCACTGGTGCTGCAGGCGCAGGCCTTCTTCACCGTGCTGCTGGCTGCGGCGCTGTTCGGCGAGCGCATGCACTGGTACAGCCTGGCCGGACTGGCCGTGGCGGCGGCCGGACTGGCGATGATCGGGCTGAGCGGTGGTGCCGGACGTGTCTCCGCCCTCGGCTTCGGGCTGACGCTGTGCGCCGCGCTGTGCTGGGCCGGCGGCAATCTGGTGATCAAGGGGATCGGCAAGGTCGACCCGCTGGGTCTGGTGGTCTGGGGCGCGCTGGTGCCGCCCCTGCCGTTCCTGGCGCTGTCGCTCTGGCTGGAAGGCGCGCCGCGCATCACGGCCAGCCTCGCCAGCCCCGGCGTGGACAGCGTGCTGGCGGTGTTCTATCTGGCCTACGTCGCCACCTGCCTGGGCTACGGCCTGTGGGGCCGTCTGCTGGCCCACCATCCGGTGCGGCAGATCGCTCCGCTGACCTTGCTGGTGCCGGTGGTCGGACTGCTTTCGGCGCGGCTGTTGCTGGGCGAACAGCTGACGCCGGTCCAGTGGGCGGGCGGGCTGGTGGTGATGCTCGGGCTGCTGGTCAACGTGTTCGGTCCGCGCTGGCGGGCGGCACCGCAGACCGCCTGATCCGCCGATGCCTCAGCCGCCGGCGCGTTTCACCGTGTGGCCCAGTTCTTTGAGCATGGCCATCACCGGTTCGCAGTGGTCGCCCTGGATTTCGATCACGCCGTCCTTGACCGTGCCGCCGGATCCGCACCGGGTCCGCAACTGTTTGGCCAGCAGCGCGATCGCGGTGGCGTCCAGCGTCAGGCCCTTGACCAGCGTGACGCCCTTGCCTTTGCGTGTTTCCCGCGAGACCCGCAGCGCACCGTCGGCAAAGCCCGTCGGCACGGCGGCCTTGCAGCTGCAGGCCGCCAGTGGCTGGCGGCAGGTCGGGCACATGCTGCCGTGTTCGGTCGAGTAGACCAGACCGCCCGAGGGTCGCGCTTTCACCGGCCGGCTCCGCGTCCGGGTTGGGAAATCCGGATAGCCATCAGCGGCCGCTGCGCGCCTTGCCGTGGGTCTTTTTGCCCTTGCCCTGACCCGGCAGCACGACCTTGCGTGCCCCGGCCGGGACACGCGGTTTGGCGGCTTGCGCTACCGGCTGGGCGCCGCGTGGTGCGGCGTGGCTGCGTTTTTCCCCGGCGGCTTCGCGCGGGATCAGGTGGTGCGGTGCGTTGCCGATCAGGTCGGCGCGGCCCATATTGATCAGCGCTTCGCGCAGGATCGGCCAGTTTTCCGGATCGTGGAAACGCAGGAAAGCCTTGTGCAGCTTGCGGCGATAGCCGTCACGGATCACGTCGACCTTTTCCGAGCTGCGGCCGAGCTTCTTCAGCGGGTTGCGGCGGGTGTGCCACATCGTCGTCGCCAGCGCCATCGGCGTTGGCGTGAACGCCTGCACCTGGTCGGGCTTGAAGTTGTTCTTCTTCAGCCACAGCGCCAGATTCAGCATGTCCTCGTCGGCCGTGCCCGGGTGGGCGGCGATGAAGTACGGGATCAGGTACTGCTGCTTGCCGGCTTCCTTGCTGTACTTCTCGAACAGGCGCTTGAAGTTCTCGAACGCGCCGATGCCCGGCTTCATCATCTTGCTGAGCGGCGCGTCTTCGGTATGCTCGGGCGCGATCTTCAGGTAGCCGCTGACATGGTGGGTGACCAGCTCCTTGATGTACTCGGGCGATTCGACCGCGATGTCGTAACGCAGGCCCGAGCCGATGGTGATCTTCTTCACGCCCGGAATCGCCCGCGCCTTGCGGTACAGCTGGATCAGGTGCGAGTGGTCGGTGTTGAGGTTCTCGCAGATGCCCGGGTAGACGCAGCTCAAACGCCGGCAGCTGTGCTCGATCTTTTCGTCCTTGCACGCCAGCCGGTACATGTTGGCGGTCGGGCCGCCGAGGTCGGAAATGTGGCCCTTGAAACCATCGGTCTTGTCGCGGATTTCCTCGATCTCGGTCAGGATCGACTGCTCCGAGCGGCTCTGGATGATGCGGCCTTCGTGCTCGGTGATCGAGCAGAAGGTACAGCCGCCGAAACAGCCGCGCATGATGTTGATCGAGAAGCGGATCATCTCCCACGCCGGGATGTGCGCCTTGCCGTAACTCGGGTGCGGATTGCGTGCGTACGGCAGGCCGTAGACGTAATCCATTTCCGGCGTGGTCAGCGGCACCGGCGGCGCGTTCATCCACACGTCACGCTCGCCGTGCTGCTGCACCAGCGCACGGGCGTTGCCCGGGTTGGATTCCAGATGCAGCGTGCGGCTGGCGTGCGCGTACAGCACCGGGTCGTGGGCGACGGCCTCGTAGGCCGGAATCCGCACCACGGTCTTCTGCCGTTCGGCCTGCCTGGCGGCGATGCGCTCGGCCTTGCTGACGAGGCGGATGGGCTTCGGTGCATCGGCGTCGCCGCCGGTGGCACAGGCCGCGCCGGCCTGTTTTTCTTCTTCCATCGCGTACGGATCCGGATGCGGATCGACGCGGCCCGGGGTGTCGACGGTGGTCGAGTCGAGCACGTGCCAGTCGCGTGCCGGCATCCAGCCGTGGCCGGTCATGAAGGCCGTGCCGCGGATGTCGCGCATGTCCTTGAGCTTTTCACCGGCCGCGGCGCGGTGGGTGACTTCGACCAGCGCGCGTTCGGCGTTGCCGTACAGGAGGATGTCGGCCTTGGCGTAGACGATGGCCGACTGGCGAACCTTGTCGCTCCAGTAGTCGTACTGGGCGATCCGGCGCAGGCTGGCCTCGATCGAGCCGACCATGATCTGCACGCCCGGGAAGGCCTCGCGGCAACGCTGCGAATACACCGTCACCGCGCGGTCGGGCCGGCGGCCGGCGACTGCGTCGGGTGTGTACGCGTCGTCCGAACGCGGGCGCTTGTCGGCGGTGTAGCGGTTGATCATCGAATCCATGTTGCCGGCGGTGATGCCGAAGAACAGCCTCGGCTTGCCCAGCGCCTTGAACGGCTCGGCGCTGTCCCACTCGGGCTGGCTGATGATGCCGACCCTGTAGCCCTGCGACTCGAGCAGCCGGCCGACCAGCGCCATGCCGAAGCTCGGGTGGTCGATGTAGCAGTCGCCGGTCACCAGGATCACGTCGCATTCGTCCCAGCCGAGCGCAGCCATTTCGGCGCGGCTCATCGGCAGGAACGGCGCCGGCCTGGCGCGGCGCTGGGGGGCGTAATCGAAAATCGGCGTTGGAACGGAATTCATGATGACCGGCAATCTGGCTAATCGGCCATTTTCGCAGATTTCGCCGCGATGAATCCGGAATTTTTCTTGTTTTTCATCGGGATAGCGCTGGACGGCAAGGTAAAATGACCGGCTTTCCACCCACGATCCGTCAAGGATGCCGTCATGCAAATCTGGGTCGACGCCGACGCCTGCCCCAAGGTCATCCGCGAAATCCTCTGCCGTGCCGCCGAGCGTGCGCAGATTCGTACCGTTTTCGTCGCCAACCAGTTGCTGAGCGTGCCGCCGTCGAAGTGGATCGCCGCGCTGCAGGTACCCAAGGGTTTCGACGTGGCCGACAACGAGATCGTCGCCCGCGTCGTGGCCGGCGATCTGG
Organism: Jeongeupia chitinilytica; assembly: GCF_014652315.1. Classification (GTDB taxonomy): domain Bacteria; phylum Pseudomonadota; class Gammaproteobacteria; order Burkholderiales; family Chitinibacteraceae; genus Jeongeupia; species Jeongeupia chitinilytica. The sequence goes on along the minus strand of NZ_BMYO01000004.1, from coordinate 222,585 downwards.
TCATTACCGCCGACATTCCGCTGGCCGCCGACGTGATCGCCAAGGGCGCGCAGGTGCTCGACCCGCGCGGCGAAAGGATGACGCTGGAAAACATCCGCGAGCGGCTTTCGTTGCGCGATTTCATGCAGGGGCTGCGCGACTCGGGTGTCGAGACCGGCGGGCATTCGGCGCTGAACCAGGGCGACCGGCAGGCGTTCGGTCGCGCGCTCGATACGTGGCTGGCGAAAAGGCCGAAGGACTAAACATGCCGAACCTGTTTGCCGATGTGCCTCGTGACCTTTCGGAGGAACTGTTCGAAACGCTTGCCGGCGCCGGCCCGGTGCGGATCGAGCGCATCGTCTCGAACGGCCAGACTTCGCCCGAAGGCTTCTGGTACGACCAGACCGAGTCCGAGTGGGTCGTCGTGCTGCAGGGCAGTGCCCGGTTGCGCTTCGAGGACGAGGCGGCGGATGTCGAACTCGGCGTCGGCGATCACGTGCTGATCGCGCCGCACCGCCGCCACCGGGTCACGTACACGGCGGCGGCGACGGTGTGGCTGGCGGTGTTTTTCTGAACGGTGCTAGCGCGCCGGGCAGGCAGCCAACGGCACCGGCTTCGGTGCTGCGCGGTTCGACGACAACAGCACGCCTCCGATTACCAGCACCGTACCGGCGAGCTGGGCTCCGCTGAGCGGCTGGCCGAGGGCGACGCCGATCAGCCCGGCAAAGATCGGCACCAGGTTCATGAACATCGCCGCCCGGGCCGCACCGATGCGCGCCACGCCGTCGTTCCACCAGATGTAGGCAAGCGCCGAACCGAACACGCTCATCACCCCGATGGCCGCAATCACGGTGGCCGGCGGAATCATGTAGAAGTCGGCGGTGGCGAACTGGGCAACCCCGCTCATCAGCAACCCGCCGCCGGCGATCGTTGCTGCCGAGATCTGCAGCGGCGCCAGCCCGCGGACGAAGCGGCGCGGAATCGTCGAGTAGACCGACCACGCCAGCGCGGCGCCGAACACCAGCGCATCGCCACGGTTGAACGACAGCGCTAGCAGTGCCGGCAGCGAACCGTGGCTGACGACCGTGGCCACGCCGGCCAGCCCGAGCGCCAGTCCGCCCAGCTGGCGGGAACTGACGGCATCGCGGTTCAACAGTGCCGACAGCAGCACGGTCAGTGCCGGGCTCAGCGCGATGATCAGTGCGCCGTTGACCGGCGATGTCCAATGCAGGCCGTAGAACAGCGCGATGTTGAAGCCGCAGATGCCGACCGCCGCCATCGCCAGCAGCGGCAGCACGTTGCGGCGCAGTCCGGTCCAGTCCAGCCCTTCGCGCCAGTACACCAGCGGCGCCAGCAGCAGCCCGGCGGACAGGAAGCGCCAGCCGCCGATCGCCAGCGGCGACATGAAGGCCACGGTGTATTTGGCCAGGTGGAACATCAGCCCCCAGAAGAAGGCGGTCAGCGCCAGTTTGAGATAGGTGGTACTCATGCTCGGACTCCGGTACGGCGTCATGCGACGATGAGTCGAGTATAATTTTCCGTAATCGAAACGATATTCGAGTGTTTGGAAAACGGTTTTCCGGATATGGAAAATGAACTCGACTGGAACGACCTGAAGTTCTTCCTCGCCGTCGCACGTGGCGGCGGGCTGACGCCGGCCGCGCAGGTTCTGGGGACCAGCGCATCGACGGTGTCGCGGCATGTCGACGCGCTCGAGGCACGGCTGGGCGTGCGCCTGTTCATGCGCCAGCAGCGCGGTTACCTGCTGACCGACGAAGGCAGTGCGTTGTTCGGGCAGGTGGCCGAGGTCGAGCGCGCGACACAGGCGGTCGAACGCCAGCGGGGCGGGCTGGGGGACGCGGTCTCGGGGCTGATCAAGGTGGCGACGTCGGAAACGCTGGGCAACCACCTGCTGGCACCGAACCTCGCCGGTTTTGCCGCACGGCATCCGCGGGCGCAGGTCGAGCTGGTGGTCAGCCGCCATCTCGCCGACCTGAGCCGGCGCGAAGCCGACCTGGCGCTGCGGATGATGGAGCCGGACGCTCCGGTCATCGGCACCGACTACATCGCCCATGCGCTCGGCAAGGTGTACTTCGGCCTGTATGCGGCGCCTGCGCTGCTGAGCGCACATCCGGACTGGCGCACCATGCCGTACATGACCTGGGACGAATCCTGGGCCCATTACTCGATGGGCAACTGGCTGGTCGGACAGTTCGGCGGCCGCGAACCGCTGCTGCGCGCCAACAACCTGCAGGCGCAGTACGCGGCGGCACGGTCCGGCCTCGGGCTGGTGATGCTGCCGCGGTTTCTCGGTGATGCCGATCCGTTGCTTCGGCCGGTACCCGGCACGCCGGTGCCGGCCGGGCGCGACCTCTGGCTCGTGTATCACCGCGACCTCAAGGCGAGCCGGCGGGTGCAGGCGATGCGGCGCTATATCGGGGAGCTGGTGGCAAGGCTCGCCGGCGCCGCACGACCGGGCCCGTGATCCGCGCGTTTGCCGTGCCGTCCGGCGCGCATTGCCGATACGCACAGTCCCGCTGTCATCGGCACATCCCGGTCGCGTGGCTTGCGGGCTAGAGTCGCAGGGAAATCCAAGTGGAGGCGACAATGAACATTCTGCCCTGCGTGCTGGGTCTGCTGCTGTCGGCCATGGTGCATGCCGCGCCGATTCCGGCCGATGAAAAACCGGTGCAGAAGGTGCGCACCGGTTTCATCGAGGGCTGGAACCAGGTGCCGCTGAAACGGCTGGAGGACCAGGCCGCACGCTATCGCGGCACGTATTACCTTGAAGGCCTGCACAACACCAGGCGCATCGCCCTGACCTTCGACGACGGCCCGAGCAGCTACACGACGGCCTTGCTCAAGGTGCTCGACAAGCATCAGGTCAAGGCGACGTTCTTCTTCCTCGGCGCCCAGGTCGAGACGGCGCCGGAGACCGCGCGCGCCGCGCTGAAGGCCGGTCACACGATCGCCAATCACAGTTACGACCATCCGTACCTGACCGGGCTGACCCCGGCGCAGCTGTGGGACGGGCAGTTCGGTCGCAGCCAGCGCATCTTCAAGGAGAAGCTCGGCGTCGTGCCGGCACTGCTGCGCCCACCCTACGGCTTCATCGACGACAGCCAGATCGCGCTGCTCGCCGCCAGGCGGCAGAAGCTGATCCTGTGGTCGATCGACACGCAGGACTGGTACGTCGCGCAGCGGCTCGGCGCCGCCAACGCGCTGTACAACACGGTGATGAACACGGTGCACCCGGAGGCCATCGTGCTGATGCACGACGGTGGCGGCAACCGGGCCGGCACGGTCGAGGCCGTCGACATGCTGATTCCGGCGCTGAAAAAACAGGGTTACGACTTCGTCACGGTCGACCGGCTGATCGGCACGCCGGCGTATCTGGCCACGACGCAATAGGTCGCAAGACGTCCCGGCCGGCGCCGACGTGTTGCGCTGACGGCGGGGCATCCGCTGCTTATGATCGGGGCATCCTGTTGCCGGAATCCGCTCAATGCCCGAAATCCACCTAAGCCAGCCGGTCGATGCCGATGTCCTTACGCCGCACTGGCTCACCGGGCAGGTGATCCATCCGGGGCTCCGGCTGGCGCTGGGGGTCGAGCATGCCGGCGCGTGGCGGGCGGCCGAGCCGGACGAGCCGCGCTTTGCGCTCAGCCTGATCGAGGCCGGCTCGGCGTTGATCGAGTGTGCCGGCGTATCGACACTGGTTTCTGCGCCGATGGTCGTCCTGCTCGACGAGCGGACCCGCCCGCGCGTGCAGCAGGCGCAGCAGCTGCGCTGCGTGACCGTGTATTTTCACCCGCTCGCGGTCAATGCCGCATTCGACCTGGCCACCGTGCGGGGCGAGACGGCCAGCCTGTCCGACAGTACCCGGCGCGATCTCTACCTGCTGGGGCCGTTCCTGGCCGGGGCGACGCTGCTGGCGCTGTCGCCGGCGGCCGCACTGCGGGTGCGCGACGGATTGCGCCAGCTCGAGCGCGAGGCGCGCACGCAGGACGAGTGGAACTGGCCGTGCCGGACGCGCGCCTTTCTGATCGAACTGCTGTTCGTGTTGCGGCTGCAGGCCGAAACTCCGACGCCGGCACTGGCGGGCGAGGCATCGCGGCTCGACCAGGCGCTGCTGCTGGTGCATGAGCGCTTTGCGAGTGCGTTTACGCTCGACGATCTGGCGCGCTGGGTCGGCAGCAATCGCACCTCGGTGAACCGGCATTTCCGCGAGCGGGTCGGCCAAAGCGTGCGCAGCTACGTGATCGCCTTGCGCATGGCGATGGCGACGCGGCTGCTGCGCGAAACGGCGCTGCCAGTGGCCGAGATCGTCGGCCGGGTCGGCTACGACAACCAGAGTCATTTCTCCCGCGCCTTCCGCGCCGGCACCGGCATGACGCCGACGCAGTACCGCGACACGTACGGCTGGCTGCGCTGATATTGCCGTTTTGCACAATCATCGTGCCGATCGGCGCTGTGACGCGGCTTGGGCCGCGCCTATCGTGGGGCCTCGTCCATCCGAGGGAGTAAACGTCATGCTGAAAAAAATCTGCTTGCCGGCCATGCTGGGCCTGATGCTGAGTTTGCCGGGGCATGCCGCCGACGCCGGCAAGCGCGTGCTGCTGGTCGTCGCGTCTTACAAGGTCAAGGCATCCGAGTACACCGACACGCGCGCGGCACTCGAGAAGGCCGGCAACAAGATCGTCGTTGCCAGTACCGGGCTCGACCCGGCGTGGACCGACACGTCGCTGCAGATCAAGCCCGACCTGAAAATCGCCGACGCCAAGGCTGGCGACTATGACGCGGTGGCGATCATTGGCGGCGAAGGCTCGGCGCTCGAATTGTGGGATGACGCGCCGCTGCACCAACTGGTGCAGAACGCCGCCAGGGCCGACAAGATTGTCGCGGCGATCTGCATGGCACCGGGTGCGCTCGCCAAGGCCGGGCTGCTCAAGGGCAAAAATGCCACCGCCTACCCGCTGCAATCGGCATTCGGCGTGCTGAAGGCGGGCGGTGCGACGTATCTGGAGCAACGGGTCGTCGTTGACGGCAAGATCGTCACCGGCCGCAACCCGGAAGCCGGCCCCGAGTTCGGCGCCACGCTCGCCGCGCTGCTGGCGTCGCGGTAAGCAGGGGCGGCGCAAGCCGCTCCTTCTATTTGAGCGTGTCGAACTCGACCAGCAGCGTGGTCTTTTCGTCGTTGAGCCAGAGCTGGCCGTCCTGGATCGTCACCTGCAGGCGCATCGTCCGTTCGGCCATGGCGCCGAGTGCGGCGAGCGTGTCGTTGTCGATGGCCAGCACGTGCAGGTTGTCGAACCGGGTAAAGCCGCCGGCCATCGGCGCCCACCAGGTGTCGGCGAAACGCGGGCCGCCGTAAGCGTAGACCCAGGCCTCGCCGGCGCGCTGTGCGGCGCGGCGGATGCGCTTTTCGTCGGGCTGGCCGAGCTCGATCATCACCTCGATCTCGTCGACGAGGTTCTTCTGCCACAGCGCCGGTTCCTCGTCGTCGCTGATGCCCTTGCCGAAGGCCAGCGTCTCGCTGGCGTGGCGTGCAAAGGCCACCAGACGCAGCATCAGCCGTTCCGGCGTTTCCGACGGATGCTGGGCCACGGTGAGGGCGTGGGTCTCGTAATAACCGCGATCCATGTCGGCGATATTGAGTTCGGCTTTGTAGATCGTGGCCTTGAGCGCCATGGCGGTTCCGTGTGGTGGAAAGGGGAAAAGGCGCGACAGTTTAGTCCAGCGCAAACGAATCGGCGAGAAAAGGGGCGTCGGGGAGCCGGGCGGCGGGTGCGGTTCCCCGAAAATCGGCATAAAATCGTGTTTTTTCACGGACGACGGTTGTCCGGTATCTCAACCCGTGGGGCAAGCAATGAATCTGGCGGATGTGCAGGCGAAGTATCAGGCGTTCAAGGAACTCGGTCTCAAACTCGACATGTCGCGCGGCAAGCCGGCACCGGAGCAGCTCGATCTGTCGCTGCCGCTGCTCGGCGCGCTCGACGGTTTCAAGACCGCTGACGGCACCGACACCCGCAACTACGGCGGCACCGTGGCCGAAGCGCGCGCGCTGTTCGCCAGCCTGCTCGAAGTCCCGGCCGGCCAGGTCGTCGTCGACGGCAGCGCCAGCCTGTCGCTGATGCACGATGTGCTGATCTACAGTGTGGTCTACGGCCAGCCCGGCCATGCGCCCTGGGCGGGCCAGAACCCGGCCTTCATCTGCCCGGTGCCGGGCTACGATCGTCACTTCGCGATCTGCGAAGCGCTCGGCATCCGCATGATCAACGTGCCGATGCTCGAGACCGGTCCGGACATGGACGAAGTCGAGCGTCTCGTCGCGTCGGATGCCAGCATCAAGGGCATGTGGAACGTGCCGAAGTACAGCAACCCGGGCGGTGTGGTGTACTCGGACGAAACCGTCCGCCGTCTGGCTGCCATGAAGACCGCTGCACCGGACTTCATCCTGATGTGGGACGATGCCTACCGCTTCCACCACCTGACGGCCGAAAACATCGTCAACGCCAACGTGATCGACGCTTGCGCCGCTGCCGGCAACGCCAACCGCGCGTGGGTCTTCGCGTCGACGTCGAAGGTCACTTTCGCCGGCGCCGGTCTGGCCGCCGTGGCCAGCTCGGCCGACAACATCGCCTGGTGGACCAAGAAGTCGGGCATCCGCAGCATCGGTCCGGACAAGGTCAACCAGCTGCGCCACGTGCGTTTCCTTCAGGACCGTGCCGGTCTGGAAGCGCTGATGGTCAAGCACCGCGACATCCTCACGCCGAAGTTCGACGCCGTGCTCGAGCGCTTCGAAGCCATCCTCGGCGGTATCGAAGGCGTGAGCTGGACCTACCCGAAGGGCGGCTACTTCATCGATCTGGTGACGCCGAACGGTTTCGCCAAGCAGACCGTCGAACTGGCCAAGGCCGCCGGCATCACGCTGACCCCGGCCGGAGCGGCCTTTCCGTACGGCAAGGACCCGAAGGATGCGCACATCCGCATCGCGCCGAGCTTCCCATCGCTGAAGGAAATCACCCAGGCGGCCGAAGGCATCGCGCTGGCGCTGCGCCTCGCGATCGGCCGCTGAGCGCCGTCTCTCGCTCGCAAACGCCGTCCTCCGGGACGGCGTTTTTTTTTTGCCGCCGTTGCGCTGTCGCCGAAATGCATGCCGCTGCCGTCGCCGATGCCGGGAGGGCGGATTATGCTTCCGGCATGGATGAATCCCCGCTCTGGACCGCCGGTTTCCGGCATTTTCTCGGCCCGAGGCTGATGCCGCTGGCCGTGCGCGACGGCCCGCCGCCACCGCCGGCCGACGTCGACCGTTTCGCCTTCTGCTTCGTCTCGGCCGGCTCGGCCCGGGTGAGCATCGGCGGCGCCAGCCAGCTGGTCGCCGCACCGGCGGCACTGCTGCTCGACGAAACGCTACGACCGGCATTCGACGCCGCCCGGGGCCTGCGTTGCGACAGCGTCGTGTTCCATCCCGGCGTGGTCAACGATGCCTTCGAGCCGGCGGCCCTGCGTGCCGGCACTTACGTCGGTACGGCGATGCAGGATGCCGACGTGCTCGATCCGTTCGTCTGCACTTCGCCGCTGCGCCGCTGCATGGCGCTGTCGCCGGCCATGGCCGCGCAGACGGCATCTACACTGGCGCAAATGCGCGCACTGCTCGCCAGCCAGGACGACCCGCGCTGGCCGTGCCGGACCCGTGCGGCGTGGATCGGGCTGCTGTTCGGCCTGCGCGCGAGCTGGGAGGCCAGCGATCCGGCGCCGCTGCTGCCCGCCGACGCGCGCATCGCCCGTGCGCTGCAGTGGGTGCACGACCATTACGCCGAAACCTTCACCGTCGACGCACTGGCCAGGATCACCGGCTGCAACCGCACGACGCTGAACGACGGTTTCCGTGCGCATACCGGCCACAGCGTGCGCGCCTATGTCGTCACGCTGCGGATGCGTGCGGCCTCGCAGCTGCTGCGCGATACGCTGATCCCGGTCGGCGACGTGATGGCGAGGGTCGGCTACGACAACCCCAGCCATTTCAGCCGGACATTCCGCACCGTCACCGGCATGTCACCGGGGGCCTACCGGCAGCGCGAGTGCTGGATGAACTGAACGGCTAGTCCGCGTACTGCGCGCGGTCGACGATGCGCTGGCCAAGGTCGCGGGCGCGGATGGCTGCCGCCGGATCGCCCTGCAGCGCTGCCGCCCGGTACCAGTGCCAGGCCTGGCCCAGATCGCGCGGCACGCCGTCGCCGCGCTCGTACAGCGTTGCAACGATGTACTGTGCGCCGATGTTGCCGCCTTCGGCCGCCCGCTCGTACCAGCGTGCGGCCCGGCGCATGTCGAGTGGCGCGCCCCGGCCGAGAAAGTACTGCGTCGCCAGATTGACCTGGGCATCGGTGTGGCCCTGCCGCGCCGCCCGCTCGAACCAGCGGGTGGCTTCGGTCAGCGACCGGGGCACGCCGCGGCCCTGTTCATACAGCCGGCCGAGCGCGAACTGGGCCGGCGCCGAGCCCGATTCGGCCGCAAATCGCAGCCAGCGTACTGCGGCCTCGTCGTCGCGGGCGATGCCTTCGCCGTTGAGCAGCAGCATCGCGACGTTGTACTGCGCTGTGGTGTCGCCGGCGCGTGCGCCGGCCTCGAAGCGGCGTGCCGCCTCCGGGTAGTCGCCATGGCGGTAGGCATCGACGCCGGAACCGGCGGCCGCGGCCAGCGCCGAGCAGAATGACAGCATCAGCAGGATACGCATCTCAACCCCCTACGCGGCAGGGTGCCGCGGCTGCCGGCAGGTCGCAGTGCGACGGCAAGGGCGGGAGGCAGCATTATCGGTTTCGAACTGGCGGTTGCCGGCCCTGCGCGACACCGCGGACACGTGCGGACCGGTCGGATCGGGGCTGGAGCGTGCGTGCTTGATTCAGTCTATGCAGCACCTTACAGCGGCTGCCGCGGTGTTTTCCGCTGCTTCGGCGAGACAAGACCGACGGTCGCGAAGGCCGGGTTTTGCCCCGTTTTGTCTGTCACTTCGCCATGGGCCGCCTGACCGGACTCTGGCCGGGTTTTGGCGCGTCGTCAGAGGCCGTCAATCTCCCGTCAAATGGCGCGGCGACACCGGACCGGTAGCGCTACGATGCCGGCGTTGCAATAGGGGAATCACCGCTTGTTGCGCCGCACCAGCGTCATGCCGCCGGCGTTATGATCGACGGATGAACCGAACGGAGACGGACGATGGCCCCGGACATCAGGCTCAACGAATACCCGCAGCGCCGCCTGCTGAACGACGAAGCCCATGCACGGCCGTTCGAGCCGGCAACCACGCCGGGGCAGGTCAGCTATATCGCCTACCTGAACCGCAACGTCTCGGCCGAGCAGGAGCGCTGGCTGGTCGGTGAACTGTGCGCCTGGTTCGGCGCTGCGGCGCCGGAGGCCGGCCAGGTGCACTTCTCGGTCGACCTGGGGCCGTTGCGCTTCAAGTGGGCGCGGCATACCGAGTTCTCGTCGTTCACGTTTTCGCGCTACGGCGCGACCGGCGAACCGTTTGCCGACAGTGCGCTCTCGCTATTGCCGGCCGACTGGCTGGCGCAACTGCCCGGCAACGTGCTGCTGGCGACGCATGCGGTGCTGCTGGCCGATGCCGATCTGCCGGTGCCGCTCGAAGAAATCGGCGCACGCTACTTCGGTGGTCACGACCTGATCGGTGCGCAGATCGGCGAGGGCAGCGGCACCGCATGCACCGATTTCCGCATCCATGCCGACGGCTTTGCCCGCTGCCTCGTCATCGACCACAGCATGGGCCGGCGCCAGGCCGGGAGGATGCTGCAGCGACTGTTCGAGATCGATACCTACCGGATGCTGGCGTTTCTGGCGCTGCCGGTCGCCAAGAGCATTTCGCCCGAACTGAACGACGCCGACCGTGAACTCGCCGAGCTGACCACGGCGATGTCGAGTGCGCGTCAGGATGATGAACCGGCCTTGCTCGACCGGCTGACCAAGCTTGCTGCGCGGATCGAAAGTGCACTGTCGCTGACCGACTACCGTTTTTCCGCGGCGCATGCCTACTACGAACTGGTACGCCGCCGGGTCGGCGAACTGCGTGAGCTGCGCATCCAGGGCGTGCAGCCTTTCCACGAATTCGTCGAGCGCCGGCTCGGCCCGGCCATGGAAACCTGCGAATCGGTTGCCCGCCGCCAGCGCGTGCTTGCGGCACGGGTTGCGCGGGCCTCGTCGCTGCTGCGCACCCGAGTCGACATCACCCACGAAAAGCAGAACCAGGCGCTGCTCGAATCGATGGACAAGCGCGCCCACCTGCAACTGCGGCTGCAGGAAACGGTGGAAGGATTGTCGGTCGCGGCGATCACCTATTACACGGTCGGCCTGGTCGGCTATGCCGCCAAGGGACTGAAGACGCTCGGCGTACACGTCAACCCGGAACTGGTGACCGGCATCGCGATTCCGGTCGTCGCCCTGCTGGTGGCGCTGGGATTGCGGCGGATGCGCAAGGCGCTGATGCACGAGGGGTGATCAGTTCACCAATCCGCTTCCCCCGCACTGGACATTGATCAGTGTGACGTCGGCATAGTTGAGGCGAACGCCCAGTGTATTGAGCAGGTTGGTGATGACCGGATCGAGCGCCATGGTCAGCGGGGAGAGGATCACACCGAGCAGGCCACCCACAACGCCACCCAATGCACCGAGGACGCTGCTCAGCGTACCGCTGAGAAACGACGACAAGGTCCCGAGACCTGCGCCGCCGTAGTAACTCATGGGTGGGTCGGTCGGCAGGTCGGCGTTGCTGCTCACATGGAAGCTCAGACTGCCGGCCGGGCCGCCAAGGCAGTTGCCGGCCCCTTGGCAGGCGACACTTGGTTTGACGCCGATGACGACATCCGCCGCGCCACCGCTGGTGCACTGGACCGATTCCAGCCATGCAGTTGCGCTTGCGACGGTCAGCGTTAACGGTACGTCGATTTGCGGCAGCAGTGCCGGTTTGATTCCCAGAACCAGACCGATCCGGGTTTGCGCAGTCTGCGCCTGGGTCCGCCAGTTGCCCTGACTGTCCTTGCCGGGTTGGCCAACGGCCAGCACCGGTGGTTCGATCAGCGTCAGGCCGAGGTCGGCAGTGACCGTAACGACGCCCAGCGGCAAATTGATCTGTTGTCCCAGATCCAGAAAATGGCTCTGACTCGATTGCTGAAGTGCAGTGTTGAGAAGATTCAGGACATTGATCTGGGCGTTCATGGCGGTCGTCTTGTCGGCGAGACCGAGGCTGAGCAACCCCGGTTGTGAGGGGGTGTCGATGAGTTTGAAGTTGCCGCCGCTACCGGAGAGGTTGAGCGTTTGAAGCAACGATGCGGTGGCAGGACTTTGGGTATTCAATGCGCTGATCGCGGCGAGTCGCAACTGTTCATAGCTGACCTGCGTGCCGACCAGCTGGTCGTAGCTGCCAACAGCAAGCGCGGTGGCCAGCTGACCTACCGAAAGACTGGCGTCGGCGAGAGTTTGGTAACTGGCGACCGACAATGAAATAGGCTTGCCGAGCAGCGTGGTGAACAGCGTGTTCAGCGCACTGCGTTTGGTGCTATCTATTTTTGCCAATCCGCTGCCTACGGAAAAGGCTGCACTGGCACTACTGATCGCCGTGGCCTCGGCATTGACCAACTGAGTACCGGGGATGAAAAACAGCTTGAATGCCGTATTGCTTACAACGACGCGGGCCGCGTCAACGGGGCTCGCCGGGAGTGCGCCGGTCTGACCGGGCTGCCAGTGTCCGGTGGTCAAGCTCAGTGTGCGGGTTGCATCCGGCGTAAAGCCGTTACCGTTGGCGCTCGCGAGCGCTGCCGCTTGCGGATTGCGGAACAACGATTGCGCTGCGGCCATCGCCGCCATATCTGCGACCTTTTGCAACTCTCTGCGTTCGGCATAGATCCGGCCGATGTCGATGGCACCGAGCGCGGCTACGGCCAGCATCAGCAGGCCGACAACGGCAATGATCATGCCGCCGCGTTCCTTGTACATCAGCGAGTCCCGCTAGTCTTTACATCGCTGACGTCGACACCCGGCATCGGTGTTTCGAAGCTCTTCTGGTAGCGCTGATAGGCCTTGACTGCCTCTTCGGAGCGCGCCGGCAGCGGCGATGCGGCAGTGCCGCTGACCTGAAGGGCGAGCCAGGCACGGGTGGCGTCACCGATACGGTATTCGGGCTCGTCGGCGAGTGCGCTTGCCGATGCGAGGAGGACGAACAGGGGCCAGTATTTCATCGTGTTCTCCTAAGGCGTGGGGCTCAGCGTCTGCGCCAGTTGCAGACCGTCGGCCGGCTGTTGCCACAACCGCGCTTCGCCCTGGATGCGCAGGGCGACCTCGGTGGGGATGTCCGGATCGACGGCGCCGGTGCTGAGCTGCCGGTACAGGGCGAGGTTGGCGCGGAAGCGCGGTTCGTTCGGCGCGAGTTCGACCGCGCGCGACAGTGCTTGCGCCGCGGTGTCCCAGTCACCGCGCATCAGCGCCAGATAGCCGAGGTCATTCCAGATGAAGGGATTGGTTGGCGCATCGTGGCTGGCGGCGTCGAAGTGGCGCCGGGCCTCGTCCCACTGCTGACGGCCGGCGTAGATCAGCGCAAGGCCGTGCTCGGCTGCGGCACGCTGCGGCCCCTGCAGCAGTTGTTCGTAGTGGCGCAGTGCGGCGTCGGTGTTGCCCGTGGCCCGCTCGGCCCGGGCGCGCAGCAGCTGTGTTTGCGGGTCGGTGCCGTATTTGCCTTCCAGCGCATCGAGGTGGGAAAGCGCGGCATAGTTCGAGTTCTGCTCGAGCAGCGTCGAGACCAGCGCGACATAGGTGCCGCGCGCGTCGGCCGTTTTGGCCGGTGGCTGCGTTGCCGCAAGCCGGGCCTGATTGTCGAGCATCTGCTGCTGCGCCTGTTGCGGATTCTGGGCGCACGCTGCGAGCGCGATGACAAGAAGCGGGGCGAGGGGGCGGATCATCAGCGGCCTCCGGCGTGTTGCAGGGTGTGGACGAGCGAGAGCATGCCGGGTCCGGCCAGGAGGATGAACAGCGCCGGAAACATGAACAGCACCATCACACCGGTCATCTTGACGGTGAGCTGGCCGATCAGCGTTTTCAACTGCATGCGCTGCTGTTCGAGCAGCCGCTCCCCGAATTTGGCCAGCGGCTCTTCGGCGGCTCCACCATAGCGTTCGAGCCGGTCCATCAGTTGCGCCAGCGCGGAGAAGTCGGCGGACGCGAACAGGGTGGCAAGCGGTTCGAGCGATTCGCGCCGGTCGCGGCCGCCCTGATAGCGCTGGTTGGCCAATGCGAGTTCCGGTGCCAGCACCGGCAGTACCAGGCGGAATTCGTCGGCAACGACCAGCAGCGACTGGCCGACGCCCATGCCCGACCCCTGCAGCATGCGCAGCAGGTCGATCAGCAGCAGCAGTTCCTTGCTGGCCGAGGTCACGCGCTGGCGGACCCGGATGCGCAACAGGCGCTCGGGCAACAGGACGCCGACGATGGTGGCGCCGGCCGCGCCCAGCAGCGTGAAATTGTGCTGCACGCCGAGCACGGCCACGACAAGCGCACCGAGCAGTACCGGCAGTGCGATGCGGAAAACGAGATAGTTGTAGTAGTCGGTTTCGTTCCGGAACCCCGCGGCGGACAGGAGCTTGCGGGTCGGCTGCATGTGGCGCAGTGCTTGCGGATCCTGCACCAGCCGACGGGCCAGCCTGCTGAGCCGCGAGCGCCGTTCGGACTGCACCGGGCTGGCGCGGAGTGGCAGGCGCTGGAACAGCTGGCGTTCGATGCGCAGGTCGCGGACCAGGACCAGTCCGGTCAGCACGACGGCCAGCAACAGGAAGATCCAGGCGAGCAGGAAAACGGCATTGAGCATGTCGGTCACTCCTAGACGCGCTTGGCCAGCCGGTAAAGGAAGAATGCGCCGAAGACCTGCAGGACCACGACGACCATCAGCATCCGCTGCCCGCTCGGATCGTTGAACAGCACGCTCATGTAATCGCGGTTCAGCATGCCCATCACCACGCCGATGGCCAGCGGTGCGAGACCGAGCACCCAGGCCGACAGCCGGACTTCCGAGGTCAGCGCCAGCAGCTCCTCGTGCGCTGCCTGTCGCGCGCGCAGCACCGTCGCGATGCGGTTGACCAGTTTTTCCGGCTGCCCGCCGTAGTGCATCGCCACCTTCATCGCGGCGGCCAGCAGGTTGAATTCGCTGATCCGGTACGACGTGGCCACTTGCCGCAGCGCCGCATCGAGTTCGATCCCGGCCGAGTGCAGCGCCTGCGCCCGCTGGAGCATCTTCGCGAGGGGGCTGGGCGTGTCGTCCAGAATCTTGCCGAAGGCCAGCGGCAGGCTCTGGCCGACGGAGGCGAGCCGGGCGAGTCCGTCGAGCAGTGCCGGCAGTTGCAGGATGGCGCGCTGGCGTTGCTGGGCCGCGCGATAGGCCTGCAGCCCGACCAGCAGCGCCAGTGCCAGGGCGGCAGCGATGAGCCCGGCCGGACCGGCCAAAAGGTGCTGGGCGATCAGGCCGGACAACGGCAACAGCAGCAGCCACGCGGCCCAGTAGCGCGGCAGCTCGTCCTGTCGCGCCAGCAGCCAGAGCTGCCAGCGGGCCCGGACGCTGCGGGTCGGCAGTGCCGGGTCGCCCGTCTGGCCGCGACGGGCCAGACGCCGCTGCAGCACGCGCTCGCGCCGGTCGATCAGCCAGAGGCAGGCTGCGGCACCACCGAGGCAGAGGATGCCGGCGAGCACGAGCAGGCTAAGCATGGATGCGCTCCCAGGCGAGCAGCTTGCCGTTGTGGATGCGCGCGTCGGTGCGCTCCCAGTGCGGCGCCGGCGACGCCGAATAGCGGAACAGTTCCTGCATCGCCACCATGTCCTGATTCATGCCGGTGACCTCGGTGACCGCGAGCATGCGCCGGCGACCGTCGGCCAGCCGGCCGACCTGGACGATCAGGTCGACGGCACTGGCCACCTGGCGCCGCAGGCTCAGATCGCTGCCGGTGAAACCGGCAAAACCGGCGAGCATTTCCAGCCGGTACAGCGCGTCGAGCGCCGAGCTGGCATGCAGCGTGCCCATCGAACCGTCGTGGCCGGTGCTCATGGCCTGAAGCATTTCCAGGACCTCGGCGCCGCGGACTTCGCCGACGACGATGCGGTCGGGGCGCATGCGCAGGCTGTTGCGCACCAGATCGCGAATCGTCACCTGTCCGGCACCTTCATAGCCGCCAGGCCGGCTTTCGAGCTTCACGACGTGCGGGTGCTGCAGGTCGAGCTCGGCGGTGTCCTCGATCGTGATGACGCGCTCGCCGGCCGGGATGTAATTCGACAGCACGTTCAGCATCGACGTCTTGCCGCTGCTGGTTCCGCCGATCACCAGCAGGTTGCAGCGCTGGCGGACGGCATAGGCGAGGAAGTCGAGCAATTCGGGCGACAGTGCGCCGGCCTCGACCATCCGCTCGCCGGTGTAGAAGCCGCTGTGGAACTTGCGGATCGAGACTGCAGCACCATCGACGGCAAGCGGCGGGATGATGGCATTGAGGCGGCCGCCGCTGGGCAGGCGGGCATCGACCATCGGGCTCGATTCGTCGAGCCGCCGGCCGAGCGGCGCCAGCAGGCGACGCAGGAAGCCGACCAGATGCTCGTTGTCGCGGAAGCGCACCGCCTCCTTGGTCAGCACGCCGCGGCGCGAGACGACGACCGAGTGCGGGCCGTTGATGAGGATGTCCTCGACCGAGTCGTCGTTGAGCAGGTCCTCGATGGGGCCGTAGCCGATCAGCTCCTTGATCAGCGCATCGGCAATGGCGGTGACTTCGCGCTCGTTGATCGCCACCTGCCGGCTGGCGACGAAGAGGCTGACCTCCTGCCGCACCACCCGGATCAAGCGGTCTCGCGGCCAGTCGGCAAAGCTGCTGCCGAGCTCGGTGATCCGGTCGATCAGGAAATCGTGCGCCGCGTACTGGATGCGCTCGAACTCGGGGCTGCCGAGAAAGCCGCTGGTCGATGCGGTCATGCCGTTTCCGTTTTCACGAACAGCCGGGACAGGCGCAAGCTCAGCGATTCGGCGTGCTTGCCACCACCACCGAGCCCGAGTTCGGCGAGTAGCTGTGTTGCCAGGGAATCCAGCTCCCGCCCGAGTTTACCCTGCGACGACAGCGGCTTGCCGAAACTCTGCGCATCGTTGAGCGCGGCCGCATCGTGCGGTAGCACGGCGGCCAGTGGCAGGCCGAAGCGGTGGGCCAGGTGTTCGGCGTTGACGGCGCGATCGCCGGCATAGCGGTTGATGACCACCCGCCAGTTCGACGTGCCGAAACCGGCCGCCTCGCACTGGCTCAGGTAGTCGAGGCTGGCCTTGAGGCCGCTGATGCCCTGTTCGCACACCAGCAGCACGGAATCGGCGCTGCGCACCAGATGCTGCGCGAGCAAGGGATCGGGGCTGAAGCCGAGGTCGACGACGACGACACGGAAGTACGAACGCAGGATCCGGAACAGCCGCAAGGCGTCGGCGGTTCCGATCTCGTTGCGTTCCTCGATGCCGGCAGGCAGCGGCAGGACGGCGAGCCCCTGTGCATGGCGGGAAAACGCCGTCTGCAGCATCATCCGGTCGAAGCGGGCCAGATTGTGTACGGCGCCGAGCATGTCGAGTTCCGGCTCGAGGCCGAGGTAAAGGCTGCAATCGCGTACCGGCGCACCGCAATCGAGCAGCAGCACTTCATCGTCACCGAGCCTGGCCTTCATGCGCAGAGCCAGCTCGGTCGCCACACTGCTGGTGCCCATGCCCTGACGTGCGCCGACGAGGGCAATCAGCGGGCAGCCGTTCTGCTGCGGCTGGCCGTCGTCGTGCTGGCACAGCGTGTCGTAGACGATGCTGCTGGCCAGCGCGAGGTTGCCGACATCGATGAACTCCTCGACCCCGGCCTTGAGTGCCGAGTGCATCGCGGCTTCGGTCGGTGTGCCGACGCCGATCAGCGCGAGCGAGGGATAGAACTCGGCCAGCTGCTTGGCGACGTCGTGCGATTGCGTGCTGTGCTCGTCGAACACCAGCAGCACCGCATCCGGGCCGAGCAGGCTGACTTCGCGGATCAGGTCGCCGATATCGCCATGGCGCGACAGCACGACGCCGATTGCCGTCAGGGCACGGTCGAGCCGGTCGGCCAGCAGCGTGTCGTCCGAATACAGCAGGAAGGTGTAGGCGCCACTGCCGATGGCGGAGCCGAGCGGTGTCTGGGCCATGTTCATTGCGAGAACCCCGTGAGTTGCCGATCCTTGCCGAGGCCGACCAGCCAGAGCTGCCAGATCGAAGTGGTGATGCCGCTGTTTTCGCCGGGCAGCGGCGGCTTGCTGGCGTCGCGGGCGATCGGCGAAACGAGATGGGGGGTGACAACGATCAGCAGTTCGCGATCCTCGCGCTCGTCCTCGAGCCGTTTGAAGAAGGCGCCGAGAATCGGGATGTCGCCAAGGCCGGGGACCTTGTCGACGTTCTTGCGCAGGTTGCGCGACACCAGTCCGCCAATGACGAAGCTCTCGCCGTCGCCGAGTTCGACCGTGGTGTCGGCGCGCCGCGTGACCACCGACGGTACGGCGGTGCCGTTGAGCAGGATGGCGCGCGAATAGTCGAGCTCGCTGGCTTCCGGTGCGACCTTGAGGGCGATGCGCTGCTTGTTGATCACCGTCGGCGAGAAGGCGAGGCCGATACCGAACTTCTTCCATTCGATCGACACCGTCCCCAGTGTCTGCGCGACCGGGATCGGCAGTTCGCCGCCGGCGAGAAAGGTGGCCGTCTGGCCGGACAGCGCGACCAGGCTCGGCTCGGCCAGCACCTGCACGTAGCCGTTCGATTCGAGCAGGCTGAGCGCGCCGCTGATGTCCCAGTTGCCGGTGACCTTGCGGGCGATGAGGTTGAAGGCCGAGGCAATCGGCGCCGAGCTGTCGAAGTTCAGCAGATCGCCGTTCTGCGTTACCTTGTTGAGCGAACCCGGCGTGAACGAACCGAACGAGAAGCCCGAGCTGGTCTTGAGTACGCTGAGGTTGAGCCCGACCGCGGCCAGCGTGTGCCGCGAGAACTCGACGACACGGATGTCGACCTGTACCGCGCCGCCGGAGGGCAGCACGGTCCGGTCGTTGATGTCCTTGCCGAGCCCGCCGACAAACTGGCTGTGCCGGGCAACGTCGTCGATCTCGCCGTCAAGCATCTGGCGACTGCCGTCGCTGTGCCAGTTCACGCCGGGGCTGGTGTCGCTCGGCGCGCGCGCACTGACCTTGACGTTGATGCGCCGCGGCTGAGACTGACCCTGCTGCCAGAGCAGAATGGTGGTTTCACCGGGCGTTCGCCCCTCGACCAGCAGGCTGTCCCGCTGTTTGGGGGTGAGCACATCGGCGATGTTCGGGTTGGCGACGGCGACCCGCTGCAGCTTCTGGATCGGCACAACCTGCATGTCGCCGACGTGGATGCTCAGCGTGCCCTCGTCGGCGTGTGCGACCGCGGCAACCAGCATCAGTCCGGTGCAGGCCAGCATCAGGCCGTTATGGTTGTCCCTTGCCACGGATCACCTCCACGCCGGATTCGTTGTTGTTCTGTGCTGCCTGGACAGGCGCGGCGCGCTCGGCCGTGGCAACCTGCCGGACCGGCGGGGGGGCGACCGTGCGCAGCGGCAAGGCGCGCGTCGGCGAGCCGGCGAGCTCGGCCACGGTGCGTACGGCTGCGGTATCGGTTGTCGCACCGGGCGCCCGCAATACCAGCGTCAGCTGGCCATGCTGCTGGCCGAGAATCAGGTCGCCGACCGAGCCCGCCGGAACGGCCAGTACCGCAGAACGGGCCTTGTCGTTCTGCCCGCCATCATTGCCGGCGGGGAGCGCCGGCTCGTTCCTGGCGCCGACGGCCTTGGGGCCGAAGGCAAGCACGCGGATGTCGGACAGCAGCCGGTTGGCCTCGCTGTGCAGTACTTCCTGGTCGTCGCGTCGCAGCGCCACGTAAACATCGACACGATCGCCCGGCTGGAGCCGGTTGCCGACCGCCTTGACCTCGTCGACCGCCAGCGCCAGCGCGCGCTCTTCCGGCCCGAGCATTTCGGCAAAACCGGGCACCGAAAAGTCGCCTTCCGTGAGCACGGCACCGGCGCTGATGCTGTGTGCAGGCAGGCGGCCGATCGCGGCTTCGGCCGTGGTCAGGGCTCCGGGCATTGCGACGGGCTGCTGGCTTGTCCGCACCTGTTCGACGGTCACGGGCTGACCGGGAATCAGGTTGGCGCTGGCCTGCACGACGGCATAGTGCTGTGCTGGCGGGGGGGCCGGCTGGTGCGATGCCGACCAGCGCGCCCCCATTGCAAAGCCCATGAGCGCGAGGCCGGCGGTCCCCAGACCGTATGCGGTGCGTTTGAGTCGGGTCGACATGAGCGCACTCCCTCAGTTGAGCACCAGCTGGTCAAGCTGGACGGCGGCCTGGCTGCTGAGCGTGGTCGGATAGGGCAGGCCGAACATTGACGGCAGGATCGGCTGCGCGGCATACGGATAGGTGACGACGATGGCAAGGCAGGTCAGATTGGCAGGGCATGCACCGCCTGCAGGTCGTATCTGAACATTGACGAGGTTTTGCCTTGCGGTTGGCCAACCGCTGACGCCTTGCCGGATTGCGGCGGTGATTGCCGAGTCGCGTGCAGTAGTCGAGCTGGCAAAGCGCATCGCCGCGCGACCGCCTTCGGCTGCGGCCAGCGTCAGCTGCTGCTGCAAAACGAACAACATCGAATAAGCGGCCAAGCCGTAGATCAGTATGAGCAGCAGCGGTAGTGTCAATGCGAACTCAAGTGCAGCGGCGCCGCGTTGGGGTGAGGCGGGTATCGGCATGGTGTATTCCCTGCCTGAATGTCGATCGATTTTTATCGACGTATGGCGGCGCCTGGTCGGCCAACCCTTCCTACGTCCGGCGAACTTGTATGGCTGGGATATCAAGGGCGTTGCATCGCCAATGCCGGGAACAACAGTTGGTTAGCGAGCCCGGCAGTGGCGCGAATCAAATGCTGACCTCAAGTGCATGCGCCACCGCTGAGGCAGGTCGTGATCCGGGTGAATACCGCTGTGATTTGTGTCCCGAGCGTAGTCGCGGCTACGGCGATGACGATGGCAATCAAGGCCGCGACAAGTGCGTACTCGATCGCCGTGGCTCCGCGTTGTTGACGGGGAAGTGCAAGACGAAATTTCATGACATCTCTCCTGGCAATTTATGGCTATGCCACTGACCAAATAATTTCTTATTCGGTCAGTTTCAGTTGCAGCTTAGGAGGGCAATACATGACAAGCCGGTTTGGCTGACGAACGGCTTGAACTTGAAAAATCGGCGGAATTTGACTGGCTTTCGGTTTAGTACCTGGCTTGCCGGCCTGTTTTCAGCGCTCTGGATCGCTGGGCAAGGACGTAGGGCGCGCAGCTCGTTCAACCAGCTCATTGATGCTGTATGTAATCTGCCGCGTTTCCTGATGAACGGCGCGGGCGATGGCCTGGTGGAAGCCGGGGTGGCGCAGCCAGTGTGCAGAGCGTGTCAGTACGGGTGAAAAGCCGCGGGCGAGTTTGTGTTCGCCCTGGGCGCCGCCTTCGAAGACCGGTAGTGCCTGTTCGAGGGCAAATTCGATGCCTTGGTAGTAGCACAACTCGAAGTGCAGTGCCGGAACGAAACCGGCGTCGTCCCACTGCGCGCCCCAGTAGCGGCCGTAAAGCCTGTCGCCGTCGACCAGATCTAGCGCAGCGGCAACAGGACGGCCGTTCCGGTAGGCAAGGATCAGCAGGCAGCTCTCGGGCAGGGATCGCCAGAGCCGCAGGAAGAAGTCGAGGTTCAGGTACGGGCTGCTGCGATGCTCGTCGTAGGTATTGGCGTAGCAGGCCGTGAAGAAGCGCCAGTCCGCTTCGGTGATCGCCGCGCCGCGCTTGCGGACGATCTCGATGCCGGCGTCCATGACCTTGCGCCGCTCCTGGCGGATTTTCTTGCGTTTGTCGCGCTTAAGCGCGTCGAGGAAGTCGTCGAAATCGCGCCAGTCCGGTTGTCGTTGCCAGTGGAACTGGATCTGGCTGCGCAGGAAGAAGCCGGCGGCTTCCAGCGCACGGCCGTCGTCGTCGTCGTGGAACAGCACGTGGACCGAGCCGGCGCCGAGCGATTCGGCGGCTGCCTGCAGTCCGTGCGCCAGTTGCTGGCGCTGTGCATCGGTTGATGCCAGCAGGCGGGGGCCCGGCACCGGTGTGAACGGTACCGCGGCGACGAGTTTCGGGTAGTAGTCGAGGCCGTGCTGTTCGTAGGCGCGCGCCCACGAC
This sequence comes from Jeongeupia chitinilytica, assembly GCF_014652315.1. Classification (GTDB taxonomy): domain Bacteria; phylum Pseudomonadota; class Gammaproteobacteria; order Burkholderiales; family Chitinibacteraceae; genus Jeongeupia; species Jeongeupia chitinilytica. The sequence goes on along the minus strand of NZ_BMYO01000004.1, from coordinate 201,327 downwards.
CAGTCGAACACGTACTCGCCGAACGAGTGTGCTTTCAGGTACAGCGGGATTGCTGCGGCGAGTCCGTCCAGCGCCAGGTGGCACGGCTGCCAGCCGGTTTGGGCGAGCACGCTGCCGCTCTGTTCGAGCGCATCGAGGAAGGCATGCTGCAGCACCGTCTGGCTGCCGGCCAGCGTGTTCCAGCGTGCGGCGTCGAGCGACGCGATACGAGAATGAAGCTGGATGTCCATGAACCGTTCCGTGGCGTTGCAGCTAGGGTAAAGCCCGAGCGACAGCAACGGCAAGGCGGCGTAGAAAGGGGCGGTTGAAAGGGAGCCGCACGGTGAAGAAACAACTACAGGTGGGTCTGATCGGCTACGGGCATGCCGGCAAGACCTTCCATGCGCCGCTGATTGCCGCGACGCCGGGATTGAAGCTGGCTGCGATCGCATCGAGCCGGCCGCTGGCGGTCGGTGCCGACTGGCCGGATGTCGGGGTCGAACCCGATGCCGAGGCGCTGATCGCCCGGCGCGACCTCGATCTGGTGGTGATTGCAACGCCGAACGACAGTCACGCACCGCTGGCCCGTGCCGCGCTGCTGGCCGGCCGCAATGTCGTCGTCGACAAGCCGTTCACGCTGACCGCCGCCGAAGCCGAGGGGCTGGCGGCATTGGCCGCGCAGAACGGCCGCTTGCTGTCGGTGTTCCACAATGCGCGCTGGCATGCCGATTTCATTGCCGTGCGCGCTGCGATTGCCGCAGGGCGGATCGGCGCGGTCAGACAGTTCGAAAGCCGGATCGACCGCTTCCGCCCCGAGGTGAGGCCGCGCTGGCGCGAAGGCGCGCAAGCCGGTGCCGGGCTGTGGTACGACTTCGGCCCGCATCTCGTCGACCAAGCGCTGCAGCTCTTTGGCGTGCCGCAAACGGTCTGGGCCGATCTGGCACTGCGGCGTGACGGTGCGCTGTCCGACGACGACGTGCATGTCGTGCTCGGCTACCGCGAGCTGCGCGTCGTGCTCGGCGTCAGCAATCTGGTTGTCGGTGGTGGCCACCGCTTTCTCGTGCACGGCAGCAGCGGCAGTCTGGTTGTCGACGGGGTCGACAGCCAGGCCGAGCAGCTGCGTGCCGGCATGCGGCCGGGGCATCCGGCGTGGGCGTTCGATGCGCGGCAGATGACGCTGTACACCGGGACCGACGGCGAGCCACGCAAGCAGCACGTCGACCTGCCGCGCGGCGAATACACCGCCTACTACGCCGGCATCCGCGATGCGCTGCTCGGCGTCGGTCCGAACCCGGTGATGCCGTCCGACGCCGTTGCGGTGATGCGGGTCATCGAGGCGGCGATCTCCAGCAGCAAGAGCGGCCAGCGCATCGGCCTCTGAGCGTCACGCCCCGCGGGCGTTGGCGACCAGCTCGCGCACCAGCGTCGCGTCGGTGTCGACGATCGCGTATTCGTCCTGACCCGGTGCACCCATCTTGACCACGGCGTTGCGGTAGCGCATCGCGCTGTCGCGCGGTGCGCGGCCCGAGCTGTGGTACTCGCGGCAGCCGGTCAGCCTGACCAGTTCGGCAATGTTGTGACCGCGCACGCCGGCCCCGGGCATCACGACCAGCCGGTCGCCGGCGATCTCGTTCAGCCGTTTGAGCATCGCGGCACCTTCGAGCGCACTCGGTGCCTGGCCGCTGGTGAGCAGCCGGTTGCAGCCGGTGGCGATCACGTCCTCGAGCGCCTTGAGCGGGTCGCGGGCGACGTCGAAGGCACGGTGGAAGCTCACCTGCATCGGCGCGGCGAGTTCGACGAGCTCGCGGGTCCGGGCGACGTCGACGTCACCGTCGGCGGTCAGCAGGCCGATCACCACGCCGTCGGCGCCGATCTTCTTGCAGGCGAGAATGTCGCGCTTCATCACCTCGAACTCGATCTCGTCGTAAAGGAAGTCGCCGCCACGAGGACGGATGATGACGTTCAGCGTGATCCACAGCCGGTCGCGTGCGACGGCGATCGCGCCGTGCGACGGCGTGGTGCCGCCCTCGAGCAGGTTGTCGCAGAACTCGACGCGTGCGGCGCCGCCTTCCTGCGCGGCCAGACACGAGTAAACCGAGCCGGCGCAGATTTCCAGCTGGACTTGTTCGGATGCGGACATGGTATTCCTCCGTGGGCAATGCCGGAGATGGTAGCGCTGCCGGCCGCCGTACCCAAACAAAAAGCCGCGCAGTGGCGCGGCTTTTTGCTCCGGATCAAGCGGGACCGGGCTCAGGCGGCACGGCCCTCGCGGACCATGCCGGCGTTCAGCACCGTGAACACCGCGCGCTGGCGCTCGTTCAGCTCGGCCAGCTGTTGGGCGAGCTGGCGGTCGATGTCCTCGAGCTCCTCGATCCGGCCTTCGAGCGTGTCGGTGGCCTTGTGGATGCGCTTGATGCTCTCGAGCCGGCGGCGCAGCTGCAGCTGGTGTTCCTTGACCTGCGTTTCCATCGGCGCCATCACTGCCTTGAGCCAGTGCTCGACGTCGCGGTTCGCAACTTCGAACACGTAGACGACCCGGCTGGCGACGGTCTCGAAGAACTTGTGCGTCAGGCGGCCCTGGCTGGTCGTCAGCAGCTTGCCGACGGTATTGAAGTGCTCGCGGAACGACTTCTCCAGCCGTGCCAGCTCCTTGTGGTACTTGAGCGTCGAGAACGGCGGCGGGGTGACCTGGCCGAGACCGTGTTCCTCGCTGAACTTCTTGTACATCGCCGCCATCATCGCCTGCACTTCGGCGACCTGTTCGGCGGCCTTGCTGATGTTGTCGTTCACGTCCCTGAAGAAGCGGTCCATGATCGCGCGCAGACCGGATTCGCCGAACGAGAACAGGCTGCGTTCCATTTCGGCGCGGATGCCGGCGATCTGAGCCTTCAGCGCGTCCATGCCCAACAGTGTCAGCAGCTGGTTCTGCTGCTGCGAGAAGATCGAGCGCAGTGCCTGGAAGCGCACCAGTCCCTGTTCGAACTCGCGCTTGTCGGCCTGGACCTTGTCCATCATCTGCGCGACGACGTCCTGGTTCTTGCCGCGCAGTCCGGTCAGCTCGAACAGCTGTTCGGTCACGCCGTCACGCCGCGCCGAGAGGATGCCGCGCGTGGCCATGACGATGTCTTCGACCTCGGTCACCGTCGCGTCGCGGACGATGTCGAGCTTGGCCGGCAGCAGCTCTTCGGACAGTGCGGTTTCCAGCGCGGTCAGGCGGGCACGTTCGAGCAGCGCGGGGTTGTCCTGCACCTTGGCGACCAGCGCCTTCTGTGCGGAGACCGGATAGACCTGCCGGGTAGAGATGCCGAGCAGCTGCGCGGTGCTGTCGACCTGGCGGGCAATTTCGGCATCCGTTTCGGCCGGCGATTTCAGTTCGTCCCACAGCGTATCGATCTTGTTGAGCACGACCAGCCGGCCGCGACCGCTACCCTGCGATTTGCCGATGTGGTTGCGCCACACGTCGATATCGCTCTTGGTGACGCCGGTCTCGGCGGCAAGGATGAACAGGATGGCGTGCGCGTTCGGCAGCAGGTTCAGCGTCAGCTCGGGCTCGGTACCGATGGCGTTCAGCCCCGGCGTATCGAGGATGACCAGCCCCTGTTCGAGCAGCGGGTGCGGGAAGTTGATGATGGCGTGGCGCCAGCACGGAATCTCGATCGTGCCGTCGGCGCCGACCACCAGTTGCTGGTCTGCATCGCTGGCGTCGTACAGCCCGTACTTCTGCGCTTCGGCCAGCGAAACCCGGCGGGTTTCGCCGACGCGGCGGAAGGCCGCAAGCAACTGGTCCGGGTTGTCGAGGTCGAGGGCGATCGTCGTCCACTCTTCCGGATAGCGGCGGTATTCGCTGGTGGTGACGTTCGCGCCGCGGGTTTCGATCGGCAGCAGCTTGATCGCCGGGAATTCGCTGGCGTCGTACAGCAGCTCGGTCGGACACATCGTCGTCCGTCCCGCCGACGAGGGCAGCACGCGCTTGCCGTAGTGGGCGAAGAAGATGGCGTTGATCAGTTCGGACTTGCCGCGCGAGAACTCGGCGACAAAGGCGATGTTGAGCTTGTCGTCGCGCAGCTTGCCCTGCAGCGCGTTGATGCGCAGCTGGGTCTGCGCGTCGTCGAGGTCCTGTTCGGTGAGCCAGCGCGACAGTTGCGCCACCGACTGCGTCAGCGTCGCGCGCCACTGGCTGTAGGCCTGGAAGTCGCCGACGAGGCGATCGCCTGCGTCGGTCGGATCGTTGACGGCGACATCGTCGCGATGCAGGTAATCGGTGCTCATGGGCTCACGGCCTCGTATTGTAAATATTGCCGCTGTTATCACCCGCGCGCGCGACGGTTGTCAACGCTGGCAGTGGGGGCAGTAGTAGCTTGTCCGCTGGCCGATACGGATTTGCCGGATGAGCGTGCCGCAAACGCGGCAGGGTGTGTCATTCCGGCCATAGACGAAGGCGTTGAGCTGGAAGTAGCCGGGCTTGCCTTCGGAGTCGACGAAGTCGCGCAGCGTACTGCCGCCGGCGGTGATCGCCTCCGCCAGCGTCGCCTTGATCGCCTCGGTCAGCATCGCGGTTTCGGCGGCACTCAGCGTGCTGGCCGGCCGCTCCGGATGGACGCCGGCGCGGAACAGCGACTCGGACGCGTAGATGTTGCCGACGCCGACGACGACATGGTTGTCCATGATCACCAGCTTCACCGCGCGGCGCGTACGCGCCAGCGCTGCGGCGAGATGGGCGGCGTCGAAGGCGCCGGACAGCGGCTCCGGCCCCAGCGCGGCAATCAGCGGGTGGTCGCTGCCATCGCCGTCGGCCCACAGCAGTGCGCCGAAGCGGCGCGGATCGCGGTAGCGCAGCCGCACGCCCGAAGTCAGGACCAGGTCGAAATGATCGTGCTTTTCGGGCGGGTAGGCCTCGGTCAGTACGCGCAGGCTGCCGCTCATGCCGAGGTGGAGGATGGCCGTGCCGCTGTCGAACCCGATCAGCAAATATTTGGCGCGGCGCCGCAACGAGCGTATCGGCTGTCCGGCCAGCAAGTCCGGCAGTCCGGCCGGAATCGGCCAGCGCAGCCTCGCCTCGCGGACGATCAGCGACTGCACGACGGCGTCATCAAGATAGGGGGCGACGCCGCGACGCGTAGTTTCGACTTCGGGAAGTTCGGGCATGGTCTTTACTGGTAAAGCGTGCCGGCGTTTGGACGCCGTCACGCCGATTCATTAAGATCAGTCTGTCTAACATAAAACAGGCCAAGCCGTCGCCATGACCAATCCGCCCGCCGTTCGTACCCTGCTGTCGGCCCTGTTGCTCGCACTCGGGCTCTCGGCCTGCGCGTCGATGGGCGGCGCACCGGCCCCGTCGGGCAACGCCAGCGAACCGGCTGCCGAAACTGCGCCGGGGCTCGACGAGGATGCGATTCCCGACGACAAGCTGCCCAAGGTACCGCTGACCAGCGAACTGCTGCTGCGCTTCCTCGTCGGCGACATCGCACTGCAGCGCGACCGGCCGCAGCTGGCGGCGCAGACCTGGCACGATCTGGCGCAGCGGACCAACGATCCGCGCGTCGCGCGACGCGCGACCGAAGTGGCGATCGGCAGCGGCCAGCTGTCGATCGCCCGTGACGACGCGCAGCGCTGGATCGACGCGGTACCCGATTCGGCTGCGGCGCGTCAGGTGATGCTCAGCCTGCTGATCCGTGCCAACCGCCTCGATGAGGCCAAGCCGCACATCCAGGCGCTGCTTGCCGCCCAGCCGCAGGAAATCGCGCCGTTCTTCCTGCAGATGCACATGCTCTGGGACAAGAACACCGACCGTGAAGCGGCACTCCGGCTCACCGAGGAGCTGACGACGCCGTACCCGCAGCTCGCCGAGGCGCACTTTGCCCGTGCCGTGGCGCTGGCCAACGTCGGTCGCATCGACGAAGCGCTGAAGGAGCTCGACGAAGCAAACCGGCTCAAGGCCAACTGGGAGCCGGCGATCCTTTACCGCGCCCAGCTGATGGGCAAGTCGTCGTCGCCCGAGGCGCGCATCGACTACCTGCAGTCGGCCGAGCGCAGCCTGCCCAAGTCGATGGCGCTGCGGTCGGCGCTCGCGCGCGAGTACGTCGAGGCCAACCGCCTCGACGCGGCGCTCAAGGTCTACAACGAAATGCTTGCCTTGCAGCCGAACAACCTCGAGGCGCTGACCGGCAGCGGTCTGGTTGCGCTGCAGCTGCACGACCTCGACACGGCCGAACAGCGCCTGACGCGCGCGACCGAACTGGCACCGCAGCAGACCGGCAACCTGCGCTATTACCTCGGCCAGATTGCCGAAGAGCGCTACCGTTTCGTCGAAGCGCGCGACTGGTACGAAGGTGTCGACGGCGAATTCAAGCTGTCGGCCGACAAGCGCCTTGTGCGCGTGCTGGCCCGGCTGGGCGACCTCGATGGCGCGCAGGCGACCGTCAAGGCGATTCCGGCACCGAACGACGAGGCGAAGATCGAGAAGATCCAGCTCGAAGCGTCGATCTGGCGCGAGGTCAAGCAGTACCGCAAGGGTTATGACGTGCTGAGCGAAGGGCTCAAACGCTATCCGGCCAGTGCCGACCTGATGTACGACCGATCGCTGTTTGCCGACCTGATGGGCAGGCAGGACGAGGCCGAGGCCGAGCTGCGGCGTTATCTGGCACTCGAACCCGACAGCGCCATCGGCATGAATGCGCTCGGCTACACGCTGGCCAACCGCTCGAAACCGACCGATACGGCCCGCCTGGCCGAGTCGCAGAAGCTGCTCGATGCCGCGCTGGCCAAGGAGCCCGACAATCCGACCGTGCTCGACAGCATGGGCTGGCTGCGTTATCGCCAGGGCCGGCTGGCCGATGCGAAAACGCTGCTCGAGAAGGCCTACGCGCGGATGCCCGACCCCGAAATCGGGGCTCATCTGGCCGAGGTGCTCTGGCAGCTCGGTGACAAGGGCGGCGCACGCAAGCTGTTCGACGCGGCCATCAAGCTCGATCCGGGCAACGAGATCGTTCAGGAGACGGTACAGCGGCTGGGCGCCAAGTGAGGCGCCGGTTCGCTTCGGCGCTGCTCGGTGCAGCGCTGCTGGCCGGCTGCGCCAGCGTTCCGCCGCCGCCGGCTGCCGGCGATCTGGTCGCACTCGGGCGCGTCAGCATCAAGCGCCCGCAAGGCAACGACTACGCCAACTTCGTCTGGACCTGGCATGCCGCCGAGAGCCGGCTGGCGCTGAACAACCCGCTGGGGCAGACGCTGGCCGAGCTGACGATGACCGCCAGTGGCGCCAGCTATCGCGACGCCGAGGGACGGGTCCTCAGTGCTGCCGACGCCGATGCGCTGTTGCTGGATGGCCTCGGCTGGTCTGTACCGGTCAACGGCCTCGTGCACTGGCTGAAGGGCGAAGCGGACCCGGCCAGTCCGGCGACGGTCAGTGATGCCGACGGCAAGCGCACCATCGTGCAGGCCGGCTGGCGGATCGAGCTGTCCGAGTGGCTGCCGCGCACAGCCGGCCAGCCGCTGCCGCGCCGCCTGCATCTGACCCGGCCCGATCTCGACCTGCGCATTGCGATTTCCGAATGGCAACCCTGAACGACTTTCTGCCCGACCATGACGGCTGGCGCGCCTTCCCGGCGCCGGCCAAGCTCAACCTCTTCCTGCACGTCACCGGACGCCGCGACGACGGCTATCACCTGCTGCAATCGGTGTTCCAGCTGATCGACCTGGCCGACACGATCCGGTTGCGGCTGCGCGATGACGGCGAGATCGTCCGCACCGGGCTAATCCCCGGCGTTCCGGCCGACACCGACCTGACCGTCCGCGCCGCGCGCCTGCTGCAGCAGGAGACCGGCTGTCGCAGCGGCGTCGACATCGCGATCGACAAGCGCCTGCCCATGGGCGGCGGCGTCGGTGGCGGCAGCTCGGACGCCGCGACGGTACTGCTGGCATTGAACCGGCTGTGGCGGCTCGACCTGAGTCGCGAACGGCTGATGCAGCTCGGTGCTTCGCTGGGCGCCGACGTGCCGTTTTTCGTCTTCGGCGAAACGGCCTTTGTCGAAGGCATCGGTGAGCGGATGCGTGCCGTTGCCAGTACCGACGGGTACTTCGTCGTGCTGCATCCGCCGGTCCACGTGCCGACCCCGGAGATTTTTCGCGATCAGGGCTTGACGCGGGATACACCGTCGCTTAATATGCGCGACCTCAACACAGCAACTACCCGCAACGATTTGCAGGCGGTGGCTGTGAGGAAGCATCCTCTGGTCGGGCAGTACATCGCTTGGCTGAGCCGGTTTTCTCCGGCCAGGATGACCGGTTCCGGAAGCTGTGTTTTTGCACTTTTTGCTTCACAAGCCGGCGCGGATGCAGTAGTATCCCAGCTTCCTCGGGACATGACCGGATGGACGGCGAAAGCAGTCGATCGGCATCCGTTGAAAGAATTTGCCGGATGATCGGCAAGTGCCGCTAGGGGAGTCGCCAAGTTGGTTAAGGCATCGGATTTTGATTCCGACATGCGAAGGTTCGAATCCTTCTTCCCCTGCCAAATTCGAAAAGAAAAGCGTGTAACCCGGGTTACACGCTTTTCGTTTTTCTAGGGTTTGAAAATGGCTTACGACAGCCTCATGGTCTTTACCGGCAACGCTAACCCCAAGCTTGCCGATCGTGTTGTCAATCATCTCGACATCTCGCTGGGCCGGGCAACCGTCGGCCGTTTCTCCGATGGCGAAGTCACCGTCGAGCTGCTGGAAAACGTTCGCGGCCGCGACGTTTTCGTTCTGCAGTCGACCTGTGTGCCGACCAACGACAACCTGATGGAAATGATCCTGATCGTCGATGCGCTCAAGCGCGCCTCGGCCGGCCGGATCACCGCGGCGATTCCGTATTTCGGCTACGCCCGCCAGGACCGCCGCCCGCGTTCGGCGCGCGTGCCGATCTCGGCCAAGGTCGTTGCCAACATGCTGCAGGCCGCCGGCGTCGACCGCCTGCTGACCGTCGACGTGCATGCCGACCAGATCCAGGGCTTCTTCGACATTCCGGTCGACAACATCTATTCGACGCCGGTGCTGTTCGCCGACATCCGCGCGCAGAACTACGAAAACCTGATGGTCGTGTCGCCGGACGTCGGCGGCGTACTGCGTGCCCGTGCGATGGCCAAGCAGCTCGGTACCGACATGGCGATCATCGACAAGCGCCGTCCGAAGGCCAACGTGGCCGAAGTGATGCACATCATCGGTGACGTGAAGGACCGGACCTGCCTGATCGTCGACGACATGATCGATACCGCCAACACCCTGTGCAAGGCCGCCGCCGCGCTGAAGGCGCACGGTGCCAAGCGCGTGCTGGCGTATGCCACGCACCCGGTGTTCTCCGGTGCCGCCGTCGAGCGCATCCTGCAGTCGGATCTCGACGAAGTCGTCGTGACCGACACCATTCCGCTGTCGGACACTGCCGAACTGTCGGGCCGCATCCGCTGCGTGTCGATCGCCGGCCTGCTGGCCGAGACGATGCGCCGCATCAACAACGAAGAGTCGGTCTCGTCGCTGTTCGTTGACTAATTCAGGGGAGTTTTCCCCGGAATCGGCAGCCTTCCTGGTCGCGGGAGGCTGTTGCTTTTAATGCTATGGAGCAAACCATGACTTACGAAATTCAAGCTGCAGCCCGTGCTGCACAGGGTACCGGTGCGAGCCGCCGCCTGCGCAAGACTGGCAAACTGCCGGGTATCGTCTACGGCGGCAGCGCTGCCCCGCTGGCGATCGAACTCGATCACAACAGCATGTACTACACCCTGCAGGAAGAAGCGTTCCACACCGCGCTGATCAAGCTCGCCGTGGATGGCAAGACCGAACAGGTGCTGCTGCGCTCGGTGAACTACCACCCGTTCAAGCAGCAAGTGCTGCACGTGGACTTCCAGCGCGTTGAAGCCGGTACCACCGTTGAAGTGCGCGTTCCGCTGCACTTCGTCGGCGCCGATACCTGCGAAGGCGTGAAGCTGCAAGGCGGTTCGATCCGTTACATCCTGAATGATGTGAAGGTTCGCTGCCTGGCCGACAAGATCCCGGAATTCCTCAACGTGGATCTGTCGAAGATGGCCGTTGGCAACACCATCGCCCACTTGGCCGACATCCAGCTGCCGGAAGGCGTGGAGCTGATGGCTCTGGTTCGTGGCGAAGACCTCGCTGTGGCCAGCCTGAACGGCGCCAAGGCCGGTTAATCCAGCCTGTTCCGTCCGAAACCCGCCGTGGCGCAAGCCCGGCGGGTTTTTTGTTTGCCCGGTTTGCCGGATCGCTGACGGACAGCGCGTGCATGGCCGGGCTGGGCTACGATGACCGCATCATTCCGGCAGATGGACTTGCATGTATTCGAACGAACAACCGGAAGGGCAGGACGTCCATCGCCGGCACGTGGCCAGTCCGCTCGAATGGCTGGCTAACCTGCCGGTGATTCCACCACGGCATCGCACCAAGGTCCGGATGGTTGGCCTGCTGCTCGGTGCGGTATTGCTGATGTACTGGCTGGTACCGCGCTGGGGCGTGTCGCCCTTCCATTCGCGCCAGGACGGTCTCGACTACTATCCGTACTTCACCGACGTTCAGTCGCCCCGATTCCAGTCGTCGGCACCTGCGCGGATGCCGGATACCGTCGTCGCCGTCGGCTGGCCGGGCTGGCGGCTGGAACAGTACGCCAAACGGGACGGCGAGGCCAATGGCTGGCTGGTGCTGCGCAATGCGGACGGCAGCGTACGCTGGCAGCAGGTCGCCGACAACGGCAACTGGCTCGGCGATTACCGGCTCAAGCCCGGTTCGGCCCACTGGGCCTGGTTCGGCGGCTGGGTGGTCGAGCTGCAATCGCCGCAGGTCGATGCGGCACGCCTGTATCTGGCGCCGGACGGTTCGCCCCGGCTGATCCGCCAGTGGCCGAACGCGCAGGCCAGAGCGACCCTCAAGGCGCTGGGCGCCTAGCGGCTGCGACTCGCGTTATCATGGTGGCCTTGCCTGCCACGGGCGGGCCATCCGCATTCTTTCCGATGTCCTCTATCAAACTGATCGTCGGCCTGGGCAACCCCGGGGCCGAATACGCTGCGACCCGGCACAACGCCGGTTTCTGGTGGGTCGACCAGCTGGCGCGCGATGCTGGCGTTTCCCTGCGTCACGACGCCAAGTTTCACGGTCTCGCCGGCCGGGCCCGGCTGGACGGGCGCGAGGTGTGGTTGCTCGAACCGCAGACCTACATGAACAAGAGCGGGCTGTCGGTCGTCGCGCTGGCGCAGTTCTACAAGATACTGCCGAACGAGATCCTCGTGGTTCACGACGAGCTCGACCTGCCGGCCGGGCAGATCAAGCTCAAGCAGGGCGGTGGCCACGGTGGCCACAACGGCCTGCGCGACATCCAGGCCCATTTGTCGACGCCGGCGTTCTGGCGGCTGCGGGTCGGGGTCGGCCATCCCGGCAACCGCAATGAGGTAGTGAGCTTCGTCCTCAAGCCGCCGCGCAAGGAAGAGCAGGACGCGATCGACGATGCGCTGACACGGGCGCACCACATCCTGCCGATGCTGCTCGCCGGTGAAACCGGCGCGGCAATGCAGAAGCTGCATACCGACGACAGCAAGACCCGGCCGCACAAGCCGGCCCCGGGCGCCTGACATGCAGACGATTCTGGTGGCCAATCCCAAGGGGGGCAGCGGCAAGACAACGGTGGCGATCCAGCTCGCAACGTGGTTTGCCTGGCAACGCCGCCCGGTGATGCTGGCCGACCTGGATCGGCAACAATCGGCATTGCGCTGGCTGGCGCAGCGCCCCGATACCTTTCCGGTGATTCGCGGGCGTGACGGGATCGTCGACCGCCTGCCGGCCGATGCCGTGCAGGTCGTCGACAGTCCGGCCGGACTGCACGGCAAACTGTTCGACGCCGCCCTGCAGGCCGCCGATCGCATCGTCGTGCCGATGCAACCGGCAGCATTCGACCGCTGGGCCAGTGCCGACTTCTTTACCCGTCTCGCCGACGAAAAGCGTGTCCGCAAGGGCAAGGTCGACGTTGCGCTGCTCGGGATGCGTGTCAACGCACGGACGCAGACGGCGCGCGACTTTGCCGCGTTCGTCGATGATGCGGCGCTGCCACTGCTGGGGACGATCCGCGACACACAACTTTATGTACAACTGCAGCCGCGCGGTCTCGCGCTGTTCGACCTGCCCCGGCCGCGTTTCGAACGCGACTATGGCCAGTGGCAGGTTCTGCTGAACTGGGTTTCCCGACCATGACTCCAAATGCACCGATTCCGGTCAACCTTGTCACCGGTTTCCTCGGTGTCGGCAAAACCACCGCACTGACCCGGCTGCTGGCGGACAAGCCCGCCGGCGAGTACTGGGCGGTGATCGTCAACGAGTTCGGCGAGGTGGGGATCGACGGCGCGACGCTGTCGTCGAGTGGCGACGAGTTGAACGTCGCCGAAGTACCCGGCGGCTGCATCTGTTGCACGACGAGTCCGATGTTGCGGACAACGCTGACGCGCTTGGCGCGTGGCCGGCGTCCCGATCGCCTGCTGATCGAGCCGTCGGGCCTTGGGCATCCGGCCGGCATCATCGACCTGCTGCGCGACCCCTTCCTCGCCAAGGCCTATCAGGTCCGGGCGGTCGTGACGCTGGTCGACCCGCGCCATCTCGACGACGCGCGCTATACCACGCACGAAACCTGGCGTGACCAGATCGAGCTTGCAGACGTGCTGGTGCTGAACAAGACCGACCTCGCCGACGTCGATCAGCTGGCACGCGCGACGCGTTTCGCTGCGGCGCTCTATCCGCCGAAGCTGGCCGTGGTCGAAGCGAGGCAGGGCGCGTTCGACCCGGACCTGCTCGATCTGGCCTTGCAGGCCGATCGCTGGCCCGTGCAGGAGCAGGCCGGCACCCCTGCACATGCTCTGGCGCCGCGCCGGACGCCGGTATCCGTTAACCCGGCGCCGATGTTCTGGCCGTCGCGGAACATGCAGAACAGCCTGGGGGCGGAGAGCTGCGGCTGGGTGTTCCCAGCCGAGACGCAGTTCGATTCGGCACTGGTGGCCGAGCTGTTCGAGGAGGCGGCCCTGCTGCTGCCGGGGCTGACGCGCGCGAAGGGCGTGTTCAGCACCGAGCGCGACTGGTACCGGCTCGACTGGGTCGATGGCATGAGCGGTGCTGCGGTATCGGCTTACCGGCGCGATTCGCGTGTCGAGTTCATCGTCGCGGGCGACGCACCGCCGGACTGGGCCGCCGTCGAGGCCAGGCTCGCGGCGGCGATGATCAGCGGCGCAGAATCGCGCTGATCTGCTGCAGGTAGCTTTGTGCCACTTCACCGTGGCCGCGATGGGTCATCAGCGATTCCCAATGCTGCAGGCACTGGTGCAGGCCGGCGTGATCGGCACACTGGCCGAGGACGCGATCGATCCATTCGTCCAGTTCGCCGCGCAGGTGGGTGTTGTTGCTGATGTAAACGATCTGGCGGATCTGCGCGAGCTGTTTGCTGCCCAGCGCAGCCGGGCTGGGCGCGGGCAGGCTGGCGGCAGCGGGGGACGGCGCCGGCACCGGGCCGATCTGGCCGGCGATCTTCTCGACCATGCCGTCCCATTCGAGTTCAAGCAGTGCCTGCAGCAGTTCACGACCGCTCAGGGTCGTGATCAGCTGGTCGGTGGTCTTGATGCCGTCGATCTGGATCAGCAGCTGGCGCGATTTGGCCGGCAGCCCGCTCGAACGGTTGACCATCTCGGCGAGTCCTTGCTGGGTTTTGCGATACACCACGCCTTGCATGCCGACTGCCCCTGGCTGAAATTCTGACGAATATATTACAACGTTGCCGCCATCACTGCTGGTCGAGCGGCCGGCGCATCAGAACGGGGGCGTGGCTGATCCGATTGATTGTTGACTTTGATGGAAAGAATCAAGCCAGCACGGAACGGATTTCGCGCAGTACCCGATCCGCGATGCTGCGGTGGCCGGAGCGGCGCAGCGCCGTTTGCCAGTCCTCGAGCAGCTGTTCGAGGGCGCCGGTTCCGCCGAGGGTGGCGAAGGCCGCATCGAATCGGGCCAGCCAGTTTTCACCGAGGTAGTTGCGGCTGCTTTCCTGCACCAGCGCGTGAACCCGCGCCAGCCGTTCCGCGGCCGGCAGGTCATGACCGCCGGCGGCACGTGCGGGCGCGGTCAGCGGGGCGCCGGTTTGTTCGGCGATCAGCGCCAGTTCGCGCAGGCGCGCCAGCGTGGCATCGACGTCGGTGGCCGGCGCAAGCTGTCGCAGCGCGGCGACGTCGCGCTGGCCGTCGATCATGATCAGCACCTGCCGCGCCTTGAAGCTGAGCAGGTCGCTGCGCGTCGCCAGTTCCTGCTGGGCCTTGGCGGTCTTGTGGTAAATCGTCGTGTCCATGTGTCCTCCCCCGGCCTGCATCGCGGTGAAAGTCGCGCGGCCGGTTCGGGCCCGGATCGCGCATTTTCGTAGCATAGGCTTACGGACTACATGCGTGTGAACGTGCTCGCGCAGTGTTGTATCGAGCGCAAGAAAAAGCCCGCGCATGGCGCGGGCTTCTCGGCGGGGCGACGGTTTACAGGCCGCCGTACGAGTGCAACCCCGAGAGGAACATGTTGACGCCGAGGAAGGCAAAGGTGGTGACCAGCAGACCGATGACCGACCACCACGCCAGCACGTTGCCGCGCCAGCCCTTGACCAAGCGGACGTGCAGCCAGGCGGCGTAGTTCAGCCAGACGATCAGCGCCCAGGTTTCCTTCGGGTCCCAGCTCCAGTAGCCGCCCCAAGCATCGGCAGCCCACATGGCGCCGAGGATGGTGGCGATCGTGAAGAACAGGAAGCCGATGGCGATGGCCTTGTAGGACACTTCGCCCAGGGTGTCGTAGCTTGGCAGCCTGCTGGCCAGTATCCCGCGTGAAACCAGCAGCTGGGCAAGGCCGAGCATGGCGGCAATGGCGAAGGCGCCGTAGCCGACGAAGTTGGCCGGCACGTGGATCTTCATCCACCACGACTGCAGCGCCGGAATCAGCGGCTGGATTTCGTGGGCGCCACGGTCGAACGAATACCAGAGAATGAAGCCGACCGCGGCGCTGATCACCAGCAGCACGAACGCACCCATGCTGCGTGCGGCGAAGCGCGCTTCGTAGTACAGGTACATCAGCGCGGTGATCAGGCAGAACAGCACGAAGACTTCGTACAGGTTCGACACCGGAATGTGACCGACGTCCGGGCCGATCAGATAGCCCTCGTACCAGCGCACCAGGCTCGAACTCAGCGACGCGGTTGCGGCGGCCCAGGTCAGGCCGGAGGCGATCGAGAGGCTGCTGGCGCTGCGACGCAACAGGCCGATCCAGTACATCAGCGTGGCCAGGAAGAACAGCACGCACATCCACATCACCAGCGACTGGCTGGTGAGCAGGTACTTGAGGAAGAAGTTGCTGCCGCCGCGTGCGAGATTGCGGTCGTACAGTTCGATGGCGGCGAGCGCGATCGCGCCGCAGAGCGGCAGGAAGCGCTGCATCGCCGGCCAGAAGCGGCCGAACCAGATCAGGCCGGCGGCGCAGGCGAACAGGATGCCCTGCTCGTAATAGTCCATGGCACCGCGATAGCGGCTGAAGCTGATCATCGCGGCGACCAGCACCAGTGCGGTGAACGCGATGGCGCCGACCGGGCGTTTGGCGGGGAGGGTGGTCATGTCGGTTCTCCGTCCGGCGTTGCCGCCGGCTTGGGCTTGGGCATCGCGCCGGGCGCGGACTCGGGTAGAAGCGCTGCGCGGTGCGCAGCAAAGGCATGGTCAAGATCGGCGTTGCGGCGGTTGCTGGTCATCGCGATCAGCGTCCTGCCGGCTTCGAGCCGGACCCACAGCCGCTCCTCGCGGATGTAGAACATGCAGAAGATGCCCATCACCAGCAGGACCGAGCCGAGGTAGACGACGGTCTTGCCCGGCGAGCGCGTCAGCTGGAAGCCGCTGGCCTGGACCTGGGTGAAGCCGGTCGGCTGCAGGTACACCGCCGGGCCGTAATCGAACAGATTGCTGGTTGCGACGAGACTGTCCATCAGGAAGCGGTAGTTGGTCTCGTCCATCGGTAGCGGCGCCAGGCCGGCCTGACGTTGGGCCTGTGCAAAGGCCTCGACCGCCGCACCCTGAAGAATCTTCAGATAGGTCTGCGCAACGGTCTGGCGCTGTTCGGCCGGCACCTTGCCGTCGAGGAAGCGCTCGAGCGCCGGGAAGCCGCCGCTGCCGAACTGGGTCAGTACGCTCCGGGTGACTTCGGCGAACTGGGCACGGTTCGTCGCCGAGAATGCACCGTCGCGGAAGGCCGCGTCGGCGGTGGCCTTGGCGATGGCCGGATACTGCTGCGGATCGAGCAGCGCATGGTGCACGCGCATGAAGGTGTCGACCTTGCCTTCCGTGTCGAGCGGCATGCGGATGAACGTGAATGGCTGTGCCACTTCGCGGCGCATGCCGGTGACCAGGTACAGGTGGTCGTCCAGCGGCTGCGGCGCCAGATAGTTCAGGTACTCGACCGCCTGGCCGGTGGCATCGCGCAGCTTGAACTGTACCGAAGGGCCGAGGTTGCGCAGGTTGTGTTCGCCCTTGACGCTGGCGGCCTGCGACAGCGCCTGTTCGAACTTGTTGACCGTGACCGCCGATTGCTGCGATTCGGTCTTGCCGAGGTTCTCGATGTTGAAGACACGCAGGTCGCCGGTTTCGAGCGTGTACGGCTGGCCGGCGATGGTCAACGCACTGCTGGCCTGCGAGCGGGCATCAAGCGGTGCCGCACTGCCGTTGCCGAGATCCCAGCGGGCGAAGCTCAGCGGCGAACCGCCGTCGCCGAAGCTGGCCTGATAGATCGCGACGCCGTCGACGACCATCGGTTTGTTGACCTCGACGGTGCCGCTCTGGCGGATCTTGCCGCTCTGGCGGTCGAGAATGTCGATGTCCGAGGCGAAGCGCTTGGGCTGGCCGGTGGTGTAGTAGTCGACGTGGAAAGCCTTGAGCCGGATCGCGAACGGCAGCTCCTGGACGAAATAGCCCTTGCCGGCGTTCAGGAACACCACGTCGGCCGCCGCGCCTTCGGGAACGGTCACGTTGCCGCGGAACGACAGGTTGGACGCGCTGAGGCGGCTGATCTCGGGCACCTGGCCCTGCGGCATGTCGCGGGTCTCGGGGGCCTTGTAGCCGGCGAGCTCCATCAGCTTGAGCGGCAGGTTGCCGTCGAGCAGACCGCCGATACAGATCACCACGATGGCCGCGTGGGCGAACAGGTAGCCGAGCTTCTGCCAGGCGCCGCGCTTGGCGGCGACCTGCCAGACCCGGTCGTGTTCGCGGATCCGGAAGCGGAAGCCGCTCTGCGTCAGGTGGGCAAGGACGTGCTCACGGTTGGCTTCACCGTCCGCCTCGGCGTGATGCGCCATCAGCCGCAAGGAACTGCGCCCGGCCTTTTCGCGCCAGCCGCGGATGTCGCGCAGCATGCCGGGTACGTGGCGCCAGATGCACAGCGACGTCGACAGCATGAGGAAGGCGAGCAGCAGCAGAAACCAGCTGGTGTGGTAGACGTCGAACAGCCCCAGCGGCTCGAAGATGCGGAACCAGAAGTCGCCGAATTCGAAGCGGTAATTGACGTAGGGTTCGTTCTGCTTCAGCACAGTGCCGATGACCGACGCGATCGACAGCACGGTCAGCAGGCTGATGGCGAAGCGCATCGACGAGAACAGCTCGAAGAGCGCCCGGCCGAACGGGGCCGGATGGTGACGGGGGGATTTTTTCGTAGTCATAAAGCAAAAAAGGGGCGATGGCCGCCCCTCTTGGTGAGTGAATGCCGGTAAAGGTTCACCGGCTGCGCACTCAGTTCAGTGCCTGCATGTACTGGGCGACGGCCTTGATCTCGTCGTCGCTCATCTTCTTGGCAACCTGGGTCATCACGCTGTTGTTCTTGCGCTCGCCGGAACGGAAGGCCTTCAGCTGGGCCTCGATGTAGGCGCCATGCTGGCTCGAGACCCGCGGGTACTGAACCGGAATGCCCGAGCCGGCCGGGCCGTGGCAGGCCATACAGGCCGGCAGCCCGGTCTGGGCGACGCCGCCGCGATAGATCTTCTTGCCGGCTTCGATCTGGGTCTTGTCCGACGCGCCGAGCGCCTTCGGCTGCTGGCTGGCATAGTAGGCGGCGACATTGCGCATGTCGGCGTCGGTCAGCGTCGCGGTCATGCCGAGCATCACCGGGTTGTTGCGCTTGCCGGTCTTGAACTCGGTCAACTGTTTGTACAAATACTGCTCGTGCTGGCCGGCCAGGCGCGGGTAGGTCGACGCCACGCTGTTGCCGTCGACACCGTGACAGGCGGCACAGACCGTTTCGGCCTTCTGTTTGCCCGCGGCGATATCGACCTTGGGTTGATCTGCATAGGCAGCCGGTGTGGCCAACCACAATGCTGCTGCAACGAATGCTGCGACAGGCGCGCTGCGCATAGCTCTGCTCCCTCAAGCGATAGCGGTCCCCGGCTCTTGGCGCCGGTTTGAAACCAAATCCTGCTATTCTATAACAAGACTTTTTACCAAACAAAATACCTATGTCGCTGTTCCGCGGTTTGCAGTTCCTCACCACCGTCAACGATCTGTCCGCGCTGCCCCAGGAGGGGCTCGAAGTCGCGTTCGCCGGCCGATCCAATGCCGGTAAATCCAGCGCGATCAACACGCTGGCCAATCATACCCGGCTGGCCTTTGTCTCCAAGACCCCGGGCCGTACCCAGCACATCAATTATTTCGATTTCGGCAACGAAAGGCGTCTGGTCGACCTGCCCGGCTACGGTTATGCCGAGGTGCCGGCCAATGTCCGGGCCCACTGGGAAAAGCTGCTTGGCCACTACCTGGTCAACCGGGACAACCTGATCGGCTTGGTGCTGATCATGGATGCGCGCCGGCCGCTGACCGAGCGCGACCGGCGCATGCTCGACTGGTTCCTGCCGACCGGCAAGCCGGTGCATTGCTTGCTGACCAAGTCGGACAAGCTGAGCAACCAGGAGAAAATCAAGACGCTGCGAACGGTCGAGGCCGAGTTCAAGGGCGACCCGCGCGTCACCGTCCAGCTGTTCTCCAGCTTGAAGAAGCAGGGGGTGGAGCAGGTCGAACAGATTGTCGGTACGTGGTTTGCCGCGGCGCAGCAGGATGTGGCGGCCGGGGATGACCATGCCGGTGGCATTGGATCGACGGACGGCGTCTGAATCGCCTTGCGCTTTAGGGTTACCTTTCTATCTTGAAAGCTAGGTGCGCCCCTGCACCTCCCGCTTTTCCTCCCTGAGCGGGTGCCCCGGCTTCGCGCCGGGGCGTATGTATACCCCGGTCATTCTCCCCTTGGGCCGGGGTTTCTTTTTTGCTGCTGCGCCGGCGGGGGCGTCCGCCGCAGTCTCCCCGCAAAATCAGGGTTGTCTGATTTAAACGTCGGCTTTCCGGCTTTTTCCGGCCGGGCTTGGTGCATGCAAAACTCCGCCGGTATGATCGTGCGTACGAAATTCCGTGCGCGTCGTTCGCCGGAGCGAATAAAAAGGGTCGCCGCGCACGCGCGGCCCGCAGGGAGGAGCACCATGTCGGAACTCGCCGGGGTCAAGGTGATGGTGATTGATGACAGCAACACCATCCGCCGCAGTGCCGAAATCTTTCTCGGCCAGGCCGGGTGCGAAGTCATCCTCGCCGAAGACGGGTTCGATGCGCTGGCCAAGATCAGCGATCACCAGCCGCAGCTGATTTTCGTCGACGTGATGATGCCCCGCCTCGACGGTTACCAGACCTGCTCGCTGATCAAGAAGAATCCGCGCTACAAGGCCACGCCGGTGATCATGCTGTCGAGCAAGGACGGCCTGTTCGACCGTGCACGCGGCCGCATGGTTGGCTCCGACGAGTACCTGACCAAACCGTTTACCAAGGACAGCCTGCTGGCCGCCGTCGGCGAGCACGTGCAGCAGCGCTGATTTCCTCCTTTCCCTTATCCGTCATACAAAAGCGAACCCCAACGCCATGGCCATCAAAAAAATCCTGATCGTCGACGACTCGCCGACCGAACGCCATTTTCTCGGTGAACTGCTGACCAAAAACGGTTTCACCATCGTGACCGCCGAATCGGGCGAAGACGCGGTGGCGCGGGTCAAGGAACTGATGCCCGACCTGATCCTGATGGACGTGGTCATGCCCGGCATGAACGGCTTTCAGGCCACGCGCACGATTACCCGCGACGCCGAGACCAGCCACATTCCGGTGATCATGTGCACGTCGAAGAACCAGGAAACCGACAAGGTCTGGGGCAAGCGTCAGGGCGCGGCCGAGTACGTGGTCAAGCCGGTCGATCCGCAAGAACTGCTCGGCAAGATCGCCGCGCTGTAAACGGAGTCGGTCATGGCCAAGCGGATCAGCCTGCGCGAGTATCAGGAAGGGGTGGTAGCCCGGCTCAAGAGCGCCGCGGCGACCGCCCAGGTCAACACCCGTCTGGGGATCCGCATCGGCCAGGACAACTGGCTGGTCGATCTCGCCGACGTTGCAGAGGTCATGCCGGTACCGCCGGTATCGCCGCTGCCGCTGTCACAGCCCTGGTTCAAGGGCGTCGCCAACATGCGCGGCAATCTGGTCAGCGTGTCCGACCTGTCGGCCTTTTTCGGCGGCGCGGCGCTGATCGCTTCGCCGCTGGCCCGCCTCGTGCTGCTACACCCCAAACACATCCTGCATTCGGCAGTGCTGGTCGAGCGCATGCTCGGCCTCAAGCATCTGTCTGACCTGAGTGTGGACGACACGTCGCATCCGCGTGCGTCCACCGTTTACCGAGATGCCGCCGGACAGCGCTGGCTCGCGCTTGACGTGGCTGCCCTCGCCAGCGATCCCGGCTTCCTGCAGGCCGGGCAATAACAGATAACGATCGGAATACGGGAAGAGACGCGCATCATGGCCTTGAAACTGGATCGCCTGAAAAACCTGTTTGGCAAGAAGACCGGGGCGCAGGCCGGCAAGGGATACGAGTCGCTGAAAACGACGTGGATCCTCGAAAAAATCCGTCTGCCCGACGTTGACGAGGCGCGCGTGCTCAAGCCGGTGCCGCTGGTCGGCCACCTGCCAAGCCGGCAGCAAATGGCGATCTTCCTGCTGGCGCTGATCGGTTCGGTCGGCCTGTTCGCGATCGTCGCCTTCCTGTCGTTCCAGTCGTCGAGCCGCGACGCGGAACGCCGTTCGGTTGCGACCGAAATGCAGATGCTGTCGCAGCGGATCGCCCGGGCATCGACCCAGGCGGTTCAGGGCAACGCCGATGCGTTTACGGTGCTGGCCGATTCGTACAAGAAATTCGGTGACAACCTCGATACGCTCAAGCGGGGAGGCGCGTTCTTCGGCCTGTTCGGCGCGGGCCCGAGCGACCTGCTCGACAGCATCGACAAGACCTGGGTGGCGACCTACGCACCGGGCCAGAGCCATCCGAGCGTCGATACCATCCTCAAGCAGAAGGGCGCGCTGATCTCCGTCGGCAAGAGCGTCAACGGCATCAATACCAACGACGCCAAACTGCTCGAACTGACGCAGCAGTTCACGTCGATGCTGGGCGAAACCGGTGGCAACATCCGCGAGCTCGACTACGCGAACCAGCTGTCGATGCTGAGCCAGCGGATGGCCAAGAACGCCAATGCGATGCTGGCCGGCGAGCTGATCAATCCGGAGGTGGTGTTCCTGCTCGGCAAGGACGTGTCGACGTTCTCGGACATCCTCAAGGGTTTCAATGACGGCAGCGACGAGCTGCAGATTCGCGCGGTTTCGAGCTCGGCGCTCGTCGACAAGCTCGGCGAAATCCGTGCGCTGTTCCACGACTTCGAGATCGTCGTGAGCGCATTCTCGAAGAACATGCAGCCGCTGGTGAATACCCGTCTGGCCAACCAGGCGATCGTCCGCGATTCGGAACCGCTGCTGAAGGACACCGTTGCACTGGCCGACGCGTATGAAAACAAGGTCGGCGGCGTGCTGACCTCGGTGCTGGAACTGGCCCTGATCGGCGTGGCGCTGCTGTCGCTGTACCTGCTGGTCCGCGTATTCAACCAGGAAGCCGTTCGCCGCCGTGTCGCATCGGAAGGCGAGAACAAGCGGAACCAGGAGGCGATTCTGCGGCTGCTGAACGAAATGGCCGACCTCGCCGACGGTGACCTGACAGTCCGTGCATCGGTGACCGAAGACCTGACCGGCGCGATCGCCGACTCGGTCAACTACACGATCGAAGAGCTGCGGGCGCTGATTACCGAGATCAACCGCGCTACCGAGCAGGTTACCAGCGCGACCAACGATGCGCAGGGCGTGACCAGCGGACTGCTGGCCGCGGCCGAGCGCCAGTCGAATGAAATTGCCGATACCACCGGCACCGTCGAACAGATGGTCCGCTCGATCCAGGGCGTGTCGGGCAACGCCGCCGAATCGGCCGACGTGGCGCAGGCTTCGCTGCTTGCGGCGGAAAAGGGCTCGGATGCGGTACAGAACCAGATCAAGGGCATGAACGAAATCCGCGAGCAGATCCAGGAAACCGCGAAGCGGATCAAGCGGCTGGGTGAGAGTTCGCAGGAGATCGGTGAAATCGTTGAACTGATTTCGGACATTACCGAACAGACCAACGTGCTGGCGCTGAATGCGGCGATCCAGGCTGCAGCCGCAGGTGAAGCAGGCCGCGGTTTCTCGGTCGTGGCCGAGGAAGTCCAGCGACTTGCGGAACGTTCGGCCGAAGCAACCAAGCAGATCGGTGCGATCGTGAAGACCATTCAGACCGACACGCATGACGCCGTGGCGGCCATGGAAGTGTCGACGCAGGGCGTGGTCGAAGGCGCCAAGCTGTCCGACGCCGCCGGTGCCGCGCTGTCGGAAATCCGCCGAGTGACCGGCGAACTGGCCCGACTGATCGAGTCGATCGCACACGAGACCGAAGACCAGACCGGTCTGGCGGCGCGCGTGAACGCCTCGATGCGCGACATTCTTGCCATCACCGAACAGACCTCCACCGGTACGCAGCAATCGGCGCAAATCGTCGGCCAGCTGTCCGGCCTTGCGCAGGACCTGAAGGACTCCGTATCCGGCTTCAAGCTCGCCTGATCGCCCCTGCCTGACACGGGGGCCGGTCGGCCCCCGCCCCTGCCCGATTCGCCGGGCCAAGACGAAGAGAACCCGCCATGAGCGTTCATACCGAATTTGACCGCGGCTCGCTGGTCTGGGTGAAGAGCGAAATCGACCAGACGCTGTCGCGCGCGGCCGACGCTCTCAGCCAGTTCCGCTCCGAGCCCGACGCGGCGCTGCTCAAGCATGCCCAAACCCACCTGCACCAGTGTTTCGGCGCGCTGCAGATGGTCGAACTCGACGGGCTGGCCCGTTTTTGCGAAGAAATCGAACAGCTGATTGCCAAAGTCGCTGCGGGTGAAGCCGGAGACGACGCGTTGCCGCTGGCCCAGTCGGCGATCCAGGAAGCCGTGCGCTTCCTCGAGCGCCTTGCCGCTGGCGCTGCCAACGTACCGCTATATCTGGCTCCGCGGTTTGCCGAACTCGCGGCGGTACGCGGCGGGGCAGCGGGCGGCGTCGACCTGTTTTACCCACGGCTGGGCGAACTGGCCCTGCCGGACGGTCTGCCGCAGCGCAGCCTTGCGGTTGCCGAGCGTGATGCCTTCGTGCGGCAGCAGCGCAGCCGTTACGAATCGGGCTTGCTGCGCTGGATTCGGGGCGATGCTGCCGCGACATCGCAAATGGGCCGCGCCCTTGCCGAACTCGCCGGTGTACAACCCGGCGGTCTGGCGCGGGTGTTCTGGTGGAGTGCCGCAGCGGTGACCGAGTCGTTGCCGGCGGGTAGCGATGTCGACGTCAAGCAGCTGCTGATGCGGCTGAACCTGCAGCTCCGGCGACTGGCCGACGGCTCGACCAAGGTTGCCGAGCGGCTGTTCCGCGACCTGCTGTATGTGCTGGCCGTCGCGGATGCACCGAGTCCGCTGGCCCGGCGCCTGCAACAGGCCTTCGAGCTTGGCGCGCTGCTGCCGGACGACAATGCCGGGCTCTCGCCGGAGGGCGAAGCCCTGATCGGGCTGGCCGGTTCGCTGCGCGACGAGCTCGGCACGGCGCGCGAAATCTGGTCGCGTACCGCCGCCGGGCAGCAGGAGCGCCTGCCGGCGCTGCAGGCCGAACTGACACGACTGGCGGCGGCGAGCGTACCGCTGCAGATCGACGGGCTGGCCACGCTGTGGGACGCCATGCTCGCCGCGTGCCGGCACTATGCGCAAGCCGGCGTGATCGAGGCCGATGCGCTGGAAATGGCGACGGCGCTGCTGCTGGTCGACAATGCGCTGGCCAACTATCCGCGTCAGGCCGGCGACTTTGCCGAGCAGGTTGCGGCCATGGTAGCGCGACTGGCCGAGCCGGGCCGCGACGGCGAAGTGCCGCATCTGGACACCATCAGCCAGCAGGCGCAGGAACGCCTGTTGCGTGCACAGCTGGCGCAGGAAATGCGCAGCAATCTTCGCCATGTCGAGGAAGTGCTCGACGCCTATTTCCGTGCCCCGCAGCAGCACGATGGCCTGGCGGCGCTTGAGCCAAGCCTGCGCCAGACGCTGGGCGCGCTGGCGATGCTCGAATGCGACAAGGCGGTCCGGCTGCTCGAAGTGTGTCGTCAGCGCATCGGCGATTACGCACTCGGTGAACACGTTCCGGAACCGCAGGCCCTCGAAGAGCTGGCCGAGGCGTTCTCCAGTCTTGGTTTCTATATCGATGCGATCGAAGCAGGCCGCCCGGATCCGGACCGGCTGATCGCCGCGTCGCTGGCCCGACTTTGTGGCGATGTACCGCTGGAGGAGGCGCCGGTCGAGCAGGTGCTCGAGGTCGAACTGCCGCTGGTCGCCGCTGCCGCCGCGCCGGCGTCCGAGCCGGCCGAAGTCCGCTCGCTGCCGCAGACCGACGATGCGATCGACGCCGAGTTGCTCGACGTCTACCTCGAAGAGGCTGTCGAAGTTCTCGCGACGATTGCCGGCCAGCTCGAACGCTGCCGCGCCTTCCCGGGCGACCGTGATGCGATGACGGTGATCCGCCGTGGTTTCCACACGCTCAAGGGCAGCGGGCGCATGGTCGGGCTGACGAATCTGGGCGACGTTGCCTGGGCCGTCGAACAGGTCATGAACAAGTGGCTGCAGGACGAAGTTCCCGCTTCGCCGGCGTTGCTGGCGCTGGTCGCCGACGCGCATGACGCGTTTGCCGGCTGGGTGCGCGAACTCGGCGAAACCGGCTCCGCGCGTGTCGATGCGGCAGGCCTGATCGCTGCTGCCGACGCATTGCGCCTTGGCGCGGCCGAAGCGGTCGTGCCGGAAGCTGCTGTCGTCGAAATCCAGACCGACGAAACCGACGACGTGCGCATCGGCGACGTTACGGTATCGGCCTCCCTGTTCGCGCTGTTCCGCGACGAGGCACAGCGCTACATGGAAACGCTGAGCGAGGGTCAGGCGACACTGCGTCGTGGCGAGCCGCTGGGCGCCAACGTCGAACTTGCCGCACATACGCTGGGCGGCATCGCTTCGACCGCCGGGCTGCGGCCGATGGGCGAGCTGGCCTACGCGATCGAAAACGCCCTGCAGTCGCTCGATTTGCAGCTGTCGTACCATGCCGATGCGATCGACGGCGCGATCGACTTTCTCGGCGAGATGCTCGCGGCCGTGGTAGCGCTTGCGCCACCTGCCGATCCGGCCACGCCGCTGGCGACGCTTGCCGCGTTGCGCGACGAGCTGCTCACGGTCAACTTCGATTTCGCTCCGCCCGGGGCCGTCGCGGCCGACGAAGCGCTGAACGAGTTGCCGCTGCTCGACGGCGAAGGCGTGACGGTCGAAGCCCCGACCGACGACGAACAGATCGAATTGCTCTTGCTCGACGACGAACCCGCGGTGCCTGTGGTCGATACTGCAGCCGAAGCCGAAGCCGAAGCCGAAGCCGAAGCCGAAGCCGAAGCCGAAGCCGAAGCCGAAGCCGAAGCCGAAGCCGAAGCCGGAGCCGAAGCCGAAGCCGAAGCCGAAGCCATTCTCGTGGCGGCGACACGGGATGGGGGGGACGATGAAATACTTGCGCTGGACGCCGCACCCGCAGACGAAGTGTTGCCTGTCGACGACGGGTTTACGCTCGACCTCGACGGTCTGCTCGATCACGGTATCGCCACCCTGCCCGAGCTGGCTCCGGTCATCGCGGACGACGAACACTTCGAGTTGACGCTGCCGGCATTCGACGACGTTCACGACGTTGCCGCCGGCTCGCCTGTCGAGGCACTGCCGGCGCTTGACGCCAGCGGAACGGCCGTTGCACCGGACGATTCGGTGACATTCGACGTGATCGGTGCTGGCGACGAAATGCCTGAAGTGGCCGCCAGCGCGACATTCGACCCACTGCCTGCTCCTGAAGGTGAAGTACTAGTCGAGGCTGAACCGGAAACGCTTGCGCCGGACGCCGACGACGTCCGGTTCGATGCGGATCTGGCGGTGACGATCGACGCCGAGCTGGCCGAAGAGATCTACAGCGACGGGCTGGCGGTACCGGCCCAAGACGCCGTTGCCGATTCGCCGTTTGCCGCGCTGCTGGCGACGCAACCCGAGCGGCGTGACGAACTTGATATCGGTGTCGTCGACGATATCGACGACCAGTTGCTGCCGATCTTCATCGAGGAGGCCGACGAGCTGTTGCCGCAACTCGAGGCGCGACTGCGCGGCCTGCGGGAGCAACCGGACGACGTCGAAGCCGACGCCGCGCTCAAGCGCGTGCTGCATACGCTCAAGGGCAGTGCGCGGATGTCGGGCGCGATGCGCCTGGGCGAGGCCGCACACCGGATGGAAAGCCGTCTGCTGGCTGCGACCGGCACACCGGGTGTGGCGCTGCTCGACGAGCTTGATACCGACTACGACGCCATCGTGTCGCTGTACGACACGCTGTGCGGTCGCGGACAGCCACAGGCCGTTGCCGAGCAGGCACAGCCGGCCGCCGCGCCGCAATTCCTGCTGGGCGCAACCGAGCCCGACGCAAAGACGACGATCCGGGTGAAGTCCGAACTCGTCGACCAGCTCGTCAACCAGGCCGGCGAAGTGGCGATCGCGCGCTCGCGGATCGAGGCCGAAATGCTGTCGCTGAAGGGCTCGCTGCTGGAACTGACCGAAAACGTCGGCCGGCTGCGCGGCCAGCTGCGCGAACTGGAAATCCAGGCCGAAAGCCAGATGCAGGCCCGCTCGCGCGAAATCGAGGACAGCCACGGCAACTTCGACCCGCTCGAGTTCGACCGCTTTACCCGGCTGCAGGAAGTCACCCGTTTCATCGCCGAAAGCGTCAACGACGTTGCGACGATCCAGCACAGCCTGCTGAAGAACCTCGACGACTCGGCCGGTGCGCTGACCGCGCAGGGCCGGATGACGCGCGAGCTGCAGCAGAGCCTGATGCGCGTGCGCATGGTGCCGTTCGCCAGCGTCTCGGACCGGCTGTACCGGCTGACGCGGCAGACCGGCAAGGAAGTCGGCAAGAAGGTCAACCTCGAACTCAAGGGCGGCCGCGTCGAAATCGACCGCGGCGTGCTCGAGAAAATGATCTCGCCGTTCGAGCACATGCTGCGCAACGCGATCGACCACGGCCTCGAGGACAGCGACGCCCGCCTCGCCGCCGGCAAGTCCGAGTTCGGCGAAGTGCTGGTCGAAGTCCGTCAGGAAGGCAACGAGCTGGTGCTGACGCTGAAGGACGACGGCAAGGGACTCGATTACGGCCGCATCCGCAGCAAGGGCGAAACGCTGGGCTTGGTTACGCCGGGCAGTGATGTCTCGGAAACCACGCTGGCGCAGCTGATTTTCGAACCGGGCTTCTCGACAGCCAGCAACGTGACGCAGCTGTCGGGCCGCGGCATCGGCATGGACGTCGTCAAGAACGAGATCGGCAACCTTGGCGGCAGCATCGAAGTCGCCAGCACGCCGGGTGCGGGGACGACGTTCACGATCCACCTGCCGCTGACGCTGGCGGTGACGCAGGTGCTGCTGGTCAAGGCCGGCGAGCGCCAGTTCGCGATCCCGTCGGTGATGATCGAGCAGGTGCAGGAACTCAAGCAGGCACCGCTGGCCGAGCTGTATGCGGCCCGGGTGCAGCACTGGATGGGCGGAAGTTACCCGTTCGCCTACTTCCCGCGCCTGCTCGGCGATGCCGAAACCGTGCCGGAGCAGAAGCGCTTCTCGACCGTGCTGCTGCTGCGTGCCGGTGCGGCGCGGATGGCACTGCACGTCGACGCGCTGATCAAGAACCAGGAAGTCGTCGTCAAGGCGATCGGCCCGCAGCTGGCGCGGATCCCCGGTGTGGCGGGGGCGACGGTGCTCGGCAACGGCGACATCGTGCCGATCATGAATCCGATCGCACTGCTGGCGCGCGGCGAGGTTGCCGCGGCCGGCGTGCGCGTCGAAGCGGCGCCGGCGCAGCTCGAAACCACGCCGGTGGTGATGGTCGTCGACGATTCGCTCACCGTGCGCAAGATCACTTCGCGCCTGCTGGCGCGCGAAGGCTTCCAGGTCGTGACCGCCAAGGACGGTGTCGACGCACTGCAGCAGCTGCAGGACGTGACCCCGGCGGTGATGCTGGTCGACGTCGAAATGCCGCGCATGGACGGCTTCGAGCTGACGCGCAACGTGCGCAACAACGAAGGCACGCGCAACACGCCGATCGTGATGATCACGTCGCGTACCGCCGACAAGCACAAGAACTACGCGTTCGAACTGGGCGTCAACGTCTTCCTCGGCAAGCCGTATCAGGAAGACGAGCTGCTCGGCCACATTCGTCGGCTGATCGCCACCGCGACGATCTGATTCGCGGTGCGGTCCACACAAAGGGCACGGTTTTCCGTGCCCTTTGTCATTGCGGCGGGCGATCAGGGGCCGATCGGCGCGGATGACCGCAATTTTGCGTGCTTTGTGCACGAAGGCCGCGCACCGACGGTGCGACTGCCTTTATCATTGCGGGTGAATGCGCGCCGGCGTGACCGGCGCGCGCGTCTTTTCCGGCCCGCCAGCGCGCGTGCCGCACGCCAGGAAGAAACGATGTCCACGCAAGCTTTGATCCAGCAACTGCAAGAACGCGGGCTGATTGCCCAGGTGACCGATACCGACGCGCTGGGCGCGCTGCTCGAACAGGGCCCGGTAACGCTGTACTGCGGCTTCGACCCGACCGCCGACAGCCTGCACCTCGGCCATCTGGTACCGGTGCTGGTGCTCAAGCGTTTCCAGCTCGCCGGCCACAAGCCGATCGCCCTTGTCGGCGGCGCCACCGGCATGATCGGTGACCCGAGCTTCAAGGCGACCGAACGCAAGCTCAATACCCCCGACGTGATCGCCGGCTGGGTCGAGAACATCCGCAAGCAGGTCGAACCGTTCCTGTCGTTCGACGGCAGCAATGCCGCGATCATGGCCAACAACCACGACTGGTTCGGCCAGATGAATGTGCTCGATTTCCTGCGCGACATCGGCAAGCACTTCTCGGTCAACGCGATGATCAAGAAGGAATCGGTGCAGCAGCGGATCGACCGCGACGAGAGCGGCATTTCGTTCACCGAGTTCAGCTACAGCCTGCTGCAGGGCTACGACTTCGTCGAGCTGAACAGCCGCCATGGCTGCCGGCTGCAGATCGGTGGCTCTGACCAGTGGGGCAACATCACGGCAGGCATCGACCTGACCCGCCGCCGCAACCAGCAGCAGGTGTTCGGCCTGACGCTGCCGCTGGTGACCAAGTCCGACGGCACCAAGTTCGGCAAGACCGAAGGCGGCGCGGTGTGGCTCGATCCGAAAAAAACGTCGCCGTACAAGTTCTACCAGTTCTGGCTTGGCACCGCCGATGCCGACGTCTACAAGTTCCTGCGCTACTTCACCTTCCTGAGCATGGACGAGATCGCCGCGATCGAAGCGGCCGACAAGGCGCGTGACGGCAAGCCCGAAGCACAACGCATCCTCGCCGAGGCGGCGACCGCGCTGGTGCACGGCGACGACGCGGTGGTCGCGGCCAAGCGGATTTCGCAATCGCTGTTCAGCGACAGCCTGGCGTCGCTGACGCAGGATGACTTCGAGCAGCTGGCGCTCGACGGCATGCCGACGGTGAGCCTGCCGAAAGAGACCGGCCTGATCGACGCCGTCGTTGCCGGCGAGCTGGCCAAATCGAAGAGCGAGGCGCGCACCTTCATCACCAGCGGCGCGGTCGCGATCAACGGCGCCAAGGCGGAGTCGATCGAGCATGCCTTCGCCGATGGCGAGCGCCTGTTCGGCCGCTATACGCTGCTGCGCCGCGGCAAGAAGAACTACAGCCTGATCGTCTGGCAGGACTGAAACCGGCTTATTCGGCGGCTGCGCCTGCGCATTTTGCGCCCGTCCGATGCTCGGAATCCTCATGGACTCGTGTCCATTCCGGTTCCTTTGCTTCGGGCGGACACAAACTGCTTTGGCTCGCTCACCGACTGAACGGGTTTTATCACGAGTTGACGCGAATAAGGCCCGGCTTCCAAGGCCGGGTTTTTGCATTGCGGGAGTCCCCATGAAACACGTCCTGAGCATCCAGTCCCACGTCGTCTACGGCCACGCCGGCAACAGCGCGGCGGTGTTTCCGATGCGCCGGCTGGGGGTCGAGGTCTGGCCGGTCAACACGGTGCAGTTCTCCAACCACACCCAGTACGGCCGCTGGGCCGGACAGCCGCTCGAGCCGTCACAGATCACCGCACTGGTCGACGGCATTGCCGCGATCGGCGAGCTGCAGCGCTGCGACGCGGTGCTGTCGGGCTACCTCGGCGCGCCGGAACAGGCGGCCTACGTGATCGAGGCGGTGCGCAAGGTCAGGGCCGCGAATCCGCAGGCGGTCTACCTGTGTGATCCGGTGATGGGCCATCCGGAGAAGGGCTGCGTCGTTCAGCCCGGCATCCAGCAGTATCTGGTCGAGCACATGCCGGCGGTGGCCGACATCATGGCGCCGAACCATCTCGAGCTCGAGAAGCTCGCCGGTCGCGAGATCGACAGCCTGGCCGACGCGCTTGCCGCCTGCCGCGACCTGATCGCGCGCGGGCCGAAGCTGGTGCTGGTCAAGCACCTCGACTACGCCGGCAAGCCGGCCGACCAGTTCGAGATGCTGGTGGTATCGGCAAATGAAGCGTGGCTCGGCCGCCGGCCGCTGTATCCGTTCGACCGGCAGCCGGTCGGCGTCGGCGACCTGACCTCGGGCGTTTTCCTCGCGCGTACCTTGTCCGGTGACGATGTGAAAACGGCGTTCGAGCACACCCTTGCCGCCGTCGACGCGGTGATGGCGGCGACGCATGCCGCCGGCGAATACGAGTTGCAGCTCGTGGCCGCACAGGACGAGATCGCCCGACCACAGCGCCGTTTCGACGCGATCGCAGTCTGAACAGGCGTGGAGTGAAAATGCCGGCTTGCATGCCGGCATTGTTCGGATATGATTGATGTATTGAAAATGCTTCTTTAGAGAGCCGTGCGCAATCCATTCGCCACCGACGCGGTCGGATTCGATACCCCGATCGCGATGCTGATCGCCTGCCACGACCGGGTCCGGCATTACGCCGGCCTGCTGCCGAAGCTGGCCGGCCATGTCGCGATCCACGGTGCCGATGCCGAAGCGGCACGCGCTGCCGCGTCCATCCTGCGCTACTTCGACGTCGCCGCACCCTTGCACCATCAGGATGAGGACGACGACCTGTTTCCGCGGCTGCGTGAACGTGGCGACGAGGTGCTGCGGGGGCGTGTCGATGCCATTGCCGCCGAGCACGATGTGCTCGGGTTGCAATGGCAGGCCTTGCGCCCTGCACTGCAAGCGCTGGCGGCGGGCAGGGCGGTGGTGCTGGATGCGGATCAGGTGAACGCTTTCGCCCGCGACTACCCGGCGCACGCGGCGCGCGAGGAGCGCGAACTCTATCCGCATGCAACACGGCTGATCGGTGCCGACGAGATGGCCGGGATCGGCCGGACCATGGCCGCGCGCCGCACACACAAGGACTGACGATGAACCGACTCTGGGACGCGCCGCACCGCGCGGCATTCTTCTTCGGCGGCCTCGGTGCCGTACTGGCGCTGGCGTGGTGGGCGGCCGAGATGGTCATGCGCCTGCACGGCGGTTCGACCCACAGCGCGATTCCGGTGATGTGGCTGCACGCCGACCTGATGCTGTTCGGCTTCTTTCCGCTGTTCATGCTCGGCTTCATCTATACCGCCGGGCCCAAATGGCTGAACGTGGCGCCGCCGCCGCTGAACGCGTGGGCGCCGGCAATCCTCGGCTACACCACCGGCACCGTGTTGCAGCTGATCGCACTGCGCTGGCCGGTCGCCTGGTCGCTCGGCGATGCGATGCACTGGATCGCCTGGGTCGGCGCGACGATCCTGTGGATCGGCCGAATCCGCGCCAGCCGTGCGCCGGACAAGAAGCATGCGACTGCGGTGGCGTTCGCTTTCGGCCTCGGCGCGGTAGCGCTGATGACCATGGTCGGCGTGTCGTGGTTCGGCATTGCCGAAGCCTTCCAGCCCGCGGTGACGCTGGGCGTCTGGGGCTTTCTGCTGCCGGTGTTCCTCGCCGTCTGCCACCGGATGGTGCCGTTCTTTTCGGCCAACGTGATTGCGGGCTACACCGCGTGGCGACCGGGCTGGCTGCTCGGCGCCTTTGTCGTGCTGTCGTGGGCGCACGGCGGTTTCGTGCTGATGCAGTTCAACCCGGTCGCGGTCGATATGCTGTTCGCCGGCCTGCTGCTGTACACCAGCTGGCGCTGGCGGCTGTTCGCGTCGTTCAGCAACCGGCTGCTGGCGATGCTTCACGCGTCGTTCGCCTGGGCCGGCGTCGCCATGCTGCTGTTCGTCGTGCAGGACATCGCCGACGCGCTGGGCCGGCCGCTGTTCGCGTTCGCGCCGCTGCATGCGCTGACGATCGGCTTCTTCGCCACCATGCTGCTCGGCTTCGTCACCCGGGTGACGATGGGGCATTCGGGCCGCCCGCTCGCGGCCGGTGCGGTGACGTGGACCGCGTACTGGCTGCTGCATGGGGTTGCACTGGCGCGCGTCGCCAGCGAAGTCTGGCCGCAGGCGCAGTTCGCGCTGCACGCCGCCGCCGGCCTCGGTGCGCTGCTGGCCTTCGTGGTCTGGGCGGCGCAGGCGCTGCCGATCTATCTGAAGGCGCGGGCCGACGGCCAGCCGGGTTGAGCCGCCGGTCTCGAACCTAGTCCGAAAGGACTAGCCGGGCCGGTCCATTCGACAGGCCGGCCCAGAACCGATGGCGAATGGTCCGATTGCAGGGTCAGGTCTACATTGCGTGCAATGGCTCCTTTGCCGGAGCACATGTACTACCGTTCAAAACATGTGGCGCGCCGGCGCCCGCCAACGGGGATAACGCAATGTCCAATGCCTTGATCAAACGCTGGGAGCCCGAGGATCCGGTCTTCTGGCAGGAAACCGGGTCGCGGATCGCCAAGCGCAATCTGTGGATCTCGATTCCGTGCCTGCTGCTCGCATTTTCGTGTTCGATCGTCTGGAGCATCGTGGTGCTGAAGATGCCGCTGGTGGGCTTCTCGTACACCAAGGACCAGCTCTTCCTGCTGACTGCACTGCCGTCGCTGTCGGGCGCCACGCTGCGGATCTTCTACAGCTTCCTGCCGTCCATGATCGGCGGGCGCAAGTGGACGACGATCTCGACCGCCTCCTTGCTGATTCCGGCCATCTGGCTCGGCTATGCGGTGCAGGATCCGACCACGCCGTATCCGGTGATGCTGATCATCGCGCTGCTGACCGGCTTCGGCGGCGGCAACTTCGCCAGCTCGATGGCCAACATCGCCTACTTCTTCCCGAAGTCGCAGAAGGGCTACGCCAACGGCATGAACGCCGGTCTCGGCAACCTCGGCGTGTCGATTGCGCAGTTCGTGATGCCGCTGGCGATCACCGTCGGCATGTTCGGTGCCTTCGGCGGCAACCCGCAGTCGCTGCCCAACGGCGGCGAGATCTGGCTGCAGAACGCCGCCTTCGTCTGGGTGCCCTTCGTCGTCGCCGCGACGCTGGCTGCATGGTTCGGCATGAACGACCTGGCATCGGCCAAGGCCTCGTTCGCCGAGCAGGCGGTGATCTTCAAGCGCAAGCACAACTGGCTGATGTGCTGGCTCTATCTCGGCACCTTCGGCAGCTTCATCGGCTTCTCGGCCGGCTTCATGCTGCTGTCCAAGACCCAGTTCCCCGAAGTCGATCCGACCAGGGTCGCCTTCATCGGCCCCTTGATCGGCGCGCTGATCCGCCCCATCGGCGGCATGGTGTCGGACAAGGTCGGCGGCGCGCGCGTCACGCTCGGCATCTTCGTCGGCATGGTGGTCGCGGTGTTCGGCGTGCTGTCCTTCCTGCCGGGCGCCAGCGGCGCCGGCAGCTTCATGGGCTTCTTCCTGTGCTTCCTCGCGCTGTTCCTGCTGGCCGGGATCGGCAACGGGTCGACGTACCGGATGATCCCGACGATCTTCTCGACACTGGCGATGCGCGAAGCCAAGGGTCGCGATGCCGCGTCGATCAAGGAAGCCGAAGCCGACGGTGCTCGCGAGTCGGCGGCGGCCGGCGGTTTCATCAGCGCGATCGGCGCCTACGGCGGCTTCATCATTCCGCAGACCTTCGGCTTCTCGATGAAGGCGACCGGTGCGGCCGAGGCGGCGCTGTACGTGTTCATCGCCTTCTACGTGTCGTGTGCGGCGATCACCTGGTGGTATTTCGCACGCAAGAACGCCGAAATGCCCTGCTGATCGGTCGACTTCGACAACAGAACCCCGCTTCGGCGGGGTTCTCTCGTTTCAGGGGACGGTGTCGAGCAGTGCGCGGTAACGCTCGGCAAACGGATCGATGACGGCCAGCGGGGCCTCGCCGACGTCGAGCAGCAGCGGCTCGGCCCAGTGCATCCCGCACAGGCGGGCGGTTTCGATCAGTGGCCGCAGCAGCACCGACGGCACCGACTCGCCCCAGCGCGGGCTGGCGTAGCTGGCGACGACCTGCAGGGTCCTGCCGGCCAGCGGCTTCGGCTCGGCCAGTGCCCACGCCGGGTCGAGCACGGCATCGAGCCAGACCTTGAGCGAGGCCGGCGGCGCGAACCAGTACAGCGGGAACTGCAGCACCAGCCGGCTTGCATGCGTGCAGGCTTCGCGCTCCTCGTCGACGTCGAGCGCGCCCTCAGAGATCAGCGTGTCGGCGTGGTGCAGCGAGACGTCGCCGGTTTCGGCGAGCATTTCGGCCAGCCGGGCGTGGACGACCGAGCCGCCGAGGTGGGGGTGGGCGAGGATCACGAGGTTGCGCATCACTTCCTCCGTCTTGCCCCTAGTCACTTCGGACTAGGGGCGCTAAGCCGATTGCGCCGCGCCGGCTGATCGTGCGGCGAATGTTGCGTCTGGCATCAGGCTCGTAAGCTCGGTTCATTCACACGAGCGCCCGCGTGCTCGAGCAGAACCGCAACCGGAGGCAGCATGAGCCATTTCCTGGACCGACTGAAGTTCCTCTCCAAGACCCGCGATACCTTCGCCGACGGCCACGGCGCCGTGGTGAACGAAGACCGCCAGTGGGAGAACGGCTACCGCAACCGCTGGACCCACGACAAGGTCGTGCGGTCGACCCACGGCGTCAACTGCACCGGCTCCTGTAGCTGGCGCATCTTCGTCAAGAACGGGCTGATCACCTGGGAACTGCAGCAGACCGACTACCCGCGCACCCGGCCGGACCTGCCGAACCACGAACCGCGCGGCTGCCCGCGCGGTGCCTCCTATTCGTGGTACGTCTACTCGGCACAGCGCGTCAAGCACCCGATGATCCGCGGCCGGCTGGCACGCATGTGGCGCGAGGCCCGCAAGACCATGGACCCGATCGCCGCATGGGCAAGCATCGTCGAAGATCCGGTCAAGTCGGCATCGTACAAGTCGGTGCGCGGCCTGGGCGGCTTCGTGCGCACCGGCTGGGACGAGGTCACCGAACTGATCGCCGCGTCGAACGCCTACACGATCAAGCACTACGGTCCGGACCGCGTGATCGGCTTCTCGCCGATTCCGGCCATGTCGATGGTCAGCTACGCCGCCGGCGCGCGTTACCTCGGCCTGATCGGCGGCGTGCCGCTGTCGTTCTACGACTGGTACTGCGACCTGCCGCCGGCCAGCCCGCAAGTCTGGGGCGAGCAGACCGACGTGCCCGAATCGGCCGACTGGTACAACTCGACCTATCTGATGGTGTGGGGCTCGAACGTGCCGATGACGCGCACGCCGGACGCCCACTTCTATACCGAGGTCCGCTACAAGGGCACCAAGACCGTCGCCGTCTCGAGCGACTTCGGCGAAATGGTCAAGTTCGGCGACCTGTGGATGGCACCGAAGCAGGGCACCGACGCGGCACTGGCAATGGCGATGGGCCACGTGGTGCTGAGCGAATTCCACAAGACCGGCGCGTCGGACTACTTCCGCGACTACGGCAAGCAGTACACCGACTTCCCGATGCTGGTGACCTTGCGCGCCAAGGGTGACGGCTTCGTCGCCGACCACTTCCTGCGCGCGTCGCAACTGCCGGACAACCTTGGCGAAGCGAAGAACCCGGACTGGAAGACGGTGCTGATCGACGCCCAGACCGGCGCGCTGACGGTGCCGAACGGCACGATCGGCTCGCGCTGGAACGAGTCCGAAGGCCGCAAGGGCAAGTGGAACCTCGAAATGAAGAACGTCGCCGACGGCGCCGAAATCGATCCGCTGCTGTCGCTCAAGGGCGCGCACGACGAGGTCGCCTCGGTCGGTTTCGACTACTTCGGCGGCGAAGCCGAAGACCTGCTGTTCCGCAACGTCCCGGCCAAGCGCGTTCAACTTGCCGACGGTTCGACAGCGCTGGTCGCCACCGTCTACGACCTGCTGCTCGCCAACTACGGCGTCGACAACGGCATGGGCGGCGGCAACGTCGCGACCTCGTACGCCGACGACATCGCCTACACCCCGGCGTGGCAGGTCAAGCACACCGGCGTGCCGGCGATCGACGTCGAGACCGTCGCGCGCGAGTTCGCCCAGAACGCCCACGACACCCACGGCAAGAGCATGGTGATCGTCGGCGCGGCGCTGAACCACTGGTTCCACAACGACATGACCTATCGCGGCATCATCAATCTGCTGATGATGTGTGGCTGCGTCGGTCAGAGCGGCGGCGGCTGGGCGCATTACGTCGGCCAGGAAAAGCTGCGCCCGCAACCGGGCTGGACACCGCTGGCGTTCGCGCTCGACTGGCAGCGCCCGGCACGCCAGATGAACGGCACCTCGTTCTTCTACGCCCACACCAGCCAGTGGCGGCACGAAAAACTCTCGGTTTCCGAAATCCTCGGCCCGAGCGCCAATGTCGATGCGTACAAGGACATGTCGCTGATCGACTTCAACGCCAAGGCCGAACGGATGGGCTGGCTGCCGAGCGCGCCGCAGCTCGAAACCAACCCGCTCGATGTCGTCCGCCAGGCCGAAGCCGCCGGCCGCAATCCGGCCGAGTTCGCTGCCGAACAGCTGAAATCCGGCCAGCTCAACATGAGCTGCGACGATCCGGACAACCCGAAGAACTTCCCGCGCAACCTCTTCGTCTGGCGCTCGAATCTTTTGGGCAGCTCGGGCAAGGGCCACGAGTATTTTCTCAAGTACCTGCTCGGCACGCAGAACGCCGTGTTCTCGGATGAGAACGACGCGATCACGCCGTCCGATATCAAGGTGCGCCCGGCCGCCGAGGGCAAGCTCGACCTCTTGACGGTGCTCGACTTCCGGAT
This sequence comes from Jeongeupia chitinilytica, assembly GCF_014652315.1. Classification (GTDB taxonomy): domain Bacteria; phylum Pseudomonadota; class Gammaproteobacteria; order Burkholderiales; family Chitinibacteraceae; genus Jeongeupia; species Jeongeupia chitinilytica. The sequence goes on along the minus strand of NZ_BMYO01000004.1, from coordinate 163,619 downwards.
GAGCACGACCTGCCTCTACGGCGATGTCGTGCTGCCGACGGCGACCTGGTACGAGAAGGACGACCTCAACACCTCGGACATGCATCCGTTCATCCACCCGCTGTCCGAAGCCGTGCAGCCGCTGTGGCAGAGCAAGACCGACTGGGAAATCTACAAGGCGATCGCCAAGAAGTTCACCGAACTGGCCGGCCCCTACCTCGGCGTGCAGAAGGATCTGGTCCTGACGCCGCTGATGCACGACAGCCCGGGCGAGCTGGGCCAGCCGTTTGCACCGAAGGACTGGAAGAAGGGCGAGTGCGAGCTGATTCCGGGCAAGACCGCGCCGAACATGACCGTGGTCGAGCGCGACTACGCCCGTATTTACGAGAAGTTCACCACCATCGGCCCGCTGCTGAAGAACGTGAACAACGGCGGCAAGGGCATCTTCTGGCAGACCGGTCATGAAATCGACGAGCTGGCCGCGCTGAACGGTGTTGCCGCCAACGGCCAGCCGAAGCTCGACACCGCGATCGATGCCGCCGAAATGATCCTGACGCTGGCGCCGGAAACCAACGGCCATGTGGCGGTGAAATCGTGGGCGGCGCTGTCCGAGGTCACCGGCCGCGACCACACGCATCTGGCGAACGGCCGCGAGCATGAAAAAATCCGCTTCCGCGACGTGCAGGCACAGCCGCGCAAGATCATTTCGTCGCCGACCTGGTCGGGCATCGAATCGGAAGAGGTCAGCTACAACGCCGGCTACACCAACGTCCACGAGCTGATCCCGTGGCGCACGCTGACCGGCCGTCAGCAGTTCTATCAGGATCACCGCTGGATGCTCGACTTCGGTGAAGGTTTTGCCGTCTACAAGCCGGCGATCGACCTGAAGACGGTGCAGCCGATGCTCGGCCGCCAGCCGAACGGCGAGCAGGAGATCGTGCTGAACTTCATCACGCCGCACCAGAAGTGGGGCATCCACTCCACCTACTCGGACAACCTGCGGATGCTGACCCTGAGCCGCGGCGGCCCGCACGTGTGGCTGTCGGAAACCGACGCCAAGAAGGCCGGCATCGAGGACAACGACTGGATCGAGGTGTTCAACGTCAACGGCACGCTGACCGCCCGCGCCGTGGTCAGCCAGCGTGTTCCGGAAGGCATGACGCTGATGTACCACGCGCAGGAAAAGATCATCAACGTGCCGGGCGCCGAGCAGAGCGGCAAGCGCGGCGGCATCCACAACTCGGTGACGCGCACGGTGACCAAGCCGACGCACATGATCGGCGGTTACGCGCAGCAGGCCTACGGCTTCAACTACTACGGCACCGTTGGCGCCAACCGTGACGAGTTCGTCGTGATCCGCAAGATGAAGAAGGTCGACTGGATGGAAGGCGAACTCAAGGGAGAAAAAGCATGAAGATTCGCGCCCAGGTAGCGATGGTGCTCAACCTCGACAAGTGCATCGGCTGCCATACCTGTTCGGTCACCTGCAAGAACGTCTGGACCAGCCGTGACGGCGTCGAGTACGCGTGGTTCAACAACGTCGAGACCAAGCCCGGCATCGGTTACCCGAAGGAATGGGAAAACCAGAAGAAGTGGAACGGCGGCTGGAAACGGCTTCCGAGCGGCAAGCTCGAACCGCGTCAGGGCGGCAAGCTGCGGATTCTGGCGCAGATGTTCGCCAACCCGAACCTGCCGGAGATCGACGACTACTACGAGCCGTTCACCTACGACTACGACCGGCTGCAGAACGCGCCGGAAGTACAGACGCCGCCGACCGCAAGGCCGGTGTCGGTGATCACCGGCAAGAAGATGGACAAGATCAACTGGGGCCCGAACTGGGAAGACGACCTTGGCGGCGAATTCGCCAAGCGCTCGAAGGACCAGCTGTTCGAGGACGTGCAGAAGGAGATGTACAGCACGTTCGAGAACACCTTCATGATGTACCTGCCGCGCCTGTGCGAGCACTGCCTGAACCCGGCCTGTGTCGCCTCGTGCCCGTCGGGCTCGGTGTACAAGCGCGAGGACGACGGCATCGTGCTGGTCGACCAGGACAAGTGCCGCGGCTGGCGCATGTGCGTGTCGGGCTGCCCGTACAAGAAGATCTATTACAACTGGCAGAGCGGCAAGGCCGAGAAGTGCACCTTCTGCTTCCCGCGCATCGAGGGCGGCCAGCCGACCGTGTGCTCGGAATCGTGTGTCGGCCGGATCCGCTATCTCGGCGTCATCCTCTATGACGCCGACCGGATCGAAGCCGCCGCCAGCGTCGCCGACGAAAAGGACCTGTACAAGTCGCAGCTGCAGGTCTTCCTCGACCCGCATTCGGATGCGGTGATCGAAGAAGCCCGCCGTCAGGGCATCCCGGATTCGTGGCTGACCGCCGCGCAGAAGTCGCCGGTCTACAAGATGGCGATGGAGTGGAAGGTGGCTTTCCCGCTGCACCCGGAATACCGCACCCTGCCGATGGTCTGGTACATCCCGCCGCTGTCGCCGATCCAGTCGGCGGCCGAGCGCGGGCTGATGAACCAGAAGGGCCTGCTGCCCGACGTCAGCGAAATGCGCATCCCGGTCAAGTATCTGGCCAACCTGCTGACCGCCGGCGACGAAGCGCCGGTGCTGTCGGCGCTCGAACGGATGCTGGCGATGCGCGTCTACATGCGCGGCAAATCGGTGCACGGCAGCGAAGACCTCGAAGTGCTGAAACAGGTCGGGCTGACGCAGGCGCAGGTCGAGGACATGTACAAGATCATGGCGATCGCCAATTACGAAGACCGCTTCGTGATTCCGAGCAGCCACAAGGAAGAGGTCGAGGACAGCTTCAACGACAAGGCCGCCTGCGGCTTCACCTTCGGCAACGGCTGCTCGGGCGGCACCTCGCCGCAGGGGCTGTTCGGCACGCGCAAGGAAGGCTCGGTGATCTTCGTCGACATGCCCAAATCGCGGAAGAACAAGGCGGAGGTGTAAACCATGACGACCGACACACTGCATTTCCGTGTCCTCTCGGCGCTGCTGCAGTACCCGGAAGCCGAGCTGATCGAAGCGCTGCCCGAACTCGACGCCGCGCTGGCACAGGCGCCGACGGGGCTGCGCATCACCGTCGCGCCGCTGCTGGCCGAACTGAACGCCGGCGATCTGATCGCCGCGCAGGAAGGCTATGTCGCAACGTTCGACCGCTCGCGCGGCCATTCGCTGCACCTCTTCGAGCACATCCACGGCGAAAGCCGCGAACGCGGTCCGGCGCTCGTCGACCTGATGAACGCCTACCGCACGCACGGCTTCGAGATCGACGCCAACGAGCTGCCCGACTACCTGCCGCTGTTCCTCGAGTTCCTCGGCAGCGTCGATGCAGCCACCGCGCAGGACTTCCTCAACGAGGCGGTCCACGTGATCGCCGCGTTGGCCGAACGCCTCGGCGAAGCCGAAAGCCGCTACGCCTGCGTGATGAACGCGCTGGTCGCGCTCGCCAGCGTGAAGATCCAGCCGCTGGTCGCTCCGCCGATCCGCGACATGGACGAGATGCTCGAAACCTTCGGACCCGGTGCCGACGGCACCGAACCGCTGCTGTCGCAGGCCGCAGGGCCCCAGACGGTGAAGTTCTACCCGCGCAATCAGGAGGCCCGGCCATGACTTACCTGCATCACTTCGTTTTCGGGGTCTACCCGTACATCGGTCTGGCGATCTTCCTGTTCGGCAGCCTGGTGCGCTTCGAGCGCGAGCAGTACACGTGGAAGAGCGATTCGAGCCAGCTGATCGACCGCCGGCTGCTGCGCGCCGGTTCCTACCTGTTCCACATCGGCGTGCTCGGTGTTTTTGCCGGTCACCTGGTTGGCCTGCTGACGCCGCTGGCGGTGTGGGATGCGCTCGGCGTGAGCCACGGCGCGAAGCAGCTGCTGGCGATGGTCGCCGGTGGCATCTTCGGCGGCATGGGGCTGATCGGTGCGCTGATCCTGATCTACCGCCGCTTTTCGAGCGAGCGGCTGCGCGCGATCACGACCTGGCGCGACAAGCTGACCTTGGGCTGGATCACCGTGACGCTGATCCTCGGCCTGTCGACGATCTTCGTCTCGAAGGATCACCTCGACGGCCACATGATGACGCTGTTCATGGAGTGGGCGCAGCGGATCGTCACCTTCCGTGGCGACGCGGCGAACTACATCGTCGACGCCCCGGGGATCTTCAAGCTGCACATCTTCATGGGCATGACCCTGTTCGTGATTTTCCCGTTCACCCGGCTGGTGCACGTGTGGAGCGGCTTCGGCGCCGCCGGCTACGTGACCCGGGCGTGGCAGCTGGTGCGGCCGCGCGGCTGAGTGCGAGTTGCCGACGTGAAAAGGGCGCCTGCGGGCGCCCTTTTTTTCGATCGGGTCGGGACGCCGGGCTGGGCGTCGCCGGCATGCCACGGCGCACGGATACCGGGCTGCCCCGAGGCGCCGGCATACGGGGTGGGTACAAAATCCGGTGCCGGTGTCCGGCGGGTTTCGTACAGGAAACTTAATCAAATATTCAGATATTGCATCGGCAACCCCGGTCTAGATTGATAGCAGGTCCACGACGCGGGAGAACGTCATGAGCACCAGCATCGGTCAGTACCTGCTGCAACGGCTGCACGAGGAGGGCGTGCGCCACGTCTTCGGCGTGCCCGGCGACTACATCCTGCGCTGGTACCAGCAGCTGGCACACAGCGAACTCACCCAAGTCGGCACCACGCGCGAGGATAACGCCGCGTTTGCCGCCGACGCCTATGCCAGGGTGCACGGGCTCGGCGCGCTGGCGGTGACCTACGGCGTCGGCGCGCTGTCGGTCGTCAACGCCGTCGCCGGAGCGGCGGCCGAATCGTCGCCGGTGGTGGTGATCTCGGGCGCACCGGGCGTGATCGAGCAGCGCGAACACCCGCTGCTGCACCACCGATTCGGGCCGTACCACTTCCAGCGCGAGATCTTCGAGCGGCTGACGTGCTACTGCGCGGTGCTCGACGACCCGCTGCTGGCGGCAAGGCAGATCGACCGGGCGCTGGCGGCGGCAAGGCGCTACAGCAAGCCGGTGTATCTCGAGCTGCCGCGCGACCGCGTCGACACGGTGATCCACCTGCAGCCCGAGTGCGTGTTCGACGACGACGGCAGCGATCCGGATGCACTGGCCGAGGCTGTCGCCGAAACCGTCGCCTTGCTTGCCGGTGCCGAACGCGGCGCGGTGCTTGCCGGGGTCGAGTTGCACCGCTACCGGCAGCAGGATGCGCTGGCGGCGCTGGTCGAGCGGCTGCGCTGGCCGGTCGCGGCGACGCTGTCGGGCAAGTCGGTGCTGTCCGAGCAGCATCCGGCCTATCTCGGCGTTTACGAGGGCGCAATGGGTGCCGAGTATGCACGCAACGTGATCGAGGACGCCGACATCCTGTTGCTGCTCGGTTCGGCATTGAACGACGTCGACCTCGGCGTGTTCACCGCCCGGCTCGACCCGCGGCACATGATCCAGGCGCGCAACGACGAGGTGTGTGTCCGGCACCACCGTTATCCGAACATCCGGCTCGCCGACTTCCTCTCTGCACTGATTCCGGCGCTGCAGGCGCCACAGCGCGACTGGCCGGCGCACAGCCTGCCGCTGTCGGCACCCGGTTTTCCCGAGCCCGGCGACGCGATGACGGTGTCGCGGCTGATCGGCCGGCTCAACGACACGCTGCCGGACGACATGCTCGTCGTCTCCGATACCGGCGACTGCCTGTTCGCGTCGCTCGAGCTGCGCACCCACCCGCGCACCGGTTTCCTCGCGTCGGCGTACTACACGACGATGGGCTTTGCGGTGCCGGCGGCGCTTGGCGCCCAGCTCGGCAGCGGGCTGCGGCCGCTGGTGCTGGTCGGCGACGGTGCGTTCCAGATGACCGGGATGGAGCTGTCGACCGCGGCATGGAAGGGACTGAACCCGGTGGTGATCGTGTTCGACAATGGCGGCTACAGCACCGAACGCTTTATCCTCGACGGACCGTTCAACGACATCGCACCATGGCGGCTCGACGCGCTCGCCGACGTGTTCGGTCCGCTGTACGCGTTCACCATCGGCGACGAGCAGGCGTTCGACGCGGCGTGGCAGCATGCGCTGGCGCACAAGGACCGGCCGACGCTGATCGCGGTCAAGCTCGCTGCCGACGACCCGTCGTCGGCGATGCGCCGGCTCGGCGAGTCGCTCGGAAAAACCGTCAAGGGAGGCTGAATGCGCGCGCGCAGCGAATATCTCGACTGGCTGATCGACGAGCTGGCGCCGCTCGGCCCGATCCGGGCAAAAAGCATGTTCGGTGGCTGGGGGCTGTACTGCGACGAAGCCTTCTTTGCCATCGTCGACGACGACGTGCTGTATCTGAAAGCCGACGACACCAGCCGGGCGGCCTTCGTCGCTGCGGGCTCCCGGCCGTTCAGCTATACGGCCCGCGGCAAACCGCAAACGATGTCGTATTACACCTTGCCTGATGCCGCGCTCGACGATTCGTCCGAGCTGCTTCGCTGGGCGCGAACCGGGTTCGGGGCCGCTTTGCGCGCGCAGGCGGCCAAACGCCGGGCCTGACGGAGGCGGCCGCTTCGCCACCGCTTTTGCACGCATCGCGATGCGGACGTGCGTTGGTAGTTGGCGGGGGATCGGCGGCGGGCAGCGTGCCCGAGTGTTGCCGGCCGGCATGCCAACGGCGCGCATGTCGGTCCGCCCCTTCCCGCCGCGGGCAAACTGTTGGAGAATCTGCATTAATCACGTCCAACTCTCGCCCGCAATCGGGGCTATCCATGCGTCAGGCTACCGTTACCCGCAATACCCTCGAAACCCAGATCACCGTCTCGGTTAACCTCGATGGCTCCGGCCAGTCCCGTTTCGATACCGGCGTGCCGTTCTTCGAACACATGCTCGACCAGATCGCCCGTCACGGGCTGATCGACCTCGACATCAAGGCGGTCGGCGACCTCCACATCGACGCGCACCACACCGTCGAGGACGTCGGCATCACGCTGGGCCAGGCGTTTGCCAAGGCCGTCGGCGACAAGAAGGGCATCCGCCGCTACGGCCACGCCTATGTGCCGCTCGACGAAGCGCTGTCGCGCGTCGTCGTCGACCTGTCGGGCCGCCCCTGTCTCGAGTACGACTGCGAATACACCCGCGCGATGATCGGCGGCTTCGACGTCGACCTGTTCGGCGAGTTCTTCCGCGGCTTCGTCAACCACGCGGCGATCAGCCTGCATATCGACAACCTGAAGGGCAAGAACGCCCACCACCAGGCCGAGACCATTTTCAAGGCACTGGGCCGCGCGTTGCGCATGGCGGTCGAGCACGACGAACGCATGGCCGGCATCACGCCGTCGACCAAGGGCACGCTGGTAGGCTGACATGGAAAAAATCGCCATCGTCGATTACGGCATGGGCAATCTGCATTCGGTGACCAAGGCGTTCGAGCTGGTCGCCGAAGGCCGTGCCGACGTGGTGCTGACCGCCGATCCGGCCGTCGTCGCTGCCGCCGACAAGGTCGTGTTCCCGGGGCAGGGGGCCATGCCCGACTGCATGCGCCATCTCGACGAGTCGGGACTGAAGGCCGAGGTGCTCAAGGCGGCATCCGAACGGCCCTTTCTCGGCATCTGCGTCGGCGCGCAACTGCTGTTTGCGCGCAGCGAGGAAGGCCCGACCGAGAGCCTGGGGGTGTTTCCGGGCGAAGTGGTGCGCTTTCCGCCCGAAAAGATGCACGACGCAGCCGGCCACAAGCTCAAGGTGCCGCACATGGGCTGGAACGAAATGTTCGTCAAGCACGCCCACCCCTTGTGGAAAGGCATTGCCGACGGCGAACGCTTCTACTTCGTCCACAGTTACCACTTTGCCGGTGCCGACGACATTGCCGTGATCGAGTCGGCGTATCCGTACCGCTTCGCTGCCGCAGTGGCGCGCGACAACATTTTCGCGATCCAGTGCCATCCCGAGAAATCGGCCGGCGCGGGTCTTCAGCTGCTGAAGAACTTCGTTGGCTGGGATGGCCGCCAGTAGGAGACTTTGGGTGAAATCACTGCCACAGTGGCTGCGCGCGTCTTTTCGGCAGTCGCTCATGACCGTTGGTGTGCTGGCGCTGGTTTTGCAGTTGTTTGCGCTGCCCGGTTCGCCATCGCAGATGAACTACCTGCTGTTTTTTGCCATATATTTCCCAGTTGGTGCGCTGGCCGCCTGTTTTCGCGCCAGATCGTTCCGTTCCCCGATCACCCATTCGTAACCGTCATCATGCTGATCATTCCTGCTATCGACCTCAAAGACGGCCAGTGCGTTCGCCTGCGCCAGGGCCTCATGAACGACGCGACCGTGTTCTCCGACGATCCGGCCAGCTTCGTCAGCCACTGGCTCGGCCAGGGCGCGCGCCGCATGCATCTGGTGGACCTGAACGGCGCATTCGCCGGCAAGCCGAAGAACCTTGACGCGGTCAAGAGCATCATCAAGGCCATCGACGGTGAAGTGCCGGTGCAACTGGGCGGCGGCATCCGCAACCTCGACACGATCGAGATGTACCTCGACGCCGGCATCGACTACGTGATCATCGGCACTGCCGCGGTCAAGCAGCCGGGCTTCCTGCACGAAGCGTGCGATGCGTTTCCGGGCCACATCATCGTCGGCCTCGACGCCAAGGACGGCAAGGTCGCGACCGACGGCTGGGCCAAGGTCACCGACCACGACGTCATCGATCTGGCGCAGCGCTTCGAAGGCTATGGCGTCGAAAGCGTGATCTACACCGACATCGGCCGCGACGGCATGCTCTCGGGCGTGAACATCGAAGCGACGGTGAAGCTGGCACAGGCACTGCGCATTCCGGTGATCGCCTCGGGCGGCCTGACCAACCTCGACGACGTCCGCAAGCTTGTCGAAGTCGAGTCGGAAGGCATCGAAGGCGTGATCACCGGCCGGGCCATCTACGAAGGCACGATCGACTTCAAGGCGGCGCAGGAGCTGGCCGACGGTACGCTCGAAGCCGTGGAAGCCTGATGCCGCTCGCCAAACGCATCATCCCCTGCCTCGACGTGACCGCCGGTCGCGTCGTCAAGGGTGTCAACTTCGTCGGTTTGCGCGACGCCGGTGATCCGGTCGAGATCGCCAAGAAGTACGACGCCCAGGGCGCCGACGAGCTGACCTTCCTCGACATCACCGCCAGCTCGGACGACCGCGACCTGATCCTGCACGTGATCGATGCGGTGGCCTCGCAGGTGTTCATTCCGCTGACCGTCGGTGGCGGCGTGCGCAAGGTCGACGACGTGCGCCGGCTGCTCAATGCCGGCGCCGACAAGGTGTCGATCAACACCACGGCCGTCAGCAACCCGGAAGTGGTCGAAGCCGCGGCCAGCCGCTTCGGCAGTCAGGCCATCGTCGTGGCGATCGACGCCAAGGCGGTCGACGACACCAATACCCGCTGGGAAATCTTCACCCACGGCGGCCGCCGGCCGACCGGGCTCGACGCGGTCGAGTGGGCGGTAAGGATGCAGCAGCTGGGCGCAGGCGAAATCCTGCTGACCAGCATGGACCGCGACGGCACCAAGATCGGCTTCAACCTGCCGCTGACGCGTGCGGTGTCGGACGCGGTGGACATTCCGGTGATCGCCTCGGGCGGCGTCGGCAACCTGCAGCATCTGGTCGACGGTGTGATCGACGGTCATGCCGACGCGGTGCTGGCGGCGTCGATCTTCCACTTCGGCGAGTACACGGTGCGCCAGGCCAAGGAAGCGATGCAGCGCGCCGGAATCGAGGTGAGGCTGTGAGCAACCGGACGAACTGGCTCGACGAGATCAAGTGGGACGACAAGGGCCTGGTGCCGGTGATCGCGCAGGACGCGCACACCGGTCGGGTGCTGATGTTCGCCTACGCCAACCGCGATGCGGTCGAGAAGACCGCCGAGCACGGCACCGCGCATTACTGGACCCGATCGCGGCAGAAGCTCTGGCACAAGGGCGAGGAAAGCGGCCATTTCCAGCACGTGCTGGAGATCCGCCTCGATTGCGACGGCGACGTGCTGATCTATGTGATCGAGCAGGACGGCGGCATTGCCTGCCACACCGGCCGCGAGAGCTGCTTCTACCGGGTGCTCAGCGACGGCGAGTGGGAAACGGTCGACCCGGTACTCAAGGATCCGGCTGCGATCTACCACAAGCATCACTGAGCGCAGCGCGTTCGAAACAGGCCGGTGTTCCGGCCTGTTTGCGTTTCCGTTCCCGCTTTTTTTCGGTGTCGGCCGCGTTCGTTACGCGAGTGTCACCAAACGGCAATATAATTGCCGCTAAATCACGTGCACTCTGAGGTCCAGCATGGTTTCCAGCGAAATTCTCGACCGCCTTTCGGCGACGCTTGCCAGCCGTCGCGATGCCGATCCGACCACCTCCTACGTTGCCAAGCTCTTCCACAAGGGCCAGGAAGCCATCCTCAAGAAGGTCGGCGAGGAGTCGTTCGAGGTCGTGATGGCCGCCAAGGATGGCGACAAGCGGCACCTGGTCGGCGAAATCGCCGACCTGTGGTTCCACACGCTGGTGCTGCTGGCCCATGAAGGGCTGAGCCACGAGGACGTGCTCGCCGAGCTGGCGCGGCGCGAAGGAATTTCGGGCATCGACGAAAAAGCTTCGCGGACCGCGGGCTGAGACGAGGACGGCATGAGCGACTGCATTTTCTGCAAGCTGGCGAGCGGCGAGTTTCCGACCACCAAACTCTATGAAGACGACGAGGTGCTTGTCTTCAACGACCTGCATCCGGTCGCACCGGTGCATTTTCTCGTCGTGCCGAAGCTGCACATCGAATCTATGGCGCACGCCGAGGTCCAACATCAGACCCTGCTGGGCAAGCTGATGCTGGTCGCCGCACGCGTCGCGGCCGAGCAGGGGCTGGCGCAGGGCTTCCGCACCATCATCAATACCGGTGCAGGCGGGGGCCAGAGCGTGTTCCACCTGCATCTGCACGTCATCGGCGGCGCACCGCTGCCGACCAAGATCGTCGACCTCAGTACCCACTGATTTCCAAGGAGATAGGTCCATGGGTTCCTTCAGCATCTGGCACTGGCTCATCGTGCTGGTCATCGTCATCCTCGTCTTCGGGACCAAGCGCCTCGGCAGCATCGGCAAGGACCTCGGGTCCGCCGTTCGCGGCTTCAAGGAAGGCATCCGCGAAGGTGAGGGCGACAAACCCGAAGCCAAGGACGTCTCGCCCGAGTCGGGCCGCGTGATTGACGTGGTCGACAAGGACAAACGCTAAGCCGTGTTCGACGTCAGTCTCGGCGAGCTGGCCGTCATCGGGGCCGTGGCCCTGGTGGTGATCGGCCCGGAACGTCTGCCGACCGTCGCACGCACCGTCGGTGCGCTGATCGGTCGGGCGCAGCGCTTCGTCCACAGCGTCAAGAGCGATCTGGAACGCGAAGTCCGTGCGAGCGAACTGGCGCAGATCGAGGCTGAACTGCGCGCCGAAGGCGAGTCGCTGAGGCAGACGATCCATGCGCCGGTCACCGAGCTGCGCGAAACGCTGAACGATGCACGCAATGCGCTGAGCGACGTGGCGCCGTCGAGTCCGGAACCCGCGCAGGCGGTCGGGACCGGAACGGCAGCCTCCGGCTTCGAACCCGTCGTCGTGCCGGCGCACGACGATCGCCAGCCCGACCTTTTCACCGCTCCCGATGCGCCGCCGCCCGCCCGTGACCGTCGCTGACCGCCCATGAATGCTGCCGATTTCCAGCCGCTGCTGGCCCACCTGATCGAACTGCGCAACCGGCTGGTCCGTGCCGGGCTGGTGTTCCTGCTCGGCTTCGGCGTGTGTTTCGCCTTCTCGGCCCAACTCTACGATCTGGTCGTCGCGCCGTTGACGCACGTATTGCCGGGGCAGAAGCTGGTGTCGATCGGCATTGCCACGCCGTTTCTGGTGCAGGTGAAGATCGCTGCGCTGGCGGCCTTCATCGCGACGCTGCCGCATACGCTGTACCAGGCCTGGGCCTTCATCGCGCCGGGCCTGTATGCGCACGAGAAGAAGCTGATCCTGCCGCTGATCATCGCATCGACGCTGCTGTTCCTCGCCGGTATGGCGTTCGCGTATTTCTTCGTGTTCGGTGTGGTGTTCAAGTTCATCGCCTCGGTCGTGCCGGCGTCGATGCAGTGGCTGCCCGATTCGGGCGAATACCTCGACTTCATTTTCGGCATGTTCCTCGCTTTCGGGACGACCTTCGAGGTCCCGGTCGCCATCGTCGTGCTCGTGTATCTCAACGTCGTCAGTGTCGACCAGCTCGTCCGCTGGCGGCCGTACGTGATCGTCGGAGCCTTTGTCATCGCCGCGGTGGTGACACCGCCCGACGTGTTGTCGCAATGTCTGCTGGCCGTACCGCTGTGGCTGCTGTACGAGCTCGGCTGTGTCGTTGCCCGGCTCATTTCTCCCCGCTCGCCCCTTCCTGCCTGAGTCTTCATGCTTCGCGTTTTCCAGATCCTGCTCTTTCTGCTCGCCGCCGTGCCGTGCGGCATCCCGTTCCGCTATCCGCCAAACCCGGTGTTTCCGTCCGAACTGGCGGCCTATACGCTGGCCACGCTGCTGGTGCTGGCCGTCGCGGGACTGCCGTCCCAAAGGGTCGAAACGACCCGTACGCCGTGGATGGCCATCGTCTGGTTCGGCCTGGCCGCCGTACTCGGCCTGCAGGCGCTGGTGCTGACGGTGCCGTACTGGTCCGACCTGACGATTCCGGCGCTCTACCTCGTGACCGCCGGCATGTCGGTGTGGGCGCTGGCGCGTGCGCGCGACGAGTTCGGCATCGCCCCGCTGGCACAGGCGCTGGCCTGGGGCCTGGTGGTCGGGGCGCTGTTCAATTCGGCACTCGCGGTCGACCAGATCTATCAGCTGATCAAGTACGGCCCGCGGCTGATCTTCGGCAACATCGGCCAGAAGAACATGTACGGCCACTATCTGGCCTGGGGCTTTGCGTCGCTGATGTGGCTGTCGGCCACCGGCAGGCTGCCGCGCTGGCTGACGGTCACGCTGTCGCTGTGGTTCGCGCTGTCGATGGCGTACTGCGGTTCGCGCTCGCCCTTCCTGTACGCGGTCGCGTGGCTGGTGTTCGGCCTGGCGCTGGCGTTCGGCCGCAACGAGGTCGTGCGCCGGCTCGGTCGCAACCTGATGATTGCCGGTGCGCTGATCGTCGCGATGCAGTTCGTTGCGCCGCTGATCAACGACGTGCTCGGCCATCTGCTCAGTACCAAGAACGAAGTGCCGACCGGGCTCGACCGGCTCGATTCGAACGGTGCGCGCCGGCTGGTCGAGTGGCACAAGGCGTGGCTGACCTTCCAGGCTCATCCGTGGCTCGGGGTCGGCTGGGGCGAGTACCCGGCGCACGGTGTCGCGCTGCAGGTCCGGCCCGAGTTCGCCAAGGTGGTCGAGAGCGTGCTGTTCACCCACGCGCACAACTCGCTGCTGAACCTGATGGCCGAAACCGGCGTCATCGGTGCCGGCATCGTCGTGCTCGGCGTGCTGGCCGCCTTCTTCGGCCTGTGGTCGCGCCGGGACGACGACGTGGCGATGTTTGCCGCGGCGCTGGTCGCGGTGTCGATCCTGCACAGCCTGGTCGAATATCCGCTGTGGTACTACCACTTCTTCGGCCCGTTCGCGCTGATGCTCTTCCTGGCCTTCGGCGCCGCGCCGCGCCGGGCGCCGGCAGTGTCGCGCGGCGGCTTTGCGCTCTACGGCATCGCGTCGATCGCCGTGGCGGTGTTCGGCGGCCTGACCTACCTGAAGATCTATCCGATCATCGACCCGAGCGACAGCGTGGCGACCAACGAACGCAACCTGAAAACGCTGGGCGAGCTGCGCCACAACCCGCTGGTCGACTTCTACGCCGATTACGCGCTGTCGAACTACATCACCGCCAGCGCCGAGAACATCGACTGGAAGCTCGGCATCCTCGACCGGCTCAACGCGGTCCGGCCGTACCCGGGCCAGCTGTCCGATGCGGCGATTATGCACGCGATCAAGGGCGATGCCGCACAGGCGCAGACGCTGATGCGCCAGGCCGCATTCGCCTATCCGGAAAGCCTCGACTACTTCCGCGACGAGCTGGCGCGCTTCCCGAACGACGCCCGCGTCCAGGCGCTGGCCAAACCGGTCGACGACGGCGAAGCGATGTTCGGCAAGCAGCCGCACGACGGCGAGTAGCGGCCGCTCGGTTTGCGGAGAAGCCCGGCATTGCCGGGCTTTTTACTTGCGGAAGCCGGTCAGAACTTCTCGGCGCGCAGCACCCTGACCTCGGCGAGCCACTGCACCAGCGCATAGTGCGCACCGAAGCGCTCGGCGATCGTCGTCGCCAGTTGTTCGGCCGCTGCCGTTTCGGCGATCAGCTCGATCTGGATGTTGCCGTTGGCGTCGAAACTGCCTCGCTTTTCGCCGTGCTCGCCCTTGCCGCGCGCCTCGACGATGGTCCAGCCGCGCAGGCGGTGCCGGTGAAACAGCTCGACCAGATCGTTTTCCAGCGCGGATTCGGTCACGATGGTCAGCAGCGTACGGGTGTGGAAAGTCATCGCGTTTCCTCAGGCAACGGCAAGGGCGAACTGATGGTACAGCGGGATGCCGACCAGCAGGTTGAAGGGGAAGGTGATACCCAGCGCGGCACCGAGCGACAAGGCCGGGTCGGCTTCGGGAACCGCCATCCGCATCGCTGCCGGTGCGGCGATGTAGGACGCCGATGCCGCAAGCAGCGCCATCAGCGTCAGGCCGCCGGCCGACATCCCCAGCATCAGGCCGACGCCGATGCCGAGCCAGCTCAGCGCCAGTGGCAGGCCGATGCCGGCGACGAGCAGGAACAGCCCTTCTCGCCGCAGGATGCCGATCTTGCCGGCGACGACCAGCCCCACTTCGAGCAGGAACAGCGTCAGCGTCGGCTTGAACAGGTCGACATAAAGCCGGTCGAGCGGCTTGATGCCGTCCGGCCCGGCCAGCGCGCCGATCGCCAGACCGCCAAGCAGCAGCACCATGCTCTTGCCCAGCAGCACTTCGTGCAGCAGCTTGCCCCAGCCGTGGCCGTGGCCGGAGCGGCTGCCGCGCCGAGCGAGGATCACGCCGACGATCAGTGCCGGCATCTCCAGCAGCACGAGGAACAGCGTCGTCTGCGACTCGAACGCCTCGCCGATCCGCGACAGGTAGGCCACGCCGACCGCATAGGTCACGACCGAGACCGAGCCGTAGTGCGCCGCGATGCTGGCGGCGTCGGCCTGCGTCAGGCGCCAGCGCAGCAGCGGGTAGACGAGCAGCGGAATCGCCGCGCCCATCGCCAGTACCAGCAGTGCCTGCGGCAGTAGCGTCAGGACGGGCTGCTTGGCGAGCTCGAGCCCGCCCTTGATCCCGATGCACAGCAGCAGGAACACCGACAGCGTGTCGTACAGCGCGGCGGGCAGCTTGAGGTCGGATTTGGCGACGCCGGCCGCGAGGCCGAGCAGGAAGAACAGGACGACGGGATCGAAGGACATCGGCAGCGGTCGGCGGTTGGGGCGCCGCGACTCTAGCGTGTCGGCACCGTCGCCGATAGTGACGCCGGGCGGCGACCGCCGGTCGGTATTTTGCGCCGAATGTCGGGAACTTCGCGCCGTTCAGGCCGTCGTGCCGCGCCGGGCGTAGATGAAGAACTCGCGGTTGCCGTCGCCGCCGGTGATCGGGCTGTCGAAGTAGTCGAGCACCTCGAAACCGGCCTTGAGCGCGGCGTTGCGGATTTTGGTCTCGACTTCGGGGTAGCAGCCGGCGTCGCGGACGATGCCGCCCTTGCCGAGCCGGGTCGGCCCGACTTCGAACTGCGGCTTGACCAGAAACAGCAGCAGACCACCCGTCCCGAGCTGGCCGGCGAGTGCCGGCAGGATCAGCGTCAGCGAGATGAACGACACGTCGCCGACGATCAGCCCGACCGGGGCATCGAGCACGCCGGCGAGCCCGTCCGGCTGCAGGTGACGTGCGTTCACGCCCTCGAGCGTGGTGATGCGTTCGTCGCCGGCCAGTCGCGGATGCAGCTGGCCGTGGCCGACTTCGAGGCCGACGACGCGGCGCGCGCCGGCCTGCACCAGACAGTCGGAAAAGCCGCCGGTGCTCTGGCCGACGTCGAGCACCGTCATGCCGGCGACGACGAGCCCGGTCTGCGCCAGCGCGCCGGCCAGCTTGAGCCCGCCGCGCGAGACGAAGCGGTCGGCCGGGTCTGCGGCAATGGCGATGTCCATGCCGGCCGCGAGTCTGGCGCTGGCCTTGTCGACGCGCTTGCCGGCGACGCTGACGCGGCCGGCGGCGATCATCTGCTGCGCCTGGGTACGCGAATCGGCGAGGCCGAGCTCGACCAGCAGCAGGTCGGCACGCGCCATCAGAACATCTCGTCGGCGTTCAGGTAGCGCCACTGGCCGGTCGGCAGGTCGCCGAGCTCGACCTTGCCGATGCGGATGCGCTTGAGGCCGACCACGCGCAGGCCGACGGCTTCGCACATCCGGCGGATCTGCCGCTTCTTGCCTTCCTGCAGGATGAAGCGCAACTGGTCGCGGTTCTGCCACCAGACTTCGGCGCGCTTGAGCTTCTGGCCGTCGAGCTCGAGCCCGTAGTTGAGCCGTTTCAGATCACCCGGTGCCAGCTGGCCGGAGACGCGCACGAGGTATTCCTTCTCGACGGTCGAATCCTCGCCGATCAGGTGCTTGGCGACGCGACCGTCCTGCGTCAGCACCAGCAGGCCGACCGAGTCGATGTCGAGCCGGCCGGCGGGCACCAGGCTTTTCAGGTGCTCGCGCTCGAAGCGGATGCCGCTCTTGTCCTCGACCCACTGGTTGTCGGGCTTCACCAGCACCACGGCCGGCTGGTAGCCGTCCTCGGCCTGACCCGAGACGTAGCCGATCGGCTTGTTGATCAGTACGGTGACGCGGTTGGCCTGCTCGCGTTCGGCGGCCTTGTTCAGCGTGACGGCCTGCGTCGGTAGCACCTTGCTGCCGAGCACGTCGATGACGACGCCGTCGACGCGGACCCAGCCGCGGGCAATGTATTCATCGGCTTCGCGGCGCGAGCACAGACCGAGTTCGGCCATGCGTTTGGAAAGGCGGATCGGTTCCATGACGTCGCTCCGGAAAAACCGAGCAGCTTAGCGAATCGGGCGGCCGGTGGCGAGCCGGAACGCACGATTCACGCGATCGGTGCGTGGTTGATCAGGCTGAGAGGTTCGCTGATGTCGAAAATGAACGAGCGGATGTCGGTGGCACCCATTTCGCTCAGCCGCAGCCAGTGCTTGGCCAGGTACTGTTCGGCGTCCCCGCGGTTTTCGAACAGGTAGATGCCGCCGCTGCGGCCGGCGGCTTCGCTGAAAGTCCAGACCTTCCAGACGAAACCCGGTTCCCGGTTGATCGAGTCGGCCAGTTCGAGCAGCGGCGCCGGCAGCGCTGCACCGGTCAGAGCATCGGGAGAAAAAACGAAATCGACTTGCAACAGCACGCGCATACGGCCTCCGGTATCAGGCGGTACCCGAAGGGCACCCGGTTTCAGCTTAGCGCCGTGGCGCGGTGCGTTTCCTGCGCGCGATCAAGCCGGCCGGCCCAGACCGTGCTCGACCGCGTAGACCGCGGCCTGCACCCGGCTCGACAGGCCGAGCTTCTTGAGGATGTTCTGCACGTGGATCTTGACCGTGCTCTCGGCCAGATCGAGTTCGCGCGCGATGCCCTTGTTGCTGTCGCCCCGGGCGAGAAAGCCGAGGATCTCGCGCTCGCGCGGCGTCAGCCTGTCCTCGTCGCGCGGTTCGGCCGGTTGAGCGGCGCTGCGGAACTGGGCGACGAGCTTGGCCGTCATTGCTTCGGCGATGACGGCTTCGCCGGCGTGGGCGCGGACGATGGCGCCGACCAGATAGTCGGCATCGATGTTCTTCAGCAGATAGCCGCGCGCACCGCTGCGCAGCGCCTCGGCCAGGTCTTCGGCATCTTCGGAGACCGTCAGCATCAGCACGGCGGTCTGCGGCCGGTCTTCGAGGATCAGCTGCAGCGCTTCGAGGCCGGACAGGCCCGGCATGTTCAGGTCGAGCAGCACCACATCGGGTGCGAGTTCGTGGCAGCGCTTGACGCCTTCGGCGCCGTCGGCCGCTTCGCCGACGACGTCGAACTCCGGCTGGCGCGACAGCAGCAGCTTGATGCCGCTGCGGAACAGCGTGTGGTCGTCAACCAGCAATACCCTGATCGCCATGCTTGCCTGTCCTTTCCTGTGTTCGTTCATCGAGCCGGCGTGCGTCGAACGGAATCGTCAGCCGCAGCACGGCGCCGTGGTCCGATTCGACCTGCAGCTGCGCCGACAGCCGGCTGGCGCGCTCCTGCATGATTTTAAGCCCGACATGACCTTCGGCGCGCGCCGCCATTTCGGCGGCGTCGAAACCGCGGCCATCGTCGCGGATTTCCAGCGTCACGTCGCGCTCGTTGGTGAAGCGGACCCGGACCGTGGTCGCGTACGCGTGCTTGCGCACGTTCGACAGCGCCTCCTGCAGCACGAACAGCAGCTGCAGCTGGTCTTCGGCCGGCAGCGGCGTTCCCGAGCCGACGGCGTCGAAGTCGACGGCAATGCCGGTCTGGCGGCGGAAGCGCTCGATCGTCGCGCGCATGTTGGCGACGAGGTCGCCTTCGGCCAGCCGGGTGCGGAAGTTGTTCAGCAGCTCGCGGACGTCGTCGTAGCTCTCCTGCACGCCGGCCTTGAGCAGCGGCACGATGTCCCGCGCCTCGGCCGTTGCGCCGCGCTTGAGCGAGTCGTTGAGCATCTGCACCTGCAGGTTCAGGAAGGACAGCCCTTGAGCGATGCTGTCGTGCAGCCCCTGGGCGAGCAGGTTGCGTTCTTCGTAGACGGCGATTTCGCGTTCGCGCGCGGCGAGGCGCAGGTTTTCCAGTGCGATGCCGAGCTGTTCGCCCAGCGCTTCGAGCAGGTCGCGTTCGCTGCGGGTGATGTCGCGCGAGCGGCGGAAGTGCAGGTTGAACTGGCCGGTCTGGCGCGTGCGGGCGCGGACCGGAAACGCGCTGACCTGGACGAAGCCCTCGCGCTCGCACGAATAGGGCTCCGGCGCGCTCGGCAGCTTGCGGAAGTCATGGATCACCGCGACACCGTCCTTGAGGCTGGCGCCGCACAGGCAGTCGCCGGGCTGCAGGCAGTGCTCGGCCGCGGCCAGCGTGTCCGAAATGCCCTCGTAGACGACCATGTGCGCCGCGTTCGAGTGCGGATCGACGATGCGCACGCTGCCGCCGTCGGCGCCGAACCACTGCATCAGCCGGGTCAGGAAATCGCGGCACATCGCTTCGGCCGACAGGCCGGCATTGAGGCCGGCGCCGATGTCGTTGCGCAGCGCCAGTTCGCGGTTGCGGGTGTTGAGCGCGGCGGTCTTGGCCTGCACGCGTGCTTCGAGCGTGCCGTGCGCGTCGGCGACCCGGTCGGCCATGCGGTTGAAACTGCGCGTCAGCTCGCCGAACTCGTCGTCGGTCTCGACCGGCAGGCGCACGCTGTAGTCCTGTTCGGCCATGCGCGAGATGCCGCCGGACAGCCGGTACAGCGGGCGGAACACCAACAGGAACATCAGGTAGATCTGCGTGACGGTGCCGACGATGGCCAGCGCGATCAGCAGGATCTGCGAGCCGCGCATCAGCATGGTCCGGCGCGCGTTGTACTGCTCGATGTCGAGCACCAGTGCGTTGATCTGGTCGACGAACTCGTCCATCAGCACGCGCATCCTGACCGGGTCGTGCCTGACGTCGTTCGGCTCGGCCAGCAGTTGCGCGTACCGCTGCTCGATCGCCGCAAAACGCGCGCGTACGGCCGGGTCGCTGGGCAGGTAGAGCGGCCGGGCCGGATCGCCGCGGTCCAACAGCGCCAGCGTGGCGGCAAACTGCCGGCGTTCCTGCGCGATCTGCGTTGCCAGTTCGGCACTGGGCCGCTCGCGGTTCAGCTGCAGCGTGTAACCGAGCCGGTAGGTCTGCATGCGCAGGCTGCCGGCGGCATTGATCGCCGCGGCACCGCCTTCGAGCTGCCACGACAGGTAGAGCGTTGCGCCGACGGCGGTCAGTCCGGCCAGCAACGAGACCAGCAGCAGCGTGACGACCTTGATCGACAGCTGTTGTCGCGCAGGAAGCGCGGGTTCGCCCTGCATCAGCCGATTCCGCCGGCGGGTTCGTCGCCGGCCCGCCATGTACCCGATTTGCCGCCGCGTTTTTCCAGCAGGCGGACGTCGCCGATCACCATGCCGCGGTCGACGGCCTTGCACATGTCGTAGATGGTCAGCAGCGCGACGTTGACTGCGGTCAGCGCCTCCATTTCGACGCCGGTCTTGCCGACGGTCTCGGCGACGATTTCGCAGCGTACGCTGTCGGCTTCCAGCTCGAATGCCACGTCGACACGGGTCAGCGGGAGCGGGTGGCACAGCGGGATCAGGTCGGACGCCTTCTTGGACGCCATGATCGCGGCGATGCGGGCGATGCCGAGCACGTCGCCCTTCTTGTGGCCGCCACCGGCGATCAGCGCCAGCGTCGCCGCCTGCATGCGGATCCGGCCCTCGCAGCGGGCCACGCGATGCGTGTCCGCCTTGGCGCCGACATCGACCATGTGTGCCTGGCCTTGTTCGTTGAAATGGGTCAGCGGATTCATGCGTCGGACTCTGGGGGGAAAAAGGCGGCCAGTGCCGCCGGGGTGTTCAGGTTCGGAAAGGCCGCGGGCGCGAAGCGGACGGACACTGCATCGAGGCTGGCAAGCCAGTCGCGCAGCCGCAGTTCGCGCCGCTGCAGCCGTTGCGCCAGCGCCGGAGCGCAGTCCGTGCGGACGAGGCAGATGCTGGGCTGGATCGTGTCACCGGCCCATGCTACCGCGGCTTGCGCGGTGTCTGCGTGCTGAAGTGCGTCGGCCAGCCGGACGACGAGGTCCGCCGTTAGCACCGGCACGTCGCACGGCAGCACCAGCAGTGCGTCGGCATCGGCGTGGTCCAGCGCGGCATGGATCCCGGCGAGCGGGCCCAGCCGTTCCGGAGTCGCGTCGGGCAGTACCGGCACGCCGAAGTTGCCGTAGGCGTCAGGATTGCGGTTGGCCGAGATCATCACGGCCTCGACCGGCCGTGTCTGCGCGGCCAGCGCGGCCAGCACCCAGGCCACCAGCGGCCGGCCCTGCAGCGGCAGCAGCCCCTTGTCGGCACCGCCCATGCGCCGGCCTTCGCCGCCGGCAAGGATGACGGCGGCGATGTTCACTGCACGTCTCCGGCGAATGTGGCCATGGCGATCGTCATGGTGCGTCGTCGGGCAGCCAGCGCTGCATCGCCTCGGCATCGCTGTCGCGCGCGTCGACCCAGCGTGCCGTGTTGCCGTCCGACTCGCGTTTCCAGAACGGTGCCTCGGTTTTCAGGTAATCCATGATGAAGGCGTTGGCATCGTACGCAGCATGGCGGTGGGCGCTCGCGGTCAGTACCAGCACGATCTGCTCGGCCGGATGCAGCGGGCCGACACGGTGAACGACGGTCACTGCGGTCAGCGGCCAGCGTGCGGCCGCGTCGGCCGCGATCCGGGCCAGCGCCTTTTCGGTCATGCCCGGATAGTGTTCGAGTTCGAGCACCGCAACGTGCTGCGCCAGATTCAGGTCGCGCACGCGGCCGACAAAGGCGACCACGGCGCCACTGTCCGCCTCGTCGGCAACCAGCGCGGCGTATTCGCGACCGAGGTCGAAGTCGTCGGGGCCGACGCGGATGGTGATCCTGGCCATGTCAGCCTCCGGTCACCGGTGGAAAGATCGCCACCTCGGCGCCGGCCGGAATCGGATCATCGGGTCTGGCCATCTCCTGGTTGACTGCAACGCGGAACACCCGCGCGCCGCCAAGCTCGTCGGCAAAGGCGCCGCCCCGTGCAACGAGCCGCGCGATCAGGTCGGCGACGGCGCTGCCTTCCGGCAGCGTCAGTGTCTCCGAATGAAGGCCGAAAACGTCGCGCAGCCGCGCGAAATACAGCAACTGGACGGTGTTCATGGGCTTACCTCAGTGCGGCGAGCGGGAGGAAGTCCACCAGCTCGCCGTCGGCGATGGTGCGGTCTTCCGGAACGATGACCAGTCCGTCGGCCCAGACCACGGACGTCAGCACGCCCGAGCTCTGGTTCGGGTACGGCACGGCGCGACCCTGTTCGAGCCTTGCGCGCAGGAATTCGCGCCGGTTGCCGGCACGGCCGATCGCAAAACCCGCCGGCACCTTGACCGCCGGCGTCGTTGCCCCGGCGCCGAGCCGGGCGGCGAGGAAAGGACGGACGAAGACGAGGAAGGTGACAAAGCTCGAGACCGGATTGCCGGGCAGACCGATGAAGTCTGCCCCCTGTGCGGTTCCGGCGGAGGCGATCCGGCCGAAGGCGAACGGCTTGCCCGGCTTGATGGCGATTTTCCACAACGACAGCGTGCCGAGCGACTCGACCGCGGCCTTGACGTGGTCCTCCTCGCCGACCGACACGCCGCCGGTGCTGAGCACGACGTCGTGCGTCGCGGCGGCGGCCGCCAGCATGTCGCGGGTTGCGGCAAACCGGTCCGGGACGATGCCGAGGTCGTCGACGATACAGCCGGCCTCGCGCAGCAGCGCCGAGATCGCGTAGCGGTTGGAGTTGTAGATCTGCCCCGGTGCGAGTGGCGTGCCGGGCTCGACCAGCTCGTTGCCGGTCGACAGCAGCGCGACGCGCAGTTTTCGCACCACCGCCACACGGTCGACACCGATTGCGGCGAGCAGTCCAAGCTCGGCCGCGCCGAGCCGGGTGCCGCTCTTGAGGACGACGGCGCCGTCCTGCACGTCCTCGCCGCGACGGCGGATGTGCTCGCCGGCGCGAAGCGGTGTCCCGACCGTCAGTGTGCCGCCGTCGACGTTGCAGTCTTCCTGCATCGCGACCGCATTGGTGCCGTCGGGTACCGGTGCGCCGGTGAAAATGCGCGCCGCTTCGCCGGGCGCCAGCGCGACGCCGGTGTCGCCTGCGGCGATGCGCTGGACAACGGCGAACGGGCCCGGCTGGGCAACGTCGGCGACGTTGAGCGCATAGCCGTCCATCGCACTGTTGTCGAAACCGGGGACGGCCAGCGTCGAGACGACGTCGGTCGCCAGTACGCGACCGAGGGCGTCGTTCAGCGCCAGTGTCTCGGTTTCGGCAATTCGGCGGGCGGCGGCGAGCAGCTGTTCGCGGGCCTGGTCAACGGTCAGCATGGGGGGGATCGCTTCAGATGGTCGGAGATGAACGCGGCAATCGCCGCGACGTCGTTCAAGTCGAGCAGCGGCAGCCCGCTGGCGATCGGAACATCGATCGGCGCATCGCTGGCGACCGCGACGACGTGCGGATCGTCGGGAAACAGCAGCGGCTTGCCGGTGGCGGCGCGCCAGACTTCGAGCTTGGGGAACGCTTCGCGCTTGAAACCTTCGACCAGGGTCAGGTCGGCCGGCGCCAGCCGGACCAGTTGTTCGGCCAGCGTCGGTTCCGGTTCGTTGCGCAGTTCGTGGACGAGGGCGTAGCGGTAGGGCGAGGCGACCAGCACCTCGGCGGCACCGGCGCAGCGGAAGCGTGCGCTGTCCTTGGCCGGCGGTTCGAGTTCGAGGTCGTGGTGCGAGTGCTTGATCGCGTTGACCCTCAGCCCGCGTGCGCTGAAGTGGGCGATCAGTTGTTCGGTCAGCGTGGTCTTGCCGCTGCCGGAATAGCCGACGATGCCGAAGACCTTCATCAGCCGCCCGTTTGCGACATGAAGCGGATCAGCTTGGCCGGCGCTTCACGGAATTCGTGGCGTTCGGGCTTGAGTTCGATCGCGCGGGCGATCGCGGCGTCGAGGTCGGCATCGCTGCAGCCGTCACGCAGCATCGGCCGGAACTCGAACTTTTCCTCCTGGCCGAGGCAGAGGTAGAGCGTGCCGTCGACCGCGAGCCGGACGCGGTTGCAGGTCGCACAGAAGTGCTGCGAGATCGGCGTGATGAAGCCGACCCGGCCATGGCCGTCGGCGGTTTTCCAGTACCGCGCCGGCCCGCCACCGAGTTCGTCGGCCTCCGGCACGAGCCCGAAGCGCGCGACCAGTTTGTCGCGCACCGGTGCGAGGTCGAGGTATTGCGCGTTGCGGCCGGTATCGCCCATCGGCATCGCCTCGATCAGCCGCAGGATGAAGCCGTGCTGCATCGCGAATTCGGTCATCCGCTCGATTTCGGCTTCATTGATGCCCTTCATCGCCACCATGTTGAGCTTGATCGGGGCGAAACCTTCCTGCTTGGCGGCCATGATGCCGGCGAGGCTGGCATCGAACGCGTCCCGGCCGGCAAGCTTTTCGTAACAGCCGCGATCGAGCGTATCAAGGCTGATGTTCAGCCGGTCGACCCCGGCGGCGCGCAAGGCGCGGGCATGGCGGACCAGTTGGGTGGCATTGGTCGACAGCGACAGGTCGGAGAGGCCGGGAATGCGCTTGAGGTTGCCGGCCAGCTGGTCGAGATTGCGGCGCAGCAGCGGCTCGCCGCCGGTCAGGCGGACCCGGCTGACACCGGCGCGCACAAAGGCGGCGACCAGACGCTCGATCTCGTCGAAACGCAGCCAGTGTGCCGGCTCTTCGAAGCCGTGGAAGCCCTTGGGCATGCAGTAGCTGCAACGCAGGTCGCAGCGGTCGGTGACCGACACGCGCAGATAGCGGATCGAACGGCCGAAGCGGTCGGTCAGCAGCGGGTCTGTCAGTGAACGGTCGATGTGCATAGCCTCCTCCTCAATGCCTATTCTAGGCGGATGGCGGCGCGAGGGCAGTTCGTCGGTCGATGCAGTTGGCGTAGTCCGTTCGGACTAGAGCTGGTTCATTCTATGCGGTTCGAAACGCGGTGTGGATAAGCAATCGCCCCGGGCTGGGCCGGGGCGATGCAGGAGGGCGTGGGGCCGGAATTACTGGCCGGCGGCCTTGAGGTCGTAGCCCTGGATGTCGGCAGCTTCGACCAGACCTTGCAGGTAGGTGTGCATGGCGCGGCGGGCTTCCATTTCGGTCAGATAGGCAGTCAGGCGTTCCTTGACTTCGTCGAAGCTGACGCTGCTGCCTTCGGTCTTCTTGCCGGCCTTGATGATGTGCAGGCCGAACTGGGTTTCGACCAGCTCCTTGGCCAGTTCGCCTTCGCCGAGCGCGAAGGCCGCCTGTTCGAATTCCGGCACCATCTGGCCGCGGCCGAACGAGCCGAGCGCGCCGCCCTGCTGGCCCGACGGGCAGGCCGACAGTTCCTTGGCGCGGGTTTCGAACAGGTGCGGCGCAAGGCGCAGTTCCATCAGCACCTGTTCGGCCTTGCCGCGCATCAGCGCTGCCGGCGTTTCCGGGGTGCTCTTGAACAGGATGTGGCTGGCTTCGACCTGCTCGCCCTGGACGAAGGCTTGCGGATTGGCGTCGTAGAAGGCACGGGCCTGGGCTTCGTCGACCTTCGGTGCTTCGATTTCCTGGCCGAGGAGTTCGCCGACGGCTTCCTGCGGTTCGGTTGCGGTGATGCCCTTGGCACGTGCGCGCTGGGTCAGCAGTTCGCGCAGGATCAGTTCCTGAACGGTGGCGTCGACCGGGCTCGGTGCGTCCTGGTGGTGCGGCAGTTCCGCTTCGATCTGTGCATCGGTGATTTCAACGCCGTTGACGAGAATGGCCATGGGTCAGGTCCTGTCTGAATATGAAAATGGCCGCAACACCGTCGCGGCCCGTCTGTGCTGCATATCGGGTCGAATAACCCGATTGCAAGTGGGTGATTATTTCAGTCGCAGCTCGGCGGCATTGGCGTGCGCCGTCAGGCCTTCGCCGTGCGCCAGGGTCGCCGCGACGCGGCCCAGCGTCTGTGCGCCGGCTTCGGACACCATGATCAGGCTCGAGCGCTTCTGGAAGTCGTAGACACCGAGCGGGCTGGAGAAACGCGCGCTGCGCGCCGTCGGCAGCACGTGGTTCGGCCCGGCACAGTAGTCGCCGAGGCTCTCCGAAGTGAACTTGCCCATGAAGATCGCGCCGGCGTGGCGGAGCTTTTCGACCCAGGCTTTCGGATCGGCGACCTGCAGTTCAAGGTGCTCGGGGGCGATCCGGTTCGAGATCGCGCAGGCCTCGTCGAGGTCGGCCACGTGGATCAGCGCACCCCGGTTGCCGAGCGATGCGGCGATGATGTCGCGGCGCGGCTGGCTGGGTAGCAGCTTTTCGATGCTGGCGGCGACGCGGTCGATGTAGGCCGCATCCGGGCACAGCAGGATGGCCTGGGCGATTTCGTCGTGCTCGGCCTGCGAGAACAGGTCGATCGCAACCCAGTCCGGGTCGGTCGAACCGTCGCACAGCACGAGGATTTCGGACGGGCCGGCGACCATGTCGATGCCGACGACGCCGAACACCGCGCGCTTGGCGCTGGCGACGTAGGCGTTGCCCGGACCGGTGATCTTGTCGACCTGCGGCACGGTTTGCGTGCCGTACGCGAGTGCGCCGACAGCCTGCGCGCCACCGATGGTGAACGCACGCGACACGCCGGCGACATAGGCGGCGGCGAGGACCAGATCGTTCTTCTCGCCCTTCGGCGTCGGCACGACCATGATGATTTCGGCCACACCGGCGACGTGGGCGGGAATCGCGTTCATCAGCACCGACGACGGGTAGGCCGCCTTGCCGCCCGGTACATAGATGCCGACGCGGTCGAGTGCGGTGATCTGCTGGCCGAGCAAGGTGCCGTCCTCGTCCTCGTAGGTCCACGAGCTCATCTTCTGGTGCTCGTGGTAGCTGCGCACGCGCTTCGCAGCGAAGGTCAGCGCATCCTTCTGCACTTGCGGCAGGCGCTCGTACGCCGCCTTGAGTTCGTCCTGCGTCAGCTCGAGGTCCGTCATCGAAGCGGCTTGCGTGGCGTCGAAGCGGTTGGTGTACTCGACCACCGCGGCGTCACCGCGCGCCTTCACGTCGGCAAGAATGGCGGCGACACGGGCGTCGACCTCGGGATCCTGCGAGGTTTCGAACGCCAGCAGCGCGGCGAGTTCGGATTCGAAGTCTTTGGTGCGGGTATCGAGGCGGCGGATCATGGCGGCTCTGCGGAAATCATCGGGTTTGCCGGCGATTATACCCTGTCGCGTATCCGTCAGACTTGACCGCGCTACGGTTGCATCCGGTCCAGTTGCTCGATGCGGCTGACGCTTTCGCTTCTCAGCAGCAGGACCTTGCCGTTGCGGCGGATCAGTGTGTCGGTACTTTGACTGCGGATGTTCATGATGCTGCCGCCGACGTCCAGCGTGCTGTCGACACGGACGACCGCCCGGCGTTTGTCGGTTGCGACGGACACGCTCCGGACGTTGATGTCGGAATCGAGTTGCAGGATGCCGTCCATGCTGTTGCCGATCCGTTCGATCGACTTGAAGAAGACGACGGTCTCCGCGCAGGCCTGTTCCTTGTCGCTCTCCCTGCCGTTGCTGAGCCCCTGAAAGTCGTCGGCGAGCAGTGCGCACAGGTTCTTGGGGTCGCGCGAAAAGAGGGCATTTTCGTAGTCCGCATAGAAAGCCCGGGCCTGTTCGTCGCTGATCGTCCGGCCGCCGATGAAAAACCACCAGGCCGCGACAACCAGCACCAGCGCCAGCAGCAGCCATTTTCCGGGTGACAGCCGGATGGGCAGGCGGGACGATTCACCTGGCGCCGGAACCGGCGGCACGAGCTGCTGCGGCTGCCGGGCGGCTTCGGCCTGGGCCGAGCGAAAGCGCGGCATGTCGACACCGCAGCCAAGGCACAGCGTGCGCGGCGGTTGCTGCCGTCCGCAGGCGGGACAGGCGATGCCGTTCTCGAGGACCGGCTCGGCGACGGGGACGACGGTCAGGCTGGCGATGTCGAGGTCGTCGCTGATGGCGGCTTGTCCCCGGGCGGCATCCGCCGGCGGTGCCAGCGGCTCGGCGCGAACGACGACGCCGGCACGTTTCAGGTGCGCCAGATAGTGCGCCGTTTCCTTGCCGGACACGCTGGGCTTGATGATTTTCGGTGCGGCATCAAGCAACTGGCGCGCGCGTTCGACGTCGATCCTGAGCAGTGTGGCCAGATTGCCTGCTGCGGTTTCGGGGGAAATGCCGGGCTGCAGCTCGCCGGTCAGGACGAGGCGTACGGGGTCGTGCATCGATGCGATCCGAAGGTTCGTTTGTCGATGACGATATTGTTTGATTCAGTTTCAAGCAAGAAAAATGTCGCCGCACGTGGTTTGACGGCGCAAAAAAGCCGGCGTCGCGCCGGCTTTGCTGACGGTGGCGTACCCGGGCTTACTGGCCGATCGCACCGGAACCGATCGCACCGGCGAAGGCATCCAGCATCGGCTGGATCCGTTCTTCCTTGAGTTTCAGCGCGGCCTGGTTGACGACGAGGCGGCTGGAAATGTCGCGGATGTGCTCGACCGCCACCAGGTCATTGGCCTTGAGCGTGCCGCCGGTCGATACCAGGTCGACGATGGCATCGGCAAGGCCGACCAGCGGCGCGAGCTCCATCGAGCCGTACAGCTTGATCACGTCGACGTGGACGCCCTTGGCGGCGAAGTGCTCGCGCGCCTGCTGCACGTACTTGGTGGCGATTTTCAGCCGTGCACCCTGACGTACCGCGCCGTCGTAGTCGAAGCCGTTGCGGGTCGCGACCATCAGCCGGCACTTGGCGATCTCGAGGTCGAGCGGCTGGTACAGGCCGGCGCCGCCGTGCTCGATCAGCACGTCGCGGCCGGCGACGCCGAGGTCGGCCGCGCCGTATTCGACATAGGTCGGTACGTCGCTGGCGCGGACGATGATCAGCCGCACGTCGTCGCGATTGGTGCCGATGATGAGCTTGCGGCTGGCTTCCGGATCTTCGGCCGGCGTGATGCCGGCGGCAGCGAGCAGCGGCAGGGTTTCTTCGAAAATGCGTCCCTTGGACAGCGCGATCGTGATCATCGCAGGCTCACTTGAAGAGTTTAATGGTCAGCGGGTATTTGGACTGCCAGCCGTTGATGGCCTTGGCGCCTTCCCACATCGAAAAGATCGTCGAGCCGATGGCAACCCACCAGATCAGGAACATCGATTGCAGCGCGAAGCCGGCCACCATCGCGAACAGGTAGAGGCTGCCCATCAGCAGCTGGAAGTTCACCGCCTGCACCGCGTGCTGTTCGACGAACTGGGAGTGGACGCGCGCGAACTGCAGGATCAGGAAAGGGATCACCAGCGCGAGGATGGGCATCGGCAGATAGGGAATCCAGAACAGCCCGGCCAGATGCGCCAGCGCGGCAAAGCCTTTTTCGACCGGCTGCGGCGGGCGCTGCTTGCCGTCGTCGTCGTCACCACGGGGTTTGGGGTTGAGCGTCAGCATGCGGTCGTCCGGTTCAGGAAAGACGTTCGATCTGCGCGCCGACGCCGGCGAGCTTGGCTTCGATGTGCTCGTAGCCGCGATCGAGGTGGTAGATGCGGTCGACGATGGTTTCGCCTTCGGCGACCATGCCGGCAATCACCAGACTGGCCGAGGCGCGCAGGTCGGTGGCCATCACGGTGGCGCCCGAGAGCCGGTCGACGCCGGTGACGATGGCGGTGTTGCCTTCGGCCTTGATCTGCGCGCCCATGCGGCCGAGTTCCGGCACGTGCATGAAGCGGTTTTCGAAGATCGTTTCGGTCATCACGCTGGTGCCGTTGGCAATCGCGTTCAGCGTCATGAACTGCGCCTGCATGTCGGTCGGGAAGGCCGGATATTCGAGCGTACGGATGTCGACGGCCTTGGCGCGCTGCTTCATGTCGAGCGCGATCCAGCCGTCGCCGGCCTCGATGTGGGCACCGGCCTCGACCAGCTTGTCGAGCACGGCGCCGAGAATGTCGGCGCGGGTGTTGCGACAGACGATGCGGCCCTGTGCGGCGGCAGCGGCGACGAGGAAGGTGCCGGTTTCGATCCGGTCGGCCACGATGGCGTGTTCGGCGCCATGCAGCGATTCGACGCCCTCGATGGTGATCGTGTCGGTACCGTGGCCACTGATCTTCGCGCCCATCTTGATCAGCAGTTCGGCCAGATCGACGATTTCGGGTTCGCGTGCGGCGTTTTCCAGGATCGTCGTGCCTTCGGCCAGCGTCGCGGCCATCAGCAGGTTTTCGGTGCCGGTGACGGTGATCATGTCCGAACGGAAGCGCGCGCCCTTGAGCCTGCCCTTGGCCTTCACGTAACCGTGTTCGATGACGATCTCGGCGCCCATCGCCTGCAGGCCCTTGATGTGCTGGTCGACCGGGCGCGCGCCGATGGCGCAGCCGCCCGGCAGCGACACCTGTGCTTCGCCGAAGCGCGCCAGAGTGGGGCCGAGGACGAGGATCGACGCACGCATCGTCTTTACCAGCTCGTATGGTGCGACGAGGCTGCTGATGTGGCTGGCGGTGATCTCGTATTCGTGGACGTTGTCGGTCATCACCCGCACACCCATGCCCTGCAGCAGCTTCTGCGTCGTCTTGACGTCGGCCAGCTGCGGCACATTGGTCAGGCGCAGCGTGTCGGCGGTCAGGAGGCTGGCACAGAGAATGGGCAGCGCGGCATTCTTGGCGCCGGAAATGGTGATCTCGCCGTTGAGCGGCGTACCGCCGATGATTCTGAGTTTGTCCATGGTGTATCTACAGCAGGGCCGGCGCGGCTGCACCGGTGGATTGATTGGGGCCGATCTAGTGGAAGAAGTACCAGTAGATCAGTGCGACCGCGGCGATGAGCCACGGCAGGTTGGTCAGCCCGGCCAGGCCGCTGGGCTGCTTGCCGGCTTCGTGGGCGGCCTTGATGGCGGCATCAAGCTTGGCGCGTTCGCGGTCGATGGTATCGAGCGAGAAGCGGTCTTGCGGATCGTTCACTGTGCGGCCCATTCGGCCGGGGTGGCGGTCTTTTCCAGCGACAGCGCGTGCAGTTCGCCCGAGTCGATCACGTCCTTCAGTGCGTCCTTGACGAGGCGGTGCCGGGCCAGCAGGCCGAGGCCCTCGAAACGCGGGCTGACGATGCGCGCGTAGAAATGGTGGCCGTCGCCGTTGACGTGAACGTGGGTGGCGGCGAGGCGGTCGGTGATCAGTTGCTGAACGAATTCGGGTGTCATGGTGGGCTTAGTGCCTGATTTTGTAGCCCGATTTTATCAGCGAGTAGGCCCAGAGCGACAGCGCAATCAGCGCCACGCCGACGACCGCAAGGCTTTGCCATGGCGAAACGTCGGAGACGCCGAAGAAGCCGTGGCGGAATCCGTCGATCGCATAGAACACCGGGTTCCACTGCGACACGCCGTACCAGAAGGGCGGCAGCGAGTGGATCGAGTAGAACACGCCCGACAGGAAGGTCAGCGGCATGATCAGGAAGTTCTGGAACGCCGCAAGCTGGTCGAACTTCTCGGCCCAGATGCCGGCGACCAGGCCGAGTACGGCCATCAGTGCGCTGCCGAGCAGCGCAAACACGATGACCCACAGCGGGTTGGCCATCGGCGGTACGGCGAACAGCAGCGTCACCAGCAGCACGCCGGCACCGACCACGACGCCGCGCACGATGGCGGCAAGCACATAGGCGGCGAAGAACTCGAAATGGCTGAGCGGCGGCAGCAGGATGAACACCAGATTGCCGGTGATCTTGGACTGGATCAGGCTCGAGCTGGTGTTGGAGAAGGCGTTCTGCAGCATCGCCATCATCGCCAGCCCGGGAATCAGGAAGGCCGTGTAGCGCACGCCCGGATAGGGCTGGACGTGGGCGTCGAGCACATGGGCGAAGATCAGCAGGTAGAGCAGGGCGGTGAGCACCGGTGCGGCGACCGTCTGGAACGAAACCTTCCAGAAGCGCAGCAGCTCCTTGTAGAACAGCGTCGAAAAACCTTGCATCGGATCAGTCCAGCTTTGGCGGGCTCAGCCCAGCGTCTTGACGAAGCGCAGGCCGGTATCGCGGTAGCCCTGCGTTTCGTAGAAATGGTGTGCGTGTTCGCGTTGGTGCGCGCTGTTGACGATCAGCCGGTCGGCACCGTGTTCGCGCGCCCAGGCTTCACCGGCGGTCAGCAGCGCCTGGCCGACGCCGGCACCGCGACAGTGCTCGGCAACGACAAGGGCGATGATGCGCGCATGCGCGCCGTCCTGGTCGAGCGAGAGTCCGAGCGCCAGCCCGATCAGTCCGACCACGTCGCCATCGATCTCGGCGACCAGTGCGCCGTAACCGCCGGCCTTGTTCAGCTGGCCGAGGCGGGTCTGCATTTCGCAATCGGTGCTCGGGTAACCGAGTGCCGTCATCAGCCGCGCGAGGATGGGCGCATCGCCCAGTTGCGCCGGGCGGATCGTCGGTGAGGTCATTGGCGGTTCATCATTTCGACGAAGATGTCCTCGAGGTCGGGCTTGGCGATTTCGATGTCACGGACACCGACCGATTCGGCCTTCAGCGCGGCGAGGATGGTTTCCAGCGCACCGACATCGGCCAGTTTCAGTTCGACGCCGCCATCGCCGGTGCGCAGCAGCAGCGGGGCCAGCGACGCCGGCAGCGGCTGGTCGAGCCGGAGTTTCAGGGTACGGCTGCGGCCGCGGTTGAGCAGGGTGCACTTGTCCTCGAGCGCGAGCAGCTGGCCCTGCTTGAGCATGGCGATCCGGTTGCACAGCGCCTCGGCTTCCTCGAGGTAGTGCGTCGTCAGCACGATGGTGTGGCCTTGGTCGTTCAGTCGCTGCACGAAGTCCCACAGCGTCTGCCGCAGTTCGACGTCGACGCCGGCGGTCGGTTCGTCGAGGACGATGACCGGCGGCCGGTGCACCAGCGCTTGCGCGACCATCACGCGGCGTTTCATCCCGCCCGACAGTGCACGCATGTTGGCGTCGGCCTTGGCGGTCAGTCCGAGGTTTTCGAGGATTTCGTCGATCCAGTCGTCGTTCTTCTTCAGGCCGAAGTAGCCGGACTGGAATACCAGCGATTCGCGCACGCTGAAGAAGGGATCGAACACCAGTTCCTGCGGCACGATGCCGACCGCGCGGCGCGCGGCGCGATAGTCGCTGGCGACATCGTGGCCCATGACCGAGACCCGGCCACCCGTTGCGCGGGCGAGGCCGCCGAGGATCGAGATCAGCGTGGTCTTGCCGGCGCCGTTGGGGCCGAGCAGCGCAAAGAAGTCGCCCTCGTTGACGTCGAAGCTGACGCCGGAGAGCGCGCTGAAGTCGCCGTAGCGCTTGACGACCCGGTCGAACGAGATCGCACTCATGGCGTGCTGGCGTCGGGTGTCGACGCGGGGACGGAAGCCGCTGCCGGCACGGAGGACCCGGGCGCATGGTCTGCGGCTTCGGCCGCCACGCCGGAGGCGTCCGGTGCGGCGTCCTCATCGTCACCCTCGCCCAGTTGCAGCTGGTGCGGCGGCTGGCCGTCGTAGACCTTGTTCCAGCGCGCCTGCAGGTAGGCGTCACGCATGTAGGCGTACGGGTCGATCTGGCTGTCGAGCATTGCGTCGAGCGGCAGCAGCCGGCTGCGTGCGTCGACGACGTACACGCCGTAGTAGGCGATCTGGCCGGCCAGCGGATCGATGTAGTCGATCGGGCCCCAGGTCAGTCGTACTAGCGGGTCGGCCGTGTCGCGCAGGGTCAGCGGGCCGAAGAACGGCACCATCAGGTAGGGACCGGAACCGACGCCCCAGTGGCCGAGAGTCTGGCCGAAGTCGGCGTTGCCCTTGTCCAGCCCCATCCGGGTGCCCCAGTCGAACAGACCGAACATGCCGAAGGTGGTGTTGACCACGACACGCCCGGCACTGGTGCCGGCCTCCTTGAACTTGCCCTGGAACAGCGCCGCGACCGAGCCGAACAGGTCGTCGACGTTGGAGAAGAAGTTGGACGTACCGCCTTTGACCGGACCGGGGACGTAATCGGCATACGTTTGTGCGACCGGGCGCAGCACGGTGCGGTCGATGGCACGGTTGAACGTGAATACGCCACGATTGACCGGTTCGATCGGGTCGTAGTTGTTTTGCGGCGTCGCACAGCCGGCGAGCAACAGCGCAAGGCCACAGAGCCGCAGGGAGGTCGGGATTGAATGGGTCATGATTCAGCGTAGTGCAGGTCTGCCCCGGATCGCCGCGGGCCGGAGACGGCCGCGCTACCGATCGCGGGCAGGCGATGAAAAGATTGCCGGCCGCCACGGCGACCGGTCGGGTTCATTGCTCGCGCAGCCAGTCGGCCACGCCGTACAGCCGTGCCAGTTGCTGAAGGGCGGTCGGCACGTGGACGAAGTGTAGCGTCACCTGACGCCGTTGCGCTTCGCGCAGCCAGTGCAGCAGCACCGAAACCCCGGCCGAATCGACCTCGCCGATGCCCGCGAGATCGACGGCGAGGCTGCCGCCGGCTGCCGGCCAGCCATCCAGCTTCAGCCGTTCTGCGGCGTTGGCCAGCGTCAGCGCGCCGGTGGGCGCGATGCGCGCGGCCTCAGCCACCTTGCTTGCCGTTGCCGGCGAGTTTGGCGTTGCGGTCGGACAGCGTCTTGATCAGACCGTCGATGCCATCCTTGCGGATGACCGTGCCGAACTGGTTGCGGTTGTTGACGGTAAAGCTGATGCCGTCGACGGCGATGTCGAACACCTTCCAGTTGTTGCCGACCTTCTCGAAATAGAAGTCGAGCGGAATCGGTTTCTGGCCCGGAATGGAGACTTCGGTCCGCACGGTCTGTTCGCCCGAATCGGCCCCGGGGCGGGTGCCCTTCACGTCGACTTCGGCGTTCTTGTAGATCGTCAGCGCCGACATGTAGGTGCGGACCAGCATGGTCCGGAACTCTTTCGCCAGTGCCTGTTGCTGCTCCGGTGTGGCCTGGCGCCAGTACTTGCCGACGGCAAGCGACGTCATCCGCGGATAGTCGGCCAGCGGCGAGACGCGCGCATCGACCTGTTCGCGGACCTTGACCGGGTCCTTGTCGTTCTGCTTCAGGATGGCGAGGACGTCGTTGCTGACGCCACGGACAATCTGTTCGGGTTCGGCCGCGGCCAGCGCTAAAACCGGCAGCAGGGCGATGACGAGCGAGGCAATCCATTTTTTCATTGTTCATTTCTCCGTATGCGCGGTGCCGCCTTCTTCTGCCTTGGAGAACAGGAAGCGGCTGATCAATTGTTCCAGCACGATGGCCGACGAGGTGATCGTGATCCGGTCGCCGTCCTTGAGCATCTTGTCGTCGGCACCCGGCTCGAGGCCGATGTACTGCTCGCCGAGCAGGCCGGACGTGAGGATCTCGGCGCTGGTATCGCGACTGAAGCGGTAGCGGTCGTCGAGCTTCATCGTCACGCTGGCGACGTAACGCTGCGGATCGAGCGAAATCCCGGCCACCCTGCCGACGACGACGCCGGCGCTCTTGACCGGTGCGCGTACCTTGAGGCCGCCGATGTTCTCGAAATTGGCGGTCACCGTATACGAACTCGATGCCGGCAGGCTGCTCTGGCTGCTGACCTTCAGGGCCAGAAACAACAGTGCGACGATGCCGAGGGCGATGAAGAGGCCGACCCAGAAGTCGATCATTGTCCGTTTCATTGCTGAAATCTCAAGTATCTATTTGTCAATTCTGCTTACCCGTCCGGTACTGTCAAATGCCGCGGAACATGAACGCCGTCAGCAGCACGTCGAGGCCGAGGATCACCAGCGCACTGGTGACCACGGTACGCGTCGTCGCGCCGGAGACGCCTTCGGCGGTCGGCGGCGCATCGTAGCCTTCGAACACGGCGATCAGGCTGACCGCGATGCCGAAGCACACGCTCTTGATCACGCCGTTGATCACGTCGAGGCGGAAGTCGACGGCGCTCTGCATCTGGCTCCAGAAGCTGCCGGCATCGAGTCCGAGCAGCTGCACGCCGACCAGATAGCCGCCGAAAATCCCCATCGCGCTGAACAGCGCGGCCAGCAAGGGCATCGAAATCACGCCGCCCCAGAACTTCGGCGCGACCACGCGTGCGATCGGGTTGACCGCCATCATTTCCATTGCCGACAGTTGCTCGGTCGCCTTCATCAGGCCGATTTCGGCGGTGATCGCGCTGCCGGCACGGCTGGCAAACAGCAGCGCGCCGATGACCGGACCGAGCTCGCGCACCAGCGACAGGGCGACCAGCACGCCGAGCGAACTCGATGCGCCGAAGCGCACCAGCGTTTCGTAGCCCTGCAGCGCCAGCACCATGCCGACGAACAGTCCCGACACGACGATGATCAGGACCGACAGTACGCCGGCAAACCAGATCTCGCGCATCGTCAGCGAGAACCTGTGCAGCGCGAAAGGCGATGCCTTCAGCACCGACCAGAGGAAGCGGCAGGCAAAGCCGAGCTTGATCAGCGTGTTGGTGACCGGCGCGCCGAGGCGTTGCAGGGCGCGGGAGACCGGATTTGTCATGGCCGCTCCAGATTCAGCGCCGCCGCGTACGGCTCGGCTTCGCGATGGAACGGAACCGGGCCATCCGGCTCGCCGTTGATGAACTGTCTGACAAAGGGATGCGTCGAGTTCCGCACTTCGTCCGGCGTGCCCTGCGCGACCATTGCACCGTCGGCAAGGAAATAGACGTAATCGACGATCGCCAGCGACTCGGCAACGTCGTGGGTGACGACGATCGATGCACCGCCGAGCGCATCGTTGAGTTCGCGGATCAGCTGGCCGGTGACGCCGAGCGAAATCGGGTCCAGCCCCGTAAACGGTTCGTCATACAGCATGATGGCCGGATCGAGCGCGATGGCGCGTGCCAGCGCCACCCGCCGCGCCATGCCGCCGGACAGTTCGGCCGGCATCAGTTGCGCGGCGCCGCGCAGGCCGACCGCCTGCAGCTTCATCAGGACCAGATCCCGTACCACCGATTCGGGCAGCCTGCCGCGTTCGCGCAGCGGAAACGCGACGTTGTCGTACACCGAGAGGTCGGTGAACAGCGCGCCGAACTGGAACAGCATGCCGAGCTTGCGGCGCATGCCGTACAGCTGCGCTTCGTTCATGACCGTCACGTCATCGCCATCGACCAGCACGCGGCCCGAGCCGGCGCGAAGCTGGCCGCCGATCAGCTTGAGCAGCGTGGTCTTGCCGGAGCCCGAGCCGCCCATGATGGCGACGACCTGGCCGCGGTCGATGCGCAACGACAGGTCGCGCAGCACAGGCTGCTCGCCGTAGGCAAACGAGACGTCGTCAAAGACGACCATGGGGGCGGAATGGGACAAGGTGGCTGACTAGACTGATGAGTACAAAGTCCATCCATTGTACGACGGACGGCCCACTCGGGGCCATGGCAAAGGCATCGGAAACAACACGTACAGTGTAAGAAATTTCGCAAAATCTCTTCACTTGTCTAGCATACGGCTGACAATAATTTCGTGAATATTACCAATCGTCATGTACCTGCAGCATTTCGGCCTCACTGCACCGCCCTTCCGGATCACGCCGCATCCGGCGTTTTTCTTCGGCGGCGGCCGGCGTGGCGAAGTGCTGGTGGCGCTGGAATACGCCGTGCTGCATGGCGAGGGTCTGATCAAGGTAGTCGGCGAAGTCGGCAGCGGCAAGACCATGCTGTGCCGGATGCTGCTGGAGCGGCTGGCCGGCGGTGCCGATCTGGTCTTCATTCCCCACCCGCTGCTCGAACGCAACGAGATTCTCGACGCGATTGCGACCGAGCTGGCACTGCCCGTCCAGCAAGGCCATGGCGGCGCCCGCATCCGGTCATTGCAGCTGTCTTTGATCGAGCGTTTTGGCCGCGGCCGGCGGGTCGTCATCGTGATCGACGAGGCGCATGCGATGCCGGTTGTGAGCCTGGAGACGATCCGGCTGCTGTCCAACCTCGACCACGGCCACGAGAAGCTGCTGCAGATCGTCCTGTTCGGTCAGCCCGAGCTTGATGGGCGACTGGCAAGTTACGCGCTGCGACAGCTTTCGGAGCGGATCACCCATTCATTCGCATTGCAGCCGCTGCATCGCGACGAGTTGTCCAGCTACGTCGAATTCCGTCTGCGCGCGGCCGGATACCGGGGCGCGCAGCTGTTCTCGCCTGCCGCACTGCGGCAGATCGCCGCGGCCGCCAGCGGACTGACGCGACGTGCCAACATCCTCGCCGACAAGGCGCTGCTGGCGGCCTATGCCGACGGTGCCTATGCGGTGACTGCGCGGCATGCACGCGCCGCCGTGGCCGATTGCGCTTACCGGCACGCGGCGCGGCTGCCGCGCCGTTTAGCCGGCGCACTGAGCGCGTTCTGGCGGGCGCATGGCTGAGGCGCGGACGCTGTGGCCGTTTGCGTTTGTCGTCGCCCTGTTCGGCTGTGCCGGCAGCAACGGGCTGACGATGTCGCCGACGCGCCATCTGTCGGCCGCGGCGAGCACGCCGGTGGCCGCGATTCCGCCGACGATCGGCGGGCTGCCGCCTTTACCCAGGCCGAGGCCGGTACCAAAGACCGAGACCTACAGCGTGGTCGTGCACAAGCTGCCGCTGGCCGAACTGCTGTTTGCACTCGGGCGCGACGCGAAGATCAACGTCGACGTGCATCCCGATGTTGCCGGTGTGATCACGCTGAACGCAATCAACCAGACGCTGCCGCAGATCATGGATCGCGTGTCGCGCCAGGCCGACATCCGCTGGACGCTGGCTGACGGCGTTCTGGCCGTCATGCCCGACACGCCCTATCTGAAAACGTATGCAATCGACTACATGAACGTGTCGCGCAACGTGAAGTCGGCGGTCAACATCCTCAATTCGGTCACGAGCGTCGGTGGCAACAGCACGACCAGCAATACCGGTGCGACGCTGACGTCGTCGGGCGGCAGCGACGGTGGCAATACCTCGAGTACGCAACTCGAAATGGCTTCCGACCACCAGTTCTGGCGCCGCCTGGAGGGCAATCTGAGAATCCTGCTGGGAATCGCCGACGGCGGCGCGGCGGCGGTGCCCGGCGTGGCACAGCAGACGGTCACCCAGGTTGCAACGAGTGCCGCGGCGACGCCGCAGCTGGCGCAACAGCTGGCCCTGATCGAGAAAAACCTTGCGCAGGCAGGCAAGGCGCAGGCCGAGACGACCGCCTTGCTGGCGAAAATCACCCAACCGGTTGCACCGGTGGGCAGCCCGCTGACAGCAGCCAACCAAGTCATGGTCCACCCGGAAACCGGCATGGTCACCGTGCGGGCTTCGCACAAGGACCAGTTGCGTGTCGCCGAGATGCTCGCCGCGGTGCAGGCCAGCGCGTCGCGGCAGGTGCTGATCGAGGCGACCATCGTCGAAGTGGCCTTGTCGAACCAGTATCAGGCCGGTGTCGACTGGAGCCGGGTCGCGACCAATGGCGTCAACTTCGCCGTGCAGAACATCGGCACGGCGCTGGCACAGGCACCGTTTACCGCCGTGTCGTACAGCAATCCGAACCACGGTTTCGACATGACCGTGAAGATGCTCGAACAGTTCGGCCGGACGCGCGTGCTGTCGAGTCCGAAGATCATCGCGCTGAACAACCAGACCGCGCTGATGAAGGTGGTCGAGGAGCAGGTCTACTTCACCATCACCCAGCAGACCAACCAGAACGACAGCCAGACGGTGACCAATCTGACCAGCACGCTGAATACCGTGCCGGTCGGTCTCGTGATGCAGGTGACGCCGCAGGTGGCCGAGGACAACACGATTTCGCTCAACGTGCGGCCGACGATCACCAATATCAGCGGTTACGTCGCCGATCCGGCGGTGGCGCTGCTGGCGGCACAAGCCAAGGTCAGTCTGCAGAGTCTGGTGCCGGTCCTGCAGGTACGCGAGTTCGATTCGACGCTGAAGGTGCCCAGCGGCCAGATCGCCGTGCTCGGCGGACTGATCCAGGACGCACTCGACACCGACCGCTCCGGCATACCGGGCGTGTCGCGCATTCCGGTCGCCGGCGACCTGTTCAGTTACCGGGACGACAAGGTCCGCAAGATCGAGCTTGTCGTGTTCCTGCGGCCGGTGGCGGTGAAGAACGCCAGCGTCGACGGCGACCTGTCCGGCCTCAAGTCCTACCTGCCCGGCGGCGACTTCTTCGACCAGCCACAGGACCAGAACCTGTCGGCCTTTCAGGGCGGGCTGACGTCGCTGCCGGGCAGGGTGGTGCAGTGAGCCTGTTGCTGCAGGCGCTCAAGCGCGCCGAACTGCAAAAGCGCCAGCCCGCCGATGCGGGGCTGTCCAGCTGGGAGGCGCGGGGACCGGCGATGACGCTTGCCTTGCAGGACGACGAGCCGGCCTTGGCCGACGCGCTTCCAGCCGGTCCGGCACATGCCGGGGACCGGTCCGATTCGGATCGTGAGCCCGGTCGGGACGCTGCGCCACTGCCGTCGGATGCCACGACAGGCGCGCCGCTGCCGGCGTCTCCGGCGCTGGCCAGAGCGGTCTTTGCCGCCAAGCCCGCACCGCGTCGGCAAGGCATGCTGATTTGGCTCGGGGCGCTGGGCGCCGCAAGTGCCGTCGCTGGGGCATGGTGGCTGGCGCGCTCCCAGCCCTCTGCGACGCCGGATGCGACGGTGGTCGCGCTCCGGTCGACGGTTGGCGGCGCTCAGGTTAATGCAGCGCCGCCACCGGTCCCGACTGCTCCAGCCGTCGCGGCCGTCGTGACTGACACACGCAGCGTCGCCCCCCCGTCGTCGATGCCGGGCCTGCCCGAACGGTATGAAGCGTCGGGCCCCGGTAACGAACCGCCGCTGGTCGAAGTGCGCCGCAGCGAATCGGTCGAGCGGGTACCCGCGGCGGTCGAGGCGGGTTTCGATGCCTATCAGGCTGGCCGGTGGCAGGAGGCCGAAGCGCAGTACCGGCGCGCGCTGCAGCAGGATGAACGTTCGCGCGATGCGCTGCTCGGTCTGGCGGCAACGCTGGCTCAGCGGGGCAAGACGGCGGCGGCAATCGAGAGCTATCAGCGGCTGGCGCAACTGTATCCGGACGACAGCACGGTCCAGGCCGGGCTGGCTGCCTTGCAGCGCGACGGGGGCGAGCGCCAGCGTGCCCGCCTCAAGCAGCAGGCCGACAGCGGTGACGCCGAGGCGGCGTTCGTGCTCGGCAACCGGCTGGCCGCGGAAGGGCGCTGGACCGAGGCGCAGGCGGCGTACTTCCAGGCGTATGCGCTGGTGCCAGCGTCGGCCGACTATGCCTACAACCTGGCGGTGAGCCTGGACCGGCTGCAGCAACCCCGGCTGGCGGCCGACCATTACCGTCGCGCTTTGTCGCTTGCGGGAGAGCATCCGGTACGTTTTGACGCCACCGCGGCAAGGCTGCGACTGGCCACGCTGGACGAAGTGCAATGAATGCACCGCTGGCGGGATCGGCATCCAGGCGCATGCCGCTGGGGGAGCAACTGGTCGCCAGGGGGCTGATCAGCGACGACCAGTTGCGCATCGGCCTGATCGAACAGCGACGCGGCGGCAGGCCGCTTGGCCAGACGCTGGTACGGCTCGGTTTCCTGTCCGAAGCGATCCTGCGCGATGCCCTGTCGGAAACGCTCGGACAGGACAGCGTCGATCTGGCGCACACGATTGCCGACCCGCGGGCGGTCCGGCTGGTCGGCAAGGACCAAGCCAGGCGGCTGATGCTGCTGCCGATCGCGCTCGACACCGGCACGGCCACGCTGACGGTGGCGATGGTGCAGCCGAACAATCTGGTGGCGCTCGATCAGCTGCGCCAGTTGCTGCAGGACCGCTACGTCATCGTGCCGCTGCTGGCGGCCGAATCGCAGCTGAGCCACGCGATCGACCAGTATTACGGTTTCGAGCTGTCAATCGACGGCATCCTGCACGAAATCGAAACCGGTGAAATCGACGAAGCCAGCCTGCAACAGCAGGACGCCGAGTACAACCAGCCGGTGGTACGGCTGATCGACGCGCTGCTCGCCGACGCGGTGTCGCGCGGTGCGTCGGACATCCACTTCGAGCCCGAGCAGAGTTTCGTGCGCATCCGTTACCGGATCGACGGCGTGCTGAGG
Organism: Jeongeupia chitinilytica; assembly: GCF_014652315.1. Classification (GTDB taxonomy): domain Bacteria; phylum Pseudomonadota; class Gammaproteobacteria; order Burkholderiales; family Chitinibacteraceae; genus Jeongeupia; species Jeongeupia chitinilytica. Next base: position 121,844 of record NZ_BMYO01000004.1, on the reverse strand, counting down.
CAGATCCGTGCGCTGCACCGGACTTACTGGCCGGCCATGGTCGTCCGGCTCAAGGTGATGTCGAAGATGAATCTGGCCGAAACGCGTGCGCCACAGGACGGCCGCATTTCGCTGACGCTGGGCGGGCGTCCGCTGGATTTCCGCGTCGCCAGCCAGCCGACGACCTGGGGCGAGAACGTCGTGCTGCGGATCCTCGACCGTCACAAGGGCCTGGTTGCGCTGGATGCACTCGGACTGACCGATGCCAACCTGCAACTGCTGCAGCTGATGATTGCCCGTCCGGAAGGCCTGATCCTCGTGACCGGGCCGACCGGCAGCGGCAAGACGACGACGCTGTATTCGGTGTTGAGCCACATCAGCAGCGAAGCGATCAACATCATGACGCTCGAGGACCCGGTCGAGTATCCGTTGCCGCTGCTGCGACAAACGTCGGTCAACGAGACGGTGAAAATGGATTTCGCCGGCGGCATCCGTTCGATGATGCGCCAGGACCCGGACGTCATCCTCGTCGGGGAAATCCGCGACCACGATACCGCCGAGATGGCTTTCCGCGCGGCGATGACCGGCCACCAGGTCTATTCGACACTGCACACGAATTCGGCGATCGGCGCCGTGCCACGGCTGCTCGATATCGGCGTGTTGCCGGACATCATCGCCGGCAACCTGATCGGCATCGTCGCGCAGCGGCTGGTACGCAGGCTCTGCACACGCTGCCGCGAACCGTACGTGGCGGATGCTTTCGAGCGCCAGCTGCTCGGCATCACCGGTGACGGCCCGGTGACGCTGTACCGTGCTGCCGGCTGCACCGATTGCGAGCATCAGGGTTATCGCGGCCGAATGTCGGTGACGGAAATCCTCAAGATCGGCGACGAGCTCGACGAGCTGATCGCCCGACGGGCCACGCTGCGCGAGATCCGTGCTGCGGCACAGGCGGCCGGGTTCGTGCCGCTGGTCGACGATGCGTGCCGGCGCGTGCGCGACGGGTTGACGACGCTGGAAGAAATTTCACGCGTCGTCGACATGACCTCGCGGGCGGCCTAGCGCAATGCAGTTCCGTTACCGCGCGGTCGACAACGATGGCCGCATCCACCTCGGTACGATGGATGCCGCCAACATCGCCGATCTGGAGCTGCGACTGAAGCGGCTGTCGCTGTCGCTGATCCGCGCCAGGCCGGCGCTCGGGCCGCACGCGCTGACGGCTCGGCGAATCGGCCGGCGCGAGCTGGTGACGTTCTGCTTTCACCTCGAACAACTGAGCCGGGCGGGCGTGCCGCTGCTGGACGGACTGACCGACCTGCGTGACAGCAGCGAGCATCCGCGTTTCCGGCTGGTGATCGCACAACTGATCGAGGACATCGAGGGCGGCAAGCTGTTCTCGCAGGCGCTGGCGATGCACCCGCGGGTCTTCAATCCGCTGTTCGTCAATCTGGTCCTGGCCGGCGAGGCGAGTGGCACGTTGCCGGTGGTGTTGGCCCGGCTGGCGGAGTCGCTCAAGTGGCAGGACGAACTGGCGGCCCAGGCGAGAAAGGTGCTGGCTTACCCGGTTTTCGTCATGGTGGTGGTGCTGGCGGTCATCGCATTCCTGATGAGCTATCTGGTGCCGCAGATGGTCGAATTCATGCGTTCGATGAACCAGACGCTGTCGCTCAACACGCGCTTGCTGATCGGACTGTCCCGCATGGTGCTCGATTACGGCTGGCTGTTGATGGCCGTGCCGATCCTGCCGGCCCTGTTGCTGCCGGCGTGGGCGCGGCGCAACGCGGTGCTGGCCGAACGGCTCGATATCCTGAAACTGAACGCCCCCTTTGTCGGCCCGACGCTGAAGAAGCTGTCGCTGGCGCGTTTTGCCGACCAGTTCGGCCTGCTTTATGCCGCCGGCGTGCCGATCCTCGACGCGCTGGCGATCTGTGAGGGCGGGGTCGGTAACCGCGGCATTGCCGCTGCGCTGGTCCGGGTGCGTGGCCTGATCCGCGAGGGCGTCGGCATTGCCGCCAGTTTCGAGCGGGAACAGCTGTTCCCGCCACTGGTGCTGCGCATGGTCAGGATCGGCGAGCAGACCGGCGGTATCGATACCGGCATGCGCAACGTCGCCTACTTCTTCCATCGCGACGTGCGCGAGTCGGTTTCCCGCATCCAGGGCCTGGTCGAACCGGCCATGACCGTGGTTCTCGGCCTGCTGTTGCTGTGGGTGATGTCGGCGGTGCTCGGGCCGATCTTCGACACCGTGGGCAGGTTGCGCTGATGGGCTGGTGGCGCAGACCGGCGCGAGACGGACTGATCCTGCTGACACCGCAGCGGGTAGCCGTCGGGGTGCTGGGGGCGCCGAGCTGGCGTGCCGATGCGCAGTTCGCGCCCGACCCTCGGGGACTGGCGGATCTGGGGGCGTACTGTCTTCACCATCCGCTGCGCCGATTCCGGATACTGGTGCTCGGCGGCGACGAGGAGTTCAGGTTCGACACCCTGCCGCCGGTGCGCGGACGGGATCGCCGGACGTTGATCCGGCGGCGGCTCGAACTGGCCTTTCGCGGCACGCCTTACCGTCAGGCCCGGCAACTCGGCCCTGACGCATTGCTGCTGTCGGCGCTGACCCAGCGTGACCCGCTCGATGCGGTCGTGCACGCCCTGCTGGCTGCCGGTTGTGCCATCGCCGGCATCCATACGGCGTCGGCGTTGCTGGGGGGCGTGCTGGCGCGGCTGTCGCTGCTCGACGGGCCGACGCTGTTGCTGTCGCCCCTGCCCGATGCAGGCATCCAGCTGGCCTGGCTCATGCCCGACGGCCTTCGGTTCGCCCGGGTCGGCCAAGGGCACCGGTGCTTCAGGTCTGCCGATCCTGCCACGCTGGCGCCCGTCCTCGCCGACGAAGTGGCGCTGACCCTGCGGTATCTGGCCGGCGAGCGGCAGCTGCAGCGGGATGGCGGGGTGACGGTCTGCCTGCTGGATGCCGCGCTTCGCGTTCAGCAACTGGCGCCCCTGCTGCAACAGCATCTGGACGACACTGGCGAGGCTGCGCAGGTGGGCGCGCTGCCGCTCGAAGCACTGAGTGCAGCACTGAAGCTGTCCGGCTCCGGCGATCTGCCCGCCTTGATGGCAGGGGCGCTGCCGCAGCTGCCGCTGTCGGCAGGCTATGCCGGTGCGGACGCCTGCCGTTTCGACCGGGTCAGACTCCTCCGTCGGCGACTGCGCTGGACGGGGGCTGCGGTGCTCGGTGTCGCCGTGCTCGGGTCGGCAGCGATCTGGCTGGATGCTCGGACACTGGCCGCACGGACCGATGCACAGCTGGCGCGACTGCGCATGCTGCGGCACGAATCACAGCAGGTCAGCGACGAGCTTGTCCGGCGCGACGTCGGCGATCCGGTTGCACTGCGCGCGGTGAGCCGGCTTTACCGTAGCGGCATGGCGTCGTGGCCGAGCGCCGAAGCCGGTGCACGGGACCTCAGCCGGATCGTTGCGGCAGTTCCCGGCATCCGCATCGACGCACTGGCGTGGGACGTGGCGCAGCCCGCCGAGCCGGGAGCCGACACGCCACAGGGCACCACATGGACGCAGCATGTGTCGCTGTCGGGACACGTACAGCCGCCAGCGGATGCCCGGCAGGCGTTGCAGCAGGTCGATGCACTGGTCGCCCGGTTGCGTGCCGAATCCGGAATGCGCGTCGACGTCGTCAGCCTGCCGCTGGATGTCCGCTCGCAGGTCGCGATCCGGAGCCGTACCGACGCACCGGCCGATGGCGAGGTCGAACACGGTTTTGCGCTGACACTGACCCGGACGCCGGGAGGTGGCGCGTGAGCCTGCCCTTGCGCCAGGACTGGCCTTTGCTGCGTGGTGCTGTGTCGTGGCTGGTTTTCGCAACCGGTGTCGGTGCCGGGCTGTGCTATGCCGCGTGGCAGTACCGGACGAGCGCAGAAGCAGGGTTCGAAACCGGGCATGATCAACTTCAGGCAATGCAGGCACGGGTCGACGATGCGCGTACGCAGCTCGATCAGCTGGGCGAGCTTCAGCGCGAGTACACGCGGTTGCGCGTTCGCGGTGCCATCGGCGCCGAGCACCGGCTCGAATGGGTCGAGTACCTGAATGCCGGCGCTCGTCGCTGGCCGGGTCTGGGATTCCAGCTTGCCGCCCGGCGGCCGGTCTCCGGGGGCGGCGAACAGGATGGCCTGCAGCTGTTTGCCAGCAGGATGAACGTGCACTTCATCGCGAGGGACGAGACCGACTGGTCGGATTTCAATGCCGGTCTGCGCCGGTTGCCGGGCTGGCCGGCCGAAGGCTCGTGCAGGATTGCGCGATCCGCCGCCGAGGACCGGGCAGGGCTTGCGGTCGATTGCGACTACGAATGGTTGAGCATCGATCGCGCGGCCACGGGGGGCACGGAATGAAGGCGCCGGGCCTTGCACTGCTGTTGCTCGCGCTATGTGCACAGGCCGACGACGGCTGGGGCACGCTGTTTACCTCGCCTGCAGAGCGCGGCGGCAGGTCGCAGGCGTCGGTGGCCGGCGGCGCGAACGAGCGCTTTGACGGCGAGGTGCGCGGCCCGCACGGCGTGTCGCGCTGGGTCGATGGCGAGTGGCGCAGTTCGCCGCCGGCGGGACTCCGGCCCGGACAGCGCCGTGTCGACGGCAAGGTACGCGAGGTCTATGACACCGATGCGCGCTGATCTGCCGTCCACCCAGCAGGGCATGGCGATCGGACTGTTCCTGCTCGCACTGACGGTGCTGGTACTGGCGCTCGGCACGCGGGCGTTCCGCGTTTCTGCCGGCGCCGGTGAACGTGCAACCATGCGCGCACTTGCCGACGCCAAGCGCCAGTTGCTGGCGAATGCACACGGCCGGCAGCCGACCGGGGTCGGCGGCGCCAACAACGACAATCGGCCGGGATCGTTGCCGTGTCCGGACCTGAACGCGCCGGGCGGCGCCGATGCGGGGCGCGCCGGACTGGCCGGGGTTGCCTCATGCAACGGCACGTCGGATACGCCGCGACTCGGGCGTCTGCCCTCGCTGTCGATGCGGCAGCCGATGCTGTACGACAGTAGCGGCGAGCCGCTGTGGTATGCGCTGGTACGGGGGCTCGACGACAACGACGATTCGCCGCTGAACGACGATTTCGTTCCCGAGGGGGGCAAGCCATGGTTTGCGCTGTGGTCCGACGGCGGCCGCACAACGATGTCGTCGGCCGGTGACCCGGTCGTTGCCGTGGTGATCGCACCGGGCGCCATCGTGGCCGGACAGTTGCGCGACACCGCCGTGCAGCAACGCAACCCGGTCAACTATCTTGAAGCGGCCACGACGGCGCAGGGCCGGTTTTCCAATCGCGACCTGGCGCTCGCCCGCTTCCTGGATGGCCCCTTGTCGGGCGCCGATGGCGATGTGCAGCTCAATGACCGCATCGTGACGATCCGGCGCAGCGAACTGTTCGTGCCGGTCGCGCGCCGGGCCGCCGCGGAGTACCAGCAGCTGCTGGCGCTGTGGGCCGAACGCAAGGGCGGGGGCCGCTGGCCGAATCCGGCCGATCCGGCCAGCGGCGAATGCACGGAAAGCGGACCGAAGGCGGTAGCCGGTGGCTGCGGCCCCGATGCATCGCGCTGTCGGGGCCGCTTGCCGAAATCGGTTGCGCTGACCGACGACCTCGACCACGCCGCCTTTCGCCCGCCCGGTGTCAGTGCAGCGGGCTGGCGGGCGCGGCTGGCTACCTATCACTGGCTGTACCGCAACCGCTGGGAGCAGCAGTTTTTTTACGCGGTGGGTACACGGGCGATCCATGACGTGCCTGCAGGCTGTGCCGCGTCGCCGATCGTGCGCGGTGCGGTCCTGCCGCAGGGGGCCGCGCTGCTGGCGGTGATGTTCGGCAGCGGCCCGGTCCGCAGCGATCTGCAGCCGCCGCAACAGCGTGGCAGCGCGACGCAAAAGGCCGGCCTCGCAAACTATCTGGATCCGCCGGACGGTGCGATGCCGGCACTGAACCGGCAAGGCTGGGACGACCCGCCGCCGTCTCCGGACGAATACGCGCTGCCGTCCGGCAATGACAGTCTTTATCTATTGGTGGACCGCAATGGCACGACCGCTTGGCTTCACGCTCCTTGAACTGGCGGTCGTGCTGGCGGTGGTCGGGATGCTGCTGGCCGGCATGCTGCAGGCCGGCCGCGTGCTCGACGAGGCCCAGCGCGTCCGCGATACCCGGAACGAAATGGCCGAGGTCCGCGAAGCGCTCCTCGGCTTTGCCGTCCGCAGCGGCCATCTGCCATGCCCGGCGAATCCGGCTGCCGCCGGCGCGGCTGCCGGCGTCGAGGACCGCGCGGCCGGTGGCAACTGCAACCGTCAGCAGGGGCTGCTGCCCTGGGTTGCGCTCGGGCTGGGGCAGAGCGATGCATTCGGCCGGCCGTTCAGCTACCGCGTGACGGGCTATTACGCCGATACCGATCCGGCCACGGTCGGCGGCTGCAACGGTGCGCCGCCGCCGGCTAGCGTGTCGTTCGCGATCTGTTCGGAGGGCGACATCAACGTTCGTCCTGCCGCCGGCGCGGCGCAGACACTGGCACTGCATGTCGCTGCGGTGGTGGTGTCGCACGGTCGTTCCGGCCCCGGGCCGTTGCAGGCCGGCGGCGGTGCCGACGAAGCCGAGAACGTCAACAACGATGCCGAATTCGTCAGTCATGACCGGGTGGATGCGGCGGGTGGCGTTGCCAGTTACGACGACCTGACCGACTGGCTGGCGCCGTCGACCCTGCTCAGCCGGATGCTGGCGGCGGGGCGGCTGCCGTGATCGACGGCGTATCCGTTGTCGCAACGCCGGCCGGACCGTGAACCGGTCGCGTCATGGCTTCCCGGTGCCGAAGCATTCCCGTCAAAAACAGAACCACCAAGGAGAGATGAAATGAAGTGCACGAACAAGCAAGGCGGTTTTACCCTGGTCGAGCTGGCGATCGTCCTGGTCATCGTCGGCCTGATTCTGGGGCTGGCGTTCAAGGGGCGGGACCTGATCGACGGTGCGCGGGTCAAGAGTGCGCAGGCCAGCACCAACAAGATCCAGGCGGCGGTGAACGTCTATTTCGAGCGCTACAACGCCGTGCCGGGGGACGGGTGTCCGACGGCCACGCCGGCGAACCAGGCCGCGTGCAATGGTGCGCGAAACGGCCTCGTCGACGGGGCGACCGAGCCGCAAGCGTTCTGGCAGCAACTGGTGACCAATTCGACCATCCTCACCGCATCGGAGCGCAATACGCCGTTCGGCGTGCAATGGAACGTGCTGACCAGCGCTGCGGCGGCCAACAGTCTGGCGGGGAACGTGTCCTACCTGATCGCGGGGCCGGATGCGACGACGGCGAGTGTCGACGTGCGCTATGTGTGTTCGCTCGATCAGCAGTACGACGATGGCGTCCGGACGACCGGCAATATCCGCAGTACCGGCGTGACCTACAACGCCAGCACCGACTGCTGGCGCATCTCCGGGCTGGCCACGCTGGCGGTTCGTTTGCTGCCCTAGGCGTTGCGGATCAGTCCTTGCCGGCGTCGCTGCTGCCGAGCACTTCGCGCAGCAGCGGCAGCGTGACCGGGCGGCGCAGCGACAGTGCGTAGCGGTTGGCGCGGGCGATCAGCACCTGCAGGTCGGCGAGGTCACGGCTGGCGTGGTGCAGCAGGTAGTCGCAGGCTTCGTCGCTGAGGTCGAAACCGAGCTGGTGCGCGAGCTGTTGCAGTACCGCGGCCTTGTCCCGGTCGGACAGGCCCTTGAGCTGGTAGACGAGGCCCCAGCCGAGTCGCGTGGTCAGGTCGTCGCGCAGGGAAAGCAGCATCGGCGGCAGCGGGCCGGCTGCCAGCAAGCGGCCGCTGCCTTCGCGCAGCGTGTTGTAGTGGTCGAACAGGCGGATCTGCTGTTCGTTGTCGAGCGCGTCGACGTTGTCGACGATCAGCGCGGCATCCGCGGCGACTTCGTCGGGCAGCGCCCCGTGTCGGGCGTCGACGCGGATCGCGCCGGCCAGCCGTTCGGCCGCCGCATTCAGCAGGTGGGTCTTGCCGACGCCGGCGCCCCCCCACAGGTAGAGGAAGCGGACGTCGTCACCGCCGGACAACCATTCGCCGAGCATGAACAGCAGCTCGGCGTTGTCGCCGGCGATGAAGCCGGCAAAGCCCGCCGGTTGCGGGAGCATCAGGTCGAGGACGAGCTGCTTCATCGGCAAGCGGCACCGGACGCACGGAAGCGCACGGCCGGATCGGCAGCGCGCGGGACAGTCGGGGTGGGGGCAACGGACTCGAACGGCAGAGGCTGGTTCGGGCCGTGCCGGCGGGCGGACAGCAGGCGTTTCATTGCAGGATACGGTAAACTACCGCGTTTTCAGCAGCTTGCCGCCATTTTACCTGAGTTGGCGCGCTGCAGAACCCGAATTCCTTCACGAGGCCGTCATGAGTTCCCAAAGCCTGAGCTACCGCGACGCGGGTGTCGATATCGACGCTGGCGATCAGCTGGTCGAAAACATCAAGCCGTTCGCCAAGCGCACGATGCGTCCCGAAGTGCTGTCCGGTATCGGCGGCTTCGGTGGCCTGATCGAAATCTCCAAGAAATTCAAGGAGCCGGTGCTGGTGTCGGGAACCGACGGTGTCGGGACCAAGCTCAAGCTGGCGTTCGAACTGAACCGCCACGACACGGTCGGCCAGGATCTGGTCGCGATGAGCGTCAACGACATTCTGGTCCAGGGTGCCGAGCCGCTGTTCTTCCTCGACTACTTCGCCTGCGGCAAGCTCGACGTCGACACCGCGACCGAAGTGATCCGCGGCATTGCCCACGGCTGCGAGCTGTCGGGCTGCGCGCTGATCGGCGGCGAAACCGCCGAAATGCCGGGCATGTACCCGGTCGGCGAATACGATCTGGCCGGTTTTGCGGTCGGCGTGGTCGAAAAATCGAAAATCATCACCGGTGACAGCATCGTCGCCGGCGACGTCGTGCTGGGCCTTGCCTCGAACGGCGCGCATTCGAACGGCTATTCGCTGGTGCGCAAGATCCTGCACCTGACCGAAGCCGATTACGCGGCCGAGTTCGACGCCGGCAAGAGCCTCGCCGACGTGGTGATCGCGCCGACGCGCATTTATGTGAAGCCGATCCTGAAACTCCTCGAGTCGGTGACGGTCAAGGGCATGGCGCACATCACCGGCGGCGGCATCACCGAGAACGTGCCGCGCGTGCTGCCGGCCAACGTGGTTGCCCAGATCGACGCCAGGAGCTGGACGCTGCCGAAGCTGTTCCAGTGGCTGCAGAAGGAAGGCAACGTCGAAGCGCAGGAAATGTACAAGACGTTCAACTGCGGTGTCGGCATGGTCGTGATCGTGTCGGCGCAGGATGCCGAAGCGGCGAAGAAGCAGCTCGAAGCCGAGGGCGAAATCGTCTACACACTGGGTGCGGTGCGTGCGCGCAACGGCGACGAGCACCAGACCCAGGTCGCCTGATCGGTTTGACCGGTCAACGGGGCGAGGTGGCGACACCTCGCCCTTTGTCATTGGAAGTGGACGTACTGATTGGAAGTGGGCGCATTCGTTAGAGACATGAAGAATATTGTCATCCTGATTTCCGGCCGCGGTTCGAACATGCAGGCCATCGTCGACGCACAGGTGGCGGGCGCGCGCATCGCCGCAGTGATCTCGAACAAGGCCGATGCCGAGGGCTTGGCGTGGGCGCGCGAACGCGGCATCGCCACGGCGTCGCTGAACCACAAGGACTTCGACGGCCGCGAGGCGTTCGACACGGCGCTGGCCGCGTTGATCGACGGTTATGCGCCGGATCTGGTCGTGCTGGCCGGTTTCATGCGCATCCTTACCGCCGGCTTTGTCGGCCACTATGAAAACCGGCTGCTGAACATCCACCCGTCGCTGCTGCCGGCGTTTACCGGCCTGCACACGCACGAGCGCGCGATTGCCGAGGGCGTGAAGTTTGCCGGCTGCACCGTGCATTTCGTCACGGCCGAGCTCGACCACGGCCCGATCGCCGCACAGGCGGTCGTCCCGGTGCACGACGACGATACCCCGGCGGCACTGGCCGCGCGCATCCTGACCGAAGAACACCGGCTGTATCCGCAGGTCGTGGCCGATTTCGTGGCAGGCCGGTTGACGATCGCCGGTCAGCGCGTGCTGCGCCGGAACTGAGGCATCGATGACGCTCGGCCGCCGCCTGCTTGCGTTCGCGCTGGTCCTGTCGCTGCTGCTGCATCTGTCGGGACTGTTCGGCGAGCTGGCGCTGGCCTGGTGGGACCGGCCGCGCGGCGACGACACGCCGCTGCGCAAACCGACGCAAAAGCTCGCGGCACAGGAAATCGACGAAGCACCCAAGCCGGCCGGCCTCGCCGGGGTCAAACCGGCCGAGAAACAGGTTGTCTATCTGCGGCCGCTGGCGGAACTACAGCCGCCACCGCCCAAGCCTGCCGCACCCGTCCCGCAGGCCAGGCCTGCGGTCAAACCGCATCCGGTGAAACGGCTGGCGTCGGCGCCGAAGGCGCAGGCTGTTGTCGCCGATACCCGCGGTGTCGCCAGTGGCATTGCCAGTGAAGTGGCCCTTGCCATGGTCGCGAGCGCCGCAGCCGAACGCGCGCCGGCCAGTACGGCCACGAGCGTTGCCGCTGCCGCAGCGTCGATGCCGGTCGATGCCCGACGTGTCACCCAGGCCAGTGCGCCCTTGGGCAAGCAGGCCAAGGCCTTTCCGAAGAACGTTGAAATTACCTACGTCTACGGTGTGTTCCCGGTCAAAATGACCTGGCAGGTCGACCAGGGTGACTACCGGCTCAGGCTGGCCGGTTCGCTGTTCGGCCGGACCCGGGTGATCGAGAGCGAAGGCAGGGTAGGCAAGCACGGCGTCGTGCCGCAGCGCTTTTCGGACCACAAGGACGGCAAGCTGCTGAACGAAGCGAATTTCGACTGGGACGCGAACACGGTCACGCTGAACGACAAGGGCAATCTGAAAACGGCCGAAATCTCCCCGGGCGACCAGGATCTGTTTTCGGCGGCGTTCCAGTTTGCGCTGCAGGGGGCCAAGATGAAGAACTTCACCTTTGCCATGGTCAGCGGCCGCAAACTTTATCCGGAAGTCGCATTCGAGATCCGGGGCGAGACGACGCTGCGGCTTGGCGACCAGAAGGTCGACGCCATCCTGCTGCACGGCGATTTCGAGGACCGCAGTTTCGACTTCTGGCTGGCGCCGCAATGGAACAACATGCCGGTCCGCATCCAGCTGACGCTGGGCAAGGACAACGGCAGCATCGACATTCTCGCCAACGCGATCACGATCAACGGCGAGCAGGTGCTCAAGCCGCTGTCGTCGGTCAACGGCGTCAACCGCAACACTCCGCAGCTGCGCTAGCCGCGCTGCACAGACCCAGGCGGGCCGCGGCCCGCACCGATAAACGCTGGTGTGAACCCGCTTTCGCCGCTACAACGCTGATATGAACAAGACCCAATTTGATGCCATTCTCGACGTGCTGCACACGGTGCTGCCGTTTACCGCGCCGGCCGACGTCTGCCTGTCGCGCTACTTCAAGGATCATCCGAAACTCGGCGCACGCGACCGGGCCGAGATTGCCGAAACCGTCTTCGGTCTGCTGCGCCACCTGCCGAGGCTGAAATGGGCCTGCGGCGACAAGGCCGGGGTGATCGACTGGATGGTCGCCTACTGGGCCGCAGTCGAGAAACGCAATCTCAAGGAATTGACGGCGATTTTCGATGCCCGCCGGATGGAGCAGGCCAAGGCGTACAAGGCGGTACGCTGGGATGAGGCACCGCTGGCGGTTCGCGCCGCACTGCCGCAGTGGACCGTCGACGCGATGCTCGCCGACGGCTTCGACGAGGCCGCGGTGCTCGAAACCGGCCGGGCGATGCTGCAATCGGCGCCGCTCGACCTGCGTGCCAACACGCTGAAGATGAAACGCGAGCCGGTGCAAACCGAGCTGGCCGCCCAGGGGATCGAATCGGTCCCGACACCGTTTTCGCCCTGGGGACTGCGCGTCACCGGCAAGCCGGGACTGTCGCGCCTGACCTTGTTCAAGGAAGGCGCGTTCGAGGTGCAGGACGAAGGCAGCCAGCTGCTGGCGCTGTTGACCGGTGCCCGCCGCGGCCAGATGATCGCCGATTTCTGCGCCGGCGCCGGCGGCAAGACGCTGGCGATCGGCGCGATGATGCAGTCGTCGGGGTCGCTGTACGCGTTCGACATCTCGGAAAAACGGCTGTCCAACCTGAAGCCGCGCCTCGCGCGTTCGGGATTGTCGAACGTCCGCCCGCAATTGATCGCGTCGGAAAATGACACCAAGATCAAGCGTCTGGCCGGCAAGATGGATGCGGTGCTGGTCGATGCGCCGTGCTCGGGTCTCGGCACGCTGCGCCGCAATCCGGACCTGAAGTACCGGCAGAGCGCGCAGAGCGTCGTCGAGCTCAACGCCAAGCAGGCCAGCATCCTGGCCTCGGCATCGCGACTGGTGAAGCAGGGCGGCCGTCTGGTCTATGCGACCTGCAGTTTCCTGCCGAGCGAGAACCGCAAGATCGTCGACGCCTTCCTGGCCGGGCATCCGGAGTTTCAGCTGGTCGACGTGCGCGAGCTGTTGGCGAAGGACAAGGTCGAGTTGGCACTCGACGGCGAATGCATGCAGCTGTCGCCGATGCAGCACGGTACCGACGGCTTCTTTGCCGCAGTGATGCAGCGCACCTGAGCCAAACCGGCGCCGGAAAAAACAAAGCCCGCATTTGCGGGCTTTGTTTTGCGGGGAAGTCGTGGCTACTTGACGATGCGCAGCGACGGGCGACCGCCACCGGGGCGCGATGGCGGCGGTTCGTCGCCACCGTCGTCCTTCGACGCCGGCGCACTTTCCGGTGCGTCTTCCTGCTCGCCGTCGGTCGGCCCCTCGTACTCGAAGCCCATGCCCTCACCGTTTTCGCGTGCAAAGATCGACACGACGGCGCCGACGGGGATGGTGATGTCGCGCGACACGCCGTTGAAGCGCGCCGAGAAGCTGACGTAGTCGTTGCCCAGGTTCAGGTTGCGCGTGGCGTTGTAACTGATGTTGAGCACGATTTCGCCGTTCTTCACGTACTCCATCGGCACCTGCATCTTGCCGCGGACGGCAACGACGAGATAGGGCGTGAAGTCGTGGTCGGAACACCATTCGTGAATGGCACGGATCAAGTAGGGCTTGGTCGAAACGGATTGCATGGCCAGCGTCCTCGGGTGAACAGAACGGCCGGGACGTGCCCGGCCGTGCAACTTACTTGCGCATTGCCTTTTCGTTCGGGGTCAGCGAATCGATGAAGGCCTGACGGCTGAACAGGCGTTCGGCGTACTTGAGGATCGGTACCAGCGGCTTGGTCATTTCGATGCCGTAGTGCTCGAGGCGCCACAGCAGCGGTGCGATCGCGACGTCGAGCATCGAGAACTCCTCGCCGAGCATGAACTTCTGCTTGGCGAACAGCGGCGCGATCTGGGTCAGGCTGTCGCGCACGGCGACACGCGCCGCATCGAGGGTCTTTTTGGTCGCGGCACCGTCTTCCAACGTTTTCATGTGCACGAAGAGTTCGCGCTCGAAGTTGAACAGCATCAGGCGGGCACGGGCGCGCATGACCGGGTCGGCCGGCATCAGCTGCGGGTGCGGGAAGCGTTCGTCGATGTATTCGTTGATGATGTTCGATTCGTACAGCGTCAGGTCGCGTTCGACCAGCACCGGCACTTCGTTGTACGGGTTCATCACCGCCAGGTCTTCCGGCATGCTGTGCGTGTCGACGTCGAGAATCTCGAAGTCCATGCCCTTTTCGAACAGGACAATGCGGCAACGGTGGCTGAACGGGCACGAGGTACCGGAGTAGAGCTTCATCATGGCGACGGGTTTCCCTGGGTGGATGCAATGGCGCCGATTCTAGCGATTTCGTTGTCGATAAGCCAGAAATAATGACCTAAGCAATTGATGTGTAAAGGTTTTTATGGCAATGAAAAAGGCGCCGGAAGGCGCCTTTTTCATTGCCGGAATCGGTGCTCAGTGCACGTCGCGCCAGTATTCCTTTTTCAGCAGGTAGGTGATCGGGATCAGGATGAACAGCAGGAACAGCAGGACGCCGTAGCCGATCTGCTGGCGCTTCACCTGTGCCGGTTCGCCAATGTAGACGAGGTAGCTGACCAGATCGCCGACACGCTTGTCGAACTCGTGCTGGTCGTACTGATTGTTCTCGCCGACCTGGGTCAAGAGGCCCGGCTTCACCAGTTTCAGGCCCTCGAGTACCTTCTCGTCCTTGCCGTCATGGCCTTTCACCGTCTTGTAGACCGGCTCCTGGATGCCTTGCAGTTCCCACAGCACGTGCGGCATGCCGACCTTGTCGAAGGCGACGTTGTTCCAGCCGGTCGGACGCGAGTCGTCACGGTAGAAGCCGCGCAGATAGGTGTAGAGCCAGTCGGCGCCGCGCGAACGCGCGATCAGCGACAGGTCCGGCGGGGTGGCACCGAACCATTCCTTGGCATCGTGCGCCTGCATCGCCACCTTCATCGGCTCGCCGACCTTGTCGGTGGCGAACATCAGGTTGGCCTTGATCTGGTCTTCGGTCAGGCCGATGTCCTGCAGCCGGTTGTAGCGCATGTTGATGGCGCCGTGACACGACAGGCAGTAGTTGGCGAAGGTTTGCGCACCGCGCTGCAGGCCTTCGACGTCACGCAGGTTGACGGGGGCCTTGTCCAGATGGACGCCGCCCTCGCTGGCGAAGCCGGCAACCGGGACGAGGAATGCCACGGCGGCCAGGAAACGACGGAATTGCTTGGTCATTTGTGGTCGTCCTCAATCAAACCAGTTTCGCGAAAATCGCGGCGCCGAGGAAGGTCACCAGCATCAGGATGCCGAAGATCATCTGGCGGCGGCCGTTGGTGTCGGTCACGCGCTCCGGTACCGGCAGCGTCTGGCCCCAGCGGGTGTAGAACGGCATGCCGAGGAAGAAGGCGAAATAGATCACCGAGAACACCTGCGACAGCGCGGTACGCAGGCCGTCCGGCGGCAGTGCACCGAGGATGCCCAGACCGATGAAGGCGACGAGGAAGACGGCGAGGATCCACTTGAAGACCGGCGGACGATAGCGGATCGACTTGACCTGCGAGCGGTCGAGCCACGGCAGGAAGGCGATCAGCACCACGGCCGCACCCATTGCCAGTACCCCCCAGACCTGCGTGCCGAGGAAGGACGGTACGGCGCGCAGGATGGCGTAGAACGGCGTGAAGTACCAGACCGGTGCAATGTGCGGCGGTGTCTTCAGCGGGTCGGCCGGGATGAAGTTGTTGTCCTCGAGGAAGTAGCCGAACATGTTCGGGAAGAAGAACACGATGGCGGTGAAGACCGCGAGGAAGACCGCAACGCCGAAGATGTCCTTGACCGTGTAGTACGGGTGGAACGGGATGCCGTCGAGCGGAATGCCGGTCTTCGGGTCCTTGTTCTTCTTGATCTCGACGCCGTCCGGGTTGTTCGAGCCGACTTCGTGCAGCGCGACCAGGTGGGCGACGACCAGCGCCAGCAGCACCAGCGGCACGGCAATCACGTGCAGCGCGAAGAAGCGGTTCAGCGTGACGTCGGAAACGACGAAGTCACCGCGGATGAAGGTCGACAGGTCCGGGCCGATGATCGGCAGCGACGCGAACAGGTTGACGATCACCTGCGCGCCCCAGAACGACATCTGGCCCCACGGCAGCAGGTAGCCGAGGAAGGCTTCGGCCATCAGGCACAGGAAGATCAGCGTGCCGAACACCCAGACCAGCTCGCGCGGTTTCTGGTACGAGCCGTAGATCAGCCCGCGGAACATGTGCAGGTAGACGACGACGAAGAACATCGACGCGCCGGTCGAGTGCATGTAGCGGATGATCCAGCCACCCGCGACGTCGCGCATGATGTATTCGACCGAGTTGAACGCGACCGAGACGTTGGTGCCCGGAATCAGGCTGCCGTCCGGCTTGTAGTTCATCGTCAGGAAGATGCCGGTGACGATCTGGATCACCAGCACCAGCATCGCCAGCGAACCGAAGAAGTACCAGAAGTTGAAGTTTTTCGGCGCGTAGTATTCCGATACGTGCGCCTTCCAGGTCGACGTCAGCGGAAAACGATCGTCAACCCAGTTCAGGACCTGTTGTCCTACTTGTTGTGCCTTGCTCATGCCTCAGCTCCCCTTGCCTTATTCGCCGACCATGATCCGGGTGTCGGACAGGTATTTGTAGGGCGGAATGTCGAGGTTCTTCGGCGCCGGGACGCCCGAATAGACCCGACCTGCGAGGTCGTATTTGGAGCCGTGACAGGGGCAGTAGTAGCCGCCGAGCCAGTCGCCGCCGAGGTCGGCCGGGCCGAGGTCCGGGCGGAAGGTCGGCGAACAGCCCAGGTGCGTACAGACGCCGACCGCGACGAGGATCTCGGGCTTGATCGAGCGTCCTTCGTTCTTGCAGTTGTCCGGCTGGACGCTGCCGTCCGATTTCGGGTCGAGCAGCTTCGGGTCGAGCTTGGGCAGGTTGGCGAGCATTTCCGGTGTGCGTTTGAGCACCCAGACCGGCTTGCCGCGCCATTCGACGTTGATCTGCTGGCCCAACTCGAGCTTGCTGATGTCTACCTCGACCGGTGCGCCTGCTGCCTTGGCGCGCTCGGACGGCAGGAAGCTCGCGATGAACGGTGTCGCAATCCCCGCGACCGCACCGGCGCCTGCGACGCCGGTGGCAATCAGCAGGAAGCGCCGCTTGCTGTTATCGACTTGCTGGTCACTCATACCCAATCCCTGATGTCTGGAACTAATACCTAAACCCGTGAATTCTACCCGAGCGGCGAGGGAACAGGAAGCTGACCACACGGTCGGCGTGGGTAAGAGGGTACGACGGGACCGGCTTGCTACCAGCTTGCGCCGCTGCGCGCGTAACGGGGCAGTTCGTCGGTGAGCTTGTCGGCGACCTGCGGGGTGATGTCGCTGACCGCTTCGCGCGTCGTGCCCGGGTAGCTGACCTGGAAGACGCGCGCCGACAGTTTCCAGCCCTTGCCGGCCGGGGTCAGCTCGTAGCGCATGCGGGCTTCGGTCGGGACCTTGGCCTTCGGGACGACCTGCTTGAATTCGACACGGTTGGCCGTGCGTGCGAGTACGCGCATGCCTTTCTGCGTCCGGTAGGCAACGACGTCGTCGAGAATGGCCTGCGGCGTGCGGCCGTCGATGACGATGCTCGGAACGGTTGCAGTCTGGGCCTGTGTCTGGTCCGGAGCCGGTGTGCTGGCGGCTGGCGGCTGGGCTGTCGGGGTGGCGCAGGCGGCAAGCAGCAGCGCAGCGGAGACGGAGACGAGAAAACGAAGGTTCATACCGGGTTCTCGATGTCGAGATGAATGAGTTCCAGACCAAACTGTCCGGCCAGATGTTCCCCGAGCGCCCGCACGCCGTAGCGCTCGGTGGCGTGATGGCCGGCGGCGATGAAGGCGACGCCGGTTTCGCGGGCGAGGTGGGTGACGAATTCGGAGGCTTCGCCGGTGACGAAGGCGTCGATGCCCAGTTCCACCGCTTGGTGGAAGTAGCCCTGTGCACCGCCGGTGCACCATGCCACACGCCGGACCGGCCTGGCTGTGTCGCCGATCACCAGTGGTGCACGGTCGAGCGCGGTACGGGTTCGGTCGGCGAAGTCGGCGAGCGTACAGGGCTCGGCCAGTTCGCCCAGCCAGCCGAGGTCCTGTTCGCCGAAGCGGCCGGTTGCGTTCAGACCCAGCAAGGCGCCGAGCCGGGCGTTGTTGCCGAGTTCGGCATGTGCGTCCAGCGGCAGGTGATAGGCAAGCAGATTGACATCGGCGGCCAGCAACGCGGCGATGCGGGCTTTCTTTGTACCGCGGATCGGCGCGGCTTCGCTTTTCCAGAAGTAGCCGTGGTGGACCAGCAGCGTATCGGCCTCCGCAGCGATCGCCGCGTCGACGGCGGCCTGGCTCGCCGTGACCGCCGTAGCGATTTTCCGGACCGAATCCCGGCCCTCGACCTGCAGGCCGTTCGGACAATAGTCCCGGAATCGGTCAACCGCGAGCAGTTGTCCGATATAATTTTCCAATTCGAATCTTGCGATCAACGTCATTCTGCCGATGAAAAAGCTATGGTTGATTTTCGCACAAACCGCCACGATCGGCCTCGCGGTCTGGTTCGTGATTTCGCTGGTCGCACCGCAATGGCTGCCGCGACCGGTTGCGGATGTGGTGACCGTGCGGCAGGCGCCGGCCGAGGCGTCGGGTGTCGTTGCGGCGCCGAACAGCTATCACGATGCCGCCCACCGGGCGATGCCGGCGGTGGTCAACATCTACACGGCCAAGGACGTCAAACCCCGCAGCCATCCGCTGATGAACGATCCGTTCTTCAAGCGTTTCTTCGGTGACCGGTTCGGCGGCGATGACGCGCAGCGTACGTCGAGCCTCGGCTCGGGCGTGATCGTTTCCGATCGCGGCTACATCGTCACCAACAACCACGTGGTCGAATCGGCCGACGAGATCGAGGTGGCGCTGGCCGACGGCCGCACCGCCGAGGCCAAGATCATCGGCAGCGACCCGGATACCGATATTGCGGTGATCAAGATCGACCTCGACCGGTTGCCGACGCTGACCTTTGCCGACGTCCAGCGCATGCAGGTCGGTGACGTGGTGCTGGCCATCGGCAATCCGTTCGGCGTCGGCCAGACGGTGACGATGGGCATCGTCTCGGCGCTGGGGCGCTCGCAACTGGGCATCAACACCTTCGAGAACTTCATCCAGACCGATGCGGCGATCAACCCGGGCAACTCGGGCGGTGCGCTGGTCGATACCCGTGGCAGCCTCGTCGGCATCAACACGGCGATCTATTCGCGCAGTGGCGGCTCGCTGGGCATCGGTTTCGCGATTCCGGCGACGACGGTGCGACAGGTGATGGATGCCATCATCCAGGATGGTGGCGTGACGCGCGGCTGGCTCGGCATCGAGGCGCAGGACGTGACGCCGGAGCTGGCGGCGTCGTTCAAGCTGGCCGAAGCACGTGGCGCCCTGATCGCCGGCATCGTGCGCGCCGGGCCGGCCGACGCTGCCGGCATGCGTCCGGGCGACATCCTGCTGGGAATCAACGGTCATCCGGTCAAGGACTCGTCGGACATGCTCAACCAGATCGCCGGGCTCCGGCCGGATACCGAGGTGCCGATGGAAATCTTCCGGGCCGGCAAGGGCGAGACCGTGCAGGTGAAAATCGGAAAGCGGCCGCGTTTGAGCGGACGATGAGTCATCGACGACGAAACAAAAAACGCCCGACCGGGCGTTTTTTGTTTCGCCGGATCTAGTTGCCCTGCAGCAGGATCATTTCCGCCGCGGCCAGGTTCTCCGGCTCGCCGAGCAGCACCAGAACGTCGTTCTCCTGCAGCACCAGCTCCTCCTGAACCTGTGCCGGCGGCATCGACTTGCGCCGCACGCCCTTGACCTCGACGTGCAGGCCCGCCAGGTCGATGTCGCCGAGGCGCCGGCCGATGGCGCTGGCGTCGTTGGCGAGATGGATCGTGTGCAGGCGCGGCTGGTTGGCGTTGTCCTCGAGATCCTCGGTCGTGCCGCGGAAGAAGCCGCGGAACATCTGGTAGCGGTCTTCGCGGACGTGGCGGATCCGTTTGAGTACCGTGTTCAGCGGCACGCCGAGCATCATCAGCGTGTGCGACGCCAGCATCAGGCTGCCTTCGAGGATTTCGGCGACCACCTCGGCCGCGCCGGCGTTCTTGAGCTTGTCGATATCGGTTTCGTCATAGGTCCGTACGATGACCGGCAGCTCCGGGCGGATCTGGTGCGCGAGTTCGAGGATCTTCATCGCCGAGTGGGTATCGGCGTAACTGACCACGAGCGCACGGGCACGCATCAGGCCGGCAGCCATCAGGACCTCGCGCTTGGCGGCGTCGCCGAAAACCACCGACTCGCCGGCGGCACCGGCTTCGCGGACTTTCTCCGGATCAAGGTCGAGCGCGAAAAAGGGGATCTTTTCCTCGGTCAGAATCCGCGCCAGGCTCTGGCCGCTGCGGCCGTAGCCGCAGACGATCACGTGGCCCTGACTCTGCATGGTGCGTACCGCGATCTGGTGCAGGTTGGCCGCCATGTTCATCCACTCGGACGCGGCAAAGCGCAGTACCAGCTTGTCCGAGTGCTGGACGATGAAGGGCGTCGCCAGCATCGACAGCACGATGGCTGCGGTCGTGGCCTGCAGCAGCGGTTCGGGCAGCAGCTTGCCGCTGTTGGCCAGTGCCAAGAGCACGAAGGCGAATTCGCCGCCCTGGCCGAGCGCGAAACCGGTCCGCAGCGAGACGCCGGCGCTGGCGCCGAACCAGCGTGCCAGCCCTGCAATCATGGCGATCTTCAGGGGCAGCAGGACGAAGAGGATGATCAGCACCAGCCACCATTGCGTGACGAGCTGGCTGAAGTTCAGCGTCATGCCGACGGTGACGAAGAACAGTCCGAGCAGCAGGTCGCGAAAAGGCCGGACATCGTCCTCGACCTGATAGCGGTATTCGGTTTCGGCGATCAGCATCCCGGCGAGAAAGGCACCGAGGGCCAGCGACAGGCCGGACAGCTCGGTCAGCCAGGCGATGCCGAGCGTCACCAGCAGCAGGTTGAGCATGAACAGCTCGCTCGAATGCTGCTTGGCGACGAGGTTGAACCACGGCCGCATCAGTTTCTGGCCGAGGTTGAGCAGCAGGAACAGCACCACGACGATCTTCAGCGCGGCAATCCCCAGTGCATTGAGCATCGCCTCGCCCGGCTGGCTGAGCACCGGCAGCATGATCAGCAGCGGCACGACCGCCAGGTCCTGGAAGAGCAGGATGCCGATCGCGTTCTGGCCGTGCGCGGCGTTCAGTTCGTTGCGGTCGGCCAGCAACTTGGACACCATCGCCGTCGACGACATCGCCAGCGCGCCGCCCAGCGCCAGCCCGGCCGCCCAGTTCAGCCGGACGATCAGCACCAGCCCGATGATCACGATCAGCACCATTGCACCGACCTGCGCGGCGCCAAGGCCGAATACGATGCGGCGCATGGCCTTGAGCTTGGCGAGGTTGAACTCGAGCCCGAGCGTGAACATCAGGAACACCACGCCGTACTCGGCCAGGTGCGTGGCTTCCTCGCTGCTGGCGATCAGGCCCAGGGCATAGGGGCCGATCAGCATGCCGACGAAGAGGTAGCCGAGCATGGCCGGCAGCTTGACCAGGCGGCAGAGCACCACGGTGATGACGGCAGCGGCAAGCAGCAGCAGCAGGGACGAGAGATGGATGGGCATGGGCTGCGGCCGGAGGGTTCCGTGGTGGGTCTGGCAAAAATTATACCTGCCGGTGTGGCCTACTTGCTGGCCGCGCCCCGCATGGCTCTTTTATACTGGGGCCCATGAGTGAAATCACGCAATCGTTGGCGCAGGCGCGTCAGGTGCTGGCGATCGAGGCCGACGCGATCACCGCCATGGCCGCGCGGCTCGACCACCGTTTCGATGCGGCCTGTACGCTGCTGCTGGGCTGTACCGGCCGTGTCGTGGTGACCGGCATGGGCAAGTCCGGCCACATCGCGCGCAAGATCGCCGCGACGCTGGCCAGCACCGGCACGCCGGCCATGTTCGTCCACCCGGCCGAAGCCGTCCACGGCGATCTGGGCATGATCAGGGCCGACGACGTTGTGCTGGCCTTGTCGTATTCGGGCGAAAGCGACGAGGTGCTGGCGATTCTGCCTAGCCTGAAGCGGCTGGGCGTCAAGGTGATCGCGCTCGCCGGCCGCGAGGAGTCGACGCTGGCGCGTGCTGCCGATATCTGGCTCGATGCCGGCGTGGCGCAGGAAGCATGTCCGCTCAATCTTGCACCGACAGCGAGCACGACCGCTGCGCTGGCGCTGGGCGACGCACTGGCGGTGGCCCTGCTCGATGCGCGCGGCTTCAAGGCCGAAGATTTCGCGCTGTCGCATCCCGGGGGCAGCCTCGGTCGGCGTCTGCTGGTGCACGTGCGTGACGTGATGCACGCGGGTGAGGCGTTGCCGGTCGTGAATGACGACGTGCTGTTGCGCGATGCCTTGCTGGAGATCAGCCGCAAGGGCATGGGCATGACCGCGGTGGTCGATGGCGCCGGCGTGCTGGTCGGCGTGTTCACCGACGGTGACTTGCGCCGCGCGCTCGACGACGGTCGCGATGTGCTGGCCACGCCGGTGGCGCAGGTGATGACCCGCAATCCGCTGACGATCGACGCGGACCACCTCGCCGCCGAAGCGGTGCAGGTGATGGAACAACGCCGCATCAACGGCCTGCTGGTGCTCGACGCCGGCAAGCTCGTCGGTGCGCTGAACATGCACGACCTGCTGCGTGCCCGGGTCGTCTGAGCAAAGGAAACCGAGATGCAGGAAAAAGCCCGTGCCGTACGGCTGATGATTTTTGACGTTGATGGCGTGATGACCGATGGTGGTCTGTATTACAACGACGCTGGCGAAGAGATGAAGGCCTTCAATTCGCTCGACGGCCATGGCCTGCGCATGCTGCAGCAGACCGGCGTGAAGCTGGCGATCATTACCGGCCGCAAGTCGAAGTTGCTCGAACACCGTGCCAACAACCTCGGTATCGACTTCGTTTACCAGGGCGCGCACGACAAGCTGGCGACCTTCGGCGAGCTGCTCGGCGCTGCCGGCGTTACGGCCGACGACTGCGGCTACATGGGCGACGACGTGATCGATCTGCCGGTGATGCGCCGCGCCGCCTTTGCCGTGGCGGTGCCCGATTCGCCCGAGATCGTGCTGCAGCACGCCGATTACGTGACCGGCCGCGCCGGCGGCCGCGGTGCGGTGCGCGAGGTCTGCGAGCTGATCATGCAGGCGCAGGGTACCTATGACGGGCTGATGGCCCATTACCTGCGCTGATCCATGGGCGGCCTGTCGACCAAGCTTCTGCCCATCGTGCTGCTGGCGACGCTCGGCGCGCTGGTGCTGATCCTCAACGAGGTCGCCCAGGTGCCCGGCATCGGCCGGCCCGAGCGACCGAACGATCCCGATCTGATCGCGCAAAATGCAACCGCTTACCGTTTCGACGTGAACGGCAAGCCCTTGTCGCGCATCTACGCCGACCGGTTGCGCCACTATCCGAGCGGCGACACCAACTGGCTCGACCAGCCGCGCATCCATTACACCAAGCCCGATACACCGGAGCTGACCGTCGTTGGCAAGCGCGCGCGCACCGAACAAAATGGTACCCTCGTCTGGTTTCCCGATGACGCCAAACTGACCCGGGCGCCGAGCGCGGACAAGCCGCAGCTCGACGTCGTCAGCTCGGACGTCTGGGTCAAGCCCAACGAGAACTTCGTCTGGTCCAAGACGCCGGTCAACGGCAAGATGGGCGCATATACCGTGTCCGGCGTCGGCTTCAATGCCGATCTGGACAAGGAAACCCTGGAACTCCTCTCCAAAGTGAGCACGACCTATGTCCCGCCGCCGCCGCGCCGCTGAACTGTCGGCGCTGATCCTGCTGACCGCGCCGCTGGCGCACGCAGAGTCCGCCGACCGCGAAAAACCGATGAACATCGAGGCGGACCACGCCAACTTCGACCAGAAGAACAATGTCGGCGTCTATACCGGCAACGTCATCGTCGTCCAGGGCACCATGACGCTGAAAGCCGACAAGGTCACCGTGCGGCAGGACGCCGACGGCAACCAGTTCTCGCTGGGTGATGGCAAGCCGGTGAAGTTTCGCCAGCGCATGGATACCGGCGAGTGGGTCGATGCCAATTCGCTGCATTACGACTACGACGGCAAGACCGGCATCCTGAAGCTGATCAACAAGGCCTGGGTACGCCGCGATACCGGTGACGAGGTCATCGGCGACGTGATCATCTACGAGATGACGACGTCGACCTACCAGGCGCAGACCGACGGCAAGCCGGGCAGCCGCGTCAACATCACGCTGATCCCGAAGAAGAAGGATGCCAGTGCGACCGCGGCGAAACCGGTCAAGGCCGCCGCGAGCAAGCCTGTCGCCAGCAAGCCGGCCGCGGCCGCCAGCGCGCCGAAGTCCGGCGGGTCCTGGAGCAAGGAAGCGCAATGACCGATGCCGTGCTCAGCGCCAGCGGCCTGATGAAGCGCTACAAGAAGCGCACCGTCGTCAAGGACGTGTCGATCGACGTCGCCGCCGGCGAGGTCGTCGGCCTGCTCGGGCCGAACGGCGCCGGCAAGACGACCAGCTTCTACATGATCGTCGGCCTGGTCGCCAAGGACGGCGGCGACATCCGGCTCGACGGCGTCGACATCGGCCATCTGCCGATGCACGAGCGCGCCCGCATGGGCGTCGGCTACCTGCCGCAGGAAGCCTCGATCTTCCGCAAGATGACGGTCGAGCAGAACATCCTCGCCGTGCTCGAGCTGCACGTCGCCGACAAGGTCGAGCGGGCGCGCCAGCTCGATGCACTGCTGGGTGACCTGCACATTTCCCACCTGCGTGAAAACAATGCGATGAGCCTGTCGGGCGGCGAGCGCCGGCGTGCCGAGATCGCCCGTGCGTTGGCGGCCAGCCCGCGCTTCATCCTGCTCGACGAGCCGTTTGCCGGGGTCGACCCGATCGCGGTGATGGACATCCAGCGCATCATCCGTTTCCTGAAGGAGCGCGGCATCGGTGTGCTGATCACCGACCACAACGTGCGCGAAACGCTGGGGATCTGCGATCGCGCGTACATCATTTCCGAGGGCGCGGTGATGGCGTCGGGCCTGCCGAGTGCCATCGTCGCCAACGAGCAGGTTCGCCGGGTCTATCTCGGCGAACACTTCCGGATGTAGCCGCAGCCATGAAGCAATCGCTGCAACTCCGCCTTTCCCAGCAGCTCAACCTGACGCCGCAGTTGCAGCAGTCGATCAAGCTGCTGCAGCTGTCGACGCTCGATTTTCAGCAGGAAGTCGAGCGCTTTCTGGCCGAAAATCCGCTGCTCGAACGTGGCGAGGATCATTCCTCCGCGCCGGAAGGCGAGGGGGCGGCCGAAGCACCGGCCGAGAGCAGTGGCGACGATGCACCGGCCAGCGAGTCGGGATTCGACAGCGACGACTGGGGCTGGGAAGGGAGCGGCAGCGGTGCGCGTGGTGGCGGCGACGACGATGACGATTTCGACCCGGCGAGCAACATCGCGCGCGAGCTGACCCTGCGCGAGCACCTGCTGGCCCAGGCGGGCCTGCTGCCGATTCCGTTGCGCGACCGCGCCGCGTTGACCTGGCTGATCGACGCGCTGGATGAGGATGGCTTCCTGACCCAGCCGCTCGAGGAAATCCTCACGCTGCTGCCTGCGGAACTCGCCGGCGAATTCGAGTTCGAACCCGATGATCTGGCGATTGCGCTGGCACGACTCAAGCAGCTCGAGCCGCTCGGCGTCGGCGCCAGGGACATGGCCGAATCGCTGGCGCTGCAACTGGCTGCACTGCCGTTCACTGACGTACGTCAACTGGCGCTCGGGATTGTGCGGGACAGTCTCGATTTGCTCGCGGCACGCGACTACACTAGGTTAAAACGCCGCCTGAAATGCGATGACGCGGCGCTGAAAGCCGCTCAGGCGCTGATCGTCAGTCTGAATCCGCGACCCGGTGCGCAATGGAGCGACGAATCGTCGCATTATGTGGTGGCTGACGTTCTTGTCAGCAGATACAAGGGGCAGTGGCGAGTGCGGTTGAATGACGCGGCCAGACCCAAGCTCAGGGTCAACCGGATGTACGCCGACATTCTGCAGCGCAGCGATGGCGGTGTGCTCGCCCGCGAGCTGCAGGAAGCCAAGTGGCTGGTCAAAAGCGTCCAGCAGCGCTTCGATACCATCCTGCGCGTCGGCCAGGCCATCGTCGACAAGCAGCGTGCCTTCTTCGAGCACGGCGAAATCGCCATGCGTCCCTTGGTGTTGCGCGATATCGCATCCGAACTCGACCTGCACGAGTCGACCGTCTCGCGCGTCACCACCCAGAAGTACATGCTGACCCCGCGCGGCATTTTCGAATTCAAGTATTTCTTCGGCAGTCATGTCGAGACCGAGGCTGGTGGCGAAGCGTCGGCGACCGCGATCAAGGCGCAGATCCGCCAGCTGATCCAGTCGGAGGACAAGCTCAAGCCGTTGTCGGATAGTGCCATCGCCGAAGCGTTGGCAGGGCAAGGGGTCGTGGTTGCGCGACGAACCGTTGCCAAATACAGGGAGGCGATGCAGATCCCTCCCGTCAATCTGCGCAAATGCCTGTAACGGCGATTTCCCTGAAGGAGAAGACCTATGAACCTCAATATCAGCGGCCATCACCTCGAAGTGACCCCGGCAATCCGTGATTACATCACGAGCAAGCTCGACCGGGTAGCGCGTCATTTTGACGCGGTGATCGAAGTCGGCGTCGTCCTTTCGGTCGAACGCCTGCAGCAGAAAATTGAGGCAACCGTGCACGTGCCGGGCAAGGACATCCACGTCGAGGCGATCGACGAAGACATGTATGCCGCGATCGACGCGCTGGCCGACAAGCTCGACCGGCAGATCGTCAAGCACAAGGAAAAGCGCAACGGTCATGATGGCGAGAGCATCCGTCGCCAGGTCGCGGCCGAAGAAGAGTAAGTGTTCTTTTCCTGCCAACGGGAACCCGTTCTACGGGTTCCCGTTTTTGTTTATGGGCCGGCTGACGATACAATGGTCGGCTTCGACGTTCCTCCTGCTCATGGATTCTCGCAATGAGCCTGATTTCCAAGATTCTGCCGACCCAAAACGTCTTCCTCGACATGGATGTCGGCAGCAAGAAACGCGTGTTCGAGCAAGTCGGCATCCTGTTCGAAAACAGCCACGGCATTGCCCGCAGCGTGATTTTCGACAGCCTGTTCGCACGCGAAAAACTCGGCTCGACCGGCCTCGGCCAGGGCGTGGCGATTCCGCACGGCCGGATCAAGGGGCTGAAGGAAGCCACCGGTGCCTTCGTGCGCCTGAAGGCGCCGATTCCGTACGATGCGCCGGATGGCAAGCCGGTATCGCTGATTTTCGTGCTGCTGGTCCCGGCCAATGCGACCGATCTGCATCTGCAGATCCTGTCCGAGCTGGCGCAGCTGTTTTCGGACAAGACGGTGCGCGAGCAGCTGTCTTCGTTCGACGAGGCGGGGCAGGCGTACAAGCTGATTTCGACCTGGGAACCGTACGCGGGCTTCTGAGCTGCGGCTCCCTCGTGTAAGCTCAAGGGGCGACGCCATGCGTTCGCCCCGTTTTCTTTCAGCCCCGAGCGACCATGCCGCAGATCACGACCAGGCAACTCTTCATCGACAACGCCGAGAAGCTGCGGCTGACGTGGGTCGCCGGCCAGTCGGGCGCCAACAACCTGCTGACCAACGACTCGGCCGAACAGAAGCCGATCCTCGCGCTGGTCGGCCATTTGAACTTCATCCACCCGAACCGGATCCAGGTGCTCGGCATCGCCGAGACCAAGTATTTCCTCGATCTGTCGCCCGAGGCGCAGCGCGAGTCGGTCGAGCGGCTGTTCGCCAGCGAAATGGCGGCGATGATCGTCGCCAACGGCCAGCCGGTGCCCGATGCATTGCGCGAGGGCGCCGAGCGCCATCACGTACCGTTGCTGACCAGCCCCGAGCAGTCGCCGTACCTGATGGACGTGCTGCGCTATTACCTCGCCAAGGCGCTGGCGGTGTCGACGCATCTGCACGGCGTGTTCCTCGACGTGCTCGAGGTCGGCGTATTGCTGACCGGCGAGTCGTCGATGGGCAAGTCCGAGCTGGCGCTGGAGCTGATTTCGCGCGGCCACGGCCTGGTTGCCGACGACGTCGTCGAGGTCTATCGGACCAATCCGGAGACGCTGGAAGGCCGCTGTCCGCCGATGTTGCGCGACTTTCTCGAGGTGCGCGGGATCGGCGTACTGAACATCCGCACCATTTTCGGCGAAACGGCGGTCCGGCCGAAGAAGACGCTGAAGCTGATCATCCATCTGGCCAAGGCCGGCGGCGATACGCTGGCGCCGATCGACCGGCTGCAGATGCAGGCTGCGACACAGGAAATCCTCGGCGTACCGACGCGCAAGCTCGTGATTCCGGTGGCGGCGGGCCGCAACCTGGCGGTACTGGTCGAGGCGGCGGTCCGCAACTACATCCTGCAACTGCGCGGCATCGACTCGACCCGCGAGTTCATCGAGCGCCACCAGCGCTTCATGGAGATGGGCGAGTAGGCCCGAAGGAGCGTTGAGCATGGTATGGCGTCGTCAGCAGGTCGTGCTGCTGTCCGGCCTGTCCGGAGCCGGCAAGAGCGTCGCGATCAAGGCGCTCGAAGACCTCGGTTACTTCTGCATCGACAACCTGCCTGCGCCGCTGCTGCCGCAGACGGTGGCGATGCTCGACGAGGACGGCTACCCGCGCGTGGCGATCGCCATCGATTCGCGCAGCGCGCACAACCTGGCAAGCTTCCCGCAACACTACGAAGCACTGGTCGAGCTCGGTCTCGACGTGCACCTGCTGTATCTGGAATCGAACAACGAAACGCTGGTCAAGCGCTTCTCGGAAACCCGGCGCAGCCACCCGCTGGCCAACGGCGCACTGACGGTGACCGAAGCGATCCAGCTCGAGCGCGAGGTGCTGGCCTACTTTGCCGAGCTGTCACACCGGATCGATACCAGCGGCCTGTCGGCCAACCAGCTGCGCGCCTGGGTGCGCGAATTCGTCGCGCTCGACCGCAGCAAGCTGACGCTGGTCGTGCAGTCGTTCGGCTTCAAGCACGGCCTGCCGCTCGACGCCGACTTCGTGTTCGACGTCCGCTGTCTCGCCAACCCGCACTACGATCCGGTGCTGCGTCCGCTGACCGGCAAGGATCAGCCGGTGATCGACTTCCTCGAACGCCAGCCGCAGGTCGGCCGCTACCTGACCCACGTGCTCGGTTTCCTCGAGCGCTGGCTGCCCGAATTCGACCGCGACAACCGCAGCTATGTGACGGTGGCGATCGGTTGCACCGGCGGACAGCACCGTTCGGTCTATCTGGCGGAACAGCTGAACAAGCATTTTTCCAAGCACCGGCAGGTACTGGTACGGCACCGCGAGCAATATCCCTGAGCGGTCGCCTGCGTGCGGGCGACTGGCTGTTGCTGCTGTTCGGCCTGCTGCTGGTCGTGGCGAGTGCGCTCTGGGGCTGGCAGGGGGGCAGTGCAACGCGGGTACGTGTGTACCAGGGCGGCAAGGTGTATGCCGACGTCGACCTGGCCGCCACGCGAACGCTGAGGGTGCCCGGACCACTGGGCGACACGGTGATCGAGGTGGCGGCCGGCAAGGCCAGGATCGCCGCCGACCCGAGCCCGCGCCAGTACTGCGTGCGCGAAGGCTGGCTGATGCGGGCCGGCGAGGCGGCGATCTGCCTGCCGAACCGGACCAGCATCGAACTGCTCGGCGAGGGAGGGCGCGGCTTTGACAGCCTCAGTTACTGAGCTGCGGCCGGGGCCGGACGACGTGCACGTCGCCCGGCTCGCCGCGGCGGCCATCGCGCTGGCAGTGCTCGAAGCCGGCATTCCGTCGCCGATTCCCGGCATCAAGCCGGGGCTGGCCAACATCGTCACGCTGTATGCGCTGGTCCGCCACGGTTGGCGCGTTGCTGCGTGGGTGTCGATGTTGCGGGTTTTCGGCGGCGCGATCCTGCTCGGCGGCTTCCTCTCGCCGGGTTTTGCGCTCAGCCTTGCCGGCGGCGTCGCCAGCCTTGCCGTGCTGGCCGCTGCACAGTATTTGCCGCGTCGCTGGTTCGGCGTGGTCAGCCTGTCGCTGCTGGCCGCTTTTGCCCATATCGCCGGTCAGCTTTTGCTGGCACGGCTGTGGCTGATTCCGCATGACGGCCTGAAACATCTGGTGCCGCTGTTTGTCATCGCAGCCTGGGGCTTCGGCCTCGTCAACGGCCTGATCGCCGCCCATCTGCTCGAGGATCCACCATGAAAACCATCACGCTCGCGTTCACCGGCGCTTCGGGTCTGCCATACGGCTTGCGTACGCTGGAGTGCCTGCTGGCAGCCGGCTGTACCGTACATGTGCTGTATACGCAGGCGGCACAGATCGTCGCCAAACAGGAGCTCGGCCAGACCTGGCCCGGACGTGCCGACGATCTGGCCAAGCAGTTCCGCGCCCGGTACGGCGTTGACGAGGACAGGCTCAAGGTCTGGGGCCAGCAGGAGTGGTTCGCGCCGATGGCGTCGGGCTCGAATCCGGGGGACGGCATGGTCGTGGTGCCGTGCACGATGGGCGCGCTGGCGGCGATCGCCGGCGGCGCCAGCGACAATCTGCTCGAACGCGCTGCCGACGTGATGATCAAGGAACGCAAGACGCTGGTCGTGGTGCCGCGCGAGGCTCCGTTCTCGGTCATCCACCTTGAAAACATGCTGCGGCTGGCGCGACTCGGCGTGGTGATCCTGCCGCCGAATCCCGGCTTTTACCATCACCCGAAGGACATCGGCGATCTGGTCGACTTTGTCGTCGCGCGCATTCTCGACCAGCTCGGGGTACCGCACCAGCTGATGCAGCGCTGGGGCGACTGACGCTCAGCGGGCCAGCGCGGCCCGGCTCTTCTTCAGGTAGAGCCAGACCAGCAGCGACGCCGCACAGACCAGTGCCAGCACGAGCGCCTGCCAGTAGCCGGCCGCACCGCTGCCATGGCGGCCGTGCCAGCCGAAAGCGAGGGCGTAGCCGAGCGGGATGCCGACCAGCCAGAACGCCGTGAGGTGGACCAGCATCGGCTGACGGGTCACCTTGTAGCCGCGCAGGATGCCGGCAGCGACGACCTGGGTGGCATCGGCGAGCTGGAACAGCCCGGCGTACAGCAGCAACACGCCGGCCAGCGCCAGTACGGCGGCGTCGGTCGTGTACCAGCTGGCGATCTGCGTGCGTCCGACGATGATCATGGTTGCCAGCCCGCAGGCTACGATCAGGCCGAGCACCAGGCCCGCGTTGCCGATTTCGCGTGCCCGGCGGACGTCACCGCTGCCGAGCGCATGGCCGACACGCACCGTCAGTGCCGTGCCGAGCGCGGACGGAATCATGAAGGTCAGCGAGGCGACGTTCAGGGCGATCTGGTGCGCCGCGACCGAGGTCGTGCCCAGTCGGGCCATCAGCAGGGCGATGCCGCCAAAGGCGCTGACTTCGACGAAGAACATGACGCCCATCGGTGCGCCGAGCCGGAACAGCTCGCGCTGACGGCGCCAGTCGATGCGCTGCCAGCGACGGAACGGGTAGGTCGCGCGATAGACCGGCGCATAGCGGATCCAGCCGACCATCATCAGCAAGGTCACCCACATGCAGAACGCGGTGGCCCAGCCGCAGCCGACGCCGCCCATGGCCGGAAAACCGAAATGGCCGTAGATCAGCATCCAGTTGGCGGGCACGTTCAGCGCCAGACCGATCAGCGAGATCACCATCATCGGCTTGGTCTGGCCGAGGCTGGCGCTGTAGCCGTAGAGCACGCGGAACAACGCGAACGGCACCAGTCCCCAGCTCACCGCAATCAGGAAGTCGTGCGCCTTGGCGGCGACTTCCGACGGCAGGCCGAGGTGCGGAAAGATCGGCGAGGCGGCCAGTGCGATCAGCCAGGCGAGCAGCGCCCAGCACAGACCCTGATACAGGGCCTGCTGCACCAGCGGCGGGACCTCGGCATGGCGTTGTGCGCCGACCGCATGCGCCACCAGCGGGCTGGCGGCGAGGTTCAGGCCGATCAGCGTGACGATCAGCATGACCCAGATCGAGGCGCCGACCGAGACCGCGGCGAGGTCGCCGGCGGAGACGTGGCCGGCCATGACCGCGTCGACGAACGACGTACCGGTCGAGGCCAGCTGACCGATCATGATCGGCCAGGCCAGGGTCCAGGTGGCGCGGGCTTCTTGGCGCAGGTGCAGCATTGCAGGTCCTTGAGGTGCCCGCCATGCCGCTCCTGTTGGGAGAGGCCTAGCGGCGGGTACAACGGTACCGGGTCGGTACCTCGTAGCACGCGATCAGCGTGGGAAACAGTGCCTGCAGCCGCAAGGCCAGATGAACGTCGATGCCGCGGATGTACAGCCGGGCGCCGTCGCGCCGGGCCGGGTAGCCGAGATCTTCGGCAACCGCCCGGGCGCGGAGCAGCTCGGCATCATCGCGCGTGTCGGGCGCCTTCAGGCACAGACTGGGTTCGGTACCGGCACGGGGTCGGGCGGGAACGGAACGGGCAGGGGTTGCGGTGCAGGGTTCGAGACAATCATACATGGCGGCCTCCGGTCGAAATGGGACGGCCGGCACAAGGCTCGGCCGACGCTTTAGCGGCATTTGGACGCGCCCCGCAAGTTGTCGCTTAACTCGGCGCGGCGGATGAGACGGCATCCGCGACCGGAAAACAAAAAACCCGCGTGCAGGGCGCGGGTTCGCTCGCACGCTTTAGCCGTATTTGTTGGCAGCGCCCGCAAGCTGGGGAGTCAAATCGGCGCTGTATTCAGGAGCCATTCTGGCGAGCGGCAGGCCCCCTCGTCAAGCCCCCGTGTGCGCTATTCGGGTTGCTTCGAATCAAGCATCAGCGTCACCGGGCCGTCGTTGACCAGCGCAACCTGCATGTCGGCACCAAACCTGCCGGTGGGTACGGTTTTGCCGAGTACCTCGCCGAGCCGGGCGACGAAGGCGTCGAACCGCGGTTGGGAGACGTCCCCGCGTGCGGCACGGCCCCAGGAGGGCCGGTTGCCCTTGTTGTAGCTGCCGTAGAGCGTGAACTGCGAGACGGCGAGTGCCTCGCCGCCGGTGTCGAGCAACGAACGGTTCATGACGCCGGCGTCATCCTCGAACACGCGCAGCCTGGCGACCTTGCCGGCCATCCAGACGAGATCGGCGTCGGTATCGGCGTCCTCGATGCCGACCAGCAACAGCAAGCCGGCGCCAATCCGCCCGCATACCGCATCATCGACCGAAACGTGCGCCTCGCGGACGCGCTGCAACAGGACCCGCATGCCGATTTCCATCAAGAACCGAGCCGGGAATGGTAGCGCCCCCGCTGCGCGCTGTCAGCCCGCTAGTCGCTGCTGCGGGTCCGGGTGCCGG
This sequence comes from Jeongeupia chitinilytica, assembly GCF_014652315.1. Classification (GTDB taxonomy): domain Bacteria; phylum Pseudomonadota; class Gammaproteobacteria; order Burkholderiales; family Chitinibacteraceae; genus Jeongeupia; species Jeongeupia chitinilytica. The sequence continues at coordinate 88,869 of NZ_BMYO01000004.1, read as the reverse complement.
CACGCAGCGCTGCGCTGACAAACCGTGACCGGGCGCTCGCCTCGTTCGGATCGTGTGTGCCGAAGAGCCGCATCCGCAGCATGCGGGCGCGTTCGGGGTGCTGGATGGCCAGCTTGTCGAGGTCGGCCACGATCGAACGCAACAGCGGGGGTTGCCTGGTTGCCGGTTCGCGGATCGCCAGTGCCTGGCCGTTCAGTTGCGCCATTTCGATCCGGAACAGCAGGTCGTGATAGGCGGCGGAACTGACCTTGCGGGCGACGTACTGCGGGATGGTCGTCGCCATGGCCATGGCCGAGTCGCGCTGGCGGGTGGCCCGTTCCGACCATTGCGTGCTGAGCAGTGTTTTCAGGCGATTGAGCAAGGTTGGCGCTTAACTGTGCATGAATATCCGAATGTAATAATTTCTAAACAAGTAAGCAAGCGTTTGTCACTACAACTTCGGTTACCGGTCGGCGCTGGCAATCAAACCGGTTTTTCACTAAGATCGAAAGCTCGCTCTATCTCACTGTTTTCCTAAGGATTTGATGATGAAACGCGTAGGCCTCGTCGGTTGGCGCGGCATGGTGGGCTCGGTCCTCATGCAGCGTATGCAGGAAGAAAAGGATTTCGACCTGATCGAACCGGTGTTCTTCACTACCTCGCAAGCGGGCAGCGCTGCGCCGAACTTCGGTCGCGACGCCGGCACGCTCAAGGATGCCAAGAACATCGCTGAACTGTCGGCGATGGACATCATCATTTCCTGCCAGGGCGGCGACTACACCACCGAGATCTTCCCGCAGCTGCGCGCTGCAGGCTGGAACGGCTACTGGATCGACGCGGCCAGCACGCTGCGCATGGAAGACGACGCGGTCATCATCCTCGACCCGGTCAACCGCGGCGTGATCGACGCGGCGCTGGCGCGCGGCGTGAAGAACTACATCGGCGGCAACTGTACGAATTCGATCCTGCTGATGGGCGTCGGCGGTCTTTTCCGCGAAGGTCTGGTCGACTGGGTCAGCTCGATGACCTATCAGGCCGCGTCGGGTGGCGGTGCCAACCACATGCGCGAACTGCTGAAGGGCATGGGCGTGGTTTACGGCACGGTGGCCGACGAACTGGCGACCCCGGCCTCGGCAATCCTCGACATCGACCGCAAGGTCGCGCAGGCGATCCGCTCGGACGTGCCGACCGAGTTCTTCGGCGCGCCGCTGGCCGGCGGCCTCATCCCGTGGATCGACAAGCAGCTCGACAACGGCCAGTCCAAGGAAGAGTGGAAGGGCCAGGCCGAGGTCAACAAGATCCTCGGTACCAGCGAAACCGTGCCGGTCGACGGCCTGTGCGTGCGGATCGGTGCGATGCGTTGCCATAGCCTGGCGCTGACGCTCAAGCTGAACAAGGACCTGCCGCTGGCCGACATCGAAGCCATCATCAAGTCGGGCAACGACTGGGTGAAATGGGTACCGAACGACCGCGAAGTCACCGTCAAGGAACTGACACCGGCGTCGATCACCGGCGGGCTGGAAATCGGTGTCGGCCGTGTCCGCAAGCTCAATATGGGCCCGGAGTACGTCAGCGCCTTCGTCATCGGCGACCAGCTGCTGTGGGGCGCCGCCGAACCGCTGCGCCGGATGCTGCGCATCCTGCTCGGCGAGTAAGCCGCGGTACTGCTCGACAACGGGACGCGTGGCGTCCCGTTTTTCATGGCGACGTGCTCGCCCGAGGACTCCGAATGAAACAGTGGTTGAAGAAGCTGTTCCGGCGCGACCTGACTGCCGCCGTTGCGTCGCACTTCCCGCCGACCGAGCTGATGCCGTCGCAGCGCCGCGCCGGCGAGGCAGGCAGCCACCCGCTCCGGCATTCGCTGACGTACCGGATCAAGCGCGATGCATTGATGATCGTCGCCGAAATGAACCGCGGCGCGACGATGGAAAACTGCGAACTGCTGGCCCGTCAGCTTGCCTTCGTGCAGAAGGAACTGATCCAGGCGGCGTACCACGACGATACGCTGCCGAAGGAGCAGCGCGTGGCGCTGGCGAAGTACCATGCGCTGAACATCCGTCAGGGACTGGGCGAGCGCCGCACCCAGCCGATGCGCGGCATCGTCGTGCCGCAAGGGGCGCGGGGATGACGCTGCCGGCCGATTATGCCGCCCGGCTCGGCGTCGCGCGGCGCGACGGCGAATCGCCGCAAGCGTGGCTGGCGCGACTGCACCGCGCCCACGTCGAAACGCTGCCGTTCAACAACGTCGACCTGCTGCTCGGCCAATTGCCGCAACTCGATGCCGCCAGCCGTTTCGCCAAGGTGCTCGAACGGCGGCGCGGCGGTTACTGTTTCGAGCTCAACGCCTGCTTTGCCGACCTGCTGGTCGCGCAGGGCTTCGAGGTCCGTTCGGGCATGGCGCGGGTACTGGTCGGTGGCGGAACGCCGCAGACCCGGCAGCGCAGCCATCATCTGCTGTTCGTGCGCCTGGACGGGGTGGAATGGCTGGCCGACGTCGGCTTCGGCGGTGGCGGACTGGTCGAGCCGGTGCCGCTGCGCGCGGGCGAGTTCGACCAGGGCCAGGTGTGCCTGCGGCTGCAACCGGACGGCGACGCGTGGCGGTTGCAGCGCCGGCGCGACGACGACTGGTCCGACCTGTATCACTTCGACCTGCAACCGGCGTACCCGATCGATTTCGACGTCGCGAACTTCTACATCGCCCGCTCGCCGCAATCGCTGTTCACCAACCTGCTGCTGGTGACGCGCTACGTCGCGGCTGGCCAGCTGGCGCTGGCCGCACTGCGTTTCACGCGGGTCGAAGACGGCATCGAGACGACCGAGGTGCTCGCCGACCCGTCACGATTGCGGCAGGTGCTGGCCGACGCGTTCGGGCTGGCAATCGACGCTGCCGAGGCATCCCGGCTGTTCGCGTTTGCAGCCAGCCGTCCGTCGCCGTTCTAGCCGGTGACCGCGGCCGTGTCGACGACGTGGCCGAGCCGGGGAAAGATGAATTTCACCGTCGCTTCGTGCGCTTCCGGGCTGGCGGTTTTCATCGCGTCGACGACGAAATACTGCGCATAGCCCAGCTCGAACGCCTGTCTGGCGGTCGATTCGACGCCGATATTGGTCGCGATTCCGGCCAGCACGATCGTGTCGATGCGGCGCCGGCGCAACTGCAGGTCGAGATCGGTGCCGAAGAATGCGCCCCACTGGCGCTTGGTCACCGTGTAGTCGTGCTCGCCGACGCCGAGCGCGTCGACAAAACATCCCCAGTCCGGCGGACGCTGGCCCGGCGCGGTGGGCGCATCGCACGATGGCGCCAGTACGTCGCGGCCGTCGTGGAAGTCGACATTGACGAAGGCGATGAAGCCGTTGTGGTCGCGAAAGCGCTTGACCAGCCGGGTCGCGCGTTCGACGACCGCATCGCCGTCGAAGGAGCGGACGATGCCGCACTGCAGGTCGATCAGTACCAGCGCGGTCCGCTTGAAGTCGAGGTCGAGCATGGAGCTACTCCGCAAGATGGCGCCTGAACACCCAGCGGTTTTCATCGCTGGCGTCCGGCGCGAATGCATAGCCTTCCAGATCGAAGCCCTGCAGCGCTTCGGGCTGGCGGACGTGATTGAGCGCGGCATAACGGACCATCAGCCCGCGGGCACGCTTGGCGTAGAAGCTGATGACCTTGTAGCGGCCGCCCTTGAAGTCCTCGAACACCGGCTGGATCAGTCGTGGTTCGAGTTTCTTCGGCTTCACCGACTTGAAGTACTCGTCGCTGGCGAGGTTGACCAGCGTGCGGGCGCCGATGGCGTTGACCGCCTCGGTGATCGACTCGCCCCAGAAGCTGTACAGGTTGGTGCCCATCGGGTTGGCCAGCCGGGTGCCCATTTCCAGCCGGTAGGGCTGGATCAGGTCGAACGGTTTCAGCAGCCCGTACAAGCCCGAGAGGATGCGCAGGTGCTTGCCGAGGTAGTCGAACGCGCCGCGTTCGAGCCCGTAGGCGTCGAGCCCTTCGTAGACGTCGCCCTTGAAGGCGAAGACCGCGGGGCGCGCGTTGTGCGGCGTGAACGGCGCCTGCCAGCGCTGGTAGCGGCCGGTATTGAGCACGGCCAGCTCGTCCGAGATCGCCATCAGCCGCGACAGCTCGGCCGGCGACTTCTGCCGCAGCGTATCGATCAGCGTCGCACTGCGGTCGAGGAAGTCGGGCTCGCTGTGGCGCCGTGTCGGCAGCGTGGTGGCGTAATCCAGCGTCTTGGCCGGTGAAATCAGCATCAGCAACGGCGCATTCCTCAGACGGTGATGTTGGCGTCGCGCAGCAGCGCGGCGAGTTCCATCGCGGTCTTGACGTGCATTTTCTCGAGAATGCGCGCCCGGTGGACTTCGACGGTCTTCATCGAAATCGACAGGTCGTCGGCGATCTGCTTGTTGAGCCGACCGGTCAGGATCAGCTTCATTACTTCACGCTCGCGCGGCGTCAGCGATTCGAGCCGGGCCTCGACCGCATTTTTCGCCTGCCACTGCGTGCGCTTGAGCGCATCGGCGGCGATCGAGCGTTCGACCAGATCGACGATGTCGTTGTCGTTGAACGGCTTCTCGATGAAGTCGGTTGCGCCGTCCTTGAGCGCGCCGACGGCCATCGGCACGTCGCCGTGGCCGGTCAGGAAGACCACCGGCGGCAGGTAGGGATATTCGCGCAGCTTCTGGAACAGCTCGAGGCCGCTCATGCCCGGCATGCGCACGTCGAGCAGCAGGCAGCTGAAGCGGTCCGGCGTGTAGTCGGCCAGCAGTGCCTCGGCGTTCGGGAAGGGCTGGACGTCGTGGTTGCGGGTCGAGAACAGCCACGCGAGCGCATCGCGCAGGGCGTCGTCGTCGTCGACGATGGCAATGCGGCGGTTAGGGTTCGATGGCATCGGGTTCCTCGCTGAACGGTACGGTAAAGATGAAGCGGCTGCCGCCGCCGGGATTGGCTTCGACCCACATCCGGCCCTGGTGGTGCTCGATGATGGAGCGGCAGATGTTCAGCCCCATGCCCATGCCGGTGTCCTTGGTCGTAAAGAACGGTTTGAAAAGCTGTTCGAGCTGCTCGGGCGACAGGCCCGGGCCGCGGTCGGCGATCGTCACGCGCAGGTAGTCGCCATCGCGCGTCAGCGAGATTGCCAGTGCCCGTCGTGCCGGCGGCGTCGCGTCCATCGCTTCGAGTGCGTTCTTGATCAAATTAAAGATCACTTGCTCGAGCATCACCGGGTCGGCGTACAGCGACGGCAGATCGGTCGACTGCTGCAGCGAGACGTCGGCATCGCGGCGGACGATCTCGTGGCCCAGCAGGCCGAGTACGGTGTCGAGCAGGGTGCCGATCTCGCAGCGCTTGCGCGACGGCGCGCGGCGCTGCACGAACTCGCGGATGCCGCGGATGATCTGGCCGGCGCGCTTGGCCTGTTCGGCCATCTTGTCGAGCGCCTGCGCCAGCTGCTTGAGGTTCGGGTCGGGGCTGCCGAGGATGTTGCGGCAGCCCGAGGCATAGCTGGCGATGGCGCCGAGCGGCTGGTTCAGCTCGTGCGCGAGGCTGGATGCCATTTCGCCCATGCTGATCAGCCGCGCGGTCTGCTGCAGCGTCTCGTTCTGGCGCCGCTCGCGCTCGGCGGCGGTCTTCAGTGCGGTGATGTCGGTGGCGATTTCGAGCCAGACCGCCGAGCCGTCGACCCAGACGCTCTGGCGGCTCTTGATCTGGTACCAGCGCTTGCTGAAGATGTCGTACCACTCCGCGTCGACCGGCGGCTCGTTGCGCCGCTTGACGAAGGGCACAATGCAGCAGCGGCCGCGCCAGTCGGGCAGGCCGAAAGCGCGGTCGAACTGTAGGTTGGACATCAGCAACTCGCCGGTGTCGGTGTCGGACACGGCCACGGCGGCGTCGAGCCCGTTGAGCACGGTGACGAAACGCTCGTGCGACGCCTGCAGGGCCTTGCGTTCGCGCCGCAGCTCGGTGATGTCGTACATCGCGTTCATCCAGCCGATGTGCTTGCCGTCACCATCGATCAGCCTGGATGCATAGAGGCGGACGTCGAAGCGCTCGCCGTCGCGGTGCATGAAGCGCACCGAGAAGCCGTTCGGGTCGAGCTGGCCGGCGAGGATGGCATCGGACGCCGCCATGCACCGTTCGATCTCTTCCGGTGGCCAGTACGGGAACGGTGGCAGCAGGCCGGTCAGCTCGTCGGCACTGTAGCCGGTCATTTCGCAGTAGCCGCGGTTGACGTGCAGGATCCGGCCTTCGAGGTCGGTGGCGCGCAGGCCGGTGACCAGCGAGTTTTCCATGGCCAGCCGCAGCGCGGTTTCGCTGCGCAGCTGGGCTTCGGTGTGCTCGCGCTTGCGGATGTGCCGGCGCAAGGCCCAGGTCGACGCCAGCATGGCGCCGGCGAGAATGAACAGCAGCCAGGGCAGCAGGTCGGCGAGCAGCGTGCGCGGCGTGTTGTAGGCACGTGCGGCCAGCGTCAGCCCCAGCGGCGGTCGGTCGAGACGGATCGTGTACGCCTTGTCGGCCGGATCGAACTGGCGCTGGTACTTCGACGCCAGCACGGCGTGGTCCGGGCCGAGCAGCGAGACCTGGTAGCGCTGGCCCAGCCACCACGGCACCTGGTGCTGCAGCAGCACGTCGAGCGCGATCGTTGCGACGATGTAGTTGCCGTGATCCGGCGTGACCGTCGTGTAGGTGACCAGCGGCTGGCCGTCGACGACCTGCAGCGCGCCCCAGCCGGTGCTGCCGCTGAACGGCTGGGTGTGGCGCGCCTGCGGCGCAGTCCAGCGGGCGCGGGCGCCGCCGTTGTGGATCGCCAGTCCGACGATCTCCGGATTGGTCTGGATCAGCGTCAGTACCCGGGCCTGGAACGGCGGGGCGGTATAGTCCTGGCCGGGCAACGTGGCGGCGAGGGCGAGCAGTGCTTCGCGATTGGCTTCGGCCTGCTGTTCGATCGCCTGCTTCTGCCACAGCATGTCCTGTTCGAGCTGGGCGGTGCGCAGCTGCTCGGTCTCGCCGCGGGTGACCAGCAGGAAACCGGCGAACAGCAGCGCGAACAGTGCGGCAATCAGCCCGGGCAGCGGTTGCAGCCAGCGGGCCGGGGCATGCACGAGACGCACGTCAGGCGCTGACCGCGTTGGCGAGCGGGAGGCCCTTGGCAAAGGCGTCGAGGTTGTCGAACACGGTGTCGGCGATGTTGGTCAGCGCCTCATGGGTCAGATAACCCTGATGCGAGGTGATCACGACGTTCGGGAACGTCATCAGCCGCGCCAGCGTGTCGTCCTGCAGGGCCGTACCCGACAGGTCCTCGAAGAACACGCCTTCCTCGTACTCGTAGACGTCGAGACCGACCCCGCCGATCTGGCCGCTCTTGAGGGCATTGACCAGTGCCGCGCTGTCGATCAGGCCGCCGCGGCTGGTATTGATGATGACCGCGCCGCGTTTCATCGTCGACAGCGAGCCGGCGTTGATCAGGTGACGGGTTTCCGGGAACAGCGGCACGTGCAGCGAGACCACGTCCGCTTCGCGCAGCAGTTCGTCGAGCGGTACGAAGGTGCAGCCGAGCTCGCCGGCGTGCTTGGTGTCGGGCGAGCGGTCGAACGCCAGCACGCGCATGCCGAAGCCGTTGGCAATCCGCATCGCGGCCTGACCGATCTTGCCGGCACCGATGACGCCGAAAGTACGGCCGTTCAGGTTGAAGCCTTCGAGCCCTTCGAGCGAGAAGTTGCCGTCGCGTACGCGGGTGTAGGCGCGGTGCGTCTTGCGCACCAGCGTCAGCAGCAGCGCGAACAGGTGCTCGGCCACCGCCTCGGGCGAGTACGCCGGCACGCGGGTCACGGTGATGCCGAGCTGCTTCGCCGCGGCGAGGTCGACGCCGTTGAAACCGGCGCAGCGCAAGGCGACGTGCTTGACGCCGAGCAGGGCCAGCGCGTTCAGCGTCGATGCATCGAGCGTGTCGTTGACGAAGGGGCAGACCGCGTCGAAACCGGCGGCGAGCGGAACGGTATTGCGGTTGAGCCGGTCGCCGAAGTACACCAGTTCGTGGCCGTAGCGTGCGTTGGCCGCATTGAGCGACGTCTCGTCATAGCGTTTGCTGTCGAATACCGCGATCCGCATCGTCTTTTCCAGGTCTGATCCATCGGGGCCGGCGCGACCGGCAGGGGCCTACTGGCCGAAAGGGTTGTAGCTGGCGGCGAGCTCGCGGCCGTTCCAGAAATGCCCGTTCAGGCGCTGCACCAGTACTTCGGCGGCGGCGGTGCTGCAGTCGATCGTGACCGATGCCGCGAGCTTTTCGCCCAGACCTTCGGCGATCGTCACGTCAGCGACGTCGGCCGTCATGCCCAGGTCGGTGAAGAGCGTACGCACGTCGTCGGCGCTGGTTTCGGGCGGCAGGTTGCCGATCAGAATGGCAGTCATTGCATGTCTCCTACAATCAGGGATTCTACGGGGAAGGGGAGGAACGGCCGGTCGGACCGCGGTGCGGTGCGGCCGGCGACGGTGGGGCCAGATAGCCCGGTGCGACGCTTTCCAGCGCCTGTGGCGCCCAGCCTAGCACGGCGGGGAAACCGCCGGCAGCCACGTTGTCGATTTTCATCGAATCAAGATTGTCGTGCGTCAACGGCGGGTCGGGCAGCAGCGCCATCAGCGTGGCCTCGACCCGGGCGATCGCGTCGGGCAACGGCAGCACCGGGCGCGGATGCTGCGACCACCGGCCGGCCAGCCGGACAAGCTCGGCCAGCGTATAGATGCGCGGACCGACGAGGTCGAGCCGCTGACGGATCAGGTCGTTGCGTTCGAGCGCGACGGCGAAGGCGCGGCTGACGTCCTCGACCCAGACCGGCTGGAAACGCACGCCGGCACCGGCCAGCGGCAGCAGGGGCAGATGCTGCTGCAGGCGGGCGAACAGGTTGAGGAAGCGGTCGTCACGGCCGAAGACGACCGAGGGCCGGAAGATCGTCCAGTCGAGCCCGCTGGCCGCAACGCCGGCTTCGGCACGGCCCTTGCTGCGCTGGTACAGCGACGGTGCGTCGACGCCGGCACCGAGTGCGCTCATGTGCAGGTAGCGCCGGACACCGGCCGCCTCGCAGGCGGCGACGATCTTTTCGGTCAGCGCAACGTGGGTGTGTTCGAAACGTGCGGCATCGCCGTGCAGGATGCCGACCAGATTGATCACCGCGTCGTGCTCGCTCACCAGCCCGGCGAGTGCCGCCGGATCGTGGACGTCGGCTTCGACCAGCGCCAGCAACGGCAGCACCAGCAGGCTTGCGTGCTGCTCGCGGTGTCGCGTCACCACGGTCTGGGTGTGGCCCGCCGCGGCCAGACGCGCCGCGATGCTGCTGCCGATGAAGCCGGTGCCGCCGATGATCAGGATCCGCATGCTGCGCCTCGCGTCAGTTGCTGTCGCCCCCGTCGGCGCCGCCGAGCGAACTGTCCTGCGGTGGCGTCACGAGCTTGCCGGGAATCGCGGCGAGGCGCTGGTGCAACGTCGTGCTGGTGCCGAAGCCGGCGCCGTAGTGCTGCGCATTGGCGAGCACCTTCTTCACGTAGTTGCGCGTCTCGTCGAACGGAATCGTTTCAATATAGATCGCGGCATCGAGCGCACCGTCGTTCTGCCAGTTGCGCGCCCGGCCCGGCCCGGCGTTGTAGCCGGCGGTGACCAGCACCGGGTGGTCGTCGAGCCGGTCGAGCAGGTAGCGCAGGTAGAAGGTACCCATGCTGACGTTGGTCGGGATGTCGGTGACCTCGGACAGGTCGAAGCGCTTGCGGCCCATCTTGCCGGCGACCCACTTGGCGGTGGCCGGCATCAATTGCATCAGCCCGGCGGCGCCGGCGCTCGAGCGGATGTCGGGAACGAAGCGGCTTTCCTGGCGGATCAGGCCGTAGACCCAGGCCGGATCGAGCCCCTGTTCCTGCGCGGCGCGGGTGACGACGTTGCGCCACGGGTAGGGATAGCGCAGCGTCGGGTCCGACAGCGGTTTCAGGCGCTCGGCCGTGTCGATCGAGCGGTCGTACAGGCCGCGGCTGTCGGCCAGCGTCGCGGCGGCGAGCATCTGGCTGTCGTTCATGCCCTTGAGCGCCCACGACCACTCGCGTGCGCCCTCGACGCGCCAGTTCTGCGCGTACAGCGCCAGCGCCCGGCGGATGCCCGGCTGCGCTTCGACGGCGCGGACTTCGCCGGCGTCGGCCCGCTTGTGCTGCGGTGCTTCGCTGGCGACCGGGCCGATTTCCTCGCGCGCCAGCAGGCTGTAGAAATCGTCGCCGTCGGTCAGCCCCAGCAGCAGCGGCTGCGCTTCGGCGTCGCGGCCCAGCGCCTTGAGCGCTTCGGCCTTCCAGTAGCGCCAGACCGACAGCTGCAGGTCGTCGGCCGGCATCGCATCGATGCGCGCGAGCACGGTCTTGAAGTCGCGTACGCGCAGCGCGGCGCGTACCGACCAGAACCGGCCGGCTTCGTCGAGTTCGGCCGTACCGCCGCGACCGAACCAGGTGCTGGCATTGTCGTTGTGGTTCTTGGCGGCGATCAGTCCGAGCTGCTGCCAGCCGTAGCGCCGGTCGGCTTCCGGCCAGTCGATCGACGCGGACTGGAACAGCTGTGCCGCCCGATCGGCGTCCTTGCGGGCCAGCCGCTGCATTGCGTACAGCTGCATTTCTCGGGCGGCGCGGCTGTCGGCGGCGGCATCGAAGACCTTGTCCGGCGTGTTGGCCGCGCGTGCCAGCGTCTTGGCCGACAGTTCGGCCGGGAAGCCGACGCGGGCCGCGAGCTGGCGGGCGAGATCGCTGCGGTTGGCCGCGAGCACGAGGCGGATGCGCGCCCAGGCATCGTCCTGCGTCAGCACGTTGCGGGCGAACAGGGTATCGAACACCGGATTGCAGGCGTCGGCCAGCGGCTTGGCGCTGAACCACAGCGGTTTGGCCTGCGCCAGCCGGGCCACGTCGTTGCGCAGCGCGGCCGATTGCGCGGCAAAGCACTTGAGTTCGACGCTGGGGCTGTCGAGCTTCGGGTACTCGATGTCGTACGACTCCCAGTCCTGCCGCTTGCCCAGCTCCTTGAGCCAGTCGGCACGCAGCCGTTCGGCCAGTGGCGATCCTTCGTAGCGGTTCAGGAAGGCGGCAACGTCGTCCTCGCCCAGGGTGGCGATCTGTGCGGACAGCAGGTAGTAACGCGGGTACATCTCGAGGACTTCGCCGTCGGCGCTCTGCGCCAGCTGGTTCAGCGTGGCCAGATCGCGCGAACGGGCGGCGTCGCGCAGCTGGGTCAGGTCGATTTGGGCCTGGGCGCACAGGCTGGCGCCGAGGGTGATCAGGGCAAGGAGCGATTTCATCGTGGCTCAACCGGCAGAAAGGCGGAAACGGGGCTGCTGCGGCTTGCGATCGCAATGCAGCACGGCGAGTCCGATTCTAATCCAAGCCCGCGACGGGCTGACGTGAATTGTCATATTGCAGCCTCGGCCGACGTGAAAGGGTGGGTCTGTCTTCGTCAGCTTGATCAGGATCAAGTGGTATAAAAGTTGCGAACAATCGGTATGAACGGTTATATGCGATGGTGCTAGATTCGACCCGATGCTGCCCGGCCATGGTGGCCGCAGCCCTCGTTCTTCCGGGAGTTTTCTGCATGCGCTTCGATACCCTGGCCATTCATGCCGGTTATAGTCCTGATCCGACCACCAAGGCGGTGGCAGTGCCGATCTACCAGACGAGCAGCTACGCCTTCGACGATACCCAGCATGCGGCCGACCTGTTCGACCTCAAGGTGGCCGGCAACATCTATACGCGGATCATGAACCCGACCACCGACGTGCTCGAAAAGCGCGTCGCCGCGCTCGAGGGCGGCATCGGCGGGCTGGCGCTGGCGTCGGGGCAGGCGGCGATCACCTATTCGATCCTGACCATCGCCGAGGCCGGCGACAACATCATCTCGATCTCGACACTGTACGGCGGCACCTACAACCTGTTCGCGCACACGCTGCCCCAGTACGGCATCGAAACGCGCTTCGTCGACTACCGCGACCCGGCGGCCGCCGCGGCGCTGATCGATGCGAAAACCAAGGCGATCTACGTCGAGTCGATCGGCAATCCGCTCGGCAACGTCGTCGACTTCGCGGCCTTTGCCGATGTCGCGCGCGCGCACGGCATTCCGCTGATCGTCGACAACACCGTGCCGACGCCGTACATCACCCGGCCGTTCGAACACGGCGCCGACATCGTCGTGCATTCGCTGACCAAGTACATCGGCGGCCACGGCAACAGCATCGGCGGCATCATCGTCGACTCGGGCAAGTTCCCGTGGGCCGAGCACAAGCAACGCTTCCGCCGGCTGAACGAGCCCGACGTCAGCTATCACGGCGTCGTCTACACCGAGGCACTCGGCGACGCGGCCTACATCGGCCGGGCCCGCGTCGTGCCGCTGCGCAATACCGGCGCGGCGATTTCGCCGTTCAACGCCTTCCTGATCCTGCAGGGGCTGGAAACGCTGGCGTTGCGGATCGAGCGCCACAGCGACAACGCGCTCAAGGTCGCCGAATACCTGCAGGGCCACCGTGCGGTCGAGTGGGTCAACTACGCCGGACTGCCGACGCACGAATCGCACGCGCTGGTGCAGAAGTACTTCGACGGCCGGGCCTCGGGGCTGCTGACCTTCGGCGTCAAGGGCGGCCGCGAAGCCGGTGCGCGCTTCCAGGATGCGCTGAAGCTGGTGACCCGTCTGGTCAATATCGGCGACGCCAAATCGCTGGCGTGCCATCCGGCGTCGACGACGCACCGGCAGCTCTCGCCCGAGGAGCTGAAGAAGGCGGGGGTTTCGGAAGAAACGGTGCGGCTGTCGATCGGCATCGAGCACATCGACGACATCATCGACGATCTCGAACAGGCGCTGGCCGCTGCAGCATGACCGGCGTACGTTCATAAGTAAAAAGCGGCCCGAGGGCCGCTTTTTCGTTGCCGGATGGCCTTACAACTGGCCCATCAGGTGCTGGACCATCAGGCTGCTGCCCGCGACGCAGACCCACACGCCCAGCCCGAGCAGGATGGGGCGGACGCCGGTGCCGCGCATCTGGCCGAGGTTGGACGACAGGCCGATGGCGGTCAGTGCGACGACGATCAGGAACTGCGCGATGTGGTGGGCCCACGGTACCAGTACGGCGGGGATCAGGCCGAAGGTGCTCAGCAGCGACGCAACGACAAACCAGAGGATGAACCACGGAAAGATGCGCTTGAGGCTGAAGTCGCCGGCGCCGTGCTTGTGCTCGCGGTGCGCCATGTAGGCGGCCATCGCCAGGCAGACCGGGATGATCAGCGTGGCACGGGTCAGCTTGACGATGGTCGCGTACTCGCCGGCGAGGTGGCTGAAGCTGTAGCCGGCGGCAACCACCGACGAGGTGTCGTTGATCGCGGTGCCGGCCCACAGGCCGAAACCCTTGTCGGACAGGCCGAGCACGTGGCCGAGCAGCGGGAACAGCAGCACGGCGACGAGGTTGAACAGGAAGATCGTCGAGATCGAGAACGCGGTTTCGTGGTCGTCCGGCTTGAGGATCGGCGTCACCGCGGCGATCGCCGAGCCGCCGCAGATCGCGGTGCCGACGCCGATCAGGATCTTGAGCTTGTCCGGCACGCCGAGCAGCTTGCCGAGCACGACTGCCGAAACGAAGGCGGTGGCGACGGTGACCAGCGTCACTTCGAGCGACTGCATCCCGGTTTCGGCCACCTGGGTGAAGTTGAGGCCGATGCCGAGGGCGATGATCGACCACTGCAGGATGTCCTTGGCGGCAAAGCCGATGCCGGGGCGGAAGCGCTCGCCCGGATGCCAGAGGTTGTTGACCGCGAGGCCGAGCACGATGCCGATGACCGGGCCGCCGACCAGCGGAAAGGCCTCGCCGAGCAGGGCGGCGACAGTGGCCAGCGCCAGTGCCAGCGCAAGACCGTGACGATGCGTACGTATGAAGTTCATTGCTGCCATCCTTGGCCGAAAGCTTTCTTGCTGACGGTTGTTATTGCAGATGGAGCTAACTATGTTCTTTATGGTTATATGTGTAAAAACGGTTATCTGGTGATATTTAATCGGTAAAACAGATTGGTTGGGCTTGGATGTCGCAAAGCCAGTCGTGGCGCGGCTTGCCGCGATGGTGGCGGCGGTGGCCGGTACCACCGCAGTAGCGATTCCGGTGTTTTTACCGGAGGTCGAGTCGAAAATTGGGGGGCGAAATGATCCGGTTGACCTTGCGCGAGCTTGAAGTGTTCGTGACCACGGCGCAGCTGGGCGGCATTACCGCCGCCGGTGCCGGGCTGGGTTTGTCGCAGTCGGCGGCCAGCGGTGCGCTGGCCGAACTCGAGCGCCGGCTCGGCGTCACGGTGTTCGACCGCATCGGCCGGCGGGTGCAGCTGAACGAGCACGGCCGCTGGCTGTTGCCGCAGGCCGAGGCCCTGCTGGCGCAGGCGCGCGAAATCGAGGCGCGTTTTCGCGGCGATGCGCCGGCGCGGCTGCGGCTCGCGGCCAGCTCGACCATCGGCAACCGGGTGCTGCCCGAGCTGCTGGGGCTGCTGATGCTCGAAGACCCGGAAAGCCGCGCCGAGATCGCGATCGGCAACACGCAGGAGGCGATTGCCGCCGTCGCCGAGTACCGCGCCGACCTCGGCCTGATCGAAGGCATCGCCCACGATGCGCGGGTGAACGCTGAACCGTGGCTGGCCGACGAACTGGTCGTGGTCGCGCCGCCGGCCCATCCGTGGGCCGGGGCGACGGTGACGCCGGCGATGCTGGCGGATGCGCAATGGGTGCTGCGCGAACAGGGCTCGGGCACGCGCGAGGTGCTCGAGTCGGCGCTGGCGCCGCTGGTCGGCAGCCCGAAGGTCGCGCTCGAGCTGGGGACCAGCGAAGCGGTCAAGGGCGCGGTGCGCGCCGGGCTGGGGCTGGCCTGCCTGTCGCGGCGGACCGTGGCGACCGAGCTGGTGCGCGGCGAGCTGGTCGCGCTGGCGACGCCGGATCTGGACCTGACACGCTGCTTTTACCTGATCCGTGCACGCGACAAGGTGCTGACGCAGGGCGCCGGGCGCTTCCTGACGCTGTGCCGTGCACAGCTGACGCGCGAACGGCAGGCGGCCGACTCGCCGGCCATGGGCAAAAGCAAGTAGAATCAGCAGGTTTCAGAACCGGAAACCGGACCATCCGGCCAAGACCGACATGCTGACCTTCCAGGACATCCTTCTCAAGCTGCAGACCTACTGGGCAAGCCAGGGCTGCGCGCTGCTGCAACCGTACGACCTCGAAGTCGGCGCGGGCACCTTCCACACCGCGACCTTCCTGCGCTCGCTCGGCCCCGAGCCGTGGAACGCCGCCTACGTGCAGCCGAGCCGCCGCCCGAAGGACGGCCGTTACGGCGAAAACCCGAACCGCCTGCAGCACTACTACCAGTTCCAGGTCGCGCTGAAGCCGAACCCGGACAACATCCTCGACCTCTACCTCGGCTCGCTGAAGGAACTCGGCATCGATCCGACGGTGCACGACATCCGCTTTGTCGAGGACGACTGGGAAAGCCCGACGCTGGGCGCCTGGGGCCTCGGCTGGGAAGTGTGGCTGAACGGCATGGAAGTCACCCAGTTCACCTATTTCCAGCAGGTCGGCGGCCTCGACTGCAAGCCGGTGCTCGGCGAGATCACCTATGGCGTCGAACGGCTGGCGATGTATCTGCAGGGCGTCGAGAACGTCTACGACCTCGTGTGGACCGTCTACCCGAACGGCCAGAAGGTCACCTACGGCGACATCTACCACCAGAACGAGGTCGAGCAGTCGACCTACAACTTCGAATACGCCAACGTCGAGCTGCTGTTCAAGCTGTTCAACGATTTCGAAGGCGAAGCACAGCGGCTGATCGAAGCCGGCCTGCCGCTGCCGGGCTACGAAATGGTGATGAAGTGTTCGCACACCTTCAACCTGCTCGACGCCCGTGGCGCGATTTCGGTGACCGAACGTGCTGCCTACATCGGCCGCGTCCGCAACCTGTCGCGCATGGTCGCGCAGGCGTATTACGACAGCCGCGAAGCCCTCGGCTTCCCGATGTGCAACCCGGCGGCCTGATGCAATGAAGGCGCTTGCGCTGTGCCTGCCCTTGCTGCTCGCCGCCTGCGGCGACTTCGAGGACGGCACGCGCGGGCCGCAACCGGTGCCGGGCAGCAGTGCCGACTGGCGCAACTACGGCGAACCCGACGGCATGAAGGTCGATGTCGACGTCAATTCGATCTCGCACCGCGACCGTGCGGGCAGCACCCAGTACACCTATGTGTGGATGCGCCAGACCTTCGCCGAAGACCAGATCGACGGCGAATCGAAAGGGCGTTACCGGGTCAAGTACGCGCGCCAGGCGATCGACTGCCCGAGCGGGCGGATGGCCGGCATCGCCGTGTCGTTGCGAACGCCCGACGGTGAGGAAATCGCCCGTTACGACGTTCCCGGCTTCCAGTGGGAATTCGCTGCACCCGAGCCCGACAGCTACGGCGCCGATTTCGTGCGTCAGGTCTGCAAGATGATGGCCGACAAGGCCCAGAACAAAGAGTGATCGTCATGTCCGATACCCAGTCCAGCAAGACCCTGTTGATCGAACTGTTTACCGAAGAGCTGCCGCCGAAGGCGCTCAAGAAGCTGGGCGACGCGTTCGCCCGGTCGATTTTCGACGAACTTGCCAAGCTCGGCTTCGTTGCCAAGGGCGGTGATTGCCACCCGTTCGCCAGCCCGCGCCGGCTGGCGGTGACGATTCCGGACGTGCTCGCGCTCCAGCCCGAGCAGCAGATCGAACGTCGCGGCCCGGCCGTCGCCTCCGGCTACAAGGACGGCCAACCGACGCCGGCGCTGGCCGGTTTCGCCCGTTCGTGCGGCGTCGAGATTGTCGCGCTCGAGCAGGGCTCGGACGGCAAGCAGGACGTGTTCATTTTCCGCAGCGTGAAGGCCGGTGAAACGCTGGCCAACGTGCTGTCCGGGCTGATCGAAGCCGCGCTGAAGAAGCTGCCGGCGCCGAAGATGATGCGCTGGGGCGATCGCGACGGCCAGTTCATCCGTCCGGTGCACGGTCTGGTCGTGCTGCACGGCAGCGATGTGGTGCCGGCCAAGGTGCTGCACCTCGAGTCGGGCCGTGTCAGCCAGGGCCACCGCTTCCTGTCCAAGGGCGCGGTAGAGTTCGCCGGTGCCGACGAGTATGCGAAGAAAATCTACGAGGAAGGCAAGGTCGTCGCCAGCTTCGCCGCGCGTCACGAGCTGGTCGTCGACCGCCTCAAGGCTGCTGCCGCCAAACTGAACGCGACGATTGCCGCCGACGACGCGCTGTTCGACGAAGTGACCGCGCTGGTCGAGTGGCCGGTGGTGCTCGAAGCCGGCTTCGAGGCCGAATTCCTCAAGGTGCCGCAGGAATGCCTGATCCTGACGATGCAGCAGAACCAGAAGTACTTCCCGCTGCTCGACCAGGCCGGCAAGCTGATGAACCGCTTCCTGCTGGTGTCCAACCTCGAAGCGGCCGACCCGAGCCACATCATCACCGGCAACGAGCGCGTGCTGCGCGCGCGGCTGTCGGACGCGCAGTTCTTCTATGCGCAGGACCAGAAGAAGAAGCTCGAATCGCGCGTCGAAGGGCTGCGCAGCGTCGTCTACCACAACAAGATCGGCACCCAGTACGAGCGCGTCGAACGCCTCGTGAAGCTGGCCGGCGAAATCGGCCCGGCGCTCGGCGCACAGCGCGCCGATTGCGAACGCGCCGCAAAGCTGGCCAAGGCCGACCTCGTGTCGGACATGGTCGGCGAGTTCCCGGAACTGCAGGGCACGATGGGCCGCTACTACGCGCAGATCGACGGTGAGAACGCCGCGGTCGCCGACGCGATCGAGCAGCACTACCGCCCGCGCTTTGCCGGTGACGCGCTGCCGGAAGGCCCGGTGGCGCAGGCCGTCGCGCTGGCCGACAAGCTCGAAGCCATCGTCGGCATCTACGGCATCGGCCTGATCCCGACCGGCGACAAGGACCCGTTCGCGCTGCGCCGCGCCGCACTCGGCGTATTGCGCCAGCTGCTGGTGCTGCCGCTGGACCTGAAGTCGCTGCTGACCGCGACCGCCGCGACCTTCCCGAACGGCGTGATCAGGGACGGCACGATTGCCGGTGTCCAGGGCTTCATGCTCGACCGGCTGAAGAACTTCCTCGCCGCCGACTATCCGGTGGCCGACATCGACGCGGTACTGGCGCTGAACCCGGAGCGTTTCGACGACGTCGTCCAGCGCCTCGACGCGGTTGCCGCGTTCAAGGCACTGCCGGAATCGGCTGCGCTGGCCGCCGCCAACAAGCGCATCCGCAACATCCTCAAGAAGGTCGACACCGCGCTGCCGGCGCTGAATGCGGCGCTGTTCGACAGCGAGGCCGAAAAGGCGCTGTTCGCGGCGTTCGAAGCCGTGACGCCGCAAGCCGAGGCTGTGCTGGCCAGGCAGGACTTCACCGGCGCCCTGAAGGCACTGGCTGCGCTGAAGACGCCGGTCGACGCGTTCTTCGACGGCGTGATGGTGATGGCCGACGATCTCGCCGTGCGCGGCAACCGTCTGGCGCTGCTGTCGGCGCTGGCCGGGCTGATGAACCGCGTTGCGGAGTTGTCGCTGCTTGCCGATTAAGCGCCGACCGAACCCGGGGGGCGAGCATGCCCCCTTGCCGTGGATGCCCGCAACGGAGGGGCCGATGAAGCTGCTGATTCTGGACCGCGATGGCGTGATCAATCACGACAGCCCGGACTACATCAAGTCGCCGGACGAGTGGATTCCGATCGAGGGCAGTCTCGATGCGATCGGTGCGCTCACCCGTGCCGGATGGACGCTGGTGGTGGCGACCAACCAGAGCGGCATCGGCCGCGGCTATTACGACGTGGCGACGCTGAACCGCATCCACGCCAAGATGCACCGGCTGGTCCACGACGCCGGTGGCGAGATCGACGCCATCTTCTTCTGCCCGCACATGTCGGAAGCGCAATGCCGCTGCCGCAAGCCGGCGCCGGGCATGGTGCTCGACATCGCCAAGCGCTTCCACGTGTCGCCGACCGAGTTGTGGATGGTCGGCGACAGCCAGCGCGACCTCGAAGCGATTGCCGCCGCAGGGGGCAAGCCGCTGCTGGTGCGTACCGGCAACGGCAAGAAGACCGAAGGCAAGAACTGCCTGCCGCCGGGAACCCGGGTGTTCGACAATCTGGCGGCGGTGGCCGACTGGCTCCAGCGTCTCGGTTAAGCGCGACGAATAAAACCCTGCTGGCGGCGTTGCGCTCACTTGCCGGTTTGTACTGTTGTGACCGGAGGGAGTCCCCGTGGGACGTTTCGCGCACCTTGCCAGCGCCGCTGCGCTGGGTTTTCTTCGTCGCACCGGCCGCGCACCTTTCACGGAGAAACGGTCGCGCGCTACGTGGTGCTTTGATGTTCTCGATTAACTTTTGATATCTGACACGGACCGGCAATGATCTGGATTCGCTCCATCCTCTACTGGCTCGGCATGGCGATCATCACGCCGCCGTACGCCATTTTCTGCATTCTGATCCTGCCGCTGCCGCCGGTGCTGCGCACGCGGCTCATCACCGGCTGGAGCCGGGTGCTGCTGTGGTGGCTCGGTGTGACCTGCGGCCTCAAGGGCCGGATCGTCGGCAAGGAAAACATTCCGGCCGGGCCGGCGATGATCGTCTGCAAGCACCAGTCGGCATGGGAAACGATGGCGCTGCAGATGGTGTTTCCGCCGATGGTCTTCGTGATCAAGCGCGAACTGCTGAAGCTGCCGTTCTTCGGCTGGGGGCTGAAGGCCACGTCGCCGATCGCGATCGACCGCGCCAACCGCTCGGAAGCGCAGCGCATGCTGATGGAGCAGGGGCAGGACCGGATCAGGCACGGTTACTGGATCACGATCTTCCCCGAGGGCACCCGCATTGCGCCGGGAGAACGCGGCAAGTACAAGCCCGGCGGTGCCCGGCTGGCGATTTCGCTGGGCATTCCGCTGGTACCGGTGATGGTCAATGCCGGCGAATACTGGCCGCGCAACTCCTTCCTCAAGCATCCGGGCACGATCACGATGAAGATCGGCAAGCCGATCGACACCGCCGGCCGCGACCCGCTCGAGCTGACCCGCGAGGTCGAGGACTGGATCGAAACCGAACTGGCCGCGATGCCCGATCGCGGACCCTGCTTTCCGAAGTAGATGAGCGAGCGGCGCGTACGCCACCCGGGCGGCGAAATCGCCTACACGGTGAAGCGCAGCGCCCGCCGCCGCTCGATCGGCCTGAAGATCGATGCCGGCGGCCTCAGCGTCGCGCTGCCGGCGCACGCCAGCCTCGCCGACGCCGACCGCGCCGTGCTGGGGCGGCTTGACTGGATTCTCAAGCACCTTGCCAGGCGACCGGCCCCCGCGCCGGCGCTGGCCGACGGTGTCAGCATCGGCTGGTTCGGCAAGCCGGTGCGCATCGTGACGGGGGGCACGCGCACCGGACTGATCGACGGTGCGCTGCACGTCGCCGGCCGTGACGACACGCTGGCACCGGCGCTGGCCCGGTTCCTGCAACGCACCGCCCGCGCCTATTTTGCCGAACGCGTGCCGCTCTGGTCCGGGCGGATGGGGCTGCAGCCGAGCCAGCTCAGGCTGACCTCGGCCGGTACGCGCTGGGGCAGCTGTACCGCCGCCGGCGCGATCCGACTGAACTGGCGGCTGGTGCAGGCGCCGTTCGACGTGATCGACTACGTGATCATCCACGAGCTGGCCCATCTGGCCGAGCTCAACCATTCGCCGCGGTTCTGGGCCATCGTCGCGCAGCACTGCCCGGCGTGGAAGTCGCAGCGCGACTGGCTCAAGCAGCATGGTCACGTGCTGCTCGGCTGGTAGTCGTCCTTCATGCCGTTACGGAATTAATTACTTACAATCTGCCTTGCATTTCCCTCGTCTTGATCTTGAACAACGACGTGTAAGCTTTGTGGGTGCAACCTTGTTTGCGGGAGGCGGGGCTGATTCAGTCCTGCTGCAGTCGATCAGTCCGGGTCACAAGCCCGGATGCAAGCAAGGAAAAGCAGATGAAAAGCAAACTGACATTGATGATGGCCAGCATGGCGTTTGCCGGCTTCGCATACGCAGGTTCCGGTGCGCAGCAACAGGTGGATACCATCGCCAGCCAGCTGGGCATCAAGGTCACCATGCTGGGCAACAGCCAACCGGCCAAGGAATGCTCGGCACTCGGCGCCGACTGGGCATCGTGCTACAAGCTGAATGTCACCTTCGATGCCGCCAGCGACATCACGGGTTCGGACTGGGCCATCTATTTTTCCAGCATCCGCCGCATCCTCCGCGTCGACAACGACCAGTTCAGGATCACCCACCTGACCGGTGACCTGTACCGCCTCGAGCCGACCGACAAGTTCAAGGGCTTCACCAAGGGCAAGCCGGTGCAGCTGGGCCTGATCGGCGAATACTGGCAGGTGTCGATGTACGACACGATGCCGCGCTGGTACGTGACCTCGGGCGACGCGAAGCCGAAGGTGATCGCCAGCACCGATACCGAAGAACTCAGCAAGTTCATGACCCCGCTGACCGTGGCCGACGCCAAGCGCTCGGCCGGCGACAACAACGTCGTCATGACCGCCGCCACCCGCTACGACGCCTACAAGGCCACGCCGCTGCTGCCGGCGCAGGACATTGCCGCACGCATCATCCCGGCACCGGCTGCACAGAAACTCACCGGCAAGACGGCCGACCTGTCCAAGGGCATCAAGCTCGATACGCGCGGCCTCGACAAGGCCAGCGTCGATGCACTGCAGTCGCGCGCCAGGGAAATCGGCGTCACCACCGGCAGCTACCCGGTCACCGTGCGCATTGCACCTAAATCGCTCAAGGGCGATGCGGCCAACGCCGAGGGCTATTCGCTGGTGATCACGCCCAAGGGCGCGCAAATCGTCGGCTATGACGCTGCCGGTGCGTTCTACGGCGTGCAGTCGCTGCTGTCGCTGGTCCCGACCCAGGGCGCCAAGGCCGTGCCGACGATGGAAGTCGCCGACGCGCCGCGCTTCGGCTATCGCGGCTTCATGATCGACACCGCGCGCAACTTCCGCAGCAAGGCCACCGTGCTGGCGGCGATCGACCAGATGGCCGCGTACAAGCTCAACAAGCTGCACTATCACCTGTCCGACGACGAAGGCTGGCGCCTGCAGATTCCGGGCCTGCCGGAGCTGACCGACGTCGGCGGCAAGCGCGTCCACGACCTGACCGAAACCAGGGGCCTGCTGCCGCAGCTGGGCCAGGGGCCGGACAGCAACAATGCCGGTTCGGGTTTCCTGACCCGTGACGATTTCATCGAGATCCTCAAGTACGCCCACGCCCGCAACATCGAAGTGATCCCGGAAATCGACATGCCGGGCCACGCCCGTGCCGCCGTGGTTTCGATGGAGGCGCGCTACAAGCGCCTGATGGCCGAAGGCAAGCCGGAAGCCGCCAGCGAGTACCGCCTCGTCGATCCGAAGGAAACCTCGAACATCACCGGCGTGCAGTTCTACGACCGCCTGTCGACGCTGAACCCGTGCCAGCCGTCGGCACTCAAGTTCACCGACAAGGTGATCGGCGAAGTCGCCCGGATGTACCAGGATGCCGGCATCAAACTCGAATCGTGGCATTTCGGCGGTGACGAAGCGAAGAACATCTTCTTCGGCGCCGGCTACGCCGACAAGAACGCCCCGGCCAAGGACAAGGACGGCAAGGGCTGGATCGACATGTCGAAGCAGGACCACCCGTGGGCCAAGTCGCCGGCCTGCCAGGCGCTGGTCAAGTCGGGCAAGGTGGCCGACGTCGAACACCTGCCGGGCTACTTCGCCCACGAAGTCAGCACCCTGCTGCCGAAGTACGGCATCAGCAACTTCCAGGCGTGGCAGGACGGCCTGAAGCATGCGCCGAACGCCAAGGACTTCGCCGCCAAGAACGTGCGCGTCAACTTCTGGGACACGCTGTACTGGGGCGGGGCCGACTCGGTGGTCGAATGGACCAACAAGGGCTACGGCGTGGTGATCTCCAACCCGGACTACGTCTACCTCGATTTCCCGAGCGAGGTCGATCCGATGGAAGGCGGTTACTACTGGGGTGCGCGCGTCAACTCGATAAAGAAGATCTTCAGCTTCGCGCCGGCCAACCTGCCGCAGAACGCCGAAACTTCGCTCGATCGTGACGGCAACGCCTTCGAAGCCAAGGCCAGCAAGCCGATGCCGCCGGTCGTGGGCCTGTCGGCGCAGGAATGGGCCGAAGTCGTCCGCACCGACACCCAGTTCGAGTACATGGTGTTCCCGCGGCTGATCGCCGTGGCCGAGCGTGCCTGGCACCAGGCGGGCTGGGAGCGTCCGTACACCGTCGGCGAACGCTACAAGTCCGGCGAAACCAAGCTGGTGAACACCAAGGCGCTGAACGCCGACTGGGAGACCTTCGCCAACGCCGTCGGCCAGCGCGAACTCGCCAAGCTCGACAAGGCCGGCGTCGGTTACCGCCTGTCCATGGTCGGCGCCAAGGTCGTCGACGGCAAGCTGGCCGCCGTGACCGAACTGCCGGGCGTGAAGATCCAGTACTCGCTCGACGCCGGCAAGACCTGGCAGGCGTACGACGCCACCAAGGCCCCGGCCGTGGCCGACGTCAACGCGGTCCAGGTACGCAGCGTCAGCTTCGACGGCAAGCGCTTCGGCCGCGCCAGCGGGCTGATCGCCAAGTAAGCGTTTCGGCTCGAAAGAAAAACGCCCCGGCATGCCGGGGCGTTTTTTCGTCCGGCGCAGGGGCGCCGGAGTCGTGTCGTGCTTAGAACTTGCCGACCGGGTAGAGCGGGTGCTCCTGCTTGAGCGAGAACGCCTTGCCGTTCACGATCAGCTGATAGTTGCTCGGTCCGGCGATCGGCAGACGGTAGGTGATCTTGATGTCCTTCACCGCACCGACCGCCAGTTTCGGCAGCGTGTAGTCGACGGTGTGGAAATCACCCTTGAGGCCGCCGATGTTGTTGCCGGTATGGCCCGACGTCACCGTCATGCCGCTGGCTTCCAGGTTGTCCGGCGCCGAGGTCGGATACTGGAAACGCAGCACGCTGCCGGCCGGGATGATGGCGCCGGTGTTGTTGACGATGTGCAGCTTCGGAGCGATCGGGAAGTTGTCGTCGCCCATCGCGAACGCCGTCAGCGAGGCCGACACGTCGACGACTTCGGCCGGCATGGCGGTGTTCGACAGCGTGTTGCCGTACGGCGTGGCGCTGCGGAAGTTGCTGGCCAGCAGACGGGTCAGCGTCGCGCCCGGCACGTACTGGCCCTTGCTGCCGGTCAGTGTCGTGCGGTTGGCATCCCAGTCGTAGTCGCCGGCCAGTTCCCAGTTCATCGCACCGCCGACGCCGTTCTTGATGATCCAGTCGGCCTTGGCCTGGATCGACTGCTCGTCCTCGGTCGACAGGAACACCTTCTTCTGCGCATTCCACAGCCACGGCGCCACGAGGGTGCTGTCGTAGTAGCGCGTGTAGGTGCCGGTCAGGTCGCTGGCCGCGAACTTGTACTGCGACAGGTAGTCGGCGGCAATGCCCTTCTCGAGGTTCTTGGCGTGCCACATCGGGTTGGAGCCGGCATCCTCGATGCTGCCCTTGTCATCGACGTCGAACCAGATGTTGTCGACACCGGCTGCGCCGACGCCGCATGGCGCTTCGACGCCAACCGGGCACGTATTGGTCTGCGAGGTGCCCCACAGGCCGTTGTTGCCGCCGGTCACGTCACGCCAGCCACGGGTGTAGAACGGAACGCCGACGTTGACCCGGCCTGCCGGCATGCCGCCACGGTAGTAGTGGTAAGCCCAGTCGGTGTTCAGGTAGCCGATGTTCTTGTACTGCGCGTCGCCGTAGACGTTCCAGAACGCCAGCTCGCCGTCCTTGCCGTCATCGAACAGCGCGGCGTTCGGGCCGACGAACTGGTTCCACGTGCCGTGCAGGTCGTAGCTCATCACGTTGACGAAGTCGAGGTAGGCCAGCGACTGGAAGGCTTCCATGCCGCGCAGCAGATAACCCGACGCCGGTACGGCGGCCGACAGTTCGTAGTACTTGCCGTCGGCGACCGAGGCCGCGTTGAGCTTCTCGCGCAGGACGCGCATCAGCTCGCGGTAGCTGGCCTGCAGACCCTTGAGGCGCGGGCTGGCGACGGTGAAGTCGAGCGGGTTGCCGGCGTTGGTCAGCGAAGTCGGGTACTCGTAGTCGATGTCGACACCGTCAAAGCCGTACTGGCGGATGAAGGCCACGGCCGAATCGGCGAAGGTGTTGATGCCGGCCGTGTTGACCGTGGCGTCGGCATTGGTCGACATCGCGTAGAAACCGCCCGATGCGACGCGCTTGCCGTCGGCACCGAAGTAGCCGCCGGTTTCGGCCCAGCCGCCGATCGACACCAGCGTGCGCACGTTCGGGTACTGCTTCTTGAACTTGTTCAGCAGGTTGAAGTGACCGGTGTACGGCAGCGACGGATCCATCTCGGCCCCGGCGACACCCGGCCAGCTCATGTCGGTCGACTCGTTGCCGGCGACGTCCTGATTGACCGAGACCTTGTTGTTGCCGTCGATGTGCGCGAAGGCGTAGTTGATGTGGGTGAGTGCATCCCACGGAATGTCGCTGGCCAGATAGCGCTGCAGGCCATCCTTGCCGGTGCGCCAGTTGGTGAAGTAACCGATGTTGCGGCGCTGCAGACCGTTGGCCAGCTTTTCGCGGCCGGTGCTGTCGTAGACGAGGCAGTACGGCACGTTGGCGACCTGAGACACGGCCAGCCCTTCCGGACGGCAGGCATCGTTGCTGCCCGACGGTGTCGGTGCGGGCGTCGGCGTCGGAGTCGGTGTCGGAGTCGGAGTCGGAGTCGGAGTCGGAGTCGGAGTCGGAGTCGGAGTCGGAGTCGGAGTCGGAGTCGGAGTCGGAGTCGGAGTCGGCGTCGGCGTCGGCGTCGGCGTCGGCGTCGGAGTCGGAGTCGGCGTCGGCGTCGGCGTCGGCGTGGCCGAGCAGCTGCCACCGGCCTTCCACAGCGTCGTGCTCGATGCCGGGTTCCAGTTGGTCCCGACGTAGGCGTAGTGCGTCGTCAGGGCGGTGTAGGTGTTGCCGTTGTAGCTGACCACGTCGCCGGCGTTGTACGGCCTGGTGTTACTCTCGGCCCAGACCGCGCAGCTACCGGGTGTCGGCGCCGGTGTCGGTACGGGCGTCGGTGTGGGGGCGGGCGTCGGCACCGGAGTAGGAACCGGGGTCGGCGTGGGTGCGGGCGTCGGCGCCGGTGTCGGGGCGGGCGTCGGCGTGACCGCGCCGTCGCACACACCCTTGTCGGCCCAGACGCCGTTGGCGCCGGACTTGCTCGGGTCTTCGTTCTGGGTCCACCACTTGTTCTGGTACAGATGGTTGGCCTGGGTGACCGAGGTACCGCCAGCGGCGTAGACCTTGGTCGCATCCCAGGCCGCAACGCCGGTACACGACACGGCGAGCGCCGTGGCAGGGATCACCGAGCCGGCAAACGCGGCAACGATGGACAGGGCCAGTACACGGCCATTGGACGGCAAGCGTCCGGATTTCGATTTCATGCAGCTCATCTCCTACCTGCTTGAATTGGATGAAGTTCAACGCAGGCCGAACATTCCGGTTTGAGTAAGTTTTTTCCGGTGTCAGGCTTGCGCGACGCAGCATTATTTTCGAAAGATGGCGTGTCAATCGCTGTCGGGTCGGGCGGAGCGAACGGCGGGCTGGCCGGTGTGCCGCCACGTCGCCGGGGCATCCGGCAGGGCAATGGCGGCCGTCTGCCGGACCGGGGCTTCCGGGGGCAAGCGGCGCAAAGCCCGATGCCCCGGCATGCCGGGGCATCGGGTGTCGTCGCCTGGATGGCGAGGCTGACCGAAGGTCAGACCAGGCGTCGATACTCAGCCGTTTGCTTGCGGCGCCAGCGTCGCGCCCGCTGCCTGTCTGGCGTGGGCATGGCGCAGGGTCACGAAGGCGATCAGGCCCGAGATCAGCGTCAGCGCGGCGAGCACGAACGCCATCTGCTGGAAGGCCTTGCCGTAGATTGCCAGCCAGACCGACGGGTCATGGCCGGGCAGGGCGGTCTGTGCCTGGGCGATGTCGCCCGCGGCCAGCGTATTGGCGATCGATACGACTGCAATGTGGTTGCCGAACTGCTGAGCCAGCCCGACCTGCAGCAGCCCGATCAGGACGACGCCCGAAATCGCCAGCCCCAGCGATTCGCCGGCGACCCGTACCGTGGTGAAGAACCCGGTTGCCATGCCGGCGCGCTCCCTGGCGACCACGCTGATGGCCAGATCGTCCATCAGTCCCCAGGGCAGGCCCGCACCGACGCCGATCAACAGCATCGGCCAGACGAAATCCGCAGCCGGTGCGCCGGGCGCCACGGTCGCCAGCCACAGCAAGGCGGCGGTCGAGATGGCAAAGCCGACCGCGCACAGGCTGCTGGCCGCAAACCAGCGTGTAAGCAGCGCACCGAGGAAGGGCACGAACAGCATCGGCGCCGAGAGCGGAATCATCATCAGTCCGGCGCGTACCGGGTCGTAGCCTTCGACGCCGATGAAGCGGACCGGCAGGATGATCAGCGGCACGACGAAGCTGAACGCCGTGCCCAGCGGCAATGCCTGCGCCCCGAGGAAACGCAGGTTGCGGAACAGGCGCAGATCGAGCATCGAACGCGGATGCAGGCTCTCGACCTGGATGAAGACCGCGAGGAACACGGCCGCGCCCAGCAGCAGGGCGACCACCAGCGGGCTGCTCCAGCCGCGTTGCGGGCCCTGCATGATGCCCAGCGTCAGCAGCAGCAACAGGCCGGTGAAGGTGACCGTACCCCAGAGATCGACGCCCCTGGCGTCTGGGTCGCGTGATTCGTGCATGCGCGGCACGCCGAAGAGCAGCACCAGCAGGCTGATCGCCACATTGGTCAGGAAAATGCTGCGCCAGCCGAACTGCTCGATCAGGAAGCCGGCCCAGACCGGGCCGAACGCGAGGCCGATGCCGAAACTGGTGCCGAGCAGGCTGTAGGCCTGCGTGCGCTGCTTGCCGTCGAACTCGTGCGCCAGCGACGCCGAGCCACCGGCCATCGCGGTCGCGGCGGCGATGCCCTGCAATGCGCGCAGCGTGATCAGCGAGGGCAGGTCCGGCGCCAGACCCTGCAGCAGCGACAGGGCCCCGAAGGCGGCGATGCCGTTGCGGAAGACGCGCTTGCGGCCGAACCGGTCGGCCAGTGCGCCGGCTGCCATCACCACGCTGCCGAAACTCAGGATGAAGCCGTTGACGACCCAGGCCAGTGCGGGCGTGCTGCCGCCGAGGTCCCGGCTGATGGCCGGAATCGCGATACCCGGCGCGGTAAAACTCAGCGGCAGCATCATGCCGGCAAGGCAGACGGCAGCCAGCACGAGCCACTTGCCGTAGGGATGGGGATGAGCAGACATCGTAGGAACTCCGGTGGTTTCGGTCTGGACAGACCGGCTTGGCGCGGAACGAAACGGGACGACGATCCGGTTCGCATTATTTGTATCGATCGATACAAATATGATTGGGGCATCCCGATCGGCCTGTCAATTTATTTCTGTTATGATCGTTACAGAAGTGTGACCGGTCGCTGTCCTGCCTTTCAGGCATCCCCCGTCGCACTGGTGGATGAAACCGGGAGACCGTACATGGCCGAGCGAGGACGCCCGCGCTGTTTTGACCGCGAACTGGCCTTGCGCCGGGCCATGGCCATTTTCTGGAAGCACGGTTACGAAGGCTCGTCGCTGGCGTGCCTGACCGATGCGATGCAGATCAACTCGCCCAGCCTGTATGCGACGTTCGGCTCGAAGGAGGCGCTGTTCAAGGAAGCGCTCGACCTGTACGACCGCGAAGCGGGCTCGCCGGTCGCCGAGATACTGCAGAACACCCCGTCGGCACGCGAAGCGGTTGCCGGCCTGTTGCAGGCCAGCGCCAGATGTTTCTGCGAGCCGGACCGGCCGGCCGGCTGCATGGTGCTGCTGTCGGCGCTCAACTGTACGCCGGCCAATGCCGGCGTCTGGCAGCACCTGCACGAGCGGCGGCTCCGTTCGGATGCACTGCTGAGGGCGCGGCTGGTGCGCGGTGTGGCGGACGGCGACATTCCGGCAACGGCCGATGTGCAGATGCTGGCGACGTTCTATATCGGCATCCGTCAGGGCATGTCGATGCAGGCGCTGGATGGTGCCGGTTACGACGTGCTGCTCGGCATGGCCGGCGCCGCGATGGCGGCATGGGATGTCCTGGTGAGCGGCGCGCCGCCGCAGCCGGTCCCGACGCCGGCATCCGGGACCGGCTGAGGCGATGCAGGGGGCCGCCCTGCCGCACGTTTCACACCAATGAACAACGCCCCGACTTGCCGGGGCGTTGTTCATTCGGGTCTATGCGGGATCACGCAGCCCGGACGATCAGCATCGTCAGCCGGCGCACGACCGGCAGTACCAGCAGCAGTACCGGAAACGCGACCAGCCACGACAGCCCCCAGGCGCCGAGCCAGACCTGCGGAAAGCCGGCCGGGCCGATGCCGCGCAGCGTACTGATGACCGAGACGATGCACGTCATCAGCAACGACAGCAGCAGCGGCATGACGATGCCGGCGTAGCGGGCGGGGAGTTTGCGGAACGAGGATTGCGGAGAAGACATGGAAGCTCCATAAGCCGGCAGAACAAGGCGCCCCTTCCGGCGGGCGGAAGGACACAACCCCGGCAAATGCCGGCAGAAGTTGGCGCGTTGCTTGACGTAAACGCTTACGGCGGCTTCCCGTGGGAGGCGCAACACCGATGCTAGGGGCAAAGACAAGGGCGTGGCAAGCCGGCGGCTCAGTCCGGCAGGGCGAGCGCGGCCGGGTCGATGCCGAGGTATTCGGCAATCACCGCGACCACCACCCCGTGGTCGTCGCGCTGCGGCAGACCGGAGATCGCGATGCTGCCGACGATGCCGGTGCCCCGGACCGCCAGCGGAAAGGCACCGCCGTGGGCGGCGTAGTCGCGCTCGGCCAGCGCATGCTTGCCGGCGAGGCTGTCGCCGTTTCCGGCGAGCTTGAGGCCGATCGCATAGCTGCTGCGACCGAAATGCCAGACCGTGTTGCGCTTGCGGCGCAGCCAGTCGGCGTTGCTCGGCGCGGTGCCGGGCATGGCGAAGAAGAACAGCGGACTGCCGTTCTGCCAGATCTCGATCGCCACCGGCGTGCCGTACGCGGTGGCGGCATCGCGCAGGCGGCTGCCGAGTTCGAACGCGGTGTCGGCGTCGAAGCGTTCGAACTGCAGCAGTTGTTCCTGTTCGGCAATCAGCGCCAGATCGGCGTCGATGGCGGCGGCGCTCATGGCAGTGCCAGTTCGCGGCGTTCCGCTGCGGCACGGATGGCCAGCTCGATCACCTCCATGACGAGGATGGCCTCGGCAGCGGGCACCGGGTTCGGACTGCCTTCGACGATCGCGTCGCGCACGCCGGCGTAGTAGTGGCGGTAGTCGCCGGGCAGCGTGGCGACCGGTTCGACGTGCGGCGCATCGGCATTGCCGACATAACGGACGCCGTGCTGGTCGTCGATGCCCCAGCCCTTGCAGCCGGGCTGCCGGCCGGCCTTGAGCTGGTCTTCCTGTACGTCGAGGCCGTGCTTGATGAAGCTGGCGGCGGTGCCGTGCACGACAAAGCGCGGGCTGCCGCCGGGAACGAGGACGCTGCCGTGCAGGATCACGCGCGTCTTCGGATAGCGCAGCAGCACGTGGAAGTAGTCGGTGGCCAGCGCGCCGTCGCGGCGGCGGTTGAAGTCGGCAAAGACGGCATCGGGTTTGCCGAACAGCTGCAGCGCCTGGTCGACGATGTGGGGGCCGAGGTCGTACCACAGCCCGGCGCCCGGCACGTCGGCTTCGCGCCAGCGTTGCCGTACCTGCGGGCGGAAGCGGTCGAAATGCGACTCGAACTGCACGACGTCACCGAGCTTGCCGGTATCGATCAGCGTCTTCAGCGTCAGGAAGTCGGCGTCCCAGCGGCGGTTGTGGAACACCGACAGTACCCGGCCGGCCTTGCGGGCGATCGCTTCGAGTTCGCGCGCTTCGGCGACGGTCACGGTGAACGGCTTGTCGACGACGACATGCTTGCCGGCGTCGAGTGCGCGCCGGGCCAGATCGAAGTGGGTGTCGTTCGGTGTCGCGATCACGACCAGGCCGATCGCGGGGTCGGCCAGCACGGTGGCGACGTCCGCATGCACCGCGACTTGCGGCCAGTCGGCGGCGACCTTGTCCCTGCTGCTCGACACGATGGCCGCGAGCGACATGCCGGGTATGCCGGCGATCAGCGGGGCGTGGAAGGTCTTGCCGGCGTAACCGTAGCCGACGAGGGCAACGTTGAGGGAATCAGCCATGCTGGGTCTCCGTGAGCAGGGTCAGGGTCGTCGTGGGCGCGACGGGCAGTTGCGGGTCGCGGTCGGTGAAAATGCGTTCGAAGGCGTCCAGCGGCGCGACGGCATACGGCGCGTGTTCGCCGAACTTGCTGTGGTCGGACACCAGCCAGCGGCGGGCGCTGCCGGCGATGAAGGTGCGCTTGATCGCGCCGTCCGATTCGTCGCTGGCGGTGACGCCGAGCACCGGATGGATCGCGCAGGCGCCCATGATCGCCAGATCGGCGCGGTACTGCTGCGCCATGGCCAGCATGGTCGCGCCGCGGAACAGCCGCTGCGAGGCGTCCCATTCGCCGCCGAGCAGGATCAGCTTCACCTGCGGGCGTTCGGACAGCAGCTGGGCGATGTCGAGCGAATGCGTGATCACCGTCAGCGCCACGTCGGGGAGGGCCTGCGCGACGGCCAGCAGCGAATTGCCGGCGTCGAGCATCAGCGTCTGGCCGGGTTCGACCAGCGCGGCCACGCGCCGGCCGAGTGCCTGCTTGACCTCCGGCAGCACCGCGGCGCGGGCGCTGCGGCGCATGTTGGGGACGTCGAGCGACAGCGCGCCACCGTGGGTTTTCTGCAGCAGGCCGAGCGCGGCCAGCGTGTTCAGGTCACGGCGTACCGTGTCGTCGGACACGGCGAGGGTGGCGGCGAGTTCGGTGACGCTGGCGCGTCCCCGGTCGGCGAGCAGGGCAACGATGCGTTGCTGGCGTTCATGCGTAAACATGCCGCCACTATGCGCTGCATTGCGGTTTTTTGCAAAGTAATGCGGTTATTTGCGGATTTATT
Organism: Jeongeupia chitinilytica; assembly: GCF_014652315.1. Lineage (GTDB taxonomy): Bacteria > Pseudomonadota > Gammaproteobacteria > Burkholderiales > Chitinibacteraceae > Jeongeupia > Jeongeupia chitinilytica. The sequence continues at coordinate 56,734 of NZ_BMYO01000004.1, read as the reverse complement.
CAGGTGTTAGCAGCCCGGACCGCATCGTCTTCGCTGCATCGGGCGCGGTGAAGACCGGCAAGGCGTTGCGGACCGGTGCGGCGACCGCCGGCGCCGACGAGTGGCTGGGCGCCGGTTTCGAGGCCGCGTTGACCGCAATGCTGCGCAGCTGCAGCCAGTCGGTCCGGAATGCGGCGAACGTGCTGGCATCGAGCCGCGCGGGTTTGCCGCGAATGTAGCGGGCGCCGTCGCAACGGCTGCCATCGGCCTTCCATGACAGCCGCGCGGTATGGGCGACAACGCGCTTGCCCTGCTGCACGGTGCCGAAGCTGCGCACGTAGCGCAGCGTATCGCCGCTGCTGTAGTAGCGGACCGACGTGCGCCCTTCATCGCGGGTTTCGACGATCAGTTCGCCGGCATCGCTGCTGGCACGGGTGATCTTGCGGTCGTCGCCGGCACCGACCGGCCGGGCGGTGGCGCCGGCGTTGTCGATGCGGGCACTGAGGCCGAGTGCGTCCTTTTCGCAGGACGGCGCGGCGAGTACGGGCAGGGCGGCCATGCTGGCCAGCATGGCGAACAGAAAGCGGGTCATCCGGTGGATCTCGTAAACGGACGTAACCCGGGATGGTCTCATCCGGCGCCGGGCAAGTTCCCGTCACAAAGCCGCTTGCCGACCGGCGTCCAGTCTGCCCTGAATGGATGGCCCCCCGGGGGCGGCGCTCAGCGGCCCATGCCGCCGACCTGCTGCGCCAGGTAGGTCGCGTAGTTGTCGGTCATGCCGCCGATGAAGTCGAGCACGCGCTGGTAGGCGTCGTACAAGGGCCATTCCTTTTTCGGCGCGTTGTAATCCATCAGGTCGAGCACCCGGCGCATCCGGAACGGCAGCTCGGGGCTGACCTTGAGCTGGTAGGCCGCGTTGCAGAAGGCGTCGAGCAGGATGTCGAGGCAGGTGAACGAACCGACCTCGATCTCGATCTTGCGGCGTTCGTTGAAGATGCGGTCGCGCGCCAGCTGCTTGGCTTCGAGAATGCCGTGGCGCATCGCCGCCGGACAGTCGTTGAGCAGGTCGCCCTGATAGCTGCCATCCATCAGCCGGCCGTACTGGGCGAGAAAGGTCGCGGCGACGTCGCGCACGCAGCGGTCGACGGCCTTGCCGCGCAACAGCGAAATCTTGCGGCGCACGCTCGGTGCGGCCGAGACTTCCAGCGCCAGCAGGTCGCGCTCGCCGCCGGCGATCTTCATCAGGATCGGCTCGACCGTTTCGTAGGCCAGCATGCCGATCTCGATGCCGTCCTCGAGGTCGAGAATCGCGTAGCAGATGTCGTCGGCCGCTTCCATCAGGTAGGAGAGCGGATGCCGCGCCCAGCGGCCCGGTGCCAGCTCGGGCAGGCCGAGCTCGGCGGCCACCTGCTGCAGTTGCGGCAGCTCGCTGGCATAGCAGCTGTACTTGCCCTTGGGGCCGGCGTGTTCGCTGGTCCACGGATACTTGAGCGTGGTGCCGAGCGTCGCGTAGGTCAGGCGCAAGCCGCCCTCGAAGCGGTGGTTTTCGAGCTGGGTGATGATGCGGAAGCCCTGCGCGTTGCCTTCGTAGGTGCTCAGGTCGCGGCGCTCGTCCGGGGCGAGGTTCTGCAGCAGGTAGGCGTGCTCGTCGCGGCGGAACCAGTCGCGGATCGCGTATTCGCCGGCGTGGCCGAACGGCGGGTTGCCGATGTCGTGCGCAAGACATGCGGCCTGGACGATGGCGCCGAGGTCGTACGGGTTGACGTGTCCGGGCAGCCGGTCGCGGATCGCCTCGCCGACCAGGACGCCGAGCGAGCGGCCGACGCAGGCCACCTCGATGCTGTGGGTCAGCCGGGTGTGGACGTGGTCGTTCTCGGTCATCGGGTGGACCTGGGTCTTGCGGCCCATGCGCCGGAACGGCGAGCAGAACACGATGCGGTCGTGATCCTTGTGGTAATTGCTGCGGCCGGCCTCGATCGGCGTGGCCCGATCGGTGCCGAGCCGGTCGGCGGAAAGCAGTCGTTGCCAGTCCATGGTCATGTTGTCGGTCCGCATCACAATGGTGCCGATTATACGGGCGCATGCCCCGCGGCATGCCGCTGCGGCGGCGCATCCGGGCCGTGGAGCGGAAATCCGGCGCAATCCCTTGTCTTTGTTGGTAAAAACGCCTGTCCCCGGGGGGGGATCTTCGCTAAACTACGGGCCGTTTTTTCTCGGGGAACAACATGGCGCTCTTGGAGATCCGCGACGTGGTCAAGACCTTCGGTGATTTCACCGCGGTCAACCATGTCAGCCTGTCGGTCGAGGCCGGCGAATTCTTCACGCTGCTCGGTCCGTCCGGCTGCGGCAAGACCACCTTGCTGCGCATGCTCGCGGGTTTCGAACAACCGGATTCGGGGCAGATCCTGCTCGACGGCAAGAACGTCGCTGGCGTGCCGCCGGAAAAGCGCCCGGTGCACACGGTGTTCCAGAGCTATGCGCTGTTCCCGCACATGACCGTCGCGCAGAACATCGCCTTTCCGCTGAAAATGGCCAGGGTGCCGCAGGCCGACATCAAGGCGCGTGTCGACGAGGTGCTCGACGACGTGCGGCTGACCCAGTTCGCCACGCGTTTCCCGCACGAGCTCTCGGGCGGCCAGCGCCAGCGTGTCGCCATTGCCCGCGCGCTGGTGAACCGGCCGCGCCTGCTGCTGCTCGACGAGCCGCTGTCGGCGCTCGACGCCAAGCTGCGCGAGGAAATGCAGATCGAACTGATCAATCTGCAGAAGGAAGTCGGCATCACCTTCGTCTACGTGACCCACGACCAGGGCGAGGCGCTGGCGCTGTCGCACCGGATCGCGGTGATGAACAAGGGGCAGGTCGCCCAGCTCGACGTGCCCGAGACGATCTACAGCTACCCGAACAGCCGCTTCGTCGCCGACTTCATCGGCCAGTGCAACCTGCTCGACGCGACCGTCGTTGCGATCGACGACGGCAAGATGAAGCTCGAGATCGAAGGCGTCGGCATCGCCGAAGCACTGCCGGTGGCGGGCGCCGCCGTGGGCGCCAGGGGCACGCTGACGCTGCGGCCGGAGAAGATCAAGCTCGGCGCCTCCCTGCCGGCCGGCGACGACCACGAAGTGCATTTCAAGGGCAAGGTCCACGACTGCCTCTTCCTCGGCGACGTGACGATCTACATCGTCGAGCTCGACAACGGCACGCTGGTCGAAACCATGCTGCCGAACGCCGCGTCGGGCCGTGCACGCTTCTTTGACGACAACGACCAGGTCGAACTGGCATGGCGTTTCGACGCCGGCCACTTCGTCCTCGCCTGACGGGACCCGGCAATGCGCAACAACCGCCTGGCCAAGTGGCTGATTTCCGGACCGCCGCTGCTCTATCTGCTGCTGTTCTTCGCGATTCCGTCGGCAATCATGGCGTTTGCCGCGTTCCGTTTTCCGGGCGACTACGGCGGCCTGCTGCCGCTGATGGACGTCAACCCGGACACCGGCAAGACCGAGTTGCTGATCAACGCGGCCAACTTCCGCGAGTTCCTGACGCTCGAAAACTTCGCGCGCTTCTTCCAGGAGCCGGTGTTCTTCGAGCTGTTCATCAAGTCGTTCTGGTACGCCGGGCTGACGACGGTGATCTGCCTCGTGCTGGCCTATCCGCTGGCGTGGCTGATTGCACGCAGCCCGAAAAAGCACCGCGACCTGCTGGTGCTGCTGGTGATCCTGCCGTTCTGGAGCAACTTCCTGATCCGCGTCTACTCGTGGATGATCATCCTCGGGCCGCAGGGCTATTTCGCCAGGTCGATCAATGCCGTGCTCGGCGTCATCGGCGTCGGTCCGGTACAGCTGCTGTTCAGCCACTTCGCGGTGATCCTGGTGCTCGTGTACGTGCACCTGCCGTTCATGGTGCTGCCGCTGTACGCCAACCTCGAAAAACACGACATGAACCTGCTCGACGCGGCGCAGGACCTCGGTGCCAATGCCTGGCAGCGCTTCTGGCGCATCACCTGGCCACTGTCGCTGCCCGGCGTGTGGGCCGGTGCGGCACTGGTGTTCATTCCGGCGCTGGGCATGTTCGCGGTGCCCGACCTTGTCGGCGGGACCGACGGCATCATGATCGGCAACCTGATCAAGCAGCAGTTCCTCGACAGCCGCGACTGGCCGTTCGGCTCGGTGCTGTCGATCATGCTGACGCTGGCGGTGCTGATGCTCGCCGGCCTGGCAACGCTGATCGGCCGGGGAGGCAAGCGCAATGCACTCTAAGCAATCGAAATGGCTGTGGGGCGCGGCCGGGCTGGTCTACCTGTTCCTGTACCTGCCGCTGATCATCGTCGTCGTCTATTCGTTCAACGACTCCAAGCTCAATGCGGAATGGGTCGGCTTCACGTTCAAGTGGTACGAGATCCTGTTCAACGACGCGCAGATGCTCACCGCGGCGCGCAACACGCTGATCATCGGTCTGGTCACCTCGGTCTGCTCGACCGTGCTCGGCACGCTGGCCGGGGTGGCCATGTACAAGTACAAGCTGCGGCTCTTGCCGGTGCTGGTGCTGACGCCGATCGCGATCCCCGAAATCCTCATGGGCGTCTCGCTGCTGATCTTCTTCGTCATGCTCAACATGACGCTGGGTCTGGTGTCCGTGACGCTGTCGCACATCGCCTTCTGCATCGGCTTCGTGGCCATCGTCGTGCGGTCGCGGCTGCAGGGCATGGACGAGTCGCTGGTCGAGGCCGCGCGCGATCTCGGCGCGACGCCGGTACAGGCGTTCCGGCTGGTGACGCTGCCCTTGATCATGCCCGGCATCATTGCCGGCGCGCTGATGGCGTTCACGCTGTCGATCGATGATTTCGTCATCACCTTCTTCACCGCCGGCGCCGGTGCGTCGACGCTGCCGCTGCAGATCTACTCGATGATCCGCATCGCGGTGACGCCGGAAGTGAACGCGATCTCGACGCTGCTGATGCTGCTGACACTGGCGCTGATCGTCATCGCCAGCAAGGTCGCGCCGGGCGCGATCAAGGCGCAGTCCTGAGATGCCGACGGTCATGCGCAACCCGCTCGAACTGCTCTGGGTGGATTTCTGCCCGGACTGAACCCTGTCCCCGCCTCCGGGCGGGGTTTCCCCTGACGTGCGGATGGACCGCACCGGCCTCGTGCCACTTTTTTAAAGGCGATGTGCTGATGAAAAAGCTGCTTCTTCCCCTGTTCCTTGTTTCCAGTCTTGCCGCTCATGCCGAGGGGGTCATGCACCTCTTCAACTGGAACAACGCCGTCTCGAGCGACACCATCAAGCGCTTCGAGGCCGAGTGCAAATGCAAGGTGCAGGAGACCTACTACGGGTCGATGGAAGAGGCGCTGGCCAAGCTCACCGCCGGTGCCAAGGGCTTCGACGTGATCGGCCCGTCGAACTACGGCATTCCGCCGCTGGCCAAGCTCGGCCTGCTGCAGCCGCTCGACAAGGCCAAGCTGCCGAACATCAGGAACCTGAACCCGGCGTTCGCCAACACGCCGCTCGATCCGAACAACCAGTACTCGGCGCCGTACGACTTCACCGTGACCCTGGTCGGCTACAACGCCGACAAGCTCAAGTCGCTCGGCATCGATCCGACCAGTTGGGCGGTGGTGTTCGATCCGAAGCTCCTCGCCAAACTGAAGGGCAAGGTCACCGTGCTCGACGATCCGCGCGAAGTGATCGCCGCCGCGCTGCGCTACAACGGTTTTTCGGCCAATTCGCAAAAGCCCGAAGAGCTGAAGAAGGCCGTCGCGACGATCAAGGCCGCCAAGCCGTACTGGGCCGCGTTCAACAGCCAGAGCTACATCAAGGAACTGACGCTGGGCAACATCTGGGTCGCGCTCGGTTACTCGAACGACCTGTTCCAGGCCAGGCAGGACGCGATCAAGGCCAAGCGGGCGTTCAGGATCGACTACACGCTGCAGAAGGAAGGCAACGGCATGACCGCGGATTCCTTCGTGATCCACAAGAACGCGCCGCGTCCGGATCTGGCGCACCAGTTCATCAACTTCATGCTCGACGGCAAGAACGCCGCCGGCATCACCAACAACGTCGGCGCCGGCAATCCGAACGCGGCCGCCAAGCCGTTCATCGACAAGGCGCTGCTGGCGGTGCCGGCGATCAATCCGGACGCCGAACAGGTCAAGCAGCTCGAACAGCTGACCGACCTGAACGCGGCCACCCGGCGTGCATGGAACCGCGCCTGGACCGACATCAAGGTCGGCGGCTGAGTCCGGCCTGACACGGTGTCGCAAGCCCGGTCGTGACGTTTGCAAACACGGCGGCTTGCGGCATCATCTGCTTCGTCGATGCGGTGCGGGAGTACCGCGATTTTTTCGGAAAACACGGAAAAAACATGAAAAAACTGCTGCTGGGCTTGCTTCTCACCGCCGGCGTCGCCCAGGCCGACGACGTGCTGCACCTGTACAACTGGAACAACTACATCGCACCGGAAACGGTGAAGCGCTTCGAGGCCGAGTGCAAGTGCCGCGTGGTGCAGGACTACTACGGCGCGATGGAAGAAATGCTCGCCAAGCTCGCGGCCGGCGCCAAGGGCTACGACGTCGTGGTGCCGACCGGTTTCGCGATTCCGCCGCTGGTGAAGCAGAACCTCGTGCAGCCGCTCGACAAGGCCAAGCTGCCGAACGCCAAGAACGCCAACGCCGCGTTCCTGAACAGTGCCTACGACAAGGGCAACCAGTATTCGCTGCCGTACTCGTTCACGACCACGCTGGTCGGCTACAACGACGCACGCCTGAAGGAAGCCGGTGTCGATCCGACGTCGTGGTCGGTGATTTTCGATCCGAAGGTGCTCGCCAGGATCAAGGGCAAGGTCACCGTGCTCGACGACAGCCGCGAAGTCTTCGCCGCCGCGCTGATGTACAACGGTTTCTCGGCCAACTCGGTCAAGCCGGAAGAGCTGAAGAAGGCCGCTGCAACGATCAAGGCCGCCAAGCCGTTCTGGGCCGCCTTCAACAGCCAGAGCTATATCAAGGAACTGACGCTGGGCAACATCTGGGTCGCCCACGGCTACTCGAGCGACATGTTCCAGGCCGCGCAGGATGCCAAGGCCGCAAAGCGCCCGTTCAACGTCAACTACACGCTGCAGAAGGAAGGCAACACGCTGTCGGTCGACAATATGGTGATCCTGAAGAGCGCGCCGCGCCCGGATCTGGCGGTCAAGTTCGTCAACTTCATGCTCGACGGCAAGAACGCGGCCGAACTGACCAATATGGTCGGCACCGGCAACCCGAACTCGGCGGCCGCACCGTTCGTGAAGCCCGAAATCAAGAAGATCAGCGCGGTCTTCCCCGATGCCGAGGCGATCAAGAAACTGCAACAGCTCAACGCACTCGAGGGCAAACAGCTGCGTGACCTGAACCGGCTGTGGACCGAAGTGAAGACGTCCAAGTAATGGAGCCGACGGGGCGAGGCGACTCGCCCCGTTGCACGCCATGCGCTTTCCGCCGATCAGCTACCTCGCGAACCACGTTTCGCAGTCGCGCGTCTCGCAGTACTTCTTCTACTGCTACCTGCTCGTCATCCTGACGATCAGCTTCTACCCGTTCACCGGCTGGCGCTACACCGGCGAACCGGTCTTCGCGTTCTACACCTACCCGCTGCCGTACTACTTCACGCTGTTCGACAACCTCGTCAACGTGCTCGCCTACGTGCCGCTCGGCGTCGCCGTCGGGCTGATGGCGCGCCGGCGCTGGTATGCATGGCCGCTGGCCACGCTGGTCGGCACGCTGCTGTCGGGTTCGGTCGAATTCGTCCAGCAGTTCCTGCCCGACCGGGTCGCGTCCAATCTCGACATGCTCAGCAACGGATTCGGCGCCTGCATCGGCGGCCTGCTGTCGCTGGTCATCGCCAACCGCCGCTGGCAGCGCGCATGGCAGGTCTTCCGCCACAGCCACCTGGCCGACAGCACGCTGGCCGAATGGGGACTGGTCTGGCTCGGCCTGTGGTTCGTCACCCAGTTCGATCCGTCGGTGCCGTTCCTCGGTGTCGTGGTCGCGCCGCGCGGCATCCCGCAACCGTTCGATTCGCCGCTCGCCGATCCGGCGCTGTTCCTGTCGCTGCTCGAGGCCGGCGGCATGATGCTGCACCTGGTCGGCGTCGCACTGTTCGTCTCGGTGCTGGTCAAGCACGTGCGCGAAGTACCGGCCGCGATCCGGCTGACGCTGCTTGCGGGGCTGGTCGTCAAACTCACTTTCGCCGGCATGCTGCTGCAGCCGGCGCAGTTCTTTGCCTGGATCAACCGCAACATCCTGATCGGCGGTGCCGTCGGCGTGCTGCTGCTGTGGGGGCTGTGGCAGCTGCGCCGCCGCTTGCGTGCGCTGGTCGGCGCGCTGGCGCTGGCGGCCGCGGTTGCGGTCGGCTGGATCTGGCCATTGAGCCCGCAGCTGTCGGCCACGTTGCCGCTGTTCCGCTGGCACTATGGCCATCTGATGCATTTCAACGGTCTGGCGTCGGTGATCGGGGATGTCTGGCCCTATGGCGCGGTGCTGATCCTGCTGTGCGCTGCGCTGACGCAGCCCGACTCGGGCGAGCGCTGGTCATGAAAAAGCCGCGGCATGCCGCGGCTTTTTCAATGCGTATCGGGTTTCAAGGCCTGACCTGCAACTCGACCGCCGGATTGGCGAACAGTTCGCCGGCCAGCAGCCTGGCGTACATCGACGGGTCGCGCCACTCGGCCTGTACCTGCTCGGAAAAGACGATGTCCGCCAGCGCGATCGGGCCCATGCGCGGGTTGTACGCGTCGTCGCGGAACGCCTGTGCATAGCCGGTCTCGGTTTCATGGGCGATCACCGAATGCAGCAGGACGTCGCCTTCGCCGTTGGCCATCGTTGTCTGCTTCAGCAGTGCGTCGATGACGACGAAGAACAGCCGGGCGAACTGTTCGGCCGAGGGCGACACCGGCATCGAAATCCATCGGGCCGAGAAGGTCTTGCACAGCGCGACGTAGTCGGGATCGTCCTTGTCCCAGAAGCAGATCGCGTGATCGAACGCATCGATCACGTCCTTGATCGTGCCTTTCATCAGACCGAAATCGTAAACCATCTGGCCGTGATCAAGCGCGTGCGCTTCGAGCAGCACCTCGACCTTGTAGCTGTGGCCATGGATCGACCGGCGGCAACGGTCGGACGAGCAGTTGCGCACGATGTGCGCGTTTTCGAACTTGAACAGCTTGCGAATCAGCATCTTGATTAACCGAGTAACTAACTCGGGTTTTATCAGATGCGCCGGCGAGCGGCAAGGTGAATGCCGGCATGCCAAACGGAAGGAACGTTTCGACGACGCCGGTCAATACCACTTTGGTCGCCGAAATCGCCGATCGCCGCATCGCGGACGGTGCGAAGCATATTTCTATGTCTGTTTTTATTCGTAAGAAACAAGAAATGTTTGTTGCCGGACGATGTAGCGCCGGCGCGAAAAACGGCATGCAGTTGATCGGGGACGAACGGCGGCTGCGGTGACCATCACGGCCGGACTACCTGTGGTTGTCGAAAAAACTACATGATTATTTCCTGATGTTTTTCCGCAAATCCAGAGTGGATGATGGGAAATGTATTCTCAAACAATGGGATGCACTCGTTCCGGATTGAGGTCGAAGATGGGCGCCGATTGGAATGTGTAGTCGGCGCAATGTGTTTTTTGTCGTGATTACATGCCGTTCGGCCAGCCGCCGGGCGGTGCCTTGACAGTGTTGGCGGCTTCCAGAGTAATCAAGCTTCGCCATGCATGGGCTCGCGCACATAGCGGGTCTGGCAATGCCTTCCTTGGGTTTTCTTACTCATAAATGACGGCAGTGGCGTTCATGGCTAATACCACTTGTTAGCCTGAACAAAACCAATAACGAGGAGACGCGTTCCATGTCCCGTTTCAACCGTTTCACCCTGGCTGCCATCCCGGCCGCGCTGATCGCAGTGCACGCCTATGCGGCGTACCCGGCCTGGCAGGAAGGTAATACCTACACTGCTGGCACTTATGTGTCGTACCTCGGTAACGACTATCAGGCGCTGGTGACCCATACCGCCTATGTCGGTACCAACTGGAACCCGGCTGCCAGCCCGACGCTGTGGAAGCTGATCGGCGCCAGCACCGGCACGCCGACCCCGGCACCTACCCCGGCACCTACCCCGGCACCTACCCCGGCACCTACCCCGGCACCTACCCCGGCACCTACCCCGGCACCTACCCCGGCCGGCAGCTGCACCGCCGCCGCCTGGAACGCCAGCACCGCCTACAACGGCGGCGCGACCGTGAGCTACAACGGCCGCAACTACTCGGCCAAGTGGTGGACGCAAGGCAACGTACCGTCGAGCAGCACTGGCGAAGGCCAGCCTTGGACCGACCTCGGCGCCTGCACCACCGGCACGCCGACCCCGGCTCCGACCCCGGCTCCGACCCCGGCTCCGACCCCGGCTCCGACCCCGGCTCCGACCCCGGCTCCGACCCCGGCTCCGACCCCGGCTCCGACCCCGGCTCCGACCCCGGCTCCGACCCCGGCTCCGACCCCGGCTCCGACCCCGGCTCCGACCCCGGCTCCGACCCCGGCTCCGACCCCGGCTCCGACCCCGGCTCCGACCCCGGCTCCGACCCCGGCTCCGACCCCGGCTCCGACCCCGGCTCCGACCCCGGCACCGACCCCGGCACCGACCCCGGCACCGACCCCGGCACCGACCCCGGCACCGACCCCGGCACCGACCCCGGCACCGACCCCGGCACCGACCCCGGCACCGACCCCGGCACCGACCCCGGCACCGACCCCGGCACCGACCCCGGCACCGACCCCGGCACCGACCCCGGCACCGACCCCGGCACCGACCCCGGCACCGACCCCGGCACCGACCCCGGCACCGACCCCGGCACCGACCCCGGCACCGACCCCGGCACCGACCCCGGCACCGACCCCGGCACCGACCCCGGCACCGACCCCGGCACCGACCCCGGCACCGACCCCGGCACCGACCCCGGCACCGACCCCGGCACCGACCCCGGCACCGACCCCGGCACCGACGCCTGCTCCGACCCCGACGCCGAGCGGCCAGGAAGCCTGCCGTCCGGACGGACTGGTCAGCAGCGTTGCCAACGTGCCGTACTGCACCGTGTACGACACCAACGGCCGCGAAATCCTGCCGAATGGCCTGAAGCGCCGCATCATCGGTTACTTCACCAACTGGCGTACCGGCAAGAACGGCCTGCCGAGCTACCTGGCTTCGGACATTCCGTGGAACGACATCACCCACGTCAACTACGCGTTCGCACACATCGACAGCAGCAACAAGGTGTCGGTCAATGCCGACGTTGCCGGCAACGAGTCGACCCAGATGGTCTGGGACGGTTCGGACGGCAAGCCGGCCGTGCCGGGCGTGACGATGGATTCGAGCCTGCCGTACAAGGGCCACTTCAACCAGCTGAACAAGTTCAAGAAGCAGCACCCTGGCGTGAAGACCCTCGTGTCGATCGGCGGCTGGGCTGAAACCGGCGGCTACTTCGGTGCCGACGGCAACCGTGTCGCTTCGGGTGGCTTCTACACCATGACGACCAACGCCGACGGTTCGATCAACCAGGCCGGCATCAACGTATTCGCCGACTCGGTCGTTGCCTTCCTGCGCCAGTACGGCTTCGACGGTGCGGATCTCGACTACGAATACCCGACCACGATGGACAAGGCCGGCAACCCGCTCGACTGGAGCGTGTCGAGCCCGCGTCTGAAGGGTCTGCAAGCCTCGTACCGTGCGCTGCTGGAAACCCTGCGCACCAAGCTCGACCAGGCTTCGGTTGCAGACGGCAAGTACTACATGATGACGATCGCTTCGCCGTCGTCGGCCTACCTGCTGCGCGGCATGGAATCGTTCCAGGGCGTCAAGTACCTCGACTACGTCAACATGATGACGTATGACCTGCACGGTGCTTGGAACGAATTCGTCGGTCCGAACGCTGCACTGTTCGACGACGGCAAGGATGCCGAACTCGCCAAGTGGTCGGTCTACAGCTCGGCACAGTATGGCGGCATCGGCTACCTGAACACCGACTGGGCTTACCACTACTTCCGTGGCGCACTGCCGGGCGGTCGCATCAACGCCGGTCTGCCGTACTACACCCGTGGCCACAAGGACGTGACCGGTGGTACCAACGGCCTGTGGGGCACGTCGCCGACGTCGAGCAACTGCGGTCCGGGCCTGACCACGTGCGGTCTGGGTGCGATCGGCATCGACAACATCTGGCACGATCTGGACCAGAACGGCAAGGAAATGGGCGCCGGTTCGAACCCGATGTGGCACGCCAAGAACCTCGAGAAGGGCATCGCGGGTGACTACCTGCCGCTGTTCAACCTCGGCGCGGCTGATCTGGTTGGCAGCTACACCCGCTACTACGACGCGACCCTGGTGGCGCCGTGGCTGTGGAACGCCAGCAAGAAGGTGTTCATCTCGACCGAGGACGAGCAATCGATCCAGAAGAAGGCCGAGTGGATCATCAACAACGGCGTTGGTGGTGCGATGTTCTGGGAAATGGCCGGCGACTACGATTGGGACGCCAACAAGACCAACCTGAACGGCACCAAGGGCCAGTACGTACCGGGCTCGACCCTGACCAAGCTGCTCGCGACCAACTTCCGCAACGCGTCGCCGTATGGCAACAAGCGTGCGAAGACCGCGATGCCGGCGCAGCAGATCGATCTGAAGTTCGACCTGACCAACTTCAAGCTGGGTGACCAGAACTACCCGATCAACCCGTACCTGCGCATTACCAACAACACCGGCGCAACCCTGCCGGGCGGTACCGTGATCGAGTTCGACTACCCGGTCGCTGCACCGAACAACATGAGCGATCAGTCCGGTACCGGTCTGAAGGTCGTGTCGTCGGAGCACACCGGCAGCAACGTTGGCGGCTTCAAGGGTGACTTCCACCACGTCAAGTTCTCGACCCCGAGCTGGCAGACGCTGGCCCCGGGCGCGACCATCGACATCACCCTGAACTACTACCTGCCGATCACCGGCCCGTCGAACTACGTCGTCACGGTTGGCGGCAAGACCTTCGCGGTGAAGCAGGAATACCCGACCCTGCCGGCTGGCTCGGTCCAATAAGCATCCTGTTGTAGACCTTGAACGGGCAGGCCTTCGGGCTTGCCCGTTTTTTTATGTCCGCATGGTCCAGGTCATGAACGGTTATTTGATTTCAGACGGTACAATTAACAGTTTTACAGAATATGCTGCATGGCAGCATAAAATGCAGGTGTATGTCATGCCACAAGGAAACCAAGATGGACACGAAACCGAATGCACTGTTTGACATTGCCACCCTGCGCGGCGCGCTCGAAGCGCGCGGCCCGGCCCTGATTCAGCAATACGATGGCCACGAGCGGCTGTGCGCCTGCCTGCAGGCCGGCGGTGAAACACCGGAAGGCAATGTGGCCTGAACCGGCCGGGCGCGTTTTTTCCGTCGGCATCACGGTCGGTGCGTCGTGAAAACGCAAGGCCGGGCCGGGATCCGACGGCCGGCGGGTCGTTCAATGTGACAGTCGACGAGCGGCTGGGCGCCTGAGGCGTGCTCAGCCGAGGCGGGCGGTTCCGCCGAGGACCGCCTTGCCGCTGCGCAGCATCGGTGGCGGGGTGATGCCCATCGAGACGTAGACACTGGTGAGCTTGTCGACGCCGATACTGGCCGGACGGATCCAGTCGGCCGGGACGTACAGCAGGCCCCCGCCGATCGGCACCGGCGCCGTCGGTACCAGCACCGCGTGATAGAGCCGGCCATCGAGGTCGACCGGCTCCGGATTCGGCATCAGCGCCAGTACCGCGACGCCGTCACCGCCAAAGAAGCACCAGACCGGGCTCATGGCCCCGATGTCGGCCTCCTGTTTCTGGTCGAGCAGGGCGACAAAGCGGTCGGCCAGATTGTAGAGGCTGCCGAACAGCGGAATCCGCCTGAGCGTGAGGTCGACCAGCTTGGCCAGCGGTTTCTTCAAGCCGGACTGCACGGCAAGGCCGAGCGGATAGATTGCAGCGATCAGCAGCAGCGTGCCGAGCAGGTAGGCGAGGATGGGGTTGTCGACCAGCGGCTGCCCCAGCGCGGCGAACAGCTTGCCGACCACGCTGCCCGGACCGATGAAGCGGTTCAGCAGACTGACGACCCAGCCGATCAGCGCCAGCGTCAGCGCCAGCGGCAGCAGGGCCAGCAGGCCGGCAAACCAGGTGGTCAGGATGGACTTGAAACTGCGTTTGATCATGGAAGACCGCGGGTCGGATGAATCGGATCAGTGCAGCCAGAGCGTGAGCAGCAGGCCGCCGAGCAAGGCTGCAATCGTACCCAGCAGCCAGTTGCGCTTTTTCTGTTCCCACATCAGCCCCTGATAGCCGGTCACTATCAGTTCGACGTGGTTGGCGCTGGCGAGCTCGTTCAGCTTGCGCGGCAGCGTCGGCAGCATCGCCGCCCACTGCGGCGCCTCGTGCTTCAGGTTGCGTACCAGCGCGCGCCAGCCGATCTGCTCGTTCATCCAGCGCTCGAGGAAGGGCTTGGCGGTGTCCCACAGGTCGAGGTCGGGGTCGAGCTGGCGGCCGAGTCCCTCGATGTTGAGCAGCGTCTTCTGCAGCAGCACCAGTTGCGGCTGGATCTCGACGTTGAAGCGCCGGCTGGTTTCGAACAGGCGCAGCAGGACCTGGCCGAACGAAATCTGCGAAATCGGCTTGTCGAAAATCGGCTCGCACACGGTCCGTACCGCGGCTTCGAGTTCCTCGACCCGCGTTTCCTTCGGTACCCAGCCCGATTCGATGTGGGCGCTGGCGACACGGCGGTAATCGCGGTTGAAAAAGGCGAGGAAGTTGATCGCCAGATACTGTTTGTCGACGTCGGACAGGTTGCCGACGATGCCGAAATCGAGCGCGATGTAGCGGTTGTCGGCGGCGACGAAGATGTTGCCCGGGTGCATGTCGGCGTGGAAAAAACCGTCGCGGAACACTTGGGTGAAGAAGATCTCGACGCCGTAGCGGCCGAGTTTCTTCAGGTCGATGCCGTTCGCGCGCAAGGTGTCGATCTGGCTGATCGGCGTGCCGTCCATCCATTCGAGCGTCAGTACGTCGCGGCAGGTCCAGTCGTAGAACACCTCGGGCACGATCAGCTGGGTCGAACCGGTGAAGTTGCGCCGCAGCTGGCTGGCATTGCCGGCCTCGATCATCAGGTCGAGCTCGTCGTGCAGGTACTTGTCGAATTCGGCGACGACTTCGCGCGGACGCAGCCGCTTGCCGTCGGCGAACAGCCGCTCGACCAGCCCGGCCATCACCCGCATCAGTGCCAGATCGGACTCGATCACCGGCAGGATGTCGGGCCGCAGCACCTTGACCGCCACCGCGCGGCCGTTGGGCAGCGTGGCCCGGTGGACCTGGGCAATCGACGCACTGGCGACCGGCGTGCGGTCGAATTCGGCGTAAAGGGCCGTCAGCGGCTGGCCGAGGCCGGCCTCGATCACCGCAACGGCGGTGTCGCCGGAGAACGGCGGCACCCGGTCCTGCAGCAGCGCGAGTTCGTCGGCGAGGTCGGTCGGCAGCAGGTCGCGGCGCGTCGAGAGCACCTGACCGAACTTGACGAAGATCGGCCCGAGGTCCTCGAGCGCCAGTCGCAGCCGTTCACCGCGGGGCTGGTCGAGCTTGCGCCAGAAGCAGATGCCGTTGATCAGCTTGCGCAGACCGTGGACGCGCTCGTGGCCGAGCAGGAATTCGTCGAGTCCGTACTGAAGGACGACCCGGGCGATCTTGAACAGACGGAGCAGGCGCATTATTTCCCGGCGAGTTTCTGGTCGAGCAGGGCGAGGCGTTTTTCCAGCCGAGCGAGGTCGTCGCGCAGTGTGTCGACCGCGGTGAAGTGGCGCTGGGCTTCGAGCCTGTGCGCCAGCAGCGGGGCCTCGTCGCGCCAGTATTCGATCAGATGCGCTGCCATGCGTGCGCCGATGGCGCCGGGCACGCCACCAACCTTGCCGGCCAGCCAGACCAGCCGTTGTGCGGCGACGTCGCCGACGAAGGACGACAGCGAGTCGGCCAGCTCCCAGCGCACCTGCCCGAGCGCGCGGCCGATGCCGGCGGCGAGCTGTGCATCACCGTCGAGCTGCAGCTGGCGTTGCGCGCCGGTACGGTCGAACGGCAGCGTGGCGAAAAAGCGCAGGCCCAAGGTCAGCGTCGCTTCGGGCGCCGCGTCGCTGGCGACGAAACGGCCGGCTTCGATCTGCAGCGTGGCCGAGATGGCCGGAAACACCAGCCTGACGATCCGGCCGTCGAAACGCGCGAGTTCGGCGCGGGCCGCAGCGTCGCGATCGAACAGGCGGTTGAGCAGGCCGGACAGCATCAGAACTTGTAGCCCTTGTGCAGCGCGACGATGCCGGCGCTCATGTTGTGGTACTCGACCCGGCCGAAGCCGACGTCCTGCATCAGCGTCTTCAGGGTTTCCTGGTCCGGATGCATGCGGATCGACTCGGCCAGATACCGGTAGGAGTCGGCGTCGTTGGTGATCAGCTTGCCC
The DNA here is from genome assembly GCF_014652315.1 of Jeongeupia chitinilytica. Classification (GTDB taxonomy): domain Bacteria; phylum Pseudomonadota; class Gammaproteobacteria; order Burkholderiales; family Chitinibacteraceae; genus Jeongeupia; species Jeongeupia chitinilytica. The sequence continues at coordinate 40,237 of NZ_BMYO01000004.1, read as the reverse complement.
ATCAGCGGCAGCAGCTTGAACGAATACAGGTCGTACACCGGCGTGACCGGCGCCCAGACCTTGGAGAATTCGAGCACCAGCAGCCGGCCGCCCGGCTTGAGCACGCGGTGCATCTCGGCCAGTGCCTTGTCCTTGTGCGTCATGTTCCGCAGGCCGAAAGCGACCGAAACGATGTCGAAATAGTTGTCCGGGAAGGGCAGTTTTTCGGCGTCGCACTGGGCGGCCGGCACGGCGAAGCCGGCATCGAGCAGCCGGTCGCGGCCGACACCGAGCATCGAGCTGTTGATGTCGGTGAGCCAGACCTGCCCCGTCTTGCCGACCTTCTTCGCGAAGGCCTTGCTGAGGTCGCCGGTGCCGCCGGCGATGTCGAGCACCTTGTTGCCGGGGCGCGCGCCGCTGGTCTCGATCGTGAAGAACTTCCAGGCGCGGTGCAGGCCGGCGCTCATCAGGTCGTTCATCACGTCGTACTTCTGTGCCACCGAATGAAAGACCTCGGCGACCTTCTGGGCCTTGTCCGATTCGTTGACGGTCTTGTAGCCGAAATGCGTTTGCTGTTCAGTCATTCAATCACCCGGTATTCAGTATTCAATCTTGCGGATCACCGCTGGCGCTCGCCGGGTCACGGCTGGCACCGCCGGCCGCGAGCTGGTCGAGATAGTCCTGCCACAAGCGGGCCCGGTCGCGGCCGAGTTCGAACAGCCAGTCCCACGAGTACAGGCCGGTGTCGTGGCCGTCGTCGAACACCAGCTTGACCGCGTAGTTGCCGACCGGCTCGATCGCGACGATGTTGACGTTGCGCTTGCCGACTTGGAGCACCGGCTTGCCGTGGCCGCGCACTTCGGCCGAGGGGCTGTAGACGCGCAGGTATTCGCACGGCAGCGAAAACGACGAGCCGTCGTCGAAGGCGATGTCGAGCAGGCGGGTCCCCTGATGCAGGGTCAGGGCTGTCGGTTGCGGCGTGTGGGCTTGGAGTCCGGCCATGGGGCAAGGGCCTTTGGGAACAGGCCGTCATGATACCGCGAGCCGGTGACGGGCGTCGCGCCCGAAGCGCCTTGCACAATGCGTCAGCACTTGCGAACTTGTAATATTAAATTCACATGAAGGCATTACGCTCGCCACAAACCACGAAATGCCACGGGAATTAATCATGCCTGCGAATATCCTGCTCGTCGAAGACGAACCCGCCATCCAGGAGCTGATTGCCTTCAATCTGACCCAGGCCGGCCACCACGTGATGCGTGCCGATTCGGTCGAGGGGGCGATGGGCATCGTGCGCAATGCGCTGCCCGACCTGATCCTGCTCGACTGGATGCTGCCGGGCATGTCGGGCATCGATTTCGCCCGGAAGCTGCGCGCCGAAGAGCGTACCAAGACGATCCCGCTGATCATGCTGACCGCACGCTCGGACGAACAGGACAAGATCGTCGGGCTGGAAACCGGCGCCGACGACTACATCACCAAGCCGTTCAGCCCGCGCGAGCTGCAGGCGCGGATCAAGGCGGTGCTGCGCCGCCGTTCGCCGCAGGTGACCGACGACGTCGTCGAGGTGCAGGGACTGCGGCTCGACCCGACCACGCACCGCGTGACCGGCCATGGCCAGCCGCTTGATCTCGGCCCGACCGAATTCCGTCTGCTGCATTTCTTCATGACCCACGCCGAACGCGTGCATTCGCGAGCGCAGCTGCTCGATCAGGTCTGGGGCGATCACGTGTTCGTCGAGGAGCGTACCGTCGACGTGCACATCCGCCGGCTGCGTTCGGCACTCGAGTCGTCGGGCTTCGATGCACTGATCCAGACGGTGCGCGGTACCGGCTACCGCTTCTCGGCGCAACAATAGATTTAACATTGCCGTAACGATTTGGCATCGCCGCTGCCACGCAGCGATGCCACAATCCCCCCCATCCCCCTGCGAGACGCGCTTGGCGCTGAACATGATGCTCTGGCTGCGTTCCCTGATTTACTACCTGTCGGTGGCGCTGATCGCGCTGTTCATCGGTGCCGTTGCCGGCACCGAGTGGGGACTGGTTTTCGCCCTCGTCGTCGTGGCGTGCTCGGCGCTGTTCCACCTCTACAATCTCGGCCGGCTGTACCGCTGGATGCAGGACCCGCACGTCGATCGCGTACCGGCGAGCTTCCTGCTGTGGCAGGACCTGTTCGACAAGCTCTACGATCAGGTGCGGCTGCAGAAGAAGCAGCAGGAGCGGCTGGCCGCGACGCTCGAACGCTTCACCAGCGCCGGCGAGGCCCTGCCCGACGGCGTGCTGATCCTCGACGAGCATGACAGGATCGAATGGTGCAATCAGGCGGCAACCCAGCATCTGGGCATCGATCGCGTCGCCGACGTCTGGCAGGTGATCACCAACATCATCCGTCAGCCCGGCCTGCGCGATTACCTGCGCAGCCAGGACTTTGCCCATCCGCTGATGCTGCGGCTGACCCGGCCGGTCGACCAGGTGCTGACGGTGCAGATGGTGCCGTTCGACTCGACCCGCAAGCTGCTGCTGTCGCGCGACATCACCCAGCTCGACCGCATCCAGACCGTCCACCGGGATTTCATCGCCAACGTTTCGCACGAACTGCGCACGCCGCTGACCGTGGTCGGCGGCTTCATCGAGACCATGCTCGACATGCCCGATGTCGACGCGGCGACGCGCAACAAGCATCTCGAACTGATGTACGACCAGACGCAGCGGATGCAGCGCCTGGTCGACGACCTGCTGACGCTCTCGCGGCTCGAGAACGGAATGCAGATGAAGGAGGAAGAGGTCGACGTGCCGCAGCTGATGCGATTGCTGGCGGTCGAGGCCGAAGGGCTGTCGCAGGGCCGGCATACTGTGGCGATCGGCTCCATCGTGCCGGCGCGGCTGATCGGCAACCACGACGAGCTGCACTCGGCCTTCGGCAACCTCGTCTCGAACGCGATCCGCTATACGCCGAACGGCGGCACGATCACGCTGCACTGGCGCATCGAAAGCGGCCAGCCGGTGTTTGCGGTCCAGGATACCGGCATCGGCATCGCGCCCGAGCATGTGCCGCGGCTGACCGAGCGTTTTTACCGTGTCGACCGCGGCCGGTCGCGTGCGACCGGCGGCACCGGCCTCGGGCTGGCCATCGTCAAGCACATCCTGCAGCGCCACCAGGCGCAGATGGCGATCCAGTCCAGGCTCGGCCAGGGCAGCGAATTTGCCGTGCGCTTCCCGATGCAGCGCCTGCTTGCCGAGGTCTGAACGGATCGGGTCTGTTGCCTAGATCGGCTGCGGTGGTTTTCTGGCACAATCAATGACACCCGCAATCCGGGCACTTTGCCCCAGCGCAATGTCTAATCCCATGCCGCTGTCAGATAATGCCTGCTGACGCTACCCCCGGCAGACGCCGGCGCTGGCGGCCCTTCCTTCATCGTATGAGGTTCACGTCATGAGCAAACTCGCTGCCATCAAGCCCTTCGGTCAACGCATCTGGCTGGACAACCTGTCCCGCGGCCTGCTGAAGTCCGGCGCCCTGCAGAAACTGATCGACGACGACGGCATCGCTGGCGTGACTTCGAATCCGGCGATCTTCTACAAGTCGATCTCGTCGGACCCGCTCTACACCGGCGACCTGGCCGAGCTGAAGAAGCAGGACCTGACCGCCGAACAGCGCTACGAAGCGCTGGTGGTGCCGGACATCCAGGCCACGTGCGACCTGACCCGCCCGCTGTACGACAACTCCAAGGGCCTCGACGGCTACGTCAGCCTCGAAGTGTCGCCGCATCTGGCCAACGATGCGCTCGGCACCATCGCGGCCGCCAAGCGCCTGTGGGCCGCAATCAATCGTCCGAACGCCATGATCAAGGTCCCGGCCACCCACGCCGGCGTGCTGGCGTTCGAACAGCTGATCGCTGCCGGCATCAACGTCAACATCACGCTGATGTTCAGCCTCAAGCAGACCGACGACGTGCTGACCGCCTACATCCGCGGCCTTGAAGCCCGTGCGGCCGCCGGCCTGCCGGTCGACCACGTCCAGGCCGTTGCCTCGGTGTTCCTGTCGCGCGTCGACGTGCTGCTCGACAAGCAGCTCGAAACCATCGGCAGCCCGGAAGCGCTGGCACTGCGCGGCAAGAGCGCGATCGCCTTCGTCAAGGTCGCCTACCAGCACTACAAGCAGCTGTTCCACGGCACCCGTTTCGAACAGCTCAAGGCCCTCGGTGCTCACCCGCAACGCCTGCTGTGGGCGTCGACCGGTACCAAGAACCCGGCCTACTCGGACGTGCTGTATGTCGAAGAGCTGATCGGCGCCGAAACCGTCAACACCGTGCCGGATGCAACGCTCGATGCCTTCCGCGACCACGGCGTGGCCGCCGACCGTCTCGACACCAAGATCGATGACGCGGTGCAGACGCTGGCCGCGCTGCGCAAGCTCGGCATCGACTTCAACCTCGTTGGCGAGCAACTGCAGAACGAAGGCCTGAAGCTGTTCGATGAAGCCTTCGACAAGCTGCTCGTTCTGACCGCCTGACCTCCTCGGGAACCATCGTGCAAAGCCAGCCTTCGGGCTGGCTTTTTACTTTCCGAACCTCTTTCGAACGGAGTCGCACCATGGTGCAGAACATCTACGACGATCCGGGCTTTTTCGCCGGTTACAGCCAGTTGCGCCGCTCGCGGGAGGGGCTGGACGGTGCGCCGGAGTGGCCCGCGCTGCAGGCGCTGCTGCCCGACTTGCGGGGATGCCGGGTCGTCGATCTGGGCTGCGGCTTCGGTTGGTTCTGCCGCTGGGCGAGCGAGCACGGTGCGGCCGCAGTGCTCGGCGTCGACGTGTCCGAAAACATGCTGGCCCGGGCGACCGGCATGACCGGCGCGGCGATGGCGATCCGCTACCGGCGCAGTGCACTCGAAACGCTGGCACTGGACGACGCGGGCATCGATCTCGTCTACAGCTCGCTCGCGCTTCACTACGTCGACGACGTCGCGGCGCTGCTCGCCAAGCTGCAGCGTGCCCTCGTCCCGGGCGGCCGGCTGGTGTTCTCGGTCGAGCACCCGGTCTACATGGCGGCGGCGAATCCGGGCTGGATCGCCGACGCCGCCGGCAGGAAAACCTGGCCAGTTGACGGCTATTCGGTCGAAGGGCCGAGGACGACGAACTGGCTGGCCGACGGCGTGATCAAGTACCACCGCACCATCGGCAGCTGGTTTGCCTTGCTGCGGCAGCAGGGTTTCGCGATCACCGAACTGGTCGAATGGGCGCCGACCGAGGCGCAGATTGCCGCCCATCCGGCGCTGGCCGAAGAGCGCGAACGGCCGATGCTGTTGCTCATCGGTGCCGAACGCCGCTGAGCGGCTAGAGCGCGTCCTCCATTCCCAGTTCCTGGATCTTGCGTGTCAGCGTGTTGCGGCCCCAGCCGAGCAGCTCGGCGGCCTCGATGCGTTTGCCGCCGGTGTGCGTCAGTGCCTGCACGATGACGGTGCGCTCGAAGGCCGGCACGATGTCGTCGAGCACACGTGCATCGCCACGCGACAGCCGCAAGGCGATTTCCTGCGCCAGCAGCCGGCGCCAGTCGCCGCCGACCGCCGCTTCGGTGTCGGCATCGCCGTCGAACAGTTCGGGCGGCAGGTCGTTGACGGTGACGACGGCGCCCGGTGCCATCACGGTGATCCAGTGGCAGAGGTTCTCGAGCTGGCGCACGTTGCCGGGGAAGGCAAAGCTCCCGAGCCGGGCCATCGCGTCGTCGGCAAGGCGCTTGGCCTCGACGCCGAGCTCGGAGGCCGAACGGCCGAGGAAATAGCGTGCCAGCAGCGGGATGTCCTCGCGCCGTTCGCGCAGTGGCGGCAGCCGCAAGCGGATCACGTTGAGCCGGTGGTAGAGGTCCTCGCGGAAACCGCCTTCCTTGACCCGGGTTTCGAGGTTCTGGTGCGTCGCGGCGATGACGCGGACGTTGGCCTTGATCGGCGAATGGCCGCCGACGCGGTAGAAGAAGCCGTCCGACAGCACGCGCAGCAGCCGCGTCTGCAGGTCGAACGGCATGTCGCCGATTTCGTCGAGGAAGAGCGTGCCACCCTCGGCCTGCTCGAAGCGGCCGGTCCGGCGCGCGTCGGCGCCGGTGAATGCACCACGCTCATGGCCGAACAGCTCGGATTCGAGCAGGTCCTTCGGAATCGCTGCCGAGTTGATCGCGATGAACGGTTTGGCTGCGCGCGGACTGTGCCGGTGCAGCGCCCGGGCAACGAGCTCCTTGCCCGACCCCGATTCGCCGGTGATCAGCACCGTGGCGGCCGACTGGCTCAGCCGGCCGATCGCGCGGAACACGTCCTGCATCGCCGGCGCCTGGCCGAGGATGTCCGGTGCGCTCACCGGTGCGGCATCGTCGCCGAGCTGGCGCTCGCCTTCCTGCATCGCGCGGCGGATCAGCGCGATCGCCGCATCGATGTCGAACGGTTTGGGCAGGTACTCGAAGGCGCCGCCCTGGAAGGCCGACACCGCGCTCTCGAGGTCCGAGTGCGCGGTCATGATGATGACCGGCAGGCCGGGATGCGCGGCCTTGACGCGCTCGAGGAAGGTCAGCCCCGACTCGCCGGGCATGCGGATGTCGCTGACGATGGCTGCTGGCGTCGAGCGCGACAACGCGTCGATGGCTTCGGTCGCCGAGCTGAACGTCGCATGGTCGATGCCGTCGCGCGTCAGTGCCTTTTCGAAGACCCAGCGGATCGAGCGGTCGTCGTCGATGATCCAGACTGTGCTCACGGTGTGCTTCCTTGTAGGGTTCGGGCCGACTGCCAGCCGTTCAGCGGCAGCAGCAGCGTAAAGCAGGTTTCACCGGGGCGGCTGTCGAACTCGATGCTGCCGTGGTGCTGGTTCACGAAGGTGTGCGCCAGATGCAGGCCGATGCCGGTGCCGCCGGGGCGTCCGGAGACCAGCGGGTAGAACAGCGTGTCCTTCAGCGCGTCGGGAATGCCCGGGCCGTTGTCCTCGATCTGCACCTGGATCGCCAGCGGAAAGCGCTTGCGGTTCAGCGTGACCTGCCGCGCGACGCGGGTGCGCAGCACGATTTCGCCGACACCGGCCATCGCCTGCACGGCATTGCGGACGATGTTCAGCAGCGCCTGGATCAGCTGTTCGCGATCGCCGATCAGGTTGGGCAGGCTGGTGTCGTAGTCGCGCCGTACGGCAAGGCCGTTCGGCGTCTCGGCCAGCACGACGCTGCGCACGCGCTCGAGCACTTCGTGGATCGACAGCTCGGACAACTGCGGCAGACGATGCGGAGTGAGCAGGCGGTCGAGCAGGCTTTGCAGCCGCTGCGACTCCTCGATGATGACCTGGGTGTATTCCTTCAGGTGCGGATTCGGCAGCTCGGTCGACAGCAGTTGCGCCGCGCCGCGGATGCCGCCGAGCGGATTCTTGATTTCGTGCGCAAGGTTGCGGATCAGCTCGCGGTTGGCCTGCTGCTGCGCCTGCAGGCGTTCCTCGTTGGCAATGCGCCGCTGCTGGTCGATCTGGCGGATTTCGACCAGGGCCAGCGTCTCGCCGTCCTGCTCGATCGGCGCGGCGTTCAGCGTCACGTAGACATCGCCGCCGTGCGCCACCGGCAGCAGCAGCTCGTACTCGGTGATGCTGACGTTCTTGGCCAATGCGGTTCCGACGGCGGCAACGACGGCACTGGCCGGCGACAGGCAGGCGGTCAGCGGCAGGCCGAGCTGTTCGGGGCGCAGCGCGAACAGATCGTCGGCAGCCGGATTGAAGTAGACGAGCGTGCCGTCGCTCGAGACGGCGAGTACTGCCGCTTCAAGGTAATCGAGGCCGCAAAAATGGGGGTCGTGCATGCTGGACACCGTGGCATGGATGACATGCCTTCGTTAAGCAATTACCGGGCCAGCTTGAGCGGGCGCGGAATGCGCGAAGCGCGGGCCATCGCGATCGGGATGATGCACCATCTTAGTGCGTTTGCCGTGCGGCCGGGCCGGAATGTGGCACCGGTGGCGGCACCCGGGCCGGTCAGGGGCTTCGATGCGGAGAAGGGGGGGGGGCGGTGCCGAGGGGTCAGCGCACGCGATTGAGTTCGCTGGTCAGCGCTTCGACATTCTTTTCGTGCGTGACTACAGCATCGCGCAGCCGGCCGAGACGCTCGACATAGCGCTGCGGGTTGGCTTTTTCTTCGGCGCTGCGGTTGCCTTCGGCGTCGGCGAGCGCCTGGCGGGCCGACGCGAGCGCGCTCCTTTCGCTGCCGAGCTCGTCCTGCAGGATCTGTTTGCGGTTGCTGTCGCGACTTTTCTGCGTAGCGGCGTCGACCTTGGGGAAGTCGGCCGGTGACGGTGTGTTGACGCGCGGCGTGCTGCTCTTGGTCCGCGGCTTGCTGCCCGTCGTCGTCGTCGGCCCCGGAATCACCGAAATCGAATCGACGTAAATGCGTTGCGCGCCCTTCATCGGCGTATTGGTGAAGGTGACGTGGCCGTTCTCGTCGACGTACTTGTAGATGTCGGCGCGGGCGAACAGCGGAACGAGCAGGGCAGCGAGCAGCAGGTAATGCGGTTTCATGGGTGAAAAGCTAACACAGCCTCGCCGGTACGTCAGTTTGCCGGCCGGTCACTGTGGCCCAGCGGTTTGTCTGGTGCGATGACGTCGCGTACGCGCTGCTTGAGGACCTTGGCCTCGGGAAAGCCCCCTTCCTGCTTGCGGTCCCAGACCAGGGTGCCGTCGACGTGCACCTGGAAGATGCCGCCGCTGCCCGGTTGCAGCGCGACCTCGCCGAGCTCGTCGACAAAGGTCGTCAGCAGTTCCTGCGCCAGCCAGGCGGCGCGCAGCAGCCACTGGCACTGGGTGCAGTAGAGGATGGTGATGCGGGGTTTGCGATCGTTCAAGGCAGGAAGTCCGGATCAGAACGCGAGGCCGAGCGCGCGGAGTCGTTGTGCGCTGCTGGCTGCGCCGAGGTGGTGGATGCCGTGCCAGCCGAGCGCGCTGGCGGCATCGGCGTTTGACCGGTTGTCGTCGATGAATGCGAGTTCATGTGCGGCGATGCCCGGCAGGTCTCGGTCGATGCGCGCGTGCATCTCGAAGTAGATCGCCGGGTCGGGCTTGATCAGCTTCAGCCGGCCCGACACGACGATGTCGCGGAAACGGTGCAGGAGCGGATAGTGCTGCCAGGCATAGGGGAAGGTTTCGGCGGACCAGTTGGTCAGCCCGTACAGCGGAACACCGGCGGCTTCGAGCGCGTCCATCAGCGCGACACCGTCGGCCAGCGTACCGGCCAGCGTTTCCGGCCAGCGTTCGGAGAACGCGCGGATATGGTCGGCGTACTCGGGGTGCTCGGCGATCAGCGCCGCATTCGCTTCACTGAACGGCCGGCCGCCGTCCTGCTGCAGGTTCCATGCCGGGCTGCAGACGTGTTCGAGGAACCAGCGGCGCTCGTCCGCGTCGGGAATCAGTTTGCGGTACAGATAGTCGGGGTTCCAGTCGAACAGGACCCCTCCGAAATCGAAGACGACGGCACGCAGTGACATGGCGGACGCAAGCTCGGGAACGGGAATTCCATTCTACCCGTCGCCGTTGTCGCAGACGACGCAATCGCGGCCACCGCGCTTGGCGCGGTACAGCGCATCGTCGGCGCGGCGGATCAGCAGCTCGAGGCTGTGGTCGTCGTCGCGCAGCGAGGCCATGCCGATGCTCACGGTGATGCGCACGATCTGGCCGTTGTCGAGCGCGATGCGGATCGCCGCGATCGCCTCCCGCAGTTTCTCGGCGACGCGGCGCGACTCGTCTTCGCTGGTGGCCGGCAACAGCACCACGAACTCCTCGCCGCCCCAGCGCCCGAAACTGTCGCTGGCGCGCAGTGTTGCCGTGCATGCGTCGCAGGCGGCGCGCAGCGCGAGGTCGCCGGCGTGATGGCCGTGCTGGTCGTTGATGTGCTTGAAATGGTCGAGGTCGAGCACCAGCACGCTGAGCGGCGCCGGATAGCGCTGTGCCTGCAGCAACTGCTCGGTGGCACGGCGCAACCATTCGCGCCGGTTGCGCGCGCCGGTGAGTTCGTCGATGGTCGCCAGTTCGGCCAGCTTGGCGTTGCTGGCGGCAAGCGCTTCGGTGCGGGCGATGACTTCGGCTTCGAGCCGCATCCTGTGGCGCAACAGCAGTGCCTGCGCCAGCGCGAGGTAATGCAGCATGAAGCCGGCCGAGAAAAGGAAGACCTGCAGGTTCAGGTAGGACAGCGTCGGGGTGGCGCCGACGAAAAAGCCGTGGCCGTGCGCAGTGCCGACGACGCTGGTCAGCGCCAGCAGCAGCATGGCCAGGCTGGTGCCGGGCAGACCGTGCTGGATGGCCAGCACCAGCAGCAGCGGCAGTACCAGCATCAGCGTGTGGCGGTAGACGAGAAAGGCGCTGGCAAGCACCGCAACGAAAGCGAAAATCCACCACCAGGGCAGCGAGACCAGCCGCGGCCAGCGGCCACGGTCGCGCCAGCCGGCATAACAGGGGCCGAGCAGGAACAGCCCGCTGGCATGGCCGAGTACCAGCATCAGCAGGTACCAGCCGGTTTCCATGAATGAACGCTCGCTACCGATGCCGGCCAGGTTCAGCAGCAGGACCTGCAGGGGCTGGGTGAGCAGCGGAGGCAGCATGGCCACATACAGCCAGAAGTAGAACAGCTCGCGCGGCTCGCGCAGCAGTGGGTGATGGAAGCGCGTTTCGCCGCTGCGCCAGCCCAGCCTTGCCAGGTGCGCCTCGGCGACGTTGAGCAGGCTCAGCGCGGCGGCCAGCAGCAACGCGAGCGGCCAGTCGAGCATCATTGCGAGCTGCGGCAGCTGGACGACGAGGCTGCCGAGCCAGACGCTGGCGTAACCGCGCCGGCCACCCAGCAGCAGGCAGGCCAGCCCGGCACCTGCGGCAAACTCGAGCAGCGGCAGCGACCCCGCCGCCACCCTGGTGAGCAAGACGCTGCCGTAGCCGCACAGCACATAGAATGCCGCGAGCGTGAGCGCGAGCCGGTTTGGCGTACCGGCAAGGGGGCGTAGCAGTCGCATGGTCGATGCCAGGCAATTGATTCACCTAGCATATTCCTGACTACCGGCCGGGCTCCGCCGCCCGTCGGCTGCAGGAAAAGAAAACCGCCAGACTGGCTGGCGGTGTCGGGGCTTACTTGGCGACCGGCTCGGGCATCGCCGACGAATGGTGATGGAGGATCTTCCACGTACCGCCGCGGTTTTCGTACACATAGGTGTAGCGTGCGGCGACCTGCTTGGACTGGCCGTCCTTGTCCTGCAGCGTGAATGTGTAGGTGCCCATGTCGACGGCGGTGTTGCAGTTGATCTTGATCGTGCGGGTGTCGATCTTGCCCTGCGGGTGCTTCTGCAGGAAGTCGACGAAATAGGCACGGATGCTGGCACGATCGGTGCGTGGCGTGTTCGAGACCGTCGGCAGCAGCACGGCGTCGGGCCAGTAGCGGTCAGCAACCTTGTCGGGGCTGTTCGTCGCCAGTGCGGCATTCCACTGGTCGAACAGGCTGGCGACTGCGGCATCACCGGTCTTGGCGCAATGCGGCGCCTTGGCAAGGGCGACGCCGGACAGCATCAGGCTGGCGGCGGCAAACAGGGTAAGGGGGAGCGATTTCATGGGTTGGGCGTCCTGAACGGGCGTTGATTCGGATCGGCGCAACAGCGCGCCCGCGTCAGTTCATCCTAATGGCATATGGTTCGGACCAAGACGGACAAGCGGTTGTTTTCGCCGTCGAACGGTGGAGCACCGCTCAGCGCCACCAGCGCGGAAACATGAAGATGACGATCAGACCGGTCAGGCTGAGGACCATGGCGCCACCTGCCGACATGGCCAGCCAGAGCATGCCGCGCCAGAACGCCGACTCGATCCGGCGCCAGTCGCCGCAGCGGGCGACGCGCCAGACATCGGCCATGTAGCCGCCGAGCGAGTCGGTCTCGAGCAGGCCCGATGTCGCCGCCGGGGCCAGTACGTCGTGATAATTCGACTCCAGATGGTCATAGACCAGCCGCGCCAGCAGCGTGAACAGCAGAAACCCGCCAAGGCCGCCGCACACCAGCATCGGCAGCAGGGTATCGAGGACGAAGGTCTTGATCACGCGAGTACCTCGGCAAACTGGATGTCGGGTGTCAGGTCGGTGTAGCGGGCGACATCCGCGAGGATTTCGGCGCCATGGGCGGACAGCCCGTCGGCCACGCGCGCAAGGTCGGTGAAATAGAGCTGGCCGACGGCCAGGAAGCGTGGGGCCGCGCCGTCGGGGCCGGGTACGCCGCGGACGACCTCGGCGCGCTGCAGCCCGAACGGCCCCAGCAGCCGCAGTACCATCGGCAGGTGCTGCTGGCGGTAGTAATCGAAATCGAAGCGCGCGCTGGCGCTGTACGGGTAATAGGCTGAGGCGAGAATCACCGGTGTCTCCTCGGGGCAAAAACCCACTTTAGACTGACTAGGTAGTTCACCTTATGGAAAGTTTGTGGTCGTGGTGGTTGATGCAACAAAAAAGCCCCGCATCGCTGCGGGGCTTTGGTACGACAGGAGTACCACTGGTTACAGCGAGTAGTACATGTCGAACTCAACCGGGTGCACGTTCATGCGGGTGCGGTTGACGTCCTGCATCTTCAGCTCGATGTACGAATCGATCCACTCGTCGGTGAACACGCCACCGCGGGTCAGGAACTCGCGATCCTTGTCCAGTGCGTCCAGGGCTTCGTCGAGCGAGGCGCAGACGGTCGGGATCAGCTTGTCTTCTTCCGGCGGCAGGTCGTACAGGTTCTTGTCGGCCGGATCGCCCGGGTGGATCTTGTTCTGGATGCCGTCCAGACCGGCCATCAGCAGCGCCGAGAAGCACAGGTACGGGTTGGCGAGCGGATCCGGGAAGCGCGCTTCGATCCGGCGGGCCTTGTCGCTGGCAACGTGCGGGATGCGGATCGAGGCCGAGCGGTTCTTGGCCGAGTAAGCCAGCTTCACCGGGGCTTCGAAGTGCGGCACCAGACGCTTGTACGAGTTGGTACCCGGGTTGGTGATCGCGTTCAGTGCCTTGGCGTGCTTGATGATGCCGCCGATGTAGTACAGCGCGGTTTCCGACAGGCCGGCGTAGCCGTTGCCCGCGAACAGGTTCTTGCCGTCCTTCCAGATCGACTGGTGAACGTGCATGCCCGAACCGTTGTCGCCAACGATCGGCTTCGGCATGAAGGTCGCGGTCTTGCCGTACTGGTTGGCCACGTTGTGGACCACGTACTTGAGGATCTGGGTCCAGTCGGCGCGCTGGGTCAGCGTGCTGAACTTGGTGCCGATTTCGTTCTGGCCGGCGTTCGCCACTTCGTGGTGGAACACTTCGACCGGCACGCCCAGTTCTTCGAGCACGAGCACCATCGAGGCACGGATGTCCTGGTGGCTATCGACCGGCGGAACCGGGAAGTAGCCGCCCTTGACGCGCGGACGGTGGCCAAGGTTGCCGCCTTCGAACTTCTCGCTGGTCGCCCAGGCGCCTTCTTCAGAGCCGATCTTGACGAAGCAGCCCGACATGTCCGTGTTCCAGCGGATGTTGTCGAAGATGAAGAATTCGGGTTCCGGACCGAAGTAGGCGGTGTCGCCGATGCCGGTGGTCTTCAGGTACGCTTCGGCGCGCTTGGCGAGCGAACGCGGGTCGCGGTCGTAGCCCTTGCCGGTGGCCGGCTCGATCACGTCGCAGGTGATGATGACGGTCGGTTCGTCGAAGAACGGGTCGATGTTGGCGGTCGACGCATCCGGCATCAGCAGCATGTCGGACGCTTGAATGCCCTTCCAGCCGGCGATCGACGAGCCGTCGAACGCGTGGCCGTGTTCGAACCACTCTTCGTCGACGACGTGCGCCGGCACGGTCACGTGCTGCTCTTTACCAATGGTGTCGGTGAAACGCAGGTCGACAAACTTGATGTCGTTGTCCTGGATCAGCTTGAGAACGTCGGCTACCGCCATCTTTACGCTCCTTAGGGTGCGAGAGAGTGTTGAAATTTTGAGGTGACCAATCGCGTTGCCGCGACCGGGATGGTGGTCTATTAAGCATGAACCGTGCCAGCCCGGCGGAAGTGTCGATCCATTGTGCCACAACCAGGTGCGCTAAGAGCAATCCCGTATTGCGGCACCCGAAATGACGTTTGGTGCGCCTTGTTTTGGTGCCTCTTTGTCATTGGCGCACCATGTTGGTGCCGTATTGCGTCATGGCCGTGAACGCACGAGAATCGTGCATCTGCAACGATGTCAACGGGCCGTGGAGTCCAACATGAGTGAAGCCGCCAAGATCCTCGAATCCGCCCGCCAGCGCGGTGCCGCGCAAGGCCTGCCCTATACCGGCGCGGTGACCCCTGCCGAAGCGCAGCAGCTGTTGAGTGCCTTGCCGAACGCGAAACTGGTCGACGTGCGGACGCATGCCGAATGGGCGTTCGTCGGCGTTGTACCCGGTGCCGAGCTGATCGAATGGAAGCGCTATCCCGGCATGATGCCGAATCCGGACTTCCTGACCCAGCTGAAGGCGGCCGTCGATCCCGAGTCGGTCGTGCTGTTCATGTGCCGCAGCGGTGCGCGCAGCCATGACGCGGCAGTCCTGGCGGCGGCCCATGGCTACGCGACGGCACTGAACGTGCTCGAAGGCTTCGAAGGCGACAAGGACGCCACCGAGCACCGCGGCCGCGTCAACGGCTGGAAAGTCGCCGGTCTGCCCTGGGTGCAGGGCTGACGCGCCAGGGTGGCGGTTTCGATCCGGCATCGATCCTTTCCGATTTAACTTTCCGGTTCAACATGCGTTACGTCGTCATCGGCAATCCGATTGCCCACAGCAAGTCCCCGCAGATCCATGCCGCCTTTGCCGCGCAATTCGGGTTGAGCGATTTCAGTTACGAGCGCCTGCTCGCGCCGCTGGACGGCTTTGCCGCGACAGCGCGTGCGCTGTTCGACGGTGGCGCGGGGGGCGCCAATGTCACGGTGCCGTTCAAGGAGGAGGCGTTTGCGTTCGCGGATGCGCTGAGCGAACGCGCCGCCGCGGCCGGTGCGGTCAATACGCTGATCCGCCACGCCGACGACCGCATCGAGGGCGACAACACCGACGGTGCCGGACTGGTGGCCGACCTGCTGCGCCATGGCGAACTGAGCGGCAAGCGCATTCTGTTGATCGGTGCCGGCGGTGCCGCGCGTGGCGCGCTGTTGCCGTTGCTGGTCGAGCGGCCGGCCATGCTGCTGATCGCCAACCGCACTGCAGCGCGGGCCGAAGCCTTGCTGGCCGACATCGTGCAGCCGTGGCTGCGTTCGACGGGCTTGCCGGTGACGGCGCAGCCGGCGCACGGTGCGGCAGCGTTCGATTTCCTGGTCGGCGGTGTGCCGGTCGAACTGAAGTCCGCCGTGCCCGCGAGCGCGGCATTGGGCCGGGACGGCGTCCAGTTCGACGTGATCATCAACGCGACGTCGGCCAGCCTCGGCGGTACCGGCATTCCCATGCATCCGGACGCATTCGCGCCCGATGCGCTTGCCTACGACATGATGTATGGCCGTGACGAAACGCCGTTCCTCAGACAGGCCCGTGAAGCCGGTGCGGCGCAGTGTGTCGACGGGCTGGGCATGCTCGTCGGTCAGGCGGCGGAAGCTTTTGCCCTGTGGACCGGGCACCGGCCCGATGTCGAGCCCGTGCTCGCGCAGCTGCGCGCTGCGTTGTGAGCCGCAACGGCGCCAGGCGGCGCATCTCGATCGGCGGCTGGATCGGCCGTATCCTGCTGCTGCTGCTGGGCCTGCTGCTGCTGTGGAACCTGTGGATCCTTGCGCACGTGCTGGCCTGGCGCTGGATCAATCCGTCGAATACCGCGTTCATGCGCGAAGGGCTGGCACGACTCGAAGCCAGCAATCCGGATGCCGAATTGCGGCAGCAGTGGGTCGATTACGCACAGATCTCGCCCAATCTGAAGCGGGCGCTGGTGGCGTCCGAAGATGCCAAATTCCTCGAACACGACGGTTTCGACTGGGAAGGCATCCAGACCGCATGGGAAAAGAACCTCAAGAAGGGCCGCATCGTTGCGGGCGGCTCGACCATCAGCCAGCAACTGGCCAAGAACCTGTTCCTGTCGTCAGGACGGACCCCCTGGCGCAAGGCGGAGGAAGCGGTGATCACGGTGATGCTCGAGGCCTTGCTCGACAAGCGGCGCATCTTCGAGATCTACCTCAACGTGATCGAGTGGGGGGACGGCATCTACGGGGCCGAGGCCGCCGCACGACACTATTACCGCACCGGTGCGTCGCGCCTCGGTACGGCGCAGTCGGCGAAACTGGCGGCCATGGTGACCAACCCGCGCTATTACGACGCACACCGCAGCGACCGCAGGCTGGCACGCAAGGCCGCGATCATTGCGCGACGGATTCCCTACGCCGACATCCCGTAAGCCAGCAGCCTGAACCCGGATTCCGGCTGGTCCATTACGTTTTTTTACCATCCTTCCCCGCCCGATCGCGCTGGCCGGTTTACGATGTAATCAGACGTAAACAAGGAATAAGAGCATGGCAAGGCTTTCGCAGGCGCTGGAGATGGTCGGTCAGACCGATCCGGGGCTGGTGCGCGCGCAGAACGAGGACGCGATCGCCTGGGATGCCGATGCGGGTTTCGTCGTGCTCGCCGACGGAATGGGCGGTTACAACGCCGGCGAAGTCGCCAGCGCCATGGCGGTCGACGTGCTGTCGCGTCGCCTGTCGCAGCCCTTGCCGTCGTCACCGCTGGCCCACAGCACACGGCTGTCGGTCAGTGCCTGGCTGACGCAATCGATCGACGAGGCCAACCGGGCGATCTACAACGGCGCGATCACGCAACCGCAATGCGCGGGCATGGGCACGACGCTGGTGTCGGCACTTTTTTATGACAATCGGGTATTGGTGGCGCATGTCGGCGATTCGCGCATGTACCGTTTACGCAACGCGGAGCTTACAAGGCTCACTCACGACCATTCCTTGCTGCAGGAACAAATCGACCTCGGTCTGGTCGATGAAACCGAGACGCGACAGGCGGCGCAACGCAACCTGCTGACGCGCGCCGTCGGGATCGATACCGAGGTGCATGCCGATCTGAGCGAGTTCGACGCCGAGCCCGGCGACGTCTATCTGCTGTGTTCGGACGGTCTCACCGACATGGTCGGTGATGTGCAGATTGCTGACATCATTCTGACTTTGAAGGACAATGCGCCGCTGGCCGCAATGCAATTGGTTCAGGCCGCCAATCATCACGGCGGACATGACAATATATCGGTCATTCTGGTCGCGGTTCGCCGCGCCTACCCGGCCGATGCCGGTTTCTGGTCCAGGCTGACGGCCTGGTTGAGTTGATCCCGTGCGCCCCGTGCGCCACACCACCTGTTAAACGCCATGGCGAAATTGCTGCTGTGTCTCGACGGTAACGTCATCAAGGAATACCGCATCCACCGCGACGTGTTCGCGATCGGGCGTCGACCGCAGAACGATCTGCAGATCGAGAATCTTGCGGTATCGGGTGAACATGCGCGCGTCGTCCGCGACGGCGACGAGCATGTGGTTGAGGACCTTGGCAGTACCAACGGTACGACGGTCAACGGTACTCCGGCGACGCGGACCGTGCTGCGCAACGGCGACGAAATCGGGGTCGGCCGCTACAAGCTGCGCTACTGGTGCGAACCGCAGGCCCCCGAAGGCTATGCCGAAACGATGGTGCTGCGCGAACCGGCTTCGACCGCGCGGCTTGGCGTGATCAAGGTGCTGACCGGTGGCAACAGCGGGCGGGAAATCGTGCTGAGCAAGACGGTGACGTCGCTCGGCAAGCCCGGTGTCCAGGTGGCAACGGTGGCGCGACGCCCGCTCGGCTACTACCTGACGCACGTCGAGGGTGCGACGCGACCCCAGGTCAACGGCAAGACGATTGGCGACGAGCCGCAATTGCTGGCCGAGGAGGACCTGATCGAACTGGTCGGAGTGCGGCTGGCATTCTTCTTCCGGGGCTGAGATGCAGTTGTACGTGCTGGGCTGCAGCGGGGGGATCGGCGGTGCCGCGCGTACCACGTCGCTGCTGCTCGGCGAACGCATCCTGATCGACGCCGGTACCGGAGCCGGCGAGCTCTCGCTCGACGCGCTGTGCAAAATCGACCATGTGTTCCTGACGCATTCGCATTTCGACCACATCGCCTGCCTGCCGATGCTGCTCGATACGGTGATCGGTGCGCGCTCGCGGCCGGTGACCGTCCATGCTTTGCCCGAGACCATCGCGGCGCTGCAGGCTCACGTATTCAACTGGCAGATCTGGCCCGATTTCAGCGTGATCCCCGAAAACGGCAATGGCGTGCTGCGCTGGGCACCGCTAGCCGTCGGCGAATCCCGCGACCTCGACGGACTGCGGATTACCGCGCTGCCGGCACAGCACACGGTGCCGGCGGTGGGCTATCTGTTCGAGAGCCCGACCGGTGCGCTGGCGTTCTCGGGGGACAGTGCCGACTGCCCCGCGTTCTGGGAGACTGTGGCCGGGGTGGACCGGCTGCGGGGACTGATTGTCGAAACGGCGTTCAGCGAGCGCGAGGCCGGTCTTGCCCGCGTGTCGAAGCACTACTCGCCTTCGACGCTTCTGGCCGCGCTGCAGCGGTTCGATGCCACGATCGACGTCTGGCTGACGCACCTGAAACCGCTCGACGCAGCGCGCATCGTTGCCGAAACCAGTAACGGGATTCACCGGATTTCGGCGCTGGTCGGTGGACAAACGCTGCAATTCTGACCGGGCCGTACCGCTGGTGCGGCCAGTCCGGAAGCGTTAGCGGCGTTGCTGACCGGCCGGGACCACGTGCATCCGCTCGAAGTCGACCCCGCGTTCGAGCAGTGCTTCGACGCGCATCTTCCGCAGGGTACTGCCGTCCCACCATTCGATCAGCCGGCCGCGGCGGTACCAGCCGACCGGAAGGATCAGCGATTGCGGTGCACGCAGCGCTGCTACGGCGGGCAGTGACAGGCATTCGATCCAGCCACGCCGGTCCGAATAGGCAAGTTCGACCGGACGGATGGCCGCCGCCGAGGGGAGCCCCGGCATCAGCCGAACGCCGACCTCGACGCTGCCGTCGTGCTCCTGCAGCCAGCGCACCACACCAAGATAGTGATTGCCTTCAAGCTGCACCGACAACAGTTGCTGCAGCGCGATCCGGCCGCCGGCATCGTTGCTGCGCGACAGTCGCAGCCCCTGTGCCGATTCATTGCGGACCTGCCAGGTTTCACCCGGTTGCGGCGTCACTGTTTCCGGGCCGGTGGCTCCGGCTACGGTCGATTGACCGAACAGCTGCAGCCGGACCAGATCCTGGCTGCCGAGCGGCGCCGGGCCGTCGTCGGGCAACGCGAAGCGCTCGTGGCCCAGCAGCGCGTGCTGGCGCGGCAGACCGAACACCGCTTCGAGCTGGCGCTGGCTGTCGTGCCGCGGCAACGCGCGTTCACTCGCCTGTTCGCACCAGGTGCGGTAGAGCTCGACCAGCAGGGTTTCGACTTGTGCGGCGGCGAACTGGCTGCCCAGACCGAGCTTTTCCGGGCTTTCGCCCTGACGCAGCAGCTTGATGCGACGCGACAGCGCCTGCGCCAGTTGCAGCGTGTCGAGTTCGCGGACGGTGTCGCCGGTGAGGCGGGGCTCGGTCCGGCGCGGTGCGCCGGGCTGGGCGAAGTCGATCTGCAGGCTGCCGCGGCCGGGAAGCGCGGCGGCTTCGCGTTCGAGCGGCGTACGTTGGGCCAGCGACGGCAGGTGTTCGTCGAGCCAGCGGATCTGCCGGCCGGTGAAATGGAACGGCGCCGACGCGGCGAGCAGCAGCAGGTGGACGAAGGCGTGCTGCGGTGTGGCAACGCCGGCGACCTTGAGCAGGCTGTCCTTGGCCGACTTCTCGGCCAGCCCGTTGGCTTCGATCAGCTGGTAGCTGTCGAACAGCTGCTGCCAGAGTTCGGCCGGGATCGGCCGGTAGCTGAGCAGCGATTCGCGCGCTGCCAGCGCCAGATAGCGCATCCTGCGCTGCGCGAGCAGCGCGGCGTGCGGCGCCGTTTCGGCATCGCCGGCCAGCGCGGCATCGAGGCCGGCGCCGTAGAGATCGGCCAGCCGGCTCCAGAGTGCGACGGTGGCATCACGCGCCTGGGCCTCGTCCGGGCCCAGCGGCAACGCGCGACCGAGAAAGCGTTCGGCCAAGGCGCCCTGAACCACGTGCAGCGGTTCGCGCAGCAGTTCGAGGATCTTCAGGGTTTCGTAGGGCGCAATCCCGCTGGTCGCGAGCAGGGCAATCGCGTCGGACAGCTCGGCATGAGCGATGGGAGTATTGATCAGGGGCAGCAGCTGCAGCCAGGACTTGGCGGAGCGCGCATCGCTGAAGGGAAGGGGACCGCTGAGGGTCTGGTGTATCGACAGGTCGGTCATGGCAGGCGCTGGACAGCCTCGAGCTCAATGTGTTGCAGGGCCAGCCGCAAACGGGCCAGCGTGTCGGCGGAAACGTGATGCCGTGCGCCGGGCCGGGCCGGGCTGGCCCAGACCGGTGCCGGAAAGGTCGCGTCGTCATGCCAGCGTGGAATGATATGCCAGTGCAGGTGCGGCACGACATTTCCCAGACTGGCAATGTTGATCTTGTCGGGCGAGAGTACCGTACGCTGTGCCGCTTCGACCGCAAACACGACGGCCATTAGTCGCTGACGATCGGCGGGGGGCAGGTCGGTCATTTCCGCGACGTGCTGACGCAGGATTACCCGGCAGAGGCCTGGATAGTCGGGCTCGTCGGCCAGCACGACCCGGCACAGCTCATTCTGCCACAGCAGTTCGCCACCGGTTTCCCGGCAAAAGACGCAATCGCGTTCCATTAACCTTTCCTTATGCAGCCCCGATTATTACCGCAAGGGCTGCACATAAACAACGGGGCATGCCCGTGGAGGGATGCCCCGTTGCGGCGTGGTGACGGATCAGAGCAGGACGCGCTCGATGCCGCCGTTCCGGGCCTTGTCGACATACTCGCTCAGCCAGTCGTCGCCGAGGATCTTCTTCGCCATTTCGACGACGATGTAGTCGGCCTTGGTGCCTGCGTCGTCATCGTAACGCTGCAGCCCCTGCAGGCACGACGGGCAACTGGTGAGCACCTTGACCGGCTGCTTCGCGTCGGCGACTGCGACTTCGGCCCGCAGCGTATCGGCACCCTTCTGCATTTCTTCCTGCTTGCGAAAGCGGACCTGGGTGGCGATGTCCGGCCGGGCGACGGCAAAGGTGCCGGATTCGCCGCAGCAGCGGTCGTTCAGGTCGACCCGCGTACCCATCAGCTCGTTGGCGACGTCGATGCCCTTGTACTGCTTCATCGGCGTGTGGCAGGGCTCGTGGTACATGTAGCGTTCGCCGCCGACGCCGTCGAGCTTCACGCCCTTTTCGAGCAGGTACTCGTGGATGTCGAGCAGGCGGCAGCCCGGGAAGATCTGCTCGAACTGGTACTTCATCAGCTGGTCCATGCAGGTGCCGCACGAGACAATCACCGTCTTGATGTCGAGGTAATTGAGCGTGTT
Organism: Jeongeupia chitinilytica; assembly: GCF_014652315.1. GTDB lineage: Bacteria > Pseudomonadota > Gammaproteobacteria > Burkholderiales > Chitinibacteraceae > Jeongeupia > Jeongeupia chitinilytica. The sequence continues at coordinate 18,775 of NZ_BMYO01000004.1, read as the reverse complement.
CGCGACGCGGTGGAACAGGACGCGGTTCTCGGTGGTGATCTTCTCGCCCTTGTCGCCGTAGCCCGAGGCGGCTTGCGGGTAACCGCAGCACAGATAGCCCGGCGGCAGCACCGTGGTGGTGCCGACGTGCCAGAGCATCGCCTGCGTCGCCAGACCGACCTGCGAGAACAGCCGTTCCGAACCGCAGCCGGGGAAGTAGAACACCGATTCGCGTTCGTCCTGACGGATTTCCGGGTCGCGGATCACCGGCACGATGCTGGCGTCCTCGACGTCGAGCATGGCGCGGGCGGTCTTCGCCGGCACCTTGGCCGGCAGCGGCTTGTTGACGAAGTGGATGATCTGCGTCTTGATCGGCGGCTTGCCGAGCGTCGACGGCGGCTGCTTGGTGACGCTCTTGATCAGGCCGAAACGCTTGGCCAGCGTATGGCCGAGACGCTGGGCCTTGTAACCGATGCCGATCATGCCGGCGCGCATGGCCTTGATCGTCGCCGGGTCCTTGACCGTCAGGAAAGTCATGCCGAGCGCCGTGCCCGGGTTGAATTTCTTCTGGCCTTCCTTACGCAGGAAGTTGCGCATCGCGACCGACACGTCGCCGAAGTCGATCTTCACCGGACACGGATTGACGCAGCGGTGGCAGACCGTGCAATGGTCGGCGACGTCGCCGAGCTCCTCGAAATGCTTCAGCGACACGCCGCGGCGGGTCTGCTCCTCGTAGAGGAAGGCTTCGGTCAGCAGGCCGGTGGCGAGGATCTTGTTGCGCGGGCTGTACAGCAGGTTGGCCCGCGGCACGTGGGTGGTACAGACCGGTTTGCACTTGCCGCAGCGCAGGCAGTCCTTGATCGAGTCGGCGATGTTGCCGATGTCCGACTGTTCGAGAATCAGCGATTCGGCGCCGAGCAGGCTGAACGACGGCGTGTAGGCATTGGTCAGGTCGGCGCCGGGCAGCAGTTTGCCCTTGTTGAAGTGGCCCTGCGGGTCGACCTCCTGCTTGTACTGCTCGAACGGCGCGAGCTCGTCGCGCGTCAGGAACTCGTACTTGGTGATGCCGATGCCGTGCTCGCCGGAAATCACGCCGTTCAGCTCGCGTGCGACGTCCATGATGCGCGCGACGGCGTGGTGCGCGCGTTGCAGCATCGCGTAGTCGTCCGAGTTCACCGGAATGTTGGTGTGGACGTTGCCGTCGCCGGCGTGCATGTGCAGGGCGACCCAGGTCCGGCCCTTGAGCACCTGCTGCTGGATCGCGACGATCGCGTCCAGCAGCGGCTTGTCGTTGCGGCTCGAGAACATCGCCTCGAAGTCGGTCAGCAGTTCGCGCTTGTACGACACGCGGAGCACGAAGTCGCGCAACGCGAGGAAAACGCTCTGCGGTGCATCGCCGGCGGCGAGCTCGCGCTCGAGCGGCATGGTCGGGAATGCGGCGGTGTACGCCTCGAACGCGTCGTCGAGGTGGGTGCGGATCCATTCCCAGTGCGCGCGGGCGCGGGCGATCAGCTCGAGTGCGGCACTGCGGCGATCGCCGATCAGCGCGTCGCGGCTCAGCGGCGAGTCGGCGAAGTCGATCGGCAGGATGCCCTGCTCGAAGAAGTCGGTCAGGCGCTCGAGCAGTTCGAGCTTGTTGTCGATCGACAGCTCGATGTTGATCCGTTCGATCGCATCCGAGTACTCGCCGAGGCGCGGCAGCGGAATCACCACGTCCTCGTTGATCTTGAACGCATTGGTGTGCTTCGAGATCGCCGCGGTACGGGCGCGGTCGAGCCAGAACTTCTTGCGCGTTTCGGCGGTGACGGCGATGAAGCCTTCGCCGCTGCGCGCGTTCGCCAGCTTGACGACGTGCGATGCGGCTTCGCCGACGGCGGTCTCGTCGTCGGACACCAGGTCGGCAATCAGCACCATCTTCGGCCGGCCGCGGCTCTTGGCCTTGCTGGCGTAACCGACGGCACGCACATAGCGCCAGTCGAGGTGCTCGAGGCCGGCGAGCTGGACTTTCGGGTGCGCGTCGAGGTAGTCCTTGATTTCGACGATCGACGGTACCGCGCGGCTGACTTCGCCGAAAAATTCGAGACAGACGGTGCGCACGTGCGCCGGCATCCGGTGCAGCACGAAGCGGGCGCTGGTGATCAGCCCGTCGGTGCCTTCCTTCTGCACGCCGGGCAGACCGGCGAGGAACTTGTCGGTGACGTCCTTGCCGAGGCCTTCCTTGCGGAAGCGCTGGCCCGGAATCACCAGCGTGTTTTCGTTCAGCACCGTCTTGCCGTCGGGCTTGTAGGTGGTGACGCGGAAGGTGGCTTGCGGCGCGTCGTGGATCTTGCCGAGGTTGTGGTCGAGCCGCTCGATGAATTTCCAGTTGCCGTCCGGGTCGACCATTTTCCAGCTGACGAGATTGTCGAGTGCGGTACCCCACAGCACGGCCTTCTTGCCGCCGGCGTTCATCGCCACGTTGCCGCCGATGCACGAGGCGTCGGCCGAGGTCGGGTCGACCGCGAAGGCGAGGCCGGCGGCTTCGGCCGCCTCCATCACCCGGCGCGTGACGACGCCGGCGCCGCACTGGATCGTCGCGACCTCGTGGTCGACACCCGGGATCATCATCCGCTCGACGCCGTTGTGGCGGTCGAGCTTCTCGGTGTTGATGACCGCGCTCATCGGGGTCAGCGGCACGGCGCCGCCGGTGTAGCCGGTGCCGCCGCCGCGCGGGATGACGGTCAGCCCCAGCTCGATACAGGCGGCCACCAGCGGCGCCATTTCGGCTTCGGTGTCGGGCGAGAGCACGACGAAGGGGTATTCCACGCGCCAGTCGGTCGCATCGGTCACGTGCGAGACACGGGCCAGACCGTCGAAGCAGATGTTGTCGCGGCGGGTCAGGCCGCCCATGCGGCGCAGCACTTTCTTGCGCAGGCTGGCGACGTCATGGAAATCGTGCTCGAACGCGTCGACGGCGTGACGGGCGCGCTCGGCGAGCATGCCGACGCGGTCGTTGCCTTCGCGGCGCTTGTCGATTTCGGCGAGCCGGTGATGCATCGCATCGACCAGCATCCGCAGCCGCTTCGGGTTTTCGAGCAGATCGTCTTCGAGGTAGGGATTGCGCTTGACCGCCCAGATGTCGCCAAGCACTTCGAACAGCATCCGGGCAGAACGGCCGGTCACCCGTTCGGCACGCAGCACTTCGAGCGTTTGCCATGCGTCCGTACCGAGCAGCCGGATCACGATTTCGCGATCCGAGAACGAGGTGTAGTTGTACGGAATCTCGCGCAGGCGTTCGGTTGCGAGGTGCGAAGGAGCGGCGGTCAGCTCGGCCATGGCAGGACGATCTCGCTAAGGCTGTGATTCAAAGATGGAATTTTATCGGAAAAATTCCCCTTGAAGCCCCCATTTTTCTTGGGGTTTTGCGAAATTCGCGCCGGAGTTGCGCCGAGTCAGACTACAAACCGGTGCCGGGGAAGCACCGCGGGCGCTTCGCCCAAGTCCCTGCGGGCCGGAACGTAAGCGCGGCCTTGCTGCATGTCAGTCGGCGAGCCGCAGCTCCATCGTCGCAAAGCGCGAGGCCGAAAGCTGGCCGAGCAGCTGTTCGCGCAACTTGCCGAAGCGTTCGAGATGCGCCTGCGCATCAGCCGCCTGTCCGAGGCGCTGGAACAGCTCGGCCAGCACCTGGTGTGCGCGGGCGGCAAGGCTGGTCGTGCCCATCGCTTCGGCCAGCGCCAGCGCCTGGACCAGTTCGTCGCGGGCATGGTCGAAGTCGCCGGCAGCGAGGCTGCATCGGCCGAGGGTGATCAGGTTGAACGCCTCGCCCCAGCCGTTGCTGTTCAGGCGACTGAGCTTGAGTGCCACGCGCAGATGCCGCTGGGCGCGTTCGATGTCGCCGCGGGCGAGCGTGATCTGCGCCCGCAGCCCGTAAACCTCGGCCTCGTGCTCGGCGTGCGGATTGAGGCGGATCAGCGGCAGCGCTTCGTCGAGTGCCGCTTCGGCTTCGTCGAGACGGCCGAGCTGCAACTGGTCGGCCGCGACATTGATCAGCGCGGCGGCACGATACAGGGCGAGCGCCGGGTCGACGGTCAGGTCGACCGCATGACTGTGGTGGGCGAGTGCCGATTCGAACTGTTCCTGTGCGTACAGCAACTGGCCCAGTCCGATGTGCGCGAGGCAGCGGACGTCGCCGTCGGCCTGCTCGGGCGGCAGGTCGAGGCAGGCGAGCCAGCATTCGGCGGTCCGGTCGTAATCGCCCTGGGCGTAGTACGAACGGGCGATCTGCTGCAGCGCTTCACCGTGGAGGGGACCGAGTTCCACGCCACGGCCGATCTCGAGCGACGCCAGCAGCGCCGCGCGGCCTTTCTCGAAGCGGCCGAACATCAGCATGGCCTGACCGTGCAACAGCAGCGCTTCGGCTTCGGCGAGCGGCAGTGCCCGCTGTCGTGCCAGCTCGCGCGCCTGCGCCGCCTGCGCGATGGCTTCAACGGTCTGGGACGGGATGATGCGGCGAACGCGGTCGAGTAGCGGGCGGAGGTCGGTCATGGCGGATTGCAACGAATGGATCAGGGATTACCCTAGTCCAAATTCTTACCGACAAATAATTATTTGTTAGGTTTCGTTACAAAAGTGCTGCAGTGGTATGAAAGTTTTTAGGCAAAAAACAGATAAGCCACCCAGACCGAGGCGATGAAGCCGACCACGTCCGCGAACAGCCCGTAGGCGACCGCGCCGCGCGTCCGGGTCAGCCCGACCGAGCCGAAGTAGACGGCAAGCACGTAGAAAGTGGTCTCACTGCTGCCCTGCAGGATCGAGACCAGCCGTCCGGCAAACGAATCGGCGCCGGCGGTCTTCATCGTGTCGATCATCAGCGCCCGCGCGCCGCTGCCCGAGAGCGATTTCATGATGCCGACCGGCAGGCCGTCGACCCAGCGGCTGTCGTAGCCGAGCATGCCGACCGCGTGACGCAGCCCCGACAGCAGCAGTTCGAGCGCACCGCTGGCGCGCAGCAGTGCAATCGCCACCAGCATGGCCACCAGGTAGGGGACGATGCCGATGGCGACCTTGAAGCCTTCCCTGGCGCCGTCGATGAAGGTCTCGTAAACGTCGACGCGCCGAAAGAGCGCGGTGCCGACGAAAATCACGACGACGGCGAGCAGCAGGAAGTTGCTGACCAGTGCCGACTGGGCGGCGCGCGCGTCGGCCGGCAGCTGCAGGAACCATGCGGCGACGCCGAAGATCAGGGCCGCCAGCCCGCCAAGGTAGGCGAGGACCACCGGATCGAACAGCTTCAGGCCCTGGCGAAGCCCGACGAGCACGACGCCGGCGATCGTTGCGGTAAAGCTGGCGATCAGCAGCGGGATGAAGATGTCGGTCGGGTCGGCGGCGCCGAGCTGGGCGCGATAGGCGAAGATCGTCACCGGAAACAGCGTCACGGCGGCCGTGTTGATGACGAGGAAGAGCACCTGTGCGTCGGTGGCGGTATCGGGGCTCGGGTTGAGCGTCTGCAGCTCTTTCATCGCCTTGAGTCCGAGCGGCGTTGCGGCGTTGTCGAGGCCGAGCATGTTGGCGGCGATGTTCATCGTCATCGCGCCGAGCGCCGGATGGCCCGACGGTACGCCCGGAAACAGCCGGCTGAACAGTGGGCCGAGCAGACGCGCCAGCATGGCGATCAGTCCGGCCGCTTCGCCGATCTTCATGATGCCGAGCCACAGCGTCATCACGCCGGTCAGGCCGAGCGCGACTTCGAAACCGAGCTTGGCGGCATCGAACATCGACCGTGTCATCACGGCGAAGACATCGTGCTGGCCGAGTGCGAAGCCCTGGATGCAGGCCACGGCGAATGCCAGCAGGATGAAGCCGGCCCAGATACGGTTGAGCATGGAAAAAGGGACTCCTGACGCGCTCGCGCCGGGCGGTCAGCGGTTCAGCCTGGCTTCGAGCGCCTGAAGTTTAGCGTAGGTGCCCGAACGGACGATACGGCTGAAGGCTTCCTGATAGCGGCGGTGGAAGTACTCGGCCTGGGCGGTGTTGCCCATGCGCTGGTAGATTTGCGCGAGCAGGTGGTGCGCCTGGAAGGTCTTGTGACAGGTGCCCATCTCGTCGGCGCGCAGCAGTGCAGTGTGGACGGCGGTCAGCGCTTCGTCGAAGCGCCCTTCGAACAGGTAGAGGCGACCGCGGGCGATGTTCTGCGAGATTTCGCCCCAGGCCCAGACGCGGCGCATCGCGACCGCTTCGTCGAGCCGCGCGTGGGCTTCGGCCGGATTGCCGCGTGCGAGCGCGACGGCACTGCGATAGACGAGAATTTCGCCGACGTACTCCGGGTTGCCGGCGGCTTCGGCCAGCGGCAGCGCTTCGTCGAGCTCGAGCGCCACGTCGTCGAAACGTTCGAGCTTGGCATAGTCGGCGGCGAGGTTGATCAGTACCCGGCAGTGCAGGTCGGTGTCGACCGGTGCGCTGATCAGCGCCTTGGCATCGAGGTGGTTCTGCAGCGCCATCTCGTAGCGTTCGTGCGCGTAGTAGACCTGGCCGAGACCGATGTAGGCGTGGATGCGGGTGTTGAGCGTGAAGCCCTCGGTATCGATGCAGTCCGCCCAGTAGGCGATCGCCTCGTCGTAATCACCCTGGGTGTAATAGGCGCTGGCGAGATCCTGGATCAGCTCGCCGCGTTCGGCGACCAGATCTTCGGCGTCGGCGAGCGTCAGTGCCTTGAACATCGCATGCTGGCCGTCCGGAATGCGGCCGAAGGCGAACAGCATCGTGCCGTAGCGGCGCCATGCCGAAATGCCCAGCAGGAGGTCGCCACAATCCGGCACGAGCCGGCTGGCCGATTCGGCCAGGCGCAGCGCTTCGTGCGGATCGATGTACGTGAGCCGATCGCTTTCGCTGATCAGTTGCGCAAGCGCCAGGGGCTCGCCGGGGTGCATTGGATCAGGGACGACTTGAAAGAGGGGACCGCAACAGCCTAAACGCTTGTTTTCAAGCTTTCAAGCCTGTCCGACAGTTGGTAAGCAATTTATTACACAACCCAGTGGTCCTTGCGTAAACATACATACAGACCAGTGCAGGCGCGCCGCGATTCAAGCGCTCGACCGTCCGCAGTGCAGGCGACCGGCCGTCAGGTCGGTCAGTGCGGCGATCATGGCGTCGACCCCGGCGGCGGGCAAGGACACCTCAATGGTTACAAGTGACGCATGCCGGACAGCGGTGATCGGATAGCCCGCTTGCTGCAGCCAGTGACGGACACGGTTCTCGTCGGCGTACGGCAGGATCAGTTCCCGACGTGCCATGGCCACGCGTTCGGTCTTGACCGCTTGTGCCAGGGCGCCGGCGACGGCGTCGGTATAGGCGCGCACCAGACCGCCGGCACCGAGGCGGATGCCGCCGTAGTAGCGAACCACCGTTGCCAGCGCGCCTTCGAGGTCGTGGTGGCGCAGCACTTCGAGCATGGGGCGTCCGGCGGTGCCCGACGGTTCGCCGTCGTCGCTCATGCCCGACTCGCCGCCGGCCAGCAGGGCCCAGCAGACGTGAGCGGCATCCGGATGGGCGGCGCGCAGCGTGTCGACGATGGCCAGCGCGTCGGCACGACCGGCGACGGGTTCGATCCGGCCGAGGAAGCGGCTTTTCTTGATGTCGAGCGTGTGTTCGACGGGGGCGGCAAGCGTGAAGGGCATGCGGGGATTATTGCGGCTGCGATTGGACTTGTCAGCGTGAAAGCTATTGGATGAGAATGATTCTCTTTTTGTTTGGAGTCGTCATGTCCCGCGCCATCCGTTCCCTGGTCCTGCTGTCCGCCGCCTTGCTCGGGGCATGCGCCTCGGCGCCGCCATCGACGTCGGTGGCCGAACAGTTCGCAGGCAAGCGCGTGGTGCTGCTCGGCGAGGTCCACGACAATGCCGCCGGCCACGAAGCGCGCTTCGCCGCGCTGAAGGCGGCCGTCGACGCCGGCTGGCGCCCGGTGATCGCGATGGAGCAGTTCGATCGCGAACGTCAGGCGGACCTCGATGCGGCGCGCAAGGGCGGCGATGCCGAGGCGGTGATCCAGGCCGCGGCGCCGGCCAAGTCGAGCTGGAACTGGGCGTTCTACAAGCCGGTGATCGCGCTGGCGCTGCAGTACGATCTGCCGCTGGTTGCCGCCAACGTCTCGCGCGCCGACGCCGGCAAGGTCGTCCGTGGCGGTTACGCGGCGGCATTCGATCCGGCCGCACTGAAGGTGGCCCGGCTCGATGCGGCACCGGCGGCCGACATCGTCGCCGGCCAGCAGCACGAAGTCGAAGTCGGCCATTGCGGCAAGCTGCCGCAGGCAATGGTGCCGGGCATGGCGCAGGCGCAGATCGCCCGCGATGCCTTCATGGCGCAGGTGCTGCGCGACAACGCGCAACGCGGCGTGGTGCTGATCGCCGGCAACGGCCATGTACGTGCCGACATCGGCGTGCCGCGCTGGCTGGCCGGCGTACCGGCGTCGCAGGTGCTCAGCGTCGGTTATCTCGAGAGCGACAGGGATGCCAAGGCGTTCGACAAGGTCGTGACGATTCCTGCGGAAAAGCGGCCGGACCCGTGCGCGACGCTCGGTTGAGCGGATTACCCAGGCAAAACGCCCCTCGACGAGGGGCGTTTTGCTTTCGGCCGGATCGGCGTGCGGATGTGGCGGTGTCGCCGTTCAGGCCAGGGTCGCGACCGGTACCTGGTGCCCGTCGATGATGTACAGGCTGCCCTGCGATGCGGCCTGACGGATCGGCCGGATCGCGCGGTAGGCGTCGGAGTCGTACCAGCGCTGCGCGTGTCCGACGCTCGGGAATTCGAGCACGACGATGCGCGCTTCGGGCAGTTGTCCCTCGAGCACCTGCTTCGGGCCGTTGCGGACCAGATAGCGGCCGCCATGGGCGGCGATGGTTGCCGGCGACCGTTCGGCATAGGGGGCGTAGGCGACGGCGTCGTGAACGTCGACGGTGGCGATGACGTAGGCGGGCATGCGGACTCCTGTCGGGCGGATCAGCGTGGGCTGGCGGCGCTGAACTGCAGGTACAGCTCGCGGGCGCGCCGGGCGACCGGGCCGTGGGCGAACGGTTGTGCGTCGACGCGATGGCAATGCAGCACCTTGCCGTAGTTGCCGGTGCTGAAGACCTCGTCGGCGACCAGCAGGTCTTCGGGCCAGAGCGTGGTTTCGACGACCTGGATGCCGTCGTCGCGCAGCAGCCGGATGACCCGCTGGCGGGTGATGCCGTTCAGGAAGGTGCCGTTCACCACCGGTGTCTTTGCGATGCCATCGCGGACCAGCCACAGGTTGGCGACGGCGAACTCGGCGATCGCGCCGTCGGGGTCGAGCATGATCGCGTTGTCGAAACCCTGCTGCGCCGCGTCGCGCATCGCACGCTGGGTGTTCGGATACAGGCAGGAGGCCTTGGCATCGGTCGGCGCCATCGACGGCGGGGGCCGGCGGTAGTCGCTGAAGGTCGCGGAAAAACCGCTGTCGGCCGGCAGCGGTGCCTCGAACAGGTGCAGCGCCAGCGTCGTCGTCGCCGGATCCGGCAGCAGGAAACCGCCCGGACAGTAGAACAGGATCTTGATGTAGTAGTCGTGCGCGACGGGGAGCTGCGCCAGACCCTCGTGCACCAGCCGGACGATGTCGTCGCGGCCGACCCCGGGCTGCATGCCCATCGTGACGGCCGAGTGGATCGCGCGCTCGCAGTGGGCGTGCAGGTCGGGCAGCTGGCCGTGAATGGCGCGGGCGCCGTCGAAAACGGTCGAGCCCATCCAGAAGGCGTGGTCGGCCGCGCCGATCAGCTTTGTGCCGCTGGACCACTGGCCGTCGGACCAGATCAGTGAATGCATGATGGCTTACTCCTTGAAGGTGGAAATCGTGGCTGCGCTGCCGTGCTGCCAGCCGCCGTCGCAGACCAGTACCTGGCCGGTGACGTAGGCGGCGGCGTCCGACGCCAGAAAGGCCGCGCTCTGGCCGAATTCGTCGCTGCCGCCGAGTCGGCCGGCGGGGATCCGCGCCAGCACCGTGGCGTCGAGCCCTAGCTGCGTCAGTCTTTCGGTCCGGTGATAACCCGGTGCCAGCGCGTTGACGGTGAGGCCGGCGGCGGCGTATTCGGCGCTCAGCGTCGTCACCAGCCCGTGCAGGCCGGCGCGCAGCGAGGTCGAGATCGCCATGCCCGGCATGTAGCGGCTGGCGGCGACCGAGGTGACCCAGATCACCCGGCCCCAGCCGCGTTCGGTCATCACCGGCAGCAGCGCGGACAGCAGCGCCAGTGGCGTGGCCCACAGCGACTGGAAGCCGTCGGTCCAGTCCTGTGCCGACAGGTCGGCGGTCGTGCCCTTGGCCGGGCCCGGGCCGTTGATCACGACGATGTCGGGGCTGGCATCGAGGGCGGCCAGTGCGCTCAGGCAGGCCATCACCGAGTCGGGTCGGTACAGATCCAGCGGCACGACGTCGTGCCGCCCGGGTGCGACCGGGCGCGAGCTGGTGCAGATGACGCGATGGCCCGACTGGCGCAAGGCCTCGGCTACGCCTTGCCCCAGACCGGACAGGCCGCCGCAGACCAGCGCGGTACGCGGGAGTTCCTGCATGGGGCCTCCTAAGTCATTGATTGGTCTGGATTATAATAGGGGGCAAAACCGTGTTATTGGGCGCTGCATGCTGCTATCTGATATTGGCATTACTTATAACTGGAGCGTCGCCGAACTCAACGCCTTCTGCATGGTGTGCGAGTCGAAAAACCTGAGCCAGGTCGCCGTGCGGCTGGATCTGAGCCAGTCGGCGGTGTCGCTGATGGTGCAGCGCTGGCGCGAGGCCGTCGGCGACCCGCTGTTCGTGCGCACCCGGCACGGGGTGGCGCCGACCGACACCGCGCTGGCGCTGCGGCAGAAAATCCTGCCGTTGCTCGAAGGGCTGAAACTGGCGCTGTCGCAGCCGCTGGGCTTCGATCCGGGCAAGTCGGAGCGGGTGTTCCGCGTGCACATGTCCGACATCGGCCAGCTGGTGTTCCTGCCGGACCTGTGCGACCTGCTGGCGCAGCAGGCGCCCGGGGCGCGGCTGCAGGTCCGGAACCTGCCGTGGGAGGGCGTCGAGACCGCGCTGAGCGCCGGCGAGGTCGATCTGGCGATCGGCTCGCTGCCGATGATCCGCGGCCGCGTGCATACGCGGGTGCTGCGACGCGAACCGTATGTGACGCTGATGCGCAGCCAGCACCATCTGGCGCAGCGCAAGCTGGACCTGAAGGCTTTTGCCGATGCCGAACATCTGGTGATCGACTCGTCAAGCAGCGGCCATGCGCTGGTCGACAGCATCCTGCGCTCGAAAGGCATCCACCGACGTGTCGGGCTGGCGATGCCGCACTATCTGGCGGTCGAGGCGCTATTGGCACGCAGCGATTACCTGCTGACGATGCCGGCCGTCGCGGTGCGTTCGTTCCGCGCACCCGAGGTTTTCCACATCGTGCCGACGCCGCTGCCCTTGCCGACCTTCGACATCCGCGTGCACTGGCACGAGCGCAGCCGCGAGGACGAGGGCGTGCGCTGGCTGCGCAACGCGATGATCGACCATCTGGGGCAGGGCGCTGCGGCAGCGTGAGCGGCTGAAATGAAAAAAGCCGCCGTCACTCGGTGACGACGGCTTGGCTGCGGTGCAGCTGCGTGCGATGCGGCGGCTTACGCTGCGCCGGCCTTCGCTGCGGTGCCGGTCGTGGCTGCCGTTGCGGCGGCCTCTTCCTGACCGCCGCCGCCGAACACCTTGTACAGCGTGACGAGGTTGGCCTGACGCGACAGGCGGATCGAGATCAGCCCCTGTTGCGCGCTGTACAGCGAGCGCTGCGAGTCGAGCACGTTCAGGTAGCTGTCGACGCCCTTGCCGTAGCGCGCCTGCGACAGCGTGTAGCTCTTCGCCGAGGCATCGACCAGCGCCTGCTGTGCGCTGACCTGTTCGTCGAGCGTGCCGCGGTCGGCCAGCGCGTCCGAGACTTCGCGGAACGCGCTCTGGATCGACTTCTCGTACTGCGCGACGGCGATCTTCTCGTCGGCCTTGGCCGCGTCGAGGTTGGCGATGTTGCGGCCACCTTCGAAGATCGGGATGCTGATCTGCGGCATGAAGCTCCACGCGCCCGAGCCGGCCTTGAACAGGTCGCCGAGGCTGGCGCTGGCGCTGCCGGCGCTGGCGGTCAGCGTGATGCTCGGGAAGAACGCCGCGCGCGCCGCGCCGATGTTGGCATTGGCCGACTTGAGCTGGTGTTCGGCCTGGACGATGTCCGGGCGGGACAGCAGCACGTCGGACGGCAGGCCGCCCGGCACGTCGCGCAGCGCGGTGACCGAGTCGACCGACGCCGACGGCTGCAGCTCGGCCGGCAGGCGCGTGCCGAGCAGCAGGGTCAGCGCGTTGCCGTCCTGCGCGATCAGGCCGGTGAACTTGGCGACGTCGACACGCGCCGATTCGACGCTGGTCTGCGCCTGGCGCACGTCGAGTTCGGACGCGACGCCGAGATCGAAGCGCTTCCTGGTCAGCTCGAACGATTCGCGCTGGCTCTTCAGCGTGTCCTGCGCCAGCCGCAGCCGGTCGTTGTCGGCCGCCAGCGTCAGATAGGCGCTGGCGACTTCGGCAATCAGGCTGATCTGGGCGCTGCGACGGGCTTCTTCGGTGGCGAAGAACTGCTCGAGCGCGGCGTCCTTGAGGCTCTGGACGCGGCCGAACAGGTCGATTTCGTACGAGGCGAAGCCGAGGCCGGCACTGTACTGGTGGCTGATTTCCGGACTGCCGGTACCGGACAGGCTGCCCGGCGTGCGCTGGCCGGTCCCGCTGCCGCTGGCGCGGATCGACGGGAACAGGTCGGCACGGCTGATCTGGTACTGGGCGCGGGCCTTCTCGATGTTCAGCGCCGCCACCCGCAGGTCGCGGTTGTTGGCCAGCGCCAGCGAGATGACCTGCTGCAGCTTCGGATCGCTGAAGTAGTCGCGCCACGCGGTCTCGGCGAACTGGCGGCCGTCGGCGGGCGCGGCCGGGTAGGCCGCGCCCTGCGGCCACGAGGCCTCGACCGGTGCGGCCGGGCGCTGGTAATTCGGCGCCATCGAGGTGCAACCGGCAAGGAAAGCACTGGACAGGGCCAGGCTCAGGAGGGTGTTACGCATCTTGTTGGCGCTCCTCGAGTTGGGCGGGGGCGGCGTGCGCCTTGGGCTTGGTGAAGCGGTCGAAGATCTTGTGCACCACGACGAAGAACAGCGGCACGAAGAAGATCGCCAGCAGCGTCGCCGACAGCATGCCGCCGAGCACGCCGGTACCGATCGCGTTCTGCGCGCCCGAGCCGGCGCCGGAGTTCAGCGCCATCGGCAGCACGCCGAGCGCGAACGCCAGCGAGGTCATCAGGATCGGACGCAGCCGTTCGCGCACCGCGGTCAGCGTCGCGTCGATCATGCCGGCGCCGGCTTCCATGTGCTCCTTGGCGAACTCGACGATCAGGATCGCGTTCTTTGCCGAGAGGCCGATCGTCGTCAGCAGGCCGACCTGGAAGTACACGTCGTTGGACAGACCGCGCACCGTCGTGGCCAGCACGGCGCCGAGCACGCCCAGCGGCACGACCAGCATCACCGAGAACGGGATCGACCAGCTTTCGTACAGCGCGGCAAGGCACAGGAACACGATCAGCAGCGAGATCGCGTACAGCGCCGGTGCCTGCGAGCCCGACATCCGTTCCTGGTACGACTGGCCGGTCCATTCGATGCCGACGCCCGGCGGCAGCTTGGCGACGATGTCCTCGATCGCCTTCATCGCCTCGCCCGAGCTCTTGCCCGGCGCGGCCTGGCCGAGGATTTCCACCGCCGACAGGCCGTTGTAGCGCTCGAGACGCGGCGAACCGTAGTCCCAGTGCGCGCTGGCGAAGGCCGAGAACGGCACCATCTCGCCCTGTGCATTGCGCACGTACCACTTGTTCAGGTCTTCCGGCTGCATCCGTGCCGACGATTCGGCCTGCATGTAGACCTTCTTGATCCGGCCGCGGTCGAGGAAGTCGTTGACGTAGGACGAACCCCAGGCGGTCGAGATCGTGTCGTTGATGCTGGCGATCGAGACGCCGAGCGCACCGGCCTTTTCCTGATCGATGTCGAGCTGCAGCTGCGGATTGTCTTCCTGGCCGTTCGGACGGACGCCGACCAGGGCCGGGTCCTTGGCCGCCATGCCAAGCAGCATGTTGCGTGCTTCGATCAGCTTTTCGTGGCCGACGCCGGCGCGGTCCTGCAGGAAGAAGTCGAAACCGGTCGCGTTGCCGAGTTCGATCACCGCGGGGGGCGCGAAGGCGAACGCGAAGGCTTCGCGGATCTGCGAGAACGCACCCATGGCGCGGCCGGCGATCGCGTTGACGTGATCGTCGGCGGCCTTGCGCTGGTCCCAGTCCTTCAGGCTGATGAAGGCGATACCGTTGTTCTGGCCGCTGCCGCCGAAGCTGAAGCCGGCGACCGAGAACACCGACTCGACGTTCTTCTTCTCGTCGACGAGGAAGTGGTTCTCGACCTTCTTGATCACCTCGAGCGTCTGCTCCTGGGTCGCGCCGGCCGGCAGCATGATCTGCGAGAACAGGATGCCCTGGTCCTCGTCCGGCAGGAACGACGTCGGCAGGCGCATGAACAGCACGGCCATGCCGGCGGCGATCAGCACGTAGATGACCATGAAGCGGCCGCTGCGGCGCAGGATGCCGCCGACCATGCCCTGATAGCGGGCGTTGGTCGCGTCGAACTTGTTGTTGAACCAGCCGAAGAAGCCCTTGTCGGACGCGTGGTGACCCTTCTCGATCTGCTTGAGCATGGTCGCGCACAGCGCCGGCGTCAGCACCAGCGCGACGAGCACCGACAGCGCCATCGCCGAGACGATGGTGATCGAGAACTGCCGGTAGATGACGCCGGTCGAGCCGCCGAAGAAGGCCATCGGGATGAACACCGCCGACAGCACCATGGCGATGCCGACCAGTGCGCCGGTGATCTGGCCCATGGATTTCTTGGTCGCTTCCTTCGGCGACAGGCCTTCCTCGCTCATCACCCGCTCGACGTTCTCGACCACGACGATCGCATCGTCGACCAGGAGGCCGATCGCCAGCACCATCGCGAACATCGTCAGCGTGTTGATCGAGAAGCCGAACGCCGCAAGGATGCCGAAGGTGCCGAGCAGCACCACCGGCACCGCGATCGTCGGGATCAGCGTCGCGCGGAAGTTCTGCAGGAACAGGTACATCACCAGGAAGACGAGCACGATGGCTTCGGCCAGCGTCTTGACCACTTCGTGGATCGAGATCTTCACGAACGGCGTGGTGTCGTACGGATAGACGACCTTCATGCCGGCCGGGAAGAACTTGGCCATTTCGGCGACGCTCTTCTCGACGGCGCTCCGGGTTTCCAGCGCGTTGGCGCCGGTGGCGAGCTGGATGCCGATACCGGCGGCCGGCTTGCCGTTGAAGCGCGCCACGCTGTCGTAGCTCTGGGCGCCCAGTTCGACCCGCGCAACGTCGCGCAGGTAGACGGTCGAGCCGTCGCCGTTGATGCGCAGCTGGATCGCGCCGAACTGTTCCGGTGTCTGCAGCATCGTCTGTGCCGACACCGTGGCGTTCAGGCGCTGGCCCGACACCGACGGCGTGCCGCCGAGCTGACCGGCCGACACCTGGACGTTCTGCGCGCGGATGGCCTGCGCGACGTCGCTCGGCGTCATCTTGTAGTTGTTGAGCTTGCTCGGGTCGAGCCAGATCCGCATCGCGTACTGCGAGCCGAACAGCTGGATGTTGCCGACGCCGTTGACGCGGCTCAGCGGGTCCTGCACGTTGGCGGCGACGTAGTCCGAGAGGTCGATGTCGCTCATGCTGCCGTCGGTCGAGACGAAGCCGAGCACCATCAGGAAGCTCGACGACGACTTCGACACCGAGATGCCCTGGCGCTGTACGGCTTCGGGCAGCAGCGGCGTCGCCAGCTGCAGCTTGTTCTGCACCTGCACCTGGGCGATGTCCGGGTTGGTGCCGGCCTCGAAGGTCAGCGTGATCGCGACCGCACCGGTCGACTCGCTGGTCGCCGACATGTACATCAGGCCGTCGAGCCCCTTCATGTTCTGCTCGATCACCTGGGTGACGGTGTCTTCGAGCGTCTTGGCCGATGCGCCCGGGTAGGTCGCATTGATCGCGACCGTCGGCGGCGCGATGCTCGGGTACTGGGCGACCGGCAGCGTGCGGATCGCCAGCAGGCCGGCGAGCATGATGATGATCGCGACGACCCAGGCGAAGATCGGCCGATCAATGAAAAAACGAGCCATGAATGGATCCCCTTACTTGGCTGCGACGACGGGGGCGCTGGCCACACCGCTGGCGGCCACGGTCTTGACCTTGGCGCCCGGGTGGATTTTCTGCAGTCCGTCGATGATGAGCTTGTCGCCGCTCTTGAGCCCGTCGGTCACCAGCCAGTTGTCGCCGACGGTGCGGGTGGTCTTGAGCATGCGCGGTTCGACCTTGTCGTCCTTGCCGACGACCATCGCCGTGGCGTTGCCGCGCGCGTCGCGGGTGACGGCCTGCTGCGGTGCCAGGATGGCGTTGTCGTTGACGCCTTCCTCGATCACCGCGCGCACGTACATGCCCGGCAGCAGCTGGTGCTTCGGGTTCGGGAACACCGCGCGCAGCGTGACCGTACCGGTGCTCTGCTCGACGCTGACTTCCGAGAACTCGAGCTTGCCTTCGAGCGGGTAGGTGCTGCCGTCGTCGAGCTTGAGCCTGACCTTGGCGGCGTCGCTGCCGGCACGCTTCAGGCTGCCGCTGGCGAGTTCGCGCTGCAGGCGCAGCAGCTCGTTGCTCGACTGGGTGACGTCGACGTAGATCGGGTCGAGCGTCTGCACCGTCGCCAGCGATTCGGCCTGGTTGGCGGTGACCAGTGCACCCGGCGTGACCGACGAGCGACCGATGCGGCCGTCGACCGGCGAGGTGACCTTGGTGTACGCGAGGTTGATGCGCGCGGTCTCGACCGCGGCGCGGCCGGCGGCGACGTCGGCTTCGGACTGCTTCAGCGTCGCGTAGGCGTCGTCATAGTCCTGCTTGCTGACGGCGTTGATCTTGACTAGATCGGCGTAGCGGTCGGCGCGGTTCTTCGCGCTCAGCACATTGGCTTCGGCCTTGGCGAGCGACGCCTTGGCACTGTCGTACGCGGCCTGGTAGGTCGCCGGATCGATCTGGTACAGCACCTGACCGGCCTTGATGTCGCTGCCTTCGGTGAACAGGCGTTTCTGGATGATGCCGCCGACCTGCGGACGGACATCCGATACTTGATAGGACGACGTCCGGCCGGCGAGCTCGGTGGTCATCGGCAGCGACTGCCCGGCGACCGTGACGATTCCGACCACCGGTTCGGGTTGCGCGGCATGGTTGGCTGCATCGGGTTCGCCGCAGCCGATCAGCGCCAGGCTGCCAGCGATCAGGCTGGCGGCGACAAGCGCGCGTCTCGGGGTCAGTTTCATGGAGGCCTCTTCGTGGGAGTCGATTCAATGGAAGCGGCCGCCCGGCAGTACGCCCGGCGGCTAGGTGTTTGCAGACACTATCCAGACAGAAAGGTTCGCAATAGAATGAATGTTCAATCTAGAATGATCATTCTAGAGCGATCATTCTAATTAAAACGGCAATCATATGGCAAGTGCCTGAGCCGACAAGATATGACGGACGAATGGCGACAGGTTTGAACGAGGATTCGCATGACAACTGAACAGGACCGGGGCGAGGCACGCTGCAACCAGGTGCTCGACGCCGCAGCGACGTGCTTCCGCCAGCGGGGGTTCCATGGCGCGAGCATGGCCGAGCTGGCCAGGGCCGCCGGCATGAGCGTGGGCCACATCTATCACTATTTCGAGAACAAGGAAGCGATCATCGCGGCGATCGTCGAGCGCGACGTCGCCGAGATCCTTGCGCTGCTCGACTCGCTGCACGACGAAGAAGACATCCTGCAGGCCCTGATCCGCGAGGCGGGCAACGAAATGGAAGAGTCGCCGTGCAGTGACGAAGCCCTGCAGGTCGAAATCCTTGCCGAAGCCTCGCGCAATCCCAAGGTCGCGGTGACGGTACACGAAGGGGACAGAAGGGCCCGGACGCGGCTGGCCGAAACGATCGCATCGGGCCGGGCACGGCGCGGCCTGCCGCCGCTGGCCGACCTCGAGGCGCGGACCGAAATCATCATCGCGCTGTTCGAAGGGCTGATGCTGCGGCGGATCCGCCATCCGAAGGCCGTGGACGACGCCACCATCGCGGTCCTGCGCAGCACGCTGCACACGCTGCTGGAAACCTGACCGTCCGGCGCGGGTTGTGCCGGATTGCCGGCAATAGACGATTTACTTGTCGGAGCCGCCTGACGACAATGTCGGTCAGGCCGGCCCCCGATGGCCGGCAGCGATTCCGACACAGGAGAATGTCATGCCCCGCGGTACCAAGATCGTCGCCACCCTCGGCCCCGCCTCGACCGACCCGGCCGTCCTCGAACAGCTGATCCGGGCCGGCGTCAACACCGTCCGACTCAACTTCTCCCACGGCAGCGCCCAGGACCACACCGACCGCGCCAACACCGTCCGCGCCATCGCCGACAAGCTCGGCGTCGCCGTTGCCGTCCTCGCCGACCTGCAGGGGCCGAAGATCCGCATCGGCAAGTTCGAGAAAAACAAGATCGAGCTGAAGAAGGGCACCCCCTTCATCCTCGACGCCGCCTGCGAACTCGGCAATGCCGAACGCGTCGGCCTCGACTACAAGGAGCTGCCCAACGATGTCGAACCGGGCGCGATCCTGCTGCTCGGCGACGGCGAGATCCAGCTCGAAGTCAACGCGGTCAAGGGCAC
>NZ_BMYO01000003.1 GCF_014652315.1 Jeongeupia chitinilytica | reverse complement strand
TTCCCGTGTGAAAGTAGGTCATCGCCAGACTCCCCATGCAAACCCCCTGCAGCCATGCTGCAGGGGGTTTTTGCTTTGGTGCGGCCTCACGCAACGTAGTTCCAAGTCACCAAGGTGGTTTGCTCGGGATTCCTATCGTGGCACCATTTCACCATGCATATCACTATCGATCTGGCAACTCAAACGCTAACCCTGCTTGATTCATCGGGGACTGCGCTGTGCAGTTACCCGGTGTCTACAGCAAGCCGAGGCGCTGGTGAGCAATCTGGTAGTTATCAGACGCCACGAGGTCATCATCGCGTGCGGGCATTGATCGGTGCCGGTAGGCCGATGGGTGCGGTATTTCGTGGACGTCGCTGGACCGGGGAGGTTTACAGCCCCGAACTGGCCAAGGTGCATCCCGAGCGGGACTGGGTGCTGACACGGATCATCTGGTTGTCCGGCGCAGTACCAGGTTTCAACCGCTTCGGCAGTGTCGATACCATGTCACGCTACATCTATATCCACGGTACGCCGGATGACCAGCCGATGGGCGTGCCGGCTTCGCATGGCTGCATCCGCATGCGCAACGCGGATGTTGACGCGTTGTTTGCACGACTGAAACCCGGAATTGAAGTGAACATCGTGGCGCCGGAAGTTGACTGGTGCGTTTACCCGGTGACGTCAAAGCGCCCCTCACTGGGCTTCGGGGACACTACATTGCGTGGTCCCTTGAGCCCGGTCACGCCTGACGTGCTTGTGGGGCGTCAGTTTGCACTCTGGCAAGAGCAAGGGCGGTGTGGGGGGCTCGGTGGGCTGACCCCCGGCGGTGCAATCTGGTTGCAGCTGTCCGATCAGGGTGTGAAGGAGGCAGAACGCCTGCTTGCCGTGCTCGCCAAAGAGGCGCGGATCTTGGGTTGGCAACATATGGACATACTGACCGCCAAAGCACCCACGCCGGACTGGGAACAAGCAAGCGGCAGGGTTGATAGCGAAATCGGCCGGTTATATCGCTACCGGTTGGCATTGCACGACGCCAGTTCGCCCGCTTAGGCGAGTACGTGCTGCCGCGGCGACAGACCGGCCAACGACGATTGGTAGGTGTCGCGGAGTTCCCGTCGCGTCTTGGTTGCCGGTTCGTTGCCGCGCTGGCGATTCGAACTGTGCATCAGCGTGAAGATCAGTCGATCCGACCAGTCATTGTCGGCGCTGGGGTCATTGGCAGCGGCTTCTATCGTGTTTTCGATCGGTTTCTGATGTCGCTGCTGCAACCAGACTCCAAAATCCGCGTCATCCGGCTGTGCGGCGTTCGCGGTTCCCATTTGGGGGATCGGCCAGCGTTGCGACCAAGGTGCCGGCAAGGTGCGGGACGAGCGTGCTGGATTTGAGCGCATGGGGTTTGGGGAACGGTCGGCGCTGCCGGTGACTCATTGGTGGCAGGTCGTTACCGTTTCAATTTTCAACAAGTCTCCATCATCCGGGTCGCTGCGATCTGCGGCCATGGCCGATTCACGTCCAAGTACGTGATTTTTTTACCAAAAGCGGCGAAGCGGGGGTTCACAGCAGAAAGTGGCTGAGTACGAAGCCGCTGCCGACGCTCATCACCGAGCACGTGAGGCCCGGCAGCATGAAGCTGTGGTTGAGCAGCCAGCGGCCGATGCGCGTCGTCCCGGTCTGGTCAAAGTTGATCGCGGCGATGACGGTCGGATAATTCGGGATGAAGAAGTACCCGTTGACACTCGGGAACATCGCGATCAGCGCGGGTGCCGGCAGGCCGAGTGCCAACCCCAGTGGCATTAATGCGCGGATTGTCGCAGCTTGCGAGTACAGCAGGATGGACATTGCGAACAGCGCCAGCGCGAACAGCCATGGTGCAGTAGTCACTGCGCTGCGAATGTTCTCCGAAAAGAAGGCCATGTTGCCTTGAATGAAGGTGTCACCCATCCAGGCCACGCCAAAAATGCCGATCACGGCTGCGGCACCGGCGCGAAATACACTGCCTCTTACCACTTGGTCCGGGTTGACCTTGCTGCAGAGCAGGATGAGTGCCGAGGCAGAGAGCATGACCATTTCGATCGCCTGCGCCATATCCAGCTGCACAACGATGCCAGCGGTGCTCCAGCTCGGGCGCAACGACGGAAACGAACCGAGCAGGACGACGGAAAAGGCCGCCGCCAGAAAGATTCCCACCGACCACTTGGCCGCGCCTGGCAGCGCCGGGCGGGCTGTCTTGGTGACGGCTTGCAGATCTCCCGCGGCAAGCCGCGCCTGATAGACGGGATCCTTGTCCAGCTCCACACCAAGGCGACTGGCGACGAAGGCGCCGGCCAGCGTGCCTAGGAGAGTCGCCGGAATGGCAATCATCAGAATGTCCGACAGGTGTACTCCGGAAGGAGACAGCAGTGACAGCAGCGCGACCGTTGCGGCCGAGATCGGGCTCGCGGTGATCCCTGCCTGTGACGAGATCACGCTGATCGAGAGCGGCCTTTCCGGGCGGACGCCCGATTCGCGGGCGACTTCGGCAATGACCGGTAGCACCGAATAGGCCACATGACCAGTGCCGGCGAACAGCGTGAAGGAGTAGGTGACCAGTGGTGCGAACCAGGTGATCCGCTTCGGATGGCGGCGCAGCAGTTTTTCCGCGATGTGGACAAGGTAGTCCATTCCCCCGGCCGCTTGCAGGCAGCCCGCAGCAGTAATGACGGCGACGATCATCAGCATGACGTCGATCGGCGCGGTGGCGGGTTTGAGCCCGAAGACGAAGGTCAGGACCGCCAGCCCCAGCCCCCCCATGACGCCAAGTCCTATACCGCCAAGGCGGGCGCCGATCAGGATGGCCGCGAGGACGACGGCAAATTCGAGCAAGAGCATGGGGTAGTCCGGAAAGAGGGGGCGGCATGGTGCCGGATGCGGCGCCCCGACGCAATGGCCGATTACGCTTGACGCTGGCGTTATTGCAGGGCTGGCGCCGGCGTCAATCCGACGAATTCGGGATGATCGGTGATGATGCCGCTGACCTGGTAGTCGCGACAGAACGCGTGTTCGTAGAGTGTATGTGCCCCGTAAACATAACTGCGGAAGCCGAGTTCGGCGACCTGTTCGAGCAACGGTGCATCGACGATTTCGAAATCCCAGACGATACCGCGCAGCCGTTCGTGCGGTAACGCCTGCTGCAACAGCCCGGCGAGTGATGCCGGGTGGTGGGCGACCAGCAGCGCACAGTCGACCTGCAGCAATTCTGCGGCGGCAAGCACGATGTCGTGCCGGAACGACGACAACAGAATGCGGTGCGAACGGCGTGATGCAGCGATGATTTCGAATGCCGTTTTGACCACGTCCGGCGACTTGATTTCCAGGTTCCAGAGTGCGTCCGGAAAAGTGTCGAGTGCCTCGGCAAGGGTGGGCACCAGATAGCCGAGTTGCTGCGACAGCGCCTTGCGCGAAAGCAGCGCAACCGGGGTGCCGTTCGGGGTGACGCGGTCATGACACAGAACGGCCTCACCATCGGCACAAAGACGGATGTCGGTTTCCAAGCCGTCGAAGCCGCTGGATAATGCAGCCGCGAAAGCCGCCAGCGTGTTTTCCGGGACCGTGCGTGCGAGTCCGCGATGGGCGATGAGTTGCATGTTCTGCCCGTATAGAATGTTGACGATACAAGCAATTTAGCAGGGATTGAATGCGGCGTTCCGTATCCAGAGTGGTGGTTTGCACGATCGCGAGTTTGGCCGTGTCCGCGGCGGCGGCTGCCGATAGCACACGGCCGCGGATCGGTGTGGTGCTGGGTGGCGGCGGCGCGCGTGGCCTGGCGCATATCGGCGTGCTGAAGGTACTCGAGGACGCGCGGGTGCCGATCGATTGCATCGTCGGGACCAGTATCGGTGCGCTGGTTGCGGGGGGGTATGCGTCGGGGCGGACGCCGGAAGAGCTGATCGCCGAAAGCGAGAAAGCGGACTGGGATGACTTGCTGAGTAGCGGCTTGCCGAGGCAGAGCCTGTCTTTCCGCCAGAAAGAGCTGGATCGTTCCGGAAATGTACCAATCGAGCTTGGTTTGCGCGATAACGGCACTATTGCATTACCACGCGCGGCAATCGGTACTCAGAAGGTCGAGTACTTCCTGCGTGAACTGACTTATGGTGGCACTGTCGCCAACTTCAACCAGATGGCAACGCCCTATCGTGCGATTGCCACCGACCTTGAGACCGGCGAAATGGTCGTGCTGAGCGATGGCGACATCGTCAGTGCGATGCGTGCCAGCATGGCTGTGCCGGGCGTATTCCCGCCGGTGCCGCTCGAAGGGCACACGCTGGTGGACGGAGGGTTGTCGCGCAACATGGGTGTCGACGTGGCGCGCAAGTTGTGTGCGGACATCGTCATTGCTGTCGACGTCGCTTCGCCGCCACTCAAGAGCGCGGAGATCGACAACCTGTTCTCGGTTGCGGATCAGTACACGCGGCTGATGATCCTGCAGAACCAGCGACCGCAGATCGCCAGCCTGAAATCGGGTCGCGATATCCTGATTACGCCCGAGCTCGACAAGCTGTCGAGCTCCGACTTCACCAAGGCCAGGCAACTGATCGAGCGCGGAGAGGCCGCAGCACAGATGCAGTTGCCCGAACTCGAGCGCTATGCGTTGTCGGCTCCAGCGTATCGCAAGTGGGCGCTGGCCAGACAGGCGAAGCAGCTCGTACCGAAGCCCATCAACGAAGTCCAGGTGGCGAAGCTCGATTACGTGAATCCCGATGTGCTGAAGGGGGCGCTCGACATTACGCCGGGCAAACCGCTGGACAACGCGGCCTTCAACGAGCGTTTGTCCAAGACCTATGCGCGCGGGGACTTTTCCCAGCTCGATTACGAGCTGCTCGATACCAATAACGGCCAACTGTTTCGGCTGACCCCGGTCGAAAAAAGCTGGGGACCGAATTACCTGAATCTTGGCCTGGCCTTGAGTACCGACTTCGATACCGACAACCGCTACAGCCTGGCGGCACGTTATCGCCGCACCTGGATTAACGATCTTGGCGGTGAGTGGACGTCGTTGGTCCGGCTCGGAAATCACACGCAGTTTGCGACCGAGTTCTACCAGCCGCTCCAGCTTGACGGCTATGCCTTTGTCGCGCCGTATTTCAGCGCGGAAAACCAGCCGGTCGATATCTGGGTCAATGGAGAAAAGGTGGCCCAGTACAAGTATCGAAAGGAAAGGGCAGGCTTCGACATCGGGTCAGGGTACGGCAAGTACGGCGAGGTGCGGATCGGCTTCGCCTACAACAATTATCGTGGCGCGAGGGATATCGGTTTTATTCCGGTGCTCGTTGATGACGACGAGAATGCGTCGCAAGGCACGAAAGACGCCCAACAAAAGAATCTGCTGGACAATTTCAGCCAGCAAGACTGGGGAGTGAGGGTGCGCCTTTACTACGACCAGCTCGATAGTCTGGATTTCCCGACCGAAGGGGTGCTGTTCAATGCGTCGGCATACCAGTCATTCGGTGGCCGGTCCGGTTCCGGTACGTTCGATCCGTATACCCAAGTTACCGCAACCTTGGTCAAGGGTTTCAAGCTCGGCGATTTCGGCGGTCATGTCCGACTGCATGGCGTCATGCAGCAGGGCGGTGGTGACAACGATGTCAATGATCTGCAATGGCTCGGCGGTTTCATGAATTTATCGAGTTACGGCTATCAGGAAATCATCGGTGATTCGATGGCGTATGGCCGGATTGCGCTGTATCACCCGCTGTCGTTCCTCGTGCCGGACAGCAAGGTCTACATTGGCGGGGCACTCGAAGTCGGACAGCTGTTCGATGCGGTCGACTCGTCGCAGAACGATCTGCACGTTTCCGGAACCGCCTTCCTGGGAATGGATACCTTCCTTGGACCGTTCTATGTTGCCGCTGCCTACGGTGACAACAAAAAAGCGCGCTTTTACGTAATGCTGGGCAATCCGTACTGACATATCCGTAGCCAAGAGTGACGCCCCGCCTGTGAGGGGCGTTTGTTTTTCAGTCGCCGATCCGCGAAAATAGCCGACCATTCCAGTCAACCATGGCCTGCGGGCCGGCTCACCATGTCGTTCATCTCCCGCCTTTTTGGCGACGCGCGCGAAGGAAGTCCCTCGATGTCCAATCCCGAACTGCTGCAAGCCGCCGTCGCGGCGCTTGTCGATCCGAACACCGGCAAGACCTATGTCGCCGGCAAATGCATCAAGCGCCTCGAGCTGATCGGCGGCCATGCCCATGCCGACGTGTTGCTCGGCTATCCGGCGGCGAGCCAGTTCGATGCAATCCGCGCGCAGTTCGAGGCGGCGCTGTCCGGTGTCGAGGGCGTGAACGGGGCGACCGTGACGGTGCGCAGCCAGATCATTGCGCATACCGCGCAGCGAGGCGTGCCGCTGCTCAAGAACGTCAAGAACGTCATCGCCGTGGCCAGTGGCAAGGGCGGGGTCGGCAAGTCGACCACCTCGGTCAATCTGGCCCTGGCGCTGGCCGCCGAGGGCGCTCGGGTCGGACTGCTCGACGCCGATATCTATGGCCCGTCGCAGCCGTTGATGATGGGCGTGGCCGACCAGAAGCCGCAATCGCCGGACAACAAGCACATCGAGCCGATCGTGAGTTACGGCGTGCAGACGATGTCGATCGGCTTCCTGATCGATCCGGAGCAGCCGATGGTCTGGCGCGGCCCGATGGTGACGCAGGCGCTGCAGCAGCTGTTGAACGACACGTTGTGGGACGATCTCGACTACCTGGTCATCGATCTGCCACCGGGTACCGGCGACATCCAGCTGACCCTGAGTCAGAAGGTGCCGCTGACCGGTGCGGTGATCGTGACGACCCCGCAGGACATCGCGCTGCTGGATGCACGCAAGGGCCTGAAGATGTTCGAAAAGGTCGGCGTGCCGATCCTCGGCATCGTCGAGAACATGAGCACGCACGTGTGCTCGAACTGTGGCCACATCGAACCGATTTTCGGCGAAGGCGGCGGCGAGCGGATGGGCGAGGACTACGGCGTGTCGCTTCTGGGCAAGCTGCCGCTGGACCTGTCGATCCGTACCAGCGTCGACGCCGGCAAGCCGAGCGTCGCGGCTGATCCGGATGGTGCCATCGCGTCACTGTACAAGGCGATTGCCCGCAAGGTCGCGATCGGCGTGGCAGCGCGGGCGCAGGATTTCTCGGCCAAGTTCCCGAAGATCGTCATCCAGAAGTGACGTGCGTGCACCGGCCTGTGCCGTAGGGGCACGGGCCGTTACAATCGGTGCGCTGTCAGGAGCCTCGCCGCGTGCGCCTTACCCACATCAAACTTGCCGGATTCAAGTCTTTCGTCGACCCGACCACGATCCACGTGCCGGGCCAACTGGTCGCGGTGTGCGGGCCGAACGGCTGCGGCAAGTCGAACGTGATCGACGCGGTGCGCTGGGTGCTGGGCGAATCGTCGGCCAAGCAGTTGCGCGGCGAGTCGATGCAGGATGTGATCTTCAACGGTTCGACCAGCCGCAAGCCGGTCAGCCGGGCCTCGGTCGAACTGGTGTTCGACAATCGCGAGGGCTTGGCCGCCGGCCAGTGGTCGCAGTACGCCGAGATTTCGATCAAGCGCGTCCTGACCCGGCAGGGAGATTCGGACTACTACATCAACAACCTTGCCGTGCGGCGCCGCGACATTACCGACCTGTTCCTCGGGACCGGCGTGGGCAAGGGTGGCTACGCGATCATCGAGCAGGGCATGATCAGCCGCATCATCGAGGCCAAGCCCGAAGAGTTGCGGCACTTTCTCGAAGAGGCGGCCGGCGTCTCCAAGTACAAGGAACGTCGTCGCGAAACGGAGTCGCGGCTGGCCGATACGCGTGACAATCTGGCGCGCCTGGATGACATCCGTCGGGAACTGACGGCGCAGGTCGACAAGCTGCGCGACCAGGCTGAAGTCGCCGGCGAATATCAGCGGCTGCAGACATTGATCGCCCACAAGCAACAGTTGCTTGCGCTGCAACGCAAGCGGGATGCCGCTGCCGAGCTGGACAAGGTCCGTGCCGACATTGCCGCTGCACAGACTGCGCTCGATGCCGGACTGGCTGCATTGCGGGCGCACGAGGCCGAAATCGGAGTGCTGCGGGAGCGCCATTATGGCGCCACCGAACAGGTGCAAGCGGCACAGGTGGCATTGTTTGACGCCAATGCCGTTGTTGCACGTTTCGAGCAGCAGTTGCTGCACCTGCGCCAGACGCGCGAGCGCTTGCAGCAGCAGCTGGCACTCAGCCGCGAGGAGCTGGCCAGGGTCGAACAGAGCCGGGCGAGCGGCGCACAGGAGTCCGAACAGTGGCAACTGAAGCTCGATGCCGCCTTGCTGGCGGCCGAGGAGACGGCGCTCGTCTTCGACGACGAGATGCGGCTGCAGCCCGAGCTCGAGGCCGCACTCAGCGGACAGGAGCAAAGTCTCCAGCAAGTCCGCGACAGGCTTGCAACAGCGCAGGCGACGCAGCAACTGGCACGGCAGCATCTGCAGCGGCAGAAGCGGGAAGTTGCCGGGTTGCAGGCGCGCAAGATCAAGCTCGAAGCCGACATCGCCGCGGCATCCGTCACGGAGGACGCCGTGCTCGATGCCGTGCGTGCGGAGGTCGAAGGACTGCGCACCGATATCGACGACCGGACGTTGGCGATCGAACTGCAGGACGAAACGCTCGAAATCGAACGAGTGAGGCTGGACGATCTGCGTTCCGAGCGCGAGCGTCTGGCGCTGGCACGCACCGATGCCACCGCTCGGCTGGCAGCACTGGGTGCCGAGCCGGTTCGCGACGACGGTGCGCTGGCAGACTGGCTGGCTCGGCACGGGTTGGGTGACGCGCCGGTGCTGCTGTCGTTGCTGGATGTCACGCCCGCGTGGGCCACTGCCCTTGAGACCATGCTCGGTTCCGCCCTGAAGGGGCGGCTGACGGCGACATTGCCTGATCACGCTGCGCCAGCGGCCTTTTCGGTGGCGCTGCAGGGGCAGCACATCCTGCCGACCGAGCCGTTGAATGGCTGGATGCCGTTGTCGGCCCGGATTTCGGTACGCGAAGCCGGTGCGCGCGGCGCGATCGATGCCCTGCTTGCCGGCGTGTACTGCGCCGCGTCGTATGAAACGGCGCTCGCCGATCGCTCCCGGCTGCCGCGCGACGCTTGTTTCGTGACGCCGGAGGGGCACGTGGTCATGCCGGTTTCGGTGCGCTACTTTGATGCGCACAGCGATGCACACGGTTTGATGCAGCGTCAGCAGTCGCGCGAGGCGGCAGCGGCGGCCCTGGCGGCGCTGCAGCCGGCGTTGGCCGCAGTGCAGGCGGAGATCGATGTCGTTGCGCCCGGTGTGGCGGACCGCGATGCGTTGTTGCGTTCGCTGCGACAAACGCAATCGGGCGCCATGCAACGCCTTGGCGCGCTGGAGCGCAAACTGGCGGAGCGTGAATCGGCCGTTCAGGCGGCAGCGCTGCGGTTGGCACTGTCGTCGGCGGCGCTGGGCGAACTGGCGCAGCAGCTCGAAGACAGCGAGGCGGAGCGGTTGGTGGCGGAGCAGGCGCTGTCACAGGCCGATCTGGCGGTGACGCCGCAGACGGCCGAAATGGAGCGGGCGCAATCGGCACGTGCGGAGGCCGAAACCGCACTCGCGCGGCTGCGCGAGCAGTTGCGCAGCACCGAACGACAGCTGCAATCCGAACGGTTTGCCGCGCAGAGCGCGCGTGACCGCCTGGACGAACTGCAGCGCGCAGCGGTGGCGCAGGCCGATCAGGCCGAGTTGCTGAGGGAGCGGCTGGCGTCGCAACTGATCGAGCTCGACGGTGTCGATGCCGCAGCGCTGGATGGCGAGGTGCAACACGCCGTCGACTTGCGCATGGCGCGGGAGCGCCATCTCGCCGAGGCAAGGGATGCGTTGAATGGCATTGCGCAAACACAACGGGAGCGCGAGACCGACCGGCACGCGATCGAGCAAACGCTGGATCCGTCGCGGGATGCCCTGTCTTCGTTGAAGTTGCGTGAACAGGAGGCGAGGCTGGCATTCGAGCGCTTTGCCGAAGAACTGATTGACGCCGATGAAGTGGCGCTGACCGCGAGCCTCGGGGCCGGCGTCAAGGCGTCATCGCTGCTGGGCGAGATCGGCCGCCTGAGTCAGTCGCTGAATGCACTGGGTGCGGTCAATCTGGCTGCACTGGCCGAACTGCAGGAAGCGCAGACGCGCGCCGACTATCTGGCAGCGCAATCGGCCGATCTGCTGGCAGCGATCGAGACGCTCGAATCGGCAATCCGCCGGATCGATCGAGAAACACGCACGCTGCTGCAAGGTACCTACGATACCGTCAACGCCAATCTGCAGCGGCTGTTTCCGGCGCTGTTTGGTGGTGGACATGCCGAACTGCATCTGACTGGCGATGAAATTCTCGATGCCGGCTTACAAATCATGGCTCAGCCGCCCGGAAAAAAGAACAGCACCATCCATTTGCTTTCGGGGGGCGAAAAGGCACTGACCGCACTGAGTCTGGTATTCTCGCTGTTCAGCCTGAATCCGGCGCCGTTTTGCCTGCTGGACGAAGTCGACGCACCGCTGGACGATGCGAATACCCTGCGTTTCTGCGACCTGGTCAAAAAAATGGCCGAGCGAACGCAATTCCTCTATATCAGTCACAACAGGCTGACGATGGAAATGGCCGAGCAGCTGGTCGGCGTGACCATGCAGGAGCAGGGCGTATCGCGCGTTGTGGCCGTGGATATTCAGCAAGCGCTGACGATGCGGGATACGGTGCTTGCAACGTGAGTCAAGATGATCTTGCAAAGTGCAAGGTAAACCGTGGGCTTGAATCGCCCCGTTCAAATTCGGAATAATCCATCCGTTGCCGCTGCGACGGATTACGTGCAGAAGACCATGACAGATTTACAGTTGGGATCATTGATCGCGGGGGGCGCCATCGTTGCGGCCGTCTATGCCTTCAACTGGTGGCAGGAGCACCGTTATCGCAAGCAGGCACAGCGGGCATTCGCGCAAAATCAGCCCGACGTGCTGCTCGAAACGCAGAAAAACATGGTCCGTCCGGTCGCCAGCGGCCAGCGGCTCGAGCCGATGATCGAGCCGGTGGTGCCTGCAGCACCGGTGCGGCGCGAGCCGCAGCTCGACGTGCCTGAAGTCGAGGTCGACGACGATCTGCCCGCATTCGACGATGTGGCCGAGGCGCCGGTGCGTGTGCCGGAGCCGGTGGTCAAGCAGGTCGAGCTGCAGGATGTCGAAGTGCTCGCGACAAGCCAGCTCGATGCGTCGCTGGACTTCATTGCCGACATTCACGCCAATGAACCGATCGCTGCCGCCGAGGTGCCGCAGTTCTCGGCGTCCAAGCGGGTGGTGGTCCTGGGTCTGACCGAGGCCGGGCAGTGGGAGGTGGTCAGTGCGCGCAGCAACGGCCGGTACACCGAATTGCGCGCCGGTCTGCAGCTGGCGGACCGCCAGGGCTCGCTGACGCAGGAGCAGCTCAACGCCTTCTGCATGGCAGTGCAGCAGTTTGCCGACGAGCACGAGGCGGTGGTGACCTTTCCGCAGCGTTCGGGCAAGCTCGCCGCTGCGCGGGACCTGGATGAATTCTGCGCGTCGGTCGATGTGCTCATCGGCCTGAACGTCGTGACCCAGGGCAA
Source organism: Jeongeupia chitinilytica (assembly GCF_014652315.1). Classification (GTDB taxonomy): domain Bacteria; phylum Pseudomonadota; class Gammaproteobacteria; order Burkholderiales; family Chitinibacteraceae; genus Jeongeupia; species Jeongeupia chitinilytica. The sequence continues at coordinate 412,509 of NZ_BMYO01000003.1, read as the reverse complement.
GCCCTTCCCGATGGAGCGGGTGCGCCTGTTTGCCGAGCAGGCCGGGCTCGCCCGTGGTGCTGACGGGCTGTTCCACTATCGCAGCGAGTCGGGCAAGGCGCTGTTTTCGCTGGTCAACCAGGATCAGAGTCCGTTCGGCAATACCAGTGAAGGGCTGACCTTCCTGTTCGACGTGCCGCGCGTGGCCGGCGGCCTGCCGGTGTTCGACCACCTGAGCGACATCGCCCAGCAGCTGGCAAACCTGCTGGCCGGCGACCTGGTCGACGATTCGGGTCGACCGCTGGCGCCCGGCAGCATCGCCAACATTCGCCGGCAGCTGACCAATATCTATGCGCAGATGGACGATCGCGGGATTGCACCGGGGTCGATGGCGGCGTTGCGACTGTTTGCCTGAGCCTCGTCCGACCTGCCGAAACACCCCTTACGATTGACCCGAATGCGCCGCTGTCCGACAGCGGCGTTTTTCGTTCCGGACATGACACCATGACTTCTTCCGATCCCGTTTCCCGTGCCGCCGAACTCCGGGTGCTACTGCAGCGTTACGGTCACGAATACTACGTGCTCGACGCCCCGACGGTACCTGACGCCGAGTACGACCGGCTGTTTCGCGAGCTCGAGGCGCTGGAGCTTGCGCACCCGGAGCTCAAGACGGCCGACTCGCCGACGCTGCGTGTCGGCGGCAAGCCGCTGCCGCAGTTCCAGCCTGTCCGGCATGCGGTACCGATGCTGTCGATCCGCACCGAAACCGACGTCACCGCGGGCGGGGCGCTGGCATTCGATGCCAGTGTGCGCAAGGAGCTGGCACTGGGGGAGGGCGATGCACCGGTCGATTACGTCGCCGAACTGAAGTTCGACGGCCTTGCAATCAGCTTGCGCTATGAGGCCGGTGTGCTCGTACGGGCGGCAACGCGTGGTGACGGCGTGACCGGTGAAGACGTCACGCAGAACATCCGCACGATCGGCCAGATCCCGTTGCGCCTGCAGGGCGAGGTGCCACCGGTGCTCGAAGTGCGTGGCGAGGTTTATATGCGCCGCGACGACTTCGACGCAATGAACGAGAAGCAGTTGGCCGTCGGCGCCAAGACATTCGTGAATCCGCGCAATGCGGCCGCCGGCGCGGTGCGCCAGCTCGACCCGGCCATTGCTGCGACCCGGCCGCTGTCGTTCTTTGCCTACGGACTCGGCGAGGTGTCGGGCTGGCTGGATGCGCCGGCCGCGCATTCGGGAGTGCTCGACGCGTTGCAGGGCTATGGCCTGCCGGTGTGTGCAGAGCGGGTCCGGACGCAGGGTGGAGCCGGATTGGTGGCGTTTCACGAGCGGGTGGCCGGATTGCGCGCCGAACTGCCATTCGATATCGATGGCGTTGTTTACAAGGTCGATTCGCTGGCGATGCAGCGCGAACTCGGCTTCCGCAGCCGTGAGCCGCGCTGGGCAGTGGCGCACAAGTTTCCGGCGCAGGAAGTGCTGACGACGGTCGAGGCAATCGACGTGCAGGTGGGCCGGACCGGTGCGATCACCCCGGTGGCCCGGCTGGTGCCGGTCTTCGTCGGCGGGGTGACGGTCACGAATGCGACCCTGCACAATGAGGACGAAGTGCGGCGCAAGGACGTGCGCGTCGGCGATACGGTCATCGTCCGGCGCGCCGGAGACGTCATTCCCGAAGTGGTCGGCGTCGTGCTCGAGCGTCGACCGATGGTTGACGAAGCAGGGGGCGATTTGTTCTCCCCGGTGCGGCGTCCGCAGTATGCGCCGTTCGAGCTGCCGAAGGCATGTCCGGTGTGCGGCTCGCACGTGGTGCGTGAAGAAGGCGAGACGATTGCGCGTTGTTCGGGCGGATTGTTCTGCTCTGCGCAACGAAAGGAGGCGATCCGTCATTTTGCCGGTCGGCGCATGATGGATATCGAAGGACTGGGCGAGCGTTACATCGACAATCTGGTCGATCTTGGTTACGTCCACGGCATTGCCGATCTCTACCGGCTGACGCTGACAGACCTGCTGGAAATGAAGCGTCGTGCCGACGAGCGGGACGGTGTGGTGCCGGAGACGGTCAAGGCGGGGCAGGTGGCGAGCAAATGGGCCGAGAACCTGATCGATGGCATTGCTGCCAGCAAGCAGCCATCGCTGGCGCGACTGTTGTTTGCGCTCGGCATCCGCCACGTCGGCGAGTCGACCGCAAAGACGCTGGCGGACTGGTTCGGTGATCTTGCGCTGGTGCGGCAGGCGCCATCGCCGCTGCTGCGTGTGTTGCCCGACGTTGGGGCGACGGTGGCCGATTCGATTGCCGATTTCTTTGCCGAACCCAAGAACCAGCAGGCGCTCGATGCGTTGCTGGCGGCCGGTGTGGCACCGGTGGATCTGCATGCCCCCAGCGTTGGCTGGCGCGACAAGTTGGTGACGGCCGAGTTGTACGCGGTGCTTGGCGTGCCGAAACTCACACCGTTGCGTGCGCGCCAGTTGGCGGAGTCGGTCTCGACGCCGGCGCAGCTGGCTGCTGCCGACGAGGCGGCGCTTGGTGGCTTGCCGGCGGACGTGCGTTCGTCGCTGCTGGTCTGGCTGGGAGACGGGACAAATGCTGCCATGCTGCACGCGCTCGATGTGCAGCGCAGCGCGTTGCTGGCGTTGCTGCCGTCGGTGTCGGCGCCTGCCGGGGTGCTGTCAGGCAAGACGCTGGTACTGACCGGCACGTTGCCGTCGCTGACACGTGACGAGGCGCAGGCGATGATCGAGGCGGCTGGCGGCAAAGTATCGGGTAGCGTGTCGAAGAAAACCGACTATGTCGTTGCCGGCGAGGCGGCCGGATCGAAACTGGCCAAGGCCGAGTCGCTCGGGGTGGTGGTGCTGGACGAGGCCGGATTGCGGGATTTGCTGGGTACGGCTGATGTTTAGTTTTTTGAACGCGTAGCGACTGATTTTTCTGCTTGATTTGCCGGTTCAGTTTGTTGAACAATGGTGCGATGCGCAAATCCGAAGCACTTCGCCTTTTTGGTAGCCAGAGCCGGCTGGCCGATGCCCTCGGTCTGGGGCGGTCTGCGGTCTCGCAGTGGCCGGACGAACTTGGCCTGCGTCAGGCCGATCAGGTGATGGGGGCCGCGTTGCGACTCGGATTGCTGGCGCCAGAAAACAAACACAAAGGAGCAACTTCAATGCAGAAAATCCGCAAGGCCGTATTCCCGGTTGCCGGCATGGGTACCCGCTTTCTGCCGGCGACCAAGGCCAGTCCGAAGGAAATGATGCCGGTCGTCGACAAGCCGCTGATCCAGTACGCGGTCGAAGAGGCGCTCGACGCTGGCATTACCGAGATGGTGTTCATCACCGGGCGCAACAAGCGCAACATCGAAGACCATTTCGACAAGGCCTACGAGCTCGAGAGCGAGCTCGAAGCCAAGGGCAAGCAGAAGCTGCTCGACATCGTCCAGTCGATCATTCCGAAGTCGGTGACCTGCATCTACATCCGCCAGCCCGAGGCGCTCGGTCTGGGGCATGCCGTACTGTGTGCCGAGCCGGTGGTCGGTGACGAACCGTTCGCAGTCATTCTGGCGGACGACCTGATCGACGGCGGCGCAACGTCCGAGATGGCGCGGATGGTCGAAGTGTTCGGCGATACGCATTGCGCCGTGCTCGGCGTCGAGGAGGTGCCGCGCGAGGACACCAGCTCCTACGGCATCGTGGCGGTCGATGACAGCAACGGCCGTCTGCGCATCAACAACATTGTCGAAAAACCGAAGCCCGAAGAGGCGCCATCGACGCTGGCCGTCGTCGGCCGCTACATCCTCACGCCGCGGATTTTCCATCACCTGCAGCACGTTCAGCCGGGAAAGGGGGGCGAGATTCAGCTCACCGACGGTATCTTCGCGCTGATGCAGGAGCAGCACATCCTTGCGCACAAGCTCAAGGGGACGCGCTACGACTGTGGCTCGAAGCTGGGCTATCTGAAGGCGACGCTGGCCTATGGCTTGAAGCACCCGGAGGTTGGTGGCGAGTTTGCCGAGTACCTGAGCCGGTTCACGCTACCCAGGGCCTGAGTGGTTAGGGTGGAAAGTAAGCCGGGCGGCCTTCGGGCCGCCTTTTTCATGTCGTTGTCGCCAGTGCATATGATTGAAGGACCGGCGCCGCGTGGCTGAGCCGGTGCGGAGTGATCATGCTGGCGATCATTGGTGGGACCGGCGCGGCGAGTCTGGCCGGATTGACGGTGCGGCAGCGGCTGATCGTGCGTACGCCCTACGGCGACCCGTCGGGGCCGTTGATCGTCGGTGAGCTGGCCGGAGGGTCGGTGCTCTTCCTGGCGCGTCACGGTTACGGTCATACCATTCCGCCGCACCGGATCAACTACCGGGCCAATATCTGGGCGCTGGCCTCGCAGGGCGCCGAGCAAATCGTCGGTCTGGCGTCGGTAGGCGGCATCGGTCGCGTCTTTCGTCCCGGCGTGCTGGTCTTGCCCGACCAGTTGCTCGATTACACCTGGGGGCGGCGGCAGACCTTTTTTGATGGCGATGACCGGGTCGTCTCGCATGTCGACTTCACCGAGCCCTATGCCGCTTCGCTGCGCGAACCCCTGCTGGAGGCGGCCCGTGTGCTGAAAGTGTCGCTGATCGATGGCGGTGTTTACGCCTGCATGCAGGGGCCGCGGCTCGAAACTGCAGCCGAAATCCGCAGGATCCGCCGGGACGGCGGTGACATGGTCGGCATGACCGCGATGCCCGAGGCGGTACTTGCGCGCGAACTGGGTGCCGCCTATGCCACGCTGGCGGTGGTGGCGAACCGTGCCGCCGGTGTCGCCGAGAGTGCCGGAAGCATCAATCAGGTCGATGCGACGCAAGCATTGGCGCAGGGTCTGGCCGTGGCGGCGATGGTGTTCGAAAAATATGTGAGTATTTCCTAAAGTTCTCCGCAGCCAGGACGATAAGGGATTCAAGGACGCAGCAACGCTGGTCCGGCTTCCTAAAAATATCGTCTCTCTATCGGAGAAACATCATGGCTCAAGTCATTAACACCAACGTTGCTTCGCTCACTTCGCAACGCAACCTTGGCACCTCGCAAGCTGGTCTCAATACCTCGCTGCAACGCCTGTCGTCGGGTCTGCGCATCAACAGCGCCAAGGACGATGCGGCCGGTCTGGCCATCTCCCAGCGCATGACCAGCCAGATCCGCGGTCTGGATCAGGCCAACCGCAACGCCAACGACGGCGTTTCGCTGGCGCAAACCGCTGAAGGCGCGCTGTCGTCGGCTGGCGATATGCTGCAACGCATCCGCGAACTGGCTGTCCAGTCGTCGAACGCCACCAACTCGTCGAGCGACCGTCAGGCCATCCAGCAGGAAGTCGGCCAGCTGACTTCGGAACTCGACCGCATCGCCAAGACCACCAACTTCAACGGCAAGAACCTGCTGGACGGCTCGTTCGGTACCGCGACCTTCCAGGTCGGCGCCAACGCCAACCAGACCATCCAGGCCAGCGGTGTGAACTTCCGCACCAACAACTACGGCAACAACTCGGTTGCAGTTGACCAGCCGGCTGTCGGCGCTGCAACCAAGACCGTTGCTGCCCAGGCCATCAAGATCAACGGTTCGCTCGGCTCGGCCACCTACACGACCACCGCAACCGACACCGCGCAAACCATCGCTCAGCAGATCAATGCCAAGAGCGACCAGACCGGCGTCAGCGCCACGGCAACCACCAGCGCCAACCTGGCTCTGGGTGCTGAAACCTACACGCTGGGCATCCAGTCGGACAACGCAACTGCCGCAACCGTGTCGTTCAGCGTCGGTGGCACTGCTTCGACGGCTGACGACTACGCTTCGGCGATCAACTCGATCAACGCTGCAACCTCGAAGACCGGCGTGACCGCCGAGTTCGACGCGGTCAACGGCGGCATCAAGCTGACCAACGCTGCCGGCAACGACATCAAGCTGACCAACCAGGCTGCTGCTGCCAACACCAAGCTGGACGTGAACAGCTACGACGCCGACGGCACCACCGGTGCTGCCGCCTTCGATGCCAAGGCTGCTGCTGCAACCGCCGTGGCCAACGGTCGCGTGACCCTCGACTCGTCCAACAGCTTCTCGGTGACCGACGCCGGTTCGGGCTACGGCCTGACCAAGGCTTCGACCTTGGATACCGTTGCTTCGCTCGACGTGACCAGCTTCGACAATGCCCAGAAGGCCCTGAAGATCGTCGACTCGGCTCTGGCCGCAGTGAACGGTCAGCGCGCCCAGTACGGTGCGCTGCAGTCGCGCTTCGAATCGTCGATCGCCAACCTGCAAACCACCTCGGACAACCTGTCCGCTTCGCGCAGCCGCATCCAGGACACCGACTTCGCCAAGGAAACCGCGACGATGACGCGTAACCAGGTGCTGCAACAAGCCGGTACCGCCATGCTGGCCCAGGCGAACGCGCTGCCGAACCAAGTGCTGAGCCTGCTCCGCGGCTAAGCCTTCGGTTTGACCTTGCGTTAAACTGATAAGCCCCGGCCGCGTGCCGGGGCTTCTTGCAGGAGAGGGAACCCATGTCGATTTCGGCTATCAATCCCCTGAGCCAGAGCTCGCCGCTGCAACCCCAAGGAGATGCGAAGCAGCCGGCCGTGCAGCTTGCGGCGACCAGCCAGGCCGCGAACGGTGCAATCGCGACCAGCCCGGATGCGGTCCAGGCGCTCACGCCCAAGCAGCAGGCGGCGGCCGTGGAGGATGCGGTCAAGAAGTTGAATGAAACGGTGCAGTCCTTGCAGCCCAAGGTCGGCATCGAATTCAGTATCGATGACGACACCAAGACCCCGCTGGTCAAGGTGATCGATACGCAGTCCAAGGAAGTCATCCGGCAGATTCCGACGCAGGAAGCGTTGAACATCGCCAAAAGCATCGACAAGCTGCGGGGTTTGCTGGTGCGCGACAAAGCATGACCCCGCAATCCGTCTGAAAAGGAAGAGGTATGGCAACGATCACCACCAATGGCGGCTCCGGTCTCGACATCAATTCGATCGTCAGTCAGTTGATGCAGATCGAACAGCAGCCGATTGCCAAGCTCAACACGAAAGAGGCGAGCTTCCAGTCGCAACTGAGTGCGCTCGGAACGATCAAGAGTGCCTTGTCCACATTTCAGACGGCCGTGTCGTCGCTGCTGGACCTCAGCAAGCTGAACGGCGTGAAGGCCTCGTCGTCCAACAGCGACGCGGCGACCGTGTCGGCAAGCAATACCGCCGACCTCGGCAACTTCTCGCTCGACGTCCTCAAGCTGGCGCAGCGCCAGCGACTCACCAGCCAGGCCGGCCAGTTCACGGCGGCCGACCAGGTGCTGATTCCGGCCGGCTCCGGCGTCAATCAGGCCAAGCTGACCTTCACCTTCGGCAAGATCGACGCCAGCGCAACCGACGGCTTCACGCCCAATGCCAGCGCCCCGGCCAAGTCGGTGACGATTTCGGACGGCAACAGCGACGGCAAAATCACGCTGGCGGAAGTGCGCGACTCGATCAACAAGCAGACCGATCTGGGCGTGACCGCCTCGATCGTCAAGGACGCCGACAATAGCGTCCGACTGGTGCTGACCGGCACCAACACGGGCGAAAACTACGCCTTCAAGGTTGGCGTGACGACCAACGATGCCAACGGCGATCCCGTGGCGACCGACCTGTCCAAGCTGGCGTTCGACCCGAAAGACGCCACGACGGATGCCGCCGGCAACCTGAACACCAGCGGCTTCACCATCCTCAAGGACAGTCAGGCCCAGAACGCCAAGGCCAAGGTCAACGGCATCGATGTATCCAGTGCCAGCAACACGCTGACCGAGGTCGTGAACGGCCTGACGATCAATCTGCTCAAGCCGACGACCGACAGCAATGGCGTTTCGACGCCGATCCAGCTGACGTCCGCCCGTGACAGCAGCTCGATCAAGACGGCGCTGACGGCGTTCGTCAAGGCGTACAACGACGTCCAGTCCTCGATCAGCCAGAATGCAAGCTACAACGCCGAAACCAAGACGGCGGGCATCTTGCAGGGTGACGCGTCGGTGCGCGGCGTGCAGAGCCAGTTGCGCAGCATGCTGGGCCAGGCCTTCGGTGGCGGCGATGCGGCAATCCAGACGCTGTCGCAGCTTGGTGTCGCGTTCCAGCAGGACGGCAAGCTGGCGCTGGATTCGGCCAAGCTCGACAAGGCCGTCACCAACAACCTCGACTCGGTCATGTCTTTCCTCGGTTCCTACGACAAGACCAAGAATCCGAGCAAGCCGCCGGCGTCGAGTGCCGACAGTTTCGGCGTCAAGCTCAACGACATGCTGGACAAGATGCTGACCAAGGGCGGCACGATGGACAGCCGTACCGACGGCATCAACAGCAGCATCAAGCTGCTCGACAAGCAGCGGGATGCAATGACCGCCAAGTTGACGGAAACGGAAGCCCGGCTGCGCAAACAGTACGTGGCACTCGATCAGGCGCTGACCAAAATGCAGCAGAGCAGCAATTCGCTGATGTCGATGCTGTCGAGCCTGTCGTCCAACTGAGCGACCCGCTGAAAAGGAAATCGAATGCTGGGAATGAAGAAGGCCTTGAGCGCCTACGGCCAGACCTCGGTGGAAATGGCAGTGGACGTCGCCAGCCCCCACCGGCTGGTGATGATGCTGTTCGACGGCGCGATCAAGTCGGTGGCGATGGCCAAGGTGCACCTCGAGGCCGGCAACATTGCCGAGAAGGGTGCGGCGACCTCGAAGGCGATCGCCATCGTCGATGACGGGCTGCGCCTGTCGCTGGACAAGGAACAGGGCGGCGAGCTGGCGTCCAATCTGGATGCGCTGTACGAGTACATCAGCAGCCAGCTGCTCAGGGCCAACCTGCGCAACGACGCCGAGCTGTTCGACGAAGTGCTCGGACTGCTCGGTGAACTCAAGCAGTCGTGGGAGGCGATCGATCCTGCGGTGCAGGCTGCGCAGGCCGTCGAACCGCCCCGCCAGGATACGGCCAGCGTGCTCAGCTATGGCCGCGCCTGACGCGCTGGTGCGGTTGCAGGCGCTGCACGACAGCCTGCTCGCGGTGAAGCATGCGCTGAGTGCGCCAGATGGCGAGGCGCTGCTGGTGGCTCTGGCGCATTACGATGAAATCGCTGCAGCACAGCTTCCCGTGGACTGGTCCGCTTCGCCGCAGCGCGCGCAGGCCGCAGGGCTGATGCAGGCCTCCCAGGTGCTGCTGCAAGAGCTGATGCCGCTGGTCCGGCGGGCGCGCGACGAGTCCCAGGCCGCGCTGCAAAATGTCCATAACGCCGATAAACTGAATCGAGCCTATCGCTGATACTCCCCGCACGGGCGACGGAACGAGCATGAACGGCATCCTGATCACCTGGCAGCAACTGCTTTACGTCAGCCTTGGCCTGATCGTGTTCTACATCGCGCAGCTGCTGTTCTTCCTCAAACGCCACGGCTGGTCCTGGCCCAGGCACGCCGGCGGGCCGGATAATGCGCTGCGCACCGAAGTTGTGGCGTTGCGGCAGGAAATCGAACGCCTGAAAATCCGCCTTGCGGCACAGCAGGTCGAGTCCGTCACCAGCGGGGCCGAGCCGGTCGCCGAGGTCAGTGAAGAATCCCCGTATGCGCATGCCATCCGGCTGGCGCGGCAGGGGGCCGAAGCCGCGCAGGTGGCTTCGGTGTGCGGATTGTCCCGTGGCGAGGTCGACCTGATCATTGCGCTGTACCGCAAGCAGGGCCGCAGATAGCCATGCTGCCGGGGACCAATGCCGTCGGACTGCTGCAGCAATACTTGCAGGGCCAGACGCCACTGATCGACAGCGCCCGGCTTGCGGGTGCCGAAGAGGCATTGCTGACGGTGGGCGAGCGTTTGCAGGCCATCGTCCGCAACGAACTGCCTGGCGGTCGCTACGCAGTCCAGATCAAGGATCAGTTGCTCGACCTGAACCTGCCGCGCAATACCCAGCCCGGCGAGCAGGTCGATCTTGAAGTCGTTTCGACGTCGCCTGCGTTGCGTTTTGCCTTGCTGCAAAGCGCTGGCGTCGAGTCGCGGCCTGCCGCGACGCTCAGTACGGCTGCGCGGACGCTGGCTGAATTGTTGCGTCCATCGGCGGGAAGTGGCGCAGCCACGGTCGACGACCCGGAACCGCTGCTCAAGCCCGTCGCCGGTGCCGCGCCGGATGTGCCCAGACTGGCCGAACGACTGGCGCAAAGCATCAACAACAGCGGCCTGTTTTACGAGTCGCATCAGGCCGACTGGGTGCGTGGCGAGCGGCCGTTGCAGGCGCTGTTGCGCGAGCCGCAGAACGCCGCCAAGGACGATGCCGCAAGTACTATCCAAGGTGGCCGGGGCTACAGCGTCGCCGCGCCGGCTCCCAAGCTCGAGGAAGCACGCGCCATTCTTGGTCAGCTGGTGCAGCGGCAGCTGGATGCGCTCGATCAGGGCGGGGTCGTCTGGCTGGGGCAGGCATGGCCGGGGCAGCCGTTGCGCTGGGCCTTGCAGACCGAAACGGCCGACGAGCGGAATCCGGATCAGGTCGGCGAGGCCGTTGCGCAGCGCTGGCAAACCCGGCTCGACCTGACCTTGCCGAGACTCGGTGCGGTATCGGTCGTTGCCGAGCTGCATCAGGGGCAGTTTTCGCTGCGCTTCGTGTCGCCCGAGCCGTCAACGCGCTTGGCAATCAGCGCCGGGCAAACCGCCCTGCGTGCACGTTTCGAGGCGGCCGGCTTGTCGCTGGCCGGCACGCCGACCGTTGTCGCCGGCGACGGAGGCGGTGCAACGTGAGCAAGTCGCACAATCGCCAGCAGGCGGTGGCGCTCGCTTACGCCGACGGTGGCGGTGCGCCGCGCGTGGTGGCCAAAGGCCAGGGGCTGACGGCCGAACGTATCATCGAAAAAGCGCGCGAGGCCGGCGTGTTCGTGCACGAATCGCCGGAGCTCGTGTCGCTGCTGATGCAGGTCGATCTGGACCGGCACATTCCCGAGCAGCTTTACCGTGCGGTTGCCGAGCTGCTGGCCTTCATCTACCTGCTCGAGGCTGGTGCCGACGTGACGGCGCCCCAGTTCAAAGCACCGCCCGCCGTTCCAGAGCAGACCTAGAAAAGCCCGAGCGCCTTGAGCATGACGAGGGCAATCAGCAGCGGCGACACGTAGCGCAGCAAAACGAACAGCGTCTTCACCAGTGGGCGGTTGTCGAGCTGCCCATCGTTGGACAGCCCGGCCACCAGCCGGCCCATCCCGTACGACCAGCCCGCAAACAGGCAGATCAGGATGCCGCCCAGCGGCAGCAGCACGTTCGAACTCAGGTAGTCGAACAGGTCGAACGCGTTCAGCCCGAACAGCTTCCAGTCCTGCGCCAGACTTTGCGACAAGGACGCCGGCGCGCCGAGCAGCGCGATCACCGCCAGCGTGATCAGGGTCGCTTTCCTCCGGCTACAGGACCAGCGTTCGGTCATCATCGCGACCGGCACTTCCAGAATCGACAGCATGGCGCCGAGCGACGCGATCGCGGTCAGGACGAAGAACAGCACCATGAACACCCGTCCGCCAGGCATGCTGTCGAACACTGCCGGAATGGTCATGAACACCAGCGACGGCCCGGCGGCCGGTTCGAAGCCGAACGCGAACACAGCCGGGAAGATCGCCATGCCGGCGAGCAGCGATACGCTGAGGTCGGCAATCATCACGCGTGCGGCGGTGGCGGGAATGTTCTGTTCGGGACGGAAGTAGCTGCCATAGGTGAGCATGGTGCCCATGCCGATCGACAGCTTGAAGAACGCCAGCCCCAGCGCGGTCAGCAGGACACCGGTGCCGATCTTGGAAAGGTCCGGCGCGAACAGGAAGCGCAGCCCTTCGGCGGCGCCGGGCAGGGTCAGGCTGCGGACGCACAGTGCGATCAGCAGCAGGAAAAGCAGCGGCATCAGTTTCTTCGCGACCGCCTCGATGCCCTTGGAAACCCCGAGCATGATGATGCCGCCGGTGATCACCAGTACCAGCCACTGCCAGAACAGCGCCTGCAGCGGTGACGACACCAGCGCACCGAATGTGGCCCTGGCGCTGGCCGGGTCGGTATGACCGAGTGTGCCGGCGACGCTTTTGACGACGTAGGCAAACACCCAGCCGGCAACCTCGGTGTAGAACGCGAGGATGAGTACCGCGGCGACCAGCCCCATGTAGCCGATGGTCTTCCAGAACGGCTGCTTGGGCGAGAGGATTTCGAAGGTGCTGACCGCATTGGCGCGGGCGGTGCGGCCAAGCATGATTTCGGCGATCATCACGGGCAGGCCGACGAGCAGCGTCGCCAGTAGATAGACCAGCAGAAAGCCGGCGCCGCCGTTGGTGCCGGTCAGGTAGGGGAATTTCCAGATGTTGCCGAGCCCGACAGCCGAGCCGAGTGTGGCGACGAGAACGCCGAAGGTAGAGGTAAAGCCGTCGCGTTGCGCCATGGCGCGTACTCCCGGGTGGTGTCGCCGGTGGCGAGGCATGACCCGGGCGCTGCATCGGTACGGCGTGCCCGTGCCGGGACGAACGGAGAACCTTGCCGCGTTCGGGCCGCGCGCAGCTTCAGCGGGCGACTCAATTGCGTAATAGACCCCGCCGGGATCGCCGGCGAGGACAAGGCGCGGATTATCGTCCCGATCGGCTGCGTTGTCGCTTCGGGAAAACCGCAGCGCAGACGCGGTAAAATGCCTTCATGAACGCTGAAACGCCTGCCGTCCCGACCGACGTCCGTCTTGCCGCGCTGATCGAGCACGTCAAGGCTTTGCCTCACCTGCCCGGCGTGTACCGCTATCTCGATGCCGACGGCGCGATCCTCTACGTGGGCAAGGCGCTCGATCTGCGCAAGCGGGTCGGTTCGTACTTCCAGAAGACCGACCACAGCCCGCGCATCCGGCTGATGCTGGCACAAGTCGCGAAAATCGAGACGACGGTGGTGCGCAGCGAAGCCGAAGCGCTGGTGCTGGAAAACAACCTGATCAAGGCCCTTTCGCCGCGCTACAACATCCTGTTCCGCGACGACAAGAGCTACCCCTACGTGATGATCACCGGACATGCGTCGCCGCGGCTGGCGTACTACCGGGGGGCGCTCGACAAACGCAACCAGTACTTCGGACCGTTTCCGAACGGTTATGTGGTCAAGGAGTCGCTGCAGCTGCTGCAGAAGGTGTTCAAGCTGCGGACCTGCGAGGACTCGGTGTTTGCCAACCGCTCGCGTCCCTGCCTGTTGCACCAGATCAAGCGCTGCTCGGCCCCCTGCGTGAACCTGATCAGCCCGGAAGCGTATCGGCGCGACGTCGACAGTGCGGCGCTGTTCCTCGGCGGCAAGGCCACCGAGCTGCTCGACGAACTCCAGTCGCAGATGCAGGCCGCATCGGAGAACTGGGATTTCGAGCGCGCGGCGATGCTGCGCGACCAGGTTCAGGCGCTGGCGAAGATTCAGGAAAAGCAGTTCGTCTCGAGCAATACCAGCGAGCTTGATGCCGACATCGTCGCCTGCGTCGTCAAGGACGGCATGGTCTGCGTCAATCTGGCCATGGTGCGCGGCGGGCGCCACGTCGGCGACAAGAACCTGTTCCCGAGCCACGCCGATGATTACGACGCGGCCGAAGCGTTGTCGGCGTTTCTGGCACAGCACTATCTCGATCGCAGCGTGCCGCCCATGGTGCTGTGCCATCCGGCGCCGCCGGATGCCGACGTGATCGCCTCGCTGCTGTCGGATCAGGCCGGGCGCATTGTCCGGCTCAACAGCAATCCGAACGGGGAGCGCCGGGTCTGGCTGGAAATGGCGACGAAGAATGCCGAGCTGGCGATCGTGCTGAGGCTGGGGCAGGCTGCGACGCAGGCCGGCCGTCTCGAAGCGCTGGTCGAGGCGCTCGGCTTGCCGGACGACACACAGCGGATCGAGTGTTTCGACATCTCGCACACCATGGGCGAGCTGACCGTGGCGTCGTGCGTGGTGTTCGACCGGGGCGACATGCAGCCGAAAGAGTATCGCCGCTACAACATCGAGGGCATCACCGGCGGTGACGATTACGCGGCGATGAAGCAGGTGCTGACCCGGCGTTACGGCAAGATCGCTGCGGGAGAAGGCGTGGTGCCGGACGTGATCCTGATCGACGGCGGCAAGGGACAACTGGCGCAGGCCGAGGAGGTGATGGCCGAAGTCGGGCTGACGCAGCCGGTGCTGATCGGGGTCGCCAAGGGCGAGACGCGCAAGGCGGGTCTCGAGCAGTTGATCCTCGCAACGACGCACGAGGTCAAGCATCTGAAGCGTGACCATCCGGGGTTGCATCTGGTGCAGCAGATCCGCGACGAGTCGCACCGCTTCGCGATTACCGGGCACCGGGCGCGCCGTGCCAAGGCACGCGTTGCGTCCAGTCTCGAGGACATCGACGGTGTCGGACCGAAGCGCCGGCAGCGTCTGCTGGCCCGCTTCGGTGGCTTGCAGGGCGTGAAGGCGGCCAGCGTCGACGACCTGATGCTGGTCGACGGCATCAACGCCGCACTGGCCGAGAAGATCTACGCTGCGCTGCGCGGCTAGCTGCCGCGGTACTCCATGACTTCTTCGCCGTTGATCATCTCGCCGGTCGCGACCCAGCCGCATCGGCGGTAGAAACCGTGGGCCCGGACTTTCGGGTCCGGATTGGCGACGAGCCAGATCCGCGCGTGACCGAGTGATTGCAGCCAGGCGACGACGCAGCCCAGCAGTGCCTTGCCGATGCCGCGACCCTCGAAGTCGGGCAGTAGCGCCAGCACCAGCATCTCGCCGCCGTCCCGGTCGCCGCTGGCAAAACCGACAATGCGGCCGTCGATCTCGCACAGCCAGCCCTTCACCTCGCCGCGCTGCATGGCGGCGGCGCTGGATTCCGGCGTGATGCCGTAGCCGGCGAGTTCTTCCGGTGTCAGCGCGTTGTCGCGCGTCTGCCCGCGCAGCACGAACAGGGCGGGCAGGTCGTCGGCCCGGGTTTCGCGGATCAGCATGGTTTCAGTCCTTGCGACCGATGTTCAGGGCATCCCAGCCGGCATGACCGAGCTGTTCCAGTGTCGCGATATTGCGCTCGAAGATCGCCGACGCGTCGGGAAACGCCGCAGCCGCGCGCGCGATGCTGTCTTCGCGCAGCAGGTGCAGCGTCGGATAGGGCGAACGGTTGGTGTAGTTGCCGATGTCGTCCGGCCCGGTACCGGCGAACTTGAAGCGCGGGTGAAAACTGGCGATCTGCAGGATGCCCTCCAGATCGTGTTCGCCGACGGCTTCTTCGGCAACGCCGATGACATCGTTGAAAACGAGGAAGTCGTCGAACAGTGTCGGGTGAATCAGGAGTGTCGTATCGATCTCGGTCGGGTCGGCGGCGGCCAGCAGGTCGAGTTCCCGGTCGAGTTCTTCCAGAAAGCCGTCGAGATGGCGTGCCTCGCTCACGACGTAGCGGACCTGCTCCTTGACGTAGACGGCCTTGGCAAACGGGCACAGGTTCAGTCCGATGACGGCTTTTTCCAGCCAGTCGCGCGTGGCGTCGATCACGTGTTGCATGGGGTGCCCCGGTCTGGTCGTTCGAGGCGTGATTCTGCCGCTGACGTTGCGTTTGCACCAGCCCGGGTCAGTCGAGACTGCCCGGGATCGATTCGCGCGCTTTGGGTTTTCTGCGTACGTACAGCGTTTTTTGGACTCGGGCGACGATCTCGCCTTTGGTGTCGACGATCTCGACGTTGAACTGCGGCAGGTATTTTTCGCCACCATCGGTCCGGGTGCGGATGTCGTCCAGCGTGCCCTGATCCAGCCGGAAGCGAGCGGTCACGACGCCCCGGCCGGGGGCGAGGAAGTCGATGCTGGCGCTCTGGTCCCAGACGTAATAGTCGCGGCCGAGCGTATGCATCAGCATCAGCATGTACCAGGCATCGGTCATCGCGAACAGGCTGCCGCCAAAGTGGGTGCCGACGTAGTTGCGGTTGTACCAGCGCAGCCGCAGCTCGACGTCGACCTCGTGGTAGTCGGCAGTGATGCGGGTGGCGTGGATGCCGGTGAGCAGGAAGGGGGGCCACCAGTTGATCAGGCGGCGAAGCAGGCTGGCGTTCATCTCGGATTTCCGGTGTGGTGGCGATCAAAATCTCAAACGATCGTTTAAATGTCAATCGCGTTCGGTGCCGGTGTTGCCGTTTGGGGCGGAGGCGGATCGATGCCGAGGCGGCACGTTTGGGCCGGATGTAATCGTGTGTTTCGCGCAACGGGGGCAAACGGCTAGAATGCGGTACTTTCAAGTTCAACCGTCGCCGCACCGATGCCCCTGAATCTGCCCATCATGCTTACCTGGTTGCGCGTCGCGCTGATTCCGGTCTTCGTCGGTCTGTTCTATCTGCCCGATGTGCTGGTCAGCGTGCCGATGAAAAACGCAATCGGTGCGGTGATCTTCGCTGTGGCAGCGCTGACCGACTGGTTCGACGGCTATCTGGCCCGGCGCTGGAACCAGACGTCGAGCTTCGGCGCCTTCCTCGATCCGGTCGCCGACAAGCTGATGGTGGCGGCTGCACTGATCCTGCTGGTCGAGATCGGCCGCGCGCCGGCGTGGCTGGCGGTGATCATCATCGGTCGCGAGATCACCATTTCCGCATTGCGCGAGTGGATGGCCCAGTTGGGCAAGACGAAGAGCGTCGCCGTTGCCTACATCGGCAAGCTCAAGACTGCGGCCCAGATGCTCGCCATCCTGTTCCTGCTCTGGTACGGCCCGCTGCTGCCGGGCGTGCCGACCGACCTGATCGGTTCGATCGCGCTGTACATCGCCGGCGTGCTGACCATCGTTTCGATGTTCTACTACCTGCGCGTCGCGGCCCAGCAGTTCCGTGAGGGCTGAGTCGCCTGCGGGCGGCGTTGCCGTCATCGGCGGCTTCTACTTCTGCTACTTCGCCTTCAACGGGCTTTTCTCGCCCTACTGGGGGCTTTATCTCGCCGCCCTGGCCTTGCCTGCGTGGCAGATCGGCATTCTTACCTCGCTGACCCAGGTCAACCGCATCTACGCACCGGCGATCTGGGGCTGGCTGGCCGACCGCAGCGGCCGGCGGCGAGCGATCCTTCGGTTGGCCGGCATCGCCGGCCTGATCGGCTTCCTGCCGCTGCTGGCCGTCGACTCCTTCTGGCCGATGTTCGTGGCCGTTCTGTTTGCCAGCTTCTTCTGGAGCGCCGCGCTGCCGCTGGTGGAGTCGCTGGCGATTGCCCGACTTGCCGGCGACAGCGGCCGTTACGCGCGGCTGCGGGTATGGGGGTCGATCGGCTTCATTGCCGCATCGCTGGGTGCCGGCTACTGGATCGAGGCGAGCGGAGTGCGGGTTTTTCCGCTGGCGGTGGTCGGTACGATGGCCGGGTTGGCGGTCTACTGCTGGCGCTTGCCCGAGTCGCCGGTCAGGCGGGCCGTTGCTGCGGTGCAGGCCGGTTTCGGCGAAATCCTCCACCGTCGCGAGGTGCGGGTGTTTTTTGCCGGCTGCTTCCTGATGTCGCTGGCGCATGGTCCTTACTACAGCTTCTACTCGATCCATCTGGCCGAGCACGGTCTGGCGCAAAGCACGATCGGCTGGTTGTGGACGGTGGGGGTGTTGGCCGAGGTCGGCCTGTTTCTGGCCATGCCGTGGCTGAATGTGCGCCTGTCGCCGAAGGCCTTGTTCGTTGGCGACTTTGCGATTGCGGTCGTCCGCTTTCTGCTGATTGCGTTCGGCGCGGGCAGTTTGCCGCTGCTGGTGATCGCCCAGCTCGGTCATGCGTTCACGTTTGCCTGTCACCATGCCGTGGCGATGGGCTATCTGCACCGGCACTTTGCCGGTGCGCATGCGGCCAAGGGGCAGGCGCTCTACATCGCGGCGTCTTTCGGCATCGGCGGCAGTCTCGGCGGGGTCATCGCCGGCTTTCTGTGGGCGGATTTCTCCGGTTCGACGGTGTTTGCCCTCGCGGCGAGCGTGTCGGCGCTCGGTGGTGTGCTGTGCTTTGCCGGTTTGCCTGCGACGGAAAGGGGCGGCATGACAGGGCGGTAAAATGACGGTTGTCGTCCGGCCGTAGTATTGCGACGATGTTCAGCCTATTCGCCTGCTAGCGTAAACGCAGGTCAGACCCAACTGGACAAGCAGCAATGATCATTGTGATGCAGCAACACGCGTCCGACGCGGAAATCAGCGCGGTCGTCGACGAGATCCGCAAGGCAGGCCTGCAGGAGCACGTTTCACGTGGTTCCGAGCTGGTCATCATCGGCGCCATCGGCGACGAAGACCGGATCAATCCGGGCCACTTCGAAATCATGGCCGGCGTCGAGCGCGTCACCCGCGTCACCAAGCAGTACAAGATCGTTTCGCGCGATTCGCACCCGCAGGGTTCGGTGATCAAGGTGCGCGGCATTCCGATCGGCGGCGAGCAGATCCAGGTGATTTCGGGGCCGTGCTCGATCGAAACCCAGGACCAGATGAACGTCGCCGCCGATGCGGTCGCGGCCGCCGGCTGCCGGATGATGCGTGGCGGCGCGTTCAAGCCGCGCACCAGTCCCTATGCGTTCCAGGGGCTCGGAGTGGAAGGGCTCGAGTACTTCCAGCGCGCGGCCGAGCGCCACAAGCTGCCGATCGTGACCGAACTGATGGATGTGCGCATGCTCGATACGTTCATGGAGTACGACGTCGACGTCATCCAGATCGGCGCGCGCAACATGCAGAACTTCGACCTGCTCAAGGAAGTCGGCCGGGTCAACAAGCCGATCATCCTCAAGCGCGGCCTGTCGGCCACGGTCAACGAATGGCTGATGGCGGCCGAGTACATCGCGGCCGGCGGCAACCACAACATCATTTTCTGCGAGCGCGGCATCCGTACCTTCGAAACCGCGTACCGCAACGTCCTCGACGTGACGGCGATTCCGGTGCTCAAGCGCGAAACCCACCTGCCGGTGATCGTCGATCCGAGTCATGCCGGTGGCAAGGCATGGATGGTGCCCGCGCTGGCGCAGGCAGCGGTAGCGGCCGGTGCGGACGGTCTGCTGGTCGAAATGCACCCGAATCCCTGCGATGCATGGTGCGACGCCGATCAGGCGCTGACGCCTGACGAACTCAAGTCGCTGATGGTGACGCTCGGCGCCATCGCCAAGGCCGTGGGCCGTTCGATCTGAAACCCAACAAGGAGAACATGACATGAAAAAATCGATCATTCGCAGCAGCCTGATGGTGGGTACGCTGGCCATGGCAATGATGGCCGGTGCGCAGGCGCGTTCGATGCTCGACGGCGACTATCGTGTGGAGCGGCTGGTGTACGACGGCACCGTGCAGCGTTTCGGTGACGACACCAAGCCCTCGGTCCAGATCGACGGTGCGCGCATCAGCGGCTTTGCCGGCTGCAACCGTTTCATGGGGCAGATCGAATACGGCAACAAGCCGCTGAAGGTCGGCCCGCTGGCCTCGACCCTGATGGCCTGCATCCAGAACGAAACCGCCACCTATGAACATGCAATGCACCAGGTCCTCAACGGCGCCAAGTCGTTCTCGCTGGCCAACGGCAAGCTGGTGTTCAGCAACGATGCCGGCAACCTGATCTCGCTGGTGCGTGCCGAAGCGGCTGCGCCGGCCGGTGTCGAGCGGGTGCTCGAAATCTCGCCGGAGCGCAAAACCTGCAGCGGCGTGGGCAGGATGGAGTGCCTGCAGGTGCGCGAGCCGGGAGCGGCCGACTGGCAGCTGATGTACTTCGGTATCGAGGGCTTCGAGCCGCAGCCGGGCGTCGGTTATGTGGTCAAGGTGCGTGAAGAGCGCGTCGAAAACCCGCCGGCCGATGCACCGAACCGCAAGCTGATCCTGATCGAAACGCTGGAAACGCGTCGCTGATCGCGCAATCCCGTTAAAATGACTGGCGCCGCGTCCGTGTTCGAGCCGGTCGTTGCGCCACCGTTGCTTTGCCGCCGCCCTCGGGGTGGCGGTTTTCCGTTTTCAATTCCCGCCCGGAGCGGGGCGATGATCCGATGACTCCTGTTCGCAAACTGGTTCTGCTGGGGACCGGCCTGATTGGCGGTTCGTTCGCGCTGGCGCTCAAGCGCGCGCGGCTGGTGCAGCATGTCGTCGGTGTCGGGCGTAATCCCGCCAATCTGGCCCGGGCGCTTGATCTGAGCGTGATAGACAGTGCCAGCCACGACGCGGCCGATGCGGTGAAGGACGCGGAGATGGTGCTGCTGGCGACGCCGGTCGGGCAGATGGGGCGGCTGATGGCCGGGATTGCCCCGGTGCTGGCGCCCGATTGCATCGTGACCGACGGCGGCTCGACCAAGCAGGACGTAGCGGCACTGTACCGAACGCACCTTGCGGGGCATCTGGCGCACTGCGTGCCGGGTCATCCGATTGCCGGCTCCGAGCTCTCCGGTGCCGCAGCCGCGCAGTACGGCCTGTTCGAAGGGAGGCGCGTCGTACTGACGCCGTTGCCGGAGACGGTGGCCGATGCCGTTGCCCGTACCCGCGAGCTGTGGCAGGCCTGTGGCGCGGAGGTGTTCGAGATGAGCGCCGCCGAGCACGACGGCATTTTTGCTGCCGTGAGTCATGTGCCGCACCTGCTGTCCTTTGCCTACATGAATGCGCTGCTCGACAAGCGCGAGGTCGCAGCCTGTCTGGATTTTGCGGCAACGGGATTTCGTGATTTCACCCGGATTGCCGGTTCGCATCCGGACATGTGGCGCGACATTGCGCTTGCCAACCGCGACGCGGTGGCGGCCGATCTGCGCGCCAACGTGACGGCGCTGCAAGCGCTGATTGCGCTGGTCGAGTCGGAGGACGCTGCGGCGCTGACCGCATACATCGACCGAGCCAGCAAGGCGCGTACCGAATGGGGCGACCGCAGCCGCAAGGCCTGAGTCGTCGTCCGGTGCGCTGCTTGCCGGCGTGCCGCTTCAAGGAGAAGAACATGACCTATGTCCCCGATCCGGCCCGTTACGATGGCCGCATGCCTTATCGCCGCACCGGCCGCAGCGGTCTGCTGCTGCCCGCCATCTCGCTCGGGATGTGGCACAACTTCGGCGGCAACAAGCCGTACGAAAACAGCAAGGCCATGATCCACAAGGCATTCGACCTTGGCATCACCCATTTCGACCTTGCCAACAACTACGGTCCGCCACCGGGCTCGGCCGAGGAAACGTTCGGTCGCGTGCTGGCGGATGGGCTGCGCACGCACCGGGACGAGTTGATCGTCTCGACCAAGGCCGGCTGGCAGATGTGGGATGGTCCGTACGGCGATCTTGGCAGCCGCAAGTATCTGGTCGCCAGTCTGGACCAGAGCCTCAAGCGGATGGGGCTCGACTATGTCGACGTGTTCTACTCGCACCGCCCGGATCCCGATACGCCGCTCGAGGAAACCATGGGGGCCCTCGACGCCATCGTGCGGCAGGGCAAGGCGCTGTATGTCGGGATTTCGTCGTACTCGGCCGATCAGACGCGTGAAGCAGCACGCATCCTCAAATCGCTGGGGACGCCGTGCCTGATCCATCAGCCGTCGTATTCGATGTTCGACCGCTGGATCGAAAGCCCGGCGCAGGCGGGTTCGGCCGCGTTGACGCAGGTGCTCGACGACGAAGGTGTCGGCTCGATCGCGTTTTGTCCGCTGGCTCAAGGGCTTCTGACCAGTCGTTACCTCGACGGCATTCCGGCCGATTCGCGTGCGGCGGCCGTCGACAACCCGTTCCTGACGCCGGACAAGGTCGAAGTGCGGCTGGCGCAGGTCCGGGCGCTGAACGGGATCGCGGCGGCGCGCGGCCAGAGTCTGGCGCAGATGGCGTTGGCCTGGGCACTGCAAACGGTGACGTCGGTCATCATCGGTGCCAGCAGGGTCGAGCAGATCGTCGAAAACGTCGGCGCGGTCGAGCGGCTTGATTTCAGCGCCGATGAGCTGGCGAAGATCGAGGCCGTGCTGAAGGGTTGATTGGTCGCACATGACAAACCGACCGGCGGATGATCCGCCGGTCTTTCATTGGAGTTCTGCATGTCTCTCGTTCCCGTCATCACCATCGACGGACCGTCGGCTTCGGGCAAGGGGACCGTGGCGCAGCGTGTCGCCGCGGCGCTCGGCTTTCACTATCTGGATTCCGGTGCCCTGTACCGGTTGACCGCGCTGGCGGCCGAGCGCCGGGGGGTGGTCTGGCGTGACGAGCTGGCGGTCGCAAAACTGGCGGGCGAGCTCGATGCCGTGTTCGATGGTGCGGCGGTACTGCTCGACGGCAACAACGTGACCGAAGCCATCCGCAGCGAAGGAATCGGCATCGGCGCGTCGGTGGTTGCTGCGCTGCCGGCGGTGCGGTCGGCGTTGCTCGCGCGTCAGCATGCGTTCGCCGAGGCGCCCGGGCTGGTTGCCGATGGCCGGGATATGGGCTCGGTGGTATTTCCCGACGCACGGCTGAAGGTGTTCCTGACGGCCTCGGCGCAGGCGCGCGCCGAACGTCGCCACAAGCAGTTGCTTGCTGCCGGCGAGCCGGCCGATCTCGCCGCAATCGCCGCCGACCTTGAGTCTCGCGATGCCCGTGACCGGGCGCGCAAGGTTGCGCCACTGCAGCAATGGGCCGATGCATTGTTGCTGGATACCACCGATATGGGGGTCGACGAAGCGGTCGAACAGGTATTGTCGTGGTGGAAAAATGCGCTAAGCGCTTGAAGTGAAAAAGAGAATTCAATAAAATCGCAGCTGTCCCGGTTTCGGCGCATGCCGAGCCGGGCTCAAGCGTTTTTATTTTGAAGGTATCGGCGCCGCGCAAGGCGTCGCCGGTGAAGTTCAACTAACCCCCGCTCCCTGCGTCAGCAGGAGGCATGGAACATTTTCTCAATGACTACTGAAACTGCTTTTGGCTCGATGGAGAGCTTTGCCGCCCTGTTTGAAGAAAGCCTTCAAAATCAGGAAATGCGCTCTGGTGAAGTCATCACCGCCGAAGTCGTTGGTATCGACCACAACTTCGTCACCGTCAATGCCGGCCTCAAGTCGGAATCGCTGATTCCGGTTGAAGAATTCAAGAACGACGCGGGCGAGCTCGACGTCAAGATCGGCGACTTCGTTCCGGTCGCGATCGACAGCCTCGAAAACGGCTACGGCGAAACCAAGCTCTCGCGCGAAAAGGCCAAGCGCCTGGCTGCGTGGATCGAGCTGGAAGATACACTCGAGAAGGGCCTGGTCATGACCGGCGTGATCTCGGGCAAGGTCAAGGGCGGCCTGACCGTCATGGTCAACGGCCTGCGCGCCTTCCTGCCGGGTTCGCTCGTCGACATCCGTCCGGTCAAGGACACCACCCCGTACGAAGGCAAGTCGATCGAGTTCAAGGTCATCAAGCTCGACCGCAAGCGCAACAACGTCGTCGTTTCGCGTCGTGCCGTGCTGGAAGAGTCGCTGGGTGAAGAGCGTCAAAAGCTCATGGAAACCCTGCGCGAAGGCGCGGTCATCAAGGGTATCGTCAAGAACATCACCGACTACGGCGCATTCGTCGACCTCGGCGGTATCGACGGCCTGCTGCACATCACCGACCTGGCTTGGCGTCGTGTCAAGCACCCGTCGGAAGTGCTGGCTGTCGGCGACGAAATCGAAGCCAAGGTCCTCAAGTTCGACCAGGAAAAGAACCGCGTCTCGCTGGGTCTCAAGCAGCTGGGCGAAGATCCGTGGGTTGGCCTGTCGCGCCGCTACCCGTCGGGCACCCGCCTGTTCGGCAAGGTCACCAACCTGACCGACTACGGTGCGTTCGTTGAAATCGAACAGGGCATCGAAGGTCTGGTGCACGTGTCCGAAATGGACTGGACCAACAAGAACGTCCATCCGTCGAAGGTTGTTTCGCTGGGCGACGAAGTCGAAGTCATGATCCTCGACATCGACGAAGAAAAGCGTCGCATCTCGCTGGGCATGAAGCAGTGCATGGCCAACCCGTGGGACGAGTTCGCTCAGAACTTCAAGAAGGGCGACAAGCTGCAAGGCGCGATCAAGTCGATCACCGACTTCGGCGTGTTCGTCGGTCTGCCGGGCGGCATCGACGGCCTGGTTCACCTGTCGGACCTGTCGTGGCACGCTACCGGGGAAGAAGCCGTTCGCAACTTCAAGAAGGGCGACGAAGTCGAAGCCGTGGTTCTGTCGATCGACGTCGACAAGGAACGCATCAGCCTCGGCATCAAGCAGCTCGAAGGCGATCCGTTCAACAACTACGTGTCGACCAGCGACAAGGGCACCATCGTTCGCGGTACCGTCAAGTCGCTTGACGCCAAGGGCGCTGTTGTTGCGCTGACCGACGAAGTCGAAGGCTACCTGCGCGCTACCGAAGTGTCGCGTGACCGTGTCGAAGACATCCGCACCGTCCTGAAGGAAGGTGATGAAGTCGAAGCCATGATCATCAACGTTGATCGCAAGAACCGTTCGATCAACCTGTCGATCAAGTCGAAGGACATGGGCGAAGAAAAGGCTGCAATGAGCCAGCTCTCCGCCGATGCTTCGGCCGGCACGACCAACCTCGGCGCGCTGCTGAAGGCCAAGCTGTCCGGCTCGCAAGAGTAAGGAGGCTTGAGGCGGCATGACCAAGTCCGAACTCATCGCAAAGCTCGCCGAGCGCTATCCGCAGCTTGTTGCGAAGGATGCTGAGTTGGCCGTCAAGACCATTCTCGATGCCATGGCCAAGAGCCTTGCTCAAGGCCAGCGCATCGAGATCCGTGGCTTCGGCAGCTTTGACCTCAACTACCGACCGCCGCGCGTGGGGCGCAATCCGAAATCCGGCAGCAAAGTTGAGGTGCCGGAAAAGTTTGTTCCCCACTTCAAGGCCGGAAAGGAATTGCGTGAGCGCGTTGACGAGCTGATGTAATCCTGTCGCTTGCGGCAAAAATGACGGCACCTTCGGGTGTCGTCATTTTTTTGCGCGCTGCCAGCTGCGCTGCCATGGGTGTAATCGGCTACAATATGGGGTCAAACTATCGATACGGGCTTGTGGATGCGCTACCTGTTTTGGCTGATCAAGTTTCTGCTGTTCGTCGTGCTGTTCGGCTTCGCGATGCACAATGCCGAGCCGGTGGCGCTCAACTTTTTCCTCGGCTATGTCTGGCAGGCGCCGCTTGCGCTGTTGTTGCTGATCGCCTTCGTGCTGGGGGCCGTCTTCGGGATTCTGGCCGTACTCGGCAAGGTCGTTCGCCTGCGCCGAGAGCTTGTCGCACTGCGCAAGGAAGTCCGTACCCGCACCACCCCCGAGGTCGTGACCGCTGACGCCGCGCTGCAGCCGCCGCGGGACGCCGTCTGATCCTTGGCCTGACAGGCACTCCATGCTCGAATCCCAATACTGGTGGCTGATTGCCTTCCCGATCTTTTTCGGGCTCGGCTGGCTGGCTGCCCGCGTCGATATCAAACACGTCCTTTCGGAAACACGCTCGCTGCCGGCAGCGTACTTCAAGGGGTTGAATCACCTGCTGAACGGTGAGACCAACCGGGCAGTCGAGGTCTACGTCGACATCGCCAAGCATCATGCCGAAACGGTCGAACTGCAGTTTTCGCTCGGGCACCTGTTCCGTCGCCGCGGCGAGCTGGAACGGGCGATCAACATGCACCAGAAGCTGCTCGAGCGGCGCGAGCTGACCGAGGCGCAGCGGCAGTCCGCGCAGTTCGAACTTGCGCAGGACTTCATGAAGGCCGGACTGTTCGATCGTGCCGAGGCCTTGCTGAACGAATTGCAGCACAGCGATTACGCCCGTCAGGCGCGGACCGAGCTGCTGGGGATGTACGAACTCGAAAAGGCGTGGAAAAAGGCGATTGAAACCGCGCAGCAGCTGCGCGACGACAGTCACAGCTACCAGCACGAAATCGCCCAGTTCTATTGCGAGCTGGCCGAGCAGTCGCTGACCCGCTCGAAAAAAGATGAAGCACGTGCTTATCTGGCGCAGGCGCTGGAAACGCATCGCCAGTGCAGCCGCGCCAGGTTGCTGCTTGGCGAAATGGCAATGGCCGAGCAGAACTACACCGCAGCGATCGACGAGTGGCTGTCACTGGAAGCGCAGGAGCCGCACGCGTTGGCGCTGGCCATGCGGCAGCTGATGGCGGCCTATGATGCGCTTGGCCGCGGCGACGAAGGGACGACGCTGCTGCTTCGGCTGCTCAAGCATTACCCTGAGCTGGATGTCATGGATCTGGCCTACGAGCGCCTGATGTCGCTCCAAGGCGTCGATGCGGCGTATGAGTTCGTGCGCGAACGGATGCGCGAGCACCCGACCATGCCGGGACTGCGCAAGGTGCTCGAGGCACACCTGCTGGTGGCGCCGGATGACCAGAAGGCCGAGCTCGAAGTCATAGTCCGTCTGCTCAATGACGTGACGCGTGACCAGTCGATGTACTACTGCCGCCATTGCGGTTTCAAGACCAAACAGTATTTCTGGCATTGCCCGGCCTGCAACGAGTGGGAAACCTACCCGCCGGTGCGCGGTCGCAAGAAAGCCAGCGCCTGATTTCCTGGATTCGAACCATGAACGACCCGAAAGTCATCGTCGCACTCGATTTTGCCGACGCTTCGGCCGCGCTGGCGTTTGCCGGTCGCGTGTCACCGACCCAATGCCGGCTGAAGGTCGGCAAGGAACTCTTCACCACCGTCGGGCCGCAATTGGTCGAGGCACTGGTTGCCAAAGGGTTCGATGTTTTTCTCGATCTGAAATTCCACGACATCCCGCATACGGTGGCGCAGGCCTGCAAGGCTGCCGCCAGGCTTGGCGTCTGGATGGTCAATGTCCACGCCTCCGGTGGACGAAAGATGATGGAAACCACCCGCGAGGCGCTCGAAGCCTTGCCGCAGCGACCCTTGCTGATCGCTGTGACCGTGCTGACCAGCATGGACGAGGTGCAACTGGCCGAGCTGGGTCTGCCGTCGCCGGCTACGCAGGTCGAACGGCTGGCGCGGCTGACCCGCGACTGCGGGCTTGATGGGGTCGTCTGCTCCGCCCAGGAGGCGACCCTGCTTCGCAACGCATGTGGGCCGACCTTCAAGCTGGTGACGCCGGGCATCCGTCCGGCGGACGCAAGCGCCGACGACCAGCACCGCATCATGACGCCGGACGCGGCCATTCGCGCCGGTAGCGATTACCTCGTGATCGGTCGGCCGATCACCCGGAGCGCCGATCCGCTCGCGACGCTGAACCGAATCAACCAATCATTGGAACTGCTATGAAAATCACCGTAATCGGTACCGGTTATGTCGGTCTGGTGACCGGCGCCTGCCTTGCCGAGGTTGGCAACGACGTGCTGTGTCTGGATCTGGACAAGGCCAAGATCGACAAGCTGCACGAGGGCGTTCTGCCGATCTACGAGCCGGGTCTCGACGAAGTCGTCGCGCGCAACGTGGCGGCCGGCCGCCTGCATTTCACCACCGACATCGACCGTTCGGTTGCGCACGGTACGGTGCAATTCATTGCCGTCGGTACGCCGCCGGATGAAGACGGTTCGGCCGACTTGCAGTACGTTGTGGCGGCAGCACGCAATATCGGCCAGCGCATGACCGACTACAAGGTTGTCGTCGACAAGTCGACGGTGCCGGTCGGTACTGCCGAGAAGGTCAAGGCGGCCATCGCCGACGAGCTGGCCAAGCGTGGCCTCTCGCTCGACTTCAGCGTCGTCTCCAATCCGGAGTTCCTCAAGGAAGGGGCGGCAGTCGAAGACTTCATGCGCCCGGACCGTATTGTCATCGGGGCCGAGGATGATCAGGCCATTCACACCATGCGTGCGCTGTATCACCCGTTCCAGCGCAATCATGACCGCACCCTGGTGATGGATATCCGTTCGGCGGAACTGACGAAATACGCGGCCAACGCCATGCTGGCCACGCGGATCTCGTTCATGAACGAGCTGGCCAACCTGGCCGAGGTGCTTGGTGCGGACATCGAGCTGGTGCGTCGCGGCATCGGTTCCGATCCGCGTATCGGTTACAGCTTCCTGTACTCGGGTTGCGGTTACGGCGGCTCGTGCTTTCCGAAGGACGTCAAGGCGCTGCAGAAAACCGGCGAGGAAAACGGTGTGCCGCTGCGGGTGCTGGCCGCCGTCGAGGAGGCCAACGACGCACAGAAACAGCGCCTCATCGACAAGGTGGTCTCCCGGTTCGGCAACGACCTCAGCGGTCGCCGTTTTGCGCTCTGGGGTCTGGCGTTCAAGCCGGGTACCGATGACATGCGCGAAGCACCGAGTCTGACGCTGATCGATGGCCTGCTGGCGCGCGGTGCAACGGTATGCGGTTTCGATCCGGTGGCCAATCATGAGGCACATCGTGTTCTGGGCGAACGCATCGATTACGCGGAGAATCCGCTGGATGCGCTTGATGGCGCCGACGCGCTGCTGATCGTGACCGAATGGAAGCAGTTCCGTGCACCGGATTTCGACCGCATCAAGCAGTCGCTGAAAACGCCGCTGATCATCGACGGTCGCAATCTGTACGAGCCGGCGGCCATGCGTGCGCTGGGTCTCGAATACGACGCGATCGGGCGCAAATGATGTTGCCGGCTGGTCAATCCGTAGCCGCGCTGAAGGCGGCGATTGCCGGCGCCCGCGTGATGGTCGTCGGCGATGTGATGCTCGACCGTTACTGGTTCGGTGACGTCGAGCGGATCTCGCCCGAAGCACCGGTGCCGGTGGCGCGCATCCGCAAGACCGACGAGCGTGCCGGTGGCGCCGCCAATGTGGCGCGCAACATCGCATCGCTGGGCGGTCAGGCGACGCTGCTGGCCGTGGTCGGCGATGACGAGGCGGGGCGTAGCCTGGAAAAGCTGCTGCGTGACGATGGCGTCAACACCTCGTTGTATCGCGACCCGGAAATCGCCACGACGGTGAAGCTGCGGGTGCTGGCGAGGCAGCAGCAGTTGCTGCGGATCGATTTTGAAGAAAAGCCAAGCCACGAAATCCTCGCGACCAAGCTGGACGACTTCCGCCGGCTTTTGGCTGATGCTGATGTCGTGATCCTGTCCGACTACGGCAAGGGTGGCCTGCAGCATGTCTACGAAATGATCGCGGCGGCACGTGCGGCGGGCAAGCCGGTGCTGGTCGACCCCAAAGGTGACGACTATTCGCGCTATCGCGGTGCGACCTTGCTGACGCCGAACCGCAGCGAGTTCCGCCAGGTGGCCGGTGACTGGCGCGACGAAGCGGATCTGACGGCCAAGGCGCAGGCGCTGCGCGAGCAGCTTGATCTTGAGGCCTTGCTGGTCACGCGAAGCGAAGAGGGGATGACGCTGTTCCGCAGCACTGGCGTTGTGCACCAGCCGACGGTGGCGCGCGAGGTGTTCGATGTCTCGGGGGCGGGCGATACGGTCATCGCGACCTTGGGCCTCATGCTGGCCGCCGGCCTGCAGTTGCCGGAGGCGATGAGCTGGTCCAATCATGCGGCCGGTATCGTGGTCGCCAAGCTGGGTACGGCGACGGTATTGCAGGACGAGGTGTTTGCCGAATCAACGCCATGAATGAAGCAAACCAGTAAAAAAGCGGCCTGTGGCCGCTTTTTTACTGGTTTGCTGCGGCTGACGCGGGCTCGGCCTCGACGCGGTTCTTGCCGAGCAGCTTGGCGCGATACATGCCGTGATCGGCCCGCTCGATGGCATGGGCGCGGTGCTCGTCGGGCTGAACCATGGTCACGCCGGCGCTGAACGTGATCAGCAGCTTGTCGTTGTTGTGCATGAAGAAGCGCCGGGTGAGTTCGCGCTGCAGCCGCTGCAGGATCTGCGTTGCGTCCTCGAGGTCGGTATCCGGCAGCAAAAGTACGAACTCTTCGCCGCCGTAGCGCGACACGACGTCGGTCGGCCGCAGCAGCTCGCGGATCACCTGCACCAGGTGGACCAGTGCGCCGTCGCCGGCGGCGTGCCCCATCTGGTCGTTGAGTTTCTTGAAGTTGTCGATGTCGAGCAGTGCCAGAGCCATCGGCGTGTGCTGGCGCGCCATGCGGGAAAGCTCGACTTCATACGCTTCTTCGAGGCCGCGGCGGTTGAGTGCGCCGGTCAGCTGGTCCTCGCGCACCTTTTCGCTGACCTCACGCAGCTCGCGTTCCAGCTGCATGACCCGTTGCTGGGCCTGATCGGCTTCGTGACGGGCGGTGACCAGCTCGTCGCGCGAGCGCAGCACGTCGAGCTGGAGCGTGCGTGTGTCGTGCATGATGTCGTCGAGGACGAACTTGAGGGTCGCGGGGTTGTCGGCGGTCTGCACCTTTGCGGCGTACTGGCGGATTTTTTCCTGATACTGCTCGGTGCTGGCCGAGAGCGAGCCGAGCCGGTCGAGGAAGGTCGTCGCCATGCTCTTGAGCGTGGACTGGGCGTCGTGCAGGTTGTGCTTGAGCAGGCTCTGCTTGTAGATCACTTCCTTGAGTCCGGCTTCGGCATCGTAGATCAGCCGCATGTTCAGCGGCCGCGCCATGATTTCCTGCACCACGGCAACCTGGCCCTGCAGCCAGCTGTCGTCGACCAGCAGCTCGCCCATATTGTCGGTGAGCAGGCGCAGCAAACTGAGTAGTCCGTCGGACAGTCGTCGCTCCTGCTGGCCTTGCAGTTCGATCTTGAGCCAGAGTTTTTTCAGGCGAGGAAGCCATTTCTGCAGGTCGTGCTCGTTGCCCAGCGCGCGCGCCTCGTTGCTGATCTGGCGGACTTCCTCGGCCAGTTCTGCATCATGCGTCAGCAACGTCGGCATGACGCCCAGCTCGAGCGCCTGGGTGACGGCTTCACGCCAGTCGTGCCAGGCGGTGTCGCTGGTGTCGAGCGCCGTCGAAGGGGGCGCATCGGCGATGTCCGGCGATGTACCGATGCCGGTGGTTTCACTGCTCGTTTCGCCGCTGGTTTCGCTCCACGCCTGCAATAAGGCAGCCAGTTTTTCGTTCAGCAGGTCGGATTCGTTGCTGAAGTGGATCAGGACACGCTCCAGCGTTTCCTGCTTGCGGGTCGGCGTGTACAGCGGGTTGCGCATGTCCCAGAGCCGGACCAGTTCGCGTACCAGATCGGACCATGGCATTGCCAGCTTGGCCTGACCGCCCTGCAGTTCGATCGCGCGGATGACCAGTGGCGGAACATCCTGCCACTCGCCCAGCCGGGCGGACTGCCGCATCTGCTTGATCAGCCGCAGAAACTCCTGCCCCTGTCGCGGCAGTGCGTGCAGGCTCCGGTCGATTTCGCGCATCAGCGGCGGCACGCGCTCGTCGTCCGGCGTTTCGGCGATGCCGTCGTAGATTTCCGCGTAATGGTCCGGCGTCGGTGGAATGCGGCGCAGCATCAGTTGCCTGAGCGTTTCGCGGGCGATGTCGGTCGGATTGGTTGGGGCGGGCATGGTATCGGTATCGGGCGCGGAATGCGCCCTCAATTATAAGGGGCGCCGACGGCGTACTGGCATTAAAAAACCGGAAGCGAGGCTTCCGGTTTTGCATGCGGGTGGGCCAGTCTCAGTCGACGAGTCCGCGGGCTTCTGCCACCTGGTCCTTGTAGGCATCGAAGATGCCCTTGAGCGCGTCGGCCATGCTCACCGTCGGTGCCCATTCGAGGTCGGTCCTGGTGTTGTCGATCTTCGGAACGCGGTTCTGCACGTCCTGATAACCCTTGCCGTAGTACTCGCCCGACGTGGTTTCGACAACCTGAACCTTGGCAACGCCGTCGGCATATTCCGGATACTGCTTGGCAAGGTCGATCATCATCGTCGCCAGCTCGCGGACCGAGTAGTTGTTGACCGGGTTGCCGATATTGTAAATCTGGCCCGAGGCCTTGCCGTCCTTGTTGTCGATGATCTTCATCAGTGCGGCGATGCCGTCATCGATATAGGTGAACGCGCGTTTCTGATGGCCGCCGTCGACCAGCTTGATCGTCTCGCCGCGAACGATGTGGCCGAGGAACTGCGTGATCACGCGGCTCGAGCCTTCCTTCGGCGTGTGGATCGAATCGAGGCCCGCGCCGATCCAGTTGAACGGACGGAACAGCGTGTAGTCGAGGCCTTCCTGCTGGCCGTAGGCAGCGATGACGCGGTCCATCAGCTGCTTCGAGCAGGCGTAGATCCAGCGCGGCTTGTTGATCGGGCCGTAGATCAGTTCGGAGTTTTCCGGGTCGAACTCGCCGTCCTTGCACATGCCGTAGACCTCCGAGGTCGACGGGAAGATCACGCGCTTCTTGTACTTCACGCACCACTTGATGATCGGCAGGTTGGCCTCGAAGTCGAGTTCGAACACGCGCAGCGGTGCTTGCACATAGGTTGCCGGGGTGGCGATCGCCACGAGTGGCAGCACGACGTCACACTTCTTGACGTGGTACTCGATCCACTCCTGATTGATGGTGATGTCGCCTTCAAAGAAGTGGAAGCGCGGGTGTTCGAGGAACTCGCTGACCTTGCCGGCGTACATGTCCATGCCGAAGACTTCCCAGTCGGTCGTCTCGAGAATGCGCTTGGTCAGGTGGTGGCCGATGAAGCCGTTGACGCCAAGGATGAGGACTTTTTTCATGTTGTGTCTGCCTGCAGGTGTTGAGTCAGGATTCGAATTCGAGCGGTGCGCTGAGCGCGTCGGGCTTAAGGGGTTTGCCGTCCAGCGTCGCGTCGAGCACACGCAGCAAGCCGCCGTCGGCACAGCGTAACCAGAGCTTGTCGTCTGCAGCCCAGAGTGTGACGCGGCCGCCGTCGGATGTGGATGGTACTGCGTCGATACGGCGGGTTCGCCACAGCGTCAGTCGCCCGCGTGGTGTGTCGCTGAACGCGCCCGGATAGGGGTGAGTGACGGCGCGCACCAGATCATGCAGTTGCTGTGCGGACTGACGCCAGTCGATCCGGCCGTCCTCCAGCTTGCGTCCGCCGAAGTAGCCGCCTTGCGACAGATCCTGCGGCGTGAACGTCGCCGTGCCGGCCACCAGACGGGGGAGCGCGCGGTGCAGACACAGTTCGCCGGCCACCGCGACCTTCTCGAACACGTCGTGTGCCGTGTCGTCGGGGAGGATGGGGACGGCAAGCTGATCGACGATCGCACCATTGTCCGGCTTGATGTTCATCACGTGCAGCGTGACGCCGGTTTCGGTTTCACCGTGGATGATGGCCCAGTTCACCGGAACACGACCACGGTACTGCGGCAGCAGCGAGCCGTGCAGGTTGAATGCGCCGCGGCTTGGTGCCGCGAGAATCGGCGCCTTGAGCATGTGGCGGTAGTAGAACGAAAACACGAAGTCCGGCGCCAGCGCCGCGATGCGGGCTTCGACCTCGGGCACATTCGGGTCGGCGGGGGTGATGTAGGGTATGTCGCAGTCCCGACATACCTGTGCCACCGAGCCAAACCAGATGTTCTCGTCCGGGTTGTCCTCATGCGTGACGACGAGGTCGATCCGGATGCCCTGCGCCAGCAGAACCCGAAGGCTGCGGACGCCGACGTTATGGTAGGCAAAAACGACGGCGCGTGTCATTCGACGGCCCGTTTCTCAAGAATGCCGGCAATCAGGTAGCGCGGCCGCTGACGGACCTCGTGATAGATCCGGCCGATGTACTCGCCGAGGAGACCGATACCGAACAGTGCAATGCCGATCAGCAAAAAGGCGATCGCGAACAGCGTGAACAGGCCGCCTTCTTCCGGACCGACAATGAAGCGGCGGCCGACGAGGTAGAGGACCAGGAAGCCGGACAGGGTCGAAATCACCATGCCGAGCATCGAGAACATCTGCAGCGGTACGATCGAGAAGCCCGTCATCAGGTCGAAATTGAGCCGGATCAGGCTGTAGATCGAGTACTTCGATTCACCGGCGAAGCGTTCCTCGTGGCCGACGACGACTTCGGTCGGGTTCTGGGCAAACGAATAGGCCAGCGCCGGAATGAAGGTGTGCATCTCGTTGCACAGATTGATCGTGTCGATGATCCGGCGGCTGTAGGCGCGCAGCATGCAGCCCTGGTCGGTCATCTTGATCCGGGTGAGTTTCTCCCGCAACCGGTTCATCGCCCGGCTGGCGACGTGACGCCAGACCGAGTCGTTGCGCTGGCGACGGATCGAGCCGACATAATCATGACCCTTGTCCATTTCATCGAGCAGCGTCTTGATGTCTTCGGGCGGATTCTGCAGGTCGGCGTCGAGCGTGACGATCTGTTCGCCGCGGGCATGCTCGAAGCCGGCCAGGATGGCGCGATGCTGGCCGAAGTTGCCGTTGAACAGGATCACTCGGGTGACATCAGGACGCTTGTGGAACTGTTCGGCCAGCAGGGCCGGCGAGCGGTCGCGGCTGCCGTCGTTGATGAACAGGACCTCGTACGTCTTGCCGAGCTGGTCGAGCGCCGGATAAAGGCGGTCGAACAGTGCGGCAAGGCCGTCTTCCTCGTTGTAAACGGGGATGATGATGGAAACGGTCGGTTCGGTCATGAGCTCGCTATCGGTGACATGCGTCGTAGCAGCGCATGATGCATCGGCTGGCTTAAGCGGCGATGAAGTCATCTCAGCCCTTCAGAGCCGGGGCCAGTACGGCGGTGAGCGCATCGCAGACCCGGTCGACGTCCGACTCGATCATTGCCGGGAACAGCGGCAGGCTGATGGTGCTCGCGCCGACACGCTCGGTGTGCGGATACATGCCGTCGGTGTAGCCGAGGGCGCGATAGTAGGTGAACAGGTGCAGCGCCGGATAATGCACGCCGACACCGACGCCCGCATCCTTCATCCGGGCAATGAACTCGCCGCGCGAAATGTTCATCCGGTCGAGCGGCAGCAGGATCTGGAACATGTGCCAGTTGCTGTCGGCGGATTCGACGGGCAGGCCCAAGCCAAGCTTGCGGTCGATTTTGGCAAAGTAGCGATCGGCCAGCTCGGCGCGCCGCTTGTTGAATGCATCGAGCTGCTTCAGCTGGCCGAGGCCGACCGCGGCAGCAACATCGGTGAGGTTGTACTTGCCGCCGGGGAGGTCGACGTCCATCGTGCCGTCGGGCAATCGGGTGACGCCCTGCAGGCGCCACTTTTCGAACAGACGCGCTTCCTCTGGCGTGTTCATCACCAGTGCGCCGCCCTCGATCGTCGTCATGTTCTTGTTCGGGTGGAAGGACACCGAGCACAGGTCGCCGAAGCTGCCGACGCGTCGGCCGTTCCAGGTTGCGCCCTGCGACTGCGCCGCGTCCTCGATGACGCGCAGGCCGTGTTTTCCGGCGATGGCGTACAGGCGGTCCCGGTCGACCGGCAGTCCGGCCAGATCGACCGGCAAGATGGCACGGGTACGCGGCGTGATGGCTGCTTCGATCAGTTCCAGGTCGATGTTGCGCGTGACCGGATCGATGTCGACGAATACCGGCTTGCCACCCGCATTGATGATGACGTTGCTGGTCGCCACCCAGGTCATGGCCGTGGTGATGACTTCGTCACCCGGTTTCAGGTCGATCAGTCGCAGTGCGATTTCCATGGCCCCGGTTGCGGAGGTGACGACGCGAACCGGCCGGCCGCCGAAATAGTCCGACAGTGCCGTCTCGAGTGCGGCCACCTTGGGGCCGCTGGTGATCCAGCCGGAGCGCAGGACGCTGGCGACGTCGGCGATCGTTTCTTCATCGATGCTCGGGCGGGTGAAAGGCAGGAATTCCATGGTGGGTCTCGGTCGTTTCGTTTCGGTCAGTTCGAGGCCGAAGCGGGGCGGGTGATGACGATGCGGCGCGGATCGCTGGCGATGATCTGCATTGCCAGACCCTGCTGTTGCAGTTCGCGGAAGCGGTCCGGATTGGTGATCGCTACCGGTGCCGGGTCGTTGTGCCAGTGCTGCAGGAAGACTTCGTTGCTCATTTTCTTGTCCGGCTCCTGCTGCTGGCCGAGCGTGAATTCGTCGCCGTACTCGACCAGCTGCACCGGACGCTTCAGGTAGAACGGTACCGTCTGATCATAGTAGTGATACATGTACACCGTGCTGCCGGGCTTCAGCTGCGGCTTGATCGTCTCGATCAGATGGTAGCTGGAATTGGTTTCGGCAAATTCGTTGTGCCCCAGCATCGGAATCTGTGCGCCGACCAGTCCGGTCGCGGCCAGTACGATCAGCGTAATGTCGAAGCGTCGGCGCAAGGCGCTCCACAACGCGACTGCCGCGAGTACGGTGATGACGATGCCGCCCGCCAGGGCCCATTCGGAAAACGCCGCGTTGTAGATCTGCGGGGTCTTGTCGCTGCCCTTGGCGGCAATGACCGGTACCGCGGCCATCAGCACGACGCCGAGAGCCAGCATCGTGCCGCTCAGCCACAACCAGCTGCGGCGGCGCAGGTCGGTCAGCACGAATCCGGCCAGCAGTGCAAGTGCCGGGAACATCGGCAGGATGTAGGACGGCAGTTTCGACTGCGACTTCGAGAAGAACAGGAAGATCAGCGCGGCCCAGACCAGCAGGAAGCGCTGTGGCTGGAAGCGCTGCGCGTTGCTGGCCTGCCAGCCGGCACGAAGCGTTTGCGGCAGCAGGGCGGTCCACGGCAGCAGGCCGACGATCAGGATCGGTACGAAGTAGTACCACGCGCCTTCGCGGCGGGCCTGGTCGGTGGCGAAGCGCTGGAAGTGCTCGTGAATGAAGAAGAAGTGTGCGAACTCCGGGTTGGCGCGCGAGACCATTACGAACCAGGGCGCGGCAATCAGCAGCAGCAGTGCAATGCCCTTGATGAAGTGCATCCGCGCCCACGGCTTCCAGTCACGGGTCCATAGCGAGTAAATGACCAGTGTGCCGCCGGGGAAAACGAGGCCGATCAGCCCTTTGGACATGATCGCCAGTGCAATCGCCCCCCAGGCCACGAGCATGGCGTTGCGGTTTTCGGTCGGCGTCGCGTCGTCCTGTTGCGCCCAGACGAAAGCAAACAGCGCAATGGACAGAAAGCAGGAGACGCCCATGTCGAGTGTCAGGAAGTGGCCGTTGCCGATCCACCACAGGCTGCTGGCCAGAATCACCGACGCGCCGATTGCACGCGTTTCGGCGTCGGGTTTGCGGCGGAACAGGCGCTTGGCGGTGAAGTACAGTGCAATCACCGCGATGAAGCCGGTCAGCCCCGGCCAGAGGCGCGCGGCAAACTCGGTTTCGCCGAACAGCTTGAAGTTGGTCGCCGTGGCCCAGTACTGCAGGATCGGCTTTTCGAAATACTTGATGCCATTGAGCCGGGGTGTCAGCCAGTCGCCACTGGTCAGCATTTCGCGTCCGATTTCGGCGTAGCGGCCTTCATCGGGGGAAATCAGTTTGCGATAGCCCAGCGTGCTGAACCACAGTACGGCAAACGAAATGAGCATCAGCCATTTGGGCCAGCGCTTGTTGGCGAAATCGGTCATGCACGGGTCCGGTTGGAATTGAATTTAAGTTGTCGTGAGCCTGTCACGGTCTGGCAGGGGCGTAACATAATCGAAAACACTAGGCGCCACCAGTTAAGCGAGCGTGAAGTTCAGTGGTGGCGCCGTGTTTTCAGCAGCACCAGTACCGCGCCACTGCCACCGTCGGCGGGTCGCGCCTGACTGAAGGCAAGCACTTCATCGCGCTGGACCAGCCAGTTGCGCAGTTTGTGCTTCAGCACCGGCTCGCCGTTTTTCGAGCTCAAGCCCTTGCCGTGGATGATGCGCACGCAGCGCCGGTGCGTCTGCTGTGCCGCATGCAGAAATTCGGCAACCTGCTGTCGGGCGGCCTCGCTGTCAAAACCGTGCAGGTCGAGTTCGGCCTGGGTCAGCCAGTGACCGCGACGGAGCTTCTTGAGCGTGTCGAGCTTCTGACCGGGGCGCAGGTAGAGCAGT
Organism: Jeongeupia chitinilytica; assembly: GCF_014652315.1. GTDB lineage: Bacteria > Pseudomonadota > Gammaproteobacteria > Burkholderiales > Chitinibacteraceae > Jeongeupia > Jeongeupia chitinilytica. The sequence goes on along the minus strand of NZ_BMYO01000003.1, from coordinate 374,928 downwards.
TCTTCACCCGCAGCCAGCTCGTCCCACGGCCAGTAATCGCTCATTGCTTCGGTGCCCGAGGCGAGCTCGGCCGGTTGCTGTTTCGGCCACGGGCTGGGTGGTGCTGCAGGATGCGGGTGGCGCGGAGCGTGTTGCAACGGGGTGCTGCCGCGCACGGCTTGCATGAACAGCGTGTGGTCGTCGGGGGCGGACGGGGGCGGTGCCTTGATCGGCGTTGCAATGGCCTGCAACTGCTTCTTGAGCTGCTTGAGGCGACGGCGGTTGTGGCTGTCCATGTCGACGTGCGGGAGGGGTCGTTAGTGGCGCGAGGGCCGCATTTTGCCGCAAAGCGTGATGCCCGGGCATCGCTTGATGGTGTTTCTCACCCGAGCAGCGACGCCTGGCGGGGCGGATTGCCCGTGGCCCGCATCCGTTCGGCCGGAAAATCGCGTAGGTAGCGGCGGGCTTCGGCCGGGTCGGCGCAGTTCAGCCATTCGTCGTAGTCGCACGCCGGAACGATGACCAGCGAGCGTTTCTCGTCACCGGGCCGGTGCATCCGATTCATCAGCGGATGGTGGTCGGCGTTGATCGTCAGCTGCGAGAAGCTGAACGAATGGCTGCCGTTGTCTTCCTTCCAGGGGCGCCAGATGCCGGCAACGGCAAACGGTTCGCCGTCGGCCATGCCGATCCGCATCCGCTCGGCCCGGCCGCTCTCGTAGCACGGCTCGAAGAATGCCGTCATCGGAATCAGGCAGCGATAGCCCTTCAGCCAGGCTGTCCGGTAGGAGCGTTTGCGGTCGACCGTCTCCGTCCTGGCGTTCATGGTGCTGAAATGCGCGGCGCCGGCCGGAATCTTGCGTCTGGGAATCATGCCGTAGTTCGCCAGCAGTGCCTGACGTTGACCGTCGTCGCCCTGGATGATGATCGGGGCGGAATAGTCCTGCCAGACCTCGTCCTGCCATTCACCGAACGGGTCGGGGGTGGCGAAACGCTGAGGCAGGATGGTCGGTGGCGTGGGCAGAAAGTTGACGCACATAAGCGGGGCGGGCAAACGTCGAAGAGTGCACGGTCCACGGGCGGTCCGGCATGCGTTCAACGATACGCAAGCTTGCCTGCCGCTGCAGCGACTTTCTGCCGTGCGAACGTTCATCCTCAAGGTAAAATCACGGACCAAAGCACACGAGTTTCGGACAGGTATCAGACGTTGGAAAAAAGCGCCATTAAAAACAAAGAGTTGAATCATACGCCGATGATGGCGCAGTACCTTCGGCTCAAGGCCGACCATCCGGACAAGCTGGTTTTCTACCGGATGGGCGACTTTTACGAGCTGTTCTACGACGATGCGGTCAAGGCGTCGAAGCTGCTCGACATTACCCTGACGACCCGTGGCCAGAGCGCCGGCCAGCCGATCAAGATGGCCGGGATTCCGTATCACGCCTGCGAGGGTTACCTGGCCAGGCTGGTCAGACTGGGCGAGTCGGTGGCGATCTGCGAGCAGTTCGGTGATCCGGCGACGACCAAGGGGCCGCTCGAACGCAAGGTCGTGCGGGTGGTGACGCCGGGAACACTGACCGATGCGGCCCTGCTCGATGACAAGCAGGAAAACCGGCTACTGGGGGTTGTCGCGCTGAAAGGCCGGCTGGGGCTGGCCTGGTTGTCGCTGGCATCCGGCGATTTCGCGCTGATGGATACCGACGTCGAGCGCCTGCCGACCGAACTCGAGCGACTGCGGCCGGCCGAAGTCGTTATCTCGAGCGACACCGGGCTGGCGCTGTTCGACACGCTCGGTGTACCGGTACGGCAAATGCCGCCTTGGCAGTTCGATCGCGACAGCGCGATTCGCGCGCTGACGCGCCACTTTGCAACGCACGATCTGGCCGGTTTCGGCGTGGCTGACGACATGCTGGCAATCGGAGGGGCCGGTGCGTTGCTCGAGTACGTGCGGACGACACAAGGCGGCGTCCTGCCGGCGCTGGCCGGATTGCGCGTCGAACATGCCAGTCAGTACATCGAGCTCGATCCGGCGACACGACGCAATCTCGAACTGACCGAAACCATACGCGGCGAGGCGGCACCGACGCTGTTCTCGCTGCTTGACCAGTGTGCAACCAGCATGGGGTCGCGGACGCTGCGGCACTGGCTGCATCACCCCTTGCGTCAGCACGCGGCGATTCTCGAGCGGCAGGCGGCGATCAGTGCGCTGCTGGACACCGGTGCCAGCGCACCCTTGCAGGAAACACTGAGCGGCGTTGCCGACATCGAACGGATTGCCGCGCGGATTGCACTGCGCAGCGCCCGCCCGCGCGATTTGTCCAGTCTGCGTGACAGCCTTGCCTTGCTGCCGGCATTGCGCGACGCATTGCCGCAGACCGCGTTCTTTGCCGGGCTGTCGCAGGCACTGCTGCCCGATGCCGAAATCCATGCCCTGCTTGCCGGTGCGGTCCAGCCGGAACCGTCCGTGGTGCTGCGGGAGGGCGGGGTGATCGCCGACGGCTATTCGGCCGAGCTCGACGAGCTCCGCGGCATCCAGGCCAACTGCGGCGAATACCTGCAAAGAATGGAATTGCTCGAACGCGAGCGGACCGGCATTCCGACCTTGCGGGTCGAATACAACCGCGTCGCCGGTTTCTTCATCGAAATCGGCAATGCCAACGTCGACAAGGTGCCGCCGGAATACCGGCGCCGGCAGACGATGAAGAACGCCGAGCGCTACATCACGCCGGAACTGAAAGCGTTCGAGGAAAAGGCGCTGTCAGCGCAGGACCGGGCGCTGGCGCTGGAGAAACAGCTGTTCGATGCGCTGCTCGACAGTCTGCAGCCGCAACTGGCCAGCCTGCGTCTCGCTGCGCAGGCCGTTGCGACGGTGGATGTGCTGGCCTGCCTCGCCGGTCATGCACAGACCCGCGGCTATGTGGCCCCCGAGTTTGTCGACGACGTCCGCATCGACATTGATGCCGGTCGTCATCCGGTGGTCGAAGCGCAGATCGACGACTTCATCCCGAACGGGGTGACGTTTGGCGCGATGCGCAAGCTGCTGCTGATCACCGGACCGAACATGGGCGGTAAATCGACCTACATGCGCCAGGTGGCGCTGATCGTGCTGCTGGCGCATGTCGGCAGCTACGTCCCGGCAACGAGCGCAGTGATCGGTCGTGTCGACCGCATCTTCACCCGGATCGGCGCTTCGGACGACCTGGCTGGCGGCCGCTCGACCTTCATGGTTGAAATGACCGAAACCGCGAACATCCTCAACAACGCCAGCGAGCACAGTCTGGTGCTGATGGACGAAGTGGGGCGCGGAACGTCGACTTTCGACGGGCTGGCGCTGGCGTGGGCGATTGCCCGGCAACTGATCGAGAAGAGTCGCGCGTATACCCTGTTTGCCACGCACTACTTCGAGCTCACAAGGCTGGCGCAGGACTACGCAATGGTCGCCAACGTCCATCTTGATGCGGTCGAGCACAAGGACCGCATCGTCTTCCTGCATGCGGTACAGGAAGGGCCGGCGTCGCAAAGTTATGGCGTGGCCGTGGCACAGCTCGCCGGCGTGCCGCGCGAAGTCATTCGTCAGGCCAAGCGCAAGCTGGCGGAACTTGAGCAGTCCAGTCCGGGTCATGCGCAGCAAGGGGACCTGTTCAGTGTGCCGGTTGAGCCGGTGGCGGAACCCGAAGATCATCCGCTCGTCGAAAAAATCGCAGGGATCGATCCCGATGACTTGAGCCCGCGCGCCGCACTACAGCTTTTGTTCGAGCTCAAGGCAATGCTCTGATTGACGAACTAAAGTTCAAATTCACAACCAGGCCAAAATGAATCGTTCGCCCGACTAAGCTAAAAACATATCCAGTAGCGAACGCAACGAGGAGCAACAACGTGGAAGCCGTACAGAATGGGCAGGCAGAGAACGACCAGTGGGATATCGATGAGGGCATCGCACGGTTTCTCGGAATCGATCCGAATGCGGAAACGTTCCGTCTGACCGATGTCCGCAACAAGGCGACCTCCGAACTGAAGAACTTGGGTGACGAGATCACCGCACACCTCGACGCGATCGGTGTGCGGATTCCGCCGGCCGTGCAGTTCGTCGGCGGTGAGGCGGGGCACATCGTCGTGGCCAGCGAGCATGCCGACAAGGCGTCCATCGAAACACGGCTCAACGGCGATACCCGCGTCCTGAAAATGTTCAAGGAGGTTGAGCTGCTGTTCGAGATCCTCCGCAAGGCCGAGCTGCGGGACACCGAGCGTTTCAAATCCCAGCATTTCAATCTGGGGCTGACCAGCCTTGGCAGCATTGCGTTCTTTACCGAGGCCTGAGCCACGATCGCCTGAAGCCGCAGGGCCGCTTTGCAAGCGGCCCTGTTTGTTTTGGACGCAAGTGTGATGGGCTTGGGCTGTCCGCGATATAATCGCCTGTTATTCCCGGATTACAGATCACCATGAAAACCACCCGTGCCCGTCGCCCTCAGCCGGCGATTCGCGAACAGAAGGCGGCCGGCCAGCAGCGTGCCGGGCTTGCAAGCCGCAACAAGGATGCTGCGCCGCGCACCGGCGACGAGTTCGTCAGCGGCCGCAAGCCACGGGGGGTAACGCCGGGGCAGGCGTTCGGTCAGGCGCGTTCGGCAACAGCCGGTGCCGAGCGTCGCAGTGCCGAAGCTGAAGCACCACGTGGCGGCCGGGATGTCGTGACCAAGGCCAAGCGCATGAAGCAGCGCGCCGGATCGCAGCATGAGGTCGCGGTGCAGAAGCAGCTGCGCGCCAAACGGCTGACCTCGGCCCAGGTCGGGGAGGAGCGCCTGCAAAAAGCACTGGCGTACAGCGGTGTCGGCTCGCGCCGCGATATGGAAGAGCTGATTGCCGCCGGTCGCGTCAGCGTCAACGGCAAGATCGCCGAACTCGGGTCGCGGGTGAAACAGGGCGACGACGTGCGGGTTGACGGCAAGCGGGTGACGATGCGCTGGCAGGACCGCCTCGCTCGCGTGGTGCTGTACCACAAGCAGGAAGGCGAACTCGTCACCCGTGACGACCCGCAAGGGCGCGTCACCGTGTTCGATCGTCTGCCGCGCCTGTCGTCGAGCAAGTGGGTCGCCGTCGGTCGTCTCGACTTCAACACCAGCGGGTTGCTGATCTTCACGACCTCGGGTGATCTTGCCAACCGGATGACACATCCGCGCTTCGAAATGGAGCGCGAATACGCGGTTCGGGTGCTCGGCGAGCTGACCGACGATCAGATTGCGCAGTTGCGCAAAGGCATCGAGCTCGATGACGGTCCGGCCAGGTTCACCCATATCGAGGCACAAGGCGGCGAAGGGATGAACCACTGGTATCGCGTCGTGCTCAAGGAAGGGCGCAATCGCGAGGTCCGCCGGATGTTCGAGCACTTCGATCTGACCGTGTCGCGACTGATGCGCGTCCGCTTCGGCGCACTGACCTTGCCGGGGCGCCTCAAGCGTGGACAGTTCTACGAGCTGTCCGAAACCGAGGTCTTGGCCGTGATGAAGTGGGCGGGTCTGAAGCTCAACGGTGAAGCCAAGGAATAAGCGGACGGTCGCATGAGCAAGGCGTTCACCAGGGAAGACGATCGCGACGACGACGAGCTGCCTGCCGAGCTGAAGGTGCCGGCCGGCAGCAAGAACTACATGACGCCGGGCGGCTGGCGCCGCATGAAGACCGAGCTGCACGACCTGGTCACCAAACATCGTCCCGAGCTGACCCAGGTCATCAATTGGGCGGCGAGCAACGGTGATCGGTCCGAGAACGGTGACTACATCTACGGCAAGAAGAAGCTGCGCGAGACCGACCGGCGCATCCGTTTTCTGACCAAGCGGCTCGAAAACGCCGAAGTGGTCGATCCCGAGGCGCGCGAGGCCACCGACCAGGTGTTTTTCGGTGCGACCGTGACCTATTTGCGCGAGGACGGCAACGAGGAAACGGTTTCGATCGTCGGTGTCGACGAGACGGATCTGAAACGTCATTACGTCAGCTGGACAGCGCCGGTTGCACGGGCATTGTTGCGCGCACGCGAAGGCGATTCCGTGCCGCTGCGGTTGCCGGGCGGGATCGAGGAAATCGAGATTCTCGAAGTCCGCTATCAGGCGCTGGAAACCGAGCGACCAAGCTGATACAGAGCTGATTTCTGTTTTGCGTGCGGCTTTCCAATTGGATATGCTGCGCGCATGAAGCGGACCTCAAACAGCAGTCTTTTCAGGCGCGTACTCCGGAACATGGCGTTCCGGATCACGGTCGTGTCGCTGGCGATTTCGGCCGTCAGTTACTACTACAGCTATACACGGCTGCAGGAAGAGGCGCTGGGCAACCTCGAGAAGTACATCAAGGCGCGCAGCCAGCTCGAAAGCGAGCCCTTCCTCCAGGCCGAAACCAACACCACCCTGTTGCGCAACGAATTCATCCGCCGCTACGCGCAAATGCAGGGCGTGGATGTGTCCGCCGATTTCCATGCGCTGATGAAGCAGGACAAGGACGGCATGTGGCGCGTCCGGGTCGAGCGCGACGACTTCGAATACCGGGCGACGGTTGCGCTGCTGCCCCGTGTCGAGCTGACACCGGAGTTCATGCGCCAGGTCATGCTCGGTTACGAACTGCTCGGGCAGTACGGGCCGGCATTCCGCAACCGCTATTACGATACCTTCATCGATCTGAACGTGTCGGACGGCAGCCTGATGTTCCTGCCGGACCTGAACTATGCCCGCAATGGTTCGGTTGCCGATTTCGAATTCGATCTGGAAACCGAGGTCGGTGCGACGCCGGCGCGCAACCCGGAGCGCAAGACCTTCTGGACCGGCATCTATTTCGACAAGCAGGCGATGCAGTGGATGGTGTCGGTCGTGACGCCGATCGACTACCTCGGTCGCTACATCGGCAGCGCGGGACAGGACGTACTGCTCGACCAGTTGATTGCCCGAACCAACAGTGTCGGCATTCCCGGGACGACCAATTTCATCGTCACGCGCCAGGGCGAGCTGATCGCCCATCCGGACCGCATGTCGCAGATCGAGGCGATGCGCGGGCACTACAATCTGCGCGATGCCGACGATCCGGCGCTACGCGATATGTATGCCGCCGTGACCAGCGCGACACCGAAGCAGCTCTTTGTCGAGAGCCCGGACGGAAAGTCCTGGCTGGGCATGGCACAGATCCGCGGGGCGGACTGGTTGTTCGTCACGGTTTACCCGAAGCGCTTGCTTCAGGAGAAGGCCGCGCTGGCGGCCAGCATGGTGCTTCTGCTCGGGCTGATTGCGCTGCTGATCGAGCTGGGCCTGATGGCCTGGGTGCTGAAGGTTGACGTGGCGCGTCCGCTGGGGCGGCTCAAGGCCGCGATCCAGTCGCTGGCGCAGGGGCGGCACACGCATCCGCTCGATACGGACCGCACCGACGAGCTGGGCGAGCTGGCGCGCAACTTCGACACGATGGCAATGACGATTGCCCATCACAGACAGCACCTGGAAGACCAGGTCGCGACGCGTACCGAAGAGCTGGCGCTGCGCAATGCCCAGCTGGAATCGGCCAACGCCGAGCTCTCTCGTCTGAATGAGGAAAAGAACGAACTGCTGACCATTGCGGCGCATGACTTGAAGAACCCGGTAGCCAGTATCGGCGGCATGGCCAGCCTGATCGGCAGCAAGTTCGATGTCTGGCCCAAGGAGCGGGTGCGGGACCGGCTGGCCGGGATCAGCCAGCTTGCCCACCGTATCCAGCGGATACTCGGCAATCTGCTCGACATCAACACGCTCGAGTCCGGGCAGTACCGGCTGACGCTGGAGCCGATTTCGCTGGATGAGCTGCTCGCGGAGTTGCTGGCGAGCTGGGAAGGCCGGCTGGAAGAAAAGCAGCAGCACTGCCAGTGGCAGCCGCACGGGCTGATCGTGCAGGCAGACCGCCAGGCGCTCTGGCAGGTGCTCGACAACCTGATTTCGAATGCGTCCAAGTACGCGCCCCATCGCAGCCGGATCGAGATTGCAGCGGCCCTGTCGCTGGGCATGGTCGAGATCGGCGTGCACGACCGGGGGCCGGGGATTGCGCCGCACGAAATGGACAAGCTGTTCCGCAAGTTCGGGCGGCTGTCGGCCGTGCCGACCGGTGGCGAACACACGACCGGACTCGGCTTGTCGATCGTCAAGCGGCTGGCCGAGGAAATGGGGGGCGGCGTCCGTTGCGACAGTCTGCTCGGGCATGGCACGACGTTCACCGTCTCGCTGCCCCAGCCTGATACCGATGGATTGCACCACCGGGGTGGCAAATCGACCGAGACGTTGCTCGATCCGGACGGTAAAATCGGCATCTGACGCGATTTAACCGGCGTGCATGGCACCCGGACGGAGCAAGAACATGAGGCAATACCTCGACCTGCTGCAGCATGTCGTCGATCACGGCACGCGCAAGGATGACCGGACCGGTACCGGCACGCTGTCGGTCTTCGGCCACCAGATGCGTTTCGACCTCTCGCAGGGGTTTCCGCTGGTGACGACCAAGAAAGCCCATCTGAAGTCGATCATCTACGAGCTGTTGTGGTTCCTCCGCGGTGAAACCAACAACAACTGGCTGAAAGAGCGTGGCGTGTCGATCTGGAACGAGTGGGCGCGTGACGACGGCGAACTCGGGCCGATCTACGGCTACCAGTGGCGCAGCTGGCCGACGGCAGATGGCCGGCACATCGACCAGATTGCGGAGGTGGTCAAAACACTGAAGACCAATCCGGATTCGCGTCGCATCATCGTTTCAGCATGGAATGTCGGCGAGATCGAGAACATGGCGCTGCCGCCGTGCCACGCGTTTTTCCAGTTCTATGTCGCCGACGGCAAGCTCTCGTGCCAGCTGTACCAGCGCAGTGCCGACCTCTTCCTCGGTGTGCCGTTCAATATTGCCTCGTACTCGCTGCTGGTGATGATGATGGCGCAGGCTTGCGACCTCGAGCCGGGTGACTTCGTCTGGACCGGTGGCGACTGTCATATCTACCTGAACCATCTCGAGCAGGTGCAGACCCAGCTCGGCCGCGAACCCTTGCCGTTGCCGACGATGAAGCTGAATCCGGACCGGAAGGACATCTTTGCGTTCGAATACGAGGACTTCGTGCTCGAAAACTACCAGTCCCACCCGGCGATCAAGGCACCGGTGGCAGTCTGATGGAGCTTGCGATCATCGCCGCGCTGGCACAGAACCGCGTCATCGGCATCGACAACAAACTGCCCTGGCACCTGCCGGAAGACCTCAAACACTTCAAGGCACTGACCATGGGGGCGCCCATGCTGATGGGGCGCAAGACCTTCGAATCGCTACCCGGGCTGCTGCCCGGTCGCCGGCATCTGGTGGTCACGCGCAATGCCGGCTGGCAGGCCGACGGCGCCGAGGCGTTTTCCAGCATCCAGGCAGCACTGGCAGCCTATGCCGGCAACGACAGGGTCTTCGTCATCGGTGGTGGCGAGATCTATCGCCAGGCGCTGCCGCTGGCCGACGTCCTCTATCTGACCGAGGTTGCGCTGTCCCCAGCTGGTGATGCGACCTTCCCGGTGCTGGGCGATGGTGAATGGCAGGAGGTGGTGCGCGAAACCCGTCAGAGCGCCAAGGGCATCGATTTCGCCTTCGTGACCTACCGGCGGAAATGAAAAACGGGCCTTTGGCCCGTTTTTTTGTTGCGAAGTCGCGAATCAGGCTTCGACGAATTCGAGCAACTCCGAAAACCGGCCGATCACGTGATCGGCGCCGAGCGACCGGACATCACTGCCGTAGCCGTACTCGACCGCCACTACCGGGCAGCCGGCCGCGCGGGCGGCGAGGATGTCGTTCTTCGAGTCGCCGACCATCAGCAGCTCGTCGCTGGCAACCCCGAGCCGTTCGAGAACGTGCTGCAGGGGCAGGGCCGACGGCTTGCGTTCGGGCAAGGTGTCGCCACCGACGACGAGCTCGAACCGTTCCGAAACCCCCAGCTCGCGCAGCAGCGGCAACGTATAGCGTTCAGGCTTGTTGGTGACGATGGCCAGCGGCAGTCCGAGCTCGTGCAGTGCATGCAGCGTTTCCTGCACTTGCGGGTAGAAGCGCGTTGCAATCGTCAGCCCGGCCTTGTAATGAAGGTCGAAGCGCTGCATGGCTTCCTGCTGCTCGGGTGCGTTGCGCCAGGTCGCGTCGTGATCGTCGGCAAGCGTCCGGGCAACCAGGCTTTGCGCCCCGTCGCCAACGTAGCTCTCTACCGTGCCTTCCGCCAGCGGCGGCAGGCCGAGGTCCGCCCGCGCTGCGTTCGCGGCGCGGGCAAGGTCGGCGATCGAATCGACAAGTGTGCCGTCGAGGTCAAAGGCGAGTGCGCGGATCGTCATGCGAGTGCCTTGGCAATTTCGGCGTGCATCGCATCGATCACCGCCTTGTAGTCCGGATGGCCGAAGACGGCCGAGCCGGCGACAAAGGTATCGACGCCCGCCGCGGCGATCGCACCGATGTTGTCGACCTTCACGCCGCCATCGATCTCGAGATGGATGTGACGGCCGGTTTTTTCCTTGTAGGCGTCGAGCTTGGCGCGTGCGGCCCGGGCCTTGTCGAGCATCGCGGGAATGAAGAACTGGCCGCCGAAGCCCGGGTTCACCGACATCAGCAGCACCATGTCGACCTTGTCGAGCACGTAGTCGAGATGGTCGAGCGACGTGGCCGGATTGAACACCAGCCCGGCCTGACAGCCGTGGTCGCGAATCAGCGACAGCGATCGGTCGATGTGGTCCGATGCTTCCGGGTGGAAGGTGATGATGTTGGCGCCGGCCTTGGCGAAGTCGGGGATGATCCGGTCGACCGGTTTGACCATCAGGTGCACGTCGATCGGCACCGTGGCATACGGCTTGATGGCTTCGCAAACCAGCGGCCCGATCGTCAGGTTGGGAACGTAGTGGTTGTCCATCACGTCGAAATGGATCAGGCCGGCACCCGCTGCGATGACGTTGCTGATCTCTTCGCCGAGGCGGGCGAAGTCGGCGGACAGGATGCTCGGGGCAATGCGGAACTGGCTCATGGGCGAACTCCAGGACGAATGGCTAGATTGTACCGTTTGCTGACCCTGCCACGACCAGGACAGCCTGTTAAGATTGTCCTCCATCAATGGGGAAACGTGCATGGGCGATAATCCCAAGTTCAGGATCGATGTGGTGCCTCGCGCCAGTTTCGTTGCCGAGCAGTCGGACGAGGAGGAGGGGCGTTTCGTCTTCTCCTATCACATCCGTATCACCAACCATGGTGACGTGGTTGCACAGCTGATTTCCCGCCACTGGGTCATTCGCGACATGGGCGACCGCATCCAGGAGGTGCGCGGACTGGGCGTGGTGGGCGAGCAGCCGGTGCTCGAACCCGGTCAGTCATTCGAATACATGAGTGGCACAACGCTGGAAACGCCGGTCGGCACCATGCGGGGCAGCTACCTGATGCGTACCGTCGACGGCGAGGAATTTCACGTCGACATTCCCGAATTCGTGCTCTCCATCCCCCGCACCCTGCACTGAGTAGCGGACTTGCAATTGCGCGGTGCCGGCCGCATCTGACCTTGTCGTCTGTCGATAAGAACCATCATGGCCGCTCCCGAATCCGCTCCGCGCAACGACTGGCAAACGCTGCGTACCCTGTTTCCCTATCTCTGGCGCTACAAGAACCGCGTCGTGCTGGCACTCGGGCTGCTGATCGCCGCCAAGTTTGCCAACGTCGCGGTGCCGCTGGTCCTCAAGGGCATCGTCGATTCGCTCGACGGCAGCAAGAGCATCGTGGTGATGCCGATTGCGCTGGTACTGGCCTACGGCGCCCTGCGGATGTGCTCGTCGGTATTCGGCGAATTGCGCGACGCGGTGTTTGCCAAGGTGACGCAGGGCTCGATCCGTCGTGTGGCGCTGCAGGTGTTCGAGCATCTGAGCGCACTCAGCCTGCGCTTCCATCTGGAGAGGCAGACGGGCGGGATGAGTCGCGACATCGACCGCGGCACCAAGGGCATCGCCTTCCTGCTCAACTTCATGCTGTTCAACATCCTGCCGACGCTGGTCGAAATCGCGCTGGTGGCGATCATCCTGCTGAAGAAGTACGACTGGTACTTCGCCGCGATCACCTTCGGCACCATCGTCATCTACATCGGCTTCACCCTCGGCGTCACCGAATGGCGCATGGCGTTCCGCCGGCAGATGAACGACCTCGATTCGAAGGCCAATACCCGCGCGATCGATGCGCTGCTGAACTACGAGACGGTCAAGTACTTCAACAACGAACGCTGGGAGGCCGCGCGTTACGACCGCAGCCTGGAGAAGTGGGAGGGCGCATCGGTCAAGAACCAGGTCTCGCTGTCGCTGTTGAATGCCGGGCAGGCCGTGATCATCGCCGTCGGGGTGACGGCACTGGTGTGGCTGGCGGCACGGGACGTCGTCAACGGGCGGATGACGCTCGGTGATCTGGTGCTCGTCAACGCCTTCCTGCTGCAGCTGTACGCGCCGCTGAACTTCCTCGGCTTCGTCTACCGCGAAATCAAGCATTCGCTGGCGGACATGGAAAAGATGTTCACGCTGCTGCGGCAGAATACCGAGATCGCCGACAAGCCGGATGCGGTTGCGCTGCAGACCGGCAACGCGGTGATCCGCTTCGAGTCGGTCGATTTCGGCTACGAGCGCAACCGGCAGATCCTGCACGACGTCGGTTTCGAGATTCCGGCCGGCAGGACGCTGGCGGTGGTCGGCGCCAGCGGCGCCGGCAAATCGACGCTGTCGCGGCTGCTGTACCGCTTCTATGACGTCTGGCAGGGCAAGATAACGATCAATGGCACCGATCTGCGCGACATGACGCAGGAAAGCCTGCGTGCGCACATCGGCATCGTGCCGCAGGACACCGTGCTGTTCAACGATACGATCTACTACAACATCGCCTACGGCAGGACCGGTGCGAGCCGCGAAGAGGTGATCGAAGCGGCGAGGGCGGCGCACATCTACGACTTCATCGAAAAGCTGCCCGAGGGGTTCGACACCATGGTCGGCGAGCGCGGACTCAAGCTTTCGGGCGGCGAGAAGCAGCGTGTGGCGATTGCGCGCACCATTCTCAAGAACCCGCCGATCCTGATTTTCGACGAAGCAACGAGTGCGCTCGACTCGAAAACCGAAAAGGGCATCCAGGCCGAACTCAAGGCGGTCTCGACCAACCGGACGACGCTGATCATTGCCCACCGGCTGTCGACGATTGCCGATGCCGACGAAATCGCCGTGATGGAAGGCGGCCGCATCGTCGAGCGCGGGCGGCACGCCGAACTGCTTGCGCGCGACGGTCACTACGCCCGCTTGTGGGCGCTTCAGCAGCATGACGAGTCGCCTGTTGCATGAACCGATCGGTTGGTTGTGTCTGTGATCGGACTGCGGCAAGCAGCTTGTCTTATATCGTTTTCTTCTTTTGAGTTAACGCAAACCGCATAAGGGAAAGACCGGGCTGCGTAATTAAGTCACAACCGACATCCTCCTGCAGGCCTTAAAAAGGTCGCCGCCGGCGCATTCGTACCTCGAACGCGCCAATAACAAGACAGACCTCAGGAGGGTCGTATGAAACTCGATCGCAAAGACTGGGAGTGGGTGCTGACCTGCTTCGGTACCGCCGTCGGTGCCGGCATTCTTTTCCTGCCCATCCGTGCCGGCCTCGGCGGCATCTGGCCGACGCTGATCCTGACCGCCATCATTTTTCCGGTGACCTATGTCGCGCATCGCGGCATCACCCGGGTCGTGGCGTCGTGCAGCAAGGCAACCGACATCGTCGGTGCCGTCGAACACGACCTCGGCCGCAATGTCGGCTTTGCCGTGTCGGTGCTGTACTTCCTGTCGATCATCACGATCTGCGTCGGCTACGCGACCGGGATCACCAATATCGTTTCATCGTTCCTGACCAACCAGATGGGGGTCGGTGAAGTGTCGCGCCCGGTCTTGACCTTCCTGCTGCTGGTCGGCCTGACCAGCGTGATTCTCGCCGGCGAAAAGATCATGGTGCGGGTGACGTCGATCATCACCTTTCCGCTCATCATCCTGCTGGCCGTGCTGTCGCTGTACATGATTCCGTACTGGAACAGTGCGGTCGTGACTGCGCCGACGACCGGGGGCGAGATCATGAAGAACCTGCTGCTGCTGTTCCCGGTACTGGTGTTCGCGATGAACTTCTCGCCGGTGTGCTCGACGCTGGGTGCGTCGTACCGCGCGCAGTATCCGGTCGAGGAAGCCGTCCGGCGCACCGACGGCATCATCAAGTGGACCTCGCTGATCCTGCTGGTGTTCGTCATGTTCTTCGTGCTGTCGATGCTGCTGACGACCACACCGGACATGCTGGCCGAAGCGCAGGCGAAGAACGTCGACATCCTGACCGTGCTGTCGCTGGCGGTGCACCAGCCCTTCCTCAAGTACGTGATTCCGCTGATCGCCTTCCTGGCGATTGCCAGCTCGTATTTCGGCCACTTCGTCGGTACCCGCGAGGGTCTGGTCGGCATCATCACCCGGCTGATGACCTGGAGCCGTCCGGCCGACGAGGAGAAACTCGACAAACGCCGCATCAATCTGGTCGTGACCGTGCTGATGATGGTCGGCCTGTGGTTCCTTGCCGTCTACAACCCGCCGATCCTGAAAATCATCGGCGCGCTGTCGGCGCCGGTCATCGCAATCTATGCCTACCTGATGCCGGTGATGCTGATGAAGCGCGTGCCGCGACTGATGATCTATCGCTCGTCGTTTGCCAGTTTCGTGTTCGTCATGGGGCTGGTCGGCATTGCCGGCGACTTCGTCGGCAGTTACCTCTGACGAGACCGACCGTCCCGGGTGACGCCACCCGCGCCACCCGCTTTTGTCCCCAAGCCGGACGGTGATCCCGTCCGGGCGGAGCGATCCATGCTCAGTGTTTTCGATATGTTCAAGATCGGTATCGGGCCTTCCAGCTCGCATACCGTCGGCCCGATGGTGGCGGCCAAGCGCTTCGCCGATGCCTTGCTGGCCCACCCGGATCGTGCACGGATTGCGCACGTCACGGTCGACCTGTACGGCTCGCTGGCCTTGACCGGCAAGGGGCACGGCACTGTCGAGGCGATCCTCAACGGTCTCGAGGGCAAGGTCCCGAAAACCGTCGACCCGTCAACGGTCGTGCCGCGCGCACAGGCACTGATGCAGGACGGGGCGACGCTGCTGCTCGGTGGCGAGCAGCCCGTGCCGTTTCACGGTCGCCGCGATGTCGTGCTCCACATGCACGAATTCCTGCCCAAACACGCCAACGGCATGCGCTGCCGGGCGCGGGACGGTGAAGGCAGGGTCATCACCGACGAGACCTACTATTCGGTCGGTGGCGGCTTCATTGTGAGCGATGCCGAGTTCGGCCTGGCCGCGGGCGAGCGCGCCGTGCCGCCGTACCCGTTTGCCAATGCGCAGGAACTGATGGCGCATTGCGAGCGGGAGGGCAAAACGATTGCGCAGATCGTCATGACCAACGAACTGACCTGGCAGGACGAGGCGGCGGTGCGCGCCGGACTGCTGGAAATCGCCGCGGTGATGAAGAGTTGTGTCGAGAGCGGATGCCGTCACGAGGGGGACCTGCCGGGCGGCTACGGCGTCAAACGTCGCGCACCGGCGATTTTCCGCCGCATCGTTTCGCTGCAGCTGGCAGGCCGGACCGACGTGATGCTCTGGCCGATGCTGTATGCGATTGCCGTCTCGGAGGAGAACGCGGCAGGTGGCCGCATCGTGACCGCGCCGACCAACGGCGCCGCAGGCATCATTCCGTCGGTACTGCAGTACTACCGCAACTTCCACCCGCAGGCGAACGATCAGGGCATCGTCGACTTTTTGCTCACCGCAGCTGCGGTCGGCATGTTGTACAAAATGAACGCCTCGATTTCCGGCGCCGAAGTCGGTTGTCAGGGGGAGGTCGGGGTGGCGTGCTCGATGGCGGCCGCAGGTTACTGCGCTGTCAGCGGCGGCAATCTGGCGCAGGTCGAGAATGCGGCCGAGATCGCCATGGAACACCACCTTGGTCTGACCTGCGATCCGGTCGGTGGTCTGGTGCAGATTCCCTGCGTCGAACGCAATGGCGTCGCGGCCGAGAAGGCGATCAAGTGCGCACAGCTGGCCATCATCGAGGATGGCCGTCACAAGATCAGTCTCGACCAGGTGATCGACACCATGTACCGCACCGGCATGGACATGCAGAA
Source organism: Jeongeupia chitinilytica (assembly GCF_014652315.1). Lineage (GTDB taxonomy): Bacteria > Pseudomonadota > Gammaproteobacteria > Burkholderiales > Chitinibacteraceae > Jeongeupia > Jeongeupia chitinilytica. The sequence goes on along the minus strand of NZ_BMYO01000003.1, from coordinate 358,778 downwards.
CAAGTACAAGGAAACATCCCTGGGTGGGCTTGCATTGACTGTAGGAATTCCGGCTTGTTGAATTAAGATTCAATATCGTTCTATTCCGGAATGTGTAATGCCCTTGTATCCCAAGGGCATTTTTTTTGCCTGCATCACCGATTCCTAATATCATGCGACTAGCAATGGCATTGGCGATAAATAATTACACAATACTTGCCTGGATGTTGCGTAATTCTTTTTTCGGCTAAATTCTGCGAGTGCATTCCATGACAGTGAAAACACGATTAATTGCGCTGATTGCCGCCTTCGCTGCAGTGCTGGCCTTGATTTCCGGGCTGGGCATCTATCAGTTGAACCGGATTAACGGCCATATCGACGAAATCAACCGGAACGTGATTCCGAGTCTTCGCTATTTGAACGAAGCAAACGTTTCCTTTCAGCGCATGCGCGTGACGACGTTTCGCCACCTCAATTCGATGAGCACCCAGGATCAGGGCGAACTCGAAAAGCGTATTGCCAGCTACAAGGAAAAGATCACCGGGGCGTTCGGCGATTACGAAAAAAACGTACTCGACGTCAATGACCAGCGCGACGTGGCGCTGCTGGCCGCCGATCGCGAGACCATGCAGAAGTACCTGCAGATTCAGGAGAAGGCGCTGGACCTGTCGCGGCTGGCGCAGCGTGACGAGGCAAACGCGCTGCTGACCAAGAGCTATGAGGAGTCGAAGCAGGTCGCCGACGCGCTCGACGCCCACGCCAAGTACAACGAGGAGTGGTCCGGCAAACAGGTCAAACTCGCTTCGGAAACGTTCAATAGCGCGGTATTCCAGTCGATCCTCTGCCTGCTGGTCGGTCTGGCTGGTGCGGGCATCTTCGGGCTGATCAGCTACCGTGCCATCGTGAACCCGCTCAACGGCATGCGCGACGCGATTCGTGGTGTCGAGCAGGACCTCGACTTCAAGCGGCGCGCCAAAACCGACGGCAAGGGCGAAGTGGGCGAGGCGATCACGGCATTCAACCGGCTGATGGACCGCGTTCAAGGCAGCCTCGGGCAGTTGCAGCGTGCTGCGGGCGATGTGTCGGGCTCGGCGGGCGAGTTGTCCGATGCCTCGGGCCAGGTGGCCAAGAGCGCCAACTATCAGAGCGATGCGACGGCGAGCATGGCGTCGTCGGTCGAGCAGATGACCGTCAGCATCAGTCACGTGTCCGATCGCGCCGGTGAGGCGCACAATCTGGCGCGCGAATCGGGCCAGCTGGTGCAACAGGGGCGCACCGTCATCGGTCGTACCGTCGACGAGATCAACCAGATCGCCGAAGGCGTGGGCGAAGCGGCAGCGCGTCTGTCCGAGCTTGAGCAGCAGACCCAGCAGATTTCATCGGTGATCGGCGTGATTCGCGACGTGGCCGATCAGACCAATCTGCTGGCGCTGAATGCGGCCATCGAGGCGGCACGCGCCGGCGAGCAGGGCCGCGGTTTCGCGGTGGTGGCCGACGAAGTGCGCAAGCTGGCCGAGCGGACCGCAAACTCGACGGCCGAAATCTCGCAGATCATCGAAACCGTGGGCGAACGCGCCCAGCGTTCGGTGGCGGGGATGAATCAGGCCGTGAATCTGGTCAAGTCCGGTGTTGCACAGGCCGATGCGGCGCGCGACGTGATCGGGCAGATCGGCAGCAAGGCCGAGCAGACGGTGCAGATGGTCAACGACATCTCGGCGGCGCTGCGCGAGCAGTCGCTGGCGAGTTCGAACATTGCCCAGCAGGTCGAACGGATTGCCCAGATGACCGAAGAGAACAGTGCCATCGCGGAGCAGACCAACAGCTCGGCCAAGCAACTCGGCGAACTGGCTGCGACCATGCAGCGGGAAACCGCGCAGTACCGCATCTAGGCATCCGGGTGCGGCTTCAAAACAAAACGGCCCGTGACGGGCCGTTTTGTTTGGGTGCGTGTTTAGTGCTTGGGTTTGCCCCAGCTGCCACCGCTCCTGGCCGGGGCTGCTTTCTTCGGTGTGACCGCGGCATCGTCGCCGCTCTGGTAGGCGGACCTGATGCCCTCGGCCAGTTCGAGCACCGCGCTCGCGTACAGCGTGCTCTTGTTGTAACGCGTGATCACGTAGAAGTTGGTATAGCCGAGGTAGTAGCGGGTGAAATCGGGTTCGGTGTCGAGCGCGAACAGCACCGCCTGCCGCTGCGGATCGACTTCATTGAGCGGCGTGATGCCCTTGGCCATCATCTCGGCCACGGTGTAGTGCAGGTTGAACTTGTCGGCCAGCAGTGCCTCGATCTGGTCGCTGTCGACGTTGACGACGTCCATTGTCGGGCCACCCTTTTCCCAGCCGTGCGCGGCAAGGTAGTTGCCGACGCTGGCGATCGCGTCGTCGGCGTTGTTCCAGATGTCGCGATGATGGTCGCCGTTCCAGTCGACGGCGTACTGGCGGAAGCTCGACGGCATGAACTGCGGCCAGCCCATGGCCCCGGCATACGAGCCCTTGAACGACAGCGGGTCTTCGCCTTCTTCACGCGCCAGCAACAGGAACTGCGTCAGTTCCTTCCTGAAGAAATCGGCACGGCGCGGGTAGTCGAAGGCGACGGTCGACAGCGCATCGATGACGCGGAAGCTGCCGGTATTGCTGCCGTAGTTGGTTTCGGCGCCGAGAATGGCCACGATCACTTCGGCCGGCACCCCGTAGCGCGCCGATACGGCCGCCAGCGTGTCTGCATTGGCGCGCCAGAACTTCGCACCTGCCTTGATCCGCGCGGGGTTCACGAAGTTTCCGCGGAACTGGTACCACGGCCGGCTGGTGGACGGCCGGTCGAGGATGGCGAGGATGTTCGGCTTGAGCTGGACGCTGGTGAACAGCGTATCGAGCTTGTCGCGCGGCAGGTTTTCGCTGGCGGCGACTTCGTCGAGGTACTGCTTGACGTCCGGCCGGGCAATCAGGGCTTCGTCGGCAAAGGCCGGTGCCGTCAGTGCAAGGGAGAGCAGGGTGCTGAGCAGGGTGATGCGCATGGGGTCCTCAACCGGCGGAGCCGGGGCGGGCTAGGGGATTCGGGTTTACTGTGACAGGGCGCTGGACAGCAGTTTTGCGGTGACGTTGACGATCGGGATGACGCGCTCGTATGCCATCCGGGTCGGGCCGATCACGCCGAGCGTGCCGACGATCTCGCCGTTGGTGCGGTACGGTGCGGTAATGACCGAACAATCGCCCAGCGGTTCGAGGCCGGATTCGCCGCCGATGTAGATCTGTACGCCATCGGCGCGATTGCCGACGTCGAGCAGTTGCAGCAACGCCGTTTTGCGGTCGAACAGCTCGAACAGCTGGCGCAGCCGGCCCATGTTGGATGCAAGATCGTCGCTGTCGAGCAGGTTGCGCTCGCCGGAAATCAGTACGGCCTCGTTGCCGGGCGTGCTCATGACGTCCTGTGCGGCGGCATTGATCAGCGTGACCAGCTCGCCCTTCAGTGCGTGCACTTCGGCCTCGACCACATTGCGCAAATGACCGAAGGTCTTGCCGGCGCAATGGGCGTTGAGGAAGTTGGCCGCTTCGGTCAGCTGGACCGGGGTGTAGGCGGTCTGCGTTGTCAGGATGCGGTTCTGCACGTCACCGTCGGCGGTGACGAGGATCAGGAGCACACGGTTGTCGCCGAGCTGCAGGAATTCGATGTGCGTCAGGATGGCTTCCTGTCGCTTGGGCAGCATGACGACACCGGCAAAGTGGGTCAGCTGCGACACCAGTTGCGACGCGGCCGCGATCGAGCGCTGTGCGTTGCCCTTGGGCAGTCCGCCGACGTCGGGTGTGGCGCTTCGTTCGAGTCGGTCCAGCGACTGCATCACCATCAGCGAATCGACGAAAAAACGGTAGCCGCGTGCCGTCGGAATCCGGCCGGCCGAGGTGTGCGGGCTGGCGATGAAGCCGAGGTCTTCGAGTTCGGCCATGACGTTGCGGATCGTCGCCGGGCTGACGACCAGACCGCTGGCCTGGGATAGCGTCTTCGAACCGACCGGTTGGCCGTCGGCTATGTACCGTTCGACGAGCGTGGTAAGCAGGTGTTGGGCGCGTTCGCTGAGCATGTCCCGATTCTAACGCCGTTGCCGTGTGCGTGCCCGGGATGGCTATGGTTTAATTCCGGGCATGCGTGGTGGCCGACGTCCTGCATCCGGCCACCCAGATGGAAAAGCCATGACTACCCTGTTCAAGACTGTGGCGCTGGTCGGTCGCCGCAACACCCCGACGATTGCCGAACCGATGACGCGGCTGGCCGCGATGCTGGCCGCTCGCGGCGCCAGCGTGCTGATCGATGAAGAGGCCGCTGCCGAACACGGCATCGCCGATCATCCGACCGTTGCACGCGAGATGATCGGCCGGCTGGCGGATCTGGTGATCGTGATGGGCGGCGACGGCACGATGCTCGGTGTTGCGCGCCTTGTTGCGCCGTACCGGATCCCGCTGATCGGCGTCAACCAGGGGCGTTTGGGATTCATGACCGACGTGCCGCTCGGTGAAATGGAGAAAGTGATCGGCGACATGCTTGCCGGCGCCTTCGTGCCCGAGGAGCGCATCCTGCTCGAAACGACGATCTGTCGTGGCGACGAGGAGTTCGGCCCGTCGCTGGCGTTCAACGACGTGGTGTTCAGTCGCGGCTCGACCGGCTCGATGATCGAGTTCGAGATCATCATCGATCGTCAGTTCGTCTACAGCCAACGCTCGGACGGACTGATCGTCAGTACGCCGACGGGTTCGACCGCCTATGCGCTGGCGTCGGGCGGCCCGATCCTTCACCCGAGCCTGCCGGCGGTGACGCTGGTGCCGATCTGCCCACAATCGCTGTCGAACCGGCCGATCGTCGTCAGCGACGACGCCGAAGTCGAATTCCTGCTGACCCGCGCCAACGACGCGCGGGTGTACTTCGACAACCAGTCGGACTTCGAGCTCAAGGAGCACGACCGTGTGCGCATCCGCCGCTACCGCAACACGCTGCGCATCCTGCACCCGGTCGGGTACAACTACTACGACATGCTCCGGGCCAAGCTGCACTGGGGCCACAAGCTGCAATAATCCTTTTCTCCGAACGATCCAGGACGTCCCGAACGCATGCTGCTTTCGCTCAGGCTCAAGAACTTCGTCATCGTCGACGAGCTCGCACTCGATTTTGCCGCCGGCCTGACCGTGCTTACCGGTGAGACCGGCGCCGGCAAGTCGATCGTGCTCGACGCGCTCGGCCTGCTGCTGGGGGACCGGGCCGAAAGCGGCATCATCCGGCACGGCTGCGAGCGCGCCGAACTGGCCGCCGAGTTCGAGCTGGGCGACGTGCCGGCCGCCAGCGCCTGGCTGGTCGAATCCGATCTGGTCGACGCCGACCCTGCGCGACTGGTGTTGCGGCGGACCATCGACATTCACGGCAAGAACCGCGCCTTCATCAACGGCAGTCCGGCAACGCTGGCACAGATCAAGGCAGTGGGCGAACTGCTCGTCGACATCCATGGCCAGCATGCCCATCAGCGGCTGCTGCGTGCCGAGGTGCAGCGTCAGGTGCTCGATGCCTATGCTGGCGCCGAAGCGCTGGCGGTCGAGCTGGCCGACGCATGGCGCGGCTGGCGCAGGCTGGCCGACGAGCTCGACGCGGCGCACCGCAACGCCGCAACGTTCGAGGCGGAGCGAGAGCGTTTGCAATGGCAGATCGACGAGGTCGCCGCGTTGTCGCTGGGCGATGACGAATGGGCTGCGTTGCAGTCGGAACACAAGCGCTTGCACCATGCCGCCAGCCTGATCGACGGCGTGCAGGCGGCCTTGCTTGCACTCGCCGATGGCGACGAAAACTGTCAGGGCTGGCTCGGCGGTGCGCAGCACCGGGTCGACGAACTGGCCGGCTACGACGACGGGCTGACCGAGGCGCGCGAGTTGCTGGCGTCGACCGATGCGCAGTTGACCGAGGCCGTGAACACGCTGCGCCGTTATGCCGACGGCCTTGAACTTGACCCGCAGCGGCTATCGGACGTCGAAAGCCGCATGGACGCGATCTGGCGTACCGCACGCAAATACCGTTGCGAGCCCGAGCAGCTGGCCGGTTTGCTGGCCGAGTGGCAGGACCGGCTGGATACCCTGGGCGGCCGTGACGGCCTGGCGCGGCTCGAAGCCGATGTGGCCAGGGCGGAAAAATCGGCGCATGCCCTGGCGGCAAAACTGAGCGCCAGACGCAAGGGGGCCGCGCCGAAGCTGGCCGAGGCCGTGACCCGGGAAATGCGGCCACTGGCCCTGGCCGACAGCCGTTTCGAAATCGCGCTGACGCCGCTCGACAAGCTCACCGCGCATGGCGCGGAGAGCATCGAGTTCCTCGTCGGCCACGGCGGTGCGCCGGCACGGGCAATGGCCAAAATCGTCTCCGGCGGCGAGTTGTCGCGGATCAGTCTGGCGCTGCAGGTGATTGCGGCGACGCAGGGTGGCATTTCGACCTTCGTATTCGACGAGGTCGACGTCGGCATCGGCGGCCGTGTCGCCGAGATTGTCGGCCGCCTTCTGGCCGACCTGGGCGCCAACCGCCAGGTGCTGTGCATTACCCACCTGCCGCAAGTCGCTGCCTGCGGGCATCAGCACCTGCAGGTCAGCAAGGCCAGTACGCCGGCCGGCATCGTCAGTGCGGTCCGCCCGCTCTCGAGTGACGAGCGCATCGAGGAAATCGCCCGCATGCTTGGCGGCGTGGAAATCACCGAAACCACGCGGCGCCATGCAGCCGAGCTGCTCGGACTGGTCCAGTCCGCATGAACGATGTTGCCGACTCTCCGGCACCGGCCTGGACCGATGCCGATGCCGGCTTCATGCGCGAGGCGCTGGCCGAAGCCGGGCGCGCCTATGCTTTGGGTGAGGTGCCGGTTGGCGCCGTCGTCGTGATCGACGGCGAGATCGTCGGCCGGGGCTGCAACCAGCCGATCACGTTGCACGACCCGAGTGCGCACGCCGAAATGCTGGCGCTGCGCGATGCGGCAAGCCGGCTCGGCAACTACCGGCTGCCCGGCGCCACGCTTTATGTAACGCTGGAGCCGTGCCTGATGTGCGCCGGCGCCATGCTGCATGCCCGGCTCGCGCGCATCGTCTATGCCGCCACCGACCCCAAGACCGGCGCTGCCGGCAGCGTCATCAACCCGTTTCCGGATCGGCGCCTCAACCACCAGACCGAGGTCGTCGGTGGGCTGCTGGCCGACGAAGCTGCAGCGCAGCTGCGCGCGTTCTTTCGCGAGCGCCGTGACGCCGAAAAGGCTCGCCGGGCGGCCACGAACTGACGGTTCGTGATGTCTGTGACATTTGCGCGTCAGCGCAATACGGCATCATATGTAGTCGGCTCCTTCGACGCTACACTGTTTCCGCCATCCGCGGCGGCGCAAGCCGCCGTACACGCATTCACAAAAACCAAAGGTGGGGGTCGAAATGAAACGTCTGGTATTGCCGCTCTTGCTCGCAGCGGCGTTTGCCCACGCAGACAGCGTGGTGTTCGAGGAAAACTTCGAGGGCGATCTGGCCAAGTGGGTCGGCCAGCGCGGCGACGGCACCGTGCCGATGAACGTCACGCTGATCGACGATCCGCTCAAGCTCGGCAACAAGGTCGCGCGTTTCGACAAGCCGGTATACGGCGGCGACATCTTCACCAGGCAGCAGTTTCCCGAAGGCAAGTACGTCCTTTCGTTCGACTATCTTGGCACCTGCGGGGGCAATTGCGGCGGCGTCATCGGCGTGACCGCCGAGTTCCCGGGGCGGGACCAGTGGCTGGCCGGTACGGCCAACTCGGGCTTCCCGGACCGGATCAAGGATACCGGCAAGTGGGAGCACTACGACCTCGACTTCAAGGGGCGCTTCGACTTCCATCTGGCGCTCGAGCAATGGACCAGCTCGGCCGGCGCAGGCAAGGACATCTATTTCGACAACATCAAGCTGGTACAGAAGGGTGATGGCGGCGGTGCCGCTGCGGCCAAACCGGCTGCAGCCGTCGCCGTGACGGGCGCGCCCGCACCGAAAACGCCGCAAGTGGTCGGCTACTTCCCGGCCTGGGCGAAACACAACAGCAATTACTGGGTGAAGGACATCGAGACCTCGGGCGCAGCCAAGCGTCTGACGGTCATCAACTACGCCTTCGGCAACGTCAAGGACAACAAGTGCGTCGTCGGCGTCGAAGCCAAGGGCGTGGGTGCAGCGGCGGACGACTACTGGGAACCGGTGCCGAAGGCGCACACCCTCGACGGCAAGGATGATCTGGGTGACAAGGGACTCTTCGGACACTGGAACCAGCTCAAGCAGCTGAAGAAGGCCAATCCGAACCTCAGGGTCGTGATCAGCCTGGGGGGCTGGAGCTGGTCGAAGTACTTCTCGGATGCGGCGCTGCCGCAAAACCGCGAAGCCTTCGTCAAGTCCTGCGTCGACGCCTACATCAAGGGCAATGTGCCGGACAAGCAGGGCAAGCTGGTCAACGGGCTCGCGGCCGGCGTGTTCGACGGGATCGACATCGACTGGGAGTACCCGGCGGCCGAGGGTGAAAAGGGCAACGTCGTCCGCAAGGAAGACACCAGGAACTACACGGCCCTGCTTGCCGAGTTCCGCAAGCAGCTCGATGCGGTCAAGCCCGGCCTGTTGCTGACGATCGCCAGCCCGGCGGCCAGCGACAAGTCGGCGATGATGGAACTGGACAAGATCCATCCGTCGCTCGATTTCATCAACATCATGACCTACGACTTCAGCAACGGCTGGGCCAACCAGAGCCAGCCGCACGCCAACCTGTACGGCGGCAAGAAGGACCAGTTCGCGATCGATTACACGGTCAAGGATTACCTCGAAAAAGTGCCGTCGCAGAAACTGGTGCTGGGTGTGCCGTTCTACGGTTACGGCTGGCTGGTCAAGAGCACCGACAACAACGGCATGTACCAGCCGAGCAGTGGTCCCGCCAAGGGGCCGGTCGAGCAGGGCAGCAAGCCGTACGCGCAGATCAAGACCGCGCCGGGCAAGGTGTTCCGTGACGACAAGACCCGTGCCGTCTGGAAGCTCAACGGCAACGAGGTCTGGAACTACGACGACCCGCAAGCGTTGCAGGAAAAGGTCGAGTTCGTGAAGAAGAACAAGCTGGGCGGGGTGATGTTCTGGGAGTTGTCGAACGATACCGCTGATGGCGAACTGAGCAAGACGCTGGCCGATGCGCTGAAGAAGTAAGCACGCCAGCCGCCGGAAAGGGCGCCTTCGGGCGCCCTTTTTGCGTCCGGCACAATCCTGCCCGCTTAGAGACGCGGGCCCAGTCTGTTAGAATCACCGGTTCGTTCCACCTTACGTCGCCACCATGCTCAGCCTCTACAACACCCTCGCACGCGAGAAGCAGGTCTTCACCCCCATTCATGCCGGCAAGGTCGACATGTATGTCTGCGGCATGACGGTGTATGACTACTGTCACCTCGGGCATGCGCGGGTGATGGTGGTGTTCGACATGGTGGCGCGCTGGTTGCGCGCTTCGGGTTACGACGTCAACTACGTCCGCAACATCACCGACATCGACGACAAGATCATCAAGCGGGCCTTGGAAAACGGTGAGTCGATCAACGCCCTGACCGCACGCTTCATCGCGGCCATGGACGAGGACGCCGCGGCTCTGGGCGTGCAAAAACCCAGCCACGAGCCGCGTGCCACAGAGTTCGTCGGCGAGATGCACCAGCTGATCGGCAAACTGATCGACAACGGTCTGGCCTACCCGGCGCCGAACGGCGACGTCTACTACGCGGTGCGCAAGTTCGACGGCTACGGCAAGCTTTCCGGCAAGAGCCTCGAAGACCTGCGCGCCGGCGAGCGCGTTGATGTCGATGTGAACAAGCAGGATCCGCTCGACTTCGTGCTGTGGAAGGCCGCCAAGGCGGACGAGCCGCAGGACGCCAAGTGGGCGTCGCCGTGGGGCGAAGGTCGCCCGGGCTGGCATATCGAATGCTCGGCGATGAGCTGCCATCATCTCGGCAGCCATTTCGACATCCACGGTGGCGGTGCCGACCTGCAGTTCCCGCACCATGAAAACGAAATCGCCCAGTCCGAAGGTGCCAGCGGCCACGCTTACGTCAACTACTGGATGCACAACGGCTTCATTCGCGTCGACAACGAGAAGATGTCCAAGAGTCTGGGCAACTTCTTCACCATCCGCGAAGTGCTGCAGAAGTTCGATGCCGAAGTCGTGCGCTTTTTCATCCTTCGCGCGCACTACCGCAGTCCGCTCAACTACTCGGACGTGCACCTGAATGACGCCAGGAATGCGCTGACGCGGCTGTACACCGCACTGAAGAGCGTGCCGCCGGCCGCCGTCACCCTAGACTGGCAACAGGGCTACGCTGCGCGTTTCAAGGCGGCGATGGACGACGACTTCAATACCGTCGAAGCTATGGCCGTGCTGTTCGAGCTGGCGCACGAAGCCAACCGGCAGCAGTCGGCGCAATTGTCGGGCGAGCTCAAGGCACTGGCCGCCGTACTGGGCCTGCTGGAGCGCGATCCTCAGCTGTTCCTGCAGGGCGGCGACGCCGGCGAATGGACGGCCGACCGGATCGAAGCGGCGATCGTTGCGCGCAAAACGGCGCGGGCCGAGAAAAACTGGGCCGAGTCCGACCGGCTCCGCGACGAGCTGGCTTCGGCCGGCATCGTGATCGAGGATGGTCCGCAGGGAACCAGCTGGCGGCGCCAGTAACAGGTTCTTCCGGAAGCGGCCTCGATGAGGCCGTTTTCTTTCCTGCGTCCGCCCGACTACAATGACGCCGGGCATTTTGTGACTAGCGACTCATTCAGCCATGCGCCACCCAGACGACCGCCAAACCGCCGAACTGCCGGGGCTCCCGGTCACCAAAAAACGTGGCCGCCCCTCGATCGGGCCCAAGGCCATGACGGCCGCGGAGCGAAAGCGCCGCAGCCGGTTCAATCAGCTCCAGCGTGCCCTGCAGAGCAAGGACGTAGCCAATACGCAGATTCCCGCCCAGCTCAACGCCGTGGTCGACGAATCGACCCGGCGCTATCTGGTGACCGCCGCGCGCGAACAGGGCACCACGGTGGGACGGCTGATCGACCAGCTGGTCGCCGCAGAGCGGCACAGGCTGGAAGAGGCCAAGCGCCCCGCTTTCGAGCTCGTTCCGCCCAGCGCGCCGGCCACGCGTCGCTGAGCCGGCCGGACGCTTACTCCGGCTTCTCGCCCTGAACGGCCAGCTCGACGTAGGACACAAAGAACTGCGCCGGCTCGACGGTGTCGTCGCCCAGTGTCCAGGCGTCTTCCATCGTGTTGTTGTCGGCCGAGGCCTTCTGCCAGAACTCGGCCAGTTGTTTCTCGCTCAGCTTGTTCTGGCGACCATAAGCGATCGCCTCCTTCTTGGCCGTGCGGTAGCAAGGGATGGCCTTGCTGGCGTACTCGCGACTTGCCGGGTCCAGGGTGGCGGGAATTGCCCGCAGGCAGGTGACGAAGGCCTGCGTGACCGGGCCGTCGGAAACCGGTACCGATGCGGCGAGGGTGGTGGTAGTCACGAAGGTGGCGACGAGTGCCGCCGCTGTCTTGAGCGGGTGTCGGATTTTCATTGCCGAAGCATAGCGTCACTGGTGCACTGCTGTGAACACGCCGCAGCGGCGGTGTGCAACTTGCAGGGCAGCCGGCGTCGTGCGGTTGCGTTGTGGGAGCGGCCGCAGTGCGCGCTGAGCTGACGGCGCCTGTTCGAGACCCTGTGCTTAATCTTAATAAACAACTTTATTCCTGGTAATTGTTGCTTTCGGCATAGGGCGGCATCCGCGCTTTGCGCTGGGTCAAGTTCGCCGATAGCGGGCTTCAATTAGTCTTGGGCATCCGTTTGATTTTTCCGTTGCCCGGGTGTCGCTCTTCATCCTTTGAATCGAATCGAATTCGTTCCGCGTCCTCCGCGCTTCGGCAGCCAGGGAGGGCGTGCGTATGCCGGGTCACGACAAGGAACGAAGAGGGGGGAGTGCGATCGCATGGTATCGGCTGGATGCCGGCGCGGTACTGGAACAGCTGCAAAGCGGCGAGCACGGGCTGGACGAGGCCGATGCACTCGAGCGTGGCGAGCGCTACGGCCCGAATCAGTTGCCGGAACGGGCGGGCCGCCCGGCCTGGCTCAAGTTCATCGCTCATTTCAACGATGTCCTGATCTACATCCTGCTGGCCGCAGCCGTACTGACCGGCGTGATGGGCCACTGGGTCGATACGGTGGTCATCCTCGGCGTGGTGGTCATCAACGCGCTGATCGGTTTCTATCAGGAAAACAGTGCCGAAAAATCCCTGCAGGGAATCCGCGGCATGCTGTCGAGCCGCGCGCACGTCGTCCGCGGTGGCGGGAAGCGGGACATCGACGCCGCGGAGCTGGTGCCGGGCGATATCGTGACCCTGCGTCCCGGTGACCGGATTCCGGCCGACCTGCGCCTGCTCGAAGTGCACAACCTGCGTGTCGAAGAAGCGATCCTGACCGGCGAATCCACCGTCGTGACCAAGCAGCGTGATGCGATTGCCGACGAAGTGATGATCGGCGATCGAACCAATCTGGCCTATTCCGGCACCACGGTCAGCGCCGGCACGGCGACCGGGGTGGTCATTGCCATCGGCGAGCAGACCGAACTGGGCCACATCAACGGCATGCTGGCCGCCGTCGAGGTGCAGCAGACACCCCTGCTGCTGCAGATGCAGCGTCTGGGCAAGGGCATCCTTTACCTGATTCTCGTCGTGATGGCGCTGCTGTTCGTGTTCAGCGTGGTCTTGCACGACCTGCCGATCGGCGAGCTGTTGCTTGCACTGATCAGCCTGGCTGTGGCGGCCGTGCCCGAAGGACTGCCGGCGATCATCTCGATCATCCTGTCGATGGGCGTGCAGAGCATGGCGCGGAAGAATGCCATCATCCGCAAGTTGCCGACGGTGGAAACGCTGGGCGCCATGACGGTGATCTGCTCGGACAAGACCGGCACGCTGACGATGAACGAGATGACCGTCAAAGCGGTACTGCTTGCCGACGGCGGCTATCTGGTCGAAGGCGAGAGTTACGAACCGGTCGGTGCGCTGTCGGCAGAGGCCAGTGGCGAAGTGCTTGATCCGTCCGGTCTGCCGGCCATGACGCAGTTCATCGCGGCGGTGCATCTTTGCAACGACGCGCAGCTGCGGCAAGGCGACGACGGTCGCTGGCAGATCATCGGTGCGCCGACCGCCGGGGCGCTGCAGGTGCTGGCTGCGAAAACGGGTCTGCGCTTCGACGACGCCGAGCTGATCGACAAGATACCGTTCGATTCGGCCTACAAGTATCAGGCGACGTTGCATCGCATCGACCGGGCAAACCGCATCCTCGTGACCGGCGCACCGGACGTACTGTTCGCGATGGCCGAGTCCGAGCTGGGCGAGGGCGGGGTACGGCCGTTCCGTCGCGACTTCTGGGAAGCCGAAATGGCGCGTTATGCCAGGCTCGGCCTGCGCATGGTGGCTGCGGCGTACAAACCGGCCGACGTCGACGTTCGCCGCATCGAACATGCCGATCTGGGGGACGGAGTCGTTTTTCTGGGGATCGCCGCAATGATGGATCCGCCACGCCCCGAGGCGATCGAGGCGATTGCCGTCTGCCAGCAGGCCGGCATCAGGGTGAAGATGATTACCGGCGACCACCCGGAGACCGCCATGGCGATCGGCAAAATGCTGGGCATGCGCGACTGGCAGGATGCCGTCACCGGCGCCCGGCTCGAACACATGAGCGACGAGGAACTGGGCAGGGTGGCGGCCGATCACGACATCTTTGCGCGTACGAGCCCCGAGCACAAACTGCGGCTGGTGCGGGCGCTGCAGGCGCGGGGCGAGGTGGTCGGGATGACCGGCGACGGTGTCAACGACGCGCCGGCGCTGAAGCAGGCCGATGTCGGCATCGCCATGGGCATCAAGGGCACCGAGGTCACCAAGGAGGCCGCCGACATGGTGCTGGCCGACGACAACTTCGCGTCGATCGCGCGGGCGGTGACCGAAGGGCGCCGCGTCTACGACAACCTGAAGAAAACCATCCTGTTCATCCTGCCGACCAATCTGGCGCAAGGCCTGCTGGTGGTCGTTGCACTGCTGGCCGGCACGACCATTCCGCTGACGCCGCTGCAAATCCTCTGGATGAACATGGCCACCTCGACAACGCTGGCCTTCGGCCTGGCGTTCGAGCCGGCCGAGGCCGGCATGATGCGGCGCAAGCCGCGGGCGCCGGGCAAATCCATTCTCGATCTGCACGGCGTGTGGCGCATCGGGCTGGTCGGGGTGCTGATCGCCGGCAGTGCGTTCTGGCTCGAAGCCTGGCTGATCGGCCGGGGGCATGGCGACGCGTTCATCCGCTCGGTACTGCTGCAGACGCTGGTGATGGCGCAATGGGTCTACATGTTCAACTGCCGCATTCAGGACCGCTTCTCGCTGAACGCCAGCATGTTCAGCAATGCCGGGCTCTGGCTGGCGACCGTCGTGCTGGCGCTGCTGCAGCTGGCCATCTTCCAGGTGCCGGCAATGAACCGCGTCTTCGGCACCGAGCCATTGCCACTGGCGTACTGGGGCATTGCCTCGCTGATCGGTCTGGCCGTGTTTGTCGTGGTCGAACTGGAGAAGTGCCTGGTCAACCGCTGGCAGCGCAAGGCGGCTGCAGCATGAACGAACTCAATCACCAACGCAGGAGATCATCATGACTACCATCCTGGTGCCCGTCGACGGCTCGCGTCCGTCACTGAACGCGATCGAAGCCGCACTCGATTTTGCCGATTACCAGCCGATCGACCGTCTGGTGCTGCTGAACGTGCAGGTGCCCATCGTTCGCGGGCGCAGTTTCATGAGCGACGAGGACGTGCTGGCCATCTACAAGGCGGAAGCCGACCGCGCCTTCGCGGATGCCTGCAGGACGCTGGCGGACCGAGGTGTCCGCTTCGAAGTGCGGGCGGAGCCGGGGCCGGTGGCGGAAACCATCGTCCGCGTTGCCGACGACATCGGCGCGGCACAGATCTACATGGGGACGCGCGGCTATGGCGCCGCGGTCAGCGCCATGCTGGGGTCGGTGGCCGGCAAGGTGGTCAGCCTGAGCGACCTGCCTGTCACCCTGGTCAACTGAGCCACAAAGGAGAACCTGTCATGCTGAACATTCTGATTCCGGTCGATGGTTCGGACAACGCGCTGCGCGCGGTGGATTACGCGATCAGGCTGGCGGCCAGCGGCAAGCCGCTGACGGTGCGGCTCCTCAACGTGCAGCAGCCCATGCTGTACCCGTCGCTCGTCGAGGGTATCGTCAACACCCAGCCGATGCAGGCGATGCTGCAGGAGCAGGGCGATGCTGCCATTGCCGTCGCGGCGGACAGGCTGCTTGCGTCGGGCATCCCGTTCAGCCGCAAAGTGGTATTCGGCAAGCCGGCCGCGGTGATTCGCGAGCAGGCCAATCGCGCCGATTGTCACCGCGTGATCATGGGGACACGCGGTAGCGGTGCGTTGCAGCGTTTCGTGTTCGGTTCGGTGGCCTACAGCGTTGCCAGCAGCGCGGGCGTGCCGGTAACGCTGATCAAGTGATGCCGCCGGGCATCGCCGGTCCGGCCGGTCAGAAACACCGGAGAGCGGTTTGCTTTCCGGTGTTTTTTCGGCGTGAAACGGGGGGTGCAGTCAACGCCACCAGCGCGGAAACAGGAAAATGGCCGCCAGCCCGAACAGGCTGATCAGCATGATGCCGCCGGTGGTCATCGTCAGCAGGAAAAAGCCCCGCCAGAACGTCGAATCGATTCGCCGCCACTCGCCACTGCGACCTGCCTGCCAGACATCGGACATGAACACGCCATTGGCGTCGGAGTCATGCAGGCCGTTGGTCGGCCGCGGCGACAGCATGTCGTGATAATGCGTGGCCAGATGGTCGTAAACCAGCCGGGCAAACAGGATGAACAGCAGAAAACTGCTCAGGCCGGCGCTGACCAGAATCGGCAACAGGTAGTCGAGCACGAATAGCCTGATCATTTCCGCACCTTGTGCGTATCGTGGCTGTCTGTCGTTGTTGCATCCGGGTGAGGAAGTGACAAGGTCGTTTCCAGTCGTGTAGGCGGGTTCGCTGCAGGCCGCACTCTAAAGAATGCATTCCGTTTCCTGCTGACCGGGATTGCGGTTCCGGTTTGCTGGCAAGCATATCGTTCACATGCAGGCATTTGTTCCTGCCGGGGGTGAGCGGTTGCTCGGTCTGGCGGCTCGGCAGGAGCAATTGGACTGGAACGCCTATGGGAGTCGGATCGCTTCAGCCGACTGTTGATGTTGTCTGCGTTGGCAACACCGCTATCCAGGCCGTCACGTCGTCACCCAGCACCGCGCCCGCCACTCCAAGCTTCGGTGCGACAAAATCGGTGAGCTGCCGTGCGTTGTATTCGGTGCTCCAGGTTTGCCCGTTCACCCAATCGGGCTCGATCGCCAGCGCGGATAAATCGAGCGACTGCAGCGTGTCCAGCGTCAGTAACCCCAGTTTCACAAATGCTTCCTTCCGCACCCATGTGCGCAGTAGCGCACGTTCCACCGCGTCGGAATCAGTACTCGACGACGAGACGCCCATCGCCTGCAGATGCCGGATCCGCGCCAATTCTGCCGTTGCCAGCGCCGCAGGCATGATTTCCAGCAGCCGTTCGCTGTCGCGAAGGGTTTCGATATCGATCGCCACCGGATGCAGTCCGGCCACTGCCGCTGCCACGCCCTCGGTATGGCTGATGCTGATGTGCAGTTCAGGATGGCCATCCAGCCTGGGCAGGCCATGCGCTCCACCGCAGCAGGCGCAGTGTTGTATCAGCCGCAGGTCGCTGGCCGAGGTGGGGGTGAAGTGCGCAGCCACCAGCCGCGCCAGCAGGTGGCCGGCAATAAAATCGCTGCGGGCGGTGGCGGACAAGAACGCGTCTGCGCGGTGTTGTTCAGCGCGCGTCAGCCAGTGATGAAAATCCGGCACTGCGGACAATACATCGGCGCTACGGGCCATGCTGTAAAGCTGGGTTTGCGACATGATTGAAAACCACCTGATTGCGGTGGGCCTGCATGTGCAGGCCCACCCGGCTACATCAGTTCAGCAAGGCACGCTGGACCAGGTCAGCGACAGCGGCGGCATGGCTCTTGATGAAGTAGTGACCGCCTTCCGCCAGCTCGCGTGTTACCAATTGCGGGCTGAAGCGTTGCCAGTTCTGTACCAGGCTGGCGTGATCGCTGGTGAGCGGGTCATTCGACGCAATCAGGCACAGCAACGGTTGCGACATCAGCGGCTGCGGCTTTTGCCATAGCGGCATCAGCATGCGGTTGGCTTCGATCGCGTCGTTGCGGAAGGCGCCGGCCAGATGGCGGGTGAGACTGGTGTCGCCGATCCGGTCGAAGGTGAAGCCGGTGACATCCACCAGCCACGAGACGATTTCGGCATCGCTCATGGTTTCGTTCTGGTGAATCTGCGCCTGCAGCACATCGTTTTCGCGCAGCAGTTTTCCCGAGACCACCGCTCCAGCGACTTCGAGTCCGGCATCTTGGGCCTGGCGTACCAATTCGACCGCACCGCCGGTGCCCGAGCAATGGCCCCACGGAATGATCCGGCGGATGCCGCGTTGCTGCAGCTCGGCCACGCAACGGCTGACCAGTTCGGTCACGCCGATGAAGGCTTCGCCGGTACTCGGGTCGTTGCCGGGCGGTTCGACGCCGTACAGGCTGACGTCGGACCGCAATTGCTCGGCCACCGGCTGGAAGTTGATCGAGTTGCCGGCCGCGTAGCTGAAGCACACCAGCGCCAGATCGCTCTCGGCGGTCTTGAGCGGCCGCAGCACGTCGTGCTGGGTGACCGCGCGCTCGCTGTAGGCGGCCAGATCGGCCAGCGTGCGGTGCTCGAACAGGTCCGCGATGCTGAAGCAGCCGCCGGAGCGCATCGCCGCCAGCATCGCCAGCAGCGAGTTGCCGCCAAGGCTGAAGAAGTTGCTGTTGCTGCCGATTTGCCCGGCGTCCGCTTTCAGCACCTCGGCCCAAAGTTGGGCGATGTCGCGCTGGCGCGGCGTCGTCAGTGGCGCGATGGCGGTGAGGTTGTGGCTCTGACGAGCGGCAATCTCCAGCAGGGCTTTCTTGTCGACCTTGCCGGCGCGGCTGAGCGGCAGCGCGTCGATGGCCAACAGGCGGTCCGGCACCATGTGCAGCGGCAGCTTGCGCATCAGCCCGGCTTGCACGGCGTCGGTATCGTCGCTGCCGCAGATGAAGCCGGTGAGGCCGTTGCCGTCGAACACCACGGCGGCGTCGCGCACAGGGTTCATCGTCAGCAGCACGTTTTCGATTTCGCCGAGTTCGATACGCATGCCGCGCACCTTGACCTGCTCGTCCTTGCGGCCCAGATAGGCCAGATTGCCGTCGGGCAGCCAGTAGCCCAGGTCGCCGGTGCGGTAGAGGCGTCCGTTGCTCCATTGCGCCAGCGGGTGGTCGAAATCGAACGCGGCGGCGGTTTTTTCCGGGGCATTGATATAGCCGCGACCGACACCGATGCCGGAGACGCAGATCTCGCCCGGTGTCCCCAGCGGTACCGGCTGATCCTGCTCGTTCAGCACATGCAGTTGCAGGTTTCGCACCGGCCGGCCGACCGGCACGATATGGGTGTCCACCGGCCCGCGGAGGATGCAGTGGGTGATGTCGTCCGACGCTTCGGTCGGGCCGTAGGCGTTGGTCAGGGCGATGTCCGGCTGCAGCGCGAACCAGCGGTTCACCAGTTCCTGCTTCAGTGCTTCACCGGTCAGGACCAGTGCGCGCAAGCGGGTGAAGCGCGGCGCGTCCGGCGTGCTCTCGAGGTAGTCGAGCAGCACGGCAAACCACGAGGGCACCACTTCGAGCACGGTGACGCCGTCGGTCTCCAGTTGGGCGATAAAGTGGGGCAGATCGAGCTGGATTGCCTTGTCGTAGACCACCGTGCGCGCGCCGACCAAGAGGCCGGTGAGGGCCTGCCAGACCGAAACATCGAAGGTGACCGGCGCGGTCTGGGCGATCACGTCGCCGGCGTCGAGTTGCAGGTCGTCGATCTTGGCCTGCATGTGGTTCAGCATCCCGGCGTGTTCCAGCTGTGCGCCCTTGGGCGTGCCGGTGGAGCCGGAGGTGAACATCAGATACGCGAGGTCCTGTGGCTGCGGGCGGGCGAGTGCCGCTGCCGGTGCGTGGGTGGCAGCGCCGAGCGCCAGGCTGACCAGGCTGAGCCCGTCGCTCATGGCCGCCAGCCGTTGTTGCTGCGCCGGCGCGCAGACGACGGCACGCACGCCGGCCTGGGAAATCAGCTCCTGCAGGCGGGCATCGGGCATGTCCGGATCCAGCGGCAGATAGATATCGCCCTTGGCCATGATCGCGTAGATCGCCGCCGACCAGGCCGCCGAGCGTGGCAAGGCGACGCCGACCACCTGCTGCTGGCCGGCCGGCAGCAAGGCACCCAGGGCGTCGGCGTGCTCGGCCAGCGCGGCAAAGCTCAGCTGGCCGGTGTCGTCCTGCAGCGCGATGGCGTCCGGCCGTTGCCGGATCTGCGACCGGATCTGGTCGATGGCGGTGGTCTCGGGCTGCGCGTGCACCGGGCCACGGCCCAGCGCGGCCAGCCGTGCCAGTTCGGCCGTATCCAGCAGGCCGTGGTCGAGGTAGATCGCGTCCGGGTTGCTGGCCAACTGGCGCAGCGCGGCCTTGTAGTAGCCGGCAAAGCGGGCGATCTGCTCGACCTCGAATTCATTGCTGTAGTAGTGCAGGCTCAGGCGCACCTCGTCGGTATACGCGTCCTGGCCAAACTCGGCACGCAGCGGGAACTCGGTTTCAGCGCGGACCTTGACGGTGAGTTCATCCATGCCCGGCAGCGCCTTGAGCTCCTTCAGCATATGGAAGTGGGTGAAGTTGAACACCGTTTCGAACATCAGCTCGGTAGTGCCAAGCGCGGCCTTCATTTCCGCGAGCGGGAAGCGGCGATGCGGCAGGAACGCCGCTTCGTGCGCGTGCACGCGGCCGATCAGCCCGCGCCAGTTTTCCTGCTCGGCAAGCTCGAGCTGGTAGGGCACGCTGTTCAGGAACAAGCCCACGCCCTGTTCGGCGTTCAGCTCTTCCGGCCGGCCGCTGTGCTCGTAACCGGTAATCACTCTTCGGCGGTTGCAGATCACCCCGAGCACGTGCAGATGGCTGGCGAGCAGGACGGTTTTCACCGGTACCGCCAGCGCGCTGGCGAGCGCGCGGATCGCCTGCGACAGGCCGGTGTCGATCTCCACATCAAAGTAATCGATGACCGGCGTCGGCCGTGTTTCCCGCAGCGGGCGCGGCACCGGCATCGCTTCGAAGCCGGCCAGCTCGTTTTGCCAGTAGCTGCGCGCCGCCGGATCTTGCTGGGTCGCGCGCTCGAGCACCAGGTATTTGCGCAGGAAGTCGTCACGCAGCGGCTGCTGCGGCGTTTCACCGCGGCGCGCCATATGGTAGTAGCTGAGCAGGCGCGTATGCAGGCGGTTGATGCTCCAGCCATCCAGCGCCGAGTCGTGGAAGCTCAGCGAGTAGCGGAAGCGCTCGTCCGAGAGGATATGGATGTGCACTCGGATCAGACCCGGCTCGGACCAGTTGAAGCGGTAGTGGCTTTCGTGCTCGAAGAAGGTCTCGAGTTGCTCGGCCTGGCCGGCTTCGTCGAGCCCGCGCCAGTCTTCGATGAACAGCGGCAATTCGGCGGATTGGTGGATGTACTGGACGAATTCAGAATGCTGGCTCAGCTGATAGCTGGTGCGCAGAATCGGGTGTTCGTCGACGATCCATTGCATTGCCTGGGCAAACGCTGCGCGGTTGAAGCTGCCCTGCAGGTTGTAGCTCTGGATATCGTGATACCACGAGGCGCCACGCAGCAGTTCGCTCTGGAAAATCAGCCCCGCTTGCAGCGCCGTCATCGGATACGCATCCTCCAGTCCGGCCGGCAGGGCCGCGCGGTCGGTGGCCGACAGCAGCGAAAACGGCCGGTATTCGACTTCGGCGACGTTCACCGCCTGACGCACGAACGGCGCGAGCTGGCTGATGGTCGGGTACTGGAACAATTGCTGGAAGCTGATTTCCAGCCCGGCCTTGCGCGCATGGCTGATGATGGCAAGGAAGCTGATCGAGTCGCCGCCCAGACTGAAGAAATTGTCGTGAATGCCGGGGTCCTTGACGCCCAGTACCTCGGACCAGATATCGGCCAGCGTCTGTTCCAGCGCGTTGCTCGGCGGCGTCTTGCGGCTGCTCGCCATCCGCGTGTACGGGTCGGGCAGCAGGCCGCGATCGAGCTTGCCGTTGGGGGTGAGCGGGAACGATGCGACCTCGACGATGAACGGCGGGACCATGAATTCCGGCAGATTGCTCAACAGCTGCTGCCGCACCGCGGCTTCGCTGTAGCCGGCGTTGGTCACCGCGTACGCCGCCAGATAGCGGCTGCCGTCTTCGCGGCTGCGCGGAATCACGCGGATATCGGTGATGCCCGGGCAGCGCAGCATCGCGCTTTCGATTTCGCCCAGCTCGATGCGGTAACCGCGGATCTTGACCTGATGGTCGATCCGGCCCAGATACTCGATCTGGCCGTCGGCCAGCCAGCGCACCAGATCGCCGCTGCGATAGACGCGGCGCGGCGTCGGCAGCGCCAGCTGGCAGAACTTCTCGGCGGTCAGTTCTGCGCGGTTCAGGTAGCCGCGCGCCAGATTGACCCCGCCGATGCACAGCTCGCCCGGTACGCCGATGGCGGTCGGCTTGCCGTGCTTGTCGACGACATAGATCTGGGTATTCTGAATCGGCCGGCCGATCGGCACCGAGGCCTTGGGATCGTCGGCCACGCACTCGTACCAGGTCACGTCGACGGTGGCTTCGGTCGGGCCGTACAGATTGACCAGGCGGCTGCCTTGCGGCTGGCCGATCAGCGCGAAGAAGCGGTTGGACTGATGCATCGTCAGCGCTTCGCCACTGGTGAACACGATGCGCAGCGCCGCGTCGCCGATCGCCTGCGGGGTGAGTTCGAGGTCATTGAGGAAGGCATCGAGCATCGTCGGCACAAAGTGCATGTGCGTGACGCGGTGCTGCTGCACCGTGGCGAGGATTTGCGCCGGCTCCTTTTCGGCACCCGGCGCCAGCAACACCACCGAGGCGGCGGCAAACGGCCACCAGAACAGCTCCCACACCGAAACGTCGAACGACACCGGCGTCTTTTGCAGGATGACGTCGTCACTGCGCAGGCCGAACCGGTTCTGCATCCACTCGATGCGGTTGAACGCCGAGCGGTGCTCGATCATCACGCCCTTGGGGTTGCCGGTGGAACCCGAGGTGTAGATCAGGTAAGCGATGTCGTCGGCGTGCTTGTCGAGTACCGGGTTGGCGTCGCTGCCCGCCGCCAGGCAATCGGCGACATCGATGCAACGGATCGTCGTGTCGCCGGTCGCCGCCGCACCGCCTTGTTGCAGCAGCACGAAGGCACCGCTGTCTTGCAGGATGTAGCTGCGGCGGTTTTCCGGATAGTTGGGGTCGATGGGCACATAGGCGGCGCCGGCTTTGAGTACGCCGTAAATCGCCGCGAGCATGTCGATGCCGCGCGGCACCATCACCGCGACGACCTGGCCCGGTTGCACGCCCAGCTCGATCAGCGTCTGCGCCACGCCATTGGCCTGGCGGTTCAGTTCGGCGTAGCTGACGCTGCCGTGCTGATCGGTCGCGGCGGTCTTGTCGGCGTGATCGAGCGCGCGTTGTTCCAGAACCTGTTCCAGCCGGCGCGTTTCGGTGAACGCGCACTCGGGGCCTTGTGCCAGCGTCAGCGCGTGCTCGGCATTGCGCGGGCTGGTGAGGTCGATTCGCTGCGCTTCGGCCGTCGGTGCGGCGCAAAGTTGCGCCAGGATGTGTTGCAGATTGTCGAGAATCGCTTCGCGATAGACGGCCGGGAAGGGCGCGCCATTGGCACGGAACACCAGCGCGGCGCCGGCGGTCAGTGTTTCGAGCTGCAATTGCACCACGCCCGGCTGGGCCAGTTCCGCCGCGTCGTGGCCGACGGCCAGGTGCAGCCCGGTGAGCTGTGCGCCGCGATCCAGCGTGACGTGGCGGCGAATGTCGTTGAACGAGCCAAAGTCGTACGCCAGCGCGTCCAGAATGATCTGCCGGTGGCTTTTGATCAGCTCGGACAGTTTCTGCTCGGCGGCGGGGGCTTCGTTCAGCAGCAGCAGGCAACGCGGCGGCTGGCCGCCGACCGGCACCGAAATCCCGGTGCTGAGCGGGGTGTCGGAGGCGACGTGACTGTGTAGCAGCAACTGCGTCGCAACCGACATGACGGCGGCGATATTGATCCAGTCACCCTTGGAGATCGCCTGCAGCGATGCGGCGACGTCGCCGGACAAGACCTGCGTGGAGATGCCGTTGTCCGGCGCATAGCCGGGCATGCCGGCAAAGGCCGCGGGCATCCAGCTCGGGCCCAACACGGCCTTCAGATAGGCCGCGCTTTTCAGTGCGCGTTCTTTGACCGCCGAATCATTCTGGGTAGTGGCTTGCATGGGGTTGATGTCCTGTGATTTTTCAGAAATCAAAATCTGCGGCAACAATCGGTGCGGCCTGGGTTTCGGCCGCCTCGGCTTCGATCAGCGTCCTAAGCGCCGTGCTCGCCGGGCTGCCGACCAGGCGACGCAAGATGCGCAGCAGGTTGTTGGTGAACACGCCGACGGTGTCGGCGTCAAAGCGCTGCGGGCAGTATTCCCACTGGATTTCGTAGCCTTGCTCGGCCAGGTCGAACACGTGGATCACCTGCGGCAATTGCGCCATTTTTTTGGCTTCGCAGAACGAGCGGAACTTGCCGCCGGCCACATCGTTTTTTTGGTAATCGATGTTCTGGAAAGCCAGCAGTGCATCGAGCGTCGGGCGGTCCGCGTCGTTGCGGTTCTTGACGTGATGCAGCTGCGTCTGGAATGGATAGCTCTGGTGGTCGAGCGTGCCGAGAAACTGCGCGGCCAGCGTCTGGATCGCCAGGCCGGCTTGGCCTTGGTCATCCAGCGCAAACGGTACGATCACCGTATTGACGAACATGCCGAATACATCGGCCAGCTCCGCCTCGTCGCGACCGCTGACGACAACGCCGACATGGCTGCGCCATTCATGGGTGAAGCTGGTCTGTAGCAGCGCGTAGGCCAGCAGCAGCACGCTGAACGGCGTGGCGCCCAGTTCGGCGGCGCGCTGGCGAATCCCGGCGGCCAGCGCTGCGTCGATCAGCAGGTATTCCACCGCGTAGCCCAGCGGCGCGCTGGCGGCGTACTGGCGATCGGTCGGCCACTGCGGTCGGGCGACGACGTCCTGCAAGCGCTGTTGCCAGAAGGCTTCGGCTTCCGGCGCCACGTCGCGGGTCTGCGGCCAGAACGTTCGCGCTTCCGGCTCCGTGCGGGTGCCGGTGAGCTGGTCTTTCAGCGCTTGGACAAACAGGCCCACCGATAGCCCGTCTGCCGCGATATGGCTGAAATCGAGCAGCAGCACTGTCTCGATGCCGTTGAACGGCACGATGCCGGCGCGCAGCAGCGCGCCCGCACCCAGGTCGAAAGGCTGGACGAAGTGTTCGGCGGCCGCGCCGATACTGCTGAAGGTCTGCAGTGCGATCTCGTCGGGCTGGCCGGGCTCGAACCACAGGCCGGCGGCATTCTGGCCGAAGCGGCTGAACAGCATCGGAAACTGGCGTGCCGCACCGGTGACGGCCTGCTGGAACCGTGATGCCGGGATGGCGCCGGCGGTGCGCAGGATCAAGGGGATGTTGTACGCGGTGGTCGCGGCGTCCACGCTGTGGGCGTAGTAGATCAGTCGCTGCGCGGCGTTTTGCGCAAAGCGGCCGAGCGGCGTCGCGGCTTGCGGCGCCACGTCCATGGGGGCGCCGGTGGCGTGTTCGCGAATATAGTCGAGCACCGCGTGCAGGCGTTCGGCGCGCAGGATCAGCGACACCGGGACCTTGACGCCGTACTGGCGAAAGCAGCGCGCGGCCAGCGTGGCGGCGAGGATGGAGTCGCCGCCGCAATGGATTAGCCGCATTTCGAGCACGTCATCGGGCAGCGGATGGGGGAACACGCCATTGAGCAGCGTGGTGAAGCCGTATGGATCGATCGTTGAGAGCGACATGGAAAGGGTCCGGGTCAAACTTGTGGCAGCAGGAAATAAAACGCCAGGAAGCTGAGGTAACTGAGCATCACGACGGCAAAGAAGCTCTTCAAACGCAGCGAGAGTGCGACCGCCACGAAAGTCGCCAACACATAGGGATTGCGCAGCAGCTGCAGTGCATCGCCGCCACCGCTGCGGTGCCCGGTGATGCCGGACACGATCAGCACGGTCAGAATCGCGGGCAGGAAGAGTTCGAGGCAGTCCTTGACGAGTGCAGGCAGCACGATCCGTTCGGCGAACATGAAGGCCACACCGCGAATGCTCAGGACCACCAGGCCCATCAGTACAATGGTTGTTGTCGTATTGATCATGCCGAGGCCCCGCTGACCGCGCGCTCGCGGCTGAATCCGGACAATTTGACCAGCGTGACCGCACCGAGGCAGGCAACGATCAGTCCCAGGTTGTAGGGCAGGTTCTGGCAGGGCAGATACAGGATCAGCGCGGCGAGCGACACCAGCAGAAAACGCCGCTGTTTCAGGTAGGGCCCGAGCATGGCAATGAACGAGGCGGTGGCGATGAAGTCGAAGCCGAGATGCGCGACGTGGCTGGCCATGCGGTCGCCGACATAAATGCCCAGTGCCGTGCCGGCGAGCCAGTTGAAGTAGAAGATCAGCACGCACGCCAGGAAAAAAACATGCTTGGCGCGCGCGCTGACCGGCTCCTTGTAGCGGTCCTTGGCCAGGAAGAACACCTGGTCGATCAGCCCGAACGCCAGCAGTGCGCGATAGCTGATCGGCACGGCCTTGACCTCGTCCACCAGCGACATCGAATAGATGAAAAAGCGCAGGCTGAGCAGCAAGGTGGTCAGTAGCACCACGGCCAGGTCGGCGTGCGTGATCAGCAATTGCAGCCCGACGAACTGGGCCGCGCCGGAATACACCCACGCCGACATCAGCAGCGAGTTGCCGACCGACAGGCCGGCGTTTTCCGCCAGCGCGCCGAACACGATGCCCGACAGGAAGGCCGACAGCAGGAACGGCGACGAGCGCTTCAGCGCCGTGACCCAGGCGCCATGACTATGCATTGCCCGTTTCCTCGTGCGCCCAGCGCTGGGTTTCGGCAAAGAAGTTGGGGATCTGGTGCGCCTGGCCGGTCGCGGTGGCTTGTTCGTAGACGAAATGGCCGACCGCCAGATCGAGCACGCCCAGGCCGAACGGCGAGAACAGCGTGGGCTTGTTGCGATCGAGCGTGATCGCGCCGGTGATCACTTGCGCCAGCGTGCCGTTCACGAAGCTGCGGGTCCGGTATTTCTGCTCGGCCAGGTGCGGCGAGGTGTTGGCCTTCATGCAATGCTCGACGTCGTCGACCACGTTGTTGGCCGCCATCACGATCTCCGGCGCGATGTCGCGCAGCGAGATGTTCAGCACCAGCTGGCCCGGCTTGAACGTATCGGGCTCGGTGATGTAGGGCGTGGCCACGGTGGTGGCCAGGATCACCAGATCGGCACCTTCGAGCGCGTCTTGCAGCGAGGCCGAGATCACGCTGTGATAGCCGGCCAGCTTGTGACCGTGCGCGGCAAGGCGCGTGGCGTCTTGCGGATTCAGGTCGAAGACGGCCAGCTGCTCGGTGCGCCAGTCCTGGTCGATCAGGAATTCCAGGATGTTGCGGGCAATGATGCCGGCGCCGATCACGGCAATCTTGCGTGCGTGGCGTTGCTCCGACCCCAGTACGCTGGCGGCCAGCGCCGCCGAGGCCGCGGTACGCGCGGCGCTGATCAGCGACGCTTCGAGGCAGGCGTACGGATAACCGGTGTCGTACTGGTTCAGGATCAGCGTCGCCGAGGCACGCGGCAGGTTGTGCTGGATGTTCTCGGGATAGCTGGCGATCCATTTGATCCCGGACAGGCGGGTGTCGCCGGTCAGCGCGGCCGGCAAGGCGATGATCCGCGACGACGGTTTGTCTTCAAAGCGCAGGAAATAGCTGTCCGGGTTGATCGTCTGGCCGAGTTCGTGCTCGATGTAGGCGGTACGGACGATGTCAACGATCCGACCGCGGTTTTGCTGGATGAGGCTGTTGATGCTTTCGCCAGGGATGACGGAAAACAGGGGCATGGCATGCGACATGAACGAAGGTCCTGGGCAAGGGTGAATACGGAGGGAGGTAATGTGCGGATGGCGTCAGCAGGCGGCCGGGCGGCGCCATCGGCGCGAGGCCATGGGCCGGGGCCGCCGCTGCGGCGGATCAGGCGACGGCTTGGTCGGTGTAAAAATCCGGAAAACGTTCGTCGACCCAGTCCTGGCTGTAGAGGGTGTCGATATAGCGATCACCGGAATCCGGGCTGAGCGCCACGACGGTTGAACCCGGCGGAATGGCGTTTTCGTATTGGGCCAGCGCCGCCAGCACCGTGCCGCTGGAGCCGCCGAGCAGCAGGCCGTACTCGCGAGCCATCCGGTGGCACATCGCCACGGTGTCGGCTTCCTCTACCGAAATGAAATCGGCAATGCCTTCTTCGCGCAGGAAGTGCGGCGTGACGCTGGAGCCAAGGCCGGGAATAAAGCGGCGGGAGGGCTTGCCACCGAAATTCACCGAGCCGATCGAGTCGACTGCGATGATGCGGGTGCTGGGCGAGTCTTTATGCAGGCGCTCGGTGCAGCCAGCCAGCGTGCCGGTGGTTCCTGCGCCGATAAAGACGAAGTCCAGATTCGGGAACTGGGTCATGATCGATTGGGCGGTGCGCGCCGAATGCACCGCCGGGTTGGCCGGGCTCTGGTACTGGTTGAGCCAGACCAGACCGCGTTCCTGCGCCAGTTTTTCCTGGATATAGGCCAGGCGGCTGCCGAGATAGCCGCCATTGGCATCAAGCTTGTTGATCACCACCACTTCGGCGCCATAGGCCTCGATCAGCTTGATGTTGGCCGGTAGGGTGTTTTTGTCCACAACGCAGGTGAAGTGGTAGCCACGCACGGCGCAGATCAGACTGATTGCGACACCCAGATTGCCGGAAGATGATTCGATCACGCGGCGGCTTTGTTTCAGGCCGGCATGTTGTTCGGCGTAATCCAACAGTGCGACAGCGGTTTTCATCTTGATGGAGCCGCCGGGGTTGTAGGACTCCATTTTCAAGTAGGCCGTAGAGTGCTTTAGAAAGCCCGGCAACACGACAAAAATATCATCCAGGATGATCTGGTCTGCACTGGGAAAAATCATTTCTCGTCCTTGGGTTGGTCGGAGCCGCGTGAGGGTGCTGACGGGAAAGGGGTGCTTCGCCGCCAATTGTTTTGTTACATTGTTCGGAACATTTGTGAAAACTTTATTTATATGAAAAATTTCATGTATGTAATTTTCAGTAATTTTGCAGTATGGTCGACGTTGCGTCCAGCGGGCACATGAACTACGTGCAACATTGATGATTAAATGTGCGAGCACGGTTGGTTGCGTTACAGCTGATGCGGGCTAGGACGGGCATCTTCGAGCGCAGAACTTGGCTGATTGCGTTGTTGCGCACCGATCTGCTTCCCGGGTTCAAGATCAGGAAGAACTTGGTCGAGTCCGTTTTCCGAGCAGGAGACGGCAGCGAGGAAGCACATTACTGACGAACAGATTCCCGATTCCCTCAGGCAGGCCGAAACCGGCATCCCCGTACAGGGCGCTGTGCCGGTGGCATGAATCCCGAGATCCGCCGGCTGAAGAATCTGGAGCTGGAGAACTGCCGGATGAAGAAGTTGCTGGCCGAGGCGCAACTGGAATCGAGGTACTCAAGGTTGCTGCTGCTGGAAAAGGCTGAGCCCGGCGGGCACCGCATGCCGTGGTGCTGAAAATGCGGACCTGCCGGGAGAAGTCCGTGTGCGCGCAAACCACCTGACCGGGCTGCTCCGCTTGGTGCTGAACTACCTGCCTCATCGCGCTAAACTGGTTGTCAGCCTTCAAGCTCTCCTGATCGCATTGGCGCGGAAACGTCGCCGCTTCGGTTGCCGCTGCTCCGCATCTCCTGCAGCGGGGCCATCCGGGGTAGCCGCACGTGGGGCAACCGGCTCCATCGCAGCGCCGGCTGATTGGTGAAATGCCGTTGTCGCCGTTATGGCGTGGCGGTCGAGCGAGAGCCACGAGCACTGCCTGCTGCGCCGGATCAGGCGTGGTCGAAGGAAATCGTCTTCGATGCCCTCGATACGGGCAGCTGGATCAAGTGCCTTGCGGTGGTGAACGACTTCACCAAAGGGTCGATCTGCATTCCGGTTGATACGGGATCAGCGACTGGGCGTGCTGGCGGATGAGGCATTCGGGCTGCGTCTGCCCAATTTCCGAATGGGTCGAGGACTCTTGTTGCGTGTCGCCTTGGCCACTGCACGACAAAGTGTCTTGAACAGCAACCGGCCCTGCGCGTAGAGTTGCCGTTCGGGGGTGGCATTCCCCCGTGAACCGCCCTTGGGGCTAATGATGCCTACATCGTTCCTGGTCCTCCCGGGGCGGCGTAGCTGCATTCACTCCGTCCCCAGCAGGTCCAGGCCGTCACACTGCCACCTCCGGACCTGTATGAAATACTCTCCCTATTCCGAACAGATCGAGCTGCTGCCGTACCTCGCCAAATGGGTGCTGCTCGCCAGTGCCGTCGCCGTGCTGGCCGGTACGGCATCCGCGTTTTTCCTGTTTGCCCTCGACTGGGCAACGGCCACACGGATCGCGCACCGCGAACTGGTCTGGCTGCTGCCAGTGGCCGGCTTCGTCGTTGATTGGCTCTACCTGCGGTTCGGCCGCGAGGTCGAGGCCGGCAACAATCTGCTGATCGACGAAATCCACGATCCCCGCAAGATCGTCCCGCTACGGATGGTGCCACTGGTTTTGGGCGGGACGGTGATGTCGCATCTGTTTGGTGCTTCGGTGGGGCGTGAAGGCACTGCAGTGCAGATGGGCGGGGCGTTGGCCGATCAGGTGACGCGCTGGCTGGGGCTGGATCGTACGGACCGGCGCATCATGTTGATGGCCGGGATCAGCGCGGGTTTCGCATCGGTGTTCGGCACGCCGCTGGCCGGTGCGGTGTTCGGGCTCGAGGTTCTGGCGATCGGCAAGTTGCGTTATGACGCCTTGCTGGCGTGCACTGTGGCCGCCATCGTTGCCGATCAGGTCGGACTGTGCCGGGGCGTGCGTCACACCCACTATGCCATTGCGACCATTCCGCCGATCTCGCTCTGGCCACTGTTGGGCGTTGGGCTGGCAGGCATTGCCTTCGGGCTGGCCGGGAAGGTGTTCGCCGACGCGACGCACCGGCTCGGCGGCTGGGTGAAACGCCACATTGCCTATGCGCCGTATCGCCCGCTGTTGGGTGGGCTATTCGTTGCATCGATCGTCTGGTTTGCCGGTGCGGACCGTTATATCGGGCTCGGCATACCGGCCATTGTCGAGGCCTTCCGGCTGCCACTGTCTTGGCACGATTTCGCCGCCAAGCTTGGTTTGACCGTGCTGTCATTGGGCAGCGGCTTCAAAGGTGGGGAGGTGACGCCGTTGTTCTATGTCGGCGCAACGCTTGGCAATGCGCTCGCGCCGTTGCTGCATCTGCCGTTTCCGCTGCTGGCAGGTGTCGGCTTTGTTGCGGTGTTTGCCGGCGCGGCCAATACGCCGATCGCATCGACCCTGATGGCGATGGAGCTGTTCGGTGCCGAGATCGGCGTCTATGCCGCGATTGGCTGCGTCGTCGCCTATCTGTTCTCCGGGCACGCAGGAATTTACCGGGCGCAGCGCATCGGGGCCGGCAAGCTGCGCCATGTACCTGAAGGTATGGCACTTGGCGAGGTGCCTGATTATCGGCGTCGACTGAAGGCGCGTGCGGTGGTGCAGCGACTGAGGCTCAAGACCAAGGAGTCTGGTGACAAATGAGGGGTTCTTGCCACTTCGTACTGCGTATCTGCATGACCGGCAGAACGGAAGCCAACGGACGTTGTGGTCGTCCGGTTCGAGTGCGCTTAAATAGCTGGCAGCCAAGAAACCAGGTGCAGTGAAGTCGGAAGCCTTTTCAGACCCACGCATGCAAAGTGATAGCGCCTGATGCGGGCTACTGCGGGGCGAGTTGCGGATTGCCTTCCAGCGGTACCGGCTCGCTCAAGTGTCCGCTTGTCGTCTGCCCCGGGATCTGCCGAGTCAGCTCTGCCGGGCGGCATACGTCCTGACTGTTGCAGGCCCACAGGCTGATCCAGGCCGTGCCCGGCAGCTTCGTCGTCGGGAACTTGCCGTAGCCGGTCCAGTACGCGCCGCCCTGGCAATCCGGTATGCCAAAGCAGTCCTGACACACAAGCAAGCCGGTCGGCGACATACGGTCCTT
The DNA here is from genome assembly GCF_014652315.1 of Jeongeupia chitinilytica. Lineage (GTDB taxonomy): Bacteria > Pseudomonadota > Gammaproteobacteria > Burkholderiales > Chitinibacteraceae > Jeongeupia > Jeongeupia chitinilytica. Next base: position 327,418 of record NZ_BMYO01000003.1, on the reverse strand, counting down.
AACCGGAGACGATGAACTGTGTGTTGTCCGAACCATCACCGCGCAGCTTATCTACACCGCTTGGCAGTGCCGATTGCGACTGTTGTCACGGGCATTGCAGCACGAACCGCTATAACGAGGGGCGTGCCGCAGCGGGCTGGTACCGTCGATTTTGGGTGTTGAGTCCGTTTCCGGATGGACGTTTGCGATGGCCCCGACTACTCCAGCGCTCTTGGACGGGCCGCAGCAATTCATAAATCGTGAATGCCTGTTTGTCCGCTACCGTGGTGCTTCGGCCAGGCGATTTGCACTTTGCACCGGTGAGCAAGCATTGTCACCGATCTGAAAAATCAAGATGTATTGAGCGGCTCTACTGCGCCTTCACCGAGTGCCACGTGCTGGCCCGGTTGCCGAAGCGCCGGTGTTCAGGATCATCAACGCGCATTTCTGTCGCCTACCTGATACCGGGGCTGGGCGAGGTTGTTTTCGATTGTTTGGCCCTGCCAGGAGAAACCCGATGCTACTGAACGGAAAAGTCGCGCTGATCACCGGCGCTGCTAGCGGAATCGGCAAGGACATCGCGCTCGTCTACGCGCGCGCCGGCGCTGCAGTCGCCATTGCCGACATCAATCTCGACGCGGCACAAAAGACCGCCGACGAGATCAACGCCACCGGAGCCAGGGCAATCGGCGTGGCCATGGACGTGACCAGTGAAGAAGCCGTCAACGCCGGTACCCGGAGCGTGATCGATGCGTTCGGTCGACTCGACATCCTGATCTCGAATGCCGGCATCCAGATCGTCAATCCGCTCGTCGACTACAGCTTCGCCGACTGGAAGAAAATGCTGGCCATCCATCTCGACGGCGCTTTTCTGACGACCAAGGCGGCGTTGCCGCACATGTACAAGGACGATCAGGGGGGGACGGTGATCTATATGGGGTCGGTGCACTCGCACGAGGCCTCGCCGCTCAAGTCGGCCTATGTCACCGCCAAGCACGGCCTGCTCGGGCTGGCGCGCGTGCTGGCGAAAGAAGGCGCGGCACACAATGTCCGCTCGTACGTGATCTGCCCCGGCTTTGTGCGCACGCCGCTGGTCGACAAACAGATTCCCGAACAGGCCCGGGCGCTCGGCATCAGTGAAGACGAGGTGATCAAGAAGGTGATGCTCGGCCAGACGGTCGATGGTGTGTTTACCACCGTCGACGACGTCGCGCAGACTGCGCTCTTCCTCGCTTCATTCCCGACGGCGGCACTTACCGGGCAATCCTTCATCGTCAGCCACGGCTGGTACATGCAATGACGCAGGCCGGACGCAATCCGGCCTGTCCGGGCGAAGCAGGGCAGCATCGCTGCCCGGGGCTGCCGGATGAGCATGGCTATCAGGTCGTCGCGCTGGCGCTGCAGGGGGGCGGCGCACTCGGCGCTTACCAGGCCGGCGTGTATCAGGGGCTGGCTGAAGCCGGATTGGCGCCGAACTGGATCGCCGGCATTTCCATCGGCGCACTGAACGCGGCCATCATTGCCGGCAACCCGCCGGAAACGCGCGTCGACCAGCTGCGCCGCTTCTGGGAAACCATTTGCGCGCCCCCACTGTGGCCGCCGAGCCCGACGGCGGCATTGCGCCGCAATGCCGTGGCCGAGCCGCTGCTGGGCTGGCTCAACGGCTGGGAAGCGTGGCGCGCGCTGACCGAAGGCCAGCGTGGCTTCTTTGTGCCGCGTGCTGCGTCGGCGTTCGCCAGTGATCCCGCACATGCCAGCTTCTACGACACGTCGATGCTCAAGCAGACGCTCGAGGAGTTCGTCGATTTCGACCGGGTGAACGATCCGCACCGGCTACGCGTGTCGGTCGGTGCCGTCAATGTCCGCACAGGCAACTTCGTCTACTTCGACAACACCCGGCACACGCTGCGGGCCGAGCACTTCATGGCCTCGGGCGCGTTGCCGCCCGGCTTTCCGGCGATCGAGATCGACGGCGAGTATTACTGGGATGGCGGGCTGGTGTCGAACACTCCGCTTGCATACGTACTGTCGAGCGAGCCCGGAAAGCAATCGCTGGTGTTCCAGGTCGACCTGTGGAGCGCCGGCGGCGCACTGCCCGACGACTTGAGCAAGGTGATGCTGCGGCAGAAAGAAATCCAGTATTCCAGCCGCACGCGGATGATGACTTCGCAGATGAGTACCACCCAGCAGCACCGCCGCTTGTTGCGCGACCTGATGGCGCTGGTGCCCGAACAGGCACGCGACAACGCGGCGTACCGCCGCGCCGCCGCGTACGCCAGCGACCGTCGCTTCAACGTGATCCACCTGATCTACAAAGACAAGGAATGCGAAGGGCATTACAAGGACTACCAGTTCGGTGCGCTGTCGATGCATGACCACTGGCAAAGCGGCCATGCCGATGTCGGCCGAAGCCTGGCTCGTCCCGGTTGGCTCGACATCCCGGATGCCGAAACTCCATTTGTAACCCACGACGTGCATCGTAACTAAAAGGGATTCGCAGTGATGAGAAATGACGGCCGAACGTAGTGGTGCGGTCTATTGTTTCAGCGATCACCGCGTGTGATACGCGAGTACTCGGTTCGACCTCTGCACGGAACTCACCATGAAAATCGTCGCCACTTTCATTGCCGCGCTAATTGCCACGTCGGCCTACTCAGCGCTACCGAATGGCGCCGCCGCACCGGATTTCACCATGCAAGTCAGTCTCGGCGGCAAGGTATCGTCATTCACGCTGTCGGAAGCGCTGAAAAAGGGCCCGGTCGTGCTCTATTTCTATCCCGCCGCGTTCACGAAGGGTTGCACGATCGAGGCGCACGACTTCGCCGAGGCCATTGACCGGTACCACGCGCTCGGCGCAACGGTGATCGGCGTTTCGCACGACGACATCGCCACGCTCAACCGCTTCTCGGTCTCCGAATGCCGCAGCAAGTTTCCGGTCGGCTCGGACGCCGACCAGAAGATCATGAAATCGTACGACGCCGTGCTTGCCGCCAAACCCGAACTTGCCAGCCGCACGTCATACGTGATCACGCCTGACGGCAAAATCCTCTACTCGTTTACCGACCTCGACCCGGGCCAGCACGTTGCCAATACCCTGAAGGCTTTGGCGGACTGGAAAGCAAAGCAATAGCGCCCGGGCTCATCGATCTCCCTCCGGATCTGCGCCGGCAGATCGGCGCGCCATGAGGAACGTCAATCTCCATCCCGGTCTGCATGGAGTACATCGGTCAAACCAGGTGCCGGCCGCTTCGCCAATCAGGCTTCGGGGCGGGGCCGGTTGGCAGGATCTTTCTCTCACGAACCGTAAGGGACGAAAATGAAAGCAGTTTCCGTGGAAGAGGCGGTGGCCATCATCCCCGCCGGCGCAAGTCTCATGATCGGCGGTTTCATGGCCGTGGGCACGCCGGAGCGCTTGATCGACGAACTGGTGCGCCAGGGCAAGGATGGGCTCACGGTGATCGCCAACGATACGGCTTTGCCCGGTGCCGGTATCGGCAAACTGGTCAGCGCCGGACTGGTCCACAAGGTCATTGCCAGCCACATCGGACTCAATCCGGAAACCCAGCAGAAGATGCTGGCCGGCGAGCTGGAAGTGGAGCTGGTACCCCAGGGCACGCTGATCGAACGCATCCGCGCCGCAGGCTACGGCTTGGGAGGCGTTCTCACCCCGACCGGGGTGGGGACCATCGTCGAAGAAGGCAAGCGCAAGCTCGAGGTGGACGGCAAGGAGTACCTGCTGGAAACGGCCTTGCATGCCGACTTCGCGCTGGTAAACAGTTTTCTGGCCGACTACTACGGCAACCTCCACTACACGCTGACGGCCAGGAACTTCAATCCGGTCATCGCCATGGCAGGCAGGCAAGTCATCGCCGAGGCGGACAACATCGTTCCCACCGGTGTCATCAGCCCGGATCAGGTGCATACCCCCGCCCCCGTGGTTGACTATCTTTTGATGAACGGGTGACCGACATGGACGCACAAACCATTATTGCCAAGCGAATCGCGCAGGAGCTGCGCGAAGGCATGCTCGTCAATCTGGGCATCGGTATTCCCACTCTGGTGGCCAACTATCTGCCGGCGGGAGTCCATGTCTACTTCCAGTCGGAAAACGGGCTCATCGGCACCGGGCCGGTGCCGGAGCCGGGCATGCAGCTCCGCCTTCTCACCGACGCTGGCGGGCGTCCGGTAACCGCCTTGCCCGGTGCCTGCACCTTCGACAGCGCGGTTTCTTTCGGCCTGATCCGGGGCGGGCATGTCGACGTGACGGTGCTCGGTGGACTTCAGGTGGATCAACAAGGACGTCTGGCCAACTGGATGATTCCGGGCAAGATGGTGCCCGGCATGGGCGGCGCGATGGACTTGGTTACCGGCGCCAAGCGTGTGGTGGTCGCCATGCAGCATACGGCGAAGGGGAAGGCCAAGATCGTCAGACAATGCAGCCTGCCCCTCACGTCGGTGCGTCAGGTCGATCTGGTGGTCACCGATCTCGCAGTGATCGCTTTCCCCGGCGGACGAGCCACGCTGCTGGAAACGGCGCCCGGGGTGAGCGTGGCCGACGTTCTGGCCGGCACAGAGGCCGAACTGGTCGTGCCCGATCAAGTGCCGACAATGGCCATCTAGCGTTCGGTGAGCCCGACTATCCGCTTCATGGCAAAGGAGCGTGAAACGGGGCTTGCGAACGGCGGTGATGCCAGTGGTTTTGGCTTCTGGTCAGGGTGCCACATCCTGCCCGGAGGTAAACCTTCGAATGATCGTCCTGGTTTGTTCGGGGGCGCGCACACTGTACGTCGATGCGGGGAGGGTAGCTGAAAAGGTTCATTTTTTGGGTGGGCCTTTTCGCTCATTTCAAAGAAGGGTGACCCGCACGACCACCATCATTCGAAATATCACAGCGTCCGCCTGTCTACCGAACTAAACCTTCACCGTATGCGACTGACCAACGAAGCTGGAGTTGGTGCTCCGTTGGAGATCAGGATCATGCGAGTCATGTTGCATGTGTGTACGGCTCTGTTTTCCCTGGGCATTGCCGCCGCCCATGCGGCAGGTAGTGGCTCCACGTTTCTCGGTGGTGACGAGCTTCGCAGCCGACTTCTGGCTTCGCCAGTCGATTTCGTAAGTCAACCCGGCGCCAAGCCTGTTGAGTGGCGTTTTGCATCCAACGGCGAGGCGAACGGGGACAACTTGTCGATGAATACCGACACTTCCGAGTACCGTGGAAATTGGCAAATGAGTGGCGACCAAGTGTGCGTCAAATGGATTGGCACGACCCCGGACGGCTGCGTCGGGCTGATGAGTGAAGGGGGCACCTACGAGCTGTACACAGGCTCACAGGATGCGCCGATCGTCGTAGGTGTGCTTCGGTAGGCCGACGCAGGTAAAAGCGGTCGGGCTATCTCCAGCCGCAAGAGCAACGGCTCGCAATTGGGTCACGTTGATGTCGAGCCGTTGCCAGATCCGGGCGAAGACAACGGTGCAGGTTGCTACCCGGCCTGGGCGACGAGGCCACGAGTAACGATGCAATGTCTAGCCTCTCCCCGTTTCAGGCAAGGAGACGGCGATGAAAGACGGGATTGATCGGCGGGATTTTCTCAGGCTGGCCGGCCTTGGCGGTGTTGTGTTCGTCAGTGGCTGTGCCGGTGTGGGCAGCCGCATGCCCGGGGCCACCGCATCGCAGGATTTCTACTTCGTCCAGCTTTCCGACACGCACTGGGGGTTTGAAGGTGCGGCAGCGAATCCCGATGCTGCTGGAACACTTCCCAAGGCAATAGCGGCTGTCAACGCGCTGGGGCAGCCCCCCGATTTCGTGATGTTCACCGGTGACCTGACACATACCACTGACGATCCGGTCGAACGCCGTCGGCGTCTGGCAGAGTTCCGCGGGATCGCCGGCAAGCTGAGGGTGCCGGCCGTGCATTACATGCCGGGCGAACACGATGCCGCGCTGGACCGGGGGGCTGCGTACATCGAGTACTTTGGTGCCACCCATTACGCGTTCGACCACAAGGGCGTGCATTTCATCGTGGTCGACAACGTCAGCGATCCCGGTGCCACAATCGGAGAGGCGCAGTTGCAGTGGCTGCAGCAGGACCTCGCGAAACAGAGCCTGGATGCGCGGATTGTCGTGTTCACACACCGGCCGCTGTTCGATCTGTACCCGCGCTGGGACTGGGCGACCCGCGACGGGGATAAAGCGATTGCACTCCTGAGTCCGTACCGTAATGTCACCGTGTTTTACGGACACATTCATCAGGAGCATCATTTCGCCACCGGGCACATTGAACACCATGCGGCACGCTCGCTGATGTTCGCGTTACCGGCCCCTGGTTCGCAACCGCAACGCACACCGGTACCTGGACGCTGCGATGCCGTACCGCGGCCTTGGCTACCGGGAAGTGAAGGCGGAAGTCCGTGCAGCGCACTACCAGCTGGCCGAGCTGCCGGTACAGAAGGGCTAGGGTGATGATGCAACGACGCAATTTCATCCGGATGCTGCTGGGGGGCGGAATGCTGGTAGTGCCGGCATTCCGCGCATCCGCCGGGGAGCGTGTAGTCCATCTCGCGGCCAAACGCTTCGAATACATGCCTCCTGCTCTTGCCATCCCGGCCGGCGAAGCAGTGGTGCTCGAGGTGACGGTGAGTGATGTGGTGATGGGGTTCAATCTGCCCGACCTGAAGCTGCGCACGGACCTCGTCCCCGGCCAGCCTGCACGTTTGCACATCCCGCCTCAATCGGTCGGGGAACTGGTTTTTACTGTGACGTCTTCTGCGGCTCGGGGCATGAAAACATGAACGGCGTGATCCGGGTGATGAAGGTGTTGTAGCTGCGTGATTTCCATATCGCGGTGAGCCGCGCATGACTCATGCTGGCATTTCAGCCTGGCGCCCTGTGCCACCAATTCGTCAAGTCAGACTCTTCTGCTTTCCCGCGCGGTAATCACCTTGTCAATGGTGGCAGCCATGTGCGGGATGCTGCAGGTCGAGCCATCGCCCGGTGTATAGACCGGCGGTGTGGCCTGCGACGGGTCGCCTTGATGGAATTGCGGTTGCGGGTTGTACTGCACCATCAGCTGTACCGCACCGGCCACATTGTCGTTGGACAGCAAGGCAATGATCGCTAGCGCTTCATCGATCCCCGATGAAATGCCGCCGCCGGTAATGCGGTTGCCGTCGATTACGTAGCGCGGATAGCCCGGTTTGACCGTGATGGACGGAAACAGGCCCAGACATGGCAAAAAGGCCCAGTGCGTGGTAGCGCAATACCCATCCAGTAGCCCGGAAGCGGCCGCCAGCATGGCGCCTTCACAGACCGAGGCGACGTACTGTGCGTCGTTGCCGACGGCGTAAAGCAGGTCCATCGCCTTTTCGTCCAGCATCAGTTCTTCCAGCCGCATCGGGTCGCCGCCCGGTATCCACAGCAGGTCGATTTTGTCCGTGTCGCCCGGCGCGGGCGCGGTCAGCGCCGGCAGGTCGGCGCCGACGGTCAGGTTGTCGCGTGTGACCACCGAGCTGCCGTCCAGCGACAGCGCGCGCACTTCACGCACCGGTGCGCCCGGGTTGTATTGCGATTCCAGCGAGGCCATCCAGTTGAACAGCTCATAGGGGGCTGCGACGTCCATCAGGTCTACACCGTTGTAGACGGCGATGCCGATCACGAACTTGTTTTGCTCAGTCATGGTGGTGCCTCGGTGGGTGCTGCGTGGTTCATTGCGCCGGCGCAGTGCCGGCGCGGACGGGGTCAGTGGTGGGCTTGCGAAACGCCGCCCATGCCGTCAGGCAGCGCGATGCGGATGTTCTGCATCATCCCCTGGTCCTCGTGATCGAGGATGTGGCAGTGCAGGACGAAGTCACCGATATAGCGCTCGTAGCGTGTGCGCACCACGATGGTGTACATGCCCTGCTTCAGGGTCGGCGCTTCCTTGCTGGGGTACAGATCCTTGATCCACAGCGTGTCCTTCCATACGCCCTTCAGGCCCGGGTATTGCGCGTCCTTGCCGTCCACCGCGTTTTCCAGGCTGACGTCGTTGCCGTTCGGGTCGATGATCTTCACCACCTGGAACGGGTTCACGTGGATGTGGAAGGGGTGGCTGACAAAGTGCGAGGTCAGTGTCCATTCATCCACCGCGCCCAGCTGCAGCACGCGGTCGATGCGGCTGCCGTCATACGGCTTGCCGTCCACCTGGAAGAAGGCGCTGCCCGGCACCGAGGTATCGATGTTGAACGACAGTGTTTGCGTGCCGGTCACTTCGTCGTCGGCAATGGTCTGGTGCGGTACGAACTTGGTCAGCGTCAGGTTGTTCAGCACGTCATTGGCTACGGTCTGGCGCACATCGGCCGGCATGTTGACCTTGGCGGCCTCGGCCAGTACTTGCAGCAGATGCTGCTTGGGACTGGCAATGGCGGGGCCGTCACCCTCCGCCTGCACGATGCCCAGCAAGCGGGCTGACGGCGCGGCGCGGTCGATGGTGGCGGTGACTTCGGTGTTGTTGATCACACAGTAGTCCCCGGCTTGTGGAAAGCTCACCAGTGCGTCCCAGCGATAGCCGGGCTGGAATACGGCGGTTTTCTTGAACAGCGCCTTGCCCATGGTCAGGCCGTCGGCCGCCACCAGCGGCAGGTCCAACGCCGCACCGGTGCAATAGCGTTTCACGTAGTCGCTGGTGTCCGCTGCGCTTAATGCGCCCAGGCGTGGCGCACCAGCTGCGCGGCGACGGATTTGCAGCGAAATGGTATCGCGCACGCCACCGTGGATCATGCGCCAACGCTCGATGGTGCCGACCTTGGCTTTGCCCAGCGTGCCCAGCGTGCCCAGCACCACGCCATTGATGCTGGTATAGCGGCCGGACGATTGCCATGTGCCGGGGCCGAACTGGTCATAGCCGGTGATGGCGCCCACGTCGCCTTCATCGCACTTGTAGCGGTTGTCTTCCGGGTTGGGCTTCTGGCCCGGCAGCGGGTCGTTGCCGTAGGTCTTGATCTGGCCCTTGAGATCGCCTTCCTTGAAGCGGCAGGCATACTGGATCTGCTGGAACACCATCACCCGCTCGGGAAAGGTGGTGTTGCCATAGGGCTTGAGCAGCGTATCGATATCGCCATTTTCGTTTGGCGTCGGCACGCGTGTACCACGCACGATCAGCGCACCGGCCATGCCGCTCGATACCTGCAGCGCGGTCGAGCCGTGCTGGTGGGTGTGATACCAGAAAGTACCTGCCGGATGCGTGGGCGGAATGTTGTATTCGTACTGGAAACCCACGCCGGGGTTGATGGCCAGCAACACGTTGTCGCTGTTGCCGGCCGGGTTCACCCACAGGCCGTGCGAGTGCAGATTGGTGCCGTTGAAGCAGTGCGGTGTATTGGCGCTGCCGCCTTGCGGCCTGCAGCTTGGATCCTGCGGCAGGTCGTTGTTGAGCGTGATGCGCACCGTCTGGCCCGGATAGGCCTCGATCTGCGGCGCAACGTATACGGTCTGGCCGGGTTTGCTCCAGCTGGTAGGGGGATCCAGTGGTTTGGCCTTGCTGCCATCGCCCTGCACATAGCTGCGCAACTGCACCTTGTCGTACTTCACCTCGCCAGGCTTTTCTACCGAAGGATTGCGAATCCAGCCGTTCACATAGCGGATGGCAAGGTCGAAATACACCTCGCGCGGAATGCCAGGTTCCAGCTCGGTAGTCGCCGGTTTGGCCAGCAGGTTGACCCGGAGCTTGGCGTGGCCGGCATTCATCTGCGGGGAAATGGCGGCGTGCAGCAGTGGCGGGTTGCCCACCTGCTGGGGTTCGTCAGCCAGCGACGATGTGGCACTGACGCTGGCCAGGATGCTGAGCAGCAGGCCGGGAGCGAAGTGGCGCGGGGCGGGGAAGGGCTTCATGCGTTTTCCTCGGGTGCTGCTGTGAGTCGAGCCACCGTCCAGCGGCCATGCAGTCAGTGGTGTAACGGAGCCGCCCTTGCCTGTAGGGGGGGGTGTGGTGCGGGATTTTGTCGGAAATTCTGTCTTGGTTCGGAATTTAAATTAACAGAATATTCTTTATTTCTTACGATTGTTATCCTATCAATCATACGCAACAAGAAAGAAATTTGATCTGATAAATGCCATTGTCATAAATTGCTTGCGATGATCGCCGTCCAAAGGACGGCGTTTGCGCGCACCCGGCCGGAGGCAGTGCAGTCCGGTCGGCAATCTTTCTTACTCATTTACTGGACGGATTCCACATGACTCAAGCATTGCGGGTGCGCAGATCCCTCGTCGAGCTGCAAACCGAATACAGCAACGGCAACAAGAAACCGCTGGAAGACCTGATGCGGGCGTGGAAGGGGATCAAGGCGCTCCCGGCCAGCGATCCGAATTCCTTTTTCATGATCGGCGGATACCACGGAGAGCCGTTCCGTGGCGCTGGCTGGGGCAATGCCTCGTACTGGGGGGGGTACTGCAACCATGGCAATGTGCTCTTCCCCACCTGGCACCGCGCCTATCTGGCGCGCCTTGAGCAGGCGCTGCAAAGCATCGAGGGTTGCCATGACGTGATGCTGCCGTACTGGGACGAAACCAGCGAAGACTCGGTCAAGAACGGCATTCCTTGGGCATTGACGCAGAAGGATTTCGTGCTCGACGGTCAGACCATTCCGAACCCGCTGCGCTCCTTTGTGTTCAACCGCAACATCAAGGACCACGTCAACGGTGATGATCCCAACTACAGCAAGGCAAACGGCTATGAAACCGTGCGCTATCCGCTGTCCGGACTTGTCGGCACGCCAGACGATCGCGCGGCGACCGAGGCGCACAATGCCAAATTCCCGGACTACGACACCAATGTGCGTCTGCTGAACCAGAACATCACCAACTGGCTGGGTTCGTACATCGTGGTCGACAAGCAGGTGATCCCGACAAACGTGAAGAACAAGTTTGAAAACTGCCTGAACGCGCCCAACTACACGGTGTTTTCCAACACTACCTCGGCTGCGGAATGGAACGACAACCTGCCGGCCGGGACCAAGGCCGTAGTGCCGCTGGAGTCGCCGCACAACAGCATCCACCTTGCCGTGGGGGGCTTCGATGTGCCGACCGGCCCAAATTCCGGCGATTACTCGCCGATTGCCGGCGCCAACGGCGACATGGGCGAGAACGACACTGCGGGCCTTGACCCGATCTTCTACTTCCACCATTGCTTCATCGATTACGTGTTCTGGCAATGGCAGAAAAAGCACGGGTACACAGACCATCTGGATGTCATCGAAGGCTATCCGGGTACCAATTCGGTCGACAACCAGGGGCCGACACCGGGGGTGGTGCCCAATTCGTGGCTGACGCTTGATTCGCCGCTCGATCCGTTCAAGGTGCATCACAACGGCCACGAGCGTGCCGCAACCTCGCGCGACTACATCAACATCGAAAAACAGCTTGGATTCACCTATGCCCCCGGCTCGCTGGACGAGCTGGCGCAAGAGGCGCCCAAGCTGACTGCCACGGCCGTTGAAGAGGGCCACAGCAACAAGGTGATCCGTGTCTCTGCGTTGAACCGCGCGCGCATTCGCGGCTCGTTCCTGATTTCGGCCTTTGCCAACATTGGCGGCAAGCGTTACCACCTTGGTACCGAGGCCGTGCTGAGCCGCTGGGCGATTCAGGGGTGCGCCAACTGCCAGACCCATCTGGAAGTGAAGGCCGCGTTCCCGCTGTACGGCCTGCGCGCGCAGGCGCTGGGCACGGCCGACTTCGAAGTGGAAGTCCACACCCGTGACGGTCAGGTGCAGCAAAACCCGCCGCAATTGCTACAGGCGGTTGCCGTACCAGCCGGCACGGCGCCCGCACCGGCACAGAAGGCATTCCGCGTCGAAGTACGCTAAATGCGCCAAGCAGCCTGCCCTTCGAGGCAGGCTGTTTCACCTGATGCCAGTAAGGAGTCCGCCATGAGTTTCGTTCCGGAAATAGGCCCGCTGACGGGCACCTGGACTTACCGCAGTCTGCAGAATGATCCGGACTTGAACACGGCATTCAACGATCTGGAGTTCGGTCGCGGCAACATTGATATCGAGCCGGCACCGCAAGGCGTGTTCAAGGGCCGTATTTATGGTCCGGGCTGGGAGCTGCAGCTCAATGGCTCGATCAGCTATGGCAACCCCAGCACCGTGCGTTTCCAGGGGCGTGGCGTGGTGGGCGGCGAGGAATGGATTTACGACTATATCGGCTACCTCAGTCCGCCTTGGCCCAATGGCATCGATCAGCGCCCGGCGCTGGCCGGCTCCATCGTGCGTACCATTCCGCATGCCAGCGGCTCCGGCGGCGTATCGCCGGCAGGCGTGGCCTGCACTTGGTATGCCGTGTTGGACAATACGCCGGACTGAGGCCTAGGCCGCGCCATGCGCTTACCATCTGCCTGGTTGACGGTGCCGCCTGCCGGCGGCTGGCGCGTGCTGTTGCTAGCCGCGCTAGGTGCGCTGGTGCTCGATCTGCCAGTGCGCCTGCACGGTGCCTCGGCCGCCTGGAGCTGGACCGTGCTGGGTTCACTTGCCTGCGCAGCAATCGAGGCTGCCGTCGCGCTGCGTGTGCTGCCGCCTTGCCGGCGCAGCGCCATGCTGGCCTGTCTGGCGGCCGTCGGTGTCGGCACCTGGCTGGATTTCAGCCGTATCGCCCCTGAGGCTCTGCTGTCATTCTGCACCACGTCCGCGGCTGCCGATTGGCTGGGTCTACCGCTGGAGCACCTGCGCTGGTTCCCCTTTACCGCACTACTGATGCTGGCAGTGGTCGTGCAGGAACGTGTCGACGGCCGATTCGCGCTGCCGGCGCTAGGTTGGGTGATGGTCGAGTTCGCCGCCATGCTGCTGGTGATGGCGCTGGGTATGGTGGCGTTCAAAGGCCTGGCCCTGAGCCTGGGTTTGCCTTGGGTGGCCAATGGCATGGTTGGCGCAATGCTGCTGAGCATGCTGGCATTCTCGCTGCTGCATGCCGGAATTCAACTCGCCTTCGCAGCGTGGCCGTTGACGGCAGGTCAGGCCGGCGTGCGGCGATAACATTTCAGGGCAGGGCGGCGGCAGCTTGCTGACGCCATACGTGACCTGAGGTGCTTATGGCCCGTGGCGCGTGTTTTTGCGCCCTCCTGGCTGTTTTGATTGTGGTTACCGTCGTACTTGGCACGGTGATGAAGAAAAACGGGGCAGGGAAGGGAGCCTCTACCGGCTCGTCACGCTTTCAGCGCAAGCCCGTGCTGACCGAACGCGAACAACCGGCCTACTTCCGCCTGGTTGAGGCGCTTTCTCCCGATCACATCGTTCTGGCTCAGGTATCTTTTTCGCAGCTGGTCGTTGCCAAGGGCGGCAGCCAGAAGGAGAACTACGCCAAGTTCAAGCGGATCAGCCAGAAGTCTGCCGACTTCGTAGACTGCAGGAAGGATTTCAGCGTTTTGGCCGTCATCGAGCTGGACGACTCGATCCACAACAGCAAGCTGGACAAGGACGCCGAGCGCGATGCCTTTCTGGCCGAGGCCGGCATCAAAACCCTGCGATTCCGGCAAATCCCGTCAGTCGACCAGCTCCGGCAAGCGTTGCCGATCCCGCGGCCGCAGGAAGCTAAGCCGCAGGTAGAGCCGACGGGCATCCCGTAGCGCGAATCCTTTGAGCACTGCCGGCGATAGAAATCGCGCTCTTTGCTCAGTCGCTCGATCAGGTTCGCCTGACCCTTGGCCAGCTCGCCACAGGTGCGTAGATACTCCATGTGCACCAGGTCGTCATAGCGGATGCCACAGCTGTGGTGCTGGTTCGGCCGAGCGATGATCCGGCCGCGCTCGATGCGCATCCCGGCGAACTCGCCAAAGCCTGCCGGCAATTCGGCCCCAGTCACGCAACGGATGAAGGCGTAGACCATCCGGGTGATTTTCTTCCGGCCGCGGGCGTAGCACTCGAGCTCGTCGACCTCGATGCCCATCGACTCGGCGAGCGTCGCCGGCGGCAGGCTGCGGATCATCATCAAGGTCTCGGACGGATTCGGTGCCGGCGCGAAGTCGAACACCGGGAGCGGAAGCAGAGTTTTGCTCTTCATTTGTTGTTTTCTCCCAACGTTAAAAAACCCCCGACCAGCGGGGGTTTTCTTTCTTCGGCGTAAGGAGTGATTTGAGCAGTCTGTCGAGCCATTCGAGTAGATAACTTGACATAATATACATTGGTGCGCTCAGCTCCGTGAAAGCAAACATGTAAATATGTTGATCGCTAGGCGCGAACGCTAGGACTAGGGCAGCCGCCGCCAAGGCACCCAGCGTCTTCGAGCTTTTTCGAAATTGGGTCTTGAGCCCCTCCCAGTAGCCCCGTCTTTCCTCAGTTTTAGCGCGTTCGGCTTCGATCACGGCGAGTAGCTCGCGAGCATCTTTTTTCAGTACGGCTGACAGCTGCATAAGCGCATAGGCGTCAGGCGTACTCTTACCGTGTCGGTATCCGCTGAGTGTTGATTGCCCGATTCCGAGCTTCCTTGCAAGTTCTTGGTCTTGCGTCGTCCCGATGGATTCTTTCGCTGAATCCAAGATTTCGTTAAGCGTGTTCACGCTGCGCTCCTGTTGACATATCGCGATGTCGATATCTAAAGTTCGGCTTGTCGATATCGACTTAGCGATATCGGGATGTTGAATTCACTTAGAGCCTAGCATGCCCCGCAAAATCCGCGCTATTCAGCCAGCAGTGAGCCGTGCCGACGAGGCCGCAAATCGTGCCGAAGTCACGGCCGACAGCGCCAAGGCCGTTTACGTGCCGACTGAGCGGGGTTTTCGGGCCGGTTATGTCAACTACTTGGCCGGCGAGTTTGTGCGTCAGTCCAAGCGCCGGGCGGCCGTCGCGGCAGGCGCAGCCGACGCGCAGGCGGGCGGCGCGGGGACTTCCCCCCCTAATAACATGGGGGAAAAGGTGGCGCCGGAGAGCGAACCGGAGTTCATCACCCTCGTGATTGATGACCGGGGGAATCTCCTCCAGGTGCCAAAACGGCACGGTCATGGTGATGACGCGGCCTTCATTGACTGGATCAACATCACGATCCACAAATCGACGGCGAACCAGTACCTGTCGGCGTACCGGGTGTTCGGCTCCCAGTCGTTCGTCGATGACCTGACCGGGTTGCCCGGAGTTCGTCCTACAGCGATCACCCAAGAGGGCGACAAGGTCGATGACGAGGTGCTCGTCATGGCCCTCAGCATGAAGCTGGAACAGATTTTCGGCTTCGGCGTCACGTCCAAGACCGACCACAAGCTGCGCAACTACTACACGTCCACCTACATCCTCGGCGACGACTGGGGAACGGTCGGCATTGGTGGTCAAGAGGACACGATGCTGCTGATGGTCAGCGGTACGGGTCTGCAGGCCGCGAAAGCAGGGTGGGAACAACGGCTCTATGACTTCTTGAGCGAGCAAGCGGTACGCCCTCGGATCACCCGTTGTGACTTGGCGTACGACGACGTCGAGGGCAAGCACTACAGCGTCGAGCAAGCCCGTGATGACCATCGCAACGGTTTCTTCATGAACGGTGGTCGCCGGCCCAAGTACGAGGGCAGGGGAGACTGGGAGTATCCGGACGGCACTGGTCGGACGGTCTATATCGGCACACGTGCCAGCTCGCGTTACGCGCGTATCTACGAAAAGGGCATGCAGCTGGGCCACAAGTGGCACCCATGGCTGCGGGTCGAAGTCGAGCTGAAAAACGACGGCTGCGTCATCCCGTTTGAGGTGCTGCTCAAAGCGGGTGCGTACCTCGCGGGAACGTATCCGGCGCTGCAATGGATCGCCGATCACAAATGCGAGCGGATCACCGGCTACCGGGTGCAAAAGGAAATCGACCTGAATAAATCGGTTGAAATCGTCCAGCATCAGTTCGGATGCCATATCTGGATGATCTGGGAAATGTGCGGACGCGATGCCGACAAGGCAATGCAATTGATCATGCGTACCGACAAGATTCCACCGCGCTTCAAAGTGGCTGATTTCAATGTCAGTCCTGAGCCGATGCACGCTGAATACAAGCAATACATGACTTGGAGCGAATTGATGTCGCTCAACAATCCGGAAATTACTGTCCCCGCGTTCAAGGCGCAATCGCGGATTAGTGGCAATGCTGCGCCCTTTTAAAAGGTAATCCATCATGCGTTTCAAGACTCAAGCTAAGGTACTCGGCGTCAAGGGCTTCAATGGCACGATCGACGGACAGGTCATCAATCAGACCACGCTGTTTGTGGAAACCGCGCTGGATGAATCGCGCGGCACCGCAAAGGGCTTTGCCGTCAATGAATACAAGTACAAGGACGAAAGCCTGTTCCAGTCGATGAAGAGCATGTCGTATCCGCATGAGGCGGAACTCGAGCTGGAACTGGTGACCAGTGGCCGCACCCAGAAAACGGTCGTGGTCGGTTACAAGCCCATCACCGGCACTGGCCTGAATCGCCAGATCGGTGAAGTCAAGCAGGGTTGATCATGAGTGCCCCGGCTTATCGGCCGGTGTACTTCGTCCAGGACACGGATACGGGCAAGTTCCTGTGTCCGCATGAAGGCGATGTGGGATTCACCAAGCTGATCATCAATGCGGGTCCGTTTCCGGAATATCAGGACGCATTCGATACGGCGGTCAGTGTGCTCGGCGGTGAGTTCGTCATCTTCTCGTGCGCTTTACCGAACGTTCACTAGGACGACAGATGGTCACGCAATGCGTCGAAATTGCCGCCGACGGAATTGTCCGTGCAATGGCCGCATCAGGCCCTTGCCAATTGGCAATTTCGTCGCCCGGATTTTTTGAAATGACCAGCGATGAGGGCAAGCTGGTAGCAATGGCAATCGTCACCTGTTGGGGTGCCGGAGCCGTAATTCGTGCCCTCGCTCAACTATTCAACCATAGAGGTGATTCAGATGAATAAAACCAAACGTTTCTTCGTGCGCGCCGGTGCTGGCGTTGCTGCTCTGTCCGCTGCCGGTGCACAAGCTGCAATCGATACCACGTCGGTAACGACCGGGATGACCGAAGCCGTTGCGGCAATCGGCGTGGTCGGTGCGGCCTACCTCGGCGTCAAGATCGGTATCAAGGTCTGGCCGTGGATCGCCAGTGCCATGGGCCGCTAATCGGTCAAAAGCCGATTGCAGGGCGGGGCAACTCGCCCTTTTTTATTTTCCGGAGATTGGAGAAATGAAAAATGGATGGCTGGTTCTACATCGTCTCAATTTGCGGAGCGTGCTGGCTTATTTTTTCCTGATTGCCACGTCATGGGCCTCCGGGTTGGCATATGCCGATTATTACTGCGCGGGCAGTGGCACTCCAACTTCGGCCAACTACCCGTATTGCAATTCAGACCCATTGCAGGCATGCAAGGCCAAGCGTTCCAGTTCGTACTCCGTTTCAATGGGCGCGGGGCTGTGCCTTGATTTATCCGGTGCAAACGTGGGTAGCGTTAGAAAACAATGTGCTCCCGATAATCTGGTGTTGCCCAATGCCGCTTGCACTAATACGTGCCCGTCCGGACAAACGCAGGACCCGGTTACCGGCAATTGCGGCTGTCCGTCTGGGCAAGAACTGGTTGGGGGTAAGTGCCAGCAGAAATGCCCAGCGGGAGAGCAGCTTATCAACGGCGTTTGTCAGAACCCGTGCGCGTCAAAAGCGGGCCAAACAATTGCTGCTGGTGGTTACACTGGGTCCTGCGTTGGTAAAGGTGCGATGGCGTGTAGTTTTGAGGGATGCAAGGTTTCTCTGTCGTCGTCTGATTACTATTGCGCCCCTGTTGATGGTGTAAAAAAATGCTATTTCGCCAAAGGCGTAGTTGCGACCTTTACTGGCGAGGCGGGTAATCAAACTGGTGATAGTGCTAGCCCCGGCAGTGAAACAGAGTCATCGTGCGCTGAAAAGGCAATGGGTAGCGTGACAATGAATGGAGCAACTCAATGTGTTCCTAACTCGACCGGCACTCAAACTCAGACCACTGGTACGAATACGACAACACGACCGGATGGCACTACAACTTCTGAAACTACGACAACTACAACCACTGCCAATCCTGATGGCACGGTAACTCAGACGACTAATACGACAGGCCCGACTGGTACGACTACTCAGACTACGACGGACCGAGTTGATCAGTATTGCAAGCTCAATCCAACCTCTCCGATTTGCAAGACAAAGGAAAAAAGTAACGTTTCCGGTGGTTGTGATTCGTTTAAATGTGAGTCCGATGATGTTGTTGGTTGTGAAATTGCCAAGGTCAATTGGCAATCCTATTGCGCAATGACCAAGGAAAACGACTGGTCCAAGAAAGGCAACGATGCAGTCGGCAAATCGGATCAGGAAGTGCGCGACTCACTCAATATCGGTGACCGCGACTTGTCACGGGCATTCAAGCAGGACCGATTCCTGTCCGGCGGCTGTCCGTCCGACAAGTCATTCAGCCTGATGGGGCACTCGGTAACGATGCCGCTCTCGGGCATGTGCTCGTGGCTGCAGGTCCTCGGCAACATCCTCGTTGCCATTACGTTCATCGCTTGCGTCTTCATCGTTGTGAGGTAACCCCATGCCAATGATTATTGCCGCGCTGATTGGCGCGTTGATTGAAGTCGCCGCAAGCCTTGCCGGTCGTGTCCTGATCGGCCTTGGCTTCGGCTTCGCCACCTATACCGGCTTCTCGGCCATGCTCGACTGGGCACTGGCGCAGTCAACCAACTATCTGCAGTCCGTGCCCAGTGACGTCGCGGCGATCATGGGGGCGATGAAGGTCGATATCTGCGTCTCGATGCTGTTCTCGGCTTGCTCGGCGCGCCTACTCATCAGTGGCCTGCAGTCCGGCTCCATCAAGAAGCTGGTGACCAAATGATCATCATGACAACAGGCCTGCCCGGCGCAGGCAAAACGCTGCGGATGGTCCAAGAGGTCAAGGCCCAAGCCGAGAAAGAGAACCGCCCCGTGTTCTATGCCGGACTCGAAATCCTTGACGAGGTGTATCTGCCCTGGACAAAGCTCGACAACGAAGCCGAGTGGTTCAACTGCCCCAAGGGCGCAATCATCGTCATTGACGAATGCCAGCGGCTGTTCCGGCCCCGCGCCAACGGCTCGGCCGTCCCCAAGTGCGTGTCCGAGCTGGAAACGCACCGGCACATGGGCGTCGACCTCTGGATTACTACGCAGCACCCGCTACTGATTGATGGCAACGTTCGACGACTCGTCGGCCGGCATTTCCACGTCAACCGTACGTTCAACATGCGCCGCGCTGTCGTGCACGAGTGGAACAAGTGCCGCGATAACTGCGACAAGTCCACCAAGGATTCGGTGCGGCACGACTGGAGTTATCCGAAGGTGCTGTTCGGCAAGTACAAATCGACCGAGCTCGATACGTACAAAGCGCGGATTCCGATGAAGTTCTGGCTGTTCTGCCTGCTGCCGATCGCATTGGCCGTGCTCGGCTTCATGGCCTACCGGTGGTTCGCCAATTTCGACCACAAGTTTGCGCCGGGCTCAACGCCGACAGCCGAAGCCTCAGCGCCGCAGTCGCACGGCAAGGCGATATCGAGCGCATCCCGCGACGACCGAAGGAACGAGCACCGCACGCTCGAGCAGTGGGTACAGGACCAGCAGCCGCGTATCGCCGGCCTGCCGCATACCGCGCCTGAATACGACGACCTGACCAAACCGCAAAGTGTCCCCGCGCCGCAGGCGTGCGTATCGAGCGCCAAGGGCTGCAAGTGCTACACCGATCAAGGCACGCCGGTCCAGATGGACAAGGACATGTGCGAGAATATCGTCCGCAACGGGATCTACCTGCCGTGGAAACCCGGGCAGCAGCCGATGCAGAACACTACGACGACCCCGGTGCAGGTCTCCAGTCAGCCACCCGCGCCGGTCGAGACCAAAGTCACGACCTTGAAGGTGTCGGCATGATCCGCGCCGCGCTGATCGCGCTGATGCTGACCGGTTGTGCGCACCTGGACAAATCCGAGCAGGATCGCCGCGCAGACTTTTGGGCATGGTGGTCATGCGGCTACAGCGCGCCATCGTGGGACGCCTGCAGTCGTTAACTGCAGACCCAAGGCCGTAGCAGTCCGCTACGGTGCCATGAGGGGCCGGGGCGTCCCGGCCGCGCGGTCGCGCGGTTCACCCCTCACGCACAACCTTTTGCAGCTTCCTCGCCCGTTGTGCCAAGCTTTCCACCTTTGAAAAGGAGGTGATTATGCTTGGCGCATTGGCTTTTGCTGTCCTGATGGTCGTGGTTGCTGCCGTCCTTGGCACGGTGATGAAGAAAAACGGGGCAGGGAAGGGAGCCTCTACCGGTTCGTCGCGCTTCCAGCGGAAGCCCGTGCTAACCGAGCGTGAACAGCCGGTTTACTTCCGCTTGGTCGAAGCGCTTTCTCCCGATCACATCGTTCTGGCTCAGGTATCTTTTTCGCAGCTGGTCGTTGCCAAGGGCGGAAGCCAAAAGGAGAACTACGCCAAGTTCAAGCGAATCAGCCAGAAGTCGGCCGACTTCGTGGTCTGCAAGAAGGATTTCAGTGTACTGGCCGTCATCGAGCTGGACGACTCGACCCACAACAGCAAGCTGGACAAGGACGCCGAGCGCGACGCCTTTCTGGGCGAGGCCGGCATCAAAACCCTGAGATTCCGGCAAAACCCGTCGGTCGACCAGCTACGGCAAGCGTTGCTGATCCCGCGGCCGCAGGAGGCGAAGCCGCAGGCTGAGCTATCAAACTAAGTTGCCAGATGGCCGCCATTGCCGAATAGCGTGGCGAGCATCAGCCCGTAACGGGCTTCCAGCGTGCACTGACGCTTGTAGAAGTCGAGCTGCCGCGTCAGATCGTCGATCAGGTTCGATTGCCTCTCGAGAAGCTGCCGATCGATGTACCAGTGCCGGATAAACATCACGTCCTGTATCCGCGCGCCATCTCGTCGGCCGCCACCGGGCGGGATGATCGTGTCCTCGGTGAATCGCCAGCCAGACCACGCGCCGAATCCACTGGGGACCGTTCGCATGCCGAAAAACCGCAACAGCTGGTAGACGGCGAACGGCAGCGGATCGGCACCGACTTTCCACCGTTGCACCTGATCGATGCCGACGCCGCATACATCGGCGACCGTAGACGGCGGCAAACTGGTGATGGCGAAGATGAGATCCTGCGTTGAGACTTTGTATTGAGCGGTCGGTACGTTCATTTTCATTGTTTTTCTCCCTAGAAGTACAACAGCCGCCCATCGGGCGGCTGTTGTTATTTCGGCACAAGAAAGTGCGGCTAAAGAGGGCTGAAAACGGGGTGGGCTTGATGGGCTCGAAATCGGGTCAGTCCGATCAGGATTAGGATGTAACTTGACATAATATACATTATACGACTCTGTAACTAATTGCAGATTGCGACTTGATCCAGATCAAACTATCGTGGCGCTCAGGGATTAATATGACTACGAAATGATTTGGGTCCGGTTGGTTGTCCCTTCCGTATCGCATCAGCCAAGCAAGTCCGTGAAAACCAAGGAGATACACCATGGCCGTTACCTCGGTGCAAGAACTCGACGCACTGGTTGCCCGTGTCAAAAAAGCGCAGCAACTGTTTGCAACCTATACCCAGGAGCAAGTCGACAACATCTTCCGCTGTGCGGCGCTGGCTGCTGCCGATGCGCGCATTCCGCTGGCCAAGCAAGCGGTTTCCGAAACCGGCATGGGCGTGCTTGAAGACAAGGTCATCAAGAACCACTTCGCATCGGAATACATCTACAACGCCTACAAGGACGAAAAGACCTGCGGGATACTGTCGACCGACGATGCGTTCGGCACGATCACCATCGCCGAGCCGATCGGCATCATCTGTGGCATCGTCCCGACGACCAACCCGACGTCGACCGCGATCTTCAAGGCGCTGATTTCGCTGAAGACCCGCAACGGCATCATCTTCAGCCCGCACCCGCGCGCCAAGGATTCGACCAACGCCGCTGCGCGTCTGGTGCTCGAGGCCGCTGTTGCTGCCGGTGCGCCCCGCGACATCATCGGCTGGATCGATGCACCGAGCGTCGAGCTGTCGAATCACCTGATGAAGCACCCGGATGTGAACCTGATCCTCGCGACCGGTGGTCCGGGCATGGTCAAGGCCGCCTATTCGTCCGGCAAGCCGGCGATCGGCGTCGGTGCCGGCAACACCCCGGTCGTCGTTGACGAAACCGCCGACATCAAGCGCATGGTGGCGTCGATCCTGATGTCGAAGACCTTCGACAACGGCGTGGTCTGCGCGTCCGAACAGGCCGTGATCATCGTCGACGAAGTCTATGAAGCTGCCAAGGAGCGCTTCTCGAAGAACGGTGGCCACATCCTTAGCAAAAAGGACGCCGAAGCAGTCCGCAAAGTCATCCTGATCAATGGCGGCCTGAATGCCAACATTGTCGGCCAGTCCGCAATCAAGATCGCCGAGATGGCCGGCGTCAAGGTGCCGCCGTACACCAAGGTACTGATCGGTGAAGTGACGTCGGTCGGTGAAGAAGAAGCCTTCGCGCACGAAAAACTGAGCCCGGTGCTGGGCATGTACCGCGCCAAGGACTTCTACGATGCAGTGACCAAGGCCGAGGCGCTGGTCGCGCTGGGCGGCATCGGCCACACCTCCTCGCTGTATACCGATCAGGATCTGCAGGGCGAGCGTATCAACTACTTCGGCGACAAGATGAAGACCGCACGGATCCTCATCAATACGCCGTCGTCGCAAGGCGGTATCGGCGACCTGTACAACTTCAAGCTGGCGCCGTCGCTGACGCTGGGTTGCGGTTCCTGGGGCGGCAACTCGATCTCCGAGAACGTTGGTCCGAAGCACCTGATCAACAAGAAAACCGTCGCGAAGAGGGCCGAAAACATGTTGTGGCACAAACTGCCGAAGAGCATCTATTTCCGCCGCGGTTGCCTGCCGATCGCACTCGAGGAACTGAGCAACAAGAAGCGCGCCGCCATCGTCACCGGCCACTACCTGTTCAACAACGGTTTCTGCGACGAAACCATCCGCATCCTCAAGCAGATGGGCCTCGAAGTCGAAGTGTTCTACGACGTGCCGGCCGATCCGACGCTGGAAGTGGTCCGTGCAGGCGTAGCGCTGCTGAACACCTTCAAGCCGGACGTGATCATCGCACTGGGCGGCGGTAGCCCGATGGATGCGGCCAAGATCATGTGGGTGATGTACGAGCACCCGGACGTCCACTTCGAAGAACTGGCCCTGCGCTTCATGGACATCCGCAAGCGCATCTACAAGTTCCCGAAGATGGGCGTGAAGGCCGAGCTGATTGCGATCCCGACCACCTCGGGTACCGGTTCGGAAGTGACGCCGTTTGCCGTGGTGACCGACGAGAAGACCGGTGTGAAGTACCCGATCGCCGACTACGAGCTCACGCCGAACATGGCAATCATCGACGCCAACCTGGTCATGGACATGCCGAAGAGCCTGACCGCCTACGGTGGCATCGACGCGGTGACGCACGCACTGGAAGCCTATGCCTCGGTGATGGCGACCGAGTACTCGGACCCGCAGGCCCTGCAGGCGCTGAAGCTGCTGAAGGACTACCTGCCCTCCTCGTACGCCAACGGCGCCAAGGATCCGAAGGCCCGTGAACAGGTGCATAACGCCGCCACGATTGCCGGCATGTCGTTTGCCAACGCATTCCTCGGCGTCTGCCACTCGATGGCGCACAAGATCGGTGCCGAGTTCCATCTGGCGCACGGCCTGGCCAACGCCCTGCTGATCTCGAACGTCATCCGTTACAACTCGGCCGACATTCCGACCAAACAGACCGCGTTCAGCCAGTACGACCGTCCGATCGGCAAGTGCCGCTACGCCGACATCGCCGAATACCTCGGTCTGCCGGGCAAGAACGACGACCAGAAGGTCGAGTCGCTCATCGCCTGGGTGGACGAGATGAAGGCTTGCCTCGACATTCCGATGTCGATCCAGGCGGCCGGCGTGCCGGAGAAGGAGTTCCTCGCCAAGCTCGACGAAGTAGCCGAAGAAGCATTCGATGACCAGTGTACCGGTGCCAACCCGCGCTACCCGCTGATCTCGGAGTTGAAGCAGCTGCTGCTCGACAGCTACTACGGCCGTCCGTATGTCGAGGCGTACGAGCGCGAAGAAGCCAAGGCGAAGTAAGTCGCCGTGCTGAAAACAAAAACCCCGACAGTTGCCGGGGTTTTTGTTTATGGGGGCACTGATCATGCCGCATGAAAAAAGGGAGCCCGCAGGCTCCCTTTTTTTGTACGGATCAGGCCACAGCCAGCGCTTCAAGCGCTTCGCTGACCTCCAGCCACGCCATTTCCAGCTCGTCGATTTCGCCCTTGAGCTGTGCCTCGCGGCGCAGCACCAGCTGCAGTTCGTCCTTGCGGCTGGCGTCGTACAGTGCTGCGTCCTGCAGTTGCACCGTCAGTTCGGCGTGTTCGGCCTGCTTGGGTGTCAGTGCTTTCTCGATCTTGGTCAGTCGCTGTTCGAGTGGCTTGCGTTGCTGTGCAAGCGCCTGGCGGGCTTCGGCCTCGGCACGCTTCTGTGCCTTGCGGTCGAGCCCCGCATCGGATGCCTGCAGGCTGATTGCGGCAGATTCGATGCGCTTTTCCTGGCTGTAGCGTGCATAATCGTCAAGGTCGCCATCGAACGGCTTCACCCTGCCCGCCTCGATCAGCCAGAAGTCGTCGACCGTGGCGCGCAACAGATGCCGATCGTGCGACACCAGAATGATTGCCCCGTCGAAATCGGTCAGTGCGCGGGTCAGTGCCTGCCGCATGTCGATATCGAGGTGGTTGGTCGGTTCGTCGAGCAGTAGCAGGTTCGGTCGTTGCCAGATCACCAGCGCCAGCGCCAGGCGCGCCTTTTCGCCGCCCGAGAACGGCGCTACCGGACTCGAAGCCATCGTACCGCGGAAGTCGAAGCCACCGAGATAGTCGCGCAGCTCCTGTTCGCGGGTGTCGGGGGCGAGTTTCTGCAGATGCCATAGTGGCGATTCATCGAGTCGCAGGTGCTCGAGCTGGTGCTGGGCGAAGTAGCCGACCTTGAGTCCCTTTCCTTCGTGCCGCTCGCCGGTCAGCAAGGGTAGTTCGCCGACCAGCGTCTTGATCAGCGTCGACTTGCCGGCGCCGTTGACGCCAAGCAGGCCGATCCGTGCCTGTTTCTGGAGGCTGAGATCAAGGTGACGCAGTGTGGGCCTGTCGGCGGTATAGCCCGCGTCGCCTTTTTCGATGCGCAGCAGCGGATTCGGACTGGACTCGGGCTCGCGAAACGAAAAAGTGAAAGGTGAGTCGACGTGAGCGGCGGCGATGATCTCCATCCGTTCGAGCGCCTTGACCCGGCTTTGCGCCTGTCTGGCCTTGCTGGCCTTGGCCTTGAAGCGGGTGATGAACGACTCAAGGTGGGCGATTTCGCGTTGCTGCTTGTCGTGGGCCTGCTGCTGCTGCGCCAGTTTCTCGGCACGCTGCGCCTCGAAGCTGGCGTAGTTGCCGGTGTAGAGGTTGAGCTTGCCGAGCTCGACATGCAGGATGCTGCCGACCGTGGCGTCGAGGAAGTCCCGGTCGTGCGAGATCACCAGCAGCATGCCCTGATAGCTGCGCAGCCAGCTTTCCAGCCAGACGACCGTTTCCAGATCCAGGTGGTTGGTCGGCTCGTCGAGCAGCAGCAGGTCCGAGCGGCACATCAGCGCCTGTGCCAGATTGAGCCGCATGCGCCAGCCGCCGGAAAAATCGGCGACCGGGCGCTGCATTTCCGCTTCGCTGAAACCCAGTCCTGCCAGGAGCTTGGCACCCCGCGCCCTGGCCGTATAGCCGTCGATGGCTTCGTAACGCGACAGCAGCTCGGCGTGATGCACGCCGTCGTCGTGATCCTGTGCCAGCTCGCGCTCAAGCGAGCTCAGCTCGGCATCTCCGCGCAGCACGTAATCGAGCGCCGGCTCGGCGAGCGCGGGCGTTTCCTGCGCAACGTGGCCGATGGTCAGGCGCGGTGGCAGTTCGAGGTCGCCGCCGTCGAGATGCAGTTCGCCGCGCAACAAGGCGAAGAACGACGATTTCCCGGCACCGTTGGCGCCGACGACGCCGGCTTTCTGGCCGGGATTGAGGGTCAGGTCGGCCTGTTCGAGCAGGACCTTGAGGCCACGTCGCAGCGTGGCGGATTTGAGTCGGATCATGCCCCGGAGTTTACCAGACCGGGACAAGCCCCGGCCCGGCGCTTCAGACGGTCAGCGCATCCCGCAACTGGCTGAATGCGTCTTCGGTCACTCCGGCACCAAGGTCGATGCGGACCAGTGCGCCGCTGGCCAGATGCGCTTCAACCTCGTTCCGCATCAGTGTCAGGCCCTTGTCGGTACGGCTGGTCAGCAGGAAGCGGGTGCCCTGCGGGCTGACCCAGCCGACCCGCAGGCGCCGTGGTGGCGCATCGCCGTCATACCATTCGACCCAGTCACCACGCGCCAGAAGATCTGCGACAACGGCCGGCTCGGTGGATGTCTCCGGCTCGGACGCGTGTGAAGCGCCGATCTCCACCGGTGCTGGCTCGTCGGTGATGTACTCGATTTCAGGCGTCGCCGGACGTGCCGGGACGATGACATCCAGCTCGATCGGCGTGGCCGGCACGGGCGTGCGCGCTGCAGGTACTTGCGGCGCCGTTTCCACTGTGACGGTCAGGGCGAGTTTCAAGCCCTGGCGGATTGCGCTGGCGTGCAGTTGCACCAGTTCGGCAAAGAACGCCTTGCGAACTTCGTCGGCTACCCCGGTGTCGCGCATGCCTTTTTCAAGCCGGGCGAGCAAGGCCGGGAGGGTGTTGACGAGCTGCAACCGGTCTTCCGGACGGACCTTGGGGGCGACACTCCACAGCAGGTCGTCGACAACCGCGAGTCGTTCGACGAAGAGCGGTGCCGACTCACCGCTGGCGTCGTAGGCTGCCACAAGCGCGACATGCCATTGCTCCGAGATGAAGGCGACGACAACGGGCGGGTGCGACGGTTGAAGCCGCTGCTCCAGCAGTGCCTGCACCGTGGCCTGCGCCAGTTCGCTGATCTCTCCGGCGAGCAGTGCTTCTGCCTGCTCGCTGATCGATGCATCGATCGCGCTGCTTTCGGCTTCGAGCCAGCGATTGAGCGAATCCAGTGCCGTCTGGAAAACGCCGGCGTCGTCGCTGAAGGTTGCCGCAACCTCGGCGATCAGCTCGGCAAACTTGCGCAGCCGGGCGTCGTTTTCGGACGGTTCTTCCTGCCATTCGAGGCTGGCCTCGGCAATCCGGTCGATCAGCCGTCGCGCCGGGTGCGACTTGTCGCTAAAAAAACCCGCGTCGAGCATGGCGGCTTTCAGGGCCGGCACCTGCAGGCGTGAAAGCAGCCCCTTGGCTGCACTGGGCAGGCGGGTATCGTCGAACAGCCGATCGAACAGCAGGGTGACCAGTTCGACCGTCATCGTGTCGACCCGGTCGAGTTCCTGTGTCCAGCGGCTGCCGCGCAGCAGGGCCAGCAGGTTTTCCGGCTGGGCGAACAGGTCCTGCGAGGTGCCAAACGAATCCTGCTGCAGGTGATCGAGGAAGTTGAACCAGTCCGGGCGAACCGGGCGCCGTGTTGATGGCGCGCCGGCCGAGAAGAGCTGGTTCAGGTGGGCAATCAGCTCGGGACGCAACAACGATGCCGGCGTGACGGGAGCGCTGCCTGTACCCTCTCCGCCCCTCGCACCGAAGTCGCCTTGCGGTGCGTACGCACTATCGCTCCCTGCCTGTGATGTCGCAGTATGCGGCTCGCCCCGCGAGCCGGTCCGGCGCGTCAACCCGGGAAGTGCAACGTTCTGCTGGATCAGATACTGGTTGAGCTGCTGATAAACGCCCGCGACGCGGCCCGACAGCTCGGTTTCGAATGTGCGCAAGGCAACGAGACGCGCGGCCAGGCCGCTTTCAAGCTGCTGGCAGGCATTGAGAAAGGCTTCGCAGATGGCTTTCGGGCTCAGTGGCCCGGTGGATTCGCTGCGCTCGGGCAGCAGGGTTGCCAGCCGTTGCTCGAGCTGGGTCAGCGTATCGCCGCCCTTCTGCTGCATGGCATTGGTGACGCTGCTCAGCGTCAGCGAAGCTTCGTATTCGTCGTTGGCCACCAGCGACAGCGCGTCCGGTGTCAGGCTGACCTGGTAGAAACTGCTTTCGTTGCGCGGATCGCGCGTTTGCAGGCTGGCTTCAAAGCTGGCCAGAAACTGCTGTTTGAAGGCTGCCACGATGGCGTCCTTCTTGGTCCGCGCTTCGACCCGGGCATCGAAATACTGGTCGCGCAGGCCGCGCTCCGTCGTCGTTTCGGCGAGCTGGAAGAACGTTTCCTCGAGCTCTTCGAAGAAGTCATCCAGCGACTCGGTCAGCATCTCCAGCGCAAGGTCGCGGCAGGCGATCAGCGTTCCCGCTTGCGGGCTGGCTTCGGTTCGGGCGCGTACGGTGTGCATGGGGGGCCGGCATGTCATTGACGTATATTAGGTTATGGTAATGTTTGGTTAATTTGCCGGTCAATCCTGATTGCCGACAGCTGGGCGGCAAAGAGACACCGATGGGCGTTTCGGCCTTGTGGCGCTTTAGCGATTGGGGAAAACAAGGTTGAGGAAAACCCGGTCTGGCGACGCCATAGGTCGGGGTATAGAGTCAAGTCAGCTTCAACGACGCAGAGCAGGCTGAAATGACCTTTTCCGTTCCCCGTTCGCAGCTCGATGCACTGGCTCAGGCCCGCGAACCCCTCGCCGACAACATCCGCTCGCTGTTTGCGCGCTATTACGCGGATCTTCCCGCCGAGGACTTTGACGCCCGGGATGCCGAAAACTGGGCCGGCGCGGCCCTGTCGCACTGGCGCTTTGGCGCGCGGCGCGTTGCCGGCGAGCTGTTGGTCCGCGTCAATAATCCGACGCTGATCGAGCACGGCTGGGAGTGCCGGCACACGGTGATCGAGCTGGTTGTCGATGACATGCCCTTCCTCGTCGATACCGTCGGCATGGCGATCAACCGCCTCGGTTACGGCGTGCACCTCGTCATTCATCCGGTACTGCGTGTCGTGCGCGATGCCGCCGGCCAGGCTGATGGCCTTGACGATGCGGGCACGCACGAATCATGGATGCACTTCGAAATCGACCGCGTGACCCGCCCGGAGACGCTGGCCGCGCTCGAGCAGGAAATCCGTAGCGCGCTGGAAGTGCTCTCGGTGGCCGTTGCCGACTGGCCCAGAATGACCGAACACCTCGGCCAGACGCTCGAACAATTGCGCAAGAGCCCGCCGCCACTGGCCGCGGACGAAATCGCCGAAGCCGTCGCTTACCTCGAGTGGCTGCGTGACGACCACTTCATTTTCCTCGGCT
The DNA here is from genome assembly GCF_014652315.1 of Jeongeupia chitinilytica. Classification (GTDB taxonomy): domain Bacteria; phylum Pseudomonadota; class Gammaproteobacteria; order Burkholderiales; family Chitinibacteraceae; genus Jeongeupia; species Jeongeupia chitinilytica. The sequence continues at coordinate 298,175 of NZ_BMYO01000003.1, read as the reverse complement.
GCCGCGACTACCGAATCGATGATGCCCAGGGCGACGGCAATATGTGGATCACCCCGGGTTCCGGGTTGGGCATGTTGCGTGACGATGGGGTCGGCGGCCCGTCGCGCACCTGGGCGTCGCTGACGCCCGAGCTGCGCAAGATCGCCTATCGCCCCGATACGCTGCTGATCCTGACCAAGGCAGATACCCGTTCGGTGATCCATCGGCCTACATATCTTGATATGGTCTGCCTCAAGCGCATCGACGCCGAGGGCAAGGTGGTTGGCGAGCTGCGCCTCCTCGGCCTGTATACCGCCAGCGCCTACAATGCGCCGCCGCGGCAGATTCCAATCCTGCGGCAGAAGATCGCTCGCGCGGTTGTCCAGTCCGGCGCCGATCTGGCCGGCCATCGCGGCAAGGCATTGCTGAACGTGCTCGACACCTATCCGCGCGAAGAGCTGATCGAGACCGATGCCGACGAGCTGGCGCGGATCACTACCGGCATCGTCGGTCTGCAGGAGCGCAACCGGACCCGCATCTTCTTCCGCGACGACATCTACGGCCGCTACGTGTCGGCCATGCTCTACGTGCCGCGCGACAACTACACCACCGAGGTCCGGGTGAAGGTGCAGCAGCTGTTGCTCGAACGGCTGGCCGGTGAAAGCTGCGAATTCAACGTCCTGCTCTCGGACAGCCCGCTGGCGCGAATCAACTTCATCACGCGGATTCCGCACGGCACCCATCCTAAGTACGACGCACAGGAGATCGAGGCGGAGATCGCCGAGATCGCCCGGCGCTGGCCGGACGAGCTTCGTCGTCAGCTGGTCGCCCATGGCGGCGAAGAGCAAGGCGCGGTCCGCTACCAGCGTTATGCAAATGCCTTCTCGGCCGCGTACTGCGCCGACTACCCTGCCCGCGTCGCGGTGCACGATATCGATGCGCTCGAGACCGCGCTGGAAACCGGCAGACTGGCGACGACCATCGTACCGGGCAGCCAGTCCGATACCCGGCTTTGGCGGCTGAAGCTTTACCGCAACACCGCCATCGAGCTGTCCGACTGCCTGCCGCTGCTGGAAAACCTTGGTGTGCGCGTACTGGACGAGCGCCCCTACAAGCTGGGCTTTGCCGATGGCAGCGCCGCATGGATCATCGACATCGGCATCCAGTTGCCACTGTCGGGCGAACTCGAAAGCCCGGCAGCGCGCAGCCGTGTGCTCGCGGCGTTTGAGGCGATTTTTGCCGGCCGCAGCGAAAACGACAGCTTCAACCGGCTGATTCTTCAGGCCGGCCTCGCCTGGCGCGACGTACTGGTGCTGCGCGCGTACGGCCGCTACCTGAAGCAGATCGGCCTGCGGTTCAGTCAGGAGACCCTGGCCGACACCTTGCTGCGTTTCCCGCAGCAGGCCGGACAGCTGGTCGCGCTGTTCAACGGCCGCCTGAAGCCGGGGACGACGGATGCCGCGCAGGTCGAGGTGCTCAGCGCCGGGATCGCGCAATTCGCTGCCGATCAGCCCAACCTCGACGACGAGAAAATGCTGTCGCAGTTCCGCGCGGCAATCGAAGCGACGGTTCGCACCAACTTCTGGCAGCCGGATGCCGAAGGCGATGCCAAGCCCTATGTGTCGTTCAAGATCGCATCGGCGCAGATTCCGGGCATGCCGCAGCCGGTACCGCTGTTCGAAATCTTCGTCTATTCGAGCGAGATGGAGGGCGTCCACCTGCGTGGCGGCAAGGTGGCCCGCGGCGGCCTGCGCTGGTCCGACCGGCGCGAAGACTTCCGTACCGAAGTGCTCGGGCTGGTGAAGGCGCAGATGGTCAAGAACACCGTGATCGTCCCGGTCGGTTCCAAGGGTGGCTTTGTCGTCAAGAACCCGCCGGCCGAGCGCGAGGCCTTTCTTGCCAAGGGCGTCGAGTGCTACCAGACACTGATCCGCGGCATGCTCGACCTGACCGACAACCTCGTCGACGGCAAGGTCGTGCCGCCGGCACAGGTCACCCGACGTGACGAGGATGACCCCTATCTCGTCGTTGCCGCCGACAAGGGTACGGCGACATTCTCCGATGTCGCCAACGCACTGTCGCAGGAGTACGGCTTCTGGCTGGACGACGCATTCGCGTCGGGCGGTTCGGTCGGTTATGACCACAAGAAGATGGGCATTACCGCTCGCGGCGCCTGGGTGTCGGTCGAGCGGCACTTCCGCGAGATGGGTATCGACGTCGCCGTCGATCCGATCACCATTGCCGGTATCGGCGACATGTCGGGTGACGTGTTCGGCAACGGCCTGTTGCGCTCCACCGCAGTCAAGCTGGTGGCCGCATTCGATCACCGGCACATCTTCATCGACCCGAATCCGGATCCGGCGCTGTCGTACAAGGAGCGCGAGCGCCTCTTCGCCCTGCCCCGCTCCAGCTGGGCCGATTACGACGCGAGACTGGTGTCGCAAGGCGGTGGCTTGTGGCCACGCAACGCCAAGTCGATTCCGCTCTCGGCGGAAATGAAGACGCTGTTGCAGGTCGAGGACGACGAGCTCGAACCCAATCTGCTGATCCAGGCCATCCTGAAGGCGCCGATCGACCTGCTCTACAACGGCGGCATCGGCACTTACGTGAAGGCCAGCACGCAGACGCACGCCGAGGCGAACGACCGCGGCAGCGATGCTGTCCGCGTTGACGGTCGCGAGCTGCGCTGCAAGGTGGTGGGCGAAGGCGGCAACCTCGGCTTCACCCAGCTGGGGCGGATCGAGTACGGCCTGTCGGGCGGGCGGATCTTTACCGATGCGATCGACAATTCGGCGGGGGTCGACTGTTCGGACCACGAGGTCAACATCAAGATTTTCCTCAACCGCATCGTCGCCAGCGGCGACATGACGCTGAAGCAGCGCAACCAGCTGCTGGCCGAAATGACCGACGAGGTCGGCCATCTGGTGCTGGAGGACAACCGGCTGCAAACCCAAGCGATTTCGCTCGAGCGGATGCAGGCGCCGTCGCTGTTGTCGGTGCATCAGCGCTTCATGCTGGCGATGGAACGCCAGGGCAAGCTGTCCCGCCGGCTCGAATACCTGCCGGGCGACACGCTGTTGCTCGAACGCCAGCAGGCCAAGCTTGGATTGACCCGGCCGGAGCTGTCGGTGCTGCTGGCCTACGCCAAGATCGTCCTGAAGCAGCAACTGCTCGCCAGTGCGCTGCCGGACGAGGCGCGCTGGAACCCGATGCTGGTCGACTACTTCCCGACCGCGCTGGTCGAGCGCTACGGTGATCGCGTTCCCGAGCACCCGCTGCGCCGCGAGATCGTGGCGACCCTGCTGACCAATCACGTCGTCAACCGCTACGGCATTACCTGCGTGTTCCGTCTGGCCGAAGAGGTCGAGCGCCCCGCCGATGCGGTAGTGGCTGCGCTGATCGATGCGCAGCAACTGCTGAGTGCCGACCGCCTGCTGGCCGAGATCGAAGCTGCGACTGCGGTGCCGGTGGCCGAACAGTACGAGTTGCTGATGTCGACGCGTCGCCAGACGGAGCGCGTGGCGCGCTGGCTGCTCCAGCATCCGCTCGACACCGCTGCACAGGAGCATCTGCGCACCTGCGCCGAGCTGTGCCTGCCGCGTCTGCCCGAGTGGCTGACCGGCAGCGCTGATGCGCAGGCACGTCGTGAGGCATGGGTCGATGCCGGGGTGCCGGGTGTGCTGGCCAGTCAGGTGCTGGCGATCGAACATGCGATGCCGTTTATCGAGCTGGCACGCAGCGCATCCGACACCGGTACGCTGGCCGAGCGGATGAAGCTCTTCCTTGCGCTCGGCCAGGTGCTGTCGCTCGACTGGCTGGCGACGGCAATCGAGAAGTTGCCGCGCGAAAACCGCTGGCAGACCCTGGCCCGTCTCGCGGCGCGTGACGACCTGCAGCGCCTGCATGCGACGCTGACCGATCGGGTCTGGGGGCGTCCGCAAGCCGATGCGGATGCCAAGCTGGCGACGTGGCAGGAGGAGATCGCCGAGTCGCTGGCGCAATGGCTGCGCATGCTCGACGAGCTGCGCGACAGCCAGCCGGATCTGGCCATGATCTCGGCCGCGCAGCGCGAGTTGCGGGCGCGGCTGATCGCCTGACCGGCGTCGCCCGGACCGAAGGCGGCACCTGCGGGTGCCGCTTTTCTTTTGTGTCGCGCTCGTCGGCCCGTCCGGAGAAAATTGCCGCCGGCGAGCGCAAGCATTGCCCCGATCCGGGTGGGCAATCCGGTATAATGGCCGGTTTTCCGACCGATACAGACCGTGATGGAAGCCGAACAGCTCAACCAGATCGACAACCACCTCGCAGACTTGGCCAGCCGCGCCGAGGAGCTGAAGCGTTACCTTGACTACCCGGGCAAGCGTGACCGTCTCGAGGAGGTTGTTCGCCTCTCCGAAGACCCGGACATCTGGAATGACCAGAAAAAAGCCCAGGAAATCGGCCGCGAGCGCAAGGCGCTCGAAGACGTCGTGCTCGTGCTCGACGAAGTCGCCGGCGGTGCCGCCGATGCCAAGGAGCTGTTCGACATGGCGCGCGGCGAAAGCGATTACGACACCTGCGCCGCGATCAACGACGATGCGCAGGTGCTGGAAGAAAAGATCGCCAGGCTCGAATTCCGCCGTATGTTCAGCAATCCGGCCGACCCGAACAACTGCTTCATCGACATCCAGTCCGGCGCCGGTGGCACCGAGGCACAGGACTGGGCCGGCATGCTGCTGCGGATGTATGTCCGCTACGGCGAGCGCAAGGGTTTCAATGTCGAGGTGATGGAAGAGTCCGAAGGCGAAGTTGCCGGCATCACCAGTGCAACGATCAAGCTGACCGGCGAATACGCCTACGGCTTTCTGCGCACCGAGACCGGCGTGCACCGGCTGGTACGGGTGTCGCCGTTCGATTCGAACGCGCGCCGGCATACGTCGTTCTGCTCGGTCTTCGTCTACCCGGAGGTCGACGACAGTTTCGAGATCGAAATCAACCCGGCCGACGTGCGCACCGACACCTACCGTGCCTCGGGTGCTGGCGGCCAGCACATCAACAAGACCGACTCGGCGGTCCGGCTGACGCACGCGCCGACCGGCATCGTCGTCCAGTGCCAGAACGACCGCTCCCAGCACCGCAACCGTGACGAAGCCTGGGCCATGCTGCGCGCCAAGCTGTACGAACTCGAGCTGCGCAAGCGCATGGAAGCCCAGCAATCGCTGGAAGCCGGCAAGGCCGATATCGGCTGGGGCCACCAGATCCGCTCCTACGTGTTCGACCAGAGCCGCATCAAGGACCTGCGCACCAGCTACGAAGTGGGCAACCTCAAGGGCGTGATGGATGGCGACCTGGACGGCTTTATCGAGGCCAGCCTGAAGCAGGGCGTCTAACCCAGAATCTGACCGGGTCGAGACCGACCCCGCATTGATGGAAAGCAAGATGAGCGAACAACAAGACAACGTCGTCCAGCAGGACGAGAACCAGATCATGGCCGAGCGCCGGGCCAAGCTCGGCGCACTGCGCGAACAGGGCGTCGCCTTCCCGAACGATTTCAGGCGCGAGGATATCGCTGGCGAGTTGCACGCCAAGTACGGCAGCCTGGAAAAGGAAGACCTCGAAGGCAGGAACGTGACCGTCAGCGTTGCCGGCCGGATGATGCTCAAGCGCGTCATGGGCAAGGCCAGCTTCGCCACGGTGCAGGACGTCAGCGGCCGCATCCAGTTCTACATCAGCCGTGACTCGGTCGGTGAAGACGTCTACGCCAGCTTCAAGACCTGGGACATGGGCGACATCCTCGGCGCAGTCGGCACGCTGATGAAGACCAAGACCGGCGAGCTGTCGGTGCAGGTCACCCAGCTGCGCCTGCTGACCAAGTCGCTGCGCCCGCTGCCGGACAAGTTCCACGGCCTGGCCGACCAGGAACAGAAGTATCGCCAGCGTTACGTCGACCTGATCACCAACGAGGTCAGCCGCGACACCTTCATCAAGCGCTCGCGCATCGTGCAGAAGATCCGCGAATACATGGTGAACGAGTCCTATCTCGAAGTCGAAACCCCGATGATGCACCCGATCCCGGGGGGCGCTACGGCCAAGCCGTTCGTGACGCACCACAACGCACTCGACATGCCGCTGTTCCTGCGCGTCGCGCCGGAGCTGTACCTGAAGCGTCTGGTCGTCGGCGGCATGGAGCGCGTATTCGAGGTGAACCGCAACTTCCGCAACGAAGGGATGAGCACGCGGCACAACCCCGAATTCACGATGATGGAGTTCTACGAGGCCTACGCCGACTACCAGCGCATGATGGACATGACCGAAGGCGTCATCCGCTATGCCGCGCGCGAAGTCATCGGCCACACCGCAATCGAATATCAGGGCAAGCCGGTCGACCTGTCCAAGCCGTTCGCGCGATTCACCATTGCCGGCGCCATCAAGCACTACAACCCGCAGTACACCGACGAGCAATTGCATGACCGCGCGTGGCTCAAGGCCGAACTGGCCCGCCTCGGCGCCAAGCCGGTCCTGACCGACGGCATCGGCGGTCTGCAACTGAGCCTGTTCGACGAAACCACCGAGGAAAAGCTCTGGGAGCCGACCTTCATCGTCGACTACCCGGCCGAAGTGTCGCCGCTGGCCCGCGCCAACGACACCAACCCGGGCATCACCGAGCGTTTCGAGCTGTTCATGGTCGGTCGCGAGCACGCCAACGGCTACTCGGAGTTGAACGACCCCGAAGATCAGGCTGCGCGCTTCCAGGCGCAGGTCGACCTGAAGGACAAGGGCGACGACGAGGCCATGCATTTCGACGCCGACTACATCCGTGCACTCGAATACGGCCTGCCGCCGACCGGCGGTTGCGGCATCGGCATCGACCGTCTGGTGATGCTGCTGACCGACTCGGCCAGCATCCGCGACGTCATCCTGTTCCCGCAAATGCGCCGCGAAGACTGAGTGCTTCGGACGTAAAAAAGGCCGGCATATTGCCGGCCTTTTTTTGTTCGCGTTCAGCGCTTGGCGAGCGAGAGCTGGCGACGGGTTTCGGCCAGCACGATGCCGGTTGCAACCGAGACGTTGAGGCTCTCGACCGAGCCGTACATCGGGATCGACACCAGCTGATCGCAGTGTTCGCGCGTCAGCCGGCGCATGCCCTCGCCTTCGTTGCCGAGCACCCAGGCAATGCCGCCGCGGACTTCGAAGTGGTGCAGATCGGCATCGCCTTCGGCGGCGGTGCCGACGATCCAGACGTCGCGATCCTTCAGTTCGCGCAGCGTGCGCGCGAGATTGGTGACCATCACGTAGGGCACGGTTTCTGCCGCGCCGCAGGCGACCTTGGACACGGTGGCGTTGATGCCGACCGACTTGTCCTTCGGGGCGATCACCGCATGCACACCCATGGCATCGGCAACGCGAAGGCAGGCGCCAAGGTTGTGCGGGTCGGTGATGCCGTCGAGCACCAGCAGGAAAGGCGGCTCGTCGAGTGTGTCGAGCACGTCGTCGAGCGCGACATAGGACTTGGTCGGGTCGATCAGGGCTGCAACGCCCTGGTGGCGTGCCTTGCCGGTCAGGCCGTCCAGACGCGCTGCGTCCACCAGCACGACCTTGGCACCCTGCTCTTCGGCCAGCTTGATCAGCTCCTTGGCGCGGGCGTCGATGCGCGCGGCATTCAGGTAAAGCTCGCGCACGCTGTCGGGGAAGCGCTTCAGGCGAGACGAAACGGCGTGAAAGCCGTGGATGAGTTTGTTTTGCATGGCGTGCACCATCGCCGGCAGGCCGGCAATCGCGAAAGGAAACCGCGATTCTAGCAAACTCCGCCGCCGGCCCGGCGCGACTTCACCCCGCCAGTGTGCGGACTTCGCCGTCGACCGGGCTCAGAAGTGCGTACTGGTCGATGTAACGCAGCAGGTCCGCCTCGGCAAGCGGCGGCGCATACAGGTAGCCCTGCACGACATGGCAGCCGGTGCGGCGCAGGAAATAGGCCTGCTGCTGCGTCTCGACACCTTCGGCAACCACCTTGAGCCTCAGCTTGCGCGCCATGGCGACAATGGCTTCGGCAATGGCGCCGCTATCCTCGTCCTCCGGCATGCTTTCGATGAACGAGCGGTCGATCTTGAGGGTATCCAGCGGGAAGCGGCGCAGGTTGGACAGCGACGAGTATCCGGTACCGAAATCGTCGATCGCCAGCCGGACCCCCATGTTGCGCAGCTGCGCAAGAATGCGCACCGCCCGCTCCGGGTTCTGCATGATCATGCTTTCGGTGATTTCCAGCTCCAGCCGCGCCGCAGGGAGGTTGGCCAGTGCCAGCGCCGTGGCGACCTGCTGCGGCAGCTGCTCGCGCATGAACTGTCTCGGCGACAGGTTGACCGCGACGCGCGGAATGTCGTGGCCGGCGTCCAGCCAGCGGCGCATGTTCCTGCATGCCTCGATCAGCACCCATTCGCCGATCGGCACGATCAGTCCGTTTTCCTCGGCCAGCGGAATGAAGCTCGCCGGCGGCACCAGGCCCAGCTGCGGATGCGACCAGCGCAGCAAAGCCTCGACACCATAGAGCGTGCCGGCCGCAAGGTCGACCTGCGGCTGGAAATACAGGCACAGCTCGTCCCGCTCGAGTGCGTGGCGCAGACTGTTTTCGAGCACAAGGTGCTCGAAGGCGCGAACGTTCATTTCCGGCGCAAAGAACTGGTAGGTGTTCTTGCCGAGCTCCTTGGCGCGGTACATCGCCACATCGGCATTCTTCAAGAGCTGCGAAGGCTGCAGGTCATCGCTCGGGTACAGGCTGATGCCGATCGAGCAGGTGACGAACAGCTCCTGCCCCTGGATCAGGACCGGTTGCCCGAGTCTGGACAGCAGGCGCTCGGCGACCGCCGCGACATCGTCCGCCCCCGAAATGTCGTCAAGGATCACGGTGAACTCGTCGCCGCCCAGCCGGGCGATGATGTCGCACTCCTTGAGTGATGATCGCAGGCGCTGCGAGATGACCTTGAGCAGCTCGTCACCCACGTCGTGACCGAGGCTGTCATTGATCGCCTTGAAGCGGTCGAGATCAAGGAACAGCAGTGCGAACGGCTTGGCGCCGTCGCGGGCGACCGCCTGCTTGAGTGCCGCGTGCATCGCGCTGCGGTTGTGCAGCTGGGTCAGCGCGTCGTGATTGGCAAGGAAATGCAGGCGCATTTCCGCTTCCTTCCGGTGCGTGTAGTCCGAAAAAACGCCGACATAGTTGCTGACACCGCCCAGCTCGTCGCGGACCGCGCTGATCGACAGCCAGGCCGGATAGGTTTCGCCGTTCTTGCGGCGATCGAGCATCTCGCCTTCCCAGTGCCCGAGCTCGGCAAGCCTGGCAACCATTTCGCGGTTGCGTTCGCGCGAGCGCCGGTGTTCGCCGAACATGCGTGAAATCTTGCCGATGGCCTCGCCCTGCTCGAAGCCGGTAATCCGGCTGAAGGCCGGATTCACCGCGACGATGCGTGCCTGTGCATCGGTGATCAGGATGCCTTCCGAGGCGTTGTCGAATACCTGCGCCGCCAGTCGGACACTGCGCGCCGCGGCCGCTTCGTCGCGGTACGAGGCCGCCATCAGCAGGCCGGCGACGGTGACGGTAAACAGGTGCAGGATGATCGACAGGTCGTCACCACCGGGAAGGCTGCGGGTCTGCAGCGTGGCCGAGGCGACCATGATGGCGGTCAGCATCGTACAGCCGTTGCCGACGTGACCGAGGCGCAGTGATGACCAGATGATCAGCGGGAACAGCAGGAACTGCAGATTGGCCATGCCGTCGCCGTAATGGCGGTAGATCAGCATGGTGCTGACGGCGGTGACCGTCACCAGCAGCGTCAACTCGATCAGCCGGTTGGCGCTGAAGCTGCGCATTTCGGAGCGCAGGCCCGCGACGAAAGGCACGACGATGAGGATGCCCAGCGCCTCGCCCATTGCGCGCTCGACCCAGCCGTCGAAGGTATTCAGGTTGCGCGCCGGCTCGAACAGTCCGAATACGACGGCACCGAGCGTACCCGACAGCAGAACGCCGGTCAGCGGCCCGGCGACCAGCAGACGCAGCGCATCACGAACGCGAACATCGCCGGAAGCGGCCAGTCCCGGCAGAAGACCAACGATCAGCAGCGCTTGCAGCACCTGGATTGTTGCGACCATCAGTGCAGCAGGGAGTGACAGCCCGCCGAGCATCGGCAGCACCCAGGCGGCGGCGGCGATGGCGGGCCAGGTGCGCGATCCGAGCAGCAACAGGCCGGCAACCGCAATGCCGACCTGCGGGGCAACCAGCGCACCATACTGTCCGGGCGCGAAGAACAGCCAGCAGAGGTATTGCGCCAGCGCATAGAGCGAGGCCAGTTGCGCCCCGCGCAGCCATCGTGCCGACATTGCCCCTCCTCTTTTGCGCCAGCCTGCGCTTTGTTATCGGCGACCTGTCCGGTTCGCGTTCCTGATGCTGCTACGCCGGTATAATCGGCCCCATCCGATCACAGCATCCATGCCATGACCACCCCAGTCCTGCCTCGCGCCGGCGAACGCCTGCTTCTCGCTACCCCGCACGGGTCGGCCGACGCCTGGCTCCTCGACCGGCTTGGCGCACAAACATTACTCATCCTGACAGCGTCTGCGCAAGATGCCAGCCGCATCCGGGACGAAATCCGCTTCTTCGCCCCGCAACGCACCGTCGTACAGCTGCCGGACTGGGAAACCCTGCCCTACGACCACCTCAGTCCGCACCACGACCTGATTTCCGAGCGTCTGGCCAGCCTCTGGCAGATCCGGCAACAGCAGGCCGACGTCATCATCGTGCCGGTACAGACCGCCATGGGCCGGCTCGCGCCGGTCGAGTTCCTCACGGCTTACACCTTCAACATCACCAAGGGCAGCAAGTTCGATCCGGAAAAGCTGCGGGCTGATCTGGTCTTTGCCGGCTACAGTCATGTCACACAGGTGTTCAGCCCCGGCGAGTTTGCCATTCGTGGCGGCCTCGTCGACCTGTACCCGATGGGGTCGACCCTGCCGTTCCGGCTGGACCTGTTCGATGACGAAATCGAGACCATCCGCACTTTCGACGTCGACACCCAGCGCAGCCTTTATCCGGTGCCGGACATCCGGCTTCTGCCTGCCCGCGAGTTTCCGCTGGACGACGCCGGTCGCACCCGTTTCCGCCAACGCTTCCGAGAAGTGTTCGAAGGCGATCCGAGTAAGTCACAACTTTACAAGGACATCAGCAACGGCGTAACGCCGGCAGGCATCGAATACTATCTGCCGCTGTTTTTTGACCACACTGCGACACTCTTCGACTACCTTTCCGGCGACACCGTCGTCGCACTGCACGGCAAGGTGCTTGATGCCGCCGAAAGCTTCTGGCGCGACACGCAGGACCGCTACCGCAACCTGTCGGGCGAAAAGGACCGGCCGATCCTGAAACCGGGCGAGCTGTATCTGGCTCCGGACGAGCTGTTCGGCCTGATCAAGCCGCTGCGCCGTGTCGAGCTCATCAGTGGTGGCGACGAGCCGCGTCCGACGTCGGCATTGCCACCTCTGGCCGTCGACCGCCGGGCCGACAATCCGCTGGCCCGGCTCGAAGCCTTCGTCGCCGGTTTCCCGGGCAAGGTGTTCATCACCGCCGAAAGCCTGGGTCGGCGCGAGACGATGGCGCAGTTCTTTGCCGAATATGGCGTCAGGCCGGTGCTGGTCGAGGCATGGTCGGACGCGCTGGCGGCAAGCAAAACGCGGTTGATGCTTGCGGCCGCACCGCTGTACAACGGCTTCATCCTCGACGCCGAAGGGCTGGCCGTCATCACCGAGGCCGACCTGTACCCGACCGTGGCACAGGGGCGCGGCCGCAGGCAGCAGAAACGCAGCAATGCCGACGCCATGTTGCGCGACCTGTCCGAGCTCAAGGTCGGCGACGCCGTGGTGCACGAAGCGCACGGTATCGGCCGCTACATGGGGCTGACGTCGATGGACCTTGGCGAGGGCGAGACCGAGCTCCTGCTGCTCGAGTACGCCGGTGGCGACAAGCTGTACGTGCCGGTGGCCCAGTTGCACGTGATCAGTCGCTACTCCGGCGGTGCGGCCGATGCGGCGCCCATGCACCGCCTCGGCACCGGCACCTGGGAAAAGGCCAAGCGCCGAGCGGCCGAGCAGGTTCGTGATGCCGCTGCCGAACTGCTCAACCTGTACGCGCGCCGTGCCGCACGTCAGGGTCATGCATTCGAGTGGAAACACCAGGACTACGAAGCCTTTGCCGAAGGCTTCGGTTTCGACGAGACCCCCGATCAGGCCGCCGCGATCGAGGCTGTACTGGTCGACATGCGCGTCGGTCAGCCCATGGACCGGCTCGTTTGCGGCGATGTCGGCTTCGGCAAGACCGAGGTTGCGCTGCGCGCGGCCTTTGCCGCGGTGGCCGGCGGCAAGCAGGTTGCCGTACTGGTGCCGACGACCCTGCTGGCCGAACAGCATTTCCAGACGTTTGCCGACCGCTTTGCCGACTGGCCGGTCCGGATTGCCGAGCTGAGCCGCTTCCGCTCCGGCAAGGAAACGACGGCCGCACTCAAGGGCCTGGCCGAAGGCTCGGTCGATATCGTCATCGGAACGCACAAGCTGGTGCAGCCCGATGTCGAATTCAAGAATCTTGGCCTTGTGATCATCGATGAAGAACATCGCTTTGGCGTGCGGCAGAAAGAGCAGCTCAAGGCGCTGCGTGCCAACGTCGACGTACTGACGCTGACGGCCACACCGATCCCGCGCACGCTGGCGATGAGCCTCGAAGGCATCCGCGATTTTTCGGTCATTGCCACCGCACCGAGCAAACGGCTGTCGGTGAAGACCTTCGTCGCCAAATTCAGTGACGGCATCATCCGCGAAGCGGTGCTGCGCGAACTCAAGCGCGGCGGACAGGTGTTTTTCCTGCACAACGAGGTCGACACGATCGAGAACATGCGCGAGAAGCTCGGTGCCCTGCTGCCGGAGGCGCGAATCGGCGTCGCGCACGGCCAGATGCGCGAGCGCGAGCTCGAGCACGTGATGCGCGATTTCCATGCGCAGCGCTTCAACATCCTGCTGTGTACGACCATCATCGAAACCGGCATCGACATTCCGAATGCCAATACCATCGTGATGAACCGCGCCGACAAGTTCGGTCTGGCGCAGCTGCACCAGATGCGCGGCCGCGTCGGTCGGTCGCACCATCAGGCCTACGCCTACCTGCTGGTTCCCGATGTCGAAGGGCTGACCGCCGACGCCAAGAAGCGCCTCGAAGCCATCCAGCTGATGGAAGAGCTGGGCTCGGGCTTCTACCTGGCCATGCACGACCTGGAAATCCGCGGCGCCGGCGAGGTACTGGGCGACTCGCAATCGGGCGAGATGCAGGAAATCGGCTTCTCGCTCTACAGCCAGATGCTCAATGAGGCGGTGAAGTCGCTGAAAAAGGGCCAGGAGGCCGACCTGTCGCAGCCGCTCGGCATCACCACCGAAATCAATCTGCATGCGCCAGCACTTTTGCCCAACGAGTACTGCCCGGACGTGCACGAACGCCTGTCGCTGTACAAGCGGCTGGCCAACTGCGAAACGCCGGACGAGCTTGACGACATCCTGCAGGAACTGGTCGACCGCTTCGGGCTGCTGCCGGACCCGGCCAAGGTGCTGCTCGACTGCCACCGGCTGCGCATGCAGGCCAAGCCGATGGGCATCCAGAAGATCGACGCGGCCGACTCGGCCATCGTGCTGACGTTCGCACCGAACACCGTTGTCGAACCCTTCAAGCTGATCCAGCTGATCCAGAGCAAGAAGAACTACAAGATGTTGCCCCCCGACCGGATGCGGATCGAGGGCAACTGGCCCGAACCCTCACTGCGTGCAGTCCGTATCAAGGAACTGCTCGTCGAACTGAACAAATGACTGGAACAACCATGACCGATCTGCTCAAACCCCTCTCCGAAGACGAACTCGACCGTCTCGATGCCTTTCTGATGTCACCGCGCACACCAGCGGAAACCATGGACCTGGAAATGCTCGACGGCTTTCTGGTGGCGCTCGCCGTGGGGCCGGAAGAAGTGCCCGAGGACGAGTGGTTGCCGCAGGTGTTTGACGGCACCCCTCCCGAGTTCGACGACGCTGTCGAGGCCGAGGAAACGTTCTCGCTGATCCGTCGTCACGCTGCGGCTGTCCGTGCCGCGTTCGCACCGAAGCGCCGTGAAAACATCGGCGAGGAGCCACTCTACTTTCCGCTGGTACTGTCCGACGAAGGGGCTGACGAGAAGTGGCAGGACTCGCTGGGTGCCTACTGGGCCAGCGGCTTTCGCCTTGGCCTGCTTGCGCGCGAAGACGTGTGGCAGAAGGCGCTCGACGAGGACGAACACCTGTTCGACTCGGTGGCGTCGGTGCTCGCGCTCGAAGAGGGCCACGAACCGGACGACGAAGCCAGGCCGTTGACGATCAAACAGCGCGAGGAGCGGATTTCGGAGCTGCCGTGGATTGTCGAGGACGTGATGTTCTATTGGCTGGAACAGAAGTACGGTCAGGTCGAGCGGGTCGAACGCGAGGAGCCCAAGGTCGGTCGCAACGACCCTTGCCCGTGCGGCTCGGGCAAGAAGTTCAAGAAGTGTCACGGCGCCTGAGTCGTTTCGAGTGCAAGCCTTCCCTGCTTGCCCGTCGCGTAGTCAGGCCGGGCGATCCGTTATAATCGTCGCCCCTCACACCAACCCATCGAACCGGAATCACCATGCACCGCCTCGTCATTCAAGCCCCCGAGATCGCCACGCAGGACCTGAAGCAATTGGCCCGTCTGTCCGATGCGCACCAGATCGAGGCGATCAGCCAGCGCGCGTTCAAGCTGCACGGCGCGCATATCGGCAACGAGGAGGCGGTGGCCGATTTTTGCGAAAGCAATCAGCTCGACTTTGCATTCATTCCTGAAGAGCTGGGTGTTCGCGATATCGGCCTCGTGGTAATGGATATGGATTCGACGCTGATCACGATCGAATGCATCGACGAGATTGCGGACATGGTCGGCATCAAGCCGCAGGTGGCCGAGATCACGGCTGCCGCGATGCGGGGCGAGCTGGATTTTCGCGAAAGCCTGACCCGCCGTGTTGCGTTGCTGGCCGGACTTGAAGAGTCGGCATTGCAGCGTGTCTATGACGAGCGCCTGCATTTGATGGCTGGTGCAGAAGAGATGCTCGCCGGTTTCCAGTCGGCCGGCGCCACGACGCTGCTGATCTCGGGGGGGTTTACCTTCTTTACCGACAAGCTGCAGTCGCGACTGGCGTTGAGCCGGACGATTGCCAATGTGCTCGAGATCGAGGGCGGCAAGCTGACCGGGCACGTGAATGGTGACATCGTCGATGCCGAGCGCAAAAAGAGCGAGCTGATCGCGCTGCGTGAATCGCTCGGCCTGCGCCGTGATCAGGTCGTGGCCATGGGGGACGGCGCCAACGACCTGCCCATGCTGCACGAAGCAGGTTTTGGTGTGGCGTGCCACGCCAAGCCCAAGGTGCAGGCAGAGGCGCCGTACTGCATCAACCGGGTCGGGCTTGAAGGGGTGCTGAACTACTTCCGTTGATGCGCCGCTTTGGTTGCAAACAAAAAACGCCAATTCCATCAATGAATTGGCGTTTTTTGTTTGTGTGAGTCGTGAAATCTACTCGAGGTCGCTCGACCAGCCCTCCGGCCGCATCAATGCATTGTCGAAGCGCGAGTGCTGCCCCATGAACACCAACGGGATCTTGCCGGTCGGGCCGTTACGATGCTTGGCGATGATGCACTCGGCCAGGCCTTTGTGCGGCGTGTCCGGGTTGTAGTACTCGTCGCGATACATGAACATGATCACGTCGGCATCCTGCTCGATGGCGCCCGATTCGCGCAGGTCCGACATCATCGGGCGTTTGTCGGTCCGCTGTTCGACCGCACGGGAGAGCTGCGACAGTGCAATGATCGGCACTTGAAGTTCGCGCGCCAAGCCCTTGAGCGAACGGGATATTTCTCCCACTTCGGTGGCGCGGTTCTGGTCCTTGGCGCCGGCCCGGCCCGACATCAGCTGGATGTAGTCGATCACGATCAGGCCGAGCTGGCCGCCGACCTGTCGCGCCAATCTTCGTGACTTGGTGCGAATATCCATCGCCGACAGTGCGCCCGTCTCCTCGATGAAAATCGGCGCTTCGGAAAGCTTGTTCACGGCATGGGTCAGGCGCAGCCAGTCCTCGTCCTCAAAGCGCCCGGTCTTGAGCTTGTGCATGTCGATCTTGCCGATCGAGCCGACCATCCGCATGCCGAGCTGTGCGGCGCCCATTTCGAGCGAGAAGATCGCCACCGGCAGCTTGAGTTCGGCGCCGACGTACTCGGCGATGTTGACCGAAAACGCGGTTTTGCCCATTGAGGGGCGTCCGGCGACGATGACCAGATCCCCTTTCTGCAGGCCCGAAGTCATCTTGTCGAGGTCGATGAAGCCGGAGGCGATGCCGGTGACTTCGGACGGATTGTCTTGCTGATACAGGTGGTCGATGCGCTCGACGATCTCCTTCAGGATCGGCGGCATCGCAATGAAGCCTTTCTGGCCCTTGGCCGACTGCTCGGCGATCTGGAATACGCGCGATTCGGCTTCATCAAGCAGGTCGGCGGATTCGCGCCCGTCCGGGTTGTAGGCCGATTCGGCAATCTCTGCACCGACGGCGGCCAGCTGGCGCATGACCGAGCGCTCGCGGACGATTTCGCCGTAGCGGCGGATGTTGGCCGCCGACGGCGTGTTCGATGCCAGCGAGCCAAGGTAGGCGAGCCCGCCGACGTAGGCCAGGTCGTTCGAGTTGTCGAGCGACTCGGCGACGGTGATCACGTCGGCCGGCCGGTTGTGCTCGATCAGTTTGACGATGTGCTGCCAGATCTTGCGGTGATCTTCGCGATAGAAGTCGTTCTCGTTGATCACGTCGGCGATCTTGTCGAACGCCGTGTTGTCGAGCATCAGCCCGCCGAGCACCGATTGTTCGGCCTCGATCGAATGCGGCGGCAGCCTGAGTGCGGCAACGTCGGCGGCAAGGCCGGCTTGCATGGCGTCAGGGGGGGGGGTAGGATACTCGGTCATTTCCGACAGTCGTTCCGTGGGCGAAAGGCCGTCTATTCTAGCCCCTTGCGGCCCTTGGCGCGACGCCATTGCCCGATGAAGCAAATCCGAAAGTCCGTTCTCGTCCCCCACTCTGCCGCTCACATGTTCCACCTGGTCGACGATGTCGAACGCTACCCGCGCTTCCTGCCGTGGTGCGGCGGCGTCGAGGTGCACGAGCGCACGGCAACGACGCTCGACACCACCTTGCGCATCGACTTCCTGAGGGTCAAGTCGTTCTTCCGCACCCGCAACGTCAACAGCGACAACCGGATCGAAATGCAGCTGGCCGATGGTCCGTTCAAGGCGCTATCAGGCATCTGGCGCTTCACCCCGCTGATGGAGGACGCCTGCAAGATCGAATTCGAGCTCGATTACCAGTTCGAAAGCCGTACGCTCGAGGTGTTGATCGGCCCGGTGTTCGAGAAAATCACCAGTACGTTCGTTGACTGTTTTGTCAAAGAAGCCGACCGTCGTCATGGGTGAAGCATGAGTGAGCAGATCAGCATTGAAGTGGTATTTGCCACGCCGGGGCGGCAGAAGCTCGTCACCGTGCGTGTATCGGCCGGTGCCACCGTCGGACAGGCGATTGCGCAATCCGGACTGCTCGACGAGTTTGCCGAAATCGACCTGACTCGGAACAAGGTCGGCATTTTCGGCAAGGCCGTAAAACTCGATGCCGTTCTGCGCGAGCGTGACCGCGTCGAGATCTACCGCCCGCTGATCGCAGACCCCAAGGAGGTGCGTCGCAAGCGGGTCGCAGAAGGAAAGGCGATGAAGAAAGGCGGCGGCGACCAATAGCGATCAATAAAAACCGGCCTGAGGCCGGTTTTTTCATTCGCAGGTTTTCTTGATGACTTCCTGCATCTTGGTGATTTCTTCCTTCTTGCGTTCCTCGGTCATGAACTCGACCTTGCCCTTGTCGTTCAGACTGTTGAATCGCGCGGTTTGCAGGTAACCAAGTCGCGATTTGGCTTCCGCGCACTGCTTGGGGTCCTTCCTGGTCTCTTCTTTGGCCTGCGGCGCGCTTTGCGGGGCCGACGCGGTCGCGGCGGAGGCGCTGGTTTTTGCCGGCGCCGAGGTTGATGGCGTTACCGTCACCGGCTGTTTGGCCGTCTTGACGATTTGCGCCTTGCCTTTGTCGGCGCCGGCGGGCGGTGTGTCGGAATACTGCCAGTTGCCGCTGGCGTCCTTCCATTTGTAGATCTCGGCGTGCACCAGACCGGTCGACAGGCAAAGTGCCAGCAGCGCCAGATGCGATTTCATTATCGGGTCTCCATTCTTATTGAGCGCGGAATCGCCAGATCAATAGCGCTTAATGTCGTGATTTGCAAGCCGGTCGCTTGCGGGCCGTTTCTGTTTGTCGAAAAGACGACACCTGCGGCATTACTCACAGGTGTGAGTTTGTCGGTGGAGGTGGAGATGGCGACGGCATACGATGGGTTCGTGCCGGCTGAACCCATGGAACGGCCCGCAATGCTTCATCTCTCCTCATGACTTGGATGCCCGCCTGCCAGCGGGCATTTTTTTATGCCTCGATTTTGGCCGTATCGTCGCCTTCGAGTCGAACCTGTTCGATCTCGACAAAGCGGCGCGAAATTTTTTCGCTGGTGATCGCGACGCTTTGCACGTCGTCGTTGGCCTGGCGAATGTGCGTTGCCAGTTTCTTCATGCGATCATCGAAGCGACTGAACTCCAGCGACAGCTTGCCCAGTGCCTCCTTGATGATGTGCACCTGCTTGCGGGTTTCCACATCCTTGATCACCGCACGGGCCGTGTTGAGCACCGCCATCAGCGTGGTTGGCGAGACGATCCAGACGCGCCGCGCCAATGCGTGCTGCACGAGGTCGGGGTGGTAGGCGTGAATTTCGGCAAATACCGCCTCGGCCGGTACGAACATCACCGCGCCGTCGGCGGTTTCGTTGGCGATGATGTACTTGCCGGAAATGTCGTCGATATGCTTTTTGACATCGGCCTTGAAGGCGCGTGTCGCCACGACCCGGTCGGTGTCCGGAGCGAACATGCGGTGATAATTCTCCAGCGGGAATTTGGCATCGACGGCAACGGTGCCCGTCGGTTCCGGTAGGCGCAGCAGGCAGTCGGCACGGGTGCCGTTCGATAGCGAGGCCTGGAATTCGTAGACCTGTGCCGGCAGTACGTTCCGCACCAGGTGTTCGAGCTGCACCTCGCCGAAGGCGCCGCGCGATCGTTTGTCGCCAAGCAGTTCCTGCAGGCTGACGACATTGGTCGTCAGGCCGTCGATCTTCTTCTGCGCTTCGTCGATCGTGGCCAGTCGAGCCATGACGCTGGCAAACGTCTCGTTGGTTTTCTTGAAACCTTCGTCCAGTCGCTCGTTGACCTTTCCGGATATCTCGGCGAGACGCGTATCGGCGGTCTTGGTGAGCTCGCCGACCGTCGCAGTCAGCTGCTGTGAGGTGGACGCCAGCAGGGTCTGGATCTGCTCCATTTCGCGCTTTGACTGTTCGGCCAGCATGGTCGACAGCTTGACCAGCACGTCCTCGCGCAGCGCGTCCTGCTTGCCCTTGAGCTCTGCGGCGATGTCGGCGAGCTGCTTGAGGACCAGCTCGCGCGTCTCCGACAGTGTGGACGTCAGCGACAGACGCATCGCCGACAGTGACTCGCCCTGCGTGCTGGCCAGCCGGTTGAGGGATTCGCGCGTGTCCTTGAGTTCGCTGCCGACACCGCCGCGAAGCCGGTCGAACGACTCGCCCATCGCGTCTCGCAGCTGTCCGGCCGACCGGCCGATGGCGTCATTCAGCAGGCTGCCATGTTGCGCCAGCGCGGCGTGCTGCGCCTCGCCCTGGCGCGCCAGCCCCGTGTGCAGATCGCTCAGCATCTGCCGGTGCTTGGCCTCCATGTCCTGAGAAAGCGTATCGAGAACATCCTGCTGGACGCGGGCGAGGTGCTGCAGGCGCAGCACGACGACGACGCCGGCGAGCAGCACCATCAGGGTGGTGATGCCGAAAAGCAGATCTAGCATGTACGGGCTCCGTGTTAGGTCGGAGATTGTATGCGATCGCAGCACCGATGCGGGCTGCGGTGCGCGCATGAGCGGCCATGGGGGGGCAAGCAAGGCGCAGCAATACAGGGTCTGGTTGCGATCGCGTTGCGGGCCGGATGGGGTGCCGCTTTTTTGCGGAGGAGCGTCCGGGAGAGGCGGAGCTACAACTGGTCGGTATAATGGCCCGATGAAAAAACTCTGCTCCTTGGTGTTTTTCGGTTGCTGCGCAGCCAGCTACGCAGCACCTCAGGATAACGATGCCTTGCGCCGGGAGGTCGAGGCGTGGGTGCGGCTGCAACTGGCCACCATGCCTGCTGCCACGGTCAAGGCGGGGCAGCTCGACAGCCGGCTTCGGCTTGATGGTTGCGCGCTGCGCGACATCCAGCTTGCGCCTGGCCAGCGTTTGCTGGGCAACACACAGGTGCGGGTTCGCTGCGTTTCGGGGGCGAGCTGGGCGGTCAATCTGCCGGTGCAGATCAGTCAGGATGTTGCCTATTACGTGGCCGCTCGGCCGTTGCCCGCGGGGCATGCTCTGGCGGCGACTGACCTCCAGCTTCAAAGGGGCGACCTGGCGCAACTTCCGGGCAGTGTCGTGCTCGATCCGGCGCAGGCCGTCGGTCGCACGCTTGGTTCGGCCATTTCAGGTGGAGCCCCTGTTCGTGCCGAGATGCTGCGCGCTGCAAACGTGATCCGACAGGGGCAGCGCGTCAAACTGGTTTTCCGGATGGATGGCATCGACGTCAGCAACGAAGGGGTTGCATTGAACAATGCGACCGAGGGGCAGATGGTGCGGGTCCGTTTCGGTGCCACCCAGATCGTGCAGGGTGTGGCCCGTGCCGACGGGACGGTCGACGCGGCGCCCTGATCGTCAGTCTCAGGTGGCCGACTGCAGCGTGGCGGCTGCCATGTGCTCGGCTTCGGCCCGGCTCGGGTCGGACGGGGTCCACCAGCGCAGGCGATTGCGCCCTTCCCGCTTGGCGGCATAGAGCGCGGCATCGGCCAGTTCGAGTGGCGCATCGGAGTCCGATTCGCCTGCTCCGGCGAGCACTGCGCCGATCGAAATCGTGATGCCGATCAGCCGTTGGCCGTGAAAGTCGACCGACAACAGGCGGACCGCTGCCATCAGACGTTCACCCCAGTCGGTCAGTCCTTCGCGGTCGATCGCCGGCAGCAGGACGGTGAACTCCTCGCCGCCGTAACGGCAGACGACATCGTCGGCACGGCCGAGATTGAGCAGGCATTGCGCCAGTGCGCGCAACACGGCGTCGCCGGCTTCATGGCCGTAGGTGTCGTTGTAGCGCTTGAAGTAATCGATGTCGATCATGGCGACGCCCAGCGTGCCGCGGCTGCGTTTGGCGCGAGCCAGCTCGCGCCGCAAGCACTCTTCAAGATATCGGCGGTTGAACAGCCCGGTCAGCGGGTCGGAGATCGACTGCAGTTTCAGTGTTTCGCGAAGTTGCAGGTTGGCAATGGCAAGGGAAATCTGTTCGGCTACCGACAGAGCCAGCTGGTGTTCGACATCGCTGAACTGGCTCTCCGATCGTGACAACGAACCCAGTAGCGTCAGTACGCCCTGGTTTCTCCCCTGTGCCGTCATCGGAATGCACAGGCTCTGCCGGCTTGGCGCGACGGGGACGTGGCGGCAGCGCGGGCCGTGCTGGGGTGACTGGAGCCAGTGCGCTTGCCCCAGTCGCACGCCCCAGCAGTCGTCAGGTGCCATGGCAGTTTGCGACCTGGGGAGCTCGCCCCAGCGGCAGGCCTCTTCAAGTTGCGCGGTGACCGGATTGTCGATGAAAAGCTGACCGGCGCTCTCCGGAAAAAGCTTGGCCATGCTGGCACGGATGATGTCGCGTGCTTCGTCGAAGGTCTGACAGCATTCGAGCATGCGACCGAGTTCGCGCTGCAGGGATACGTCCTGCAGGTGTCGCCGCAACGATGCCAGCCCGCCTTCCAGTGCCTCATTGCTGCGGCGCAGGGTGTCGCTGAGTGCTTCGCGTTCCAGCATGTCCGCGTGCAACTTTTGCTGCTCTGCGTGCGCCTCCCGTGCGAGCTGGCCAAGCCGGCCGATCAGCCAGAACGCACCCGGGATCAGAAGCAGGGTGACGAGCAGGATTGAAGTGGCGACAGCCTGCGTGGCCGCACCGGTCTGGCGCGACTCGATCCGGGTGCGGTCCAGCTGTGCAACGAGCGTGCGCTGCCGGGTGTCGATGGCCTGGAACATCCGGTCGCGTTCGGACTGAAATGCCGCCGACGGATTGCGGGTGTTGGCTGCCTCGTCCAGCTGCGCCGGTAGATCGGCATCCCGGAGTTCGTTCGGTGGGGCGAACCGGTTGTGCCAGGTGTGCCAGCTCTGTCGCAGTCGCTCCCCTGCTTCGCCGCGCCAGGCTGGAATCGAGCCGGTTGCGGCCAAATCCTCGCGCACGCTTTGCAGGCGGGCCAGCTCGTCAATTGTTGCGTCGTGGCGTGGCGCCCATCGTTGCAGGGTGGCGTTGTGCTGACCCACTGCCCAGCCTCCGCCGATACCGAAAAGTGCGATCAGCATGACGGCCGGCACCATGAATAGGTGCCTGATCGGTGGCGGTGTGCTGGGAGCTGATTTGCCCGGTTGTTTGAGCAGGTGAGCCAGAACTGGCGCCAGTACGGCCAGCGCAAGTAGCGACACTGCAGGAAACGTCAGCGCCAGCAGGAGGGTAAATTCGCTGGCAAACTCCGGCTGCGGCGGAGTGACGATTTGCAGGGGTGACAGGCCGATGGCCAGGGCAGTTACCAGGGTTGCAAGTGCGTGCCTGCTCGGCGGGAGTTTGCCCAGTCTTGCCTGGTCGCTGCTCCAGACAATCGCAACTGCCGCCAGTAGTGCCAGCACGGGGGTGATTCGGTTGGTGGTCGGCCAGGTGGACGGGTATGGGGTGGCCACGAAAAACAGCGCGGCAGCCAGTCCGAACACGACGGCAACCAGCCCCGCAAGGCGCAGGTGCTTGCTGGTGATCAGCCATAGGCCGAGACCGGCGCCCAGTAGTGAAACGAACAGCCCGCCGAGCAACGGCAGCGGCTGGTGCAGTTGTTCCGGATTCGCCAGCGGGAGTCGCGCAAGCAGGGCTACCCACAGGCCGCCGCCCAGCGCCAGTGATGCGGCTGCCACTTGCCGGAGGCGTTCACGCTCGGACAATGCGGCGATGCCCTGAAGCCAGCTCAGGCTGCCGTGCAATGCCAGTGCCGCAATCAGGACCGGCGCCAGCCGGAAAGCAAGCGGGAGAAGCTCGTTCATCGTTCTGCCCCTGACAATCGGCTTTCAATATAGAAAACCGATTCGCCGATGGCGTGCAAAACATCGGCGAGCGCGTGCCTGACAAGCCGCCCCTAAACCGTTAAAATCTATGGTTTTGCACCCGATTGCCATTGCCGATCATGCAAGTCGTACGCGGTGTCGCCGCAGCCCAACTTCCGCCCTGTGCGCTGACCATCGGCAATTTCGATGGCGTTCATCTGGGGCATCAGGCCATGCTGGCCCAGGTCCGCAACATTGCGCACGAGCGCGGTCTGGCTACCGCGGTGCTGACCTTCGAGCCCCACCCTCGCGAACTGTTTACGCCCGATTCGGCTCCGGCCCGTCTGTCCAGTTTTCGCGAGAAGGCCGAACGCCTGGCCGCGGAAGGGATTGATTACCTGATCGTTCAACGTTTCGACCGTCGCTTCGCCGGCTACGAAGCCGACGCGTTTCGTGACGAAATCATTGCTGGCCGGCTCAATGCCCGTCACGTGATTGTCGGCGACGATTTCTGTTTCGGTGCTCGCCGGGCGGGCGATATTTCGCTCCTGGCCCAAACGCAGGCTTTCGATGTCCAGGCCCTGCCGACCGTCGTGCATGCGGGCGGTCGCGTGTCCTCGACCGCGGTGCGCGCAGCGCTTGCACAGGGTGATATGGCACAGGCCGCCACCCTGCTCGGCCGGCCGTATTCGATTTCGGGCCGGGTGATCGGCGGGGACCGGCTTGGCCGGCAGCTCGGGTTTCCGACCGCCAATATTCAGCTGCACCACAACAAGCCGCCAATGATGGGGGTTTTCGTTGTCGAGGTGCACGGGCTGGAAAAGCCTTGGCAGGGTGTTGCCAGCCTCGGCGTCCGGCCGACCGTCAAAGGTGCGGATGCTGCGCCGGTACTGGAGGTGCACCTGTTCGATTTCAATCGACAGATTTACGGCGAACACCTCAGGGTGGATTTTCTCGCCAAGCTGCGCGACGAAGAAAAGTATTCGGGTCTGGAACCACTGATTGCCCAGATCCACAAAGATTGTGACCAAGCCCGCGACTGGTTCGCGAATCGTGACCGACACTGAGAGACACCATGAGCGAAAAAGCGTCGAATAAATACCCGGTCAACCTGCTGGATACCGCGTTCCCGATGCGCGGCGACCTCGCCAAGCGCGAGCCGGGTTTTCTGAAGCAATGGCAGGATCGCCAGCTCTACAAGAAGCTGCGCGAGCGCGCCAAACAGGAAAACCGGCCGAAGTTCATCCTGCACGACGGCCCGCCGTACGCAAACGGCGAGATCCACCTCGGCCACGCGGTGAACAAGACGCTGAAGGACATCATCATCAAGTCGAAGTCGCTGGCCGGTTTCGATGCGCCTTATGTGCCGGGCTGGGACTGCCATGGCCTGCCGATCGAACACCAGATCGAAAAGATCGCCAAGAGCGATGACAAAGCCGTCAAGGCCAATCCGGACATTCACGCCCGTATCGTTGCATTCCGCAAGGAAAACGGTCTGGGCGAAAAGGAAACCCACCTGCCGGCGGCTTTCGTGCGCGAACTGTGCCGTGCCTATGCTGCCAAGCAGATCGAAATCCAGAAGGAAGGCTTCATCCGGCTTGGTGTCTGGGGTGACTGGGCCGACCCGTACCAGACGATGGCGTTCAAGACCGAAGCCAACATCGTCCGCACCCTCGGCAAGATCCACGCCAACGACTACATCGTCAAAGGCCAGAAGCCGGTGCACTGGTGCGTCGATTGCGGTTCGGCGCTGGCCGAAGCCGAGGTCGAGTACGAAGATAAGGTGTCGCCGGCGATCGACGTCGGTTTCCGCTTCGTCGACACCACCGCACTGTCGCAGGCCTTTGGCGGCGTCAATCTGCAGGATCAACCGGCTTACGCGATCATCTGGACCACGACACCGTGGACCCTGCCTGCCAACCAGGCTGTGTGCGTTCACCCGGAACTGACCTATGACCTGATCGCCACGCCGCGCGGCCTGCTGGTGCTCGCCGCCGATCTGGCCGAGTCCGCGCTGAAGCGCTACGGCATCGAGGCTGCAGAGGTCATTGCCAAGGCGCACGGTTCGCGTTTGAACCTCCTGCAGCTGCAACACCCCTTCCTTGACCGGCAAGTACCGGTCATTCTTGGCGAGCACGTGACGACCGACGCCGGTACCGGCCTCGTTCATACCGCGCCGGCGCACGGCCTGGACGACTATCTGGTCGGTCTGCACTATCACCTTCCGGTGGAAAATCCGGTTGGCGGCGACGGCCGTTACATCGGCAGCGCATCGTTCGCACCCGGCAAAACCGTCTGGGAAGCCAATCCGCTAGTGATTGCGGTGCTCGACGAGCATCAGGCGCTGTTCGCCAACGAAAAACTCAAGCACAGCTACCCGCATTGCTGGCGGCACAAGACGCCGATCATTTTCCGCGCGACCACGCAGTGGTTCATCGCGATGGAAAAGGCGGTCGACGGCACTACCCTGCGCCAGCACGCCAACAAGGCCGTCGACGACACCGAATTCTTCCCGGCCTGGGGGCGTGCGCGGCTCGAGGCCATGATCGGCAACCGCCCGGACTGGTGCATTTCTCGCCAGCGCAACTGGGGCGTGCCGATGACCTTCTTCGTGAACAAGGAAACCGGCGACCTGCATCCGCGCAGCGGCGAGTTGCTCGAACAGGTCGCCCAGCGCATCGAAAACGAGGGTATCGAAGCGTGGTTCAAGCTCGATGCGGCCGAACTGCTCGGTGACGAAGCGGCACAGTACGAAAAGCTCAAGGACACGCTCGACGTCTGGTTCGACTCGGGCTCGACCCACTACGCGGTGCTGCGTCAGCGCGAGGAGCTGGGCTGGCCGGCCGACCTGTATCTGGAAGGCTCGGACCAGCATCGCGGCTGGTTCCAGTCGTCGCTGCTCACCGGCTGCGCCACCGAAGGCCGCGCGCCGTACAAACAACTGCTGACCCACGGCTTCACCGTCGACGACAAGGGTCACAAGATGTCGAAGTCCAAGGGCAACGGCATCGAACCGCAGGAAATCTTCAACAGCATCGGCGCCGACATGCTGCGGCTGTGGGTCGCCAGCGCCGACTACTCGGGCGAAATGTCGCTGTCGCAGGAAATCCTCAAGCGTACGACCGACGCCTACCGGCGCATCCGCAATACCTTGCGTTTCCTGCTGGCCAACCTGTCCGACTTCGAGGCGGCGCAAGCCCTGCCGGCCGAGCAGCTGCTGACGCTGGACCGCTATGCGCTGGTCGAACTTGCTGCGTTCCAGCAACGTGTGACGGCGCTGTACGACCGTTACGAGTTCCACTCGGCGGTGCAGGAAATCCACCGTTACTGCTCGGAAGAGCTCGGCTCGTTCTACCTCGACATCATCAAGGACCGGTTGTATACGACCAAGGCCGACTCGGCGATCCGTCGCTCGGCGCAAACCGCGCTGTGGCACGTCACGCAGTCGCTGGTCCGCATCCTGGCACCGATCCTGTCGTTCACGGCGCACGAAGCCTGGGAAGTGCTGAACGGCGACGACGACAGCGTCTTCCTGTCGACGTGGCACCCGGCACCATCGATTGCCGATGCGGCCGAGCTGTCGACGCGCTTTGCGCTGATCCGCGAGGTGCGGACCGCCGCGCAGAAGGACATTGAAGTGCTGCGCGCCGAAGGCAAACTGGGCTCGAGCCTGCAGGCGGAGGTCGAGATTGCTGCCGGTGGCGAACTGCACGACGCGCTCGCAAGTCTCGGTGACGAGCTCCGCTTCGTGCTGATTACCTCGAAGGCGGTGCTGAAGCGGAGCGATGCGCTGACCATTGGTGTCACGCCGTCGGTGTACACCAAGTGCGACCGTTGCTGGCACTACGTGCCGAGCGTCGGCACAGTGGCGGGTCATGCGACGCTGTGCGCCCGTTGCGATGACAACCTGCACGGCCACGGCGAGGCGCGTACGCATGCCTAAGCGGTTCTGGCAGTGGATTGCACTCGCGGTGGCCGTCATTGCGCTGGACCAGGTAACCAAGCACGCGATCGAGGCGGCATTTGCCTACGGCGACGTGCTTCCGGTCATTCCGGGCTTCTTCAACCTGACGCTGGCCTACAACCCGGGTGCAGCATTCTCGTTCCTGGCCGATGCGGGGGGCTGGCAGCGGCACTTCTTCACGATCCTGGCGCTTGGCGTTTCCGTCTTCATCGTGCTGACTTTGCGCAAGCATCATGGTCAGACGTTGTTCGCGCTGTCGCTGTCGCTGATCATGGGGGGCGCCATCGGCAACGTGATCGACCGGGTGCTGTTCGGTCATGTGATCGATTTCATCCAGGTTTACTATCGGAACTGGTACTACCCGGCGTTCAATCTCGCCGATTCGGCCATCTGCGCCGGTGCGGCACTGATGGTGTGGGACAGCTTCCGCAAGAAGGAATCCGCATGAGCATGCAGATCATTCTCGCGCAGCCGCGCGGCTTCTGTGCCGGCGTCGACCGCGCAATCGCCATCGTCGAAAAGGCGCTGGAGAAGTTCGGTGCGCCGATCTACGTGCGTCACGAGGTCGTGCACAACAAATTCGTGATCGAAGACCTCAAAGCCAAGGGGGCGATCTTTGTCGAGGAGCTGGCAGAGGTGCCGGCCGGCAATACGGTGATCTTCTCGGCGCATGGCGTGTCGCAGGCGGTTCGCGCCGAGGCCGAAGCCCGTGGCCTGTCGGTTTTTGACGCCACCTGCCCGCTGGTCACCAAGGTGCATCTCGAAGTGAAGCGGCTGCGCCAGCAGGGCTTCGAGATCATCATGATCGGCCACAAGGGTCACCCGGAGGTCGAAGGGACCATGGGGCAGGCCGACGGCGGCATGTATCTGGTCGAAGAGGCTGAGGACGTGCCGGGCATGGTCGTCAATGCGGATGCAAAACTTGCCTACGTGACGCAGACCACGCTGTCGGTCGACGATGCACAGCGCGTGGTCGACGCACTGCGCGCCCGCTTCCCCGACATCGTCGGGCCGAAGAAGGACGACATTTGCTACGCCACGCAGAACCGGCAGGATGCGGTGAAGCAGTTGGCGCGCGATGTCGACGTGCTGGTGGTTGTCGGTTCGCCCAACAGTTCGAACTCGAATCGCCTGCGCGAGGTCGGCGCCAGTCTGGGTATCGATGCCTACATGGTCGATAACGAAACCGAGTTGAAGCCGGAGTGGTTTGCCGATGGTGTCCGTGTCGGCATTACCGCGGGCGCTTCCGCGCCGGACGTGCTGGTGCAGCGCGTCATCCAGCGCATCGGCGATTTTGGTGCGGAATCGGTATCACCGATGGATGGCATCGAAGAGAACGTCGTTTTTTCGCTTCCCAAGGGTCTGGCCTGACGCGTCCTGGCCTCTGCAACGCCCCGCTTGTCGGGGCGTTTATCATTGGGGATGTCTGCGCCCCGCGCCAGTTCAATGCAGTAAAATGCGTGCCATGAATGCCGCTTCCACGCCCGTCGTCCTGTGCTGTTTCCATTGCGGCGAATCCGTTCCCGAAAGTGCCGATTTTGTCATCCGTTATCGACAACGCAGTGAGCCGGCCTGTTGTGCCGGTTGTCAGGCCGTTGCGCAGAGCATCATCGATGCGGGTCTCGACGCCTACTACGAGCAGCGGGACAGGCCGGCCGATCGCGCCGAGCCGCTACCCTCGGCGCTGCGCGAGCAACTCCGGCTTTACGATGATCCGCAGCTGCAGGCGGACTTCGTTGCCGACAGTGGTGAACTGAAGGATGCGGCCCTGATGATCGAGGGCATTACCTGCGCGGCGTGCATCTGGCTGAACGAAAGGCAGATCGCCCGGTTGCCGGGTGTCAGCGACGTCTCGATCAACTACACCAGTCACCGTGCGCGGGTGCGCTGGGATCCGGCGCAAACGAGCCTGTCGGCAGTGCTGGAAGCCGTTGCAGCCATCGGCTATCGCGCCCTGCCGTACGACCGTGTCCGGCAGGAGGCTGCCCAGACCAAGGCCCGCAAGTCGGCCTTGTTCCGGCTCTGGGTGGCCGGGCTGTCGATGATGCAGGTGATGATGTTTGCCGTGCCGGTCTACCTGGCGCCGACCGGCGAAATCGAGGTGCGCTGGCTTGATCTGATGAACTGGGCCAGTTTTGTGCTGACGTTGCCGGTTGTGCTGTATTCGAGCTGGCCGTTCTACGTCTCGGCGTGGCGGGACATCCGGCGCGGCCGGGCCGGCATGGATCTGCCGGTGGCGGTCAGCGTGGTGCTGGCGTTTGCTGCCAGCGTCTATGCCATGCTCACCGATCACGGCGAGGTGTATTTCGATTCGGTATCGATGTTCGTTTTCCTGTTGCTGACCGGCCGCTACCTCGAGTCGCAGGCGCGTGCCAAGGCCGGCGCCGCCCTCGAGCAACTGGCCGGGCTGATTCCGGCATTTGCCCACCGGCTGGCAAACTACCCGCGAGACCGGATGACTCACGAGGTGGCGGTGACGCGGCTGGCTGTCGGTGACGTGCTGCTGGTGCGGCCCGGCGAAACACTCCCGGCAGATGCCCGCGTAACCGAGGGGGTGTCACAGGTGAACGAGGCGATGCTGACGGGGGAAAGCCTGCCGGTCGAAAAGCGGGTCGGCGACGTGGTGACCGGCGGTACGATCAATCTGGCGTCCCCGCTGATCGTCAGCGTCGAACGGGTCGGTCAGGAGACGCGGCTGGCCGGTATCGTCCGGCTGCTCGATCGTGCACTGGCCGAAAAGCCCCGTCTGGCGCAACTGGCTGACCGGATTTCCGGCCGTTTTGTTGCGGCGCTGCTCGTTGTTGCGGCTGCGGCGTGGTGGTACTGGCATCTGCACGATCCGCTGCATGCGTTGCCGATCGCTGTCGCCGTGCTGGTGATCTCCTGTCCGTGCGCACTATCACTGGCAACGCCGGCTGCGTTGACGGCTGCCACCGGTGCGCTGGCACGCCGGGGAGTGCTGATCAGTCGGGGTCATGCGCTGGAGTCGCTGGCGCAGGTCACCGATGTCGTGTTCGACAAGACCGGGACACTGACGCTTGGTCGCCCCGTCCTGCGGGCGGTTCATCCTGTTGCCGGCATGAGCAAGGACGAGATGTTGCGACTCGCCGCTGCGCTCGAACATCATTCGGAGCACCCGCTGGCCGGAGCCTTTGCCGGTTTTGGCGGTTCGATGATGGCCGGCGACGTTGTCAGTCACCCCGGTGGCGGTCTGACCGGTACGATCGCCGGACGGCATTTTGCCATCGGCCATCCGGATTTTGCGGCGGGGTTCACGACGTCGACCCGGCCGGAGGTGCCCGAATCGAGCGACGGGACGCTGCTGGCGCTGGTTGGTGAGGACGTCTGGCTGGGGTGGCTGGTGCTTGCCGATGCCCTTCGGCCGGACGCTGCCGCTGCCGTGGCCCGATTGCGGCAGGCCGGATTGCGTACGCACGTGCTGAGCGGCGATTCGGCGGGAGTGGTGGCACATACGGCCGGGGAGCTCGACATCGAGCATTGGCAGGCTGGCGCCTCGCCTGAGGACAAGCTCGCCTGCATCAAGGCCCTTCAAACGCAGGGTGCGCGCGTGCTGATGGTGGGGGACGGTGTCAACGATGCGCCGGTGCTGGCGGCGGCCAATGTCTCGATTGCCATGGGGGGCGGAACGGACGTGGCACAGAGCGCCGGTGACGCGGTGCTGCTGGAAAACCACCTGAAACGGATTCCCGAGGCCATCTTGTTTGCGCGGCGTACCCGGCAGATCATTCGGCAGAATCTGGCGTGGGCCCTGCTCTACAACCTTGTTGCGCTGCCGTTCGCGGTGGCGGGCTGGGTGACGCCCTGGCTGGCCAGTGCCGGCATGGCGGCCAGCTCGCTGCTGGTGATCCTCAACGCCTTGCGCCTGACCCGGCTTCCGCGGAGATATTGATGGAAAGCCTCTACTTGCTTATCCCGCTATCGGTGTTGCTGGTCGTCGTGATCGCGCTGCTGTTCTGGAATGCCATCCGCGGCGGGCAGTTCGACGATCTCGAAGGTCCGGCGCACCGTATCCTGCAGGATGACGACCGACCGGATCCGCATTTGCCCGGAAATGAGTCCGATCGGGAAAAAAACAACTGACTGGATGACGTGCGGCACGGTAAAATGCACGTTGGTCGTTGGCCGGTTTGATTTGAATCAAGGTTGGACTAGTCCATCCCTCGTTATAGTCGCGCCGGCTTATTCCGCATTTGCCGATCCAGATCGGCCCCTTTCGTTCGCCTGCAAAGGGTTGCGTACAAACTCACAGGTTTCATAAAACCGCCGTTCTTGGAGATCATTCGGAGCGCTCCCATGGAAAACCAAGCCACATATAACTATAAAGTGGTGCGGCAATTCGCCATCATGACAGTCGTCTGGGGCATTGTCGGCATGCTGCTCGGGGTGTTCATCGCCTCGCAACTCGTCTGGCCGGAACTCAATCTGGGCCAGTATTTCCACTTCGGGCGCCTGCGTGCGCTCCACACCAGCGCGGTGATCTTCGCGTTCGGCGGCTGTGGCCTGATTGCCACCAGCTATTACGTCGTCCAGCGCACCTGTAACGTGCGCCTGTTCTCCGACGGCCTCGCTGCGTTCACCTTCTGGGGTTACCAACTGGTGATCGTCCTTTGTGTCATCACCTACCCGCTCGGCATTACCTTCAACAAGGAATATGCCGAAATGGAATGGCCGATCAAGATCCTGCTGGCCATCGTCTGGGTCGCGTACGCCGTGGTGTTCTTCGGCACCATCGCCAAGCGCAAGGTCAAGCACATCTACGTCGCCAACTGGTTCTACGGTGCGTTCATCCTTGCCGTCGCGCTGCTGCACATCGTCAACAGTGCGTTCGTACCGGTGTCGCTGTGGAAATCGTATTCGGCCTACTCGGGCGCCGTCGATGCCATGGTGCAATGGTGGTACGGCCACAATGCGGTCGGCTTCTTCCTGACCGCCGGCTTCCTCGGCATGATGTATTACTTCGTGCCGAAGCAGGCTGGTCGTCCGGTGTACTCGTACCGTCTGTCGGTCGTGCACTTCTGGGCGCTGATCTTCACCTACATGTGGGCCGGTCCGCACCACCTGCACTACACCGCCCTGCCCGACTGGACCCAGTCGCTGGGCATGGTGTTCTCGCTGATTCTGCTGGCGCCAAGCTGGGGCGGCATGATCAACGGCATCATGACGCTGTCGGGCGCCTGGCATAAACTGCGCACCGACCCGATCCTCAAGTTCCTCGTGACTGCGCTGTCGTTCTACGGCATGTCGACGTTCGAAGGCCCGATGATGGCGATCAAGACCGTCAACGCGCTGTCGCACTACACCGACTGGACCGTGGGTCACGTGCACTCGGGTGCGCTGGGCTGGGTCGCGATGATCACCATCGGCTCGATCTACTACCTGATTCCGCGCCTGTTCGATCGCGAACAGATGTACTCGATCAAGCTGATCGAAGCCCACTTCTGGATCGCCACGCTCGGCATCGTGCTCTACATCTCGTCGATGTGGATCGCCGGTGTGACGCAAGGCCTGATGTGGCGTGCGGTCAACCCGGACGGCACGCTGACCTACGCGTTCATCGACGCAGTCAAGGCAACCCATCCGTACTACTTCATCCGCTTCCTGGGTGGCTGCTGCTTCGTCGCCGGCATGTTCCTGATGTTCTACAACGTGCTACGCACCGTGTTCGACGGCAAGCCTGTCAACGCGCCGATCCCGGCCGTGCCTGCCCACGCTTGAGCTAAAGGAAAGCCATAAAAATGAACAAGGCTCAGAAACTCATTGAAGAAAACGTCGGCTGGCTGATCGTCCTGACGATCGCCACCATCAGCGTTGCAATGCTGGTGGAAATCCTGCCGCTGATGTTCTCGAAGTCGGTCACCAAGCCGATCGAAGGCGTCAAGCCGTACACCGCGGTACAGCTGGCCGGTCGCGACATCTACATCCGTGAAGGCTGCTACAACTGCCACTCGCAGATGATCCGTCCGTTTCGCGCCGAAACCGAGCGTTACGGGCACTACTCGGTAGCGGGCGAGTCGGTTTACGACCACCCGTTCCTGTGGGGCTCGAAGCGGACCGGTCCGGACCTCGCCCGCGTCGGTGGTCGCTATTCGGATGAGTGGCATCGCGCCC
This sequence comes from Jeongeupia chitinilytica, assembly GCF_014652315.1. Lineage (GTDB taxonomy): Bacteria > Pseudomonadota > Gammaproteobacteria > Burkholderiales > Chitinibacteraceae > Jeongeupia > Jeongeupia chitinilytica. The sequence goes on along the minus strand of NZ_BMYO01000003.1, from coordinate 264,763 downwards.
ACCTGATGCACCCGCAGGACGTGGTGCCCGAATCGGTGATGCCGTCCTTCCCGTGGCTGGCCGCCCAGAAGGTCGATGCCGAAGCCATGCCGGCGAAGATGGCCGCGTTGCGCAAGGTTGGCGTGCCTTACACCGATGCCGACATCGCCGGCGCCGCCAAGGCTGTCGAAGGCAAGACCGAGATGGACGCGCTGATCGCCTATCTGCAAGGTCTCGGCCTGGCACTCAAGAACAAGAGGTAATACGGATCATGGATTTTCAGGACATCGCGCGCATCGCCGTCACCGTCATCAGCTTCTTCTGTTTTCTGGGGATCTGCGCCTGGGCTTACAGCCGCTCGAGCCGCAAGGGCTTTGACGAGGCCGCTCAGGCGCCGCTGCTGGACGATGACACCCCGCACGGCCCGCGCGCCTGAAAATCTGCCGTACGGAGAAGAATGAGATGACAGATTTTTATAGCGGTTTCTGGGGCGTCTTCATCGCGGTCATCGTGATCGTGTCGCTGATCTGGCTCGCCGTCCTGCTCAAGAGTCAGGCGGTGATCAAGCTCAAGAAGGGTGAAAAGGCCGAAGTCCTCGACCACAAGTGGGACGGCGACCTGCAGGAGTACAACAATCCGCTGCCGGGCTGGTGGCTGTGGCTGTTCATTCTGACCATCGTGTTTGCGGTCGGCTATCTGGCGCTCTACCCGGGCTTGGTGCTGTTCGGCAACGCCAAGGGCTGGACATCGACCGGGCAGTTCAAGCAGGAAGTCGCCAAGGCCGATGCCAAGTACGGCCCGATCTACGACAAGTACGCGAAGCTGCCGATCGCCCAGGTTGCGCAGGACAAGGAAGCTCGCGAGATGGGGCAGCGGCTGTTCTACACCTACTGTATCCAGTGTCATGGTGCCGATGCGCGTGGTGCCAAGGGCTTCCCGAACCTGACCGACAGCGACTGGCTCTATGGCGGTACGCCTGAGAAGATCCTCGAAACCATCGAGAAGGGTCGCCACGGCCAGATGCCGGCCTTCGGCGCCGCTTTCGGTGAAGAGAAGGTCCGCGACGTTGCCAACTACGTGATGCAGATCGCCGGCAAGCCGCACAACGAACTGCGCGCTTCGCGTGGCCAGGCAACGTTCCAGCAGGTCTGCGTGGCCTGTCACGGTGCGGACGGCAAGGGCAACAAGGACGTTGGTGCGCCGAACCTGACCGACAAGGTCTGGCTGTACGGCGGTTCCGAAGCGACGATCATCGAAACGGTGACCAACGGCCGCAACAACGTCATGCCGGCGTGGAAGGACTTCCTGGGCGACAGCAAGGTGCACCTGCTGGCCGCCTACGTCTACGGCCTGTCGAACACGCCGGCCGCGGCAACCAAGTAAGTCGCCGGTTTTCCGGCAAAGTACAACGGGCGGGCTTATCCCCGCCCGTTTTACCATCCTGAGGCGCGATCGAGAACGAGAACCGTTCCGGCGCCGCTCGGGAATCAGCACATCAGGAAAGCGCGATGAGCAAGCAGAAACTCCAGGACATTCCGGTCAATGTCGTCAGCGACGATGGCGAGTACGAACAGATCCACCTGTACGCCGCACACCGGAAAATTTATCCGCGCTGGGTAACCGGGCTGTGGAACAACTGGCGCGTTTTTGCCGTCATCGCCACCCAACTGTTTTTCTATGCCGTTCCGTGGCTGCAGATCAATGGCCGCCAGGCGCTGCTGTTCGACCTCTCGACGCGCAAGTTCTACATCTTCAACCTGCTGTTCCTGCCGCAGGACTTCATCTACCTGACCGCCCTGCTGATGCTGTGTGCGTTCGGCCTGTTCGCCTGGACGACGATCGGTGGCCGGCTCTGGTGCGGCTACGCCTGTCCGCAGACCGTCTATACCGAAATCTTCCTGTGGATCGAGAAATGGGTCGAAGGCGACCGCCCGGCGCGGATCAAGCTCGACAACGGCCCGCTCGGGGCCCGCAAGTTGCGGCTGAAGGCCACGAAGCACGCACTGTGGATCGTCTTTTCGCTATGGACCGGCTTTACCTTCGTCGGTTACTTCACGCCGATCCGCGAGCTGTGGTCCGACATGCTGATACTGGCCCTTGGTGGCTGGGAGCTGTTCTGGATACTGTTCTACGGCTTTGCCACCTATGGCAACGCCGGCTGGATGCGCGAGCAGGTCTGCAAGTACATGTGTCCGTACGCCCGTTTCCAGAGTGCGATGTTCGATGCCGATACGCTGATCGTGTCCTACGACGAAAAGCGCGGCGAGGCACGCGGCAGCCGCAAGAAAGGCGCCGATTACAAGGCCGAAGGACTGGGCGACTGCATCGACTGCACGATGTGCGTGCAGGTCTGCCCGGTCGGCATCGACATCCGCAACGGCCTGCAGTACGAATGCATCGGCTGCGCTGCCTGTATCGACGCTTGCGATACGGTCATGGACAAGATGAACTACCCGCGCGGCCTGATCCGCTACACCTCGGAGAACGCGCTCAAGGGAGACTACCCGGAGCGGCAACTGCTCAAGCGCCTGGTTCGGCCGCGGGTGATGATGTACGCGGTCGTTCTCTCAATCATCATGATCGCCACGGTCACCGGTTTGGTGTTGCGCCAGCCGGTGAAGGCCAACATCGCACGTGATCGCGTTGCGCTGGTGCGCGAGGCCGACGATGGCTGGCTGGAAAACAGCTACCGGATCCAGATCGAGAATGCCGACGAAGCCAGGCACACTTACCGTATTACTGCCGAAGGGTTGCCCGGTCTGCGTGTCCTGGTCGACGGCCCTAGCTCCATCGACATTGCACCGACCGACATGCAGGAAGTCGGCGTCCGGTTGCAGGCAGACCCGCAAGTGGCCACCAAGGGGAGTCACGACATCCGTTTCGTCATCACGGCGGTCGACAAACCCGAAATCAGTACGCGCGAAAAGGCGACCTTCATCGGTCAGTAATCCGATCCGCCGGGAATCCTTGCCGGAGCCGGCGGTCCATCCAGCTTCACAGACAGGCAGGTCCGAATGAGCATGACCCTCCCCCGCAAATCGCCATGGTACAAATCGCCGTGGCCATGGTTCCTGATGTTCTTCCCGGCGCTGGCCGTCCTGGCCGGCGTGACGACCTTCGTCATTGCCTTCAAGACGGAAGACAGTCTTGTTTCCGATGACTATTACAAGGAAGGCCAGGAGATCAATCAGCGCCTGGCGCGCGACGACAAGGCGCGCGAGATGGGCCTGAGTGCGCAGTTGATGGTCAGCGACGACAGTCGGGCGGTCCGCATCCTGCTCAACCGCCCGGTCGATGGTGAACTGTTCCTCAAGGTGATCCACCCGACCATTGCCGGACACGATCAGCAGTTGAAGCTGGTGTCGCAAGGCCCGATGCTGTACGCCGTACAGCTGGACAAACCACTGCCGTCACATCGCTGGCAGCTCGAGCTGGGCGACAATGCCGGGCAGTGGCGGCTGAAGTCCGAGGAGTTGCTTCAGGGCAGCACGGTGCTGACACTGCAGCCCAACTAGGCTTTGGTCCAGCCCGGTTCCGCAGCAGGGACCGGGCAACCCTCGGCCAGCCAGGCGCCGATCACGTCGGCGTCCTTGACGGTCTTGATGTGCTCGAATGCGATGCCGGCTTCGGGATGGATCCGTTTCAGGTAATTGAGCCACTGCTTGAGCCGGCCGGCCTGGTACTTCGGCAGGATGTAGATCAGCACGTCGTCCCAGAATGCGGCGAGCAACGGTTTGATGGCGTCCCAGTCGGGCGCTGGCAGACCCTTGATCCGTGCTGCCAACCCCGGATCGGCAACGATGCCGCGGCCCAGCATCACGTCGTCACAGCCCGATTCCAGCTGGCATTGCACGTAGTCGTCGACCGCCCAGATCTCGCCGTTGGCGATCACCGGCACCGTCACGGCTTCGCGAATCCGCCCGATTTCGTGCCAGTACGCCGGCGGCTTGTAGCCATCCGCCTTGGTCCGTGCATGGACGACCAGTTCGGCGGCGCCGGCCGATGTCAGTGCATGGGCACAATCGAGCATGCGGGTACGGTCGTTGTAACCAAGGCGCATCTTCGCCGTAACCGGCACTGCGGCGGGCACGGCTCGGCGTACGCTACTGACGATTTCGTGCAGCAGCTCGGGCTCGTCAAGCAGCACCGCGCCGCCGCGATGGCGGTTGACGGTTTTGGCCGGACAGCCGAAATTGAGGTCGATGGCCATCGGCGCCAGTTCGGCCAGCTTGGCTGCATTCTCGGCCAGACAGGCCGGGTCGGAGCCCAGCAGCTGTACCCGCACCGGTACGCCAGACGGCGTGCGGCTGCCATGCAGTAGCTCGGGGGCGATGCGCTGGAAGGTCCGGTTGGGCAGCAGGCTGCCGGAGACGCGGACGAATTCGGTCACGCAGATGTCGACGCCGGGCGTTCGGGTCAGCATGTCGCGCAGCAGATGGTCGAGCAGCCCCTCCATCGGGGCGAGATAGATTTTCACGATCGTACAACTCTAGGCCGGACCGCCATTTTACCTTGATGCCATGGAATGGCGGCACGCCGATTGACATGTGTACGATCGTTCTCTACGCTTGTGGAACGAATGTTCTCTATCGCGCAGATTATGGGCAACCCGAACCGTGACCAGGAATACCTCGGCAAACTGCAGGATTACTATGCCGACTATCGCAGCATCCCCTCCTACGCCGTCATCGGCGACATGCTCGGCATGGCATCGAAGTCGGCGGTTTCTGCGCTGATCAAGCGCCTGACGTTGGCAGGCTATGTCGAAATGACGCCAGACAAGCGCCTCGCTCCGACCAAACGGTTCTTCGAGCGCGAGCTGGCCGACTTTCCGATTCCGGCGGGCATGCCGGCGGCCGCCAATGACGCAATGAGCGAATCGCTGACCATTGACGAATACCTGATTCCCAAGCCGTCGAGCACCATCATGGTCCGGATCAAGGGGGATTCGATGATCGACGCAGGCATTCACGATGGCGACATCGCCATCGTGGAAAAACGCCACGCCGCCAGTGTTGGCGACATCGTCGTTGCTGTCGTCGACAACGAGTACACACTGAAGGAACTCGGCCGGGACAAACAGGGCTACATGCTGCTGCCCCACAATGTCGACTATGCGCCCATCCGCCCGCAGGAAGGCCTGGAAATCTTCGGCATCATGGTCGGGCTGGTGCGCAAATACCGCTAAACTTCGCCCATACGCAATCTGACCGGTACGCAATGAGCAACGAACACCACTCTCCCCTCGGCAAGGCTGTCAGTTACAAGGCCGAGTATGACCCCAGCCTGCTGTTTCCGATCCCTCGCATCGGCAAGCGGGACGAAGTCGGCATCGGCGGCACCTTGCCCTTCATGGGGGTCGACATCTGGAACGCTTACGAGCTCTCCTGGCTGAACATGCGCGGCAAGCCGCAGATTGCGCTCGCCGTGATCGAGATCCCGGCCACCAGTCCGAACATCATCGAATCGAAGTCATTCAAGCTTTACCTCAACAGTTTCAACCAGACTCGCCTCGCCGGCACCGAAGCCTTGGCCGAGTTGCTCAGGCACGATCTTGGCGATGCTGCCGGCGCCACCGTCCGCGTCGAGCTGATCGAGCCGGATGCATTTGGGCTTCAGCGACTGGGAGAACTTGACGGCTACTGCATCGACAACCTCGACATCGATGTCGATACCTATACGCCGACGCCGGAGGTCCTGCATTGCGACAAAGCCGACAGCCTGGTCGAAGAAGTGCTGGTCTCGAACCTGCTCAAGTCAAATTGTCTGGTGACCGGTCAGCCGGACTGGGCCAGCGTACAGATCCGTTACGTCGGGCAGCCCATCAATCGTGAGTCGCTACTCCGTTACCTGATTTCGTTCCGCAATCACAACGAATTCCACGAGCAGTGCGTAGAACGCATTTTTGTTGATATCCAGCGTGGCTGTGCTCCGCTGAAACTGTCGGTATATGCGCGCTATACCCGCCGGGGAGGGCTGGACATCAATCCCTATCGCAGCAACTTCAACGCGCCTCAGCCCTCCAACGCCAGAACTGCACGGCAGTAACCCCCGTGTAACCGGCAACGCTGCGTGGGGCATGGTTACCCTCTCTGGCCTGAGCAATTGCAAGCTCGTGGCGGCGAGCCGGCCGGGTTTGCCGCTTGTGACGTTGTCAGCGCTGCAAAATCACGGCCAGACTCGCGCTGCCGGTGGTGCCGGCGTCGGTCGCTGCGGAAAGGTGACGCCGGGCTTCGGCAGGTTATACTTGTCGTTTTCCCTAAGTCCGTTCGCCATGTCTCCGAATCTTGCGCAGTTGCACCCCTATCCGTTCCAGAAGCTGCGCCAGCTCTTCGCCGATGTCGAACCGAATGTCGCACGCCAGCACATCAATCTGTCGATAGGTGAACCCAAGCACCCGACGCCGCAGCTGATCAAGGATGCGCTGGTTGCCAACTTCGACGGCTTGGCGGCTTATCCGGCAACGCAAGGTAGCGAGCAGCTGCGCGCTGCGATCGGTCGCTGGGCCAAACGGCGTTACGATCTGGCTCTCGACCCTGCCACGGAAATCCTGCCGGTCAACGGTAGTCGCGAAGCGCTGTTTGCGTTTGCCCAGGCGGTCATCGATACGTCGGTCAAGCAAAAGCCGGTCGTCCTGTCTCCCAATCCGTTCTACCAGATTTACGAAGGTGCGGCGTTGCTGGCGGGTGCGGAACCCTACTACGTCAACTGCACCGCGCCGGCTCGTTTTCAGCCCGAATGGGATGCCGTTCCCGATGACGTATGGGCGCGCACGCAACTGGTTTTTGTCTGCTCCCCCGGCAACCCGACCGGCGCGGTGGCGTCGCTGGCCGACTGGCAGAAGCTGTTTGACCTGTCCGACCGTCATGGCTTCGTCATCGCCAGTGACGAGTGCTATTCGGAAATCTATTCCGGCGCCGAGAAGCCGCTTGGCGGCCTCGAGGCCGCCGCCAGGCTCGGCCGTGACTTCACCAATCTCGTGATGTTTTCATCGCTTTCGAAGCGCTCCAACGTACCGGGCTTGCGCTCGGGCTTTGTTGCAGGCGATGCAAGGCTGATGGCGCAGTTCCTGCTCTATCGCACCTACCACGGATGTGCGATGAGCCCGACGATCCAGGCCGCCAGCGCCGTTGCCTGGGATGACGAGGTGCACGTCGAAGACAACCGGCGGGAGTATGCGGCCAAGTTCGAGGCGGTTACCCCGCGGCTGCAATCCGTTCTGGACGTCGTCCTGCCGGATGCATCGTTCTATCTCTGGGCCAAAGTGCCCTGTGACGATGCGGAGTTCGCCAGGCGCCTGTACGCACAGGAGCATGTCACGGTGCTGCCCGGCTCCTTTCTCGCCCGGGAGGCGCACGGCACCAACCCGGGGGCAGGTTACGTGCGCATCGCGCTGGTCGCTTCGCAATCCGAATGTCTCGAAGCGGCCGATCGCATCGTCCGCTTTGTCCAGTCTTTGTAAACCAACAAGGAAATCAGCATGAGCAATCTGCAATCCGTGATCGAAACCGCGTTCGAGAATCGCGCCGACATCAATCCGGCGTCTGCATCCGCGGAACTGCGCGACGCGATCAACGAAGTCATCAACAGCCTCGACAAGGGGCAACTGCGCGTTGCAGAAAAGATCGACGGTCAGTGGCAAACGCATCAGTGGCTGAAAAAAGCCGTACTGCTTTCGTTCCGCATCAATGACAACGTACCGATGGATGGTGGCTGCACCCAGTATTTCGACAAGGTTCCGTCGAAGTTCGGCGACTACACCGAGGCGGATTTCCGTGCCGGTGGTTTCCGTGTCGTACCGAATGCGATTGCACGCAAAGGTTCGTTCGTCGGCAAGAATGTCGTGCTGATGCCGTCCTACGTCAACATCGGTGCTTACGTCGACGAAGGTACCATGGTCGATACGTGGGCGACCGTCGGATCATGCGCGCAGATCGGCAAGAACGTTCACCTGTCGGGCGGCGTCGGCATCGGTGGCGTACTGGAGCCCCTGCAAGCCAATCCGACCATCATTGAAGACAACTGCTTCATCGGTGCACGCTCGGAAGTAGTGGAAGGTGTGATCGTCGAGGAAGGCTCGGTCATCTCGATGGGTGTTTACATCGGTCAGAGCACCAAGATCTACGATCGTGAAACCGGCGAAGTCAGCTACGGCCGCATTCCCGCCGGCTCGGTGGTCGTGTCCGGCAACCTGCCGTCGGCCGACGGTAAGTACAGTCTGTATTGCGCCGTGATCGTCAAGAAGGTTGACGCCAAGACCCGTGGCAAGGTCGGCATCAACGAACTGCTGCGCGGCATCTGATCTGCTCGATTTTGAAAGAAAAAAGCCGACCTTTGCAGGTCGGCTTTTTTAATGATGTGCGCTCAGAGCACAACGTCACGCGAGACGCCGTAGCGGCGGAGGATGCGGCGCAGCTGTTCCAGTGCTTCGATCTGGATCTGGCGTACCCGCTCGCGGGTCAGGCTCAGGCTGGCAGCCAGGTCTTCCAGCGTGCAGATCTCGTAGCCGTTCAGGCCGTAGCGCCGCTCGATCACCATGCGCTGCTTCTCGTTGAGCTGGCGCAGCCATTCACGGACATAGCGCTGGATTTCCGCATTTTGCAGAATCATCTCCGGGCCCTCGTTCTGCTCGTCCGGAATCGACTCGCCGATGGTCAGCATCGGGTCGATATCCAGCGGCGCATCGAGCGATGCAACGCGTTCGTTCAAGCCCATGACCCGGCGCACATCCTCTACATCCTTGCCGACGAGGTGGGCCACATCTTCCAGCGACGGCTCGTACCCGAGGTGGGTTTCCAGATGGCGCTGCGCACGCAGATAGACGTTGAGCTCCTTGATCACGTGCACCGGCAGCCGGATCGTTCGAGACTGGTTCATGATCGCCCGCTCGATACTCTGGCGGATCCACCACGTGGCATACGTCGAGAACCGGAAGCCGCGTTCGGGGTCGAACTTTTCCAGTGCGTGCATCAGACCAATGTTGCCCTCCTCGATCAGGTCGAGCAGGGTCATGCCGCGATTGATGTAGTGTTTGGCGATGTTCACGACCAAGCGCAGATTGTGCTCGATCATTTTCTGCCGCGCTTCGAAATCCCCCTGCACGACACGGCGCGCCAGTTCGCGCTCCTGATCGGGCTTGAGTAGCGGGCTGCGGCCGATTTCGTTCAGATAGATCTGGGTAACGTCACCGGTGCTTTCATAACTGGTGTTGTCTGCCTCCTCGCCGCCGGCGGCCTCTTCGGCCTCGGCTTCGTCTTCTGCCTCTTCCCGTTCGAGCTCGTCCCCTTGATCAAGGCCTGAGTCGTTTTCCAGCATATCGATTTGATCGTTCATGGTCGGTCATTCAAGCTGAATATATTTGGCGGGGTCGACCGGTTTGCCATATCTGCGAATTTCGAAGTGCAGCTTGACCTGGTCGGCGTCGGTATTACCCATTTCCGCAATCTTCTCGCCCTTCTTGACGGTATCGCCCTCTTTGACGAGCAGCTTGCTGTTGTGGGCATAAGCTGACAAAAACTCCTTGTTATGCTTGATGATTAGCATCTTGCCATAACCGCGAAGCCCTGAACCTGCGTAAACAACCTTTCCGGATGCTGACGCAACAATAGACTGTCCGATTTTCCCGGGAATATCAATGCCGCGGCTCTCATCGGTAAAGCCCTTGTTTGGCTTGCCGGAAGTCGGCGCCATCCAGTCTGCCACGTCGGCATCCTCGGCGCTTGGTTTCGTGGTTGATTTTTCAGGGGTTTTTGCTACGGACGACGCAGCGGAGGCGTTTGTTTTCACCGCAGCACTGGCTGTGACGGGTTGTGGTTTGGCAGCAACGGCACCAGCTGACACTGCCGCTACGCTACTGGCGGGCTTGACGGCAGGCTTGCTCGGCTGTGGTGCACTGGTCACCACGGCTGCATCACCCAGCGGACGGACTTCGACGCCTGCCGGTGTGGCTGCACCACCGGAGGGCGGAGTCAGCCGGAGTATTTGGCCGACCTTGATGTCGTTGAAGTCGGTCAGCGAGTTCCAGCTGGCAAGGTCGCGATAGGCTAGGCCGTGTTCAAGCGCGATCCGGTAGAGCGTGTCTCCGCGCTTGACCATGTACTGCCCGGCCGGCACCGCGATCGGTGTTGGCGAGGGCGTTGCCGCAGGCAGCGGCGCGGGATTGGTATGGTCAACGATCGGCGCCGGCTGTCTTGGCGCACTCGTGCACGCAGCCAGCAACAACAGAACGGTCGGTGCGATCAGGCGCGGCCAACTCACAAAGGATCTCCTTGTCTTGCCGCCGGCTCGGGCTGTCCTGCCGGTGGCGCATCGTAAATGGACCGGCCTTGCAGCATGGACCGATTCGCCTGGGGGCGCAATCGTGGCAACTGCTCAGGCGAGCCCCGGTAACAGCGGAACGAACCGCACTTTTTCAAGACGGGTCTCGGTGACGCCCTCCTCGCTGCGCTCGATCAGGCGCAACTCCTGATCGTCGCTGCCGACCGGAAAAATCAGGCGCCCGCCTATGCTCAGTTGATCGATCAGATCCTCGGGAACGATCGGTGCCGCTGCCGCGATCAGGATCACGTCGAACGGTGCCGCCTCGGGCATGCCGTGGCTGCCGTCGCCATGGCGAACGCGGACATTGCGCAGTCCAAGCTGGCTGAGCCGGTCCCGCGCCCCCTTGCTGAGCTGGGCAATCCGTTCTATCGAGTAGACGGTCTTGAAGAGCTGAGACAATACCGCGGCTTGATATCCGCAGCCAGTCCCGATTTCCAGCACTTTTTCATGTTGCGCGGCGCCCAGCGCCAGCTCGGTCATCCGGGCGACAATATAGGGCTGGGAAATGGTCTGGCCGTAGCCGATCGGCAGCGCCGTATCGTCGTAGGCCTTGTGCGAAAGCGCTTCGTCGATGAAAACGTGCCTTGGCACCTGCCCCATCACCGTCAGTACGCGCGGGTCGTCGACACCAAGCTGCCTGATCCGGTCGATCATGCGGGAGCGGGTACGCGCCGATGTCATCCCGGCGCCGTCGAAAGCGTTGAAGTTCATGCGTGCAGCCATGATTCGATGAAATCCAGCTGAGGGTAGGCGGTCAGATCGATCGATAGCGGCGTGATCGAAACCTGACCCTGGGTGATGGCGTGAAAATCGGTACCTTCGGCGGCATCGGCCGCCAGTCCCGGCGGGCCGACCCACCAGATGGCCTCGCCACGGGGGTTGGCTGCCTTGATGACCGGCGCGGCACGATGCCGGCGCCCGAGGCGGGTGACCTTTCGCCCTGCGAGTGCGCCGTAAGGCATGTCCGGCACGTTGACGTTGAGCAGCACGGCGCCGCGAAACGGTTCGCGCTCGACGCGGGCGACCAGTTCACTGGCAATGCGCGCCGCGGTGTCGAAATGCGATGGATTGCGTGACGCGAGCGAAACCGCCATGGCCGGTACGCCAAGCAGGAAGCCCTCGGTCGCGGCGGCCACGGTGCCGGAATAGATGGTGTCGTCGCCCATGTTGGCACCGTGGTTGATGCCGGAGACCACCATGTCCGGCAGCGTGTCCATCAGCCCGGTGGCCGCGAGATGAACGCAGTCGGTTGGCGTGCCGTTGACGTAGCGGTAGCCATTGGGGGCCGTACGTACGGTCAGCGGGCGATCCAGCGTCAGCGAGTTGCTCGCGCCGCTGCGGTCACGCTCCGGTGCACACACCAGCACGTCGTGCTGCTCGGCAAGTTTGGTGGCGAGCGCCGCAAGGCCCGGCGCGAAGTAACCGTCGTCGTTTGAAATTAGTATGCGCATGCATTCTCCCCGGTCGACCCTATTCTAGCCGCACGACCGACGACGACAAAATGCAGCTAGGCCGGCCGTTGTGGGCGTGCCGCCGATGCTGCGCCCAGTCGTGCGGAAACGACGCCGCAGGCGGCAATCAGCAGCATCGCAAGGTAGCTCGACGGTGGCAGCCGGTCGCCCCACAGCAGTACGCCGAACAGGGTCGAAAACACGACGGTCAGGTAGGCCAGACTGGCGACGACCAGCGACTTGCCCTTGCTGTACGCCCGCGTCATCGACAGCTGCGCAATCGTCGCGCTGATGCCCATGCCGAGGATGATCCAGAGGTTGTCCAGGTGCAGCTGCGCCAGTTCGCCCGGTTGCAGCAGCATCCAGATGCCTGCGCCGAGCGACGAAACCAGCGAGAAATAGAAGACGGTGCGCCACTCCGGCTCGCCGCGCCGGCCGAGCTCGTGCACGTTCATGTACGCGATGCTCGCCAGGAGCCCCGAGCACAGACCAAGCAGGCCCGCGAGCCATTCGTCGCCATCAAGCGCCGGCCGCAGCAACAGAACGACACCGACAAAGCCGAACAGGATGGCCAGCACCTGTCTGCGCATCGGCCATTGCCGGTACCACAGGGTCGAAACGACCATCAGGAACAGCGGCGACGTGTAATTCAGCGTGACGGCCGTCGACAGGGGCAGGCGGCTGATCGCGAAGAAATACAGCATCAGCGACAAAAAGCCGGACACGCTGCGTCCGAGGTGAACCTGCAGCAGCGGCCAGGACACCCGCAGCGGCCGGCGTGCCGGCAGTGCAATCAGCAGGATGCCGATGAAGCCGGCAAGGCAGCGATAGAACACCAGCTCGGCCGTACTGAAGCTGTGGCTGCCGAGTTTGACGAATACGCCCATCACGCCAAAGCTCAGGCAGGCGACGACCATCCAGAACGGGCCGGAGTTTTTCAGTCGATGCCAGTGCATTAAGGTCATGAGTCGGTAAGGCCGGAAGAAAGAAGAAGGCAGCCGACAGGCTGCCTTCTGCGCAGGTCGATGATCACGCATTCGCGACCATCTGCACCATTGGGCCTGACCCTAGGCCCGGATCGCGTCGCCCAGTTCGCGGCGGAGGAACTGATGGAAGTGGCGCATGCCGTCCTCCATCGGACTCTGGTACGGACCAACCTCGTTGCGTTCGGCCTTGTACAACGCAAGGCGCCCCGCTTCCATCCGGTTGATGATCTCGATGTCTTCGACCGCCGTCTCGGCATAGGCAGCCTGCTCGGCCGCAACGAACTCGGGCTCGAACCACGCGATATCTTCCGGGTAGTAGAACTCGACGACGTTCTTGTAGCTGCGCGGCCCGGTCGGGATCAGGGTCGAAATCACCAGCGTATGCGGGTACCACTCGACCATCACGTTCGGGTAATAGGTCAGCCAGATCGCACCATGCTCGGGCACGGTGTCGCCATAGTAGGCCTGCACCTGCTTGTGCCACTCCTGGTAGACCTTGGAGCCGGGCTTGGCGAGGGCGTTGTTGACGCCGACCGTCTGCACCGAGTGCCAGTCGCCGAATTCCCACTTCAGGTCGTCGCATGTCACGAAGCGCCCGAGGCCGGGATGGAACGGCTCGACGTGGTAGTCCTCGAGATAAACCTCGATGAAGGTCTTCCAGTTGCCCTCGTACTCGTCGACCTGAACGCTGTGGAACACGTAGTTCGAGAAATCGAGGTGCTTGGCGACGCCGAGATCCTTGAGGTCGGCCTCGATATCGTGGCCATTGTTCTCGAACAGCAGGCCGTTCCATTGCACCAGTCCGGTTTCCGGCAAATGCAGGCAAGGATTGCCGGGGAAGTGGGGCGCGCCGGCCAGTTTGCCGTGCTGGTCGTAAGTCCAGCGGTGCAGCGGGCAAACCGTGTGCGTACCGTTACCGCGACCGGACAGCATGGTGGCCTGTCGGTGGCGGCAGATATTGGAAAGGAGTTTGACGCCCTGATCGGTGCGTTTCAGGTATTGCGCGCCGTTGCTCATCTCGAGCACGTGATAGTCACCGGCTTCCGGCACCATCAGCTGGTGGCCGATGTACTTCGGGCCCCGCGCAAACAGGCGCTCCTGCTCGATCTGGAAAAGGGTTTCGTCAAAGTAGGACGACACCGGGAGCTGGGTCGTCATGTCCAGCTGCAAGGCTGCAGCCGTAGCCAGATTCGTCATGTTTATCCCACACCCCCTGGGCTAGAAGGTCTAAGACGTCTCGCCACTTTGTGACCAGGTCACGATGGGTGGGCAAGCCATCAGTTCAACACATGCCGGACGGATATCCGGCCCGAAAAAAGACGAGGATTTTGCCCTGCCGCCCCCGTTCGGGCAAGCGGCGGAACGGAAAATAACCAGAAAAATTAGAAATTTAGCGCAAAAAACGGCGGGTTTGCGCGTGGGGTAACGCTTTTTCAGCGCAACCCGATGCAAGGTGCCACTGTCGGGACGCCATTCGGGCCGCCGGAGTGGCAAAATACGGGATTCGGTCCGGCCTTGCCGGGCACGCTCACCACAAGGATTCGAATTGCTTTCCAATGATGTACTGCGCAGCGTGCGCTACATGCTCGACCTCAGCGACGCCAAGCTCGTCGAGATCACCGCTCTCGCCGGCTTCGAAACGACGCTCGACGACGTCCAGGCCTACCTGAAGAAGGATGACGAGGACGGCTATCGCCATTGCGACAACCAGATGTTTGCGCACTTTCTGGACGGGCTGGTGATCTTCCGTCGCGGTCGCGACGAAAGCCGGCCGTTGCCGGAGGTCAGCTGGCCGGTGTCGAACAATACGGTGCTGAAGAAGCTTCGGGTTGCCTTCGAACTCAAGGATGACGACATGCACGCCATTCTCGCCAGCGTGGACTTCGACGTATCCAAACCCGAGCTGAGCGCCCTGTTCCGCAAGGAAGGCCAGAAGAACTTCCGCCGCTGTGGCGATCAGTTGCTGCGCAACTTCCTCAAGGGGCTGACGTTGCGGCTGCGCGGCTAGTCACACGGCACAACACAAAAAAACAGCCCGGACCAACCGGGCTGTTTTGCATGGATCGACCGGATCAGTCCGCGGTGCGCGGGTTGCGCCCCAGTGGCATCGGCTGGTTGCGCGCCCTGGCCAGGGCAATCTGTTTCTGCCGCTCGGTCGCACCGGCACGGGTTTTCTCGCTCAGGCTGTTCCAGCAGTGCGGGCAGCTGATGCCTTCGACGTAGTGCGGTGACTGGCGCTCGTCCACCGATACCGGCTCGCGGCAGGCGTGGCACAGCTCGTAATCGCCTTCCGACAGGTCGTGCCGGACCGTGACGCGGTTGTCGAACACGAAGCAGTCGCCCTGCCAGCGGGTTTCTTCCTGAGGCACGGTTTCCAGGTATTTGAGGATGCCGCCCTTGAGGTGGTAGACCTCTTCGAAGCCCTCACCGAGCATGTAGCTCGAGGCCTTCTCGCAACGGATGCCGCCGGTACAGAACATCGCGACCTTCTTGTGCCTGGCCGGGTCGAAGTGCGCGCGAACATAGTCCGGAAACTCGCGGAAGCTTTCGGTCTTCGGGTCGATCGCGCCTTCGAACGTGCCGATGGCCACTTCGTAATCGTTGCGGGTATCGATCAGCAGTACTTCGGGATCGCTGATCAGCGCATTCCAGTCCTGCGGCTCCACATAGGTGCCGACGCGCTTGTTCGGGTCGACGCCGGGCACGCCGAGCGTGACGATTTCCTTCTTCAGCTTGACCTTGGTGCGCAGGAACGGCTGCACGTCGCAGTACGACTCCTTGTGGTCGACGTCGGCCAGTCGGACGTCACGGCGCAGCCAGTCCAGCAAGGCGTCGATTGCGGCGCGAGTGCCCGACACCGTGCCGTTGATCCCCTCTTCGGCCAGCAGCAGCGTACCCCTGACGTCATGATCGAGCATGCATTGCAGCAGCGGCTCGCGCAGGTCGACGTAATCGGTCAGGGTAACGAATTTGTACAGCGCCGCAACCACAATGGGCTGGGCAGATTGATGCGACATCGCTTGTTCTCCAGGTGGTCGTTCTCGCAAAGAACGGACCGGATCAATGACAAGGCCGGCTCTGTGGCCGGCGCTGCCTGCATTTTACCCGTGTTCGATGCCGGTTTGCGGGCCGTGACAGACCGGTCGTCAGCGTGGACAATATCGGCCCGCCGATCGACAGGAGTACGCCCGGATGGCCATCGACCTTGCCGCCGCCAGACAGCAGTACCTCGACTTCGTCGCCAGCCGCAAAACGCTGGCGATCAGCTGCCTCGACCCGGACGGCGCCCCCTTCATCAGTTATGCGCCGTTCGTTCACCGGGACGGCAGGTTCTACATCTACATCAGCCGGCTGGCCGAGCATTACCAGTACATCGAGGCGCGTCGGCAGGCCAATGTGATGCTGCTGGCCGACGAGGCCGACTCGGCCAACCTGTTCGGTCGCGAGCGGGCGCGCTGGCTGTGCGCAGTGAAAAATCTCGGCAACGAAGGTTTCGACGAGGTTTTTGCCCTGTTCGATGCGCGCTTCGGCGACAAAATGCTCGCGCTGCTGCGCGGCTTGGATTTCTCCCTGTTCGAACTGACGCCGCAACCCGGCCGTTACGTGGTCGGCTTCGGCAAGGCGTTCGATGTCAGCGTCGATGGTGAGCTGTTCGTGCACGTCGCCGTCGACAAGAAACCGGCGGACGCAGCAGGCTGACGGCATGGCCGGCCCGCTGCTTCTGCCCGGGGATGACTATTCCGGCCAGCGGCCGGAACGCAGCGCCAGCTTCAATGCCCGTCGATCTGCGGCACGCAGCGATTTCTTGCTCTTTTCATGGGGGCCGGCATGACGTTGTCGGGCAGCCAGTGCCAGCGGATTGCGGGGCCTGGGCAGTTTGCCGCTGATCTTCACGCTGGCACCCCGCTCAACTGCAACTCGTAAAGCGGTGCATTGCGAGCCCGCCGGCACTGTCTTCTGGCGAAAAAACGCGGCATGTTGCCGGTCTCGCGGAAGCAGAACTGTCGAGGCAGATCGGTATAGATCGAACGCGGCGGCTGGCGGCATGACGGCAGTCTCTTCAGCAGGACACCCGACTCGGGCGAGTGAAAGAACAGCCGGCGCAGGCCCAGTTCCTCCCGGACAAACCAGATGGTCGCGGCCAGCATCGCCTCGGCCCAGATTTTGCGGTAGCGCGCCTGCACCCATCGCAGGTAACGCAGCACGTCGGCAGGCTGCCCACCGATCTGTGCCGGCCATCGTGCCGGGTTTTCCAGTGCCCAGGCCGTTTTGCGCAGCCAGTCGTTCTGGATTTCTTCGATGAGTACTTCGCCGGCATCCAGATCGATATCGAGTCGCGCCCATGCCAGCGTGTTCCGCGTCCGACAAATCGGGTGGCCCGAACAGGCAAATGGTCCGACACCGTCCGAGGACGGTCTGACCAGTTCCTGATAGCGCCGGTCGTGACCGCGGTCGAAGTTGAGCTGCAACACCAGATTCGCATCATTTCGTGTGGTCTGCGCGCCTTGCCATTGCGACAGCGTCAGCGTGAACGCCAGTTGTTCGGCATCTCCGTCGGTGACAATCAGGTCGCCGGGCCGGATCCGGTCCGAACCGAGCCGGGCAAGCCATTGCTTGACGCGCGGTTTTTGCAGCAGTCCGGCAAAGGGCGAGCGTTTGAGCGCACCCACCGTGGCGCCCTCGCCGACGGCATGGCGCAGCAGCAGCCAGGCGTAACGCTCGGGGTAATAGTTAAAGCAGGTCCTGCCTTGCGGCAGGCAGGCGACGATTTCGTCGACCAGTCGGGCATTCATCAATCAGCTCCGGATCACGCCATTCAGGCGCGGGGAAATCGGGTATTCGGTATGGGGGTACTGCCATGGCCTGATTCATCGTGGCCTCCTGTTCATGTGGACCGCGCTTGCGCGGTCCCTCGGGTTGGCGGAAGTAGTCGTCCCTCAGGCTGCCGTCAAAAGCAGCCGGTAGCGAGGCAACAACGCTTGAAACAAACGACCGGAGCCGCACGGGCAGAGATCGTTGCGACCGAGCTTTTCCAGCAGCTCCTTGTCGCCATGCACGGTCCTCGGGCCGCGCTTGACGCCCGTTTCAGACGGGAACTCCTTGCGGCGCTTGCGGGTGGCCTCGAAAGCTGGCGTTGCTTTGGTGTCGGTTCTTCATGATTCGGCTCCTCGGGTTGTCGGCGCGGCTTTGGCCACTCCGTGGGTTCATCAAGCGGCGAATCAGCCCTTGATGCACAGCACCTGTTTCAGGGTGTGGACCACCTCGACCAGATCGGTCTGGTGAGCCATCACGGTGTCGATGTCCTTGTAGGCGGCGGGAATTTCATCGACCACGCCACCATCCTTGCGGCACTCGACGCCTTCGGTCTGCGTTGCCAGATCAAAGCGGTTGAAGCGGTGCTTGGCCTCGCTGCGACTCATGCGCCGGCCCGCGCCATGCGAGCAGGAGCAGAACGATTGCGCATTGCCCAGCCCCCTCACGATGAAGCTTCTGGCCCCCATCGAGCCGGGGATGATGCCCAGCTGCCCGGCGTGGGCGGCAATCGCCCCTTTGCGGGTGATGAAGAGCTTTTCGCCAAAGTGCGTTTCCTGCGCCACATAGTTGTGGTGGCAGTTGATCGCCTCGTCGGTCAGCGTGAAGGCCGGCAGGAAGGGGCGCATGGCCTCGACCGCCAGCCGCATCATTTCGCGGCGGTTCACCAGTGCGTAGTCCTGACCCCACTCCAGTGCCTCGACATAGTCGTCAAACCAGGTCGATCCTTCGCTGAAATAGGCCAGATCGCGATCCGGCAGGCTGATCTGGTGACGGCGCATGTCCTTGCGTGCGGCGTCGATGAAGTAGCGACCGATCACGTTGCCGGTGCCGCGACTGCCCGAGTGCAGCATCACCCACACGCGCTGGTCTTGGTCCAGACACAGTTCGATGAAGTGGTTGCCGCCACCCAGCGTGCCGATCTGGCAGACCCAGGTCTGGGCAAACTTGCGCTGCATCTTCATCAGTCCAGGATGCTTGCCGACGATGCGGTCGAGCCGGTCGTCGAGCGGCCGGGCAATCCGCTGGCGGGCCGAGCCGCGGACCTTGTCCCACTCGTGTTGCTCGAAGCCCACCGGCACGGCGGCCTCGATGGCGGCGCGCAGCCGGGCCAGGCTTTCCGGCAGGTCGCTCGCGGTCAGCGAGGTGCGCACGGCATTCATGCCGCAACCGATGTCGACACCGACGGCGGCGGGGATGATGGCCGACTTGGTCGGAATCACCGAACCGACCGTGGCGCCGGTGCCGTAATGCACATCCGGCATCGCGGCCACGTGGCCGTGGATGATGGGCAGTGCAGCGACGTTCTTGAGTTGTTGAATGGCGTCCGGCGCGACATCGTCGGTCCAGACTTTGACCGGCACCCTAGCGCCGGCATAGGTTTTCAGAATCGGCATACGTCATTTCCTGTTGCCATGTCCGG
Organism: Jeongeupia chitinilytica; assembly: GCF_014652315.1. GTDB lineage: Bacteria > Pseudomonadota > Gammaproteobacteria > Burkholderiales > Chitinibacteraceae > Jeongeupia > Jeongeupia chitinilytica. Next base: position 245,573 of record NZ_BMYO01000003.1, on the reverse strand, counting down.
CGCGCCGATCAGGCGGCGACGGACATGAAAAAGCCCCGGTCGGGCCGGGGCTTTTTGGGCAACCGGCGCAGGGGCTGGAACCCCTGCGCCAATGGCGGAAACGGGGTCAGCAGTTGATACGGAGAGTTTGGTTCGAGGTCATGCAGAAATCTCCTGTGGCTGAGGGTTGAAGAATGGGGCGCATTGTTGGCGTGCCGACGCCATGCCGTCAAACTGGTGAAAGACTGTCGTTGCAACCATGCAACGAGTGTAAAAAAACAGCCCGCTCGAAGCGGGCTGTTTCATTCAACGCGGAACCGGGATCAAACCGTCGCTTTCGCAGCTTCGGCCTGGTAGCTCTCGATCTGGTTGAAGTTGAGGTAGCGGTAGACTTCGGCGCCCTTCTCGTTGATCACGCCGATGTCGGCCATGTATTCGGCGACGGTCGGGATGCGACCGAGGCGCGAGGCGATGGCGGCGAGTTCGGCCGAGCTCAGGAACACGTTGGTGTTCTTGCCCAGACGGTTCGGGAAGTTGCGCGTCGACGTCGACACGACCGTGGCGCCTTCACGCACCTGCGCCTGGTTGCCCATGCACAGCGAGCAGCCCGGCATTTCGGTGCGTGCGCCGGCGGTGCCGAAGGTGCCGTAGTAGCCTTCTTCGGTCAGCTGTTGCGCGTCCATCTTGGTCGGCGGGGCGATCCACAGCTTGACCGGGATGTCGCGCTTGCCTTCCAGCAGCTTGCCGGCGGCACGGAAGTGGCCGATGTTGGTCATGCACGAACCGATGAACACTTCGTCGATCTTGGTGCCGGCGACTTCGGTCAGCACCTTCACGTCGTCCGGGTCGTTCGGGCAAGCGAGGATCGGCTCCTTCACGTCGGCCAGATCGATTTCGATCACGGCAGCGTATTCGGCGTCGGCATCCGGTTCGATCAGGTTCGGGTTGGCCAGCCAGGCTTCCATGCCCTTGATGCGGCGGGCCAGCGTCTTCGCGTCGCCGTAACCGTCGGCGATCATCGACTTCAGCAGCACGATGTTCGAGTTCAGGTACTCGATGATCGGTTCCTTGTTCAGGCGCACCGAGCAACCGGCGGCCGAACGCTCGGCCGACGCGTCGGTCAGCTCGAACGCCTGCTCGACCTTCAGATCCGGCAGGCCTTCGATTTCGAGGATGCGGCCCGAGAAGATGTTCTTCTTGCCGGCCTTGGCCACGGTCAGCAGACCGGCCTTGATCGCGTACAGCGGGATCGCGTTGACGAGGTCACGCAGGGTGATGCCCGGCTGCAGTTCGCCCTTGAAGCGCACCAGCACCGATTCCGGCATGTCCAGCGGCATCACGCCGGTGGCAGCGCCGAAGGCCACGAGGCCCGAGCCGGCCGGGAACGAGATGCCGATCGGGAAACGGGTGTGGCTGTCACCACCGGTACCGACGGTATCCGGCAGCAGCATGCGGTTCAGCCAGCTGTGGATCACGCCGTCGCCCGGGCGCAGCGACACGCCGCCACGGTTGCGGATGAATTCCGGCAGCTCGTGGTGGGTCTTGACGTCAACCGGCTTCGGATAGGCCGCGGTATGGCAGAACGACTGCATCACGAGGTCGGCCGAGAAGCCGAGGCAAGCCAGATCCTTCAGCTCGTCGCGCGTCATCGGGCCGGTGGTGTCCTGCGAGCCGACCGAGGTCATGCGCGGTTCGCAGTAAGTGCCCGGACGGACGCCCTGGCCTTCCGGCAGGCCGCAGGCACGGCCGACCATCTTCTGCGCTTGCGTGAAGCCCTTGGTCGATGCGGCCGGCGATTGCGGCAGGCGGAACAGCGTCGATGCCGGCAGACCCAGCGCTTCGCGCGCCTTGGCGGTCAGGCCGCGGCCGATGATCAGGTTGATCCGGCCGCCGGCGCGCACTTCGTCGAACAGCACGTCGGACTTGACCTTGAATTCGGAAACGGTTTCGCCGTTCTTGATAACCTTGCCTTCGTACGGGCGCAGTTCGATCACGTCGCCCATGTTCAGCTGGGTCACGTCGACTTCGATCGGCAGCGCGCCCGAGTCTTCCTGGGTGTTGAAGAAGATCGGGGCGATCTTGCCGCCGAGGCAGTAGCCGCCGAAGCGCTTGTTCGGTACGAACGGGATGTCTTCGCCGGTCCACCACAGTACCGAGTTGGTTGCCGACTTGCGGCTCGAACCGGTACCGACGACATCGCCGACGTAGGCAACGGCGTGGCCCTTGGCAGCCAGATCCTGCAGGAACTTGATCGGGCCGCGCTTGCCGTCTTCTTCCGGCGTGATGCCGTCACGGGTGTTCTTCAGCATGGCCAGTGCATGCAGCGGGATGTCCGGGCGCGACCACGCGTCCGGGGCCGGCGACAGGTCGTCGGTGTTGGTTTCGCCGGTGACCTTGAACACGGTCAGCGTCACGGCTTGCGGCACTTCCGGACGGCTGGTGAACCACTCGGCATCGGCCCAGCTCTGGATCACGGCCTTGGCGTTGGCGTTGCCTGCGTCGGCCAGTTCCTTCACGTCGTGGAAGTAGTCGAACATCAGCAGCGTTTTCTTCAGGCCTTCGGCGGCCACGGTGCCGACTTCGGCGTCGCCCAGCAGGTCGATCATCGGCTTGATGTTGAAGCCGCCGAGCATGGTGCCCAGCAGCTCGACCGCCTTGGCGCGGCTGATCAGCTTACAGGTGTCCTTGCCTTGCGCGACGGCGGCAAGGAACGCGGCCTTGACCTTGGCGGCATCGTCGACGCCTGGCGGAACGCGGTTGGTGATCAGGTCCAGCAGGAATTCTTCTTCGCCGGCCGGCGGGTTCTGCAGCAGGGCAACGAGGTCGACGACCTGTTGTGCGGTGAGTGCGAGCGGCGGAATGCCGAGGGCGGCGCGCTCTGCAACGTGCTGGCGATAAGCTTCAAGCATGGAATGACCTTTGCGGTTGCGTTGTATGGGGCGGACTCGGTCCGTATCGACTCCGCTCGATGGCCGTCACGGCGGCCATCTCGGCCAACGCTGACAGCAAGCCAGCGCAAACCGGGGATTTGGCTGCGAGATTAACGCGATCGCGCGGGCGAAACAAACGAGTAATCGCCACAAGGACTGTGAGATATACTCACAGAATGAGCCAGACCCTTCCCCCGCTGAATGCCCTGCGCATTTTCGAAGCCGCTGCCCGGCTGGAAAGCTTTTCCGCCGCCGCCAACGAGCTCTTCGTTACCCACGGCGCTGTGAGCAAGCAGATCAAGCAGCTGGAGGAGTGGCTGTCGGTGCAGCTGTTCGAGCGTGCCGGCGGTCGGGTCAAGCTGACCGACGCCGGCTGGCGCTACCTCGTGCAGGTGCAGGACGGCTTCGACATCATCGCCAATGCCACGCAGCAGCTGATGCAGCCGAACCGCCAGCGCCGGCTGGTGATCAATTCGACGCCGACGCTGGCGATGTACTGGCTACTGCCGCATCTGGCGCAATTCCAGCGCGAGCATCCGGATGTCGAGCTGCGGCTGATGACGTCGGACCGCGACATCAGCCGGCTCGACGCGCCGTTCGACGTCGCCATCCGCCGCGGCCCGGGTGACTGGCCCGGCTACGTCAGCAAGCCGTTTCTCGACGAGTGGGAGCTGCCGCTGTGCAGTCCGGCGCTGCTCGAACGTTTGCCGATCAGGACGCCCGCCGACCTGACCGGCCACACGCTGCTGTATGCCGATACCCGCCCGACGGCATGGCAGCGCTGGTTCACGCTGGCCGGGGTGCCTGATCTCAAGCCAGCCGCCACACAGCAGTTCGACCACTTCTATCTGGCGCTGCAGGCCGCCATGGACGGGCTCGGCGTCACCCTCGGACCGCTGCCGATGATGCAGGCCGAACTTGAAAACGGCAGCCTGATCGCACCGCTGCCCACCCCGATCGTCCCGGTGCGCGGTTATTGCTGGATCGCGCCACGCAGTGCCATGAACGACCCGACCATTGCCGCCTTCTGCCAGTGGCTCGAACGATCGGCCGAGGGGCTCAAGGTCGCAGCTCCGAACGCAGGCGGCCGCAAATGACGCCGCAGACCTGGAACCGGATCGGCATCGTGGTCGCGGGACTGGCGTTCGGCTACATCTTTTACGGCATCGGGCTCGTCATGATCGGACTGGGGCATATGAATCCGAGACCGCCGCGCTATTTCCGTGAACTGTCATGGACGCTTCAAGTTCTGCCGCTGTCGGCCAGTGCAATCGGCTGGCTGTGCTGGCTGTTCACGTCGAAACGCAAATGGCTCTGGCTGGCCGTCCTCGCGGCAGCATGGGTCGCCCTGAGCATTCCGGCACTTCAGGCGGCGCTGCCCTACCTGCCTCCCGGCCCGTACCGCGAGTAAACCGCCCGGCGGCGCTGCTGCGGACCTTGTTCCGCCCCGCCGATCTGCAAAGATGAGTGCAACCGCGTGAACGGCCGGGCCGTTACGCGGTCGGACTGCTTATCGGACCCTGCAGACGGAGCCCCGCCATGCTGCAAACGCTGAAGTCGCTCGCCCTTGCCAGCGGTGAATCGCTGGATTACTACAGCCTGCCCGAACTCGAGTCCGCCGGTGTCGGCCCGGTCTCTCGGCTGCCGGTGTCGATCCGGCTGGTGCTGGAGGCGGTACTGCGCAACTGCGACGGCAAGAAGGTGACCGAGGAGCACGTCCGGCAACTGGCCAACTGGAAGCCGCAAGGCGAGCGTGTCGAAGAAATTCCGTTCATCGTTGCCCGCGTGGTGCTGCAGGACTTCACCGGGGTGCCGCTGCTCGCCGATCTGGCGGCAATGCGCAGCGCGGTCGGGCAGCTCGGCAAAGATCCGGCCCTGATCGAGCCGCTGGTGCCGGTGGATCTGGTCGTCGACCACTCGATTCAGGTCGACGTGTTCGGTCGCCCCGATGCGCTGCAGCGGAATATGGAGTTCGAGTTCGCCCGCAACGGCGAGCGCTACCGGTTCATGAAATGGGGGATGCAGGCATTCGACACCTTCAAGGTCGTGCCGCCCGGCGTCGGCATCGTTCATCAGGTCAACCTCGAATACCTGTTTCGCGGCGTCCAGGTGAGAAACGGCGTCGTGTTTCCCGATACGCTGGTCGGCACCGACAGCCACACAACCATGATCAACGCCGTCGGCGTCGTCGGCTGGGGCGTCGGCGGCATCGAGGCCGAGGCGGGCATGCTCGGTCAGCCCGTGTACTTCCTCACGCCGGACGTGATCGGCGTCGAGCTCAAGGGGACGTTGCGCGACGGCGTCACCGCCACCGACCTCGTGCTGACGGTGACCGAGCTGCTGCGGCGTGAAAAGGTCGTCGGCACGTTTGTCGAATTCTTTGGCGACGGCACCGCCAGCCTGACGGTGCCGGACCGCGCGACGATCGCCAATATGGCGCCCGAATACGGCGCAACCATGGGCTTCTTTCCGGTCGACGGGCAGACGCTCGCCTATTTGCGGGGCACAGGACGGCTCGACAGCGAAACCGACCGGTTCGAAGCCTATTTCAGGGCGCAGCAGCTGTTCGGCATTCCCAAGACCGGTGAGATCGACTACACCCGCACCCTGACGCTCGACCTCGCCAGCATCGTGCCGAGCCTGGCCGGCCCGAAGCGCCCGCAGGACCGGATCGCGCTGCCGGCGATGCGCGAGACGTTCGAGGCGCTGTTCTCGAAGCCGGCCGGCGAAAACGGCTTCGGCAAGCCGGCCGACGAGCTGCCCCGGCGCTATCCGGTCGGGCCGGAAAGCAGCTGCAGCACGGTCGACAGCCAGCGCTTCGATCATGCCGGCTCGGCGCGCAATGTCGTCGAGATGGCCGACAACCGCCCCTCGCCGGACCGGATCGACGACCGGCACGACAGCGGCATCGACCTCGGCCACGGCGACGTGCTGATCGCGGCGATCACCAGCTGCACCAATACCTCGAACCCCGGCGTGCTGCTCGCGGCGGGCCTGCTGGCGCGCAAGGCCGTCGCGCACGGCTTGCGCGTCAAGCCACACATCAAGACCAGTCTGGCGCCGGGCTCGCGCGTCGTCACCGACTACCTCGACAGGACCGGCCTGCTCGAGCCGCTGGCGCAGCTGGGCTTCGCCCTTGCCGGCTACGGCTGCACGACCTGTATCGGCAACTCGGGCGATCTGACGCCGGAACTGAATGCGGCGATCACCGAACACGATGTCATCGCCGCGGCCGTGCTGTCGGGCAACCGCAACTTCGAGGCCCGCATCCATCCGAACATCCGTGCCAACTATCTGGCCAGTCCGCCACTGGTGGTCGCCTTCGCGATTGCCGGGCGGGTCAATGTCGACCTCGAAACCGAACCGCTCGGCACCGGTCTGGATGGCGAGCCGGTCTACCTGCGCGACCTATGGCCTTCGGCCGACGACGTCGCGGCGCTGCTGCCGGCGGCGCTCGATCCGGCGGTGTTTCGCCGGCTCTATGCCGACTTCGGCAAGGACCTCGACCTGTGGAACGCCATTCCGGCGCCGACGGGCCAAGTCTACACCTGGCCGGCATCGACCTACATTGCCAGACCGCCGTTCTTCGATGATTTCAAGCCATCCCCCGCCCCCGTCAGCGACATTCTTGGCGCAAGAGCATTGCTGATCGTCGGCGATTCGGTCACGACTGACCATATCAGCCCGGCCGGTGCGTTCAGCGAGTCCACGCCGGCCGGGCAGTATCTGGTGGCACACGGCGTTCCGCGGGCGGATTTCAACAGCTACGGCAGTCGCCGCGGCAACCATGACGTGATGATCCGCGGCACGTTCGCCAATGTCCGCATCAAGAACCTGATGTTGCCGCCCAAGGCCGACGGCAGCCGGATCGAAGGCGGCTTCACGCTGCACGACGGCCAGCAGACCGCCGTCTTCGACGCCGCGCAGGCGTACATCGCGAGCCGGACGCCGACCATCGTCGTTGCCGGCGAAGAGTACGGCACGGGTTCGAGCCGGGACTGGGCGGCCAAGGGGACGCAGCAGCTCGGCGTAAAAGCCGTCGTCGCCCGCAGCTTCGAGCGCATCCACCGCAGCAATCTCGTCGGCATGGGCGTACTGCCGCTGCAGTTCGTCGGCGACGACAGCGCTGCGACGCTACAGCTGGCGGGCAACGAAACCTTCGACGTGCTCGGCATCGACGGCGACAGTCTGGCGCCGCAGCAGATGCTGACGCTGCGGATCACCGGTGCCGACGGAAAGGTCCGGAACGTACCGGTGCGCAGCCGGATCGATACCCCGATCGAGGTCGACTACTACAAACATGGCGGAATCCTGCCCTATGTATTGCGCGAACTGGCTGCGCGCTAGCGCCCTGCTGGCCGGACTGCTGCTGGCCGTTCCTGCCCGCGCCGACGTGCCGGTCACGACGTCCGACGCGTGGGTCGGAACGACCGTCGCGCGCGGACTCGCGCATCCTTGGGGGCTTGCCTTCCTGCCCGATGGACGGATGCTGGTCACCGAGCGGCCGGGGCGATTGCGTATCGTCACGACGTCCGGCGTCGTCTCGCCCCCGGTCACCGGTGTTCCCGACGTGTACGCCGCCGGCCAGGGCGGTCTGCTGGACGTGGCGCTTGATCCGATATTCGCCGACAACCGCCTCGTCTACCTGAGCTATGCCGAGGCCGGCCGCACCGGTCAGGCTGGCACCGCCGTTGCACGCGGCCGGCTGGTCGAAAACGATGGAAAAGCGTGGCTGGAAGGACTTCAGGTGATTTTCCGGCAGCTGCCCAAGGTCGACGGCAGCGTGCACTTCGGCTCGCGGCTGGTGTTTGCCGGCGACGGCACGCTGTTCGTCACGCTGGGCGAACGTTACCAGCGGGACAAGGCGCAAGACCTTGGCACCCATCTGGGCAAGGTGGTCCGGATCTGGCCGGACGGCCGTATTCCGGCCGACAATCCCTTTGCCGGACGCAAGGACGCATTGCCGGAAATCTGGAGCTATGGCCACCGCAATCCGCAAGGTGCGGCACTCCGGCCCGGAACCGGTGCCCTCTGGACAGTCGAGCACGGCGCCCGCGGTGGCGACGAGATCAACATCCCGCGGGCCGGCGGCAACTACGGCTGGCCCGTGATCACCTACGGGCGGGACTACACTGGCTTGCGGATCGGCGAAGGCACCGCCAAGGCGGGCATGCTGCAACCGGTGTACTACTGGGACCCGTCGATCGCACCGTCGGGCATGGCCTTCTATACCGGCACACGCTATCCGGGCTGGCGCGGAAGTCTGTTCGTCGGGGCACTGAAGGACATGATGCTGGTACGGCTGACGCTGTCCGGCGACCGGATCGTGGCCGAAGAGCGCCTGCTGCGGGACGGCAAGCGCCGCATCCGCGACGTGCGCCAAGGGCCGGACGGCTGGCTGTACCTGCTGACCGACGAGGACGCCGGCGAAATCCTCCGGCTGCAGCCGAAACGCTGAGTGCGGGCTCGCACAATCCGGAGCCGGATGCGGGCATCGCGGCCGGCGCGATGCCCGTCGCGGTGTCCGCCAGTCATGGCTACTTGCCTGCCGGATTGTCGGCCGGATCGAGGTAGTGGATGTCGAACGGCCCTTCGCCGCTCGCCTGGACCACGGTCCGCGTTTTGGTGAACGCGTAGTGATGCACGTTCGCCGGCAGGTAGTGGTAACCGCCCGCCTTCAAACCGTGTGCCTTGGTCTTGTCGAGCTTGTCGCCAAGGCCGAGGTAGAACTCGCCCGAGATCACCGTCAGGTTCTCGGCCTGCGAGTGCCAGTGCGCCGGAATCCGGTAGCCGGCCGGCGCGCTCAGCCGGATGGTGAACGGCCCCGGCTTGCCGGGGTCACCGTGCAGCACCGCCACCTTGGCGCCTTTGGGCAGATCGGGGGGCGCTTTTTCCCACTTGATCTGACCGGGATTGGTGAACGTGACATCGTCGTCGGCCAGCAGCGGCGGTGCAATCAGGGCGACGATGGTCGCCAGTGCCATGCAGTACGATTTCATGGCGCCTCCTTATTGACGACATGGAAAAGCCGGGTGGCCGCGTACGGCCACCTGATTCAACGTTAGCCGGCCTGTGCGCATCATCCGCAGTCAATCCGGCCGTCCCGACGATGGGCGGACGATGCACCGCCGCATGGCGGTCCCGCCGGTGATCGCCGGCCCCGACGGGCTACGCTGGAACGTGTTCACCCTCTCGAGCGCTGCCATGAAACAGCCTGTTCCGCCCATTCCTCCCGACTACACCGCAGTCACCCCTTACCTGATCGTCGATGATGCCCATGCGGCGCTGGACTTCTACAAGGCGGCATTCGGCGCGACCGAAACGCTGCGCTTCGAAGGCGACGGCGGCAGCATCAGCCATGCCGAGCTGCGCATCAACGGCCAGCCGCTGATGCTGGCCAGCGAGCACCCCGAGTACGAGGCGCACAGCCCGCAAACCGTCGGCGGCTCGCCGGTCGGCCTGCTGCTGTATGTCGAGGACGTCGACGCCACCGTGGCCCGTGCCGTCGGACTGGGTGCGATGCTGACCCGTCCGGTCGCCGACCAGTTCTACGGCGACCGCAGCGGCACCCTCGTCGACCCCTTCGGTCACCGCTGGTACATCTCGTCGCAGCGCGAACGGCTGTCGGCCGAGGAAATGCACGCGCGCGCCAGCGCCGCCGGCAAGGAGTAGGTTCCGGCGGGTACAATCGGCCGTTTCCGTGCCTTCGCCGCGGGGCGGCTTCCATGTCCTGGTACGTCTACCTGATCGAGTGCGCCAACGGCAGCCTGTATACCGGCATCAGCAACGATGTCGTCGCGCGTTTCCGTGTCCACCAAACCGGCAAAGGAGCGCGATACACGCGCGCCAATCCCCCGGTTCGGTTGCTGGCCGTGATGCCGCACCCGGATCGCGCCAGCGCCAGTCGCGGCGAATACACCGTCAAGCAACTATCTGCGGTGCAGAAGCGTGCCCTTTGCGCGCAGCATCCGGTTCCGGCCGACATGCTGGCCACCCTGCCGGTCAGCGGCACCACCGACTGAGTTCATGGAACAGCGCCCTCACCTTGCCCGCCACTATCGCGGCCTGCCCTGGCTGGTTGCCATCGCGATGTTCATGCAGATGCTGGACGTCACCATCCTCAATACCGCCATCCCGGCGATGGCGACACAGCTCGGCACCAGTCCGTTTTCGCTGCATGCGGTGATCCTCGCCTACGGGCTGGCGGTGGCCGTGTGCACGCCGGCGTCGGGCTGGCTGGCCGACCGTTTCGGCAACCGGCGCGTGTTTGCCGGTTCGCTGCTGTTGTTCACCGCAGCGTCGCTCGCAGCCGGCCTCTCGCAAAGCCTGGGCTTTCTTGTCGTCGTCCGCGTGCTGCAGGGGGCCGGTGCGGCACTGATGGTGCCCGTCGGACTGGCGACGATCCTGCATCACTACCCGCGCGACCGCTATCTGCGGGTGATGAACTACGTGACGATTCCGGGGCTGGTCGGCCCGCTGGCCGGGCCGCTGCTTGGCGGCTGGCTGACCGAGTACGCGTCGTGGCGCTGGATTTTCTTCATCAACGTGCCGGTCGGCGTGCTCGGGCTGATGCTGATCCGCCGTTGCATGCCCGACTACCGGCAGGTGTCCGCCCACCGTTTCGATACGTTCGGCTTCGTACTGTTTGCCGGTGGCATCGCCTTGCTGACCACCGCGCTTGATGCGCTGGGGCAGAATGCCTGGCCGACGTCGGTGGCGTTGCCGCTGGCATTGCTCGCACTGGTGCCGTTGTGGCTGTGCACCCGCCATTTCGGCCGCCATCCGGCGCCGCTGTTCTCGCCGGCACTATGGCAGCAGCGCGGCTACCGCGCAGGGATACTGGCGACGCTGCTGGGCCGTCTGGGCACCGGCGCCGTGCCGCTGCTGGTGCCGCTGCAATTGCAACTGGCACTCGGCTTCAGTCCGACCAAGGCCGGCATCTACATCGGCGTTGCGTCGATCGGCGCCATCGGCGCAAAACCGCTGATGCCGATGCTGATCCGCCGATGCGGGCGGGCGCGGCTGCTGACGGCGACCAACGTCCTGCTGGCACTGGCGACCTGGGCCTTCGGCTGGCTGACACCCGACAGCGCCGGGGTGCTGATCCTGCTGCTTCTGCTGCTCAACGGCGCACTCAATTCGACGCAATACACGGTGCTGAACGCCGCAACGGTGACCGAGCTGACACCGGGACTGACCAATATGGGCAATACCGGCTGGATTACCGCCATGCAGCTGTCGATGGCATTCGGCATTGCCGTTGGCAGCCTGCTGCTGGCGGCACTGGCGCCGGCAGGGCATGCCGGCACGGCGCTGCTGCCGGCCTTCCACTGGACGTTTGCTGTACTGGCAGTGCTGACGCTGGTTGCCGTCTGGTTCGGCCGTGCCGTGAGGGAGCGGCCGGCTGATGCCTGATCAGGCCAGCGTTTCACCGGTCGTCGCGGTGGCGTAACGCGCCATCAGCCCGGCGACGCCGGGCTCGCCTTCTGCCGGCGACCAGACGGTGTAATCGTCGGCCGGGATCGCCACGTACGGCCCGTGCTTGACCTCGAAGATCACGCCGCCTTCGTCCAGCGACAGCACCGCATGCCAGACGCCCGCCGGTGTTTCGACCACGGCCGCGCCTTCACCGAGCACGGCACGGTCAATCACCGTGCCGGCATCGTCGAAATGCAGCACGACAAAGCGGCCGCGAAGCGGATACAGAAGCTCCCAGGTATGCGGATGCCGGTGCGGCCGCACATAGGTGCCCGGCGCCATCGCAATGGCCAGCCGCTGGATCGGATCGGCAAGTTCCGGGTGCAGGTTGTGATTGGCGCGTTTGCGCGGTGACTGTGCCGCCTGCGCGGCGAGCGCGTCCAGCGTTGCGGTGTCGATCTGCTTCATGACCGGGTCCGTCTCTGCAAAGCGGCGAGCATGCCGCAAAGCACGGTGCACCACCAGTAACGGCATGTGCCCTGCGCTCTTTCGGGTCGATCCCTGCTCACGAATCGTCACGATTCAAACCGGTTTGAATTCGATTGCAAAAGCACGCAGAATGATCGCATCGAAACCGGAACCTGCTGCGATGCACACTCCGCTCCGCCGCCCCACCCTGTTCCAGCTGGCCTGGCCGCTGTTTCTCGAGCAGCTGCTGCACATGCTGGTCGGCATGGTGGGCATTTTCATGGTCAGTCATCTTGGCGATAACGCAGTGGCCGGACTGTCCGCGGCAAACCAGATTGTCACGCTGTGCATCATGGTGTTCGGCTTTGTTGCCATCGGCGGCAGCGTCGTCCTCACCCACCATCTCGGCGCGGGGGACCGCCAGGGCACGCGCGACGTTGCCGTCGCCGCAATGGCGGTCAACACCTGGCTCGGGCTGGCGCTCGGCGTAACCGTCGCGCTGCTGGCCGATCCCCTGTTGCGTGCAATGCAGCTGTCCGCTGCGCTGCGTGCTTATGCCCAGCCCTTTCTGGTCATCGTCGGCGCCAGTCTGGCGCTCGAAGCCGTCAACCTGTCGGTTTCGGCCGTGCTGCGTGCACACGGACACACGCGGGTGGCCATGTGGGTGAGTCTGGCACAGAACGCCGTCAATGCTGCTGGCGGCGCCGTGCTGCTGTTCGGATTGCTGGGGGTGCCGGTCATGGGCGTCGAGGGCGTGGCGTATGCCGCGGTACTGAGCCGGGTCGTTGCCCTGCTTGCGCTGTTCGTGCTGCTAGAGCGGGCACTGGGCTGGCTGCCCCGATGGCACGAGTTCTTCAACGTTCCGGCGGGCATTCTGCAGCGCATCCTGCACATCGGCCTGCCGGCCGCCGGCGAAAAGGTCAGCTGGTATCTGGCATTCGTGACGATTACTGCGCTGAGCGCGCGCTTGGGCGATGCCACGCTGGCAACGCAGACCTATGCGATGCAGCTCGTCCACATCGTCGTGCTCACCAGCGTGGCCATCGGGCTGGCGACCGAAATCCTGATCGGCCAACTGGTCGGCGCCGGCGAGTTCGACGCCGCCTACCGGCAGGTGCTGCAGAGCCTCAAGCTGGGCTGGCTGTTTGCCGGCGGGATGGCACTGGTCGTTGCCTTGGCCGCGCCCTGGTTGCTGGGGCTGTTCACCACCGATGCCACGATCATTGCTACCGGGGCGGTGCTGATGCGTATCGGCATCGTGCTCGAGCCGGGACGCGTCGCCAATCTGGTGGCGATCAATGCGCTACGGGCCACCGGTGACGTGCGCTATCCGGTCATCGTCGGCGTGCTGTCGATGTGGATCGTCCTTGTCGGGGGCGCCTGGCTGCTGGGAACCGTGCTCGGCCTCGGGCTCGTCGGTGTATGGCTGGCAATGCTTTGCGACGAATGGCTGCGCGGCATGCTGATGTACCGGCGCTGGCAACAGCGCGGCTGGCTGCAGCGGGCGACGGCCATTCACCGGCGCCTTCGCCCGCAGCCGTGCTGATCAGTCGGTTGCAATCCGCTGCGCGTAGGCGTCCGCGCGTGCCTGTCGCTGCTGCTGGCGTTCGGCCGGCGTCACGTAGCGGGTAGCCGCCGGCAGGTAATGCGGCAGGTCAGCCAGCTTGACGACGCGCGCGGCAATCGCCGGCCCGCTGCCGGCCGTAGCGGCAGCCGGCAGATCCTGCCAACGCGGCATCAGCGTTCCCTCGTGCAGCCCGGCGGTTTCAACCCAGTTGAACACACCCGGATCTTTCGGCGAGATCACGAAGGTGTAGCTGCCGTCGGCATCGGGCACGGCCTGCGCGTTGTTCAGGCTGACCTGATGGTTGTCCGGCTCGACGCTGACCGTCCACGGGTCGGTGACCGGCAGCACGAAGTAACCGGCGCCACCGGTGTCGACCGTCACCAGCAGTGCCTCATCGTCGCCCAGGCGAAAGTGTCCGAACGTGCTGGCCTGGGTCACCAGCGTGCCGAGCGTGGCCGACGAGCTGGGCTGCGGTAGCGTGTTTACGGGGTTGATGTAGGTTTTCAGTCCCAGGGTGCCGACTGCATACGCCAGCGTCGATTCGTTCAGGTTGGTGCGGACATCCGCCACGATGTCGGCATCGCTGCGTGCCGGGCGCGACGGCGCATCAAGCCGGGTCACGCTGAGTGCGTCGGCCGTTTCCTCCGCCCAATCGCCGAAGTTGTTGCGCACGAACAGCTGCTTTGCCTCCGGCGTCGACTGGATGTGGTTGATCCGGCCGTTGGCCGGCTGGTTGTCGATCGTGATCGTGAAGCTGCCGTCGGCAGCAACGACCAGATCCTTGCCGCTCAGTACGGCAATGCTCTGCTGGTAGTTCGGATTGCTGATCAGCGAGAATGTCACGTCGCTCGGGCCGTTGCCGCGACGCTGGCCGCGGATCACGTAGCGCGAATCGCCGTCGACCGGAATCGTCCGGTAGATGTTGTCCGGGTTGTCGTACGAATAGCGGCCACCGGGCACCTTGAGGCCGAACCAGTCGCGCGGCGGCGCGTTCAGCCAGTAGACCCCGGGATGGTCCGGATCGTTGTTCACGGCTTTCTGGATGGCGCTGAACACCAGTTCGTCGATGGCGCCATTCAGTCGCGACGAGGCCTCGGCACTGACCGGCGCACCATGTGCAGTGAGGTAGGCCGTGGCCAGTTGCGCGCGCTGCAGCAGGAACGGGTTGTTCTTGCGGATCTGGATCGCCCTGGCATCGAACGCCTGCTGCTCCGGGGTTGCAAGTACCGAGGCGGCACTGGTCGGCCCGGCGAGCAGCAGGGCAGCCAGCCCGAGCAGCACGCCGGAGTGTTTGAATGACGGGAGCGGTTTCGCTTTTGAGCGGGGTGATGGCATACATTCCTCCTTGTTTGTAAAAGCGAAACCAGCATAGGAAGGTACAACATAGGCCGGTAAAGAATATGTGATTGCTCGCTTATGAAATCGGGCTCTACCTGTTTGTCAGCCGTTGCACCCCAATGCGGCTGGCGACGGCAAACACAATGCAGCCGCCGCTTTGCGGCGCCCGGCTTCGCCGCCGCCCCGTAAGCGGCGATGCCGATTGCGCTTGCCCGGCATTGCCCGGCTTGGCCAAAGCGTGGCTGCAGCGGTAATCCTTCATCGCGCATTCCGTCGTCATCGGACAAACTGCCGGGTTGATTCCTTCAAGCCCGTCCATGACTGCCCAGCCCATTTCCCGACTCACCTGGCGAACGATGCTGTTCCCGATTTCGCTCGTGCTGTTCGAGTTCTCGACCTACATCGCCAACGACATGATCCTGCCGGGCATGCTGCAGGTCGTGCACGAGTTCAACGCGCCATCGTCGCTGGTGCCGACCGCGCTGGCGGCCTACCTCGCCGGCGGCGCAGCACTGCAGTGGCTGCTCGGTCCGCTGTCGGACCGGGTCGGCCGGCGGCCGCTGATGCTGTTCGGCGTGGCCGCATTCATCGTGCTGCTGTTGCTGACGCTGCCGACGACGTCGATCACCCAGTTCATGGTGCTGCGTTTCTTTCAGGGCATGGGGCTGTGCTTCGTCACCGCGATCGGCTATGCGTCGATTCAGGAAGCGTTCTCCGAGACGGCCGCGGTCCGGGTGATGGCGCTGATGGCCAACGTGGCGCTGCTGGCGCCGCTGATCGGCCCCGTCGCCGGCGCGGCCCTGATCGAGGTGGCGCCATGGCGCAGCATTTTCGTGCTGATCGCCGTGACGACCTCGATCTCGCTGTTCGGCCTGTGGCGGACGATGCCGGAGACCGCCAAACTGCGCGGCACGCCGTTCAACGTGCGCAGCATTGCCGGCGATTACCGCAAGGTTTTCGGCAACCGCCGCTTCGTTTGCGGCGCGCTGGCAATCGGTGCGGCCAGTCTGCCGCTGCTGACGTGGATCGGCCAGGCGCCGGTGATCCTGATGGAACGCGCGCACATGACGCCGCTGACCTTCGGGCTGTGGCAGATCCCGATTTTTGCCGCGCTGATCGCCGGCAACATCACGCTGGCGCGTGTCGCCGACCGCGTTCCGATCCACCGGATGATCGGCTTCGGTCTGATTCCGGCACTGGCCGGACTGGGTCTTGCTGCCGTGGCCATGCTGGTCGACAGCTCGGCGGTTGCCTGGCTGGTTGGCGGCATCAGCCTCTATGCCTACGGCGTCGGCCTGGCCAATGCCGCGCTGTACCGGCTGACACTGTTCTCTAGCACCGTCAGCAAAGGCACGGTGGCTGCGTCGCTCGGCATGATCACGATGGTGTTCTTTACCGTCGGCATCGAAATCGTCCGCTGGGGCTACGGCAGTGGCGGCAACCTCTGGTTCGCGGGTGCCAACCTCGCGGCCGGGATCGGGTTCTGGCTGCTGGTGAAGCGTTTCCTGTCCGGTCACGACGTGCCGGCCGCAGGCGCGTAAAATCGCGGCTTTGCTGTCCGGAAAGCCGCTCTTGTCCCAGTCCAGACCCGCCCGCATCACGCCAGCCCGACTTGCGTTCAACGAACACGGCGTGCCGTTTTCCGCCGAGTTTGACGATGCCTACCACTCGCCCGACGGCGGCATCGGTCAGGCCGAGCACGTCTTTCTGGGGGGCAACGGGCTGCCGGCACGCTGGCGTGGCCGGGATGCGTTCACCATCGTCGAAACCGGCTTCGGCCAGGGGCTGAGTTTTCTGGTGACCTGGGCGGCATGGCGTGCCGACCCGGCCGCCTGTGCCCGATTGCACTTCGTGTCGGTCGAACGCCACCCCTTCGTTCGCGATGATCTGGCAGTACTGCTGGCGCGCTATCCGCAGTACGCGGCACAGGTGGCCGAGCTGCTCGCGCACTGGCCTGCGCCGACGCCGGGCTTCCACCGCCTCTGGCTTGATGGCGGACGGGTGTCGCTAACGCTGCTGTTCGGTGATGTGCTCGACGTGCTGCCGCAGCTCGACGCCTGTGCCGACGCGATCTACCTCGACGGATTCTCGCCGTCGAAGAACCCCGAGCTGTGGACGCCCGCGGTGTTCAAGCAACTCTGGCGGCTTTGCCGTGCCGACACGACGCTGGCGACATACACCGCCGCCGGTGCCGTCCGCCGGGCGCTGAACGAGGCCGGGTTTGCCGTTGCGAAAGCCAAGGGCTATGGCAGCAAGTGGCAGATGCTGTGCGGCGGCATGGCACGCGCGCCGCGGCGCCCCGTTGCAGCCCCCATTGCAAGGCACGCACTGGTCATCGGCGCCGGTCTCGCCGGCTGTGCGGTGGCGGAGCGTCTCGCCGCACGTGGCTGGCGTATCGACATTGTCGATGCGGCCGCCGAACCCGCAACCGGATCGTCCGGCAATCTGGCCGGGCTGATGCATGCCTATGTGTCGCAGGACGACAACCTGCTCGCCCGGCTCAGTCGCGCCGGCAATGCCGCCACACTCGCCCTGCTGCAGGATCTGGCCGATTCAGGCCTGAACGTACCGCACGGCATCGAAGGCGTGCTGCAGGTCGCCCGCAACGCGGAACAGGAGGCGCTGCAGCAATGCATGGCCGAGGACGGTACCGATCCGGACGTCAGCTTCCTCAAGCCGGATCAGGCGCAGCAGCGGCTGGGCGTGCGCCCGGCACGCGGTGGCTGGTGGTTTGCGCGCGGCGCCTGGATCAATCCGCCGGGTTACTGCCGTGCGCTGCTGGCCCGGCACGGCGATGCGGTCCGTTTTCGCGGGAACGCACCGGTTGTCCGGCTGGATTGTGTCGACGGCCAGTGGCAGGCATTCGGTGGAGACGGAACATTGCTCGGCACCGCGCCGACCGTGATTCTGTGCAATGCCAGTGCGGCCCGAGCGCTGGCGCAGTGCGTGGATTTGCCACTCTGGAGCGTGCTCCGTGTTGCAAGCCGCATCCCGGCTTCGAGTGTCGGGCTGACTGCAGCAGGTATAGCCGGCGCCGGCTATCTGACCGGCGCGGCCGGTGGCGAACGCATCATCGGCGCGGCACCGTTCGAGGGCGACCTTGCCGCAGCCGAAATCGAGAATCGCCGGGCACTCGTCGCCTTGCTGCCCGGGCAGACACTGCCGGACGACGCCGTACTCGGAAGCCGGATTTGTCAGCGCCCCACTTCGCCCGACCGCCTGCCGCTGGTCGGCGAGCTCGCACTGCCGTGGCACGACGACTATCCGCGCTGCCATCAGCTGGCGCAGGTGCCGCGCCAGTCCGGCCTGTACGGCGCGCTCGGACTGGGCGCACGCGGACTGTCGTGGTCGGCGCTGATCGGCGAAATGCTTGCCTGCAGACTCAATGGTGAGCCCGCGCCGGTTGAAAGCGCCCTATTGAATGCAGTCGACCCCGCCCGCTTTCTCCTGCGAGCACTGCGGCGCGGCGAGCCCTACCGCGTGCAGACCGGCGGCAGCGACGATGAATAGCGCCACGGCAATGCTGGCCACGATGGATCAGCAAGACAAACAGTTTGCCAATGGCATGGCCGGTACAATCGGCTTGCACTGAAGCGCTGAATCACCGGGCAGCAGTACAGTTGCATCTGCCACACCCCTTCGCGCGGCCGTAGCATCGTCGTACACCCTCCCAAGGAGACGACGATGCAAACGCTGACACTGACATCCGGCAGCCTGCTCAGAATGGCACTCGCGCCCGGCCGGCAATTGCGCTGTGCCTCCGGCCGCTTGTGGCTGACTTTCGACGGAGAAGATGTCGTGCTTGCCGGTGGCGAGCACTGGACGGCTCCGGGTCAAGGCATCGCACTGGTCGAAGCCATGTCTGCTTCTGCACGGTTGCAGCTCGATGCCGTGGTCGCACCGCACCGCAACGTGCCACGGCGTGCACACCGCCAACCGATATTCGGCGGCATCAACGCACTGAAGCACTCGTTGTAAGAATCTAGAGTGAAACCATGGCCGTCGACAGCAGGCCGGCGGAGCGCGCCGGCAGACTGCAAGGAGGTCCGCCATGGTCCGCCCCTCTCTTCTCGCCGCCCTGACCCTTGCCGCCAGCATGCTGAGTTCGAGTGCAGGCGCCGGTCTGGTGGAAAACATCAGCATGCTGCGCATGGCATTGGACTCCGTCTGCGGTCAGCGCCTCGACGTGGTCTGGCTTGACGAAACGCGTGCAAATCCGCCCTGCCTGATGTCGTATTCGCCATTCTGTGACGAAGTCCAGTACAACGGGCCGACGAGCTGCATGGTCGTCATGCATATCGAGGACGAGCCCGCTGGCGGTGCCGAGCACCGCTACTGATTTTTCAGGCAGTTGCGTTCAGGCGGTGACGACGCTGTGCGGTACCGGCCGGATCAGCGTCTGGCACAATTCGCCCAGACGCTGGATGGCGCGCTCGTGCCGTGTGGTCCACGGCTCGACGCAGCAGATGCGCAGGCAGTTGCGGTAGCTGTGACTCGGCGAGAACAGTTCACCCGGCGCAAAGCTGATGCCTTCGGCCAGTGACAGTCTGAGCAGCTCGCGGGTATCGACGCACTCGGGCAGCTCGATCCACAGCACATACCCGCCCTGCGGTACGTTCAGCCGCGTGTCCTTGGGAAAGAAACGCCGGATTGCAGAGACGGCGCCGTCAACCTGTTCCGCCACCGCACGGCGAAGCCGGCGCAAATGGTGGTCATAGCCACCGTTCTCGAGAAAGCGCGCAATCGTTTGCTGCATCGCGACCGGCGTCGAGTAGGTGTTGATGAACTTGAGCTTCTCCAGCTCGCGACGCCAGCGTCCGGCCACCACCCAACCGACCCGCATGCCCGGCGCCAGTGCCTTCGTGAATGACGAGCACAGCATCACGTTGCCGTCGCGGTCGAACGCCTTGGCCGGTCGCGGTCGGCTGCCATGGTGGAAAAACTCGCCGTACAGATCGTCTTCGATCAGCGGGATGTTCCGGCTCGACAGCATTTCCACCAGTCGTTTCTTGTTGTCGTCCGGCATCACGCTGCCGAGCGGATTGGAAAAACTCGGAATCAGCAGACAGGCCTTGACCTTGCCCTCGCGTGTGGCCAGCTCCAGCGCTTCGATCGAAATGCCGGTCTGCGGATGGGTGGGAATTTCCAGTGCCTTGAGCTGGAAGCTCTCAAGGATCTGCAGCAGACCGAAGTACGCCGGCGATTCGATCGCAACCACGTCGCCGGGTTCGGTCACCGCACGCAGGCACAGGTTGATCGCTTCAAGACAGCCATGGGTGATCAGGACGTCGTCGGCTTCGAACTGCCCGCCCCAGGCCAACGAACGACGGGCAATGTGACGACGAAGCTCGATGTCGCCGGCCGGCTTGCCGTAATCGGCCAGCATTCGCGGCTGGTAGCGCGTCGTTTGTGCCAGCAGACGCTGCAGTTGCTGTGTCGGGTACAGTTCCGGCGAGAGGATGGCGAGACCGAAATCGACGCGAATCGACTGGTTTTCCTTGACCTGATAAGGCCAGAGCACCGGTGCGGTCACGACCTCGCTCGGCTCGCTCGGCGGCTGCGTCAGTGACGGGGGACTGAAACCGGCGTGCAACGCCCTGACGTAAAAACCGCTTTGCGGCCGGGCCTCGATCAACCCGCGGGCTTCAAGCTCGCGGTAGGCCTCCATCACGGTCGACAGGCTGATCTGCCGCTGCGCCGACAGCCGACGGATCGACGGCAGGCGTTCACCCGCTTTCAGTACGCCCGCCGCAATCGCTTGTGCCATTTCTTCGGCAAGCTGGAAATACAGCGTATCGGACTTGCGCTTTGCAGCAGGGGAAAGCGGCGTTGCCATCATGCACCTCATCGTCGATGAGATACCAATATACAGTTACACCATTACAGTCGTGAATATTTGTTTACCGAACCAGGACAGCAGCACAGTTCAGGCAAAACGTCTCAGGGCGCGGAAGCGACCTGACTGGCGATCGACGGACCGCTTGCCGGCTTGCGGCGATCGAGCACCTGGAAGAACACCTCGTCCTGACGGATCATGCCCAGCTCGTTGCGGGCACGCTCTTCGATCGCATCGGTGCCGGACTTGAGGTCGGCCACTTCGGCATCCAGCGCGGCATTGCGCTCCTTGAGCCGCTCGTTCTGCGCACGCTTGGCAACCAGTTCGTTGTCGAGCTGCCAGACGCGCAGCCAACTGCCCTTGCCGACCCACAGCGGCCATTGCAACAGGGCGATCAACAGGGCAAGAACGATGGCAAGCAGGCGCATGAGTGGGTGCGGGAGAAAACGGGTTGAAACCAAAGAAAAACCGGGGCCGAACCCCGGTTTTTCATCTTACTACATGTTTGCGGCGTACACCGGCCCGTGATTACTTCTTGAGCTGGTAGAACGCACCGCGGCCCGGATAGACCGCAGCATCGCCGAGCTCTTCTTCGATGCGGAGGAGCTGGTTGTACTTGGCGATACGGTCCGAACGCGACAGCGAGCCGGTCTTGATCTGCATGCAATTGGTAGCCACGGCCAGATCGGCGATGGTGCTGTCCTCGGTTTCACCCGAACGGTGCGACATGACCGAGGTGTAGCCATTGCGCTTGGCCAGGTCGACAGCAGCCAGCGTTTCCGACAGCGAACCGATCTGGTTGACCTTGATCAGGATCGAGTTGCAGATGCCCTTGGCGATGCCTTCGGCCAGGATCTTGGTATTGGTGACGAACAGGTCATCGCCGACGAGCTGGACGCGATCGCCCAGACGGTCGGTCAGCACCTTCCAGCCGTCCCAGTCACGCTCGCCCATGCCGTCCTCGATCGAGATGATCGGGTACTTGTTGACGAGGCTTTCGAGGTAGTCGACCTGCTGCTCGCTGGTCAGCTCGCGCTTGTCGCTCTTCTTGTACACGTACTTGCCGGTGGCCTTGTCGAAGAACTCCGACGCAGCGCAGTCCAGCGCGATCGCGATGTCTTCACCCGGCTTGTAGCCGGCCTTGTGGATGGCGGCCAGGATCAGGTCCAGCGCTTCTTCGGCGTTGGCCACGTCCGGCGCGAAACCGCCTTCGTCACCGACCTGGGTCGGCAGGTGCTTGTCGTGCAGGATCTTCTTCAGGTTGTGGAAGATCTCCGCGCCGTAGCGCAGCGCTTCACGGAAGGTCGGTGCGCCAACCGGAACGATCATCAGTTCCTGGAAGTCGAGGCTGTTCGACGCGTGCTCGCCACCGTTGACGACGTTCATCATCGGCACCGGCAGGCTCATCGGGCCCGAACCACCGATGTAGCGGTACAGCGGCAGGCCCGATTCTTCGGCAGCGGCCTTGGCCACGGCCATCGACACGGCGAGGATGGCGTTGGCGCCCAGCTTGCTCTTGTCTTCGGTGCCGTCGAGTTCGAGCATGGTCTTGTCGATGAACGCCTGATCGGCAGCATCCAGACCGATGATGGCTTCGACGATTTCGGTGTTGATGTTTTCGACGGCCTTGAGCACGCCCTTGCCGAGGTAGCGGTACTTGTCGTTGTCGCGCAGTTCAAGCGCTTCGCGCTCGCCGGTCGATGCGCCGGACGGCACGGCTGCACGGCCCATCACACCGGATTCGAGCAGAACGTCTGCTTCCACGGTCGGGTTGCCGCGGGAGTCGAGAATCTCGCGGGCGATCACTTCAACGATTGCGCTCATTGATGCTTTCCTTTGTTGACGATGATGTTTGTGGAACACGAACCGAGGCTATACGCCCCGGATTACAACGTTTGTTCGGACAAGGAGTTTGCCTTAACCGTGGTGTCGATGGCCTTGAGCACGGTCAGCAACTCCTTCATTCGCGGCAACGGCCATGCATTCGGGCCGTCGGACATCGCGCACGCCGGGTCCGGATGGGTTTCGGCGAACAGACCGGCGACGCCGACCGCCATCGCTGCGCGCGCCAGCACCGGCACGAACTCGCGCTGGCCGCCGGACTTGTCACCCTGACCGCCCGGCAACTGAACGGAGTGCGTCGCATCGAAAACGACCGGTGCGCCGGTTTCGCGCATGATCGCCAGCGATCGCATATCGGACACCAGATTGTTGTAGCCGAAACTGGCGCCGCGCTCGCAGGCCATGAACACATCGTCCGGCAGGCCGGCGTCGCGCGCAGCCTCACGCGCCTTGTCGATGACGTTCTTCATGTCACCCGGGGCGAGAAACTGGCCCTTCTTGATGTTCACCGGCCGACCGGACTGCGCGCATGCGCGAATGAAGTCGGTCTGGCGGCACAGGAAAGCCGGCGTCTGCAGGACGTCGACCACCGCCGATACCGGCTTGATCTGGTCGATTTCGTGAATGTCGGTCAGGACCGGTACGCCGACCTGCTCCTTGACCTTGGCAAGGATCTTCAGGCCCTCGTCCATGCCGAAGCCGCGGAACGATTTGCCGCTGGAGCGGTTGGCCTTGTCGAAGCTCGACTTGAAAATGAACGGAATGCCGAGCTCGGTGGTGATTTCCTTGAGCTGGCCGGCAACGTCGATCGAAAACTGCTCACCTTCGATGACGCACGGACCGGCAATCAGGAAAAACGGCTTGTCGAGGCCGGCTTCGAATCCGCAAAGTTTCATGATGCTTGTCTCCTGGCGGCGTGTTGCGACACCCGCCCGTACGAATGACGGGCCACCCGCAGGTGGCCCGGATCGATCAGCAGCTCAGGCCTTCGCGACCCTGTGCCTTGGCGTAGTCGATGGCGGCTTCGATGTAGGACTTGAACAGCGGGTGACCATCGCGCGGTGTCGAAGTGAACTCCGGGTGGAACTGGCAGGCGAAGAACCAGCGGTGTTCCGGCAGCTCGATGGTCTCGACCAGCTGCTCGGCGCCAGTCGACTTGCCACTGATTGTCAGGCCGGCCGCTTCGAGACGCGGCAGGTAGTGGTTGTTGACTTCATAGCGGTGACGGTGACGTTCGGTGATCGTGTCCGCGCCGTAGATGTTCGCTGCGTGGCTGCCCGAAGCCAGCTTGCACTCCTGCGCGCCCAGCCGCATGGTGCCGCCCATGTTCGAGTTCTCGTCGCGGGTTTCGATCTTGCCGTCGTGATTGACCCACTCGTCGATCAGCGCAACGACCGGGAATTCGGTTTCGAGGTCGAACTCGGTCGAATTGGCGCCGGTCATGCCGGCCACGTCACGCGCGTACTCGATCAGCGCAATCTGCATGCCGAGACAGATGCCGAGGTAGGGGATGTTGTGCTCGCGCGCATACTTGACTGCAACGATCTTGCCCTCGACGCCGCGCTTACCGAAGCCGCCCGGCACGAGGATCGCATCGACCGACTTGAGGCAGCCCGGACCTTCGGTTTCGAGCGACTCGGAGTCGACGAAGTGGATCTTCACTTCGCTCTCGGTATGGATGCCTGCGTGCTTCAGCGCTTCGATCAGCGACTTGTACGATTCGGTCAGATCGACGTACTTGCCGACCATCGCGATGTTGACGGTCTGCTTCGGATTCTGGATTGCACCGACGATGCGGTCCCACATCGACAGATCGGCCTTCGGCAGGTCCAGCTGCAGCTGCTTGCAGATGATGTCGTCGATGCCTTGGCTCGAGAGCACGCGCGGGATCTGGTAGATCGAGTCCATGTCCGGGCAGGAAACGACGGCCTTTTCCGACACGTTGGTGAACAACGCGATCTTCTTGCGCTCGTCGTCCGGCACGACGCGGTCCGCACGGCAGATCAGCACGTCCGGCTGGATGCCGATTTCACGCAGCTCCTTGACGCTGTGCTGGGTCGGTTTGGTCTTGATTTCACCCGCGGCGGCAATGTACGGCACGTAGGAGAGATGGACGAAACAGACGTTCTCGCGACCGAGCTCAACGCCCATCTGGCGAATGGCCTCGAGGAACGGCAGCGACTCGATATCGCCCACGGTGCCGCCGATTTCGATCACGGCCAGATCGACGCCGTCCGTGCCTTCGCCGATGAACAGCTTGATCTCGTCGGTGATGTGCGGGATGACCTGGACGGTCTTGCCCAGATAGTCGCCACGACGCTCCTTCTTGATCACCGACTCGTAGATCTGGCCGGTGGTGAAGTTGTTGCTCTTCTTCATCTTCGAGTGGATGAAGCGCTCGTAGTGGCCGAGGTCGAGGTCGGTCTCGGCACCGTCTTCGGTCACGAACACCTCGCCGTGCTGCATCGGACTCATGGTGCCCGGGTCGACGTTGATGTAGGGATCGAGCTTCATCATGGTGACCTTGAGGCCACGCGATTCGAGGATGGCCGCAAGCGACGCGGCGGCGATGCCCTTCCCGAGGGAAGAAACAACGCCGCCGGTTACGAAGATGTACTTGGTCATGGCGAATGCAACAGATTGGAATCCCGTATTTTAGCCGAACACCCGTCCCCTCTCAATTCTGGACAAGGACGACGGAATGTGACTCGGGCGCGCATACGCCACGGATTTACTTGCGCCCGTAGACATGACCGGGCTCATCGCCGCTTGCGCGCAAAAGTACCAAGTCCAGCAACCGGGTCGGCAGCAGGTGCTTGAGCCACCAGAATAGATGCGTTGGTACGGTCACGCGGTAGCGCGCTGCCGGGCGGCCCGCTTCCAGCGCGGCAAGCACGGCGTCGAGCACCGCCTCCGGCGGCAGTGTGAACGGCGCCGCCGGCCCCGGCTTGGCCAGCCGCGCACGCATGGCCCGGTAGGCCGGCGCATGCGCGCTGGCCACCTCGTCGATCCAGCGATCGAACTGCAACTGCGCGTTGGCGCGAAACCGGCTGCTGATCGGCCCGGGCTCGATCAGCACCGGATGGATGCCGGCGCCCAGGAGTTCGAGCCGAAGCGTGTCAACCAACCCTTCAAGGGCAAATTTGCTGGCGTTATAGGCACCGCGATACGGCATCGCGGCAAAACCCAGCACCGAGCTGTTGAACAGGATCCGTCCGTGGCCTTGCCGGCGCATGACCGGCAATACGGCATTGGTCAGCTCGAGACTGCCAAAGACATTGGTTTCGAACTGATGCCGCATGGCTGCCCTGCCGAGATCCTCGACGGCCCCGGGCACACCGAAGCCGGCATTATTGAACAGGGCGTCCAGTCTGCCGCCGGTCTGCGCCAACACCTTATCGACACAGCCTCGGATCGACGTATCGTCAGCAATGTCGAGCTGCAGCGCGGTCAAGCCTGCCGCGGCCAGACTGGCGACGTCATCGGCCTGGCGTGCGGTTGCAAAGACCTGCCAGCCGCGGGCAGCCAAGCCATGCGCGACACAGTGACCTATACCTGTAGAACAACCGCTGACAAGAATCGAGCGCGCCGATGGCGCGGTTTTGACGAGCATTACGATGGATTCCTCACTGACTCAGTGTTGCTGCTAAACACAAACATTACATCTTGCTTATTTACACACACAGAATGTAAATAGTAAGATTTTTGTCGCCCTTTCTGGGCGAGAACGACAACATCTACAAAAGAGAAGGACATCAAATCATGGCAAAGATTGCACTGGTCACGGGCGGCATGGGCGGCATCGGCTCTGCCATTTGCAAACGACTTGCAGATGACGGCTTCACCGTGGTCACCACCTATTCGCGCCCGGGCAAGGAACAGGCCTGGCTCGCCGACATGAAAGAGCTCGGCTACAGTTTTCACGCCTATCAGTGTGATGTCACCGATTATGACGCGTGCGTCGAGCTGGCTGCCAAGGTGAATGCCGATGTCGGCGCTGTCGACGTACTCGTCAACAACGCCGGCATCACCCGCGATGCCACCTTCAAAAAGCTCGACAAGATCAGTTGGGATGCGGTGATCAAGACCAACCTCGACTCGGTGTTCAACGTCTGCAAGCAGTTCGTCGACGGCATGGCCGATCGTGGCTGGGGTCGCGTGATCAACATCTCGTCGATCAATGGCCAGAAGGGCCAGTTCGGTCAGACCAACTACTCGGCCGCCAAGGCCGGCATGCACGGCTTCAGCATGGCACTGGCGCAGGAAGTGGCTCGCAAGGGTGTGACGGTCAACACGATTTCTCCCGGCTATATCGCTACCGAGATGGTGATGGCCGTTCCGGAAGACGTGCGCAACAAGATCATTGCGCACATCCCGGTAAACCGCCTCGGCAAGCCGGAAGAAATTGCCGGTCTGATCGGCTATCTGGCCTCCGATGTGTCGGGCTTCATGACCGGTGCCAATCTCGCCATCAACGGCGGTCAGCACATGGGTTAAGCCCGCTACTGTTCAAAAAAACGCCAGGGAATTGCCCTGGCGTTTTTTTATTCCCCACCCAGCGCCTTATAGGCCTGTGCGGCGACCGTCAGCCTCGCCCTTCTCGCTTCGATCAGCGTCTGCTGGGAGGCAAAGTAATCGCGCTGAGCAATCAGGAACTCGAGATAGTTGGTCAGACCATCCTTGTAGCGGCGTTCGGCCATGTCCATTCGTGCCGTCTGGCTTCGGATCAACCGTTGCTGCGCTTCAAGCTGTGCCGCCAGCCATTGCTGGTCGGACAGCACGTCCGCTACTTCCTTGAACGCCACCTGGATCGTTTTTTCGTACGATGCCACCGCGCCGACCTTGCGCGCCTCAGCCAGCTCCAGCCCGGAGCGCGTCCGCCCGCCATCGAAAATCGGCATCGACACGGTCGGCAGGAAACTCCATGCGCCACTGCCACTACCGAACAGATCACTCAGTTCCGCGCTGGCCGTGCCCGCCGACCCGACCAGCGTCACCTTCGGGAAGAATGCGGCACGCGCAGCGCCGATATTGGCATTCGCCGCCACCAGCTGCTGCTCGGCCTGCTCGACGTCCGGCCGGCTCAGCAGGATGTCCGACGACAACCCTGACGGCACCGCCAGCGGCAACGGGCGTTTCTCCAGTAGCGTCGCATCGCCGGAGATAATCTCGTCGTCGGCCACCACGCGACCGATCAGGACGCTGAGCGCATGCCGCGCATTGTCCTTCTGCTTGGCAAGTTGCGCCGACACCGCCTGCGCGGTTTCGAGCGCGGTTTGCGCCTCCAGCAACTCCAGCCGCCCTGCCACACCGACATCGAGTCGACGCTGAACCAGCCTCAGCGTTTCGCCGCGCGCAACCTCGGTCTTGCGGGAGAAGGCCAGCTGTTCCGACAGGGCCTGGGCGGCGTAATACCCGCTGACCACATCGGCAATCAGCCCGGAGCGGAAACTCTTTTGCGCCGCCTCACTGGCAAAGTAGTTGGCCTGCGCCGCTTCGCTCAACCGGCGGACACGCCCCCAGAAATCCAGCTCGTACGACAGCAAGCCGAGATTGGCATCGTAACGGTGGTTGATCATTTCCTGGCCGGTACTGCTCAGCGATGCCGGCACGCGACTGGCTGCTGCTGCGCCGTTGGCGTTGAGTGTCGGCAACTGGTCGGCACGCTGGATGCCGTACAGCGCCCTGGCTTCCTCGACCCGGGCAACTGCGACACGGAGGTCGCGATTGTTTGCCAATGCATCGCGGATCAGCGGCGTGAGTGCGGGATCGGTGAAGTAGTTCTCCCATTTGATCGCCGGCAACGCTGCCGGCTGGACTGCCGCGTCGCCCTGGCCGATCTGCTTGGGCATGTCGAGCGCCGGGCGCTGGTAATCCGGGCCCATGGCGCAGCCGCCGAGCAGGGTCAGCGCCGCGAGCGAAATCATCTTTTTTTTCATCGTGCGCTCCTTAGCGGTGATCGTCACTGGCGGCTTCTGTCTGTGCCTTGTGTGTCTTGTCGGGAAACAGCTTGCGCGTCACGACGAAGAACACCGGCACCAGAAAGACCGCCAGCACGGTGGCTGCGATCATCCCGCCCATGACCCCGGTACCGATCGCATGACGGCTGGCCGCCCCGGCACCGGTACTGATCACCAGCGGCAGCACGCCGGCAATGAAGGCGATCGAGGTCATCAGGATCGGCCGGAAGCGCAGGCGGCAAGCCTCGAGCGTTGCCTCGGTCAGCCCCATGCCGTGCCGCTGCAGATCCTTGGCGAACTCGATGATCAGGATCGCGTTTTTCGACGAAAGCCCGATGATCGCAATCAGGCCGACCTTGAAGTAGACATCGTTCGGCAAGCCGCGCAGTGTCATCGCCATGACCGCACCGAAGATGCCCAGCGGCACGACCAAGAGCACGGCAAACGGAATCGACCAGCTTTCGTACAGTGCGGCAAGACACAGAAACACGACCAGCACCGACAGACCGAACAGGAACGGTGCCTGCGACCCCGACAACCGCTCTTCGTACGACGTACCGGACCATTCGAAGCCGATGCCCTGCGGCAGCTTGGCCGCCATTTCTTCCATCGCGTTCATCGCATCACCCGAGCTCTTGCCCGGCGCCGGACCACCGCTGATCTTGTACGACGGCAGGCCGTTGTAGCGATCCAGCTTCGGCGCACCGACCACCCAGCTGGCCGTTGCGATTTCCGACAGCGGCACCAAGCCGCCCTGCCGGTTGCGCAATTGCAGGCCGAGGATGCCGTCCGGCGACGAGCGCGACTGTGCATCGGCCTGGATCAGTACGCGCAGGATGCGTCCGTCACGCACGAAGTCGTTGGCGTAGGCGGAGCCAAGCGCAATCGACAACGTATCGTTCAGGTCGGCCAGCGGAATCCCCAGCTGGCTGGCGCGAACCCGGTCGACCTCGAGATAGAGCTGCGGCCCCGGCTCCTGCCCCTCCGGACGCACCCCGGCCAATGCCGGATTCTGCCCGGCCATGCCCAGCATCATGTTGCGCGCTTCGAGCAATTTTTCACGCCCCACCCCGGCCCGGTCCTGCAGCCGGAAGTCGAAGCCGCCGACCGATGCAAGTTCGGGGATCGGTGGCACGTTCAGCGCGAACACGAAGGCCTGCTTGATGCGGAACAGCATCATGTTCGCGTTCTGCACCAGACTGGTCACGCCATCCTCTTTCTTCGGACGGTTTTTCCAGTCCTTCAGCGTCACGAAGGCCAGCGCCGCATTCTGGCCGCGACCGAAGAAGCTGAAACCGACCACACCGATCACCTTGTCGACGGCAGGCTGCTTCATGTAGTACTGCTCGACCTCGTTCATCACCACCAGCGTACGCTCGCGTGTCGCGCCGGCCGGCAGCTGCACCAGGCTGACGAAGTAGCCTTGGTCCTCGTCCGGCAGGAAGGAGGTCGGCAGTCGGCTCATCAGCCAGCCGGTCGCCGCGAGCACCAGCGCGAAGAACAGCAAGGCCAGGCCGGAGCGGCGCAGGATGCGCGTCACCCAGCCGACATAGCCGACCGTGGTGGTGTGGAACTTGCGGTTGAACCAGCCGAAGAAACCGGTCTGCGCGTGCAGCTCGCCCTTGTGGATCGGCTTGAGCAGCGTCGCGCACAGGGCCGGTGTCAGCGTCAGTGCCAGCAGCGCCGAGAAGCCCATGGTCAGCACCAGCGTCACCGAGAACTGCCGGTAGATCGCGCCGACCGAGCCGGTAAAGAACGCCATCGGCACGAACACCGCCGACAGCACCAGCGTGATCGCGATGATCGCGCCGACGATCTGGCCCATCGCCTTCTGCGTGGCCTCACGTGGCGCCAGCCCTTCTTCGGACATGATCCGCTCGACGTTCTCGACCACGACGATCGCGTCGTCGACGAGAATGCCGATCGCCAGCACCATCGCGAACAGCGTCAGCACGTTGATCGAGTAGCCGAGCAGGTAGAGCCCCACCAGCGAACCGACCAGTGCAATCGGCACGACGATGGTCGGAATCAGCGTGGCACGCAGGTTGCCGAGGAAGAGGTACATCACCAGGAACACCAGCACGATTGCTTCGGCCAGCGTCTTCAGTACTTCCTTGATCGAAATGTCGACGAACTTGGACGTGTCGTACGGAATGTCCCACGCCACACCCTGCGGGAAGTAACGCTGCAGCTCGGTCATCTTCTCGCGGACGAGCCGGGCCGTTTCGACCGCATTGCCGTCCGGCGAGAGCTTCACGCCGATCGCCGCGGTCTGCTTGCCGTTCAGACGCGCCACGACCGAATAGTCCTGCGCGCCGAGTTCGACCCGGGCGACGTCCTTGAGCCGAACCTGCGCACCGTGGCCACCGTCGCGCAACACGATGCTACCGAACTCCTCGGGGGTCACGAAACGCCCCTGGGTGACGACGGTCGCGTTGATTTCCTGCCCCGGTTTCGACGGCAGCTGGCCCAGCTCGCCGGTCGCCACCTGGACGTTCTGCGCGCGCACGGCGGCCAATGCCTCGGCCGGCGTCATCTTGTAGCCGGCGAGCCGCTGCGGATCGAGCCAGACGCGCATGGCGTACTCGGTACCGAACAGCGTGGCCTCGCCGACCCCCTTGACCCGACGGATGCTGTCGAGCACGGCCGAACTGGCATAGCTGCCGAGCGCAACGTTGTCGAGCGAATCGTCCGGCGAGTACAGCGTCATGAACAGCAGGTAGTTGCGGCGCGACTTGGCGACCTGAACACCCTGCTGGCGCACTTCGGCCGGCAGTCGTGCCTCGACCCGCTTGATGCGGTTCTGCGCCTCCACCGAGGCAATGTCGATGTCGGTGCCCGATGCAAAGGTCAGCGTAATCGTTGCCGAACCGTTGCTGTCACTGGCCGAATCGAAGTAAAGCAGGTTTTCGAGCCCGTTCATTTCCTGCTCGATCAGCGCGGTCACCGTCTCCTCGACCAGTTTCGCGCTGGCGCCGGGATAGGTTGCGGAAATCGTCAGCCCCGGCGGAGCGACTTCCGGGTACTGCGACACCGGCAGCCCGCGCAGCGCGAGCAGGCCGGCGAGAATGATGATCAGTGCAATCACCCAGGCAAAAACCGGGCGGTCGATGAAGAAGCGTGACATGGGCGCCCCTTACTTCTTGGCCGCGACAGCGCTGGCTGCCGGCTGGCTGGCACCCTGAGCGGCCGCCTGACTCGCGCCGAACGGGACCGGCTTGACCGGTGCACCCGGACGGACTTTCTGAATGCCCTCGACAATGACGGTCTCACCACCCTTGAGGCCTTCGCCGATCAGCCAGTCCTTGCCCGAGAAGCCGGCGGTCTTGACCGGTTGCGGCGCGACCTTGCTGTCCTTGTCGACGACGTAGACGAACTGCCCCTGCGGCGAACTTTGCACCGCACGTTGCGGTACGCGGACGGCACCACTGAGCGTGCCTTGCGCCGAACGTGCGGTCACGAATACGCCCGGCATCAGCAACCGGTCCGGGTTGGGGAACTGCGCGCGCACAACGAGGGTGCCGGTTGCCGGGTCAACCGTCTGCTCCGAGAACAGCAATTTGCCGGTATGCGGATAGACGCTGCCGTCGGGCAGGATGATTTCGACCGGCAGACCGTCGGCTGCCCCCAGCTTGCCGGACTTGAGCTGCTGCCGAAGCCGCAAGAGATCGTTGGCCGACTGATTGAAGTCGACGTAGATCGGGTCCAGCTGTTCGATGGTGGCGAGATGCGTGGCTTCGCCCTTGCCGACCAGCGCGCCTTCGGACACCAGAGCCCGACCGATGCGACCGGCAATCGGCGCGGCAACGGCCGCGTGCTCGAGGTCGATCTGGGCCCGGTCGACGGCGGCCGCGGCCGCCTGCACCTGCGCCTCGGCCTGCTTGAGCGACGACTGCGCCTGGTCGTACTCCTGCTGTGATACCCCCTGGTCGCCGACCAGCTGGCCGTAGCGCTTGAGCGTAGCCCGTGCGATGTCGGCACTGGCTTGCAAGCGGGCGAGATCGGCCTTGGCCGACGCCAGATTGGCGCGCAGCGTTCTCGGGTCGATCTGGAACAGTTGCTGGCCCGCGCGGACCTCCCCCCCTTCGGCATAAAGCCGCTGCTGCAGGATGCCCTCGACCTGGGCGCGGACCTCGGCCGTTCTGAACGCGGTGACCTGCCCCGGGAATTCGCGCGTCAGCGCACTGTCGCCGCGGGTCACCGTCACCACGGCAACCTCGGCCGGGGGCGGCCCGCCGGCGCCCTGTTTCGCGTCGCCATCCGGTTTGCTGCAGGCGGTAAAGCCAAGCGCCAGCGCGGCGCACAGCACGGCAAGTCGTTGCTGCATGGGGAATGTCCTTGTGGTAACGAGCTGATTGTTCTGTTTTTTCATTTCACGACAACGGTGCTGCAACTACGTGTACGGCCACTCAGGGCGGATCGGGGCGATAGGCGCGCAGAAAGATGTTGATGCGCCGGCGCAACAGTTGAAGCTGCTGATCCGCATCGGCCAGCGGCATGCAAAACAGCAGGCGCTGACGATCATGGCTGACGACAATGTCGAGAAACAGGTCGGCCGCCAGCTGCGGATCGTCGTCCCGCAATTCGCCGTCACGCATTGCTTTTGTCAGCAAACCGGCAAGTTGCTCTGACGTAGCCTGAATGCCGTTGACATAAACCTGCGCTGCAAGTTCGGGGAATCTTGCCGCCTCATGCGTCAGCAAACGATGCAGATTGATTGAAGCTGGCGTCAGCAAGTTGGCCTGCAAACCGACGGCAAAATGCAGCAGTCGCTGGGCCAGCCCCCCCTCTCCTGCAACCAGTCTGGCCCGGTGTTCGGCGCAGCCCTCCTGCAGCACGGCCGAGAACAGCGCGGGTTTGGAGACGAAGTGGTTGTAGATCGTCTGTCGCGCGACCCCGGCGCGCTGGGCTACGCGATCGACGCTCGCGCGATAGCCGCACTCGCGGAAAACCTCGAGTGCCGCAGCAACAATGCGTTGCCTGCAACCTGACGCTTGGACTTCCTGTTCTGACACCAGACTTCACCGCAATACTGGATTGGACTGTCCAGTCTAATTGGCAGCCCGCCGATCGTAAATATCTACATCGTTTCCTAAAGCACCATTGGTCAACTTTGTTTACGATGCACGTCCGCACATAGTTGCAAAAGACATCAAAACCAACACAAGCCCGCGCCCACTCCCCAGATCGTCATAAAATTAATTCAACCTTGGGTAAACTGGAATTCAGCCCCCGCCAGAAAAGCATGCTCAGGCATTGCTGCCCCAAAAATAAGGCGTTCCGATACGTCACCAAAATCGCATCAGGAGAACTCCCGTGCCAAGCCGCAGATTTCAAGCGATCCCCACCCTCATAGCCGCCGCACTGATCATCGGTCTGGTCGGGTGCGAGAAGAAAGAACAGCCCAAGGCGCCGCCGCCACAAGTCGGCATCGTCACCATCAAAAAGCAGACGGTGCCCTACACCTATGAAGCGGTCGGCCAGACGGCGGGGTATCGCGAGATCGACGTCCGGGCACGAATCGAAGGCATCCTGCTCAAGCGGGTATACACCGAAGGCAAACCGGTCAAGGAAGGCCAGACGCTGTTCCAGATTGATCCGGCACCATTCAAGGCAGCCCTCGACCAGGCCCTTGGCGTACAGGCGCAGGCCAAAGCGTCACTGAACAAGGCGACAGCCGATCGGGACCGTATCGCACCGCTGTTCAAGGAAAACGCCGTCTCGAAGAAGGATTTCGACGACGCCAACGCCGAATACGATTCGGCCGTCGCCAATCTTGCCGCTGCCACGGCCAAGGTCGACGAGGCCCGCATCAATCTGGGTTACACCAATGTCGTTGCACCGATTTCCGGCATGGCAAGCAAGATCAATTTCTCCGAAGGCAGCCTGGTTTCGCCGAGCGCCAATGGCGGCCTGCTGACCACCATCGTCCAGCTTGATCCGATGTACGCCAACTTCTCGTTCTCCGAGGCCGAGAAGCTCGCATTCCAGAAAGGCTCGGCCTCCGGCCGGCTGATTCTGCCCGAGCACTCGCGCTACAAGGTTTCACTGCGGCTGGCCGACGGTTCGATCTTCAAGCACAGTGGCGTGATCGACTTCTCCGACAGCAAGGTCGACCCGAGCACCGGCACCATCAAGGTGCGTGCGGTGATTCCGAATCCGGAAGGCGATCTGCTGCCCGGCCAGTTCGTCCGCGTCGTGCTCGACGGCGCCCAGCTCAACCAGGCGGTACTGGTTCCGCAACGCGCGGTCATCCAGTTCCAGGCCGACAAGGCGGTTCTGGTGCTGAACGACAAGGATGTGGTTGAGCCCCGCGTGGTGCAGCTCGGTCAGGAACGTGGCAACGACTTCATCGTGATCTCGGGCCTGAAGGATGGCGACCGGGTCATCGTTGACGGCGTTCTCAAGGCTCGACCGGGCATGCCGGTGAAGCCGGTACCTGCCGGCACCGCGGCCAGCGCAACGGCCGAAGCCAGATAAGGGGCGGCCGGCATGTTCTCCAAATTCTTCATTGAACGCCCGATCTTCGCCAGCGTCATCTCGATCATCATCACCCTAGCGGGTCTGGTGTCGATGAAGGCACTGCCGATCGAGCAGTATCCGGACATCGTCCCGCCTGTCGTTTCGGTGACCACCGCCTACCCGGGCGCTTCGCCCGAGGTGATTGCAGAAACCGTCGCCGCGCCGCTCGAGCAGCAGATCAACGGCGTCGAAGACATGATCTACATGCAGTCGTCGGGGGCGTCCAACGGCGCCATGAACCTGAACGTCTACTTCAACATCGGCACTGATCCCGATCTGGCAACCATCAACGTCAACAACCGCGTTCAGGCCGCGATGGCGCAACTGCCGGACACGGTCAAGAAACAGGGCGTGACGGTTCAGAAGAAATCGACGTCGATTCTTGCCTTCGTCACGCTCGACTCGCCGGACAACAGCCTCGATTCGCTGTTTCTTGCCAACTACGCCAACCTGAACGTCGTCGACGCGCTGAAGCGCCTGAACGGGGTCGGCGACATTTCGGTCATCGGTGCCGGCGACTATTCGATGCGCGTCTGGCTGCGTCCCGACAAGCTGGCGCAGTTGGGCCTGAGCACGACCGACGTCGTCAATGCCCTGAACGAGCAGAACCAGCAGTTTGCCGCCGGCAAGGTCGGCGCCGCACCGACAAAGGAACCGCTCGAGTTCACTTACACCGCGACCGCCAAGGGCCGGCTGGAGACGACCGAAGAGTTCGGCAACATCATCCTGCGCTCCAATCCGGACGGCTCGCAAACCAAGCTCAAGGATGTCGCCCGCATCCAGCTCGGCGCGGACAGCTACGACGTCGTCGCCAAGCACAACGGCAAGGACACGGTCGGTATCGCGGTTTATCTGCAGCCAGGCGCGAACGCACTCAAGGTACTGGAAGAAGTCCGCACCACGATGGAAGGCATGAAGGCCCGCTTTCCGAAGGGGATGGAATACAACATTCCGTATGACACCACCAAGTTCGTGAAAATCTCGATCGAAGAAGTGGTGCACACGCTGTTCGAAGCCATCATCCTGGTCTTCATCGTCGTCTACGTGTTCCTGCAGAACGCCCGCGCCACACTGATCCCCTGCCTTGCCGTTCCGGTTTCGCTGATCGGTACGTTTGCGGGGATGTTCGCGCTCGGCTTCTCGATCAACCTGCTGACCCTGTTCGGCATGGTGCTGGCGATCGGTATCGTCGTCGACGATGCGATCGTGGTGCTCGAAAACGTCGAGCGGATCATGACGAGCGAGAAGTGCTCGCCGAAAGAAGCAGCGATCAAGGCGATGGAAGAAGTGTCTGGCCCGGTTGTCGCAATCGTGCTGGTACTGTGCTCCGTGTTCCTGCCGGTGGCCTTCATGGGCGGCATGACGGGCCAGATGTACAAGCAGTTTGCAGTCACCATTGCCGTCTCGGTCGTCATTTCCGGTCTGGTCGCACTGACGCTGACGCCGGCACTGTGCGCACTGATCCTCAAGCCCACCCACGCCGAGCCGAACCGTTTCTTCCGCTGGTTCAACCGCAGCTTTGACAAGATGACCAACGGCTATGTTGCCGGGGTTTCGTTCCTGAACCGTCGCGTCATGGTCGCTTTCACGCTGTTCGGCACGATGATCGTCCTGCTCGTGGTGCTCTTCTACCGCGTTCCGGGCGGTCTGGTTCCGGACGAAGACCAGGGCTATCTGATGGTCATCCCGGTACTGCCCGATGCCGCAGCGCTGAACCGTACCGAGGCCGTCACGAAGCAGCTGGATGCCGGCTTCATCAAGAACAAGGACGTCGACCAGGTGCTGACGTTCTCGGGCTTCGACCTGCTGTCGAGCACCTACCGCTCCAATGCCGCGGCAACCTTCATGACGCTGAAGGACTGGAAGGAGCGTCAGGGCGAGGGCCAGGATTCGTTCTCGCTGGCCAAGCAGGCCATGGGATATGGCGCCAAGACGGTGAAGGATGCGGTGGTGCTGGCATTCAATCCGCCTCCCATTACCGGCATGTCGACGACGGGTGGCCTTGAGGCCTACATCCAGAGTCGCGGCACGACCGACCCGAAACAGATCGAAGCTGCCATTCAGTCGTTCATCGAGGCAGCCAAGAAGCGTCCGGAATTTGCCAGCGTCACGACGACCTACCGCGCCAATGTGCCGCAGGTGTATTTCGATCTCGATCGCGAAAAGGCCAAGACGCTGGGCGTTCAGGTCGACCAGGTCTTCCAGACGCTGTCGGCCACATTCGGCTCGCTCTACGTCAACGACTTCAACAAGTTCGGGCGCACGTACAAGGTCGAACTGCAGTCCGAAGCCGACTTCCGTTCACGCTCCAGCGATCTGCGCAACGTGTTCGTCCGCTCGGCCAGCGGCCAGATGATCCCGCTCGACTCGCTGGTCACGGCCAAGCAGGTGACCGGACCGGAGCTGGTCGAACGCTTCAACGTGTTCTCGGCGGGCAAGGTCATGCTGCAGCCGGCGCCAGGCTTTTCAACCGGCCAGGCAATCAGCGCGGCCGAAGAAGTTGCCAGCCAGGATCTGGGCTCCGACTTCACGCTGGCCTGGATGGGTAGTGCGTATCAGCAGAAACTGGCCGGCAGCACGTCGACGCAAGCCTTCGTGTTCGGGATCATCATGGTGTTCCTGATCCTGGCGGCACAGTACGAACGCTGGACCCTGCCGATTGCGGTCGTCACCGCGGTACCGTTCGGCCTGTTCGGCGCCTTGCTGGCAGTCTGGTTGCGCGACCTCAACAACGACGTGTACTTCCAGATCGGGCTGGTCACGCTGATCGGTCTGGCGGCAAAGAACGCGATCCTGATCGTCGAGTTCGCGGTCGAGAAGCATCACGAAGGCATGACGCTGCTCGATTCGGCGCTGGAGGCGGCTCGCCTGCGCTTCCGCCCGATCGTGATGACCTCGCTTGCATTCATCCTCGGTTGCGTCCCGCTGGTCACCTCGAGCGGTGCCGGCGCGGCCAGCCGGCACTCGATCGGCACCGGCGTGATCGGCGGCATGCTCGCCGCCACCTGCCTTGCCACCTTCTTCGTACCGCTCTTCTTCCGTTTGATCATGGGCCTTGGCAAGAAGAAAGAAGCCGCGCCGAACGCGGGAGAACACCATGCCTAAGAAAATGAAAGCGCTCTCCATTGCCCTGTCGCTCTCGCTACTGTCCGGCTGCGCATTTTTCCAACCGGACACCAAGGCGCCGCAGATGCCGTTGCCGACAAGCACTCAGGCACAACCGGACTGGATCAGTGATGCATGGTGGAAGCAGTTCGCCGATCCGACGCTTGACCAGTTGATCGAGGCCGCGCGTACCAACAACCAGAACCTTGCACTGGCATCGGCACGCGTCGATCAGGCTCGTGCGGTTCTTGGCATCAACACGGCCGCGCAGCTGCCGCGCGTCGACCTCGGTGCGGCCGGGTCGCGCCAGAAGGTGTCGGAAAAGTCGACCACTGCGGCACTGGGCACCTACAACGACTATCAGGTTGCCGGTGTTGCCAGCTGGGAACTCGACCTGTGGGGCAAGCTGGCCAACCTGAGTGAAGCGGCGCGCCGCAACTACCTCGGCGCCACCTACAACCGTGACGGCGTCGAGCTTGCGCTCTACGCCGAAGTGGCCCAGACCTATTTCAATCTGCGTGCACTCGATGCCCAGCTCCAGATTGCCACCGACACGGTAAAGTCACGCGAAGAAACCTACGCACTGCAAACCAAGCGCTTCAAGGGCGGGCTGATTTCCGAACTGGACGTGCGCCAGTCCGAGTCCGAACTCGATATCGCTCGCGCAGCGGTACCCGATCTCGTCAGTTCGGTGGCCAGAACCGAAGGCGCGCTCGCCGTGCTGATCGGTTCGGATCCGAAAACGATCATCGAGTCCACACCTGCCCGCGGTCGATCGATCGACCAGATCGACAAGGCCCCCGCCATTCCGTCCGGGCTGCCATCCGATCTGATGCTGCGCCGGCCGGACATCCAATCGGCAGAAGCAACGCTGATCGGTACGCGCGCGCAAGTCGAAGCAGCTCGGGCCGCCTATTTCCCGACCGTGTCGCTGACCGGCCTGCTGGGCGTGCAAAGCGTGTCATTCTCCAACCTGTTCAGTGGTGCAGCAAAAACCTGGTCATTTGCCGGCAACCTGGCCATGCCGCTGTTCGATGGCGGTCTGACTGCGGCGCAAGTCGATCAGGCTCGGGCCGTCGAGCAACAGGCACTCGCCAACTACCGGCTGACAGTGCAACAGGCCTTTGCCGATGTGCGCGGCGCACTGATCTCGAATGCCGAGTCGACCAAGAAGACCAAGGCGCAGTCCGATCGCGTCATTGCACTGCAGCGGCAGTACAAACTGGCCAGCCTGCGCTATGACAACGGCTACTCGAGCTACCTTGAAGTGCTGGATGCAGAGCGCAGTCTGTTCGATGCCCGCCTTGCGCTGGTCGACGCCCAGCTGGCCGAAGCCAATACACGCGTTGCGTTGTACAAGGCCGTTGGCGGGGGCTGGCGCTTGCCGGACAAGCAGTCGTAACCATCAAAGGCCCGGCATAGTCCGGGCTTTTTTCATTCTGGCCAGGCCCGTTGCAACAGGACTTCAGCATTGCCAACGGATCGCATCCCGAACAGACCGCCGTCAAACTCGCCGGTAACGAGACCGACGAATGTATCGGCAACCGCCGGATCGGCATATTGCAGCAGCAGTCTTGCCTGCATCATCCACGCCAGCTTGCCGGCCAACTGCCGGGCAACGCCTTCGTTGGCGCCCTGCAAACTGGCCGGCAGCGTCTTCAAGTGCCGGTCGTATGCCTGGCTTTGCCCCGCCGCCTTGCTCAATTCCAGCAGCACTGCCTCAGCGGCTTCAGGCTGGCGTTGCAGCGTTCGCAGCACGTCCAGGCACATCACATTGCCGGCGCCCTCCCAGATCGAGTTGACCGGTGCTTCACGGTAGCCCCGTGCCAGCCGGAAATCCTCGCAATACCCGTTTCCACCCAGAACTTCCATCGCCTCGGCAATCAGTGTTTCGGCCCGCTTGCAGATCCAGAATTTGGCGACCGGGGTCATCAGCCGGTAAAGCAGGATTTCGGCAGCATCGGTGCCGCCTCCCGCGTGCGCCAACCGCATGGCCAGCCACATCGCCGCCTCGGACTCGACCGCCATTTGAGCCAGAACGACCTTCATCAACGAGGCATCGGCCAGTCGGGTGCAAAATGCATGCCGATGTCGGGCGTGATGCAATGCCTCGGCCAGTGCCATGCGCATCAGCCCGGCCGACGCCAGTGCACAATCGAGACGGGTGCGGGCCGCCACCGTGAGCAAGGTTGCAATTCCTCGCCCGGGCTCCCCGACGGGAAAGGCGATTGCACCGTCAAACTCGACTTCTGCACTCGCGTTGGAGCGGTTCCCCAGCTTGTCTTTCAAGCGGAGGATCCGGATTGCGTTAAGACTGCCGTCATCGCGCCGGCGCGGCATGAAGTAGCAACTTGGCCCTGCGCCGGCCTGCGCCAGCACCAGATGCGCATCGGCCTGCGGCACGGAGAAGAACCATTTGTGCCCGTAGAGCCGGACCGTCTCGCCATGCGGTTCGGCGCGGGTGACATTGCAACGCAGATCCGAGCCACCCTGTTTTTCGGTCATGCCCATGCCGACCAATACCCCGTGCTTGGCCGGCCCGGGCAAGGGACGCGCATCGTAGCGGTCCGACAGCAACGCTTTGTGCCACGGCTGCAGTACGGACTGTTGCAACAGCAGGGGGGTGGCCGCGAAGGTCATCGTGACGGGACACAACCCGCCTGCTTCCAGCTGCGCCTGCAGATAGAATGCGGCCGCCCTTGCAACGTGTGCACCCTCACGTGGTGCGGCCCAAGGGCTGTTGTGCAGGCCGGCGCCGACAGCGCTGTCCAGCAGAAGGTGCCAGGAAGGGTGAGTGACAACATCATCGATGCGTTCGCCGAGCCGGTCGAACTGATGCAGCTGCGGCGGATTCCGGTCAGCGGCATCGGCAATGTCCAGCCAGTCCTTACGATAAAGCAGCCGCCCTCGCCCATGCAGCCTTTGCCGCGCCCATGTGCCGCCAAATGCGTTGACCGCGGTTTGCAGCGCAATGTCGTTACCGTACAGATCCACGCCAGACAAGCGCGGCACCAGATTTTCCGATGCGGGCCCGGTCATCTTTCCTCCCAAGCCACAAGGCGGCGATTGCCCGACAAGGGGTGTTCGGCTAAAATGCTTGGCTTCTGCGGGCGTCGTCTAATGGTAAGACACTAGCTTCCCAAGCTCGGAACACGGGTTCGATTCCCGTCGCCCGCTCCAGCATAATCAATAAAATCAGTCACTTACGTTTTTCGGGTGACTATTTTTTTGACCATTTTCCGGCCTTTCCGCCACCAAAATGCCAGCTTTTTGCCAGCATTTTTAGACCCGCTTGGCACCCCTCGCAGCAAGCGCCCACCTCTCTGTAACCCGCGTCATTCATGGGTTTCCCGCCTGCAGTCGCCGCCAGGCGGAGCTGCCTAGCTTGCTGGAACACGCGAAAATCCCTTCGCGATGACACCCTGCCTACGTTGAGATTAGAACAATCCTCCGCTCACGCATGCGGCAGTTCGGCCAGAAGGTCATGCGAGTCGAGCACATTTCCATGAATGGCAATACGCACAAGATTGTCTGATTATCAGCAAAGGCGTAAGTTTCTGTTGTAAGCTGGTAAATGGGAACCGTTCATGGCCGAGCACAAAACGATTCATGTGCTCTCGGTACTTGTATTTCCTTATTCAAATGCCATATTCCGTTGCTATGTTGGAATCAACACTTACTCCTAGAAGCCGCAATGGCCAGTCAATACACTAAGCACCCGAAACAAACCCGCTCCGATCCTGCTGCTCGTGCAGCACTGGAAGCACTGTTCTCCGGCAGCAGCCCCGCGCCGACGCCCGATCACACCCCTACTCTGGAAGGTCAGAACCTGATCGCCCACAAGCAGAACGAAGAGGCGGCAGTCACCGCCAAGCTCGAACGCCTCAAACGCAAACGCGAAACGCAGGCCGACATCCAGAAGGCAATCGAGGCGGCAGGATTCTCGGTCGACGAAATGCGTCAGTTGCTGGCCAACTCGACCGGCGAATAGTTTTCCTCGAGTCGAACGGCAACACAGCCGCTTGTACGGCCCGGGGCCGGACTGCGGAACGTTTTGACGTCGCGGCACCTCGTACCGGGTAGCGGCCGCTGGCATGTGCCGCGAGGAAATGCCATGTCGTTGCCGCCTTTCAAATCCGCCGGCATGCTCACGCTCGGGGTCGAACTCGAGCTGATGCTGCTCGATCCGCAGACCTACGCGCTCAGCGCCGGTGCGCTCAATCTGCTTGATCTGATGCGCATGCACGCCGACAAGCGCTTCTTCTTCTGCCCCGAAATCACCCAGACGATGATCGAGTACAACAGCGGCGTGCACGGCCGCTGGCACGAGCTGCTCGATGAATTGCGGGAGATGCGCGGCTATCTGCTGCCGCTTGTCGACGAATGCGGATTGCGCATCAGCGGTGGCGGTACGCATGCCTTCCGCTACTGGAACGATCAGGAGTTTTTCCCGAAAGAGCGCTACCTCGATCTCGGGGAGAAGTACGGCTATCTGAGCAAGCAGTTCACCGTATTCGGCATGCATGTCCACATCGGTGTCGGCGGTGAAGGCGATCGGGCGATCGAGCTGATCCGTTCGGTGTCGCCGTGGATTCCGCTGCTGATCGCCCTGTCGGTCGCGTCACCGTTTCAGGACGGCTTCGACACCGGTTTCGCCTGCTCGCGACTGCACAGCCTGACGTCGTTTCCGTATGCCGGTGCGATGCCGCCCTTCGCCGACTGGGCGGAATGTCGCGACTACATCGACGGACTGACCGGGCTCGGCATCGTTGGCAGCATCAAGGACTTCTACTGGGACATCCGCCCCAAGTCCGAGTACGGCACCATCGAATTCCGCATCTTCGATACGCCGCTGACGGTCGAAATCGCTGCTGGCCTGGCCGGGCTGGTGCAATTGCTGTGCGCCTACTATCTAGCGCGGCCGGCGCCGCAGCCGGCTCACGACGTTTATCCGTACAACCGCTTCCAGGCTTGCCGTTACGGGCTGGCCGGCGACATGGTCGACCCCTGGACCGGTGAGCGCGCGAGCTACCTTGCCAAGGCAAACCAGTTGCTCGACCAGCTCACGCCACTGGCGCGCGAGTTCGATGCAGGCAAGGTTCTGCACGTCTACCGCGAGAAGCTCGAGCCGGGGCTGAGCCAGGCCGACCACCAGCGCGCGGTTGCGGCCCATAGTGATCTGACGCAGCTCATGCGCTGGCAGGCTGACTGTTTTACTTCCGGTGCTGTCACCTCGTGACATCCTGCTGCGCATACCGCAGGTTCTGCACCACCCGCCTTGACCAGCCCTTGCCGTTGTCCGGCCAGCCTGAGCAGTCGGTGAAGTACTGCTCGCGCTGCGCGAGGAACAGGATCGCCAGGTCGTAGGAATTCATGGCCTTCGCGGCGTCGAGCGTCTGCGGGCCGATGATGCCGTCGTCGTCGGTGCCGAGCGCGCGCTGCAGCAGCTTGATTGCTGTCGTCGGGCCGTGATTCACGCCGGCGTCGAACAGCTGGTAGGCCAGCACCAGCGGGAAATACACGCAACCCGACTGCGCCCAGTACGACTGCCAGTAGATCGCCGCGACGGTGGTCAGCGGTAGCTCATGCATGTCGCCCGTGTAGCCATGGTCGCGTGCGGTCGTTTCGGTGATGCCGTAGCGGGTTGGACCGCCGGCGGGGTCTTCCCAGTAGTCTCCCTCGAGGCCGACGGTGCGCTGGAAGGCGACGGCGAAGTTGAGCATCTGCCCGGCAAGGTTGGTGCGGTGCATAAGGCTTTGTTCATTTTGCATGAGTAATTCCTAATATTTACAATTGAATTGGTTGCCCTTGCGGAGCAATATGCGCCCGTCCGCATTTTTGTTGTTTCCTTGGTGCGGATATTCAGCCGCTGGACGTCGGCGCGGCGACGCTAAAAAGCCCGTAGCAGTTTTTCCTTGTTGGTTAAAAGCCAAGGCAACCAAGGACGCCAAGCCAGGCGTAGCGGCAGGCCCATCACACTCTTGCCGGCCCAAGCGGCCGGTTTTCGCACCGCTCAGTGACCGGCCACACAGGCCGAGGCGATAGGCCCGGATGCACCGGCGGCGCGGGCGCAGCCGTTGCTCATGGCGATGCCGCGGCGGGTGTCGCGGCCATCCGGCTGGTGGACCTCACTGGTCATGGCGATGGCGCAGCCGGTCAGGGCCAGCAGCAGTGCGTAGCTCAGCATTCGCATCGGGTTCTCCTACTTCGTGGGTCTGGCCGCAGGCCGAGACGGTGACACCGTCGGCGCGGACGATGGCGCAGGAACCGTCACCGATCGCCCAGGTGCTGGACTGGCCGTCGGCATAGCGCGCCGAGGCGCAACCGTTCAGCACGGCAATCAGCGCGAGCAGGATCAGTCTCAAACTCATGGCGCGTTTCCTCCGGGCGTTAAAAAGCCGGCGCAAGGCCGGCTGGGTGGCGAGGTGGTTCGGCTGCGGCTCACAGCAGCGCTGCCACTTCGGGCGCGAGTCCCTGCATGACGAGGAAGGACTGCAGATCCTGTCTGGCCTTGGCCAGCTCGGCGTCACGCTGCTGGGCGACCGTGTCGATGGTCCATTCGCCGTTTGTGGCATTCCACAGCGGGTAGCTTTCCGGCGGCGCCTGATCGGTCAGCCAGTCGGGCAAGTCACCCAGACCGCTCCACTCCGGATCGTGCGGCCAACTGCCCGGGCTGTAGGTCTGGGCGTTGGTGGTGCGCCACAGCGCGGTCGACCGCCAGTTGCGGACCAGTTGCCAAATGCCCGACTCGAGCACAGCCAGCTGCGGGTAGCCGGCCTCGTCGTTGCTGGCCGGCGGCGGCTCGAGCGTGGCGCCGTCGGGAATCAGCGGCACCAGCACGCCCTGCTCTTTCGTGGCGAACGGATCGTGCTGGACCGGATATTCTCCGAGGTACTCGCCGGTCAGCAGATGCGACTGGTGCACGCTCAGTGGAGCCGGCTCGATGCCGGCGTGCTTCAGCTGTAGCGGCGTCCACAGGCCGACACCGACGCCGGTGTAGTAGTAATGCGGGTAGCTGACGTTGGTCGGGC
The DNA here is from genome assembly GCF_014652315.1 of Jeongeupia chitinilytica. Taxonomy (GTDB): domain Bacteria; phylum Pseudomonadota; class Gammaproteobacteria; order Burkholderiales; family Chitinibacteraceae; genus Jeongeupia; species Jeongeupia chitinilytica. Next base: position 200,577 of record NZ_BMYO01000003.1, on the reverse strand, counting down.
GGGTTTCTGCGCCACCGGTCCCCCAGGTGTTCTCGAGCGCGCCACCCTGGTAGTCGACACCCCAGCCACCACCGCCGTTGCTTTCCCGCTCGCGCACCGGGATACCGTGGGTGTGCGATTGCACGTCGCAGCCCTGTATCGTGCCGGCGCCGCGATCACCGTCCGGATCGACGCCACTGCCCTGCGAACAGACGCGGATGAAACGCCCGCGCAGATCCGGATAGCCGCCGCCGGTGCATGGCATCCAGCCCGGGATCACCGTGCCGGGCGCAACGTTGAACGGCGCGATCATCCCGACCGGCAGCTCCTTGGGTGGAATGGGGATCGGTTGCGGGTACGAGGACGTGAAGTCGGCCGACCAGTACGACCAGCCCGAGGTCGGGTAGAAACGGCGGCGGTAGATGCGATCGTCGGCGTAGCTCTGGTACTGCTGGAACACCCATTCGGTACCGGCATCGTTCGAGCTGTAGACGTGCAGCAAACCAGCGTGGAGCGCCGGGGCGTTGACCATCGTCGCCATGCTGGCGTCGCTGCCGAAGAAGTAGAAGCCACTGCCGTTGAGACCGTTCCAGTCGGTCCCGTCAGGTACACCGCTGCGGTCCTGCAGCTCGCCGGCGCCGGTGCGCAGCAACGGCGCCTGTACCACCGAGCCGCCGGCACGCGGCACGTACAGCGGATTGCCGGCCTCGTCGGTGGTGCTGCCGTCGGCGACGATCTGCATCGCCTGCAGCAGCTGTGTGTTGTCGTTCTTGTTGAGCGTCAGACCGGCGCCTTCGACGGCATTGGCCAGCTCTTCCTGGAAGCGGTCGAAGGTCACCGCACCCGGTGTCGTGGCCTGCACCAGACCGGGCACGCCGTCCTGGAAGCCGTTCTTGCCCGGGCCGAACTTGTCGAGTGCAGCGGTGGTACTGTCAATGCGATACATGGGTGTTTCCGTAGGAGATGATGACGTTGGAGATGGCCGGCGATTCGCGCCGGATCACGCATTCGAGCTCGGCGTCACCCCAGCTCGACAGCGGTTCGTTGACGCCGCCGACCACCGCCCAGGGCGTAACCTTGGTGGCTTCGGCGACATGCAGCTCCCAGCAGAAGCGGGAACGCTCGGTGCAGAGCGGGACATCGACCGGGCTGATGACCGAGTACGGTACGAAGCGCTTGATCGATACGCCGGTGTAACCGAGCGACTCGGCGATGCAGATGTAGCGCGGCACGCGCGCACCGCCGAGGTCGGTGTACTTGGTGACCACCGACGCCCGTCTTGCTTCGATCCCGCGCCCCGGCGACGTGCAGCGGTCCGGCAAGCCGAGGCTGGCCTCCCATTCGGGCAGCAGTGCCGAGGTCTGGCGCGGATCCGCCTCGGTGAACAGTTGCGCCAGATACTGGTCGGCCCGGGCGAACTCGACCGCGACACCGGTGAGCCACTGGTTCAGGTTGCCGTCGGGTGAACGGTTCCACGCCAGGCCGCGTGGCAGTAGTGCCAGCAGCTGTTGCCGGTAGGCTTCGATCAGCTCGTCCATGTCACCGTCCCCAGTTGCGCCAGCTCGCCGACCTCGCAGACCACGTCGGCACTGGGGGCGATCAGGTCATGATCGAACTCGCCGACGGTCGTGCTGATGGCTTCGGCGAAATGGGTCAGCGGCAGCGTGACGCCGGCAACGGGCAGGACAGTCGTGCCGTCCGTGTAACGTGCGACCGGCGCGGCCTCGAGCGCGAACACCGACTGCAGCGACGCAAGCACCGCGTCGCGCAAGGCTGGCGAATCGGGTGCGAGGCGGATGCTGAAGTCGACCGGCTTCGGCTTGGGCGACGCACCCCAGACTTCGCCGAATGGGGTTCCGTTCGCTTCGAGCCAGGTTTTCATGGCGGCCTGCTCGGCGGCATCGGGGAAGATGCCGTCGGTGTCATCGTCCCTGACGAAGAACACCGTGATCTCGCCGAGGCCGAGCAGCTGCGGTGCTGCCCAGGCCCGGGTGACGCCGGGCACCTCGAGCGCCCACAGCTCCCAGTCGCCGGACTTGCCGACCTGGCCGCCGTTGCGCCGGGCTGCGATCACCCGGCCGCGGATCTCGTCGACCGACTCGGCATCGACCCCGCCGGTCAGGCCGGCACCGGCCACCGTGCCCTGCGCAGCCACGCCACCGACCGGACTGACCAGCGTCATCGTCTCGCCGGCGGCGGTGTTGCCGGCGGGGCCGGTCAGTTCGGCCACCACCGGCAACCGGATCTGCAGATCGTCACCGGTGCTTGCCGCGGCAGTAGCAAGAAACAGCGCCCCGTCGACCCGCTGTACCTGCGCGCCGGCGGCGATCATCGCGCCGGCCGGTGCCGCGAACTGGACCACGCCGGTGGCCGCCACCGCCGGCTTGGGACCATCCTTCAGGAACATCGGCACGTCACGCGCCATCAGCGTATCGGCGTCACAGGTCGCCGGATGCTGTTGCCGGTAGATCCAGTCACCGTAGCCGTACAGGCCGTTGAAGGCACCGGCCAGCCCCTGGGCCAGCATCGACGCGAGCGAACCCGGGGCCGGAATCGGCGCCTTGCCCTGCGCGAGGCGTTGCAGCCAGTCGGTCGTGATGCGCCCGGCGATCTGGTTCAACCCCGGTTTGGGATAAGGCATGGGTTCAGCTCCAGAGATCGTTGTATTCGTAATGCGCGGCGCTGCCGTCACGCTGGTACAGCGTCACGGCCAGCACGGCACCCTGCCCGGGTGCCAGCGTCGCCTGCACGTCGATGCGAGCAGCCAATCCGGCAGGCACCATCCACGCCAACGCCTGGCGGGCATAGTCCTCGAGCCGCTGCGCGACTGCGGCGGTGTGTTTCTCGCGGGACAGCAGCCACAGCAGCGAGCCGTGCACCTGCTGCCCGAGCGCGTCGCCCCACCAGCCGCGGCGGTCGGTCGTGCCGTCCGGGATCGCATCATCGGGTCCGGCCCGGGCATCGGTACCGAGGCACACCAACACGCAGGTGTTCAGGGTGGTTTCGCGCACCAGGTCACCAGCAGTGATAGCCAGATCGATCCGGCCCGAGTCGTCGAGCACCAGCGCCAGATCACTCATTCCCTGCTCCTTTCATGACTTGCGAAGGTGCGCGCGTCTCGGTACCGGTTTCGGCATGGGTATGGCCGCTGACGTAGTCGCGCAGGTCCTGCAGCGAGGCCTGACCACCGCGGTCGGTCACATCGCCGGTCGTGGCCAGCACCGGGGCATCGACGTCGACCCCGGCTGAAGCGGTCAGTGCAATCGCCTCAGCATCAAACGCCACGTTGTCGGCCTGCACGTCGTAGGTCGCGCAACGCACCTGATAGGTGTCGCACTCGACCGAAACCAGCCGCCCGTTGAGTAGTTCGATTCTGGCGCCGTCCTGCGTGTAGATCGCCAGCTCGCCGGGGGCCTTGGCGGCGATTCGGTACCGGCGATCCTCGACCGCGATGGCCACCGCGTGGTCGCTGGCATCTTCGATGAAGGCCACCACGCATTCGGCGCCGGCCAGCGGCAGCGCCGTGACGCCGTAACTGAGAAACCATTCGACGTTGTCGACGATCTCGCCGTCGAGCAATTCGACCTGCAGCATGGCGCAGCGGCCGCCGTCATCGGCGCGCAGGATTTTTCCCTTTGCTATCCGGCTCATGTCCCGACTCACCTCCATTTCACCTCGTCAAAACCGACCTCCCCGCTCGCTTTGGCACGCCGGCCGCGCGCTTGGGCCGGTGCCGGTTGCGGTGCAAACGCATCCGGCCGCAGCAGATCCAGCTTGGTGACCGGGCCGCGCTCCGGGTCCACCGTGTACTCGAGCGAGGCAATCACCATTTCGGCGTCGACCTGCAGCGCCGCCGCCTTCACCGGCACCCGCAGGTTGGGTGCCCACAGGTCGCCGCTCTGCTGCTGCCAGCCCGCGACCAGCGCCGAAACCGGCGAAGCCCTCGCCGCCCGGGTGTCCCGCTCCCATTGGGCGCGACGCCCAGCCAGCTCCGGCGTCAGTTGGCCGCTGTTCGCCCGGATCACTAGCGGGCGAGAGCGCGTCACCCCGGGGTCGTGTGCCCGCCCGAGCACCGGCATCGCCGGCTCGTCCGCACCACCGCAACACTGGCCCTTGACCAGGTAATCGCTGAAGCGGCCGTCGGCATCGAACGAGGCACTGATCGCCAGCAGGTTGCCGCCCAGCACCAGCGGCGTGCTTGCCCGTTCCCGGCCGGCCTGCGTGACCAGCACGCCACCGGCCGCATCGGCCATGTAGCGCACCCCGGCCAACTGGCAGGCACGGTCGATTGCCCTGAACGTCGTCTCACCGGGCTGGACCTTGAAGGCCGGCAGCACCACGTCGACGACGTCCGGCACCAACCGGACCGGAATGCCCGGGTACGGCGCCAGCAAGGCGCGCAGCAGCCGCGACAGCGTCAGCCCGGACCACTGCCCCGGGCGGTAATCCGGGGCGCAGTCGACCGGATCACAGCTCGCATCGCGCCCCGAAACCGACAGCGTGTAGCGCGACGCTTCCGCCGCCCGTTCGACCTGGCCGATCCAGCCGGTGATCACCGGTTGCCCGGCGATCAGCACCTGCACCCGGTCACCGGTCGAGATTGGCCAATCGAACCACTGCCCCGGCCAGTGCTCGGTCAGCCCGACCGAAAACCGCCCGGACAGTGTCTCGATCGACCGCACTACCGACACGCTCTGCCACCCGCCGTAGCGGGCACCGCCGATCAAAAGGTCGATATCCATGAAGGCCACGCATGAAAAAACCCGCCGGAGCGGGTTTGATTGGAACGTGCCCGGAAAACCGGGCGCCAAGAACAGAGAAACGCTACCTTGGTCAGGTCAAATGTCACATCTTGTCGACAAAAACAAAGCATGCTGTAAGCAGGTGATGCGGAAGCTGCATTGCGTCCGTATGATTGACACGGATAGGCGGACGAGGGCGAGAAAATCTCCATACAATTAAAGAGATACATAACAAAATTCGCGTCAGCATTATTGTGAAATCCACAAGCAGTCCAACCACTCCAATAACTGTTATGCTCACTAGGCTCAAAAAATGAGAAGAAATAGAAACATTAGCAGCATAATTAGCGGCGGACCTTCGATTGATCTTATCTCAGCTGTAGAGCGTTTTGTTTATCGCAACCCTATAGATCAAAACGAAAGCGTTTGCTTCAGTGAAATTGATGACGATCTTCTAAGGATTGCTTTGGAAGCAAGCAGAATCTCAGAAAACACGGCACTGCACAAAGTACTTAGCAACTTGGCTTATATTTACTTTTACTTGCAATTATACGACGACTTAGATTGGACCGACGAATACACCGACTTTGCTAAATATGCAACAGAAATGTTTCAGCACATGAACATCCCTGTCCCGAGCGAATTTCGTCGCAAATCGCCAGAAGAGATAATCGCTGCGCGAGACCAACATAGAAATTTATTCTTGTCCGGGCTTCAATTTTTTGTAAATTCAGCCTTTGCCCATCTTTGGACCAGAAAGGGTTTTTTGTTTGATTTCAACACAAGGCTAGCCGAAAAAATTTCACCTCTTTTGAAGCATGAATACCCAGCACTAGCAAAAGACGGCCAACTTCCCAGGGAAACATATTTCCCTAAATGGCTCGTAGACATGATTATGCTCCGCGAAAGAGGACTATGCCATTATTGTAACTGCATTGTTGCCAGCCCATCTATTGCAAACCAGAGTTATGACATAGATCATATGACACCAATAGCCAACGGTGGAACGAATGACCCTACCAACCTAGTGTTGTCGTGCCCCAGCTGCAACAATAAAAAACGAGCAAAGTATCAAATGATGCCAGATACCTTTTTTTGGCCAAAAATAACCTAACAACGTGTTCAAATCGTTCGCTTCGCTCACTGAGACGCTCCGCCACAATGCGACTCCGTACCCTTAACACTACGTTACTCAGGAATTCCATGAAACAGATTGACATACGAGAAGGTGCAAGAAGGCAACATCGCACAGCCGCACTATTTGCAGTAATTCAATGCTGGTTGCGTGATCTGGATGGACTCGTTTTTAATCGCAACCACCTAGAACGATTGTTAGGATTGGAACGATTTAAAACCACTCGAATTGAGTGGCTACAGGAAGATTTAAAAGAATTTTTTCCGCATCAAGAAGTCTTCTGGATTACCGGGAAAGAAAACTCTTTTCACTCCCTGTTTATCTCAAGAATCCCTCTTAAAGGTAGTCTACCCACAGGAACGATGACAACCGAAAAGAGAATTACTGGAATTCCTAAAGGTGGCCCTCGAATTTCCATATTCAAGATGTGGGCGAAACCAAATGCAGAAAAGATACTACCGGCATTTCAAGCTGCCGCTCCGTTTTTTGCCGATGCGGCCAACTACGATGAGCGCTTGCTCTCGTCTTATTTAGCCCTTCTATCCAGCGGGCAAACTTCACCTCTAAGCCTGCCCCCTTTAGAAGACGAGGGCTAACACTCCAGTCAACTGGGACTGGCTAGCGCGGGCCCGCCACTTCACACGCCAGTCCTTCGGAATTCCATGGATCGATCACGCCCCGACATTGCAAACTCAGCAATTCGCATCTTCCTTCAGGATGTAGGGCAGTTTTACGAGCAGGCACGTGGATTGGATCCATTTTTTTGGGAATCCGCAATTTCGTAACTATAGTGTCTCGGCGTAGCGTAGATGGACGCGTTTCCACCGGCCGGAGGCAAGATTGTTCTAATCGACGGAGCTTGATGTGTATAAATCCCTAGGGCGGCAACTACATGGCAAAGAGGTGTTGATCGACGGCATCGATCTGCTGCGTATCGTACAGAAATACTGCAATCGCAAGGTGGACGCCACCCGTGCGATCTCTTGCGTTGGCGAAGGCACGGCGACTGAGCCTTGGCGGCCCACCAGCATCCAGCAGTGGTTTGAACTGGCATGCCACGTGAAGAAAAACAAAGCCGTACAGTACTTTTGCGTGGCCGGTAGGTTGATCCGGCGCGATATCCAGCATGATCTGTATTTCAGCGACGTAGGCCCCGCCTGGAAAAAGTGGGACCCCGATGCTGATGTCGCCGCAATCGCCACAGCAAACACCACAGCCGAGCTCAACCGGCACGCTGCCGCAGCAGCGTTCCTGCACGGCGACGCAGAGCGTTTCCTAGAGGATGCTAACGCCGCCGACGCCCATGCGGCAGACCTCCAACACCGGATCGACCGAAATAAACAGCTGGCATTCAATGGAAGTGTAGCGCCCACCTACCGGGTAGGCGCGCAGATTATGCGCTCGCCTGAAAATGCGCTACCGCAAAATGCAGCTTGGGCGGCACAGGCGAAAGCCAGCTTGGGCAAGGCATGGCAGGTGGCCACCCCGCTCACCTGGAACGATGCCGCACGCCAGCCTGCGGTGATCCAAGCCATACGTAACATGCTGAGTGGCAAGGCCATACCACTTAGCAAAGACTATTCAAGGCTACAAACGGCGCTGCCGGTTTTCGTTTGCGCCATGTTTATTGCTGAACCCGCCCGCAACATCCGAGCCTTTCTGATCAACCTTATCCTGCTCGACTTGGCGGAGCGCCGCGACTTTACGATCGGCGAGATGTTCTGGCATCCAGAAGCGCTGAATGTGGACAGCGCATTGGCGAAGACGCCAGACTGGAATGGCCATAATTTCGTTGCCGCCGAGGTACATGGCCCGGTCGTAACGCGCACCAACCTCGACCGGGTCACCACCCTAGGCCAGCTGCATCTGGTGGGTGGGATCATGCCAGCCAGCCCCACGAACGGTGGAGCGAAGGGAAAAGTCGAAGCACTTGTAGGCAGTCAGGCCAGCTCCAAGGCGCCCAAGATGGATGTTGATTACATCCACATGAAGGAAGTTTCAGTGCTGTTGCAGTGGATCGCCCTGAAATGCCCGCTATGGAGGGCGAGGCTTGATGGCCTCGCCGACGACAGCCTTAGCCCTCCTTTTGCCGCCATCGTGCATTCGCATCATGCCAGTGCGCCCAAAATACCCAAGAAGTTTTTTGGGACTGCAGATTTAGGCGTGGCAGAGCTGACCAGCGCCCTCGTGGCGTTGGATAGTGCCATCAAAGACCGGTTGGCCAGTGCGGATCAGCAGCTTTGAGCATCCTCGTGATTTTTCCAGCAACGCTGCTGTCAGCATTCACTACCAAGCTGAGTATCAAGTCTCATAAAAGCGGAAGACGCATCGCCTTGGCCATTTCCGGCATGTTTTCAGCGCTCTTTCTTTCGGTCCTTGCTGCGTTGCTGTACTTCTACTTCATGTTTCTCCAGCCATGAGCTGCTGCGATACGATGATCTGAAGCGGCTTATTGCCCGGCACGAATCCCGGCCGGCTGATCCCGTTGCGCTGCACCAGATCGTCGGCCTGGTACGGATCGCCGCAGTAGGTGTAGGCCAGTACCAAGGCCGGCAGCGTGGTCGGCGGCGTTACCGTGACCAGTCGCGGTAGCCGTTCTGTCGGGTCCGGTACCGTGGACAGCAGGCCCAAGCGCAGCAGCGACATCGGCTCGTACACGGCGTCCGGTGCCGCCGGCTGGATCCGATCGATCCGTTGCACCAGTTGATCGCAGGCGGCACGGGCGTCGTCCCAGGTCGTGTACGTCGCCGACGGCAGCAGGATGCCCGCTTCGCTCAGGCAGCTGCGTTCCATCAGCTCGGTCAGCGCCCGGCTGTTGTCCGGTGGTGCGGCCAGACTGTACGGATCACGCGGCACGCCGGCCTTGGGTTGCGCGGGCTGGGGCGTACTGGCCCGTGGTGTGCCTTTCGGGCGCAGGCCGTCGAAGAAGGTCTGGTAGCTGCGCACCGCGTCGGCCGGTCGCGAGAACATCCGCCCGACCGAGGCGGTCATGCTGGTCAGCTGCTGGGCCAGTTCCTCCGGTGCGCGGATCAGCCGGGCGATGTCGTTGCTGATGCGCGTGCCCTGCAGGATCAGGTCGTTCAAACCCGAAAGCAGGTCGCCCATGCCGGCGAGTTCGGTCAGTTGATCGACGTAGCCTTCGACCTGGTTGGCCAGTTTCTCCAACGCGGCGCTGGACTGGCCGACCACCGACCAGACCGACGCCATCGAGGCCGTGGCGCCGTCGACGGTCGCGGCACCGGCGTCGCGGACGCCGCTTTGTGCATCGGCGGTTCGGGTCGGGAATTCGTTCTTGCCCAGTGGCGCGAACGTCAGGTCGAAGCGGACGATGCCGGGATCGCCCGAGCAGGTGCGGCGCGCAATCCCCATTGGCCGGCGTTGTTGGGCGCCGCCCTCGGGCAGCACCAGCTCGCCGGGGCTGCCGTCGCTCTGCAAGGCATCGAACAGCTGCTGCGATGTCGGCCACAGTGCGGCGCCGAGTTCCGACGCGAGCAGGTAGCCCGACACCAGCAGCTCGCCCGCCTTGGCACCGAGGTCGACCACGAACGGAGCATCCCGGAACGGGTATTCGCTGACGTCGACGCGGCGGCCACCGGACTCGAGGCAATCCTCAACCATAAAGCGGATACCGCGCCAGCTGGCCGGCTTCAGCGTCCTGCGCCACTGCTCGTACTTGCTCGGCCCTGCCATCAGTACACCCCCGTTTGCGAATAGCCCTGCGACTGGTCCAGCACGACGCCCGGATCCACTGTCGTGGTGGTGCGGACGCCGCGCGGCATGCCGCTGAAGTCCACGGCGATCCGCGCGCCTGGCGCTGCCTGAGCGTTGTTGCCGGATCCACCCTGCCCGGCCGGTTTCATTACCACCGGTGCCGGCGCCACCGGCGGCGCGGCGCTCTGCCAGACCTTCTGCTGGTCGATGCCGCGATCGTCCGACTCACCACCTTGGCCGATGCCAAGTACAGACAGCTTGTCCCGGATCCATTTGAAAAACCCGGCCAGCGGTCCCTTGGCGTTGACGATGCCGTCGACGATCCAGCCCAGCGGAGTGAAGTCCTTGAATAGTCTGGTGACGAGGTCGACACCCCACCGGAAAGTCTTGACCACCCCGTCCCATAGCCCGTCGATCTCGCCGACGCTTTTGGACCAGCTCAGGTACAGCGCCGTTGCGGCCACGGCAATCGCGGCCAGTCCGGCGACAATCCAGCCGACCGGTGTCGCATACAGCGCCACACCAAGCGACCAGACGGCGGTGGTCAGGCTCACCAGCGACATCAGCAGCGGCCCGGCCAGCACCAAGGCCAGCAGCTTGAAGGCATTGCTCCAGCCGCCGACGAAGCCGACGAACTGCTGCACGCCGTCGACGAAGGCCTTACCGGCGCTCCATGCCTGCTGGAAGCCATCACGGATCATCTGCCCGGTCTTCGTGGCCCATGCCTGCAGCTGGCCGTTCTCGGCCAGCCGGTTGATCTGCTCGAGCCAGCCCGACAGCCTGTCCTTGAGCCAGTCGAAGAGGCCGGTCGCCATCACCATGCTGGCGAAGCGGGTCCACTGGTCCATCAGGTTCGAGAGCATCCCCGACCAGGTCGACGACAACCGGCCCATCGCACCGGCGTACTTGTCGTTCCAGATCGTTTCCAGCGTCTGCTGCACCAGTTTGCGGTTGTTCCTGTTGACCGTGGCCGAGTGCTGTTGCCCCGACCTGTCGGTGTAGGCGAAGGTCGTCGCGTTGCCCTTGGTCGACGCCCTGATGCCCAGCTCCTTCAGGCGCTCGTACTCGCCGGTGACCGCATCGGCGATCGCCTCGACCGACTGCATCAGCGGCTTGCCCATCGCCGCCGAGGTGTCGCCCAGGGACTGCATCAGTCCCCTGGTCGGATCCAGCCCGTAGCTGCGCAGGCGCACGTAGGCTTCGGTGACCTGATCAAGCTCGTACGGCGTCTGCGCCGCGAACTTGCTCACCCAGTCCATCGCCCGTTTGGCCCCGGCCTGGCTGCCCTCGGTCGTTTCGAGCGCCGCCTGCATCCGTTCGAACGATGACGCGACGTCGAGGAACTGCTTCTTGAACAGGTAGCCGGCCGTCGCGGCGACGCCGGCGCCCTTCAGCATCAGCGCGCCGATCTCGCCACCGGCGTTCTTGGTTTTGTCCCAGACGTTGGCGATCGACTTGCCGAACCGTTCCAGCCCGGCCGTGTTGCCGAAGCGGGCGAACGCGCGCTGCATCCGTGTGACCGGGGCGTTGAACTGCTCGAACTTCTTCAGGATGCGGTCGAGCGTTGCGGTCGCCCTGTCGGTGGCCGTGACGACAAATTCAGCCTGGGCCGGTGCACTCATCGAGCGTTTCCTTGATCAACGCATTCCAGAACAGCAGGCCCGCGAGATCGAGGGCCTCCAGCTCGGCCATGCCGAACGAACAATTCAGGGCCAGCGCCCCGATCACTTTTTGCCAGTTCGCCGGCCAGGCACGAAAAAACAGCCGATCACCAGCGAAGCCGTCGCCATGTCGCCCAGATCGAGCTTGCGGATCCGCGGCAACGGCAGCCCGCACAGCCGGCCCAGCAAGGCCAGCACATCGTCGGCCTTGCCGGCGATCAGGTTCTGCACCTTCGCGTCGCGCAGGTCACCGGCGCACGGATCGCGCCGGAACACCAGCACCGGTACCGGGTTGCCGTCCTCGTCCTCGAGTGGCGTGTTCAGCACCAGGTTCAGCCGGCCGTTGGCGTCGATGCTCAGGTTGTCGAGTTCGTCGATCAGCGCCTCGAGCGGCGACTGGTCGGCGTGCAGGTCCATCGTGTCATCCATGTTCAGATCTCCTCGAGTTTGGTCTTGCCTTCGAAGCGCACGTCGAGCTCGGCCTCACCGGTGCTGCCGTTGCCGTCAGCCGCGTACCACATGTTCGCGCCGGTGATGACCTTGCCGTTGGCCAGCTCGAGCGTGACGGTCACGTCGTCGAGCAGGGTCAGCCGGTCGAGGTCGAGATCGGCCTTGTCGGTCAACTTGCCCTCGATATAGGGCAGTTGCGGCGTTTCCTTGAAGCCGTGGATACCGTCGGCGCCGATGATCCCTTCCCGTTTGGGGTTGCCGAGGTTGTAGGTGAAGTCGCCCTTGGCGTCGTACTGGTAGCCGTCCACCTTGAAGTAGATCGTCCCGGCGCGGCGGTTCTGTGTTGCCATGCTCATCCCCTGACGAATTCGATGCGGGTGCCGACCATCAACAGCGGCACGACCAGATCCGGCACCATCAGCAGGTTCAGGTGCGTCGGGTCGGCGCTGTCGATCTCGGCATGCAGGTTGGTCTTGAACGTCTCGAGGTCCTGTACCCAGCCGCGGTCCATCCAGAGCTTGAAGCGCGACACGGCCTCGGCCTCGAGGCCCTTCGGTGTCATGACCGGCTGGCCGGCGCCGAATTTGGTGCCGTCCTTACCGACCTTGTAGCGGCCGCCGAGCAGCTTGTTCAGCACGTAGTTGCGCCAGTCGTAGCGGATCGCGGCCAGCGTCAGCCGGGTGTTCGGGTCGAGGTAGCTCGCGTCGGCGGCACCCAGCGCATTGGTCCGGTAGGTGGTGATCAGGCGCTGGATCGCCACGGTGCGGTCGGTCATCGTCGCCAGTGTCGAGATGCCGTCGTGCAGCAGCAGGTTGTTCTCGGTCCCGGTCAGCTGCGCCGCCGGCTTCGGTCCGCGCAGCCCGGGCAGCGTCAGCGTCTGGAACGGTCTGGCCGTATCCTGCGATGCAGAAAACGCCAGCCGCCCGGCGGTGCCGCCGGCCACACGCCAGACCGCCGAGGGCATGGCCGGCGTGCCGACGATGATGTGGTTCGGCGAGTTCTGTCCGTCACCGAGGTCGGCCAGATCGTCGAACGATTCGATCACCGCCGACACCGCCATGCCTTCGATCTGCCGCGGCGGCTCCCAGCGACTCTCCAGTTCCTGGTCGAGGAGGCGCAGGCTGGCCGCGTCGGTGTACGGGTGGGCGATGATGTTGAACTGCACGTCGCCCATCGCCGCGACCACCTCGGACAGGTCCGGGTTCGTCACGCCCTGCACGGTCTGGCTGATCGCAACCGAGACCCCGGCCGGCAGCACGTCGTCGGCATCGGGGTTGAGGTCGAGCGTCATGCCGTTGCCGGCGGCACCGGCATTGCGGGCGGTGAAGGTCACGCCGGTACCGGCCGTGAGCGCTGTGGTGAACATCACGCCCGGCACGGCGGCGACGGCGGCGACCACTGCCTGGGCCATGGTCGCGGTGTCGTCGCCGGCGAGCACGCCGACACGAACGATATCGCCGGCCAGATCAAGCACCAGCGCACCGTCGCCGCTCGCCGGCCCGGTGATCGTCGCGGTCCAGACCGCGGCGACCGCATCCTCGACGTCCTGCAGCGGGTAATACCAGGTCTCGGTCGTCTGGTTGGCGGCAAAGTAGGCCGTGGCCATGCCGGCGAGCTGCGAGCCGTCGCCGCACTGGGCGATCACCTGATCGGCCGAGGTACAGCGGTACAGACCCGGCACGACCTCGGCCAAGGCCTGCGCGATCAGCAGCACCCGGTACGGTTGCAGCGACAGGTCCTGTCCGGCGCGAACGTTGCTGATTTCGACCTGCGCGCCCGGCACGCGCCAGCCGGCGGGAATGTTGTCGAAACTGATCATGCGGCATCCTCCTTCGTGGTGTCGGTGACCGGTTCGGCCGGCACCGGGAAATCCACGCTGCCGGCGCGGTATCGCCGCAGCCAGTGCCCCTGATGGCGCGCGGCCACCCAGGCGCCGTCCGGCGGCAGGGCCTGACCGGTTTCGGGGTCAAGCACGCGCCGGCCCGGTTTCGGCCGCACGAGGATGCGGTTGCCGCGAGCAGCGGGCTTCGTGGTGGTCTTGTTCATGTCTTCTCCTGCGGCGGAACGATGTCCGTCGCGTCGATCGCACCATCGGCGGGCGCGAGGTCGTAGCGGGTGGTGACGCCGAGCAGCGGCGGCAGTGCCGCCCCGTCGGTCGGGTAACTGACGTCCTGGTACCAGGTCGCGCGCCACGTGGTGACGTAGCCCTGGTAGTCGTGTCCCTGTTCGCCGTCGGCGAAAGCCTCGTAGCGGACCGGCACCAGTTCGTCGGCAAGCTGGCAGTCGCCCTGCCCGGTCGCATCCAGCCGCGGGTTGGCATGAATCGCCGCTTCGACTTCGGCCAGCAGCTGCTTGGCCACGGCGTCGGCCAGCTCGCCACCGGCGATGTGCAGCACGACGATCAGCTCGGTGTCGAACTTGAGTACCCGGGGCGGATCGCTCCAGATCTCGCAACTGGTGACGCCGTCGTAGACATTCAGCGCCGGCATGTCCGCAGCCTGGAAATGCCGGGCACGGTGACGAAAAACGCAGGCCCTAGCCTGCGTCCTGTTGGTCAGCGTCGCCTGCAGCGCGGCGCAGATCGCGTCGAGCTGGTGCTGCTGCGTCATGACCTCACCCCCAGTTGCGCCCGCTCGGTGCCGTCATCGCCGGGTTCGACATTGGCGACCAGCCAGGTCTGGCCACGGAGCGTGATCAGCCGTCGGTGTAGCGTCGTGGTACCGGCCGGCAGGTCGGCCAGCCGGTAGCGTGCGGTCGGCAGGTTGTCGACCAGCGAGATGCCGCCGGGCAAGCCTTCGAGCTTCACCGGCGCATCGAACAGCACCCGGATGACCGTGCCGTCGTCCAGCACGGCCGGTTCGCCGAAGGTGCGCAGCAGCGACCGGAGCGACCCGTACAGATGGCGATCCGCGGGCGAGCCCATCAGATCGCCACGCCGTTGAGTCGGACCCGCACGCTACCGGTGTTGTTGCCGGCGGCCACGGTCGCGACGGCCACGAAGGGCGCCGTCGACGCATCGGCCGGCTTGGTGCCGGTCAGCACATGCTTGGCCGCATCGAAGTACAGCGGACCGCCGACGGTCACTTCGTCGGCAGAGAGCTTGGGCAGGTCGAACACGCCCGAGGTCTTGATCGTCAGCGGCTGGCCGGCCGGCGCGTCGTGGGTCGCGACGCCGAACAGGTGGCCGACGAGGATGGGATCACCCGACAGCGTGTCGGCCACGGCGGTGACGGTCAGGCTGTCGCCCTGTTGCACGTAATTGAGCATGGTGTCTCCTCGGCCTCACTGGCCCTTGTTGCGGGCGATGCCGCGGAAATCCTGCAGGCCGACGCCGATGTCGAGCCGAGCCTTGACCTCGATGCCGTCGACGTCGAAGCCCTCGCGGGTCGCGGTGTAAACGCCGCGCTGGCCCTCGAGGTAGGCCAGCTCGACGATCGGGCACTGCGTCGGGTCGGTCGCCAGATACCAGGCGGCCTTGTCGGCGCGGTCGAGCCGCGGCTCGGCGATGATCTGCAGGTCGTTCTGGTACGGGTTGCTGTCTTCGGCCTTGTTCGGCGAGATCACCGCGATGGCCTTGCTGGCCGCGAGCTTGAGCGAGCGCGGCACGATCAGGTACTTGCTGCCCAGGTTGAGCGCATCGCCGCTCATGTCGGTCTGCAGGCCGATCAGGGTGTCGAGCTCGCCGATGGCGTCGACGCTGATCGCCGCGCCGGTTTCGGCATCGTTGGCGTGGTCGGCGCAGAACAGTGACTTGCCGTCGGCCATCAGCAGATTGCTGATGATCAGGCTCCACACCAGATCGGATTCGAGGTTCGCGGCGGACCGGCCGAAGCGCGCAGCCAGGTTGGTGAACACGCCGAGGTCGTCGTTGATGATGAGCTGCCGGGTCACGCTGATCTTGCGGCCGTAGGTCTGCAACCGGTAGCGCTGCTCGCTCTCGAGCAGCTTCCCTTCCTGATACTCGCCGTGCTCGTCCAGCGGCTTGAACGACAGGTCCTGACCGACCGACACGCCGACCAGCTCGCGGAAATCCGCTGCGGTCCGCTCGCGCACCAGCGGCCAGAAAGTCTGGCCGGCCAGCGCATAGCCCGACTGCAGCACCCGGCTGATGACGTTGCCGAGGATGATCGGGTAGTCGCTGGTCGACGCCATGCCGGCGCCACGGGTGTTGTTCAGTGCCAGATCGGCGATCTCGGCCGGCACCAGCCCGCGGGTCCGGCCGCCGGCGCGCTCGACGCACTCGCGGCCGAGGTCGACCAGCGACATGCCGCGGAAATTGCGGGCCGCGTCGGTCAGCGGGTACTGGCCCGGCTGGGCACGGTGCAGCATCGCCTCGGTCATCGCCGTGCGGCGGACATCGGTTTCGTCGCGGACGGTCTGGACGATGCCGCTGCGCGTCGGCGCCGCCTGGTCGTCGTCGAACAGCCGCTGGAAAATCGCCTCGTGGGCGCGGGCCAGCGGCGTGCCGTTGCCGATCAGCTCGTCGGCCAGCGCCTCGTCGAGGCCGGACTTGCGTACCAGCGTGCGGATCTCGATGCCGCGCTGGCGCTCGGTGGCGACGGCATCGGCCGGATCCGCTGCCGCAGGTGCGGCAGCCGGCTGGCTGCGTTGCTGTGCCGGTGCTGCCGGCGCCGGTTCGATCGCTTGCTGGCGTTCGACTTGCTCGGGCTGAATTGCAGGTTGCGCTTGTTCTTGGTCCATCGGGAGTTCCTCCGTGGGGGCATGGGTGTAGCGGTAATGAATCGGGAAATCCGGCAGGTCGACCGGAACGGCGCTGCGGGTCACGGCGCCGGAATCCGCCGGGATGGGCACCATCGACAGTTCGTAGGGCTCCCAGTCGATGGCGCGGTAGACCGGCGTCTGGCCTTCGGTCTCGGTGATCTCGTAGCCGTGCACGACATAGCCGACGCTGACATTGCGGATCACGCCGTCGACGACGTCCTGCCAGACCGGCTCGACTTCGGCGCGGCGGCTGAAGCGCACCTCGGCATGGCCGAGTCCACCCTCGAGCCAGGCGCGTTCGACCACGCCGATCTGGTCGCTCAGCTCACCGCTGTTGTGGTTGTCGAGCAGACCGGCGCCGCCGTTGAGGCGCTCGAGCCGGATCGCCGCGTCCGACACCTCAAGCTCTTCGATGAAGTAACGCCAGCGCTGCCAGTCGAAGCGGCGGACCGCGGCGCCGGTGGTCCAGACCAGCTCGACCGTGCGCGCGGCTTCGTTGACCGACGTGACGGCATAGGCCCGGCTCTGCAGCGGCAGCCCGCCGCGGATCAGCGGCCGGTCGGGGTCCTGCGTTCTGTCCGGTTTGGACATCGCCACCTCCAGATGTGAAAACACCCGCCATGGGCGGGTGGGTCAGGTTGATGAAGTGCCGGTCGACTGCTCGCCGGCCGGCTGGTCCTCGTCCGGCGGATCCGGGATGTCGACGGCGCCGGTGGCGTGCTTGCCGCTGAAGTTCAGCGCACCGATCAGCCCCTGCAGCGCGTCGTTCTGCTTCTGCAGCACCTGCTGCTGCCGGCGCGGGTTGATCCCGGCGGCACGGCAGGCGTCGCCCCAGCTGGCGAGACCGGCATCGAGCTGCATCAGCATCGCCGGCACTTCGCGCCCGGGGTCGGTCATCATCCAGCCCGGCGTGGTCCAGTCCTCCGGTGGCGCCAGCTCGTCCGGCCGGAGCAGTCCGGCCACACGGGCCATGGCCAGGAACGCGGTCGCGATCGCTTCGCACACCTGCGGAATCAGGCACAGCAGCTGGTACTGCTGGATCTCGGCACGAAACTCGCCACGCCCCATCCGTCCCGACGAAAAGTTGACCTGCGAGTAGTCACCGGTCAGCTGCTCGTAGGTGACGCCGAGGCCGGAGGCCACCCCACGGTCGCGCCGGCGCGTGTAGATCTGGTAGTCGGCGCTGGCCGTCGGGTTCAGGAAATTGATGCTCTCGCCCGGGTTGATGCGGGTCATCATCCCCGGCGTCAGACGCGGGCCGTTGCGGCGCCCGCTTCGGCCGGTGCTGCCTGACGCCGTCTCGCCGGCGGGATCCACCGGCATGCCCAGCGCCGCCGGCATGCGCACGTCGGTCGACGTGATCACCGCGCCGATGCAGGCCTCGACCTTCTTGCGCATCAGCGTCGCGTCCTCGTAGTCGCCGAGGTCGCGCATCGACATGATCACCGGTGCAAAGCGCGTCACGCCGCGATGCTGGCCCGGGCGCAGCACCTCGAAGTGGTGGATGACCCAGCGCGCGGGGACGCGATGGCTGGTCGTCGTCCGCATCGACGCGTGGTCGTCGCCCGGATGCCGGTCGAACAGCCAGTACGCCACCCGCCGGCCGATCGCATCGAACTCGATCCCGTCCTGCCGGTAGCCGCCCCCGTCGAGCGGACCGTCGCCGGATACGTCGAGGTAGTCCGGCTCGAGCACCTGGATCTGGAACGGCACCGGCAGGCCGTCGCTGGTCTTGCGCGGCCGGATCCGGATCAGCACCTCGCCCGAGACGAACGCCGTCCGGGCGATCAGTGCCAGCGCCGCGGCAAAGCTGCCGCCATCGGCATCGGCCACCTTGGCCCATTGCTGCCACAGCGCATCGACCGTGTCGCGGTCGCCCCAGTCCGGCACAATGCCGGTGCCGACCGCCTGCGCGATCCAGCGCCGCACGGCACCGGCGGCCCATTCGTTGTTGTCGACCAGGTTGCGGGCCCGGTTGCGCAGCACCGGCAGCGACAGCGCGTTGGTCGCGTTGGCCGACGTGCCCGGCGTGAGCCAGCCATCGGTACGGCGGCCCTTCTGCGCACCATCGAACCGGCGAACCTCGTCGAGCACCTGCCGGTCGGCCCAGCGCGCGAGCCCGGCCCGCGGGCTGAAGAAGCCGACGATGCTGTCGAAGACGTTCATCGTCTCAGTACCGGTCGAACGAGGCGGCGACCGAACGGCTGTCGCCGTCACGGATCAGGCCGGCCCTGATCAGGTCGTTGCGCACCAGGTTCCGGGCCGTCATCAGTTCGTCCATCGAGCGGTAGGTCACCTTGCGGTTGTCGCGTTCGATCGTGAGTTCACCGCTGGCAATGGCCCGGCTCAGCTCGTTCAGGTCGTCGAGGGTAAATTCGGCCATCAGTCTCTCCAGTAGTCGCCGGTCTCGCCGACCCAGTCGTCGGTGGCCGGATGTGACGACGCCCCGCTCGGGACGGGGCGTCGGGATGTCGGTTGCGCCACCGGCACGTCGGCCGGTGGGGGTGGTTCGGGTAGCTGCGGCGCGGGCTCGGCAAACAGGTCCCGCATCCTTGGCTGCAGCAGCGCTTCGCGCCGCTCCCAGTCCGCATCGGTCGCGACGTGGATCCGGTACGCCGGATGCTGCGCGGCGGCCATGGCATACACGGCGGTATCCAGCGCCTCGTTGCGGGCGTTCTTGGGTTTGACCCAGCGGTGGTGCAGCGGGTCGAACTTCTCGGCCGTGAGCTGCTGGTAGTACTCGTCCGGCAACTGGTCCGAAAAGTGCACCCGGCGCTCGCCCAGCACCGCGTTCCGGTCCTGCACGAGGTAGCTCATCAGCGTGGTCTTGGCGGTATCGGTACCGACCGGCCACAGCTGCACGCCGGCCGTGATCGTCTCGCCCTGGTAGAGCACGTCCGGATGGCCCGGTTTGCCGAGGATGGGCTTGTTCGCCTGCGATGCGCCCTTGATCGCCAGCACGCCCTGGTTCTGCCGCATGCGGCAGTAGTTGTAGACGAAGTGGGTGAAGTGGCCGCCGGTATCGATGGCGGTCATCTCGATCCGCATGTCGATGCCCCACTGGTTGCGGATCGGCGTGGTCCGGTACAGGTCGAACCGGGCCCAGAGCGCGTCGTCGGACGGAATGCCCGGCAGCTCGAACCAGTCGAGGATCCAGATCTGGCCGTTCCGGCCGTGCCCCATCAGCTGCACCGCGAGCCGGTCGTCCTGGGTATCGACACCGCAGGTCAGCAGCAGGCAGCCGGCCGGCACCGTCCGCAGCCGGAACGGCTCGGCCCGCGCCTTGAGTTCGTCGTGCTTGATGGCATTCCGGCGCTCTTCCCAGGTCTCGCCGAGCACGGTGTTGATGAAGACCTTCAGTCGCATCGGATTCCCCTGACTGCGGATCCAGCCGCGGGCGTGGTCCAGCCACGAATCCCCGAGGCCGATCGGCGTATACAGCGCGTTGATGTGGTAGCCCCTTGCCGTCCGTTCCGGAAAACCCGGGACCCACTGCCCCCGGGCCAGCATCGCCGTCTTGTGGTTCTCCTCGATCGGCGCGTCGCAGTGCTCGCACACGTACCAGGCCCGGGTCAGTGCATGCACCGGCACCTGCACGCTGCCGTCGTTGTCGCACCAGCGCAGACCCTTCCACTGCAACCACTGCAGCTCGCCGCAGTGGGGACACGGCACGTGGTAGCGGCGCTGGTCGCTGGCCTCGTACTCGGCCTCGATCGCGCTGGCGTCGCGCACTGTGGGCGTCGACACCAGCAGTATCTTGCGCCGTGGGAAGGTCGTCGTCCGGCGCTCGGCCAGATCGATCGGCGAACCCTCGCCGTCGAGGTCGTCGACGTAGGCATCGACCTCGTCGAGGAACAGGTACTTGGCCGGCATCGAGCGCAGGCTCGACGCCGAATTGGCACCCGAGATGATCACCACTCCCCCCGGAAAATCCTTCAGCTCGGCCGTGTTGCTGCCGTCCCGGCTGCCGGTGGCGACGATCTTGCTGGCCAGCGCCGGCGTTTCCTTGATCATCGGCTCCAGCCGTTGCTTGGCCCAGCGGCTGGCGACCTTGAGCGTGGGCTGCACGACCATCATCGGCCCCGGATCGTGGTCGATCACGTAGCCCAGCCAGTTGTTGCCGGCCTCGGTCCCGCCGACCTGCGACGACTTCATGAACACGACCCGGCGGACGTGGCTGTCGGCGGAGAGTGCATCCATGATCTCGCGCAGGAACGGGGTCCGGTCGGTATGCCACTGGCCCGGTTCGGACGCACCCTTCTGCGGCAGCCGCCGGAACCGGTCGGCCCAGCCCGACACGCTCAGGCGCAGCCGTGGGGCGAAGACCTTCCCCACCGTCTCGCATGCGAAGCGATAGCTGTCGCGCAACCCGGTCATCAGCATAGGGATTCCTCGTTCTGTTCCGGCAACACCGTCATCAGCCGGTGCACCTCTTCGATCACCAGCGTGATCTCCCGGTCCAGCAGGTCGTAGACCCGACCCGGATCGGTCTCGGCCGCGATCGGCATCGACAGCCGGTCAGGCAGGCGCTCGAGCGCGGCACGCACGGCGCCGGCAATGTCGGCGACCGCCAATGCAATCTCGTCGGCCGCCACCAGTTGCTTGAGGGCTTCGGCGATCTCGATGTCGAGCTGCACGCCGCGCTTGATCTCGTTCTGGGTGCGTACCGTCTGGAAGTCGGGCAAGCCGGAGTCGGCCAAGGGGTCGTGCCAGGCCTTGCGTGGGGCCGCCTTGCGTCTGGCCCGTGACGGATCGGCCGTCGCCGCGATCAGCCGGTCGGTCTCGGCCACCAGCACCAGGCCTTCGTCGTCGAGCACCAGTCGCCCGGCATTGCCCAGCTGCGTCACATAGGCGCGGCTGTACCCCCGCAGCTTGGCGAAGGCGGATTTCGTCAGGGCTTCCATGCAGCACCTCATTGACCGGAGCTATCGGTAAAGCCCTGTTAAGTTGTTAAGTGTTAAGCAATTCCGGAAAACCGGACCGCTGCAGACCATCGGGGCCGCGATACCCGTGCGGGCCACCCCGTCCGGAAGGACCCGAATGCCCAAAGCACCGGACGAATTCACATCACATCAGGAAATTCTGATTGACCTTCATTCCGCTCCGGCCCAGTCTGGTCGGTACTCCTGTCGATGGCGGCCGGTCTGTCTCCCGAGTGTGACCGATTGCCCCCGGCCACCATCGAACGGAGCCTTCAATGGCAAAGGCGCAGAGCCTGGACTGCGCCGTCTCCCCGCACCCCATGCGAAATGCTGCCGATGCACATTTCCGGCGACGACCTAGAATTCAGCAACGACTGATATTCGCCGGCAGCAACTTGCTGTTCTACCCACGCTCATGCCCAGACGCTTCGCCTCGCTGCTACAACGTAACGCCAACGACGCCGGCAGCAGATTCCCCGAAGCAGGGCCGAGCCGCGTCCGGTCTCGCGTACTCATCTCGGCCTTGGTGGCGCTGTCGCTGCCGCTGCTAGGCATCGGCATCGGCATCGTTCAGGCGCACTGGCAACTACAGCAGCAAGCCGAAAAGTCTGCCGCGCACGCAATCAAGCGGCTGGACCAGGTACTGGACAACGGCAAACTGGCAGCCAGCTCCGTGCAAATGCTGGTCGGCCAGCCCTGTGACAAGAACACCCAGCGCGCACTGCAATGGCCCGTTGCGACGATCACCTACGTCCGGTCCGTCGCACTGACCAAGGGCTCCCAGCTGTATTGCACTTCGCTGCTTGGCGCGACCCGCTTTGACCTGACGCAGTCCCGGTTCATCGACGGCCAGCTTCTGCTGATGCCCAACCTCGTCACTTCGCCGAATGTCCCCGTACTCGCCACCCGGCACCCGGTTCCCGGCGGCGCCGTGATTGCGATCATCGACGGTCGCTACCTGCATTCGGCGATGCAGTTGGCAGCTCAGGATGGCCAACTGTATTTCGAGGTCGGCGATCTGCACATGGGTCTGGACGGTCACATCAGCAACAAACCGATCCCGGCGCTCGACGATGCGTTTGCCAAGCGAACCTCCAGCCGCCATCCGTATACGATCATCAGCGGTTCGCCTGCCGGATCGATCCAGAAGTACCTGCTCAACTACAATCTGCCGCTACTGATCCTGACCGTCATTGTCGGCCTGCTGGCCGGACTGGCCTGCTATCGCCTGCTGGGCCGGCCCGGTTCACCGCGGGCCATCCTGCGGCGCGCGCTCGAAGCACGGCAGTTCGAGCCCTTCCTGCAGCCGATTGTGCGGGCCGGAGACGGTCACTGGATCGGTGCCGAAGTCCTGATGCGCTGGCACTTGCCCGGCGAGGGACTGATCCGCCCCGACCTGTTCATCCCGATGGCCGAGCAGACCGGTCAGATCCTGCCAATGACCCGCGACCTGATGCAGCAGGTCGCCGAGGTGCTGGCACCGCACGCCGCCGAGCTGCCGCCGCACTGCCATATCGGCTTCAACATCAGCGCCGCCCACTGTAGCGACCCGCAGCTGCTCGAGGACTGCCGCAACTTCCTTGCAGCCTTCCCGTCCGGCAGCATCGAACTGTGGCTGGAGCTGACCGAGCGCGAACTGATCGAACCGACCGAAGCGTCCGACCTGCTGTTCCAACAACTAAGCTCCCTCGGCGTCAAGGTGGCGATCGACGACTTCGGTATCGGCCATGCCAGCCTCAACTACCTGCAGCGCTTCACCGTCGACGCGCTGAAAATCGACCAGAGCTTCGTCAAGCGCATCGGCGCCGACACATTGTCGGCCCACCTGCTCGACACGCTGGTCGCGCTGGCGACCAAGCTCGACATCGACCTGGTGGCCGAAGGCGTCGAAACCGCCGCCCAGCGCGACTACCTGCGGGCCTTGCGGGTACGCTACCTGCAGGGCTACTACTTCGGCCGGCCGATGCCGATCCGCGAGTTCATGCCGGCGCTACGCCAGCACCGCAACGCGGTCCGAGAGGTGATGGACCTCCGGGCATAAACGGTGGCTGCATCATCGCCCGGTTGCCTGTCGCCGTGATTGTGCGATCGCCCGTGCCATATTGGCGCCGAACAGCTTCGGAAAGGCGACCTTGGCGATCCGGTCGCCGGTCTCTCGCAGCTTCAGGCGCGCATCGACGGTAACTTCGTCCTCGAGCACGTACATCACCTGCACCTGGCCGCGACGGCGCAGGCACAGCAGCTCGAGTCCGTCGCGGGTACGGATCTGGAACAGCGCGCCGGCGAGGTTCTCTGGCCAGTTCTTCTTCGGCACGACGCCGTGCGGCTTGCCGCCGCGCGCTTCGTCGGTCGGAATGGCCAGCTTGCCTTTCCAGCGCCAGACCTGAGTGTCCCGGCTGCGTTTCTTGCCGCCGTATTCCTGCCGGCCCATGAACTTGTCGCGGCTGTAGACCTGGGCCGAAAGCCGGTTCTTGCGGGCCGGCTCGATCCGAATGCCGTTGATCACCCACTTGCGGCTGATCGTGAACCGCTTGGGCATGTCCGCCCTGACCTGCTGCTGCACCGATTGCGCGGCCTGCGTCAGCGACTTGGCCGTGGCGAATGGCAGTTGCTTCCTGCCCAGCTCCGTCAATTGTCGCTCGACGGCACCGAAGTCGAAATCCAGTTTCAGGAACGACATCAGTCGAGATCGGGCAATTGCTTGCTCGCCTCCAGCCAGCTGTAGGCGTCGCATTCGGCAATCACGTCCGCGTCGACCGGCACGACGTTGTCGATCACGATGCGGCCGTCTGCGTGGATCAGCCGGTAGTAGGTTTGCATGGGGCTCTTCCGGAAATGACAAAGCCCGCACGATGGCGGGCTGGGGTTGGTCGGCGCATCGACCCGGAAAAGCAAAAACCCCGCGCATCGCTGCGGCGGGGTCTGGGGATTCGTTTCTGCTAGGCGAGCGAAAACACCCTTTCCCGGGTAGAGTCGCGCCGAAGCGTTGTCGAATTGTTGAGCGAAAGATAGCGGATGGCCTTGGTTGGAGTCGACAACAAATAATTCCATCGCATCCGGAATACTTCTTCTGCACGCGCGACATGCTCCGGATAGTCAACGAGCGCCAAACGCAGTCGTCGGCAGATCCACTTCGGATTGTCGCGCAGCAGATAGTGCCTGCGCAGCAGATTCCGGGTCGACTCAGGCAAGCCGACCACAACGGCATCTACGCGGATCGCTACAGCTTCATCGACCGAGTTCGGCCGTGAGGTCGCACCAGCCTGGATCTTTTCTTCCGGCGTCATGTACGAGCACGCCGCGTACCCCCTGCTTGGCACGGACTGCGACCACCGGGCCCAGTTCTCCAGCGTTTTGATCGCGGCCGGACCATCCAGCATTTTTTCAACCATCATTCCCTCCGATATTGCCCCGGAGACCACCTGGCCCGATCGTTGCCGGGCTTTGTTGTGTTCTGCTCAGGCCGCTTTTGCAGCCAGCATTTCCTTCAGTTGTGCCACCGAGGCGGCGGCGACGGCGGTATTGCCGCGCTTGTATTCCGGTGGCGGTACGTTCGCCGGTACCGCCGGGCACGGGGTTGCCAGTCTCTTCGACAGCAGCCGTATCCAGTCTCCCTTGCTGCGGCCCCAGCGCGCTGAAGCGATCCGGCTCAGGCCAAAGTCCCGCGCCGCCCAGTAGATCGCCGGCTGGCTCCACACTGCACTGCCGAACTGAACAAGCGGTGCCTGTACCCTCGCCTCGTCGAAGGCGGCAGCGAAGTCGATCGCCGGCAACACCATGTCAGCCAGTTCGGCCAGTGAAGGCGGAACCGAGTCGGCCCGGACCGTAGCAAGCAACCGGTCGAGCACCGGCTTAAGCATCCGGTACTGGATGCCGCGGGCGTAGAACAGCGCGGCAGCCGATTCGCCCCACACCACCTGTGAGGCCTCGTCCGGAAACTGAGTGCGCCATTTGGCGCCATACACTGCGGCGAACCGTTCCCACAGCACGCGCACGGCCACGAAGCCGTCGGCACCAGCCGGGCGCAACCACGGATTGCGGGCCATCAGCGCCCTCCCGCATCGACGTGGGCGACCCGCTGCGCCTGCCGGCCGACACCGGCGGCCTGCAGCACCGCTTCGCGGAACAGCTGCGGTTGGGCGAAGTCCCGCTCGAACAACCCGAAGGCCTCTCCCTTGGCCTGAATGCCGGACCAGGACTCGAACCACGGTTTGCCGGCCGGACCGGCAGAGGTCAGCGGCACGACGTTCGATGAGCGTGCCGTCTGCAGCACCTTGGCCAGATAGGCCAGCGGCAGCGCCTCCGGCGTCGGCTTGTACTTGCGTGCTGTCGCCACTGCCGACCGGAGTTCGTCGACCGAGACCGCCGCACTGGCCCAGCTACGCAGCTGGGCATGACGTGGTGACACCGGAATGCCTGAGTCGCGCAATACTGTCGCCAGTGCAGTCAGGGTTTCGTTGCCCTCTTCGACCGGCATCATCTCGTCGGCAACGGCACCATCTGCCCCCGTAGTTGATTCCACAGATGATGATGATTCGGAGAGTAAAAACCCGACCTCTGATGTGTGCCGCTCATGGGCAATTCGGGTCTGCCCCTCACTAGTCGGAACCCCAGCACTGGCGCGGCTTGCAGCCCGCCCTTCATCCCTGCCCTTCATCTGCCCCCCGGATTTCGGACGCACGTCGGCCAGGGTCGCCAACGGGAGTGAAAAAACGAGGTGTTTCGGGTCATGCTTGCGCACCACCAGACCCAGCCGTTCGAAGCGTTCGAGCGCACAGCGCAGGCGTTTCTCGGTGGGTTTGACCGCCTTGGCCCTGCTGCAGGCTTCCGGATGGCTCTCGACCGCCTCGGAGAGGCTCTGGTACGAGATACCGCGAGCACGACCGACGATGCCGGACTGGTAGTCCATGTGCCAGCGCAGGCCCAGTACGTACAGTTTGAAATCGAACGGATCGAGGTATTCGAGCGCGGCCCGTTCGGCGTCGGAGATCAGTACGCTCATGCGGCCCACCTTGTCCGAGGCAACAGCACCACGTCGAAGACCCGCAGATCGCCACGGCTCTCGATCACCCCGGCATTGAGCAGTTCGGCCAGTACCGCCCGCAGCTCCTCGTAGACCAGTGGCCGACCCAAGGCCGGGACCGGCCCCACTAGTGATGCCAGCTGGTTCAACATCGACTGGCGCGGCCCGGTGACGTGCGCGTCGCGCAGATCCACCAACCGCAACAAACCAGATACATACACCCGCTTCGCCAGATCCGAGCAGCGCTTCAGCGCCCGGGCCTCGACATGCGTTACCGCAATCATCGCCCTCTCCCTCAGCCCACCTGCAACAACATGCCGGCACCCACGGTCAACAGACGACGCAGATGCTGCTCGATCCGTTTGCGCTCGGCCGGGCTCAACTGCTCGCCCCACTCGCTGTCGGGTGCTTCGGCGCGGGCAATCTCGCCACCGGTGTCGCCACACTCCTTTGCCAGCAGACAGAACTCGCGCGACAGTTCGCGCAGCGAGCGGTGTGCTTCCGGCAGTGGCACCGTCACGTAACCGCACAGCGACGCCAGCGCATCGGCAATCACCGGACTCTGCATCCGGTCGGTGATTTCGGCGGCCTCGGTCAACGTCAGCTGGTTGGCGTCGTTATTGGGGTTGAGCTTGTTGGTCAGGATGGTCGCGTTCTTGTGCATCACCGCAGCCAGCCCCACGATCCCGTTGTGATGGCTTTTGGCCAGCACCTGCCCGGCAACGACAACGTGGCGATAAGCCTGTTTCATAAGGCGCTCTCCTTGGAAAATGGTGTGAAGGCGCGCTGCCGTGCCGAAAATGGCAGTGCAGCAGGAAGAAAAAAGCCGGCGCGACCGGCAAAGGCCATAGCGGGGCACGCTGTGGCGGTGGAACCTAAATCGAAGTATTTCAAGACGAGGCTACAGCCCGGATGGCTGTCGGTTACAAGCTGGGCGTCCTCAAACTCACACTCAAAATATACCTCACAGGTATATTTTTCTGCAACACAAATGTACCCGGCAGGTCATTTACGCGGGGCGTCAACGTTATGAAAATGGCTAGATGGATATCTACGCAATTCGCCTAGCCAATTTGCGCCTGCTTGCGCAAGAGGTGGGCGGGCGCCCACAGCTCGCAAAGCTGATGAACATCAGCTATGCCCTGCTGAGTAACTACATTGGCAAAACACCGGTTAAGAACATCGGTGACAAGATCGCACGGGACGCAGAAACCGCCGCGCAGAAACCTCACGGGTGGATGGACGCTCGCCATGACGGGCTTAATGCTGCCGATGGTGCACTCAGCACGCTCCAGAACAAACAAGCTCAAACGCTGCGCTTACCCGGCATATCAGAAGATCTATGGGTTCAGGTCCCACCCAAAGCACTCCTCCTGATGGAGAAAATAGCAGTAGCAAGTGCTAGTGGAGCTCTCAGCGACCAATCCTTGTCTCTCCTCGTCTCCACAGCCGATCACCTCGCAAACGAGAAGTAACTGCGCAGCAAGCGCACTTCATAAGCCAAACAAGCCGCTTTTTCAGGCGGCTTTTTCATGCCCACAAAAGATACCTGATGGGTATTGATTTTATGTATACCTTGTGGGTATATTTATTACACGCCACCTAGCGCAGTAGGCCTCGGGGAGGCGTGCAAATGACATGGCCCGCTGCGCATCAATCCGGTAAATCCCCCGGAAAGGTCTGCAACGTGCAATCCATCCGAACTTACGGCCACTCAGAGCAACAACCTCCTACACCCCGCAACGCCACTATCTACGCTTTGATGGTTGGCGACGGATTGGTAGTCGAGCTGATGAATCCCATCCTTGCAGCCGGCTACCGGATCTCTAACGGCATCGACACTCGCTTCTATGTCTTGAAACACGTCGAGACGGCCAGAGGAAACGATGGCGAGCACATGAGGGCGGCAGCATGACCTTCGCCCTTCAAATCATCGTCACCGCGGCATGCCTCGCCCTCGCCCTGACAATCTGTGCCGCGTGCAGCAACCTGCCCCACCCGCTCGACAAGATCACCGCGGCCATCACGATCTTCAGCCTGCTGGGTATCTGGACGATCGTCATGGATCTCATCAACACCATCGGCGCCGAGAGTGCGCCATGAACGCCCATGCAGAAGCCGCACGGCTGGCGAATACGCCATGGCGAGCGAACGCACTGTTGTCGGCATCACCCGCACGCCTGCACACGCATGATCTGGTCATCATTCGCGCTCGGGGTTCTGAACTTGAAGTCCTGCGCAATCGCCGACGCGACCATCAAATCGCTCGCGAACTGAAAACTGCTACCTGCGAGGTATGGCAATGGCGTCCGGCGCTCTCTTCGAGGAACGGTGTATGACGACCATCAGATTCAAGACGATACGGCAGTTTTCGAAAGAGTCCGGGTACACCGAGTACGCCATCAGATCGAAGATCCACAACGGTGTATGGCTGATGGCGCAGGTCTGGATAAAAGCCCCCGATGGGCGAATTTTGATCGATATAGAGGGTTACAACCAATGGGCGGAAAGTGGCCGGGCGTCAACGCAGTCAGTGAAACGTCGATCGAAATCACCTTCTCCTATCGAGGCGTCCGCTGTCGTGAGCGGATCAAGCTTCAGCCCACCCCCGCTAATCTGAAGCGGGTCGCGCAGCACCGCGCCGCAGTGCTCGAGGCGATCGCCTTGGGCACTTTCGACTACACGGTGACTTTTCCCGATTCCGCTCGGGCACGCATGTTTGCGGAACGTCTCGGCCAAGTCGAAACGGTGGAAGACTATCTTTGCGCTTGGTTTGATCAGCAATCGTTGACGCTCAAAGCAAGTACGCTGCATGACTACCGGATGACCATCTTCAATCATCTGATTCCGGCGTTCGGTTCAATGCGCTTGAGTGACTTGAAGCGGCCGGTAATCCGTAACTGGTGCAATACGCTGACGGCCGGCAACAAGCGGATCGCCAACATGCTCAGCCCGCTACGGATTGCCCTGAACGATGCTGTCGACGACGAGATGATCGAAAGCAACCCGCTCCACGATTGGACCTATCGCCGCAAAACGGCGCCTCGACGAGTTGACGACGTCGATCCGCTTTCGCCGAGCGAACAGGCTTCGGTACTTGCCAATCTGGAAGGTGCGGCCCGGAATCTGGTGCAGTTTGCATTCTGGACTGGCCTGCGGACCAGCGAGCTAATTGCACTGGAGTGGAAGGACATCGACTGGATACGAAGCGTAGTCATGATCAACAAGGCGAAGACCGCCCATGCGAAGGAGCCTGAAACACCGAAAACGCGCGCAGGTGCGCGCGAGGTCAAGCTGCTTCCCATGGCGCTTCAGGCACTGGAGGCGCAGAAAGTGCATACGCTTGAGCACCCGAGCGGTCTAATCTGGCTTAACCCGTATTCGAACCAACCCTGGAAAGGGCCGAATGGCATCCGGAAGTCGATCTGGCTGCCAGCGCTCGAACGCGCGGGAGTCCGATATCGCCGCCCCTACCAAACCCGCCATACCTACGCCAGCATGATGCTCAGCGCCGGTGAGGCGCCGATGTGGGTTGCGGCACAGATGGGGCATGCCGACTGGACCATGATCGCCAGGGTTTACGGTCGCTGGCTTCCAGACGCATCTCCACAGGCAGGCTTGAAGGCAAATGCAACGTTTGGCCGAAATGCACTTGTCGCGGACAGCAGTTGAGCATATTGCTCCAAACAACTGGAGCGGCCCTCGTCCGCTCCAGCCGCCCGTCCCAAACGCTCAGACCAGCAAGCGCGCTGCTTCGTCGATCTTCCAGCCATCCTCGTAGCAAACCTCAAGCAGATGCTCGTCCGGATCGCGGAAGTAGCCAGCAACACCCCATGCGATTTCCGTGGCCGGCTTGACCAGCGTGCCGCCATGCTCCACAACCAGCGCCAGCGCTTCGGCGACCTCACCCGGTTGGCGGGCCAAATACACGAGCGCCCCGTGCGCGACCTGCGACGGCACCGATAAGGCCTCGCCAGCATCGGCACCCAGATCGCATCGTGAAATTAGGCCGAGCACCATACCGCCCAGATCTACAACGAGGATTTCACCAAAATCCTAATAGACTAGCGAACCCAGAAAGTCGAAGCTGAATCAGCTTGCAAAATAATTTGCATACAAGTCAGTGCCCAGCTGATTCCAATGACTCGACTTGTACGTTGAAAAATCGAAATCACCAATATTGGCCAATCTTTTTTTGTATTCCTCAATTCCGCGCACGTTTCTTTTCTCAATAATAAGGCGCAAGCACTTGAGAAATCCATTTATTGATGTCGGAGTCAGAAGCTTCTTATCGTGGCCAATATACCAAGCATCCGAGCATGAAACTTTCACCGAGATCAATAAGTCATTGATCTCCGAAGCACAAAAATCCACAAACTCCTCGAGATGCTCCCTATTGCGCTCTGTAAAAATATCAACCTTTTTCCTATCTTCGCCCCACAGATCAAACAACGAATCCCCGCCTTCCTTTTTGACTAGGGGCTTCAAGCCGTAACCGATAATGGAAGACACCTTCAGCTTCTTCACATCATCAAATACGTGCTCTTCCAACCTATCCTTGAGCGCTCCTTTTTTTGCAAGTCGAACTAACACAGCCTTAGCAATTGCCGTCGTGGAGAAAGGATTGACAATCAGCTCAATCTCCTGAGTCAACGCAGACTTAACCTTGGTTTGTCGGCTATTTATTTCCAAAAACAATTTTGCCTCAAACAAGGTTCTCTCCTCGTCCGACACGTACTCTGGGTATATAATTCCGGTAACGAGCAAATTCTGCTTAGTTCGCAATCGATTTATTTCTTTCTCGAACGCATCGTTTCCTTCATGATACGAATAAACTCGATGCTGCCCATCTACCAATCCAATTACGTTATACTCATCTGGCAACGTAATTTTCACTGCTTTCACCGTCCGCTGGTCATCCAGCGAAAGCTGATCTGCGGTTGAAAGCTTACCGATTTTGGTCGAAGAAGGAAGGGTTGCAATAATATTACCAAGGAATACCCGCTTATCTTCCGTCAAATAACGCCTCATCAGCCTAATCTTCGAAACATCGAGAATTCTCTGATAAGACAAATTGGGCGCAAGCCACCCATTCTTTCTCAATACGAAGCTTTTTTTAAGCAACGATGCCGGATCCGCATAAAACGAAACTATTTTATACCCTTCCGGATAACTACTATTTGCCTCCGGCAACAAGAATCCATTATATCTACTCGGATAATCTGAATTGCCACCCCTTAATTTTTCCTCTCCAATTTCCGAATATGGAATATCCAAAAATTTGAATATTTCATACTTTGCAGACGCTGCAATGTTCTTTACAAGCGCACTAAAATAATTAGTCAGCGCTCGCTCAACAACCCTAACTTCAGCACGAGCTGCAGCCTCCACATACTCAGAATCCACTGAATACATGCTGAAGTATACAAATCTTAAAACAAAATCTTCTTCTTGATATGCCCTTGCACTGAAATACCTTTCAAACTCAGGAAACACATCACGAAGGCAACTCACAAATCTTGCTGGATTTTTAAGCGCAAGTTCAAAAAACATTAGCTTTTTGTTGAGGTGCGGCCCAGGCGTAGCGGCGCAAGTGTCTTCCAGCAAAATTAAGACATTTTCATATACAAAAATGCCGTCCAGCTCGCCGGTTCTATCCCCATTGGGGGTTGAGAATTTAAACTCCCTCCCCTCAGAAGAAATCGAAACAAATCCAGATTTTGCAAAAATCTCTTTTGCAGAGTTGCGAAATCGAGTCTCGTCTCTTTTCTTTTTTGCATTCGCCCGATCTTCTGGCGACATCCTTTTTCTTGCGCTACGCACCCCGGTCCTTGCAGCCATGTTTATTGATTGCTCCTGTACATTTCTTCGTTTATATTTATTGCAATTGAGCTAAAAATAAAATCACTACGCCCATACTTAAGCCCCAGCCTCGACTCTTTATGTTTATGAGTATTTGCCGCCGTATAAATATACAAATCAGAACTTGGTAATTTCGCAAAAAAAACTTCTTCGTTGGTCATGTGCTCAACGTTTGCAGCAATCCCAAATTTTGACAACGGTGGAATGCTTGTAACTTCTTTAATAGCCCCAAGCAAATGCTCCGATGACACCGCATTACTCGTCAAAAACACATATTTTGCGGCTGCAATCTCGTGCCGTCCGCCCAAAGGCACATCTAGACGCTCTACAAAAATTCGAGACACGTCAATGCCCATGGATTTCAGCTTTTTTGCAATTACCCTTGGATATTTCAGTATACGAAGGTTGGTAATTGTCTCTTTGAACTCATCCTCCCCCATGGAGGATTTCGACTTGAAATATTCATTCAATCGAGTGCTAGAGTTGGCATTCAAGTACGTCTCAAACATCTTCACGTAACCTTCGTTCAACTCGAAGCCCAAATAATTCCTAGCCATGAATGCTGCTTGCGCTGGCACAGTTCCAGATCCGGAGAATGGATCAAAAACCAAATCTCCTTCATCCGTCGTTAACGTTATTATCCGACGAACCAAATCTTCGGGGAGCGGACAAAAATGACGTATATACCCCTCACCCCACGCACCCTGGGTTGGAATACTGAATTCCCAAATTTCCTCAAGACTTTTCCCATATGGACTATACCGTTCGGGATAACGAACCCACCACTCTTTTAAATCCCTCGTTTCTCGGGCCCGTTCCGAGTAATACTTATATTCTTCACTTTTGGAGAAAAAAAGCACGTACTCAAATATTTTTCTTGTTGCGCCCTTTCTGCTCCAAGGAACAGTTTTATCCTTTTTCCAGATAATTACATCTTGCAGCTTCCAGCCTATTGAACCAATTGCCTTTGCGAAATCAAATGGCAACGGAACAACAACCCCGTCGCGCCTAAACGAATCGATAACAACCCATAACGAACCAGTATTTTTTGTTGCCTGAAACACACCTCGGAATACTTTTTTCAGATCATCCATATACTGATCGTAACTCTGACCAAATCCAATCTGCCCAGAATGACCATAATCCTTCATGTCGAAGTATGGCGGCGACGTAATGGTCACATCCAATGAGTCTGGTGTTACTCGCTCTTCAATCTTTCGAGCATCATCCAAAAAAATTTGCGACATCATTTAAACTCTGAATTTATTATTTCACCCTATTTTCAGGGTAGTGTGTCGACACCTTCAGGCCCCATGTCGATCATCAACGCACAGTGCAGCATTTACCGTGACCAATAACCAGCCAGAGAAAGCTCGACTTACAAAACTTACAAAAATTACACTAATGCGGATAAAAATCAAGGGGCACTATGAGTTTTTGTGCCCCAACCCATCCGTGGATTTACCCCCTCTTGGATCATGTGAAGCCCCCCTCATCCTCGCTGAGCCCTTTGAGCTTCCGCCTCACCTGCACACGAAAATGGTGCGCTACGTATGTAGCCAAGACCGTGCAAGGACGGGCAAGAGAAGTCGGAAAACAGAACCCGTTGCACCGCCCAAGGGGCAGCTACATCGCCCTATGCTCATACTACCACCTGAAACCTTGGCAAGAACGTTCGTTCACCAGTAAAATTCGGTAAAAAACAAGGACGAAATGTCCGCTTTTATACCCAGAGAACCGACTCATGAATGCTCCCGACCTCGACAGTATCCAGGCCATGCTCCGGATCCTGCGCAAGCAGAAATCCCAGGCCGAACTGGCCAAGGCGCTGGATGCCGATGTCCGCACCATCCGTCGCTGGGAAAACGGCGAGAGCGAACCGCCCAGGTACGTGAAGCACGCACTCAAGCAGCTGCTGCCCCCGGTGTTGCCGTTCGAGGATGACGACACATCGGATTTCCGCTTCATCGACCTGTTTGCCGGCATCGGCGGCATCCGGCAGGCCTTCGAGCAGATCGGCGGCCGTTGTGTGTTCACCAGCGAATGGGACAGCTACGCCCAGAAGACCTACGCCGAGAACTACCGCGGCGATGGGCACGAACTGAACGGTGACATCACCCAGGTGACCACCGGGGACATTCCGAACCACGATGTACTGCTGGCCGGTTTTCCATGCCAGCCGTTTTCCATCGCCGGCGTATCGAAGAAGAATGCACTCGGCCGAGCCCACGGATTCGAGGACGAAACGCAGGGCACGTTGTTCTTCGATGTGGCGCGCATCATCAAGGACAAGCAACCACGGGCCTTCCTGCTCGAGAACGTCAAGAACCTGCTGTCACACGACAAAGGCCGGACGTTTGACGTCATCCGCAGGACGCTCACCGAGGAGCTCGGCTATCACATCCACTATCGCGTCATCGACGGCGCCCATTTCACGCCACAACACCGCGAGCGGATCCTGATTGTCGGCTTCCGCGAGCCGGTCGCGTTCGCATGGGATGCCATCCCCCTGCCGCCCAAGGGTTCGACGACCCTCAAGGACATCCTGCACAAGACCGACGGCAGCGAGCCGGTGCTGCCTTGGGATGGCGACCGCTTTTTCGATCACGCCAGCGGCAAGGTGCTCGACAAGTACACGCTCACGCCCAAACTCTGGGCCTACCTGCAAGGCTATGCCGAAAAGCACCGCGCCAAGGGCAATGGCTTCGGTTTCGGACTGGTCGGCCCGGACAGCGTGACCCGCACCCTCTCCGCCCGGTACTACAAGGACGGTTCGGAGATCCTGGTGTATCAGGGCGAAGGCAAGAACCCGCGCCGGCTGACGCCGCGTGAATGCGCCCGCCTCATGGGCTTCGACGACACTTTCCGCATTCCGGTCTCGGATACCCGCGCCTACAAGCAGTTCGGCAACTCGGTCGTGGTGGACGTCATGGCGCACACGGCCCGGCTGATGCACCAGTTTCTGGTGAACGACCTGCAGCCGGAGCTGCCGCTCTAGCACCAAGCATCATGACGGACATCATCGATCAGGCTACCCGCAGCCGGATGATGTCCGGCATCCGGGGCAAGGACACCAAGCCCGAGATGTTGATCCGCAAGGCCCTGCACGCGCGGGGCTTCCGTTATCGGCTGCATGCGCCCGACCTGCCCGGCAAACCGGATCTGGTTTTCCCCCGATACAAGGCCGTGCTGTTCGTGCATGGCTGCTTTTGGCACGGCCACCAAGGCTGCAAGTACTTCCGCCTTCCCGGGACCCGCACCGACTTCTGGGCATCCAAAATAACAGCCAACTGTGTCCGGGATTCCAAACAACAGCGCTTGCTTATTGAGAAAGGCTGGCGGGTGCTGGTAATCTGGGAATGCGCAACACGTAAGTTTCAACCTGAATATGCCGAAAGCGTATTTGATCTCTTGTGCGACTGGCTGAAGTCGGACACCGGCTCGGCCCAACTTGATGCCAACGGCCTGAGCCCCCTGCCATGTTCTGCCACCGAATCAGTGACTCCTTCGAAGGTGTTGCCGCCAAATACCTGAGCGCGGTCGGCACTAACCCCGGACGCCCCCATCAGCATGAAATCGGTGGCCTGCAGGCTTCAGGCAGTGGCACGACACGCCGGGCAAGACCGAAAAATCCTGATTCCAAGCCCATGTCACCGGAGATGCTGAAGCCCACAGCTCAGCGACATTCGATTACTTGACATGGCGTAGGCTAGAGACGCCCAACATAGATAATCCCAAGCAGTCGTAGCCACCAAGAAACATAGGGTTTACTTGTTGTCTTGAAGCGGGCCAAGAGGAGCTTTACATGCTAAGGTCAAGCGCAAGCGTGTCCAGTAGCCAGCCCCTTGCCCCCTACCTTAGGCAGTCTCGGGAGCATCTAAGGCAATTTTCTCTGTTCCATAGCAAGTAGACTACTGAGTCCAGTGTTAAAATGATTTATAAATTTCAACTATTGATTAAATTCTTTGATATATTAAATTATATCCATAGAATTGACATGCAAAGGTTTCAAATTTTATCCGGCCAGATCTCAATAAAGCGTACTAGCGCACAGGCCTAATCTCGAAAGATTTACTTCGCAAGCGACTATGAGCATTAATACTGATAACTCCGATTTTTCCCTGCCGGAAAACGAGCCCGAGGGTATCGACACATCTCAGCCGACTGGTTGGGGTAGTGACTATCCGCTTGACGCAGTTTTCGTACGTAGTGAACAACGTACAGTTGTGGAAGTGGTAAAGAGAATCAATGCAAAACGGTACCAGCTTGACCCTGAGTTTCAACGAGATTTTGTGTGGCCCGTAACAAATCAATCTCGCCTTATCGAATCCTGCATTATGCGAATACCGCTCCCTGTCTTCTATGTTGCAGAGTCTCCGGATGGTCGTATCGCAGTGGTTGATGGGTTACAGCGCCTAACCTCTTTTCATCGCTTCCTAAATGGCGACTTTGCCTTAGTATTAAAGACGGGAGAGGACCAGCCGCATCACCCGCTTGACGGCAAAAAATTCGATGACCTTCCAATTCAGTTACAAGAGCGTATCGAAGACACCCAATTGACTTTGTACATTCTCGACGTAAAGGCACCAGAGCGAGCAAAGCTAGACATTTTTGAGCGCGTAAATAGTGGCTCCCCACTCACACGCCAGCAAATGCGCAACTGTTTGTTTAATGGCCCTGCGACTCAGTGGCTAAAAAATGCGGCCGGCAGCCCAGAATTTCTATCTACTAGTGGTCGCTCTTTGCAACCAAAAACAATGAGAGATCGTGAAGCGATTAATCGATTCTGCGCCTTTTATCTTTTAGGTGAGAGCAGCTACAGAAATGGGGACATGGATGAATTCCTCGCAAGAGCTCTAAAGCACATGAATGAAAATGCCGACGAGCTTGACCAATTGAGTATCAAATTCACACACTCGATGCAAGCAAATAAATGGCTATTTAAAGGGCACGCTTTCCGTAAATCATTAGCGGGAAACAGCGAGTTTAATTCTCGCTCGGTGCTGAACATAGCCTTATTTGACGTATTCTCGGTATTGCTCGCCGACTTTGATGTACAAAGCATTAAGGAGCATGCCGATGAACTTCGCGATGCAGCTCGCCGATTAATTGGAGAGCCATCATTCAACCATTCAATCACATACTCAACCAATAGCAAAAGACAGGTTTATACTCGTTTCGACATGGCTCGGAATGCAATTGAAGAGGTATTTCTGTGATTGATCGTTTATATCTAAAAAACTTAAAATGCTTTGATGAATTAACTTTGCCACTAGCACCACTAACGTTGCTAACCGGTTTCAATGCAGCAGGTAAATCGACTACAACCCAAGGATTACTACTACTTGCCCAAGCATTGCGACAAGGCACCCGGGGACCGAAGCTACCGCTAAATGGCCCCTTGGTGCGCCTTGGCACTCCTGGAGATGTGCTTGGGCAAGTCGGCGGATCTCAGCTCACTCTCGGAATAGGCTCTGAAGAAGCGGACATAAAATGGACACTCGGCCCTGGTGAAGACCGTATTGGGCACACCCTTTCGCTGGAGAATATAAAATGGACCTCCGAAAGTGAGAGTGGAGAGTATTCTGATGATGGCACCATACACACGACAGGACTTCTCGTCCCACATCAAACAACAACGTCTGTTATTACTCTGATTAACCGCCTAGCAAATTGCATATTCATTTCAGCCGTTAGAGCTGGAGCTACTGATGTATTTCCATCACCAGACACACCGAATCCGTTGTGGGGTGATGCAGGTATTATGGGAGAGTACGCCGCTTGGTGGTTTACCGAGAAACTCGATGAGGAAATAGCCGAGTTGCGGCGCCACCCGTCCGAACCTGCACCTTCGCTAAGGCGTCAGTTCAATGCGTGGGCTGGGGAACTATTTCCTGGCGTCGAGGCTAACGCTCAGCGCATAGCCGGCACCAGCTTAGTACGCCTTGAATTTCGTAGTCACGAAGCCGACGCTTGGCGGCGACCGGCCAACATTGGATACGGCATTACTTACGCGTTTCCGATTCTAGTAGCAGGGCTGCTTGCCAAGCCCGGGCAAATTTTGGTGATTGATAGCCCGGAGGCACACCTGCATCCGATGGGACAATCCAAAATGGGTGAGTTCCTCGCTAACTTGGCTCATAGCGGCGTCCAGGTCATCGTCGAAACCCACAGCGATCATGTATTGAATGGGGTTCGCTTAGCCATTCTCAATAAAAATCCCCCCCCCGAACAAGCTGCTGTATATTTCTTTAATCGTAGACCCAACACATCGGAGGATCCCGCTCACGTAGTCGCAATTCATATTAGCAGCAATGGTAATCTAAGCGAATGGCCCGGTGGTTTCTTTGATCAGTCCGAAAAGGATCTTGCAGCCTTGGCAGGCTGGACTATCGACTTCAGCGGCCAGGGGTAGAAAATGGCTTGGTTTTTGAATGATTTATCGCTTACAGGTCAGTATCCGACGCCAGAGTTCTTCATCGAAGATTTGAAGCAACTGTTAGCGCTTCGCTGTCGCTCACCGTTATTAACGTCTCGACTGTTTTGCTCTCGAACCATTTGCACTCAACCGGTATCCCCAAACCATAATTTTCAGCAAGCAGTACGCGGCTCGGCCGACAAGACCCTGACAAGTTTGGTACTTAACTGGATAACCAAAGCTGGCCCTTTTTGGGAAGATCAGCGGCAACAGGTTGCGGATGATTACTTCCACTACCAAAAAACGGAGGTCACAGAACTGGGCCTTGGCGAGGCATCTAGACGCCTGCTCGGTGGAGAAACATTAGCGAATTCTGTTAGCTTCGCTGCAGCAGGATTCGACTACAGTCCGTTGCAGGTAGTTCAAGGCCTACTTGAGGAACCGATCTCAACTATTTCTGTGACCAACCTTTGGAAATGGGGGGATATTCAGCAGGCAGCTGAAGCCGCAGCCCCCCCGATCGTTAATTGGGAACAAATGTTGACAGCAGCCCGCAGGCGTTTCGAGCATCTAAATTTAGTAGCCAATTGCAGTGACTCTCTAAAATCCGAGCCTTTCAGTTATTATGCAGTGGAAAGAATATTCGAACTCCTACGGGTATTGAACGAATACATGTTCTGCATGATAGAAACTGGGGCACCCACGAAACGTAACAACGAATTGATGGCTCAACACTTCACTGGAGCCAAGAGTTGGTTTAGCGACGAATCAGAATCTAACAAACGGAATTTCAAAAAAGAACTAGAATTTTCCGATCCGACGCAGCCCGGCAAGAAATTTTTTTGCTCTTGGCACGGAAAAATTAAAACCCCACAATATCGAATCCATTTTGAATGGCCACCAATGCCGAGAACAAAACTAAGTGTATTCTACATTGGACCGAAAATCACCAAGAGCTAAGTCAATCGAAAAACACCACCCAATAAAATATTTTACGACTTTTCTAAACTCGTTAAGTGCACTCACAACAAAAATTTGGCGGGTCATCAATTACTAATAAACCACCTATTGTAGGTTTGAGGCTGCGCAGACATCAATAAAAAAGGCAGAGAGAAAATACGAACGAGCTATTCCATTAAGAAATAGGCGACGGACTTAACCTCGCCAGCATTTGGCCTGTTAATTTACTGCGACCCGCACAACTGCAAGATTTCGTGCAGGTTCGATTCCCGTCACCCGCCCCAGTACCTATCAATAAAATCAGACGTTTACGCTTTGTGGTGATTTTTTGCCATTGCCCGCTATCTCCAGCGCCAAGATGCCGGCTTTTTGCCAGCAGGCTTACCGCGTCGGCGGGTTGCATGGCTTTGGCTGCGCCGAGCGTCTGCGGAGGCCGATGATGCCGTCGCCATCGGCACTGATCGCGCATTGCCGCGGCTTGATTGCCATTGCCGACCGTAATTCACGCCGACATCGAACAACTGGTAAGCCGGCCCCAGCGGGAAGCGGACGCAGCCGAACCGTGCACAGCAGCAGCGGTGAGCACGGCCGCTGACAAGAGCCGTTTGCAGCCTCTGCATTCAGCTGGCCGAACCAGTTCTTTTCTAGCCAGCGTGGCTGGCCAGTGAAACCCGACTTCGCTCCCGACGGAGGGATTGAATCGCCGCACGAACTCGGGCGAAAAGCGGCCGGACCGGGCTGGCCACGAGGCCCGGCGCCGGATGCTATTTGGCCGCAGATGCCTCTACTCTGGCGGGCGCGCTCGCCATCGAAGCAACGGGTGCAGAGGCCACGCCGGAAGCGTTCAACTCACTGTCCCTGGCGTACTTCACACCACTCACGGTCGCCTCCATCGCCAAACCCGTTTCGGTCATCTGGTAGACCCAGACGCCTTTGGCAATGCTGACCGCACCGGAGTATGCGGCGCCGTCTTTGCCGTTCTTGGCGGCAGCATTAGCCTGCACCCCGACCTGCCACCCCGTCCGGATGAACTCGTTCAGGGCGGACGTTGTCTGGAACACGAATACCTGCTTGTAACTTTGCGCGCCAAGCCCGAGACCGAGTTGCGCGCCGTACATGTTCATATAGGTCGCATGGCTGTTCCGGCGATCGACCGCCATGCCATGGCCCGTCGCACCCCCTGCAAACACGATGGTGGTACTCAAGTTGTCGAAAACAGCGTAACCGGCACTTTGTGCGATCAGCGGTTTTGCATCCGGATGCAGCTGATAAAGTTGCTCGAGCGTCCGTGCTGTCGTCAGCCGGATTTCCGCGCGAACTTCATCAGGAGTCGCAGACGAAACGATGCCGGCACTGGCCAGCGTACTGCCCGTCAGCAAAACGGTAAAAAGGATGTGCTTCATGGCGGGATCTTTTTGCGGAGGTCGGGACCGCTACTCTATTGGGTAGCGGCACCTGTATCCGCCACTCAAACCACCACCATTCTTCGGCAAAGATTACTTGTAACGCCTCGGCCATTCTTTCGGAATGTCATTGGGCATCATGCGCACATTCAAAGTGTCCGCTCTTTCAATCGACCGCCGACGTCAAACATTCCCGCCATAGATACCACGCCGGAGCCAATTCAGTTCGCCGTCGCGGCCGGAGACGATACCGGCGGCAATTGACGCGCCGGCGCCAGTATTCCGACAACCAGTGCCAGCACCAGCACGCCGGCAACGCCACCGACCACATGCTGGATCCAGCGCTTGAGCCCTTTCTTGGCCAATGCCGCTGCCGCCCACTTCCAGACCATCAGCATGGCCACGGCACCAATCCCGACCGCTGTCGTTTCATTCATCATGTTTTGTGCTCGCGAGTAACCGCTCAATGTAACGCAGTGCGCCCTGCTGTGGCAGGCCGGCTCGCGACGAATTTGATGCAGCCCAACAGCCCGGCCTCTGCCGGGCTCAGCCGATGTCCGGCTCGACCAGCGACGACATTTCGGCCAGTGGCGGCAAATCGGACAAGGATCCCAGGGAAAGGTCATCGAGGAAAGACTTGCTGGTCGCCAACAGCTCGGGGCGGCCAGGCACCTCCTTGTGACCGACCACGTCGATCCAGCCGCGCTCCTTCAGCGTCTGAATGATGGCGCTGGACACTGCGACACCGCGCACTTCCTCGATGTCGCCGCGCGTGACCGGTTGTCGATAGGCAATGATTGCCAGCGTTTCCATGACCGCACGCGAGTAGCGTGGCGGACGCTCCAGACTGAGCCGCTCCAGATACGGCTGTACCGCTGCACGGCTGCGAAAACGCCAGCCCGAGGCCAACTGCACCAGCTCGACGCCGCGTCCCGCCCAATCGCCCTTGAGTTCGGCCAGCAGCGCGGCAATGTCCTTGCCGGACAATTCGTCGGCAAACAGCAGGCGCAGCGCCGGCATGGCCAGCGGCTCCTGCGCGACCAGCAGTGCAGCTTCCAGCACCAGTTTGGGCGAACAGTCCGGGCTCATTGCAAGACCTCCGCCGGTGCACTCCGGGCAAGCCGCACATAAATCACCGAGAAGCCCTCGTCCTGACTGACGACGATGTGCTCTTCCTTGACCAGCTCGAGCACGGCCAGAAAGGTCACCACCAGCAACGGGACGCCTGCCGTCATATCGAACAGCGTTTCAAATGCATGCAAACGACCATCCTGCAGCAGCCGCAATACCTGACTCATCTGTTCGCGTACCGACAGCGAATCCGGGGTGATCTGGTGGTGCTGATTGCGTTTGGCTCGGGCCAGAATGCCCTGCCACGCTGCGCGCAGATCCGCAGCCCCCACCTCCGGCAGGCGCAGGATCATTTCCCGCTCGAACAGCACGGCAACAAATGCAAAGTCCCGCCCGGCCAGCGGCTGTTCGGACAGCGCGTAGGCGGCCTGCTTGATCTGTTCGTACTCCAGTAATCGGCGCACCAGCTCGGCACGCGGGTCATCCACGTCAGGATCGGGTCCGTCGTCGAAGTATTCGTCGCGCCGTGGCAGCAACAGGCGCGACTTGATTTCGATCAGCACCGCTGCCATCAGCAGGTATTCTGCAGCCAGTTCCAAACGGCTCGTCTGCATGGCTTCGACATACTGCATGTACTGCCCGGTGACGTCGGCCAGCGGGATGTCGAGAATATCCAGATTCTGCTTGCGAATCAGGTACAGCAGCAGATCAAGCGGCCCCTCGAAAGACTCGAGCAGTACACGCAAAGCATCCGGCGGAATGTACAGGTCGGCCGGCAACTGATGCACCGGCTCGCCGAGCACGTGCGCCAGTACCGCATCGCCAGCGGTCACAGCGCGGCAAACTCCGGCGCATAGCGGACAACGCCGGCGCCGAACGCCAGCGCATCGGGCCAAAGCTCCAGTGCCATGAAGTACTCGGCAGGCACCTCGTATTCACAACTGAGGCCAAAGCGGGACGCCGGCACGCAACCGAATCGACCGTAGTAGGCAGGATCACCCAGCACCACGACCGCGGCAGCACCTTGTTTCCTGAGCTCAGTCAGGCCGGCTTCGATCAGCGCCCTGCCCACGCCCTGCCGGCGCCAGTCGGCGGCAACCGCCAGCGGCGCCAATCCGGCGACGTCGCCAGCGACGCCCTCGACGGATACAGACGAGAACAACACGTGGCCAACGATCAGATCATCGGCCTGCGCAACCAGCTCGACACTTGCACGCCCGGCATCCCGGAGCGCATCAACCAGCCCGGCTTCTCCCGGCTGGCCGAACGCAGCGGTGACCAGTTCGCGGATCGCATGTGCGTCGGCAACCGTGGCAGGACGAATCAGCATGCTCATGACACCTCTCAGCTGTAGGCCAGTCCCATCGCTTCGCGCACGTCGCGCATGGTTTCACGCGCCAGCTCGCGAGCGCGCTCGCAACCGTCGGCAACAATCTTTTTCACCAGCGTCGGATCTTCGAGATAAGGCTGGGCCCGCTCGAACATCGGCGCCTGCTCGGCAAGCACGCCGTCGATCACCGGCTGCTTGCACTGGATACAGCCGATGCCGGCGCTCTTGCAGCCTTCGACCACCCAGGCCTTGGTCGCATCGTCCGAGTACACCTGGTGCAGCTGCCAGACCGGGCACTTGTCCGGATCGCCCGGATCGGTGCGGCGAACGCGCGCCGGATCGGTCGGCATCTGCTTGATCTTTTTCGCGACCGAGTCGGCATCCTCGCGCAGGCTGATCGTGTTGCCATAG
Source organism: Jeongeupia chitinilytica (assembly GCF_014652315.1). Taxonomy (GTDB): domain Bacteria; phylum Pseudomonadota; class Gammaproteobacteria; order Burkholderiales; family Chitinibacteraceae; genus Jeongeupia; species Jeongeupia chitinilytica. The sequence goes on along the minus strand of NZ_BMYO01000003.1, from coordinate 156,777 downwards.
GACTTCGACATCTTGTTCCCGTCGAGCCCCGGCATCCGGCTGGCCGCGGTCAGCAGCGGCTGCGACTCGGGCAGAATCATCTTGCCGCCGCCTTCCAGATAGCCGAACAGTCGCTCGCGATCGCCGTGCGACAGATTCTGCGTTTCGGCCAGCAAGGCACGCGCCGCTTCGAGCGCTTCGACGTCGCCGTCACGCTGGTAGCGTGTACGCAGGTCTTCGTACAGCTTGCCTTTCTTGCCGCCGATCTTCTTGATCGCCGCTTCGGCCTTTTCTTCGAAGCCGACTTCCTTTCCGAACACGTGATTGAAACGGCGGGCGATTTCCCGGGTGATTTCGACGTGCGGCACCTGATCCTCGCCCACCGGCACCAGATTGCCGCGGTACAGCAGAATGTCGGCCGACTGCAGCAGCGGATAGCCGAGGAAGCCGTAGGTCCCGAGATCCTTGTGGCTCATCTTCTCGATCTGGTCCTTGTACGTCGGCACGCGCTCGAGCCACGACAGCGGCGTCACCATCGACAGCAGCAGGTGCAGTTCGGCATGCTCGGGCACACGGCTCTGGATGAAGATCGTTGCCTGCGCCGGATCGACACCGGCGGCGATCCAGTCGATCACCATGTCCCAGACACTCTTCTCGATCACGCTGACATCGTCGTACGCCGTCGTCAGCGCATGCCAGTCGGCGACCATGAACAGGCACTCGTGCTCGCTCTGCAATCTGACCCAGTTTTTCAGTACACCGTGATAGTGGCCGAGATGCAGCTTGCCGGTCGGGCGCATGCCCGAGAGGACGCGATCGGGGAACATGGAGCTAATTCCTTGAATTTATGGTTATCAGTGCAAAATGAACATGATCGGCATTGCCGCGAGCCGCATCAGCGGCGCCATGATGGTGCCGAGCATATTGGTCGCCAGCAGTGCGATCAGAATGAAAAAGCCATAGGGCTCGATTCGCGACAGCCACATGGCCTGACGGTTGGGAAGCAGTGACACGAGGATGCGGCCGCCATCGAGCGGCGGCAATGGCAGCAGATTCAGCACCATCAGCGACAGATTGATCGATACGCCAGCCTGCCCCATCAGGAACATCGGCTCCTGCAGACTGAATCCCTCGAGCCCGAGCGCCGCCTTCATCAGCAGCGCCCAGCCGATCGCCATCACGAAGTTCGATGCCGGCCCGGCCGCGGCCACCCAGAGCATGTCGCGCTTCGGATTGCGCAGCTTGCCGAAGTTCACCGGCACCGGCTTGGCCCAGCCAAACAGGAACCCGCCGAGCGCCAGCAGAAAGAGCGGCAAGGCGACGGTGCCGATCGGGTCGACATGACGGATCGGGTTCAGCGAAATCCGGCCCAGTCGCGACGCCGTGTCGTCACCAAAATGCCGCGCCACATAGCCGTGTGCCGCTTCATGCACGGTGATGGCAAACAGCACCGGAATCGCCCAGATGCAGACCGTCTGGACGAAGTTGCTCAGATCAAAACCACCCATTTGATTTCCCAGTCGGATTCATATCAGGCGTCGAGACCGAACGGCGCCAGCGGACCTTTGCCGGCGCGCATCAGTACCGGCGCGCCTTCGGACAGATCGATGACCGTCGTCGGCTCGATGCCGCAGTAGCCGCCCTCGATCACGAGGTCGACATCGTGTTCGAGCCGGTCGCGGATTTCCCACGCATCGGACATCGGGTCGTCTTCGCCCGGCAGCAGCAACGAGCTCGACAGCATCGGTTCGCCCAGCTCCTCGAGCAGCGCCAGTGCCACCGGATGATCGGGCACGCGCAGCCCTACGGTCTGCTTTTTCGGGTGCCAGACGCGCCGCGGCACCTCTTTGGTCGCCAGCAGGATGAAGGTGTAATTGCCCGGCGTCGCGCTCTTGAGCATCCGGTAGGTGCGGTTGTCGACGCGGGCGTAATTGCCCAGCTGCGACAGATCGTGGCAGGCCAGCGTGAAATGGTGCTTGTCGCTCAACTGACGGATACGGCGGATGCGTTCGAGCGCGTCCTTGTTGTCGAGCGCGCAGCCGAGCGCATAACAGGAGTCGGTCGGATAGACGATCAAACCGCCCTTGCGGATGATCTCGACCGCCTGCTTGATCAGGCGCGGCTGCGGCGTTTCGGCATGGATCGAAAAGAACTGGGACATGGATTCGCTTCTTGGTGTACTGCTGCGACTGTAGCGGACGAGCGCCCGATCGTCAGGGCAAGTTTGTCGTTGACGGTGGCGTCCACCAGCGCGCCCAGACCGGCTCGCAGCCGGCAGGCAGGTCGGCATTGAGGCCGGGCTCGCGCGCGCCCTCGCCGGTCGCGTGATAATCGGTGCCGCAGGAAGCAAGAAAACCGAACTCCTGAGCCAGTCGCGAGAAACGGCCGACATCGGCAGCGCCATGGCTACCCGAGACGACCTCGATCGCCTCGCCACCGAGTCGGCGATACTCGGTCAACAGCACGCGCAGGGTTTCGTTGCCGAGCTCGTAACGCCCCGGATGCGCCAGCACGGCAACGCCGCCGGCCTCGCGAATCCAGTCGATGGCCTCGTGCAGCCGCGCCCATTCATGCTCGACGTAGCCGGGCTTGCCGCGCACGAGGAATTTCTTGAACACGCTGCGTGTGTCCTTGGCCTTGCCCGCCTCCACCAGGTACCGGGCAAAGTGGGTGCGGCTGATCATTTCCGGGTTGTCGGCGTACTTGCGCGCGCCTTCAAGCACCCCGTCGATGCCGACCGCCGCCAGCGACGCGGCCATGCGCTCGCCCCGCTCTGCCCGGCCCGCGCGTACGCTCGCCAGTCCGTTGACGATGGCAGGATGATCACGGTCGAAGCCGAGGCCGACGATATGCAGCGTATGCTTGCCCCAACTGACCGAAATCTCGACGCCGTTGATGAATTGCATCCCGAGCAGCGCCGCTTCGTCGGCCGCATCGGGCAGACCGCGAACGTCGTCATGATCGGTCAGCGCAAACAGCTGGCAACCGCGGGCCTGCGCCTTGCGCACGACCTCGCGCGGCGGCAGCAGGCCGTCCGAGATGTTCGAATGACAATGCAGGTCGACCGGCGTCATCGTTTTGCCCCTACCGAGTAGCGCAGCTTCATCGCCAGCACCGAACCGGCAAGCACCAGGGTGATCGAGTTCGGAATGATCAATGGCCACGACGAGATCACCACGCCGTACAGCAGCCACAATGCGACGCCGAAAACGAACAGCGAGTACATGCCGAGCGAAATGTCGTCGACCGAGCGCGTCCGCCACACCTTGACCACCTGAGGGAGGAACGCGAACGTCGTGCAGACACCGGCGACATGGCCGATCCAGTCAAGCGGATTCACGCCGGAAATACCCCGGTCGACAGGTAGCGGTCGCCGCGATCGCAGACAATGGACACGATCACCGCGTTCTCTACCTGCTTGGACAGCTGCAGGGCCGCCGCGAGCGCACCACCCGACGAAATGCCGGCAAAGATGCCTTCCTCGCGCGCCAGCCGGCGGGTCATGTCTTCGGCGTCCTGCTGACCGACCTCCATGACGCGATCGATCTGCGAGAAGTCGCAGATCGCCGGCACATATTCAGCAGGCCATTTGCGGATGCCGGGAATCGACGCCCCGTCGGACGGCTGAACGCCGACAATCTCGACCTGCGGCGCGACCTCCTTCAGGTACCGCCCGGTGCCCATGATGGTGCCGGTGGTCCCCATGCTGGAGACGAAATGGGTAATCGTACCTTCGGTATCGCGCCAGATTTCCGGGCCGGTGGTTTCGTAGTGCGCCAGCGGGTTGTCCGGATTGGCAAACTGGTCGAGCACCAGCCCCTTGCCTTCGGCCACCATCTGCGTTGCGAGATCGCGAGCCACTTCCATGCCGTCGACGAGAATGACTTCGGCACCGTAGGCCTTCATCGTCTGAACCCGCTCGACACTGGAATTGGCCGGCATGATCAGCACCATCCGGTAACCCATCATCGCTGCAGCCATGGCCAGCGCAATGCCCGTATTGCCGCTGGTGGCTTCGATCAGGGTGTCGCCGGGACGGATCGTGCCGCGCGCTTCGGCATGGCGGATCATCGACAGCGCAGGCCGGTCCTTGACCGAACCGGCGGGATTGTTGCCTTCGAGCTTGACGAGGACGATGTTGCTCGTATCGCCGGGCAGGCGTTTGAGACGAACCAGCGGCGTATTGCCGACAAAGTCCTCGAGCGTCTTGAATCGGGGTGTAGTCATGCGGCGATTATACTCGCCGCATGACAGGCACGCGAAGGCGTGCGCCCCGATTTTGTCCGGATCGCCTTACTTCGCCGGCTGTTCAACCCAGATCGCGATCGACCGGCGCAGAATGATGCTGATCTGGTCACCGACCGCGATCTGCTCAAGTGCCGCCGGGTTCTTCACGTTCGCTTCGACGATCTTGTTGTCGGGCGTCTTGACCTTGATTTGCGAAGTCTTGCGGTTGACCGCGACAACATCGGCCGTCAGCGTTTCGGTCTTCACCCAGCCACCGCCCGGGCGCTGACCCGGCTCGCTGCGCGAGGTGTCCGTCGACTCGGTCGTGCCGCGGACACCGGCAGCGCCCTTGACGACTTCGTAGGCAATCGCCGCACTGATCTGCGTCGTCACCTTGTCACCGACCTTCAAGCGATCGAAATTGCGCACCTCGGCGCCAACATCGACGTCGGCGAGTTCGCCGCTCGGCAGCTGCACCGTCAGCTTGCGCTTGGCAGCGTCGATTGCGGTGATCTGCACCGTCAGCTTGTTTTCTTCCTGGATGGCAAACAGCGGCGCGGTTGCATCGTCGGCAGCGAAGACCGGCACCGCAGCAGAAATCATCATCGCCAGCAGCAGCTTGTTCACGATTTTCACGAAAGCACTCCCTGTAAAAGATATTGGTTTGAGCCTACAGCATACGTCATGCAATTCGATCGGGTCTGTAACGATGCGCGTCCACACCCTGCCTGCTACCAGGGTTTGCGCCCCGGCTTCGCCACCGCGCCCCGAACCTCGAAACGGCGTTCCTCGACCAGCGCCCCCGCGGACGTACGCAGTTGCAGCAAGTGCCGTCCGGGCCACGGAAACCACGACAGACTCGCCCCGCCCCCGACGCGCTTTCCGTTGAGCCACCAGCTGCCGCCGGTGACGCCTTCGGCACGGAAAACAATGCGCTGACTGCGTGGCGGGATATCTGGATCGAGCGCGTAGATCGCGCCGTTCGCAGGATTGACGATACGCGCCGGCGAAGACCGGGCATCCGCCGCCGTTGCGAGCCTGATTTCGGCCCGCTCCGTCCCCTTGACGAACCATTCCTGCCTCGTCGCCTCGACACCGTTTTCAAACACCACGCGCTGCGCCACGACCCCGGACGGCGGCGTCGGCGGGCGCGACGGCGATTGCTGCACCCGGTTCATTACCGCCAGCCACACCGGTGCTGCACCGTGCATGCCCGAAACGTCCCACATCGGCTCGCCACTGGCATTGCCGACCCAGACCCCCACGGTGTACTGGCGCGAAAAACCGACCGTCCAGTTGTCGCGCATGTCCTTGCTGGTGCCGGTCTTCACTGCGCTCCAGTAGCGCGTTGCCAGTGCGCTTTCGAGTCCGAACGTGCGCGAGCGCGCCGTCCGGTCCGACAGGATGTCGGCAATGATGAAACTGGTTGCCGCGTCAGAAATGCGCCTGCCCGGCACGGCCGGCGTGTCGCGACGCAATCGCGGTGGTGACACGACCCCGCCATCGGCGAGCGCCCGGTAGGCATTGGCCAGGTCGACCAGGCGCACGTCAGCCGCACCGAGCGACAGCGAATAGCCGTAGTAGTCGCCCGCCTCGGACAGACTCGTCAGCCCGAGCGCATACAACCGGTCGCGCAAGCGGTTCGGCGTAACGATCTCGATGGTCCGTACGGCAGGCACGTTCAGCGACGACGCCAGCGCCGTCCGCACCGAAACCGGTCCCTTGAAGTCACGGGCGTAGTTCTGCGGCATGTAGAGCCCGCTGGCCGTCTGCAGATCGAGCGGCGCATCGTCGAGCAGCGACGCCGCGCTCAGCCAGCGCCCTTCGAGTGCCAGCTGGTAGAGGAAGGGCTTGAGTGTCGAGCCGGCCTGACGCAACGCCACGACGGTATCGACATCGCGCGCCCGTGACAGCCCGCCACTCGATCCGACCCACGCGAGCACATCGCCACTCGCGTTGTCGAGCACGATGACCGCACCGTCCTGCACGTTGCGCTGCGACAGCTCGAGCAAGTGCCGGCGCAGCGTCTGGTCGGCAAAACGCTGCAAACCGGCATCGAGTGTCGTCGGGATGCGCTGACCGGCCTTGGCCCCGACCAGCACCTGACGGGCGAAATGCGGCGCCAGCGATTCGGGCTGCACATCGGGCACCGCCTTGCGGGCCAGTGCAAGCTGCGTTTCGCCTCGCAACCCGCCGCAATCGTCCGCCACCTTCATGTCCTTGAGGATCACACAGGCACGATCGGCGACCCGATCATTAGATGCATTCGGCGCACGGATCAGCGCAGCGGCAATCGCAGACTCGCGGGCGTTGAGCCCCGCTGGCAGTTTGCCGAACAGCGTTGTCGATACCGCGGACAGCCCGACGAGTTCGCCACGGAAGCTGACCAGATTCAGGTAGGCCTCGAGAATCTGCGCCTTGCTCCAGTCATGTTCGAGCGAGCGCGCCGACACGCTCTGCCCGGCTTTCTGCCAGAAGCTGCGCCGCCCCTGATCACGGCGGAGGTCCTCGTCGATCAGGCCGACCAGCTGCATCGTCAACGTCGACGCACCCCGCGTCTTGCTGCTCCACAGGTTGCCCCATGCCGCAGCGGCAACAGCCGACCAGTCGACGCCACTGTGCACATAGAAGCGCTTGTCTTCCGACACGACCAGCGCATGGCGCAGCGCCGGCGAGGTTTCCGCCAGCGTTACCCAGTCGCCGCGCCGCTGCTTCATGTCGACACGGACGCGCTGGATCTCGACGCCATGCCGGTCGAGCAGCACGGCATCCGATGAGCGCCAGTCGGCCTTGACCGCCTCGAACGTCGGCAGCGCCCACGCCGGCAGTGTCGCCAGCGCAAGCACCGCCACTCCCCACTTACTTCGCATCAACGACCTTGAATGCCGCATTGGGGAACACGCCGAACACGTCCGGCGCATACATGGCTTCGACGCGTGTCGGTGGCAGTTTGAACTCGCCGGCGCTGTTGAGCCGCACCGTGTACTCGACCGAGAACGTGCCGCGCGGCACGTAGCCGTAATAAGCACGGTAGCCCGCAAAGCGGCGCTCCTCGTACGCCGGCCACGCCTCACCCTCGCGCTTCTCGCCACGGGTGGCGATCGCCGAATCGCGCCCCAAGCCACCACCCAGCACCGTTGCACCGGCCGGCACCGGGTCGTCGACAACCACCCAGGTCATGTCGCTTTGCGCATCGACATCGAGCCTCACCCGCAGCACGTCGCCACGGCTGTACTGCCCCGCCACCTTCTGCTCGACTGCGCTGACGGTCTTCTTGACCCGGAAACCGGCACCCAGCGGTGCCTTGAGCGGCACTGCGGCCGAAACCTGCACGGTGGCCCATGGCGCACCGGCACCATCGTGCTTCAGGCTCAGTACCCCTTTGCCACCCACAGGCCACGGCAGCGCAATCGGTACCGGCGTTGCCGCGGGCCAGCGCTGTTCGCGGCTGGCATCGCCAAGCGCCACTTTCGTCGCACCGGACACCGGCGTGGCATCGAACTGTCTGGCGAAGGCCGCGACGGCGAGCGAGCCCCAGACGTTGGCCGTCGTGGTCCGCCACGTGCCTTGCGTCTGCCGGCCGATCAGCCCATTCAGCAGACGCGGCATATCATCCTTCCAGCCCGGCAGGCTGCGCGTCACCAGCAGCAACCGCGCCGCATTGACGTCGGCACTGCGCATCAGCCACCACCAGTCGTCATCCTTTTCGGTCGAGAACTGCAGCCGGGTACCCTGATACGTCAGCCGGCCACGCAGCAGCTGTTCGGCCTCGGCAAGCTTCGCTGCACGTTCCGGCAGTGCAGGCAGATGTTCAAGCAGCGACAACCAGTCGACCAGCATCGCCGTCGGCCAGGTGTTCGGCTGGATCGCCAGCACTGCCAGCTGGCGCGGCTCGGCGCGACCATACCGGCTCAGTGCCTCGAGCGCGGCAAGGCGGCGCGCGTCGATGTCCGAACGCGGCGCCCATGCATCACGCTTGAGCTTGCCTTCGACAAAGCGGGTCAGCCCCTGCAGCATCTTCTCGCGACTGGCATCCGGAATCGCCCAGCCGGCCTCGGACGCAACCGCCAGCAGATAACTCGTCAGCGTATCGCTGCCGCTGGCCGCATCGCCCTCGCGCGGCGGGAAGTAGTTGGCCAGCCCGTCGGCATCGAGGTAAACGGGCAGCTCGGCCATCAGCGCGTCCCAGCGTGCCTTGTCGGAAAGGCCGATCGCGACCGACGCCTTCTGTTCAAGGCAGACGTAGGGATAGTCGGCAAACCAGCGCCGCACCGCCGGCAACTCGGCCGACAACCGCGGCTGCAGCTGCACCGATACGCCGCCGCGCGCCGGCAACGCTGCCGCGGGCAGTGCAAGCGGAATGCTCACCTCGGCATCGATCCGCCGCAGCGTCGCCTGCTGCACCGTCACCGGCACCGCCGGTTCGACCTGCTGACTGAAACTCAAGCGATCAACCGCCTTGCCACCGACTTCGCTGGCAACCAGCGTCCACTTCAGCGACTTGAGCCCGTCCGGCACCGTCATCGGCCAGACCAGCTCGCGCGCCTCGCCGGCCGGCAGCGCCAGCTTCGTCACCGGCAGCGCCGGCAAGCCTTCGGCCTGCGCGCTGATCTGGACATTCATCGCCCGCGCACTGCCGTTGCGCAGCGTCGCCAGCGCACGGACTTGGTCCCCTTCGCGCACCAGCGGTGCAAATCCCGACGTCAGTTGCAGATCCTGCGTCACCGCCACGCTGGCCGAACCGGTGCCGAAGTAGCCGGTGCCGGCATCGGCCACCGCAACGAAACGGAAACGGGTCAGCGCATCGTTGATCGGCACGGCGATCTTCGCCCTCCCGTTGGCGTCGAGCACCAGCCGCGGATTCCACACCAGCAACGTGTCGAACAGCTCGCGTGTCGGCGCAAAACCGCCACCGCCGCCCGGTGGCAGTGCCTTGCGGCCGTAGTGGCGCTTGCCGATGACCTCAAGCTGCGCCGTGGCAGTTTCGACGCCGTAACTGCGTCGCTTCAGCATCGCTTCGAGCAGGTTCCAGCTTGAGTTGGGCTGCAGTTCGAGCAGCGCCTCGTCGACGGCGGCAAACGCAACTTCGGTCCCGGCCGGGGCCGGCTTGCCGTCAGGCAACTTCACCTGGACGGTGACTTGCGCCGTTTCTCGAACCCCGTAGCCGGGCTTGTCCGGCGTCACCGTAATGCCCAGCCTGTGGCCGGCCTCGCCGACGCGGATCTCGGCGATGCCGTATTTGAATGCCGGCTTGGCCAGATCGACCGTTGCCGTTGGCGCCTGATAGTCCTTGCCTTCGTTCCAGTACGCGTCCCACCACGACACCGGCGCCTTCCAGCCCCAGGTGAAGAACGAATACCAGGGCACATCGCGGACGCGGCCGCGCACCGCCAGCACCGACACATAAACGTTGGGCGCCCAAGCCGCACTGACTGGCACTTCGATCATCGGCGACTTGCCTTCGAGCTGGACCACGCGCGTTTCGATCACGCCTTCGCGCTCGATCGCCACCCAGGCGGTCGCTTTGCGGAACGGCATGCGGACCTGGAAGCGGGCGGTTTCGCCGGGCTTGTAGCTTTCCTTTTCGGCGAGCACGTCGATCCGGTCGTTGTTGTCAACATCGAACCACAACTCGTCCTGCTTGCTGACCCAGACCGACTGTGCGGCGCGGGCACTGTGACCCTCACCGTCGTCGGCACTGGCGACGAGCTCGATGCTGCCGGCATCCTTCAGCGCAAGATCGCAGAACACGAGCCCGCGCGCGTCGGTTTCGCCGCTGCAGACCTTGCCCAGATCGTCGACCTGTTCGTCGTGGTCGTAGGCGTAGAAACCGCCGACCAGTCGTTTGCGCGTCGACTGGTAGGTGTGGCGCACCGCATTGACGACGACCTTGCGCCCGGCCACCGGCTTGCCGTTGGTATCGAGCACGATGGCCTTCAGCTTCGCCTCGCGCCCTACCGAGACCCAGTCGTCGACGGCAAGGCCGACCTGTACCGCTGCCGGCCACAGGGGCACGGTCCGCGACAGCGTCTGCACCTCGCCGTTCGGATCGGCGTAGGTCGCCTCGGTCACCATGTCGTACGGCCGGTCGATGGCCGGCAGGCCCTTGACCGCTACTTTTCCGCCGCCATTGGCGTCGAGGGTCAGCGCGGCCTTGTCGAGCATCACCTTGCCGTCGAGCGATGTCTGCGCCTCGTTACGCTTGGCCTCCGGCGGGCTGAAGGAGTAACCGTCATAACCTTGCGGGCGTGCATAGCGCTCGCGCAGCATTGCCGACACCTGTACCGGCAGACCTTTGGCCGCACCGCCATTGACGTAGGCCAAGGAGACATTGAGCGGCACGTCTTTCGGCGCGATGCCGGCCTTCGCCGGCACGGTCAGTGAGCCGGTCATCACCGGCAGGCGGAATTCCTCGACACGGAACGTCCCGGTATACAGCGTCACGCCGTTGCTGCCATAGCCGTCGTCGCTGCGTGCCTTGCTCGCAGTCTTTTCCAGCACGATCGAGTACTCGCCGAGCTTGGCGTCCTTGGGCAGCTTGAAGCTCGAATCGGCGTAACGCCCCTGACGCCAGCTCAGCGGTTGACGGTATTCCTGGCCGCTGCCCTCGTGGACGATGCGCAGCTGGTCCGGCAACTGTCCCGCCTTCGGCAATGCAAAGCCCTTGCTGGTCTCGACGCGCAGGTAATGCTTCATCGACACCGTTTCGCCGGCGCGGAACAGCATCCGGTCGAGCACCGAATGCGCCTGCACCGAAGGCCGGTCGGAGGTACTGGTCGGAAACGGGAAGCGCCATGATTCGATGCCGCGATTCCAGCCCGAGCGGACGAAGGACACATCGGTCACGCCCTTGTCGGTCTTGCGCGCAGTCACGAAATAACCGTCGAGCGTCGTGCCGCTGCACTCGGGCTGGCCCAGTGCCTGCGGTACGGTCGCAACACCGTCGGCGCCGGTCTTGCCGTGCCAGCGGGCGACGCCCTTGCAGTCGTAGATGCTCACCTCGGCCTGCGGCACCGGTTGCCCGCGGTCGAGCGTGGTCACCCACACGGCCGCATTGTCACGCCCCTGCTTGAAATGCACCGCCAGATTGGTCACCAGCACCGCACTGCGTACGTACATGGGCTTGCTGGCACCCAGCAGTGCCTTGCCGAGCAGACGCGACTCGATCTCGACCACGTGCAGGCCCGGCGTCCTGAGCGGAATGCCGACCACTTCGAACGGCCAGCGCCCCTTGGCATCGGGCTTACCGGGCAAGGTCAGCGGCGTCACGCCCTTCTGGCCCTTCAGCAGGCTCAGCCGCCGCGTTTCGACCTGTTCGGTCTTGCCGCCGCGGTTCACCGGCACGACACTCTCGTGGTAGTCGAGCACCTTGGCCAGCCACGCCATCATGCCCTTGTCGTCGTTGACCGACAGCGTTTCCGCACCGACGCGCACTTCGCCGACCTTGAGGTCGGACTCGACGTTGCGCAGTGTCACCGGCAGCGCCGCGTCGTCGCCGAGTTCGATGATGCCGAACGGCGCGGCGGCAAATTTTGCCAGCGGCGGATAGTCTGTCGTTTTGAACGCCAGCGGAAACGCCGACGCATTGACGAGCTTGCGCCCGGTGTCGTCAACCAGATCGCCGGGGAGTTTGATCGTGAACGCACCGAGCGCGGCGAAGGGCGGTTTGAACTGCACCGAGTCGACCGTGCCGTTGCGTGCATCGCGATCGGGCTCCGGCGCCCGCTCGCCCTCGGGCGTCACCAGCCGGATCTTGTCGGCGAGTTTTTGCAGCACCGGCGCGCTGAACGACAGCGTCACCGGCTTGAACGGAATGCACGCGGCCTTGGCGTTTTCGCGCGCGCAACTGAACGATGCGCTGAATTCGGGCCGGACATCGAACTCGCGCACCTCGGCCTTGCCAATGCGCGGCTGGGCCAGCACGACCTTCTTGCCGGCCGGCAGCCGTTGCGCACAGCGCACGGCCTCGATCGTTGCGGCGCGTTTCTGTTCGCCAAGATGCTTGACCAACGTCGCCGTATCGGCCGCGGACAGTCTCGTCACCGGCACACGTTCGGGCAGACCCTCGATCTTGCAGAAGAGCTGGGGCTGCTTGCCCGCCAGCGCGCCGTTGTAGCGCAGTACGAAGGCCTGATCTTCCTCGACGGTTTCGCCACGATCCGGCCAGCTTTCCGCGATTGCCAGCGCGCCGGTCGAGAACTGGAACGTCTTCTTGCCATCAACCGGATTGCCGTCGACGCTCTTGAGCCCCGGCTTGAGCGTAAAGCGGCATGCCGTCTCGGCGGACAGGTCGCCGCTGATGTCGATCACCCAGCTTCGGTCGTCGATCCAGCGTCCCTTGCCGGGCAGGTTGCAGGAAACCGAAAACGGCGCGGCGGCCGACACATCACCCATCCGTACCATCGGCGCCGAGAAGGTGGCGCGCACCTGCTCGACCTGCCGGACTTCGCCCTGCGGCGAAAAGGTCGTGACATTGACGGCGGCCTGGGCCGTACTCAGACCCAGCGCCAGTACACCGGCAGAAAACAGATGGAAGACACGCATCGGGGCGCCCCGGAAAATGGCAAGCCGCCATTCTTACACAAAATTTTCACCCACCCCGATCAACGGAAAGCAAAAAGCCGGCTTTCGCCGGCTTTTTGTGCGTGCATCATGTCGGATCAGCCCTGAAGCAGCGATTCCACATAACGCGACACGCCTTCCTGCACGGTGAGGAACGCTTCGGTATAGCCGGCTTCGCGCAGCAGTGTCAGATCGGCTTCGGTATGACACTGGTACTTGCCCTTGAGCGCATCGGGGAAGTCGATGTACTCGAGGATGCCGTTGCCGACCATCTCGTCGAGCGTCAGGATCGACTTGCCCTCGGCGGCACGGCAGGTATTGACCACGGTCGACGCTACGTCGTTGAACGGTTGCGCCTGACCCGAGCCAAGGTTGTAGATGCCGCAGACTTCGTCATTGTCGAGGAACCACAGGTTGGCCTTGACGATGTCCTCGACCGACACGAAATCGCGCAGATGGCCGCCCGGCACATAGCCGCCGTACTCGCCGAACAGCTTGACCTTGCCCGACTCGCGATACTGGTTGAAGTTGTGGAACGCCACCGATGCCATCCGGCCCTTGTGCCATTCGCGCGGACCATAGACGTTGAAGTATCGGAAGCCGACCGCCTGCGCGGAGAGCTCCTCCCAACGACGGCGCAAAACCTGATCGAACAACAGCTTCGAATAGCCGTAGACGTTGAGCGGGCCTTCGCATTCCGGATCTTCGCGGAAGCCGTTGTCGCCGTTGCCGTAGGTTGCCGCACTCGATGCATAGATGAACTGCGCCTCCTCGGCCTGACACCATTCGAACAGACCCAGCGTGTACTGATAGTTGTTCTCCATCATGTACTTGCCGTTGTGCTCCATGGTGTCGGAGCACGCGCCCTGGTGCAGGATGGCGGTGACTTCACCGTCGTAGCGGCCACTGGCCAGCTCGGCAATGAAATCGTTTTTGTCGACGAAGTGGCTGATCTGGGTGTCGGCCAGATTGCGGAACTTGTCGCCGCGAGTGAGGTTGTCGACGGCGATGATGTCGGTTTCGCCACGGGCATTCAGCCCCTTGACGATGTTCGAGCCGATAAAGCCGGCTGCGCCGGTCACCACGATTGCCATATCAGTTTTCCTTTTTCAGTCGGGTGCACAGCGCGAGGAACAGCCACGCGCCGTGCGGCATCCATTGTTCGGTCCAGCGCCAGCTGTGTGCCATGGTCGCATCGGCAGATTTCTTGAAGTCGATGTCCTGATCGTCGTCGAAGCCGCCGGTAATGCCATTGCACACGCCACCGGGCGCATTGTAGTAGCCCGGCTCGTAACGCGGGTTGTTGCGCCCCCAGCCTTGCAGCATGCAGGCATCGTACGGATTGGCGCCCAGCACCCAGTCGAGCGCATTCTGGCCGTAGGCCGCGATACGGTCAGCCAGATCGCCTTCGCCGGCAAACAGCGCTGCAGCACGGCCAGCCGACGCAGCCACCGAGCCGAGCCGGGCATTTTCACCCTGCCACCAGTAGCCGGTGCCGTTGTCGTGCGGAATGAAGAACTGCACCTTGGCATCCTGCCCCGGCAGTTTGACGTACTGACGCGGATAACCGAACGGATTCGTCACCTCACCGGTGATGCGCAGCTCGTACTCGTACGCATTGCGCAGCGTTTCGCGAATGCGGCCGGCCAGCGGGCTCGCCGGTACGACCTCCAGATATCGCATCAGTGCGATGTACGGCAGACCGGACTCCGCGGCATGGAAATAGCTGCGTTCGCCCGCTGCATCGGCTGCAAACCAGCCCTCCATCTGCTGGCGCTCGAGCAGGTTCAGCACCCGGCGCGTCGCGGCATCGGCATAGACACCGTCGCCGGTCACCGCCAGCAGCTCGGTTGCGGCCAGCAGCGCGCAGTAGTCGTCGATGATGTTCTCGACGCCATCTTCCAGATAAGCGATGTTGTTGGCCTCGAGATGGGCAAACCCGGTCCGCGCAGCCTTGAGGTAATCGGCACGGGCAAACCCTTCGCCGTCACGCCCCAGCGTCGATGCCCGTGCCAGTGCGGCAATCGCGCTGCCGGCACCGTGGCGCCAGGCGGACTGGTAGGTGTCGTACTTGTCCCCCTTCTGCGTCTTGTACTCGCAGATGTCGCGACGGTTTTCGTCCTTGCTCCACTGGTCGAAGACGGTCATGTAAAAGTAACCGGCCGGATCCTGCATGCGAACGAGGAAATCGGCACCATGCAGCGCTTCGTCAACGATGCGCTCGTTGAACCACTTCGGTTGATCCGGCAGCTGCGCGAGACCGTCGATCAGGTTCCAGACGACCTGCGGCGTCTGCTGCGGGTTCATGAACTGCGCAAACGACAGGTGACTCAGGTATTTGGAACAGTCACCCGAAGCGTCATACCAGCCGCCGTGCACGTCGCGACGCTCGTCCGAACCCCACTTCGGCCGGGACCGGTCGGCCAGGTCGTACAGCCCGGTACAGCGCTGGCCCTTGATGTAATGGATGATGTCGGACAGCAGCAGCTCACCGAACAGGCCTTCGCCGATCGCGAAAGTGTGCGATACCAGCGCCGGGGTCACGCCGTCGACCACGATGAAGTACTCGCCCGGGGTGGTCAGTGCCGAGAAGTCGGCCGACCAGAAGTGCCAGTTCTTCCAGCGGGCCACGCCACCTTCGGCGCGAACCGCACCGCGATGCACGCACTCGCGCGTTTCGGCGTCATGAATGGCGAATGTCGTCAGCGCGGCATCGGCCGGCGCTTCGATCAATGCCTGCTTGCGGGTCTGCGGCTCGAAGCCCAGGTGGTTGAACAGGATTTTCATGATCAGTCTCGCCCTTGGTTGTTATTGGAGGTCAGAACAGCCGCTTGCTTTGAAACCAGTTGCGCGCCGCGCCGATCATGCCGGCATTGTTGCCGGCACTGGCAAGCACGACGTCACTCATGTTGCGGAAGCCAGGCTCGATGCGCACGCTGATCGCGGCATGCAGCTCGTTCAGGAAACGCTCGCCGCGGCTACTGATGCCGCCACCGACGATCACGCGCTCCGGGTTAAGCACATAGATCAGGTTGACGATGCCCGTCGCCAGCAGATCGAGCCACTCTTCAACGACGCGCCCCATCTGCGCGTCGCCGGCATCGCGCGCAGCGAACACCGACCGGCCATCCCAGTCGCTACGGCCACTGACGCGGATGGCCTCGGTGACGAGGCCGCGCATCGATGCGTGGTTTTCCCAGCAACGGTCGGCAATGCGCATATAGCCCCACTCGCCGGCGGCCGAGCGCGCGCCCTGGTACAACTTGCCGTCGATGACGATGCCGCCACCGATGCCGGTACCGATCGCCAGCGCAATGTAGTGCCTGATGCCCTTGGCCGAACCCTGCCAGCCTTCGGCCAGCGCAACGCAGTTGACGTCGTTCTCGATCGTGACCGGCAGACCGAACGCCGTCTCGAGCGCCCGCTTTGGCGACATGCCGACATAGTCCGGCACCGCTTCGGCAGCGCCAAGAATCCGACCGCTTTCTGCATCGACCAGACCGAGCGAACTGATGGCGATGCCGCACACCTCGTTTTGCGCAACGACCGGTCGCGCCAAGGCAACCAGGCGGTCGAGCAAGGCCGCGCCCCCCTCCTGCGCCTGCGTCGGCACCGAGTGTGCAAGCAGCACTTCGCCGCTGTCGCTGACGATGCCGTACTTGATCTGCGTACCGCCGATATCAAAACTCAGTAGTTTCTGGCTCATTCGACTCGCGCCCAGTTGATGGGCGCCTTTCCGTGTTGTTCGAGATAGGCGTTGGCCGCAGAGAAATGGCCGTTGCCGAGGAAGCCGCGATAGGCCGACAGTGGCGACGGGTGTGCCGATTCGAGCACGCAATGCCGGCCCGCATCGACATGACCGGCTTTCTTTTGCGCGTAGGCACCCCAGAGCATGAACACAAGCCCGTCATGGCGCTGCGCCAGCTCGCGGATCACCGCGTCGGTCACGGCCTCCCAGCCACGTTTGGCATGCGAACCGGCCCTGTCAGCCTCGACGGTCAGGACGCTGTTCAGCAGCAGCACACCCTGCCTCGCCCAGCCCTTCAGATTGCCGTGCTGCGGCGGGGTGATGCCAAGGTCACGCGCGATCTCCTGCCAGATGTTGCGCAGGCTCGGCGGCGTTTTCACCCCGTACGGCACCGAAAAGCTCAAGCCATGCGCCTCGCCGGCGCCATGATAGGGATCTTGCCCGAGAATCACGACGCGAACGTCGTTCGGCGCCAACTCGGCAAGCGCGGCAAACCAGTGTTCGCGCGGCGGATGGACGGTTTTGCCGGCCGCCAGTTCCGCATCGAGGAAAGCCGACAGGCTTGCGAATCCGGCACTCTCACTGACCGGCGCCAGCGCCTCCCGCCATGCCGCGGGGACTTGATCTGCCAGGGCGCTCACGATTTCGCCTCGCGATCGTGGCGGATCTGCTCCCGATGCCGGCGAAACACATAGCGCTCGAACGCATCACGGGCCGCCGGATGATCAAGCTGCCATCGCGCCGTAACCGTTGCCATCGCCGCATCGATCGCGACAATTTCTGCCGGCAGCGCCAGCAGATGCGGCAACGCCTCACCGGGCGCGATCGACAGGCAGCCGCGCTCGCCGATGCTGACACCGCCCCCTTGCCAACGGACGAACTCCAGCCCGACCGTGACGCCCGCCGGCGCCGGCAAGATGGGGTTGGCCAGTCGCGCCAGCCAGATCAGCTGCAGATCGAGTCTGCCCTGCTCGGCCGAAATCGGCTCGGCACGCTCGGTGACGTCGAAATCAGCCAGGACATCGAGATAGCGCGCCACTTCGAACGGCTGCCAACGCGCATCGGGCTGCCAGACCAGCGGCAAAATGGCGTCGAAGCAGACACCTTCGGGAAATGCACTCATGCGTTCAGGCCGGACTTTAAAACGGCGATTATACCCGCGGCACACCGCCAAGCTGCCGCACGCGCTCGTACAGGCAGATCGCCGCAGCAGCACCCACGTTCAATGACTCGATGCCGGCGGCCATCGGAATGCGCAAGCGCTTGCCGGCGCGCGCAGCCAGTTCCGGGGACACACCGAGCCCCTCTGCACCGAGCACCAGCGCCAGATCGCCGACCAGATCAGCCTGATAGAGATCGACCCCGCCGTCGAGCAACGTCGCTGCCAGCGGGCCGGCAAAGCCGTCGAGCAACGCCCCCAGCGGCGCGCGCTCGATCAGCGGCAGCACGAAATGCGCGCCCATTGCGGCGCGGAGCACCCGGGGCGACCACGCGTCGGCGCACCCGGGGGACAGCCACGCCTGATCGACCCCTGCCGCAGCCGCGGTGCGCAGCAATGTTCCGACGTTGCCGGGATCCTGAATGCCGTCAAGCAACAACACGAAACCGTTCGTTCTGGCGGCCGGCGCAACGGGAATCGCGGTCAGTGCCAGCACGCCGGTCGGACTCGGCAATTCGGTCAGCGTGGCAAACAGCATGTCGGCCATCGGATGCACCGGCAACCCCGCCCGGGCGAGCAACTGCGCCACCTCGGGCCGCTGCATGCCGCCCTCGGTCACGATCAGCCGTTGCAGTGGCCAGTTTGCCGAGAGTGCGGCGTCGATCAGATGCGGGCCGTCGAGCAGCGTCAAACCGAGCTTGAGCCGGTCGCGGCGTTGCGTTGCGAGCTTGTGCAGCTGCTTGTAGAGCGGATTCTGGGCGGACTGAATAAGGTCTTGGAGCATTACGGCACGGTCCGGCTGGCAAGTGCGCGACTCGTCAGCTGGCAGATTTGTTTGAAGTGTTGATAGACCTGCGCGTCGATCGGCATCGATTCCGGCCGGTCGGCAAACAGCATGCCGACGGGTTTGTCTCCGACGAACAGCGACATCGCGCAGAAATCCGCGGAACCAACGGTCGCCAGCACGGCACCGCCAAGTTGCGGCAGCAACTGCGGCCGGCTTTCGGCGCTCAGCCAGACTGCTTGCGGCTTTCGCATCAGCTGGGAAAACAGCTGCGGCTCGTCCATCGACAAGGCAAAGGCACGCAACGGATCATTGTCGTCGGCGCCGATGCAGAAACGCGCCAACAGCTGCCGCTCCTGCGGAATTGCCAGCAGCACCCGCCGCATCTGCAGCCCTTCCCGCAAAGCCTGCACCGACAGACGCATGATCTGGTTCGCCGGCAAGCCCTGCAAACCGGCCAGATGCAGCGCCTGCATCCGCTCCGCCAGCACATCCTTGGTCGGCGCGGCGCGCGGCCACGCCCCGGGCAGCATCGGCAGCCAGCGCGCCGGCGGCATGACCATGGCGGCCAGGGGCGCGCGAGCATGCGCCAGCAGCGACTCCCGGACCAGTTGCCAGACCAGCTCTTCCGGGCGATCCAGCGCAATGGCGGCCTCTTGCAACGCGTCGGTCACGGCGTCGAGCCACCAGCCGGACTCGAGCGCTCGAACCAGGGCCAGCAACGCCTGCTGCAGCTGCTGCCGGTGCGAAACCGGCTCGCCGTCTGTACACAGCTGGCAGAGCGCCTCGGGAAACTGCCACGCCTGCAGCAGGTCGGCACACTGCAACCCCGGCTCCTCGCCAAACAGCTGCGTCAGCAGTTCCACCAGCGAGGCAAGCAAGGCCGCGACCTGCGGTTCTTCCGGCCGGGCATCCATGCGTTCGACCGCGGCACGCCGGGCGGTTCTGGCGGCCAGCTGAGCACGCGACACCAGCGCCAGACAACGACCCAGACGCTCTTCATCGCCGGCCAGCTGCGTTTCGAGCACCACGCCACGGGCATGTCGCTCCAGAAACGGCAGGACCCCAAACAGCATCACTGCGGCCTCGATCGAGGTCACGTCGACACTGACGCTCGTTCGAGGGCGGCGACTGATATCGCGCAGCACGGTCGCGGTCAGCAGCGGATCGGTGAGCACGACTTCGGCGACCTCCGCAGGCTTGATCCGCTCCGCCCGTCGCAACATGGCAGCCAGTCGCTCGCGCGTCGCCAGCAATGCAGGAAGCGGCACCTCGAAGCGGGCCGGCGGCACACTCATGCGCCGGCTACCGGACGAGTCTGCGAATTGGGATGCCATACGAGCAACTCACTCTGTTTCCAGTCACCGACCGGATGCCTTGCATGCGGCGGAACGCCATCGATTTCAAAGCTGTTACTGATCAGTATGGCGCTGCTTGCCATTTCGGCGCGCGCCTTGTTCCATAGCGCCGCCATCGGCGCTGGCGACAGATAGGCGTAGACCACATCGTACGCCGCGAGGTCGATCGCAAAGGCGTCCGCCCGATGCCAGTTCACGCCGCGCTTGCGAAGGCGCAACCAGCCGGCACACCACGGCAACCACGCCAGTTCGACGCCGGTGAGACGCAGATCAGGGCGTCTGCGCGCCAGCCAGGCCAGCACCGTCCCGGTGCCGGCGCCAAGGTCGATGACGTGCGCCCCTTGGGGAATCAGCGGCTCGAGTTGTCGCAACGCACCGCGGTTCGACAGGTAGAGCGGCACCCGCGACCGGAATGCGCCGGCGCCGATCGCCCAGGTCAGGATGGCGGCCACCAGCCAGAACCACGACGGGATATTCCCTGAAAGCGCCAGCAAACCTACCGGCGGCATCACCGCATTCAACAATGCCATCCACCAGCGCCGAAAGTGAAGTGCAGCCAATCCACCGCCAGCAAGCGAGGCGAAACCCATCAGGACCGGCGCCGACACAGGCATCCACCATTGCGCCAGCAACGTCACTCCCAGCGCGACGCACTGCAGCAGAACGATACGAAAAATGACGGTCATGCGCCTGCTTGCTGCGGTGCACTCGCCTCGCTGGCTGACATGCCAGCCTGCTCCCGGATGTCGCCTTCTGCCTCTTTGTTGAGCACGACAATACTGATGCGGCGGTTCACCGGGTTAAGGCGGTTGCCGGCATCCAGCGGCACCTCGTCGGCAAAGCCGTTGACGCGCAAGACCTTTTGCTCGGACAGGCTGCCGTGAATCAGCTCGCGCCGCGCCGTATTGGCCCGATCCGCCGACAGCTCCCAGTTGCTGAAGCCGCGCTGGCCGCTGGCATACTGCTGGGCATCGGTATGACCGGATATCGATACCGAATTGGGCACATCATTCAGCAGTTGCGCAATTTCATCGAGGATTTCTGCTGCGTACGGCTCCAGCTCGCTGGAGCCGGACTTGAACATCGGCCGGTTCTGCTTGTCGACGATCTGGATGCGCAAGCCTTCCGCAACCATATCCAGTCGCAGCTGGTCCTTGAACTGGGCCAGCTTGCTGTTTTTCTTGGCCTTGTCATTCATCAGCGTTTCGAACTTCTTTTTCAGTGCCGAAAGCCGGTTTTTGTCCTTCTGCTGATCCTCGATGGTCGGCGTGCCTTTTTTGAGCTGACCCGTTTTTTGTGACAAGTCCTTCCCACCACCTTTGACCAGCGAATCGGCATCACCGGCCCCTTCGCCGCCGCGGCTGGCGACCTTGAGCGGGTTCGAGAAGTAGTCGGCAATCCCCTTGAGGTTGCCCTTGGACACCGAACCAAGCAGCCACATCAACAGGAAGAAGGCCATCATCGCGGTCACGAAGTCGGCGTAGGCGATTTTCCAGGCGCCACCGTGATGGCCATGGCCGCCTTTTTTTACGCGCTTGACGACAATGGGCCGTTGCGATTCGTCACTCATCGCTCATCTCTCCGGCTACTTGGCCTTGGCCTGCTTGACGAAGTCCTCAAGCTCCTTGAACGACGGCCGTTCGGTCGAGCTCAGCGCCTTGCGGCCGAACTCGACCGCCACCTGGGGCGCATAACCGTTCAGGCTCGCCAGCAGCGTCACCTTGACGGTATTGAGGACCTGGCTCGATTCCTCGACCTTGCGTTCGAGGATCTGGGCCAACGGCCCGACGAAGCCGTATGCCAGCAAAATACCCAGAAAAGTCCCGACCAGTGCCGCACCGATCAGGCCGCCCAGCTCCGATGGCGGCAGGTGCAGCGAACCCATCGTGTGCACGACGCCCATGACCGCGGCGACGATACCGAACGCCGGCAGGCCGTCGGCGAGCTTGGTGATAGCGGTGGCCGGCACGGCGGCTTCATGATGATGGGTATCGATTTCGACATCCATCAGGTTCTCGATTTCGAAGGCATTGAGATTGCCGCCGACCATCAGGCGTAGGTAATCGGTGATGAACTCGATCAGGTGATGGTCTTTGGCAATCCGCTCGTACTTGGCGAAGACGGGGCTGTTGTGCGGATCTTCGACGTCGGCTTCGATCGACATCAGGCCTTCCTTGCGCACCTTGCTCAGCAATTCGAACATCAGCGCAAACAGGTCCATGTAGAACGCCTTGCTGTAGGCGCTCCCCTTGAACAGGGACGGCAGCGATTTCAGGACCGCCTTGAGCGGCTTGCCGCCGTAGCCGACGATCATTGCACCAAGCGCCCCGCCAAAGATGATGACGATTTCCGTGGGCTGCCAAAGCACGGCCAGATGACCGCCATGCGCTGCGTAGGCCCCGAAAATGCAGGCGCACATGAAAATGTAGCCGATGACAACAAACATCGTCCCTATCCCTGAGCTATTTTTTGTCGGTTCATTGTCGGTGATGCACTTGCGCCGCGGCAACGCCTAATGCGCGCCGTCGCCTGCATCACCCCGGTTTTTGCAACAGTCAGAACAGGTCCGACCGTGACAGCAAGGCCCTGACCGGACCGAAGCTGCGGCGATGCTCCGGGGTCGGCCCCAGACGCTGCAACGCTTCGAGGTGCGCCGCGGTCGGATACCCCTTGTGTTTCGCCATACCGTAACCCGGGTAGCGTGCCTCGAGCTCGAGCGCCTCTCGATCACGCGAAACCTTGGCCAGGATCGACGCCGCGGCAATCGACTCCACCTTGGCATCCCCCTGGATGATGGCCTCCGCCGGAATCGTCAAGCGCGGCGGAATCCGGTTGCCGTCGATCTGCGCCGAAGTGGCCGCCACGGGCAAGGCTTCGATCGCCCGCCGCATGGCGAGAAAGGTGGCCTGCAGGATGTTAATCTCGTCGATTTCAGCGGCGCTCGCACTGGCGACCGCCCACGCAACCGCACGTTGCTGGATCAGCGGAAACAGTTGCTCGCGCTTCTTTTCGGACAACTTCTTCGAGTCATTCAGCCCGACGATACCGTGATTGACCGGCAGGATGACGGCGGCAGCATAGACCGAGCCGGCCAGCGGCCCCCGCCCCGCCTCGTCGACGCCGCACACCAGCGTCATGCCCGCACCCCCAAAAGCCGGATCACCGCATCGGCAGCACGTTCGGCGGCATTGCAGCGCAAGGCTTCGTGGTGCGCGGTAAAACACTCGGCCAGCTTGCCTGCCAGCCGTTTGTCCACCACAAGATTGGCGAGCGCCTGACTGATGTTTTCGGCCGTCGCCTCGTGCTGGATCAGTTCCGGCAATACGAAACGGCCCTCCAGCACATTGGGAAGACTGACGTACGGAAGACGCAATTTCTTTTTCACCATCCGGTAGGTGAAATCGGTAATCCGGTACGTTACGACCGTCGGCCGCTTGGCCAGCATTGCTTCCAGCGCCGCCGTACCGGAGGCTACCAGGATCGCATCCGCCGCCTGCATGGCTTCGTGCGCGTGCCCGAACATCAGGCGGAACGGCAGCGTTTGCGCCCCCTGGCGCCACATTTCGTTCTCGAAATACAGCCGGGTTTCCCGGGTAATGAACGGCACCAGGAAGGTCGCATCGGGAAAACGCTCGTGCAAGCGCTTGGCCGTCTCGACAAACAATGCGCCGAGCATTTCCAGCTCGTTCTGGCGACTGCCCGGCAGCAACGCGAAAACCGGGCCGGTCGTGCCGATGTCGAGTTGCTCGCGCAGCGCAGCCTGATCCGGCTGCACCGGCATCAGATCCGCGAGCGGATGACCGACGTAGGTCGCCGGAATCCGGGCCTCGCGATAGATCTCTTCCTCGAACGGAAACAGCAGCAGGATGTGCGACACTGCTGCGCCGATCTTTTTCAGGCGCTCCGGCCGCCATGCCCACACCGACGGCCCGACGTAGTGTACGGTCGGAATGCCGGCAGCCTTGGCGGCGGCCTCCAGACCCAGATTGAAATCCGGCGCGTCGATTCCGATCAGCAAGTCGGGCCGCTCGGCAAGAATGGCTTTCTTCAGACGCCGGCGAATGCCAATCAGCCGCGGCAGGTGCTTGAGCACCTCGACGTAACCACGCACGGCCAGACTTTCCATCGGCACCATGCTGTATGCGCCAGCGGCCATCATTTTCGGACCGGCGATGCCGGAAAACTGCGCGTCAGGCAGTCGGGCCTTGAGCGCGTGCATCAGCTGAGATCCGAGCAGGTCGCCCGAGGCCTCGCCCACCACAATGGCGATGCGGGGCCCGCGCCGTCCGGCTTCAAAGAGTCGATCGTTCATCGGCTCGTCATATAAGGGGTTAGCGAATGATGCCGCGCTGGCTCACGGCGAAAAAGTCGACGAAGCACTGGAGCTCCGGCGCCGCGGCAGCGTCCGCCTCGATCGTTGCCCTGGCCTCGTCGAACGGCAGACCTTGGCGATAGAGCTGGCGATAAGCCTGCTTGACCCGTGCAATCGCCTCGGCACTGAAGCCGCGACGCTTCAGCCCTTCGCTGTTGATGCCTCGCGCCACGGCACGATTGCCCTCGCAGATCACGAACGGCGGCAAATCCTGAACAATGATCGAGCCACCGCCGGCCATGGCGTGTGCGCCAATGCTGCAGAACTGATGGATCGCACTGAGGCCGCCAAGAATGGCCCAGTCGGCGACATTGACATGCCCGCCCAGGGTTACGGCATTGGCGAAAATGGTGTTGTCGCCGATGACGCAATCATGACCGATGTGCGCATACGCCATGAACCAGTTGTTGTTGCCGATCCGGGTGACGCCACGATCCTGGATTGTCCCGACGGAGACGGTCATCGACTGGAAGAACGTATTGCCGTCGCCGATTTCCAGCGCGGTCGGCTCGCCTTTGTACTTTTTGTCCTGCGGCGCGCAACCAATG
The DNA here is from genome assembly GCF_014652315.1 of Jeongeupia chitinilytica. Classification (GTDB taxonomy): domain Bacteria; phylum Pseudomonadota; class Gammaproteobacteria; order Burkholderiales; family Chitinibacteraceae; genus Jeongeupia; species Jeongeupia chitinilytica. The sequence continues at coordinate 132,040 of NZ_BMYO01000003.1, read as the reverse complement.
TGGCTGTGCGGATGGAAACGATTGCCGGTACCGATCCGCGTCACGCCTTCGATCTGCACACCGGCACCGACCACCGAGCCGGCGCCGATGCGGACGTCGGGGCCGATCACCGCGAACGGACCGACCTCGACGTCGTCGGCCAGCTCGGCCCTGGCATCGACCAGCGCGGCGGGATGGATCTTCGGCATATACGTTCCCCGAGCGGTCAATTAACGTTTGATGACGCGGTGCGCGCTCATCAGGTCGGCTTCGGCAGCGAGCTCTTCGCCCACATAAGCCTTCGCCGCGTACTTCCAGATGCCGCGCTTTTGCGCAACGATCTCAACGCACAGCGTCAATTGGTCACCCGGCAGCACCTGCCGCTTGAAGCGTGCATTGTCGATGCCGGCGAACAGATACAGCGAGTCCTCCGGCACTTCTTCCACGCTTTTGCACGAGAGCACGCCGGCGGCTTGCGCCAGCGCTTCGAGAATCAGCACGCCCGGCATGACCGGATACTGCGGAAAATGCCCCTGAAAGAACGGCTCGTTGACGGTGACGTTCTTGATCGCCTTGATCGACTTGCCCGGCTCGAGTTCGACAACCCGGTCCACCAGCAGGAATGGGTATCGGTGCGGCAGGCATTTGACGATATCGAGTACATCCATCACTTGGCTCATTCATTCTCTCCGGTGGCGACGCTCAGGCTCGCCATTGTTTTTTCCAGCTGTTTGACACGCTGCGCCAATTCACCGAGATGGCGCAATTGCGCGGCGTTCTTGACCCAGTCTCCGTGGGCCTGCATCGGGTACGGCCCACCGTAGGCGCCAGGCTCGCGGATCGACTTGGCAACCAGCGTCCCGCCCAACACGACGGCGCCGTCGCAGATTTCCAGATGACCACTGATCATTGCAGCACCACCGATCTGGCAACGCGCACCGATTTTCGTCGATCCGGCGATGCCCACGCAGCCCGCAAGCGCCGTGTGCGCGCCGATCTCGACGTTGTGGGCAATCTGGATCAAGTTATCGATCCTTGCCCCGCTACCGATGACGGTGTCTTCCAGCGCGCCACGATCGATGGTCGTATTGGCACCAATCTCGACGTCGTCGCCAATGACGACACGTCCGACCTGCGGAATCTTTTCCCAGTGATCGCCTGCCCAGGCATTGCCGAACCCGTCACCACCGAGTACCGCCCCCGGATGAACGATCACGCGGCTACCGATCTGGCAGTCGTCCATCAGCGTAACGGTCGGATGCAACAAGACATCGTCACCCAACTCGACCCGCGCGCCGACATAGCTGTTGGCCATGATGATGCATCCGGCGCCGACCACCGATCCGGCACCGATCACGACGTTCGGGCCGATTTCCGCCGCATCGCTTACCCGCGCACTCGGATCGACGCAGGCGCTCGAATGAATGCCCGGATTCGCGGTTCGCTGCGGATACAGGAGTTGCGCCGCTTGGGCATAAAAGAGATAGGGATCCTTGGCAATGACATGCGGGCGTCGCAAGCCCACCGCATCGGTCGCCCGTACGACCACCACACCCGCAGCACTGCTTTCAAGCAGTGGCTTGAAGCGGGGATTGGCCAGAAACGTCAGCGCATCCGGCCCCGCCGACTCCAGCGAGGCCACACGCACCACAAGAACGTCTTCACCATGCGCGGAGGCGCCGAAACGCGCCGCCAGCGTCGAGATCCTGATTGGGGCCGGCATCACTTCTCCGACAGCAGTCGCAACACCTTGTCGGTGATGTCGATGCGCGGATTGCGCCATGCCGCTTCCTGCAGGATCAGGTCGTACTTCTCGTTATTGGCGATCTGTTGAATCGCGCCATTGACGCGTTCCTGGATGCCGGCAAGTTCTTCATTGCGGCGCGTATTGAGGTCTTCGTTGAGTTCACGCTGCATACGCTGGAAATCCTGATTCAGACGAATCAGGTCGCGTTCCTTCGCTTTGCGGTCCGACTCCGACACCCCGGGTCTGTCCATCTGCGCCTGAAGATTCTTGCCCTGCGCGGAAAGCCGCTGCAACTCCTGGCGACGAAGATCGAACTCCTTCTCGAGCTTTTTCCCCGCCTTTTGCGCCGGCGCCGATTCGCGCAGGATGCGGTCGGTATCGACGAAGCCGATTTTCATTTCCGCAGCCCATGCCGATGCGCTCGTCAGCAGCACAGCACCAAGCAGCCATCCTGCATATCGCTTCATACCGTTACCTCGCAACTTAGAACACCTTGCCAAGCTGGAACTGGAAGCGTTCGATTTGATCCCCTTCTTCCGACTTCAGCGGCACCGCGTAGACCAACTTGAGCGGACCAACTGGCGAAATCCAAGTGAAGGCAGCGCCGACCGAATATCGCATGGTGGCAAAATCGATATCTTCCCCTTCGCCCCAGGCATCGCCTGCATCGGCGAAAACCGACAATCGCATTGACTTGTCGTTCTTCACGCCGGGCATGGGGAACAGGAACTCGACGTTGCTGACCAGTTTGCGTGTACCGCCGATACCGTTTCCGTCTTCGTCCTTGGGGCCGATCGTGCCGTACTTGAAGCCACGAACCGTGTTAACGCCGCCGACATAGAAGTTCTTGTAGAACGGGTAGGTATTGGAACCGTACGAATCACCGTACCCGGCCTCAAGGTTCCACATCAAGGTGAATTCACTTGACAGCGGAATGAACAACTGGCTCTGCCCCTGGATTTTGTAATAATCCAGATCGGAAAACGGAAGCGAAATATCGCCGGCAACACGCGTATACCAGCCCTTGGTCGGATAGGAGCCACTATCCCGCGTATCCCGGGCCCACGACATGCTCAGCGGATAGTTATTGTATTGATTGCCGTTTTCCGCGACGAAATCCTTGATATACCCCGGGGATCCGTCGTTGGTAATCAGCTCAAGGTGCTCGTAATTGAGGCCAAAATTGATCCGGTTGGTTTCGGACACCGGAAAACCCATCGACATGCCGGCGCCATACGACGAAGTCGCGTAATCACCGATATCGAGGTCTGATGCGTCCGTTTCACGCTGATAAACGTTCCAGCCCAGCGACACACCGTCCGCCGTCGCATACGGATTGGTCAGCGCCAGCGAGTAAACCTTGTTCGATTGGCTGGTGTTGATTTCGGCTGTGAACTGCTTGCCGCTACCGAGGAAGTTGCTCTGCGAGAGCGACAAAATAACAACGACACCTTCCGATTGGCCGTAGCCGGCACCGATGTTGAACGAACCGGTCTTCTGCTCGGTCACGTGGACGTTCATGTCCACCTGATCCGTCGCCTCGGGAACGATCGGTGTATCAATGGTGACTTCGTTGAAGTAGCCGAGCTGGTTCAGCCGCTGCTTCGAGCGCTTGACCTTTGCGCCGTCATACTGCGCCGACTCGAGTTGCCGCAGCTCGCGGCGAATCACCTCGTCACGCGTCAGATTGTTGCCACTGATGTTGATGCGCCGAACGTAGACCTTGCGACCCGGATCAACGTACAAGGTAAACGCAACCGTGTGCTTGTCCTTGTCGATTTCCGGCACAGCATTGACGTTTGCAAACGCGTAGCCCTCGTTGCCAAGCAGATCCGAAATGGCCGAAGTCGTTTTGTTGAGCTTTTCACGCGAGAACACGTCGCCAGCCTTCAGCTCGATCAGCTTTTCGACATCCTCGCGCGGCACGACGGTATCGCCGACCAGCTTGATATCGCTGACGGTAAACTTGTCGCCCTCGCTCACATTGACCGTCAGGAACATGTCCTCGCGGCTTTCGGAGATGGCCACCTGGGTGGAGTCGATATTGAACTCGAGGTAACCGCGATCGAGATAGTACGAACGCAGCTTCTCGAGGTCGGCGCTGAGCGCCTGCTTCGAATACTGGTCGGTCTTGGTATACCAGGACATCCAGTTCGGGGTCGTCAGCGAGAACAGGTCGCCGATGTCACCGTGAGAAAAAGCCTTGTTGCCAACGACGTTGATCTGCTGGATGCGGGCGACTTCACCCTCGGAAATGTCGAACTGCACACCGACGCGGTTGCGCTCGAGCTTGGTGATCGTCGTTTTGATGATGACCGAGTAGCGGCCGCGCGAGTAGTACTGCTGCTTGAGTTCGTTGACGCCAGCATCAAGCACGGCCTGGTCGAAAATCCGCCCCTCGGCGAAGTTCTGGCCCTTCAGCGCGGTTTTGATCTGGTCCTTCTCAAGCAGCTTGGAGCCGTTGATGTTGATTTGCGCGATCGTCGGGCGTTCTTCAACCGTAACGATCAGTACGCTGCCATCCGTTTCGACGCGGACATCGTTGAAGAAGCCGGTGGCAAACAGCGACTTGATCGACTCGGTTGCACGGCTGTCGTCGAATCGATCGCCTACCTTGACGGGCAGATAGCTGAACACGGTACCGGGATCGGTCCGTTGCAGGCCTTCAACCCGGATGTCCTTGATCACGAACGGTGCCACGGCATGCGCGGCAACGCTTGCCGAGCCCAGTGCTGCAGCAAGCAGCAGATGAAGCGGTTTCAATGTCATTGTCGGTCGGATGCTGGCTCGATCAGCCCAGGAAAAGTCGGTGGATGTCGTTGAACAGCGCGAGCGCCATCAAGGCGAGCAAAAGGGTCAAACCGATACGTTGCCCGATTGCCTCGACCTGCGGCGATACGGGCCGGCCGGTCAAAAGTTCGACGACATGATACAACAAATGGCCGCCGTCCAGCAGCGGCACTGGTAGCAGGTTCAGCACTGCAAGGCTCAGGCTGATCAGCGCGAGGTATTCAATGAAGTTGCCCAGCCCCAGCCGGGCGCTTTCACCGGCATAGGTTGCAATGGTCAGCGGACCACTGACTTGATCGAGCGATGCCTTGCCGACAATCATCCGGCCAAACATCGCCAGCGTCAGTCGGGTCTGGATCACGATTTTGTCCACGGCAGCCGACAATGCTTGCACTGGCGGATACTGCAAGCGCACCTGGTACTTCTGCCACAGCTGTTCGTCGATCGTCGGCTCGAGTCCAAGCCGACCTATGCGATGCCCCTGCACGTCGACCGCAGCCGGCGTGACAACGATCGAGCGCTCAACCCCGTCGCGCCGAACAACAAGATCCAAAGGGATGGGGCCTCGCTGCAGGGCGGCCTGAAGACTCGACCATTGCCGCAGCACCTGGCCATCGAGTGAAACGATGGCGTCCCCCGCTCGCAAGCCGGCTTTCGCCGCAGCGCTCTCCGGTTCGACACGGGCAATCACGGTCGTCAATGGATACGGCGTGAACCCGAGACGAATCAGCAGTCGCGGCTCGTAAACCTCTCGCCCCAACTCCGCCAGCGGCAGCAGCCGCTCGACGACACGCGCATCGGCATCCCGCACTTCGACCCTCGCCGGCACCGCACTTCCTGCCACGTCGAGCAAGGCAACGAACGCCTCATCCCAACTGGCCACCGGTCGATCGGCAATCGACACGATCTCGTCACCCGGACGGAATCCGGCCCGGTCGGCAATCGAGGCAGGTGTCACCTGCCCGGCAATCGGCCGGATGGCGTCGACACCATGAACGTAAAGCCCTGCATACAGCAGCATCGCGAGAACGAGATTGGCGAGCGGCCCAGCAACGACAATCAGAATTTTCTTGAGCGGGTGCTGACGATTGAACGCCTGCGACATTTCGCCGGACGATACCGGCGCCTCGCGCTCGTCGAGCATCCGGACAAACCCGCCGAGCGGAATGGCGGCCAGCTGCCACTGTTCGTCGCCCCGTCGCCAACGCAGCAGTGGCTTGCCAAAACCGATCGAAAAGGTCAGCACCTTGACGCCGCAGCGGCGGGCCACCCAGTAGTGCCCCCACTCGTGCACCGTAACGAGCACACCCAGCGTAACGACAAAGGCCAGTATGGTGAGCAGCATTGTCAGTGGCGACTCAACCAGGCCTGCGAACGCTCGCGAGCCAGGCCATCGGCCTCCATCAGCGTATCGATACTGTTCGCGTGCACCTGACCAACACAATCGGCGAGGACCGCTTCGATCAACGCCGGAATGCCGGCATACCCAAGCCTGCGATCAAGGAAAGCGGCAACGGCCACTTCATTCGCCGCATTCAGCACTGCCGTCGCGGCGCCACCGGCGCGCAACGCGTCGAACGCCAGCCGCAGACAGGGAAAGCGGGCAAAATCCGGCGCCTCGAAATCCAGCCGCCCGACACTGAACAGGTCGAGCGAGGTGACACCGGACTCGACGCGCTCCGGATAAGCCATGCCGTACGCAATCGGCGTACGCATGTCCGGCGCCCCCAGCTGCGCGAGCACAGAACCATCGACGTATTCGACCATCGAATGCACGATGCTCTGCGGATGAACGACGACGGCGATATCGTCAACGCCGGCATTGAACAGCCAATGCGCCTCGATGACCTCGAGCCCCTTGTTCATCATTGAAGCGGAGTCGACCGAAATCTTGCGCCCCATCGACCAGTTCGGATGCTTGACTGCCTCTTCGGGTGTCACTTGTGCGAGCGTCTCGAGCGGACGCGTGCGGAACGGCCCGCCGGACGCGGTAAGCAAGATCCGTTTGACGCCCGCACCTCGCAAGCTACCCGCATAGGGCTCTTCCCGATAAGGGCGTGGCAACACCTGGAAAATTGCGTTGTGTTCACTATCGATCGGCAACAGCGTTGCACCGCAGCGGACCACTTCGTCCATGAACAGACGGCCGGCAAGCACCAGCGTTTCCTTGTTGGCGAGCAGGACCCGCTTTCCGGCGCGCGCAGCCGCCAGCGTCGGCTTCATGCCTGCAGCACCGACAATGGCGGCCATCACCATCGTCACTGCCGGATCGCTGGCCACAGCTTCGAGGGCAGACTCCCCGCACAGGACTTCGGTCTCGCTTCCCGACGCCAGCAGGCTGGCGCGCAAGGTGTCGGCAGCCGATTCGTCGAGCACAACGGCGTAACGAGGTGCAAACGTCAGGCACTGAGCGTGCAGTTTGTCGAGCTGAGTTGCACCGGTCAGTGCATAAACGCGAAAGCGCTCGGGATGGCGCGCGACGACGTCGAGGGTACTTACGCCGATGCTGCCGGTCGAACCGAGGACGGTCAGAACTTGTGGAGCCATGATTCAGCCTCGCCGGGACTATTGCCCTGGCACGAGATGGAACAACAAATAGGAAAGGTAGATCGCCGCGGCAACCGGCAGGATTGCCAGCAGACTATCGATACGGTCCAGTACGCCACCATGCCCGGGCAGCAACTGACTGCTGTCCTTGAGTCCGATCTGGCGCTTGAACAGCGACTCCAGCAGGTCACCAATGACACTAAGTGCCGTCAGCAGCAGCGCTACAAGCACCCAGACCACGGATGGAACGGCGTCACCGCCAACGAACGGCGTCTTGGGCACCAGCAGCGCATAGATGCCAACACCGACCAAGCCGCCAAACACGCCTTCCCAGCTCTTGCCGGGACTGATGCCGGGCGCAAGCTTGTGGCGTCCGAACGCCTTTCCGCTGAAGTAGGCCCCTGTATCGGCCACCCAGGCGATGGCCATCACGATGAGCAACACCCATCCGCCCATGCCCCCCTGGCGCAGGACCACCATTGCCAGCCCCGCCGGCAACAACACCGCCCAACCCAGCAAGGCATTGACATTGCCGCCGCGGGCCAGCAGCCATTTGGCCTTGAGCCAAACGGGCGCCAACAGCCCCCAGAACAAACAGCCGGCCAGCATCACCCCGAGCATCACGAACGGTGACGCCAAGACACTCAAACCGGGCATTGCCAACAACAGGAAAAACACTGGCGTCAACACCGGGTACAACCGGGCCGCCATGCCACCCATGCCCGCAAGGCGCTGCCATTCCCACGCCGCAAAACCGAGAATGACCGCAACGAAACCGATCCACGCCGTTTGCGGCAAAGCAAACAGGCCGACCAGAATCAATGGAATCAGGACCAGCGCCGTCAGTACGCGCTGCTTCAGCATGAGGAGGTCGCCTGAACTTGCTCGCTGGTGCGTCCGAAGCGCCGCTCCCGCCCACGGTACCAGTCAACTGCAGCACCGAATGCCGCAGCATCGAAATCCGGCCAGAGCAGATCGGTGAAATACAGTTCGGTATACGCCAACTGCCACAACAGGAAGTTGCTGATGCGCTGCTCGCCGCCGGTACGAATGAAAAGATCCGGCTCGGGTGCATAGGCCATCGACAGATATGGCGTCAGTTCGGCTTCGCCAAACGATGCCGCCTTGTCCGGCTCGGACTGCTGCAGGCGATGAACCGCCTGCAGAATATCCCAGCGCGCACCGTAGTCGGCAGCAATCGTCAGCGTCAGGCCGGCATTGTTCGCCGTCCTGGCTTCGGCGGACTCGATCCACTCACGCAGCTCGGCGGAGAAACGGTCGCGATTGCCGATAATTTTCAGACGAATGCCGTTCTGGTGCATGCGTTCGATCTCGCCCTGCAGCACCTTGAGGAACAGGCCCATCAGGAACGACACCTCGTCGTCCGGACGGCGCCAGTTCTCGTTACTGAACGCAAAAACGGTCAGGTAACGGACACCCAGTGCATCGCAGGTCTTCACCGTCTCGCGCAGTGCATCGACGCCCTTCTTGTGCCCGAAGACGCGCGGCATGAGCCGTTTCTTGGCCCAGCGGCCGTTGCCATCCATGATGATGGCAACGTGCTGTGGCACGCATGTATTGGCCTGCGGCACCGCAAGCGTCGAGCTGCAAAACTTGGTCACGAATCCGGCCTTATACCGTCATCAGCTCTTTTTCTTTTTCGGCGAAGACCTTGTCGACTTCGACGATGTAGCGATCGGTCAGCTTCTGAATGTCTTCCTGGCCGCGACGCTCGTCATCCTCGGAAATATCCTTGTCCTTGAGCAGCTTCTTGAGCTGGTCATTGGCATCGCGGCGCAGATTGCGAATGGCAACACGCGCATCCTCCGACTCGCCCTTCACAACCTTGATCAGTTCCTTGCGGCGCTCTTCGGTCAGCATCGGCATCGGAACCCGAATCACATCACCCATCGAAGCCGGATTGAGGCCGAGGTCCGAATCGCGGATCGCCTTTTCAACCTTGGCAACCATCGGCTTTTCCCAAGCCTGCACACCAATCGTGCGCGCATCCAGCAAGGTAATGTTGGCCACCTGATTGATCGGCGTCGGATTGCCGTAGTAATCGACCATGACATGGTCAAGCAGGCCCGTGTGCGCGCGACCGGTACGCACCTTGATCAGGCTGGTTTTCAGCGCCTCGATCGACTTCTGCATTTTGGTTTCGGCGTTTTTCTTGATTTCGGCGATCATTCTTTTGTCCTCACAGCACAAACGAAACAGGCGGATCGAGTCCGCCTGCTTGAGCATTCCTATCCGGCCAGGGCGGGCGAGCGCCCCGCGAAAATCAGCAGTGTACCAGCGTGCCCTCGTCTTCCCCAAGCACCACGCGCTTGAGCGCGCCGGCCTTGAAGATGCTGAAGACGCTGATGTTCATCTTCTGGTCACGACACAACGCGAACGCTGTCGCATCCATCACCTTGAGGTTGCGACCGATCGCCTCGTCGAAGGTGACGGTCTGGTAACGCACCGCATCCGGATTCTTCTTCGGATCATCGGTATAAACACCGTCAACCTTGGTGGCCTTGAGGACGATATCCGCACCCATTTCCATGCCGCGCAGTGCCGCCGCCGTGTCGGTCGTGAAGAACGGGTTGCCGGTACCGGCACCGAAGATCACCACCTTGTTTTCTTCCAGATAGCGGATCGCCTTGCCGCGGATGTAGGGCTCTGCGACCTGCTGAATCGTCAGCGCCGACTGCACCCGGCTGACGATGCCCGCATGGCGCATCGCATCCTGCAAGGCCAGGGCGTTCATCACCGTCGCCAGCATCCCCATGTAATCGGCCGTTGCGCGGTCCATGCCGGCAGCCGCCGGCGCCACGCCACGGAAGATGTTGCCACCACCGATGACCACCGCCACCTGCACCCCAAGATCGACCACGGCCTTCACCTCGCCAACGATGCGGTCAATGGTGGCCCGGTTGATGCCGTAACTGTCATCGCCCATCAGGGCCTCGCCGGAGAGTTTCAGCAGGATGCGTTTGTATTTGGGGGCTTGGCTCATGAGGATTCCTTTGTGCGGGCGCTCGACGACGCGATACTTGTATATTCTGGGTGCCGCCGATGACAGGCGGACAAACGCCGCGCGTTGCCGCGCGGCGTCAGTTACTTCTACAACAATAGCTTAAAGCTTGGCAGCGGCAGCAACTTCTGCAGCGTAGTCCACAACCTTCTTCTCGATACCCTCACCAACGACCAGCAGTGCGAACGCATTGACCTTGGCCGAGTTGGTTTTGAGCAGCTGCTCGATGGTCTGCTTGTCGTCCTTGACGAACGGCTGGCTCAGCAGTGTCACTTCCTTCAGGAACTTCTGCACGGTGCCTTCAGCGATCTTCTCGATCATGGCTTCCGGCTTGCCCGCTTCCTTGGCACGCTCGATCGCAACACGACGCTCGGTTTCGATCAGCTCGGCATCCACACCCGACGCGTCGAGCGACTTCGGCTTGGCGGCAGCGATGTGCATTGCGACGTCCTTGCCCAGCGCCTCGTCACCACCTTCGAGGTCAACCAGAACGCCGATCTTGCCGCCGTGCAGATAGGTTGCGAGCTGGCCAGCGGTCTCGTAGCGCACGAAGCGGCGCAGCGTCATGTTCTCACCCAGCTTGGCGATGATGGCCTTGCGCAGGTCTTCAACCGAAGCGCCGGAATCGGTTGCAACAGCGGCAAGCGCTTCAACATCAGCCGGGTTGGCAACGGCAACCGCCTTGGCAACAGCCGAAGCGAACTCGATGAAGCCGGCATCCTTGCCGACGAAGTCGGTTTCACAGTTGACTTCGACGATGGCGCCAACCTTCTTGTCGTCCGAGATGAACGCAGCGATCACGCCTTCGGCAGCGGTACGGCCAGCCATTTTCGAAGCCTTGTTGCCCGACTTGATGCGCAGCACTTCTTCGGCCTTCTTGACGTCGCCATCAGCTTCGACGAGCGCTTTCTTGCACTCCATCATGCCCAGGCCGGTCAGTTCGCGCAGTTCGGCGACCATCTTTGCAGTGATTGCTGCCATGTTGATTCTCCTGAATACGGTTCGGATACTGTATTGAATTCGGTTTACTGGCTTGTGAAAAAGGGGCTGAACGCCCCTTTTTCATTTCGGACTCGCGACAGAGGCGAATCAGGCCTGGGCTTCAGCAGCCGCAGCAACGATTTCCTGCACCGCCTGGTTGCGGCCTTCGAGCACCGCATCGGCAACGCCACGAGCGTACAGGCGGATGGCGCGCGACGAGTCGTCGTTACCCGGCACAACGAAGTCAACGCCTTGCGGGTCATTGTTGGTATCAACGATACCGATGACCGGAATACCCAGCTTCTTGGCTTCGACCAGCGCACCCTTCTGATAACCGGTATCGATCACGAAGATCGCATCCGGCAGACCCTTCATGTCCTTGATACCGCCGAGCGAGCGATCGAGCTTTTCAACTTCGCGCTGGATGTCCAGCAGCTCTTTCTTGCCATAGCCGCTGTTTTCGTCAGCGAGGATGGCTTGCAGATCTTCAAGACGCTTGATCGACTGCTTGACGGTCTTGTAGTTGGTCAGCATGCCGCCGAGCCAGCGGTGCGAGACGAACGGCATACCTGCGCGGGCAGCTTCTTCGGCAACGATGTCGCGAGCCGAGCGCTTGGTGCCCACGAAAAGAACGGTGCCCTTGTTGGCTGCGAGGCGGCGCACGTACTTCAGCGCTTCTTCGAACAGCGGCAGGGTCTTTTCGAGGTTGATGATGTGAATCTTGTTGCGGGCACCGAAGATGTACTGACCCATTTTCGGGTGCCAGTAACGGGTCTGGTGACCGAAGTGAACACCGGCTTCAAGCATTTCACGCATGCTAACGGACATTGGAACTCTCCAAATCGATAGGGTTATGGACTACCGTTCGCGCGACACCCTGACCAAACAGGGCACCCATATCGGGGCGAACCGGGAGAATGCTACGCACGACCCATGCCGTACGTAGCCCAAGAGTATAGCCCGAAATTGCAAGACCGCTCAAGCCCGGGCAGCTTCCACTCAGTGCGACCTGCAAGCCGGAACGGCCGCGACGGCGCAGATGCCGTCCAGCCGCCGAGCAGCCTGTGCAGAGAGCCCTTCATCGCCCGCCGCCAGTGCCAGCCGCCGCAGCAAAGAGAAGTCATCGGCCAGATAGGCCGGCTCCGCGAGTTGCCGATCCAGAACGATCGCCGCCTGCAGTGCCGAAAGCGCCTCTGCATTGCGCCCCAGCGCCCCCAGCGCCTCGGCCCGGATCCGTTCCGCATGCGCTCGCTCGACCGGCGATGCATCGGCCGACGCATCCGCCCGCACCAGCGCCGCAGCCGGATCCCCCTCGGCCAGCGCCAGACGTGCATCCAGATTCCGCAACGGTACGGCGATTGCACACGGCGACACGCACAATGCCTGAGCCTGCACCAGCCAGCGGCGCGCCGTCGGCACGTCGGCAACGGCAATCACCGCCAGCTGATATGCGGCTCGCGCCCGCTGGCCAGCAGGATACAACCCGTCCGCCGGCATTTCGGCCAGCGCCCGCGCCGCATCGGCCGGCCGCTGCAAGCGGACCAGCACCTGCGCCAGCCCCAGCCGTGCTTCGCCCACCCCCGTCCAGTCATCAATGGCACGCCGCAAATCCAGCGCAGATTGCCAGAGATCCGCCGCCTCTTCGTCGTTGCCGACTTGTGCCGCACGGTTTGCCGCCAATGCCGCGGCATCAGCCTTCTGCGCCAGAACCGGCCCAGGCTGGGTGGGCGCCCCCCCACAGGCGGACAGAATGACCAAACTGCCAAGCAGCAGTGTCGATACAGCAGCCCTGATCACGTCCGCCCTCCTCATGGCCGGCTCGGCGGAACAGGCGCACTGGTATCGGCTGGCGGCAACCAGTTTTTCAGCGGCCACGATTGCGATGCACCATCCAGCGCATCCCGACTCGTCTGCAGGACCGCATCGCCATTGCGCAAGATCGATGGCAAGCGCGGTGCGGCGGCGTCGACGGCGCGACGCGTCGTCACCATCATGGCCTCGGCCTCACTGGCCGCACGACTGGCATGCTGCAGCGTGCCGTCGATCCGGTCGAGCATCGTCGGCATGCGCCCCTGCAGCTCGGCGGCGATTGCATCGACCCTTGCCAGTGCCTGCTGCCCCGTTTGTGCGACTGCCGGCAGATCACGCGAGCTCAGCGCATTCAGGTTGACGATCAGCTGGTCGACCGATGCGCGTGTTTCGCGCAACTCGGCGGTCAGGCCGCGCACGTTCGCCAGCGTCTGGCGCAGATCACCGTTCGGGTCATTGACGATATCGAGCGTCGTCTGCACCGAGTCAATCACCGGAACGATACGCTGACGCAGGTCGAGCGCGATTTCCGACAAGCCCAGCGCCGGCGCGAACGTCAGCCGCCCCCCCTCCTTGATCGGCGCCTGATTCGGCGAACCGCCGGCAATTTCAATGTAGTGATCGCCGATCAGACCGTCCTGCTGCAGGATCGCCATCGAGTCGGGCTTGATCCATTTGATGTAACGCGCCTCGACAAGCAGATCGACGTCGACCTTGGCCTGCTCGTTCAGCGAGACCGCATCAACGACGCCGACCTTGAAGCCGGACAAGCGGACCTGCATCCCCGGCGTCAGACCGGCGCCATGCTCGGCCACGAAATGCAATTGGGTTTTGGGAACGAAATAACCCTGGCGCAGGCCGAGCACCACCAACAGCGCCAGCGCCATACCCAGACCGATCAGCACGAATGCGCCGACCCGCCAGCCCAGCCAGCGGAAACGGGGGTCGCTATCTCGCAGCAGCGGCATTGCATTCCTCGGTGTTTGTCGTGGGAAATTCAGGCAAGGCTTCGGCCTGCGGCAAGGCACCAGCCCCGAGCAACAGCACCGGGCATTGACGCGCCAGCGCACCGAACGCCTCTTTGCAATGGATGTTGGCAACCCCGCTCAGCCACGCCAGCCACTCAACCTCGACAACCAGCCACGTCGGCGCCTGTACCAGCGCCCGAACCAACGCCAGCGTACGGCATTGCGTTCGCGAGAGCGTCGACGGCAACGACGCCATCAGCCGGACACGCTCGCTGTCATCCGCCGCAACCCTATCCAGCGCCGCTGCAACGCGCCCCTCAAGGTCGGACATCGAGGCCGATTCATGGTACCACGCAGGCAAAATGAGGTTTTCCCACACCCGCAGATTGTTCACCAGCCCGCCCCCATCCTGCAGACAAGCCACCTTGCCCGGCTGAAGCCGCTGCAAGGCCGTCAGCGCGCGCTGACTTTCCGACATGCGCAGTTCGTGCTCAAGACCGTAAACCGAGCCCGGGCGGCATGCCGCGAAATCCCATTGCACGCTCACGACAGCAACACCCAGACAAGGTCAATGAAGAAGACGGCCAGCAATCCGCGCACCACGGCACTCGAGGAGGCCTTGGGAATCTCGGTCACATAGGGCGCAGCGCGTAAGCCGGAGAAACACGCCAGCGCTGCAGCGGCAAGGCCGAAGAGCAGCGACTTGCCGAGACACTCCAGCACAAGACCGAACTGAAGTACCTGATCGATCCGCTGCACCTGATAGCTGATTTCCCAGCCGGACGAAACCAGCGCGCCGCCGATCAGCGAAGCGCCAGCGAGATAGAACGACAACAGCGCCGACGAGACGCCGACCCCGATAATCCGCGGCATCACGATGTAGGCCGATACAGGAATGCCAATCGCAGCGAGACTGTCCAGCTCGCCATGGACACGCATCGCCGCAAGTTCGCTGGCGACCGCCGACGACGACCTGGCGATCAGCACCAGTGCGGCCAGCAAAGGGCTGATGTCGCGGAAACTCAACGTCGCCAGCAGGCGCATCGACGCCTCGCGACTCTGTCCGTACTGTCCGTGCAGCAGCAGCAGCACGATCCCCCCGAGCGCCACACCGATCAGCAGCATGATCCATGCGGCCTGGTTGCCGGTGAAATACAACTGTTTGAGCACGACGCGGCGCACCGGCGGCCGGCGCAACTGTCCAAGAAGGGGCAACAACGCAAAAAGTTTGGGGAACACGGATCAGACGACTCGCTCTGGCGAAGGCGGACTCTATAATCGCCGGCATATCCGACGATCTTGATACCGACTATGAACTATACCAGCCTGATTTTCATCGGCATCGGCGCAGCGCTTGGCGCATGGGCACGCTGGGGATTGTCGATCGCACTCAACCCGCTGTTTCCGACCGTGCCGGCCGGCACACTTGCCGCCAACTGGGTCGGCGGCTACCTGATGGGACTGTCGCTCGGCGCATTCACGCTCTGGCAAGGCATTTCCCCCGAAATCAAACTGTTGATCACGACGGGTTTTCTGGGTGGACTGACGACGTTTTCCACCTTTTCGGCCGAGATAACCACACTCATCCTGCGCCAGCAGTTCGGCTGGGCCGTCGCCGCAATCGGCCTGCATGTCGGCGGCTCGTTGACGCTAACGTGGTTGGGTCTCAAGACCGTCGCGGCACTGAAGGGAGGCATGTGATGCAACTGGTCCGCTTCTATCTGACACAAACGCGCCGCCATCATGGCGTGCTGCTCTACGAATGGCTGCTCAAACAGGCACACGCACAGGGCGCCAGCGGCGCAACCGCATTTCATGCACTCGCCGGCTTCGGCCGCCATGGCTGGCATGAAGCAACCTTCTTTGAACTCGCCGGCGACGTACCGGTCGCAGTCGAAGTCATTGCCAGCAGCGACGTCATTGCCCGACTCCTTGCAACGATCACTGCGGAGCAACTGTCGCTCCCATACCTGCAGGTTCCGGTCGAACTGCACGTCACCGGCGAGCCCGGACAATCGGATCAATAGGCATATTCGATTAGATTGCCCGACTGCGACTGATTTAGACTATCCACCTTTGCGCCCCTCTTCATAGGAATGCCCATGGCCACCAAGCACGCCAGTCTGTTGATTCTCGGTTCCGGCCCGGCCGGCTACACCGCCGCCGTCTACGCCGCTCGCGCCAACCTGAACCCGGTGCTGGTGACCGGCCTGGCCCAGGGCGGCCAGCTGATGACGACCACCGATGTCGACAACTGGCCCGCCGACGCCGACGGCGTTCAGGGGCCCGAGCTGATGATGCGCTTCCAGAAGCATGCGGAACGCTTCGGCACCGAAATGCTCTTCGATCACATCCACACGACGCACCTGAACGAGAAGCCGATCCGTCTGGTCGGCGATGCCGGCGAGTACACCTGCGACGCCCTGATCATCGCGACCGGTGCTTCGGCACAATACCTCGGCATTCCGTCCGAAGAAGCTTTCGCCGGCCGCGGTGTATCGGCCTGCGCCACGTGCGACGGCTTCTTCTACCGAGGCCAGAAGGTCGCCGTCGTCGGCGGCGGCAACACCGCCGTTGAAGAGGCGCTCTACCTCGCCAACATCGCAGCCCACGTCACGCTGGTCCACCGCCGCGACACCTTCCGCGCCGAGAAGATCCTCGTCGACCACCTGATGACCAAGGTTGCCGAAGGCAAGATCTCGCTCGAACTGAACCAGACGCTCGACGAAGTGCTCGGCGATGCCAGCGGCGTGACCGGTGCGCGCCTGAAGTCGAGCCAGGATGGCGCGACCAAGAACCTCGAGGTGGCCGGCGTGTTCATCGCCATCGGCCACAAGCCGAATACCGACATCTTCCGCGGCCAGATCGAGATGGACAGCACCGGCTACATCATCACCAAGGGCGGCCGCGACGGTGGCGCCACCGCGACGACGGCGCCGGGCGTGTTCGCTGCCGGCGACGTGCAGGACCACATCTACCGTCAGGCCGTCACCAGCGCCGCCTCGGGTTGCCAGGCTGCACTGGATGCCGACAAGTACCTGGAAACGCTGCGCTGATCGCTCCGCAGCCTTCGTCAAAAAGCGCACCCCGGGTGCGCTTTTTGTTTCCGTCCGATCAGGCGACCCTGAGGACCACACCAATCAGCAGCAGCGCCAGCACCGCGCAGAACCAGACCTGCACTCTGCCACGCCGTCGCAACACCTCGATTTCGCCGATCATTCGTGCATTCTGCCCGGCGAGCTCGTCGAGAAGCCGGGTCGACGCCTGCAGTCCTTCATGCAAGGTGATCAGCTCGTGACGGTTTTCTTCGACAAGGCGCTCAAGCCGGGCGATCCGGGCGGCGTCGTCAGGCGCGGTTGCGGCATCGATGACGATTTCGCGCGGCGGGTCGATTGATCGCGCCTTGGTGAACAGCTTTTTGGTTGCATCGATGATCTTCGGCGTGTTTTCGATCACCTGCCCCCAGGGAATCGCCTGCAAGGCGACCAGCCAGTTAATTGCCATGTGTCACCCCGATTGCATGTTGATTCATTGCCCGTCCATCGCATTGTCGATGCCGGACTGACCACCGAAAACCGGCCGCGTTCACGACTGGGCACTGCGAATAGCCATCAGCGCCTGATTGCGCAGCGTTTTGAGCAGATTCAGTGCCTCGTTGCCGATGCGCAAACTTCCGGCCTGCCGGCGGTCTCCGTACAGCAAGCCGATGACCTGCTTGTCGAACACCAGCGGCAACACGATGAAGGTTCGCGCCCCCAGGCGCTGCGCATGCCACGCCGGTATGCGGTCGCGGATGGTCGCATCACGGGTGTCCTCGATCAGGATGTCGGCATTGCGTTGCAACGCAACCTGGAAGACGTCGGCAACCGGCCCCAGTTCAACCTGGAAGCCGGGCATGACCCTGGCGATGTCTTGGCCGAATCCGAACCGGCCGACGATGGCCTGACGCTTGGGGTCACGCGTGCACAGCAGCACGCGGTCGAACCCGATTCCGCGGTACATCGTCTCGAGCACCATGCGCAGCAGGTCGTTGAGCCTGAAGCTACCCACCAGCGTATCGGCGATGTCCTGCACCCCCGCAGCAAGAATGGCGGCATGTGCCGGTGCCGCGTCTTCGAGTGTCGTCTCCAGCCGGGCACGGTCGATCGTATCCGGCCCGTCCGTTGCCGCCTGCAGACGGGCTGCGTCCAGCTCGTCCAGCCGGTGAAGCAGCGCACTGTTTCCTGCCGTGATGCCCAGCGCGCGCAAATAGTCGCGAAACTGTGCCGAGACCTCTTGCAGCGTCGTGTTCAATTCGTCGAGCGACAATCCGGTCGCCGGCAGATAGCGGCGCTGCAGGTGCTCCAGCCGTCCGGTGCCGGCGTGATCGGACGGGTCGAGCACGGCCAGCAGCTCGCTGCCGAGATTCGCATACTGCCGCAAGCGTTCCTGCTCGGTCTGCGCCGGCCGCACATTACCGTCAGGCAGTGTCTGCATGCTGCGGCAGATCCGCTCCGGAAAGTGCCACTGCCTGGCCACCCCGCTGCCGAGCTCGGCGAAATCCAGCCCCAGCACCGACTTG
The DNA here is from genome assembly GCF_014652315.1 of Jeongeupia chitinilytica. Classification (GTDB taxonomy): domain Bacteria; phylum Pseudomonadota; class Gammaproteobacteria; order Burkholderiales; family Chitinibacteraceae; genus Jeongeupia; species Jeongeupia chitinilytica. The sequence continues at coordinate 113,636 of NZ_BMYO01000003.1, read as the reverse complement.
GCGGCAACGGCCTCACGCCGCCCCTCGCGACAGCGCTGGTCAATGCGCAGGAAATCGTCGGGGAAGTAATAGATGGCCAACAGCCGCCCGAGGTGATGGAGCATGCCGCATACCAGCACTTCTTCGCTGTCACGCGCGCCACCGCGGCGATACAGCGCCCGGGCAAGCAGCCCGGAAAAAAAGGCCCGCAGCGTGGCTTCCTTGATGCTCTGCGCCTGATTCTTGTCGTGCAGGTGCTCGAACAGCAACACCGTCACCGCCAGACTGCGGATTGTGTTGAACCCGAGGATCACGATGGCCCGCGACACGGTACTGATCGTGCCGCCGTACTGGCCGTAGATTGCCGAATTGGCCAGCCGCAACAGCTTGTTGGTCAGTGCAAAATCCCGCAGCACCACGTCGGACAGACCCTGCAGATGTTCGGCATCGCCGCCCTGGATCTGGTTGAGGCTGCTGATCGCCTGCGAGAGCGCCGGAAAATCGCTGGTCCGTTGCATTCGCCGCAGCAGCTTGTCGAGCGTTCCGCCTTCTGTGGCATCGCCGCCACCTTGCGTTTCCAGCCAGTGCCGCAACCCTCTTGACCAGGCCTCGATACCCCCCTTTCTGTCGGCAACGAGGCCCCGCAACTCGCCCAGCTCGGGCTGCACCGCGGCATTGCCAAGCACCTGCTGCAACAGATCCGCCGCAGCAGACAAGGCATCGGCGTTGCGAGACCCGGGAACCGGCAACAACCTGGGCTGACCACTGGCATCGATCAGTAGCGACTCACCAAATACCAGCGCCAGGCCTTGGCTTTGTGCGTCCTGTTGCACGGCAAGCCCGTCCAGCACCCACGACACGGCCACCCCCGGCGCAACCGGGCCTTCACGGCGCAGGCGCTGCCGCAACGGCTCGGCCGCGACGTCATCCAGGACCAGCCAACAGGCGTCGGAATGGCGCACCACCTCGACGGGCGTCAACAGCTGCGGGTGCCGCAGCGCGAGCAGCTGCCGGCAAAGGCTGTCGTCGCATGGCGACGGCAGCGCAAGCAGCAACACCGCCTGCCCCGACTGCACGTTCCGCCCCCTGTGCAATGCCCATTGCGCCCCCTGCAACAAGGGGTCGTCAGCCTCATAGCGTGCCTGCAAGCGTATTGTCATGCGCCCTCCTGTTTGCACTTATAGCGCGCGCTCAAACGGGGTGTCATGTCCTGCACACATGGACGCAACAAAAAAGCCGCCGGTGAACATCCGGCGGCTTCGGGCTCGTTCCTGGAACGCAGGCGAATCAGGTTTTCGGCAGCGTCACGCCGCTCTGGCCCTGATACTTGCCGCCGCGATCGCGGTAGCTGGTTTCGCAGACATCGTCCTCGTCGGCCTCGAAGAACAACACCTGCGCCACGCCTTCGTTGGCGTAGATCTTTGCCGGCAGCGGTGTGGTGTTGGAGAACTCCAGCGTTACATAGCCCTCCCACTCCGGCTCGAACGGCGTGACGTTGACGATGATGCCGCAGCGCGCATACGTCGACTTGCCCAAGCACACCGTCAGTGCGTTGCGTGGAATGCGGAAGTACTCGACCGTTCGGGCCAGCGCGAACGAGTTCGGCGGAATGATGCAGTAGCCCTTGCCCGAGACGTCGACGAAGCTGTTCTCGTCGAAGTTTTTCGGGTCAACAATGGTGCTATTGAGGTTGGTGAACACCTTGAATTCGTCGGCGCAGCGGATGTCGTAACCGTAGCTCGACGTGCCGTAGGACACGATGCGCTCGCCGTTCACTTCCTTCACCTGCCCGGGAATGAAGGGTTCGATCATGCCGTGCTCTTCGGCCATGCGCCGAATCCACTTGTCCGACTTGATGCTCATTGCAATACCCTGGTTGATTTCATTGGAATGGCCGGCATTTTACCGGCACTGAAGCGCGCGGGATACACGACTCTTGCCGCGCCCGCCGACTTGCCCTCGCCGCCTTGATTGCCGACAATCAAGACAGACAATTCATAACGAGAAGGAGAACCCTCACCGATGCCCAGCACGCCGTGCCCCGCCCTCAACCTGCCAACCACCAGTGGTGGCGTATTCGACACAGCCGCCCTCAAGGGGCAGTCCTTCGTCCTCTACTTCTACCCGAAAGACAGCACCCCCGGCTGCACCGTCGAAGGCAACGACTTCCGCATCCACCATGACGACTTCGAGGCCGCCGGCGTCAGGGTTTTCGGCATCAGCCGGGACAGCGTCAAGTCGCACGAAAATTTCAAGACCAAGCAGTGTTTTCCGTTCGAACTGGTTTCCGACCCGGAGGAGATCGCCTGCGAAGCATTCGGTGTCATGAAAATGAAGAACATGTATGGCAAACAGGTGCGTGGCATCGAGCGCAGCACCTTCGTCATCGATCGGGACGGCGACATCGTCAGGGAGTGGCGAGGCGTCAAGGTCCCGGGGCATGTCGAGGAAGTCCTCGGCTTTGTCCGGACACTGAAGTAAACGAAGCGGCGCGTGCGCCGCTTTTTTCATGGCTGCTGCAACCGCACAGCACCAACCAGCAAGGGGAAACGATATGGCTGCCCGCAAGCCTCGCCGCAAGGACGACACCAAGCTGTTCGTACTCGACACCAACGTGTTGATGCACGATCCGACCTCGCTGTTCCGTTTCCAGGAGCATGACCTCTTCCTGCCGATGATGACGCTGGAAGAACTCGACAACAACAAGAAGGGCATGTCCGAAGTCGCCCGCAACGCCCGTCAGGCCAGCCGCTTCATGGAGGAACTGGTCGCCGGACGCGAGCACAGCCTGCACGAAGGCGTGCCACTGGACGGCCCGAGCAAGGGCCAGGCCAGCGGCCGGCTGTTCCTGCAGACCGAAGCGATCACCAGCGTGCTGCCGTCGCAACTGCCGATGGGCAAGGCCGACAACCAGATTCTCGGTGTCGTGCACCATCTGCAGCAGATGCAGCCCAAGCGCCAGGTCATTCTGGTGTCGAAAGACATCAACATGCGCATCAAGGCCCGCACGATGGGGCTGGCGGCCGAGGACTACTTCAACGACAAGGTGCTCGAGGACACCGACCTCCTCTACACCGGCATGCGCGAGATCGACCAGACGTTCTGGGAAAAGAACGGCAAGGACCTGCAGAGCTGGCAGGAAGGCGGCCGCAGCTACTGGCGGATCAAGGGGCCGGACGTCATCGACCTCTATCCGAACCAGCTGCTGTACCAGCAGGGCGAGACACCGTTCATTGCCCGCGTTGCCGAGATCGACGGCAAGAGCGCGCTGATCGTCAGCCTCAAGGACTACTCGCACCAGAAGAACGCCATCTGGGGCATCCTGGCACGCAACCGCGAGCAGAACTTCGCGCTCAACCTGCTGATGGACCCGGAAATCGACTTCATCTCGCTGCTCGGTCAGGCCGGCACCGGCAAGACGTTGCTGACATTGGCGGCGAGCCTCGCTCAGACGCTGGAAACCAAGATCTACAGCGAGATCATCATGACCCGGGTCACCGTGCCGGTCGGCGAGGACATCGGTTTCCTGCCGGGGACCGAAGAGGAAAAGATGCAGCCGTGGATGGGCGCGCTCGAAGACAACCTCGACGTGCTGAACCAGACCGACGCCGAGGCCGGCGACTGGGGACGTGCCGCGACGCGCGACCTGATCCGTTCGCGCATCAAGGTCAAGTCGCTCAACTTCATGCGCGGCCGCACCTTCCTCAACAAGTTCCTGATCATCGACGAAGCGCAGAATCTGACACCCAAGCAGATGAAGACGCTGATCACCCGCGCCGGCCCCGGCACCAAGGTCGTGTGTCTGGGCAACATCAGCCAGATCGACACACCCTACCTGACCGAAGGTTCGTCCGGTCTCACCTACGTCGTCGACCGTTTCAAGGGTTGGGGCCATTCGGGACACATCACGCTGCAGCGCGGCGAGCGTTCGCGCCTTGCCGATTATGCGGCGGAAACCTTGTAGACCTCGACCGCCAGGATCGTCCGGCATCCGGACAAATGCCAATATCATTTTGAGCGCTATACTCCCACCCGCCGTTGCGATCAGCACGGCGGGTTTCGTTTTGTGCCAAACACAGGATCACCCCGATGCTCCACGACCTGCGCGACCTGCGCATCCCCACCGCGCGACTGCTGTTGCGCACTTTCTCGCAAGACGATCTGGCTGCGCTTCTCTTGCTGGTCAGTCAGGCCGAAATCACCACCAACCTGCCCGACTGGGCCATGACAGCCGAGCAGTGCGAACAGTGGCTGGCCTGGCACGAAACCAACCAGGCCCGTTTCGACAGCGACAAGCCGGCTCTGCCCCTCGCAATCTGCCTGCCTGACGGCGAGCTGATCGGCTGGCTGGGCATCTGGCCCAAGCCAAGTGTTCACGTCGATCCGCCAGAAGTCATGTACGCGTTGTCGCACGCGTATCGCGGCCGCGGTTACGTCAGTGAAGCCGTCCGCGCCGCAACGCAGTGGCTTTTCGGGCTGTCCCCCCTTCCGCAACTGATGGCCGTCGTGAAGCCCTCGAACCCGGAGTCCCGCCGTGTCGTCCTGCGCAGCGGCTTCACAGCCAGCGGCACGGTCCGGTGCGATGACGACGGCTGGTTCGACTACTTTGTCCTGCAACGCGCCGAGGCGACGGGCGAACAGCCGTCCGCCTAGCCATTCCTGTCGCCATCCGTGAACGGGTCGGCAATGCCGACCCGTTTTGCATGCCGGGCCTTGAAACGCGTACGCCTCAAGGTCAGGCCGGTCAACGTCATGCGTGGAAAGGACTGGCCGATGTCGCCACCGAAATACGCTGAACCGTTATTTCTCGATCGGATGGTGGCTCCAGATCACGTTCACGATCTGCCAACGCCCATCAATTCTCGCCATCTGCATGTAGTCGACCCAGTCCTGCATGTCGACACGCACCATCGCCATGCCGTTGTAGACGTCGAGCACCTGGACGTCATGGCGTCGCCGGGCCGGATCGTCGGTCTTGCCGTAGCCCTGCGCGGTGTAGTTCACAAGCACATCCGGGCTCAGTTCGTTCACGTTGGTCTCATTCCCGCCCTGCCGGATTTCACGCTTCACCAGCTTGTCGTAGATCGCCCGCCTCATCCGCGGGCCGTCGCCGTTGTACCAGCCGTCGGTGTAGTCCTGCGCGACCGCAGTAAGCGCTGCACATGTTGGCTTGTCGCACTTTGCGGCGCTCACGGCGCCCGCGGCCATCGCAAGCATTGCGACGGGGATCAGATAGGTCGGCTTCATCGTTTTCTCCTTACCGTGAGGCGGGTTTAGTGAGCGAACTGCTCGGACAAGGTGTTGATGACTTTCCAGTGCCCACCGGCCATGCCGATTTGCAGGTAATCGACGCGGCTGACGTCGTACACGGCGACGGCGGCCATATCGCCGTCGACGTCGAGCACCGCGATCGTCCGGGACGGCGCGGCCGGCTGAAGCTTGCCGTTCGGAATTTCTTCGAGCTGCAGCGTCGCCGGGTCGACCCGACGCTGCGCCGTTCCGGCCAGGGTCGCCCGCCCGACGCGCCTGGCGTCATTCGCCAGATAGTCGGCCACGACAGCCCCGATCGCATTGCACTGTTTCGGCGTGCACGGTGCCGCCGGGGCCGCGCCGGAAATCAGCAGCGCCAATGTCACGAGATAACGGTTCATCGCTTGCTCCTTTACGAATGGCTGCCGAACAGCACGTTGACGACGCTCCAGCCGTCATCGGTCCGTGCGAGTTGCAGGTACTCCGTCATTCTGTCGCCGACAACCTTGACGAAAGCGACGTCACCGCGCAGGTCGAGCACCGTCACGTCGTTGCGCTTGGCGTCGTCGGCTGCCGGCTTGCCATAGCCGGCATCGGTCGCCATCACCAGTGCGCTGGCGGAGATATCGTCGAGCGCCGCATTGCGCTTGCCGGTCGGCATCCGTTTGGCGAGCTGCGGGTGCAACGTGGTTTTCATCAGCGCACCGTCGCCGGTGTACCACGCACGAAGGTAGTTCGACGCGACCTGCGACACCGCATCGCGGTCGGCGGCCGGACCGGCAAGCGCGACGGCGCTCCACAGCATGAACGGCAAGGCATGGCGACGTTTCATCCGGACTCCTCCTTGTGCAGATTTGGTGCGGCCGATTATTCCCGATATATTCGTACGGCATAAGAACGCACAATTTCGTCCCTTAGTTACAAAACGGTGCCCAATGCGCAGACACGGCAGTTATGACGGTTCGATCGGCTGCCCGGTCGAAGCCACGCTCGAATTGATCGATGGCAAATGGAAAGGCGTACTACTGTTCCTGCTGTTCGAACACGATTGCATCCGCTTCAACGCCTTCCAGCGCATCCTGCCGTGGATCACGCAGCGGATGCTGACCAAGCAGTTGCGCGAACTCGAGCAGGACGGGCTGATCACGCGCACCGTTTACCCGGAGGTGCCGCCGAAGGTCGAATACCGGCTCAGCGAGTACGGCCGTACGCTCGAGCCGGTGTTGCTGGCGCTGCGCGACTGGGGTGCGGCACATCGTGCCCGCACCGGCCCCGGCTGCGCGTCGGCCCGGCCCGAGGTGCAGGCGTCGCAGCGCACGCAAAGCGCCGTGCTTTCGGCCGGACATCTTTCAACCGGGCGTGTTTTCGACTAAGTTCTCAGGCTTTCGAGCAGTAGGCTGCACGGCATGACGGTGATCGCGGTATTCAATCAAAAGGGCGGCGTCGGCAAGACGACCGTCACGGCCAACCTTGCTGCCGCCATGGCGCAGAACGGCACCGCGCCGCTGGTGATCGACCTCGACCCGCAAGCGCACCTGAGCCACTACTGGGGTTTCGGTGCCGCGCCGGGCCCGACGATTCACGACTTCTTCCGTGGCGTCTCCGCGCTGTCCGATCTGGTCCGGCCACTGCCGAACGGCATCGACTTCATTCCGTCCGAACTGGCGCTGTCGAAAGTCGACGCCCAGCTCACCCGGCACCGTGACCACCTGTGGCGACTGCAGCTCGGGCTGACCGCGGAGATGCTGGCCGATCATGCGCCGGTGCTGATCGACTGCGGCCCGATGCTCGGCGTACTGGGCTTCTCCGCGCTGCTCGCCGCCGACGTGGTGCTGGTGCCGGTGTCGCCCGAAACCCTGGCGCTGCACGGTGCGCGAATGACGGCACGGACACTCGCCGGGCTCGAGCGGCTGGTGCCGCGCAAGCCGCGGCGCTACCTGCTCAACCGCTACCAGCGTGGCAGCATCGGCAGCGAACATGCGCTGCGCCAGTTGCGCCACGACTATCCGGGCGAAGTGCTCGGCGCTACGATCCGCCCGGCCGAGCTGTACGAGGCCGCCGTGATCCGCCATGCCGACGTGTTCTCGCTCGACCCCGACAGCGACGCCGCACAGGACATGGCCTTGCTGCTCGACGAACTGATCGAGACGGGCCTGCTGGCGCTCTGACCGCAGCGGCCAGCGCTTACTGGTCGACGACGACGAAATACTTCCGCACCGCTTCGACCACTTCGAAGCGGCCCACAAAGCCCGCCGGAATCACCCCGGCGTCGCCCGGGCCGAATTCGGTCATGCCGCCTGTCTCGGCATGCAGCCGCACCCTGCCAGCGATCACACAGAAAAACTCGTCGCGATTGTCGGCAAAGCGGATGTGCCAGCTACCGACCTCGCACGCCCAGATCCCGCTCGACAGACCCTGCCGGGCATAGTGTTCCCACGTCGTTCGCTGCGGATTGCCGTCAACGCGCCGGTCCGGACGCGGGTGATCGAACGCAGGTGTCGTGCCTGCCGCCGCAAAGGCAATGATCGAACTCATGATGTCTGTCGCGCAAAAACCCGCAGCATAACCGATCCGGCCAACTCCCCGGGACAGGACATGGAGCGGCGTTCCCGCACGCCAGACCGTTCCAGGCCGGTGCAACCGGTGGCCGTCCGACGACGCAAACACGACCCCCACACATCGCAAACCGCTGTCCGGATGGATGTTTTCAGCATGCACCAGAATGGCGCCGCCATTGTGCAGTCGCAGCATCCAACTCCGGATTCAAGTCCTTGATTTCATTTCCCATTAATACAAAAAGAAGCGAAGCCCGCTAAGGCGTTTCCCCATCAGTAAATGTGGCAATAGGATTGCAAAAACGTGGCGCGCATGATCGTTTCACCCTGCCAACGGGCAGCGTATTCCAACCCAGAACACAGGCAGGCACGTCATCCATCCGGTGACCCGAACGCCTGCCGACACCGGAGAGCATGCTGATGTTTGCCACCCTCACCAAGCAAGGCCTGTGTGCCGCGGCGCTGTTTACCGCGTTTTCGGTTCACGCGGCCGACAAGCTGCCCAACGTCGTGATCCTTGCCACCGGCGGCACCATTGCAGGCACCGGCGCCACCAGCACCACCACCGTCGGCTATACCGCGGCCAAGATCGGCGTCGAAAAGCTGATCGAAGCCGTGCCGGAAATGAAGAAAGTGGCCAATGTCAAAGGCGAGCAGGTGTTCCAGATCGCCAGCGAAAGCATGACCAACGATCACTGGCTCAAGCTCGCCAAGCGCGTGAACGAACTGCTGAAGCAGTCGGACGTCGACGGCATCGTCATCACCCACGGCACGGACACGATCGAGGAAACCGCCTACTTCCTCAACCTGACGGTCAAGAGCAAGAAGCCGGTGATCGTGGTCGGTTCGATGCGCCCGTCGACCGCCATCAGCGCCGATGGCCCGATCAATCTGTACAACGCCGTCGCCACCGCCGGCAGCAAGGACTCGGTCGGCCGCGGCGTGCTGGTCACGCTGAACGACGAAATCCAGGGCGCGCGTGACGTCACCAAGACCAACACCATGACCGCCAACACCTTCCGCTCGCCGGAACTGGGCAGCCTCGGCTACATCGTCTCGGGCAAACCGGTGTTCTACCGCGCCAGCACGCGCAAGAACACCGCGGACACCGAGTTCGACGTCAGCAAGCTAGACAAACTGCCGGCCGTCGACATCGCCTACGGCTCGGCCAATGCCAACACCATCGCCATCGACGCCTTCGCTGCAGCCGGCGACGTCGGCATCGTCTATGCCGGCACCGGTGACGGCAGCCTGGCCAATACCGTGCGCCCGCGTCTGACCGAACTGCGCAAGCAAGGCCTGCAGATCGTCCGCTCGTCGCGCGTCGGCAACGGCCCGACCATCCGCAACGGCGAAAACAATGATGACGAAACCGACTTCGTCGTCTCGGACACGCTCAGCCCGCAAAAGGCCCGCATCCTGCTGATGCTGGCACTGACCAAGACCAAGGACACCAAGGAAATCCAGCGGATGTTCTACACCTACTGAAATCACGCGGGACTCCACCGCGCCAGCATGAACAAAGCCACCGCAAGGTGGCTTTGTTGTATGCGCCGGAAGCCGCAATCGGATAGCGCCAGACTCGAACGCCAGAGTCCTCTCCTGCCAAGCAACCCACAGTTTGCAAGCAAAAACTTGCATGCCAACAGCATGCAAACTAAGATCGTCAGCGAGAAAATTGAACTATGTAAGACAAACGTAACGTACGTCCGGATCAACGACCACTCCCGAGGGCAGCCATGTCCAACATTGCCGGCAAAGCCTATGCAATGAACGTAATAACGCCAATACGCTGGTATACGGTATGGCTCAACAAAGTGATTTTCTGGGCTGCACTTAAAAACCCGTCCACGCTCAAAGGCCTGATTACCTTGTCGCTGATCCATTACGCGCGCTGGGTGATCATTGGCCGCAACCAGTTTCCGCATGTCCATCCCAGCCAGCCGAAGGAAGACCTCAAGTACGCATACATGCTGTTTTTCAGTAACTTCAACGGCAGTTGGGATCAGTATGTCGACTCGTTCACCTTCGCCATTCCCAGCGGACTGGACATGTTCTGGAAATGGAACATCCGTTATCCCAAGTCGGTCGCGCTGACGCCTTTCCATAAATACATCCGCTACAACCAGCTCGACACGCTGCACTACTACAACGCTTATCCCCTCGCCACGTCCAATGATGTGAAATCGGCCCGTATCGTCAAGGCCAAGCTGCTGGATTTCGACGGTGCCACCCGCGAAAGCAGTGACGGCGAATTCGCCCGGGAATACCGCAAGCTGCTGCGGGACCTGCAGCACGACCTGGGCGATATGTACCCCACACCCATCGTCAGCATGTCGGCCTATCAGGTCGAGCGGCGCCAGCGCTGGCATGACGGCCAACTCGACGGGAGCAAGCACTGATGAGCAATCTCAGTGGCAACGCCTATGCACTGACGGTACTGTCGCCGATCAAGCCCGGTATCGTCGCAGACGAAGAAATCGCCTATGCAGACAAGGTCCGCAGCATTCTGCTGGGGTGGAACGAGCTGAAAAACAGCCCGATGACCGCGGTACCACAGACCTATCTGTGCCGCTATTTCGTGCTCGACAATCCGTATACCGAATCACTGCCCGGCGGCGGTGCCCTCGACACCATCAGCGACTGGCTGCCTGTGGTACCGGATTGGCTGCGGCGCGCCGTCATGCCGGCACACGATCAACTCAAGTCGCGCTATCTGGTGTTCTCCGCCAATGTCCATGTCGGCCCGTCCGGCGATATTGCGCCCTATCTGCGCGGCATGTGGCAGGCCATACGTCCGCAGATCGAATCGATCTGGCAATACTGCTACGGCTTTGACGAGGTCAAGGATGCCGACGGTTTCGCCGCTTACATTCAGCGTTGCGCACTGCCTGCATCGCTGTTTTTTGTCGGCTCCAACGACGAGGCGCTGCCCGAGCAGCTCAAAGCGCTGTACATCAAGCAGGAATTCGCCAAGTTCGCCGTCGCCAACCAGGGCCTGCCGACCGCAACCCTGCGGCAGCACTTCCGGGACTTCATGACGCGCATCGCCCCGCACGAACTGGCCGCCCCCACCTGGGAACCCGGCAAGTACCGACTGCCCTGATCAACAAGGATTGCAAGCGTGACCCAACAACTGGATTTGCTGGATATTCAGGGCAATGTGCTGCGCGCCTACGGCCGCTTTCGTTATCCGGCTGCCCGCTACGTGTTTTTCAATATCCGTGACGGTGCCCGCGGGCGTGATTTTGTTGCCGCGCTGACCCGTCGCGTGACCACCGCGGTGCAATGGGGCGAAGGGCCGGACAAACTGCCCGCGCCCGAGTGGACACTGAATGTCGCCTTCGCCTACCAGGGCCTGAAAGAGCTGGATCTGCCGCGCGAGTCGCTGATCGGCTTCTCGCCCGAATTCGTCGCCGGCATGAAAGACCGCCGGGACATCCTGGGCGACGACGGCCCCAGCGCCCCAGAGCATTGGGATCCGATCTGGCAGCGCAATCGTGAAACGCGCGAGCACGACGTACACGTCTTCGTCTCCATCAACGGCCTGATGCCCCTCCCCAAGGACGCCGAGCCCGCCGCGATACACGCTGCAGTGCTGGAAGCACAGGTACGCGTCGAGGCCGGTTACCGGTGGCTGCAGGATCAGTTGGCCGCATGCCAGGGCGGCGTGGTGCAGCTGGGCGGGCATCGCGGTGACGACGGCGATCTGCTTGATTATCAGGACGTGAAGGCTGTGCTGGACAACGGCGTACCGACCAGCAAGGAACACTTCGGCTACACCGACGGGATTGGCGACCCGGTGTTCGAAGGCGTGCCCTACGATGCGGACCGCATCAACGGCCGGGGCAAGCAACTGGACAACGGCCAGTGGGCGCCGCTGGCTGCCGGCGAATTCCTGCTCGGCCATACCGACGAAGCACTGGAATACCCGCCCGCCCCCAGCCCGCTGCTGCTGTCACGCAACGGCACGTATATGATCTACCGCAAGCTGCACGAGAACGTCGGCACGTTCGAAAAGTACCTGGACGAGCACGGCGAACGCTATCAGGGCGGCAAGGAACTGCTGGCGGCCAAATTCGTCGGCCGCTGGCGCGACAACGGGGCCCCCATCGTCAAGGCTTGGGATGCCGCAAGCAAGGCACGCTTCGATGCCGAGCTTGCCGCTTTGGAAAAAGCCCACGACAGCCATGGGGCGGATCAGCTGCTGAGCAACTTCACTTACGACGAGGACATGAGCGGCGGTCGCTGCCCGTTCAGCGCACACATTCGCCGCATCAACCCGCGCGCCTCGCTTGAGCTCACCCGCGACGAACAGCCCCCGGCCAAAGTCTGCGGCGGATTCAGCGTCAGCAAAGGCGCGTTCGATACCCCCGGCGCACTCAGCAACCGCCGCCGCATCCTGCGCCGCGGACTGCCCTACGGCGAGGTCAAGGATCGCAGCCGCGACGACGGCAATCACGGCATCGTCATCATGATGCTCAATGCGGACATCAACCGGCAGTTCGAATTCGTGCAGCAACAGTGGATCAATTACGGCAACGACTTCAAGGCCGGCAACGACAAGGAAATCCTGCTCGGCAACCATAGCCAGAGCGAACACTTCCCCAGCAAGGCCGTACTGCAGGTCGACCCGAACAGCGACGAAGCCCCCTACATCCTGCCGCGCCTGCCGCGTTTCGTGGAAACACGTGGCGGTGACTACTTCTTCGTACCCAGCCTGACCGCATTGCGCATGATCGCAGCCGGCACGGTGGATCCGACCTGAGATCCGGCTCGCTGCATCACACGCATACAGCGACGTACCGACAACACCCCCTTCGCCAGTGCGACGGGGGTGTTGTACATTCAATGGCCTCGTACCGAAGTTGGTGCTTCACTCGCCCTGTTTGCTTGCGGCCTCGGCGCTGCGACGCAGGTTGTCTTCGAGTTCGTCCAGTGCCGCAGCATTGTCCTTGGCCCAGTCGTACAACGCGCTCAGCGGCTCGACAAACCGGATGCCTAGCGGCGTCAGCGAATACTCGACTTTCGGCGGCACGACGTGAAATACCTCGCGATGCACGAGGCCGCCGCTTTCCACCTCCCGCAACGTCTGCGTCAGCATTTTTTTCGAGATGCCGGGCAGCGCGCGCTCCAGCTGGCCGGTACGCATCGGGCCGTAGCTCAGCACCGACAGGACCATCGACGTCCACTTGCCGTTGAGGATGTAATGGATCCGCCGTTGCGGGCAGTTTTCTCGCAGGATGAAATCCGGTTCAGCCATCCGGCATGACTCCAAAAGTTACCAAATGGTAACTACATTACAAAAAAGTACCTACTTTTCAAATGGTTAGTACACTCCTTAGGATTGTACCACCTGTCCGGAACCCGCTCCGCGTTCACTTGGCCACGTAGTGAACGCCGCGAGGCATTTCGTCCGGACAAGCCATTTGAACCTGGAGGTACACCATGCAAGCAGCAGTCATCCGCGCCTTTGGCGGCCCCGAGCAGATCCGTATCGAAGAGATCGCCACACCACGCCCCGGCCCGGGCGAGGCGCTGGTCAAGGTGCTGGCCGTCGGCATCAACCGGCTGGATCATTACGTGCGTCTGGGTCAGATTGCCCCGGCACTGGCCTTCCCGCACATCCTCGGTTCGGACGCCGTCGGCGAAGTCGTCGAACTGGGCGAAGGCGTCAGCCGCGTCGACATCGGCGATCGCGTCATCACCATGCCGGGCTACCCGACCGATCCGGCCCACGCCGATGTGCGCCCGGTCACCGCTGCGGCCAGTTACGCCATTCCGGGCATCCAGATTCCCGGCACGTATGCGCAGTACGTCGTGGTGCCCGAGCACTGGCTGCTCCTCGACACGACCGGCCTGCCGGCCGAGCAGCTCGCCGCGCTGCCGGTGGCGCTGCTGATCGCGATTCGTTCGGTCCAGATTGTCGGCGAGGTCAAGGCTGGCGACCGGGTGCTGATCCACGCCGGCGCTTCGAGCACCGGCATCATGGCCATCCAGGTTGCCCGTGCGCTGGGTGCACGGGTTGCCACGACGGTGCAGAGTGCTGCATCGGCCGAGCTGGCAACGCAGCTGGGCGCCGAGCTGGTCATCGACAGCAACGGGCAGGACTTCGTCGAGGCCGTCCGCGACTGGACCGGCGGCGCCGGTGTCGACGTGGCGATCGACAATCTCGGTGGTGACGTACTCGCCCGGACCATTGCCGCCGTCAGGCCGCTCGGCACCATCGTCACGATGGGCTTCATGGCCGGCACGACGGTGAGCTTCGACATCCGCGACTTCTTCTTCTCGCAAAAGCAGCTGCGCGGCACGCTGGTTGGCGACATCGAGGACTTTGCAGCCTGGCTCGAACCGATCAGGGCCGGCCGGATCAAGCCACAGATCGACAGCGTGCTGCCGCTGTCGCAAGCCGCCGACGCGCACCGGCGCATTGCGGCCAACCAGGCACAGGGCAGCATCATCCTGCGACCGTGGCCAAGCACCGGAGCCGATCATGACTGACGACGTCGTTGCACGCCTGGCCGGGCTCGGCCTCACCCTGCCCGAGCCGCCACAGCCACTCGGCGCCTATCAGGCCGTTGCCCGGACCGGATCGTTGCTGTTCGTCTCGATGCAGGGGCCGGCCATTGCCGGCAAGCCGCTACTGCCCGGGCGAATCGGCGCCGAACTGACGATGGACGACGGGCGCGAGGCGGCGCGGCGTGCGGCACTCAACACGCTCGCGCAACTTCATCGCTACCTCGGCGGCTTCGATACGCTGGCACAGCTTGTCCGGCTGGATGGCTACGTCGCCTGCAGCGACGATTTCACCGGGCACGCGCAGGTACTCGATGCCGCATCGGAACTGCTCGTCGCCGTACTGGGCGACCGGGGTGCGCACGTGCGGACGGTATGCGGCGTCCGCAACCTGCCCGGCGGACTGCCTGTCGGCCTCGCACTGACTTGCGCTGTGCAGGACGCCCCAGCGGCAGCTGCGTCCGGCGCTTCCGGCTGAATCGGCATGCGTCACCGACCGCACGGCAGTCGGTGACGTGCACCGGCCCGGCAACAAAGTTCCTTATGGCAACAACTGGCCGTCGCACTACAATCAGGATTGATTCTCATCTCTTGAGTACGACGATGCCGCTACGCCACCTTGCCTCCGTCCTGCTTGCCTTGGTGCTGAGCGCCTGCGCCAGCATCGATGCCACGTCGACCCAGTACGTCGGCGTGGCCCACCCCGCACCGACCGACCCGGCATCGGTCCAGATCCTGCGTGAAGAACCGAAAAAGCCGTTCGACCGGATCGGCGAAGTGAAGATCGACGCCAGCACCGATCCTGCACCCGGCGTGACCGAGGTCGAAGACAAGCTGCGGACCGAAGCGGCGAAACTCGGCGCCGACGCCATCGTCATCGTCTACGACCGCATCCAGCCGGTCGGCGCCTATGTGTCGGGTCCCTACTGGGCCGCAACGGTGCAGGACATCGAAGGCCACCGGCTGATCGGCATCGCGATCAAGTACCGCTAGGCCGCCAGCGGCAAGGCGGTCGGCAGTGCTTCGCCAACTGCCTCGCCGACGAGGATGATCGCCGGACTGCCGAGCCCGGCCGCCTCGGCATCGCCGGCCAGTGCACCGAGTGTCGTCACCAGCCTTCGCTCGCGATCGGTGCTGGCCCATTGCACCACGGCCGCCGGCGTCCACGAAGGCAAGGTCCGCATCAGTCCATCGCTCAGGCTACCGATCCGGCTCATCCCCATGTAGATCACCAGCGTCGTCCCGGTCGCGGCCAGCGCACCCCAGTCCGGTTCGGAATGGTCCTGCGCATGTGCGGTAACGAAGATGACGCCACGACAGTGCTCGCGATGCGTCAACGAGATGCCGAGACTGGCCGCCGCCGCGAGGCCGGAGCTGATGCCGTTGACGATCTCGACCGCGACGCCGGCAGCCTGCAGGTAGGCAATCTCCTCGCCGGCGCGACCGAACAGCAGCACCTCGCCGCCCTTGACCCGCACGACGATTTTGCCGGCCAGCGCATAGCGGCGCATCAGCCGCTGGATGAAATCCTGCGGCGTCGACTTGCAGCCGCCGCGCTTGCCGACACGAATCACCCGCGCCTGCGGCGCCAATGTCACGATGTCGGGATTCGCGAGATCGTCGAGCAGCAGGATCTCGGCCGCCGCCAGCGCCTTGACCGCCTTCAGCGTCAGCAGATCCAGATCGCCGGGGCCGGCGCCGAGCAGGGTGACTTTTCCGTTCATGACCATCTCCTTGATCAGGCAGCCCGTGACGTCGATGCGCACAGGCGTTTGAGTTCGGGCACACACGAGCCGCAGACGGTGCCGCAACCCAGCTCGGCCTTCAGTTGTTCGACACCGGCGCCGGCCGCAGCGCGACCGGCGATTTGCGATTCGCGCACCTGCATGCAGTTGCAGACCACCCGATCGCGCGGCACGGCACTTGCGCCCTTAGGCGCAAATACCGCCAGCCGCGGCCCCTGCCAGACCTCGCCGGCGAGCAAGGTATCGAGCAGTCCCTCGGCGCCGGACACATCGCCGGCAAACACGAAACCGGCCAGCACGCTGCCGCCTTCATCCTGCGAGCGCCAGCCGACCCGTTTGACCAGATTGCGCCGCGCGTCGCGATACTCGAGTACGTCGGCGCCCGGCTGCAGCTCGAGCGCAGTAAACACCCGTTCGAGCCAGCCGGCCGGCGCTTCGGTACACGCGGCGCGCAGCACCAGCGTGTCGCGCCCCTGCAGACTGATCGCCGCGTAATCGCATTCGGCCAGCAGCGGCTGCACTGCAGCGTGCAGCATCAGCACATCGGGGCTGCGCAGCGCCGCCATCGCTCGCCATGGCAGCTCGGCGCGCTCAATCCGCACTGCGGCGTGCTTGAGTTCGGGCTGGAACGAACGCCCGTCGACCATCGGTGCGCTGGTCTCGTTGACGCCAAGCGAATTGAGGAACTGGCCGTTCCAGTGCATCGCGGCGAACACGCTGCCACTGGGCACGTCATTGCCGATCGCCAGCGGCAGCACCAGTGCGCCGCGCTTGCTGGCGACCCGCACCAGATCGCCAGCCTTCAGGCCACGGCGCTCGGCATCATGCGGATGCATCGTCAGGCTCGGCTCGGGCGTGTGCGCGAACAGTTGCGGCAGCCGGCCGGTCCGGCTCATGCCGTGCCACTGGTCGCGCAGCCGGCCGGTGAGCAGGTGGAAGGGGTAGCGCGCATTGGTCGGTTCAGCGACCGGTTTGTACGGCGTGGCATGAAAGCGCGCCCGGCCATCCGGCGTGGCAAAGCCGCAGTCGACATAACGCCGCGCCAGCCCCTGACGCATGCCGGCCGGCAGCGGCCATTGCTGGGGGCCATGCGATTCGAGCAGCGCGTAGTCGAGGCCGCCGATGTCGAGGTCACGACCGACAGTCAGCCTGCGGTGCTCGTCGAAAATCGCCGATGTTTCCACATATGCGAAACCCGCTGCGTCCTCCGGGTACAGTCGTGCCGCGATCCGTTTCGCGACTTCGCACGCAATCCACCAGTCCGGCCTCGCCTCGCCCGGTGCGGCGACTGCGGCGCGGACGCGCGAGATCCGACGCTCGGAATTGGTCACCGTGCCGGCCTTTTCGCCCCAGGTCGCCGCCGGCAGCAGCACGTCGGCGTACGGTACGGTGTCGGTATTGGTGAATGCCTCCTGGACGACGACGAACTCGGCCATTTCGAGCGCTTCGGCCACCTTGCCGGCGTCGGGCAGCGAATGCGCCGGATTGGTACAGGCGATCCACACCGCCTTGATCCTGCCGTCCCGGATCGCGTCGAACATCGCCACCGCCGGCAGGCCAGGCTGGTTCGACAGCCGCTCGGCCGGCACGCCCCACACCTCGGCGACCTCGGCGCGGTGCGACGGGATCGCGATGTCGCGATGCGCGGCGAGCATCGTCGCCATGCCGCCGACCTCGCGCCCGCCCATCGCGTTCGGCTGGCCGGTCAGCGAGAACGGCCCGGCGCCGGGCTTGCCGATCTGGCCGGTGGCCAGGTGCAGGTTGATCAGCGCCAGATTCTTGTCGGTGCCGTGCGCCGACTGGTTCAGCCCCATGCAGTACAGCGAGAGCGAGGCACCGCCGCTGGCACCGAACCATTCAGCCGCCTGGACCAGATCGGCCTCGAATATCCCGCACAGCTCCGCCGCCATCTTGGGCGTGTAATCGCGCACCAGTTTTTTCAGTTCGGCAAAGCCGGCGGTGTGCGCGGCGATGTAGGCCGGGTCGACCAGCCCCTCCCAGATCAGGTGGTGCAGCATGCCGTTGAACAGCGCAACGTCGGTACCGGGCTGGATCTGCAGATGCAGGTCGGCCATCGCCGCGGTATCGGTACGGCGCGGGTCGATGACGATCCACTTCGTCGCCGGCCGCGTCGCCTTGGCTGCTTCGAGCCGGCGGAACAGCACCGGGTGCGCGTACGCCATATTGCTGCCGGCGAACAGCACGCAATCGGCGAGTTCGAGGTCCTCGTAACACGTCGGCGGGCCATCGGCACCGAGCGCCAGTTTGTACGCCGTCACCGCGCTGCTCATGCACAGCCGCGAGTTGGTATCGATGTTGTTGGTACCGACGACACCCTTGGCGAGCTTGTTGAAGACGTAATAGTCCTCGGTCAGCAGCTGGCCCGACACGTAGAACGCCACCGCATCCGGGCCGTGGCGCTCGATGATGTCGGCAAAGCGTTCGGACACGGTATCGAGCGCGGCATCCCAATCGATGCGCTGACGTTCGGCATCCCGCGTCAGCCGCATTTCCGGATGCAGCGCCCGGCCGGTGAGGCTGGCAGCGGTTGCCGGCAGGGTCATGCCCTTGGTGCACAGCCGGCCGAAATTGGCCGGGTGCGAGGGATCGCCCTGGATGCCGATGATCCGGTCGCCGTCCGACTCGATCAGCACGCCACAGCCCACACCGCAGTAGCAGCACGTCGATTTGGTAATGGTCTTTGTCATCTCAGTACACCTCTGGAATCACCAAGAGCCGTAGCGAGCGGATCGAGGTCAAAGCGCCCGGCGCACAGGAACCGGAATGGACACGTGGTCCATGAGGATTCCGAGCACCGCGCAACGCAGCCATCGATTCGCGCAGTAGGCTCATGGCGATGCCAATGCGAGGAAGACCTCGCCGTTTTCGACCCTGACCGGATAGCGTCGCGCACAGCCGACGTCGGGCGCCCTGGCCTCGCCCGATGTCAGGTCGATGTTCCAGCTGTGCAGCGGGCACGTCACCGTCTCGCCGTGGACGATGCCCTGGCTCAAGGGACCTGCCTTGTGCGGGCAGCGGTCGAGCAGTGCGAATACGCTGTCGCTTGCAGTGCGGAACACGGCGATATTGCCGGCGTCGCGTTCGACCACCCGGCTGCCGAGCCGGGGAATATCCTCGACCGTGCAGACGCGCAACCATTGTTCGGTGTTCAGCGGGGCATTCATGCCGGTTCTCCTGCGGTCACGAGCCTGATCGGGATGTACTCGTTCTTCTGCACCCCGGCGATCCGCGCCGCCCACGGGTCGGGCAGGCCTTCGAGCGAGTACAGCAGCCGCTCGTACAGCGCCTTGCGGTTCGCAGCATCGTCGACGACCTTCTGCTTGATGTAGTCGAGGCCGACGCGGGCGATGTAGTGGACGGTGCGGTCGAGGTAGTACGCCTCTTCGCGGTAGAGCTGCAGGAAGGCGCCGGTGTATTCCTTCACCTCGTCGCCGGTTTTCACCTTGCACAGGAACTGCGCGACCTCGGTCTTGATGCCGCCATTGCCACCGACATACAGCTCCCAGCCGCTGTCGACCGCGATCACGCCGACGTCCTTGATTCCCGATTCGGCGCAGTTGCGCGGGCAGCCGGAGACGGCGAGCTTCACCTTGTGCGGCGACCACATGTTCGCGAGCATGGTTTCGAGATCGATGCCCATCTGCGTGCTGTTCTGCGTACCGAAGCGGCAGAACTCGCTGCCGACGCAGGTTTTCACCGTGCGGATCGACTTGCCGTAGGCGTGGCCGGACTGCATGCCCAGATCCTTCCAGACGCTGACGAGGTCTTCCTTCTTCACACCCAGCAAGTCGATGCGCTGGCCACCGGTCACCTTGACCATCGGCACGTGGTATTTGTCGGCGACATCGGCAATCCTGCGCAATTCGGATGAGTTGGTCACGCCGCCCTTCATCTGCGGGATCACCGAGAACGTGCCGTCCTTCTGGATGTTGGCGTGCACGCGCTCGTTGACGAAGCGGCTTTGCGGATCGTCGACGGCTTCCTTCGGCCAAGTCGAGATCAGGTAGTAGTTGACCGCTGGTCGGCACGTTGCGCAGCCGTTCGGTGTGCGCCACTCAAGGAAGTCGTAAACGGCCTTGTGCGACGTCAGGTGGTGCTCGCGGATCGCCTTGCGCACCTCACCATGGTTGTGGTCGGTACAGCCGCACACCGCCTTGGTCTTCGGCGTCTCCTGGAAGCTGCTGCCCAGCGTATTCATCAGGATCTGCTCGACCAGACCGGTGCACGAACCGCACGAACTCGCCGCCTTGGTGTGCTTCTTGACGTCGTCGACGGTGAACAGGCCCTTCTCCTTGATCGCCTTGACGATGGTGCCCTTGCACACACCGTTGCAGCCGCAGACCTCGTCGCTGTCCTGCATCGCACCGGCGCGGCTCTGGCCCTGGACGCCGGCGTCGCCGATCGCCGACTCGCCGAACATGATGTGGTCGCGCAGGTCGGCGATCTTGCGTCCCTCGCGCAACAGCTTGAAGTACCACGCACCGTCGGCGGTGTCGCCATACAGGCAGGCGCCGACAAGCTGGTCGTCCTTGATCACCAGCTTCTTGTAGACGCCGCCGGCCGGGTCGGACAGCACGATGTCCTCGGTGCCCTCGCCGCCCATGAAATCGCCGGCGCTGAACAGGTCGATGCCGGTGACCTTGAGCTTGGTCGACAGCACCGAACCCTTGTACTGGCCGATGCCGAGCTGCGCCAGATGGTTGGCGCAGACCTTGGCCTGCTCGAACAGCGGCGCGACGAGGCCGTAGGCGACGCCGCGATGGCTGACGCACTCGCCGACCGCGTAGATTCGCGGATCGAACGTCTGCAGCGCATCGCTGACGACGATGCCGCGATTGCAATGCAGTCCGGCGCTTTCCGCCAGCGCGGTGTTCGGGCGGATGCCGACGGCCATCACCACCAGATCGGCCGCGACCTCGTCGCCATCCTTGAAGCGCACCGCGGTCACTTCGCCGGCGTCGTTGCCGACGAGCTCGGCGGTCTGCTTCTGCAGCAGAAAGGACAGTCCGCGCTCCTCGAGCGAGGTTTGCAGCAGTTGGCCGGCGGTCACGTCGAGCTGCTTGTCGAGCAGCCACTCGCCCAAGTGCACGACGGTGACATCCATGCCGCGGATCTTCAGCCCGTTGGCTGCCTCGAGCCCCAAGAGCCCGCCACCGATGACGACGGCGTGCTTCTTGGCCTTTGCGGTAGCGATCATCGTTTCGGTGTCGTAGATGTCGCGGTAGCTGATCACGCCTTTCAGGTCCTTGCCCGGCACCGGCAGGATGAAGGGCATCGACCCGGTCGCCAACAGCAGCCGGTCGTACGGCTCCTCGGTGCCGTCGTTGGCGACGACGGTACGGCGGTGCCGGTCGATCCGCGCGACGCTCTTGCCCAGATGCAGCCGGATGCCGTTTTCCGCGTACCACGACAGCGGGTTCAGGACGATGTCCTTGAACTCCTGCTCACCGGCCAGCACCGGCGAGAGCAGGATGCGGTTGTAGTTCGGGTGCGGCTCGGCACCGAACACGGTGATCTCGTACAGATCGGGCGCCAGCGTCAGCAGTTCCTCGACCGTGCGGATGCCGGCCATGCCGTTGCCGACGACGACGAGTTTGGGCTTTTTCATTGTGGTTTCTCCTTAAACACGCGCTGCGGCGACGGTCCAGTCGCTGCGCCACCGCTGCTTCACACCGGCCAGACTCATCCAGCCCAGCGCGGCGATGCAGGCGAACAGCCACAGCCCGGTCGCGTAATCACCGGTCGCCTGCTTGATCGCACCGAGGCTCGCCGCCAGCGCGAAGCCACCAACACCACCGGCCATGCCGATCAGCCCGGTCATCACGCCGATTTCCTTGCCGAAGCGTTGCGGCACCAGCTGGAACACCGCGCCGTTGCCGGCACCCAGACAGAGCATCGCGGCAATGAACAAGGCCACCGCACCGGCCGAGCCACCGACGTTGAAACCGGCCGCGGCAATCAGCAAGGCAGTGGCGGTGTAAACGACGAGCAGGGACTTGGTGCCGCCGACCTTGTCGGCCAGCACGCCGCCGATCGGGCGCATCACCGAACCCGCCAGCACGCAGGCGGCGGTATAGAGGCCGGCGGTTTTGGCGTCGAAGCCGAACTGGTCGTGGAAGTAGCCGGGCAAGGCGCTGGCAAAGCCCGAGAAGCCGCCGAAGGTGATCGCATAGAAGAACATGAACCACCACGCGTCCTTCTCGCCGAGCACCACCAGGTAGTCGGCGAGTTTCTTCTTCGGCGCGGCACCGGGTGCGTCCTTGGCGTTGAGGGCATAAACGATCAGCGTGATCACCAGCGGAATGCATGCCAGACCGAAGACGTTCTGCCAGCCGAACGCCACCGCCAGCAGCGGTGCGAACAGGGCGGCCAGCACGGTGCCCGAGTTGCCGGCGCCGGCGATGCCCATCGCCGTGCCCTGATGCTCGGGCGGGTACCAGCGCGACGCCAGCGGCAAAGCGACGGCGAACGATGCACCGGCCACGCCGAGGAACAGCCCCAGCGTCAGCGCGCCGGTCAAGGTCGAGAAGCCGACCTGCCACGCCGTCAGCAAGGCGGCAATCACGATCACCTGACCGATCAGACCGGCGCGCTTGGCGCCGATCCGGTCGACGACGACGCCCATCACCAGCCGCAGGATCGCGCCGGCCAGAATCGGCGTGGCGACCATCAGCCCGCGCTGCTGCGTGGTCAGGTGCAGGTCGCTGGCAATCTGCACCTGCAGCGGCCCGAGCAGATACCAGACCATGAAACTGAGGTCGAAATACAGGAAGGCGGAAAACAGCGTCGGCGTATGCCCTGCACGCCAGAAGGAACGGTTCATGACACTCTCCCAAGCAGGAAAACAAAAACGGCGTCCGTCCATGTCGTGAAACATGGAGGGACGCCGTTGTCCTTGAAGCTGAAAACCGCCGTTGGCCTTCACTTCCGATTTGGTGAGCGGCACGCCGTTGTGCCACTCACTTCATGTTCAGCAAGGGCCGTGCCAGATCACCGTTTTCGTTCGCGCTCGGGATTTGCTGGATTTTCGGGGTGGATCACCCCGGCATGGCGCACTGCATCGGTGCAAATGGATGTCCGTGCGCACAGCATTTGCGCACCGCAACATCGCAGGTCGGCGCTTCAGCGCCGCCCGTCGCCAGCCCCGCCAACGCAGGCATCGGCACGGATTTCGAAACCGTCCGCATAGCCCTGCGGATCGCTTCCGTCCCAGCGCCGGCCGTCGATCAGCGTGCTGCTGCGCATCGGGCTGGCCGGCTGCAGTACGCCCAGCGCGGAGGCGGCTTCGTCGTACAGTGCCGTCTGGTTGATTGCCCTGGCGACTGCCTGCATGTCCACGTCGTCCGGCAGCAAGCCCCAGCGCCGGTACTGACCGAGGAACCACAAGCCGTCCGACAGATACGGGTAGTTGACGCTGCCGCCGCCGAAAAAGCGCATCAGCGGCGCGGTATTACCCAGCCGGCCGTAGTCGCCGAGCAATCGCGGCATGATCAGCGGACTGGCCCGGCCAATATAGCCGGGGCCGGACAACCAGCCGGCCGCCTCGCGCCGGTGTTCGAGGTCGTCGAGCCAGCGGCAGGCCTCGAGCAGCGTCATCGTCAGCGCCCGCGCTGCGTTCGGATGGCGGGCAACGAAGTCGCGCCGGCAGGCCAGCACCTTCTCGGGATGATCGGGCCAGATTTCGCCGCTGCGGATCACCGTGCGGCCGTGGCCTTCGGCCTCGGCGACCGCGTGCCACGGTTCGCCGGCGCAGTAGCCGTCGAGCACGCCGGATGCCAGCGCGTCGCTCATCTGCGGCGGCGGAATCACCACCGGTTTCACGTCGTCGAGCGGATGGATGCCCTGCGTCGCCAGCCAGTAATACAGCCACATCGCGTGGGTGCCGGTCGGGAAGGTCTGCGCGAATACGTGTCGACGCGATTCGGCCGCCAGCAGTTCGCGCAGCCCGATGCCGGCCTGCAGCGCCTCGGCGAGCCGGTTCGACAGAGTGATCGCCTGGCCGTTCTGGTTCAGCGTCATCAGCACGGCCATGTCGGCCTGCGGCCCGCCGATGCCGAGTTCGACGCCGTAGACGAGGCCGTACAGCGCATGCGCGGCATCCAGCTCGCCCGAAATCAGCTTGTCGCGCACCGCCGCCCACGATGGCTGGCGGTACAGCTCGATTTCGATCCCGTGCGTGCGCCCGAGGTCGAGCACCTTGGCGGCAACCAGCGGCGCGCAATCGGACAAGGGCACGAAGCCGAGCTTGAGCACCGTTTTTTCGGGTGCATCCGACCCGGTGATCCGGTAGCCAGGCAGCGATTCGGGCGTTGATGCAGTGGGGTGGAACATCGGTTCTTCCTTCAGCCGAGCAGCTCGGCCATCGCGATCAGTTGGCGCGCCACGTCGGCGATCCGGCTCCCCTGCTTCATCGCCTGCTCGCGCAAGGTGGCGTAGGCTTCGGCCTCGCTCAGGCCGCGCTTGTCCATCAGCACGCCCTTGGCGCGGTCGATCAGCTTTCGGTCGGCCAGTTGCTGCTCGGCGTTGGCGAGGCGTTTTTTCAGTCGCGCCTCTTCCTCGAACCGCGCCAGCGCCACTTCGATGATCGGGGCAAGCCTGTCGGCACCGACGTGATCGACCACATAGGCGGTGACCCCGGCACCGACCGCATCACGGATCGCCTGCGGCTCGCTGCGGTCGGCGAACATCACCACCGGCCGCGGTGCGGCGTGGCCCATCACCGCCAGCTGTTCGAGCGTGTCGCGCGACGGCGACTCGGTGTCGATGATCACCACGTCGGGGCGCTGCGTTTCCACCGCGCGCAGCAAGGCCGCCGCACCGTCGACCTCGGCAATGACCGCATAACCGGCGTGCTCGAGCGCATCGCGCAATTCACCGATGGGCTTGGCAGTGTCGTTGACGAGCAGAACGCGGAGCATGGAGGCAGGACTTTGCATAGGAACCAGCATAGTCCAAGCAAGTTGCGTGCCGACCCTCGCACCTGATACCGGGTTGCAGGCCGTCGCCCGGTTTGCCGCTGCGGCCGGTGCACCGGTCACGATGTGCTAGCGTGAAACGACGTACCCGGCCCGCAGCAAACTCCGGTTGCACGGGCACGGCAGCAGGCAGACACCCCATGGCGCTCGCAATCGCACTGATCGCACTGGTCATCTCCGCAGTCCTGTTCCACGTCTTCAGCCCGTGGTGGTATACGCCCCTTGCCTCCAACTGGGCACTCATCGACACGACGCTGTCCATCACCCTGCTGATTACCGGCGCCGTATTCATTGCCGTGAACATCTTCATCGCCTGGTGCATCGTCCGATTTCGCCAGCGCGACGGCCATCGTGCGACCGTCCAGCAGGACAACCGCAAACTCGAGCACTGGCTGATCGGCCTGACCGCACTGGGCATCGCCGCCATGCTGGCACCGGGCCTGTTCGTTTATGCCGACCTGATCCATGCGCCGCCCAAGGCCGCGGTCATCGAAGCCATCGGCCAGCAGTGGCAATGGCGCTTCCGCCTGCCCGGCCCGGACGGCCAGCTCGGCTCGACCGACGTGCGCTTCATCAGTCCGACCAACCCGTTCGGCCTCAATCCGGCCGACCCGCGCGGCCAGGACGACATCCTGATCAACGCGCCGGAAGTACACCTGCCGGTGAACCAGCCGGTGAAGATCCTGCTGCGCTCCCAGGATGTGCTGCACGACTTCTTCGTCCAGCCGTTCAGGACCCGGATGAACATGGTGCCGGGCATGGTGACGTCGTTCTGGCTGACGCCGACCAGGACCGGGCGTTATGAAATCCTGTGCGCGCAGCTGTGCGGTGTCGGCCACTTCAACATGCGCGGCTATGTCGTCGTCGACGACGAAGCTGCGTACCAGGTCTGGCTCGACAAGCAGCGCGTGACGCTGGCATCCGCCACGGTCAATACCCGGCCGTTAGCGCCCCCCATCTCCGGCACATCCCCCGTCAACGCACTCGCGAGCCAGGGCCAGTCGCTGGCGCAAAGCAAGGGTTGCGTAGCCTGCCACAGCCCGACCACGGCCGCCGGCGTCGGCCCGGGCTGGCAGGGCCTGTACGGCAAGCACGAACGGCTGGCCGGCGGCGCTTCGGCGCTGGTCGACGACGCCTACCTGAGGGAAGCGATCACCTCACCCAACTCGAAACGGGTCGAGGGATTCCAGCCTGTCATGCCGAAGATCGAGCTGAACGATCAGGAGGTCAACGCCCTGATCGCCTACATCAAGTCGCTGTCCGCCAAACCTGCGGCGACCACCGCGCGGCAGTGAGGGGGCACCATGGCCTATCCGGAACAGGATCACGCACCGCACAGTTTCTGGACCCGTTACGTATGGAGCCAGGATCACAAGGTGATTGCGGTGCAGTACACGATCACGGCGATCGCGGTCGGCCTGGTGGCCTTGGTACTGTCCAACCTGATGCGCTTGCAGATCGGCTTCCCCGGCCGCTTTGCCTTCATCGACGCCAATCACTATTACCAGTTCGTCACCATGCACGGCATGATCATGGTGATCTACCTGCTGACCGCGCTGTTCCTCGGCGGCTTCGGCAACTACCTGATCCCGCTGATGGTCGGCGCGCGCGACATGGTGTTTCCCTTCCTCAACATGCTCAGCTACTGGATGTATTTGCTGGCCGTGCTGGTGCTGATGGGCAGCTTCTTCGTCCCCGGCGGGCCGACCGGCGCGGGCTGGACGCTGTATCCGCCGCAAGCCATCCTGCCCGGCACGCCGGGCAGCGGCGGCGGCATCGTGCTGATGCTGGTGTCACTGGCGATCTTCATCGTCGCGGCGACGATGGGTGGACTCAATTACGTAACCACGGTGCTTCAGGCGCGTACGCGCGGGATGACGCTGATGCGGCTCCCGCTGACCGTCTGGGGCATCCTCGTCGCGACCATCATGGCGCTGCTCGCATTTCCAGCACTGTTCGTCAGTGCGGTGATGATGCTGTTCGACCGGCTGCTCGGCACCAGCTTCTTCATGCCCGCCGTGGTGTCGATGGGCCAGGCGCTCGCGTACAAGGGTGGCAGCCCGATCCTGTTCCAGCACCTGTTCTGGTTTTTCGGCCATCCCGAGGTCTACATCGTCGCGCTGCCGGCGTTCGGCATCGTCTCCGACCTGATCAGCACGCATGCGCGCAAGAACATCTTCGGCTACCGGATGATGGTGTGGGCCATCGTCATCATCGGCGTTCTCAGCTTCGTCGTGTGGGCGCACCACATGTACGTGAGCGGCATGAACCCCTGGTTCGGTTTCTTCTTTGCCACCACCACGCTGATCATTGCCGTACCGACCGCCATCAAGGTCTACAACTGGCTGCTCACGCTCTGGCGCGGCGACATCCACCTGACCGTGCCGATGCTGTTCGCCATCGGCTTCGTCAGCACCTTCGTGATCGGCGGCCTGACCGGGCTCTTCCTCGGCAACGTCAGCACCGACATGCCGCTGTCGAACACCTACTTCGTCGTTGCCCATTTCCACATGGTGATGGGGGTGTCGCCGATTCTGGCGATCTTCGGCGGCATTTATCACTGGTATCCGAAAGTGACCGGCCGGCTGATGAACGACACGCTCGGCAAGCTGCATTTCTGGGTGACCTTTGTCGGCAGCTACGCCATCTACTTTCCGATGCATTACCTCGGCATTCTCGGCATGCCGCGCCGCTATTACGCCTACGACAACTACGCCTTCATTCCGCCCTCGGCACAGCAGCTGAATGCCTTCATCACCGTCGCCGCGCTGATCGTCGGCACTTTCCAGCTGGTGTTCCTCTACAACCTCGCCCGCAGCGCGTTCAACGGACTTCCGTCCGGCCCCAACCCCTGGGGTTCGGCCTCGCTGGAATGGCAAACGCCTGAAAACCCGCCCGGCCACGGCAACTGGGGAAGCGCACTGCCGGAGGTGCACCGCTGGCCGTACGATTACAGCGTGCCGGGCACGAGTACCGACTTCCTGCCGCAAACCTCGACGTCGCCACTGGGCTGCGAGGCGAAACCTGACCGGACAGCGCCATGAACGATGCCACGACCCGCACAGACCGTCCCGATCCTGATGCCGCCGCCCGGCTCGGGCTGTGGGTGCTGCTCGCGGTCATTACGGTGCTGTTCCTGCAATTCATCCAGGCCTACGCCGTGCGCTCCGGCAGCGCTGACTGGCTGCGCCTGCCGGAGCCGGCACTGCTGCGCTGGAACACACTGGCGCTGCTGCTGGCCAGCGTCGCCTTGCAATCGGCCGCGATGCGCCCTCACGGCACAATCCCGCTCTGGTTCGGCGGGCTGTTCGGCTGCGCCTTCCTGGTCGGCCAGTTGCTTGCATGGCAACAGTTGCGATCGCTCGGGTTCGGGGTGGCCGGCAATCCGGCCAGCAGTTTCTTCTACCTGCTGACCGGCATGCACGGCGCGCATGTACTGGGCGGGCTGCTTGCATGGGGCCTGTTGATGGTTCGGGTTCGGGTTCGCGCACGGCATGGCGCGGACATCGCGCCGGGCGCACGACTGTGCGCCCGCTACTGGCACTTCCTGCTGCTCGTCTGGCTGCTGTTGTACGGCGTGCTGTTCCTGATTCCACCCGCAACGCTGCAGGTCATTTGCGGCGGAAGTTAGGCCCCGGAGGACCATCATCATGTCCGACTCGACCTCTTCACCCACCTCTTCATCCGGGGTGTACGGACTGGCTGCCGACTGGTCCGGTGACCGCGAGGCATTCAAGGTGCCCTGGGGCAAGGCGATGATGTGGGTGTTCCTGCTGTCAGACACCTTCGTCTTCGGTATTTTCCTCAGCGGCTACATGGCGGTGCGCATGACCACTGCCGAACCATGGCCCAACCCCAGCGAGGTGTTCGCGCTGCAGCTTGGCGCAACCAGACTGCCGCTGATCCTGATCGCCATCATGACCTTCGTGCTGATCAGCAGCAGCGGCACGATGGCCATGGCGGTGAACTTCGCCGGCCGCGGCGACCGGGTTCGCGCCGCAGCACTGATGCTGGCCACTGCGGCACTGGGCGCAGCCTTCGTCGGCATGCAGGCGTTCGAATGGACCAAGCTGATCGTCTCCGAGGGCATACGTCCGTGGGGCAACCCGCTCGGTGCCGCGCAATTCGGTGCGTGCTTTTTCATGATCACCGGCTTTCACGGTCTGCACGTCAGTGTCGGCGTGATCTACCTCACCACCGTCGCCGTGCGCCTGCTCGGACACAGGCACAGCGACGGGCCTTCACCTGACAATGGGCACCTGCGTGACGCGGACCGGGTCGAGATCGCCGGGCTGTACTGGCACTTTGTCGACCTGGTCTGGGTGTTCATTTTCGCGTTCTTTTACCTGTGGTGAGCGGCATGGCACCGCGCACCCGCAATGGCGAAAGCAGGAGGCCGTCATGACCCACGGTCAGCAGCACCCCGTCGGCCTCTACCTGAAAATCTGGGGCCTGCTGTTCGTCCTCAGCGCCTGCTCCTACCTGGTCGACTACTTTCACGTCCAGGGTGCGCTGCGCTGGACACTGATCCTGACCTTCATGTTTTACAAGGCGGCACTGATCGCCAGCGTCTTCATGCACCTTGCATGGGAGCGGCTAGCCCTCGTTTGCGCAATCCTGATCCCGCCACTGTGTTTGCTGGTTCTCGTGACTATGATGGCGCTGGAAGCCGACTACATCCACACCGCACGCGGCACTTATTTCGTCGCACCCGCCGCAGCCGGTGTTACCGGGAAAGATGGGGCGCCCCGGCCCTAGCCTCCCGGACTGCAGGTCGGCCTGCAAAACAGCAGGAAGGAATCATTCGGACGCCGGCGTTGCCAGCAGCATGACCGTCGGCACCGTATCGCTGTCGACGCAGCGCTGACCGGCGCAGATCCGGACCAGCAACTGCTTCGGCATGGCCGATTGCGCAATCCGGGTTTCACCGCAGTAACTGGTCACGCGCTGCTGCGCCTCACCGGTGATCTGGCAGCTGCGCACCTTTCTTTCCTGTCGCAGCACCGCAGGCACATCGGCGTCGAGCAGTTGCCAGTCGGTTGGTGCGACATGCTGCGTGGATTTCGGCAAGGACCAGCGCAGCAGCCACTGATCGTTTTCGAGCGGCAACAGCGCCAGCACCGGCTTGGTCGGCACTTCCGGCGGCAACAGCACTTCGACCGGTGCCGGGTCGCTCTCGGCACACTGCAGCGCATTGCACAAACGGATTTGCAGGCTGTGCTTGCCGGCCGCCAGCCCTGTCAGGACCGTCTGTCCCGACTGGCTGCGCTCGGTGTGTTCGGCAAACTCGTGCGATTCGAGCAGCACCTGCCTGTCGTCCAGCAGCTGCCAGTAGCTGCCGGTCTGGCCCCACCACATGTTCCAGCCGACGGTAATCGGCTCGCCGGTGGTGATCTGCGGCACCCAGTCGAACTGCGGCTTGTCGGGCATGCCTTCGCCCTGCTCGCCCTTGCCGCCCACCCAGGTCTCGAATGTTTTGCCCTGGCAAAGCGGCTTGCCGTCGACGTCCGGATTGCACAGCCGTACCTCGATCACGTGCCGTCCCGGCGTCAGCGGGCCGAGCTTGTAAACCCCGCTCTGCACCGATACCGACTGCATGCCCCCCTGAACGATCATGCCTTCGCTGGCCACGATGTTTTCGCCGAGTGGCGCCGCCCCAAGCGGGCGCTGGACGAAGTTGCGCGACTTCAGTCGCAGTGCATCGTTGTCGAGCACCTCCCACCAGCTCGCCGGCGTACCGAAACCGATATCCCAGCCGATCGATACGGTGTCGCCATCCAGTTGTGCCGGAATCGGATCGAAGCTCGGCAAGATCGGCGCCTCGGCGCTCGGCTGCGGGAAGACCTGGGTTGCCGGAGCGAACATGGTTTCAAGCGGGCGAATCGCCGGGTCCGAGGCGGGCGGCGGCGACGGTGTCGCTATTTTCCGGCAATCGAGCAGGCC
The DNA here is from genome assembly GCF_014652315.1 of Jeongeupia chitinilytica. Lineage (GTDB taxonomy): Bacteria > Pseudomonadota > Gammaproteobacteria > Burkholderiales > Chitinibacteraceae > Jeongeupia > Jeongeupia chitinilytica. The sequence continues at coordinate 82,652 of NZ_BMYO01000003.1, read as the reverse complement.
ATTCTTCAGCGGTGTGCATGCGGCATCACCCAGCGCCGCAGCCTCGGCCGGCGTCAGCACCGTACCCGCCATGGCAGGCAGGGACCACAGCATCAAAGCAAATACGATTGTGCGCATCACTTCCCCTTAGGGCGATCGGTCAGCGGTGCCACTGGCCGCGCTGGCCTCGCTCGCAACCGGCTTCGACGACATCGCGCCGGCAGCCATGCCGCCGACGGCCGCCACGCCCTTGCCGGCCGCGACGGTGCCGTCCACGGCCAGCCCGACCGCGGTTGTCGTCACCGATGCAGCAGCACCGACTACGGCACCGGTCACCGTCACGACGGTACAAGCAGACAGCAATAGCGCGATGGCGGGCAATCCGCAACGAGCAAGTGTATGACCGATCACCAAGCTTTCCTTTCGACCATGGCAGTCCGCGCCACTATTCCAGTTGTAAACAACAACCATAAATCGTGACAATGGCGCACCGCTCCCCATACACCACCGCCATGAAAACACCGCTTGTCTTCATCTTGCTGCTCGGTACTGTCTGGCTCGCCGGTTGCGCCTCGGTCGAAACCGCCGAGTTCGGCCCCAACGGCAAACCCGTCCATCATATCGAAACCGGCAGCGCCACCGACAGTTTCGACAAGGCGCACGATCTTTGCCCCAAGGGCTACACGCTGATCGGCAACCCGCACGAAACCGACGACGTCTACGCGCTCACGATCGAATGCAAATAACGCATCAGGCCGAACCTTCAACGTAGTCGAGCATGACCTGCAGGATGCGCTCGCCGCGGAATTCGTTCACCGACAGGCTGTAGGCCGCGTTTACGTCCCGCGGCAGCGGGTCCGGATGCTGGAAGCGGATGCCTTCGAGCACCAGACCGTAGTCGTTGGCCAGTTTGACCTTGAGATGCCGCTCGCCGACAACGCGCTGTTCGAGCACGCGGAAATGCCCGTGAAACAGCGGCGCCGGAAAACCCTGCCCCCAGACCTGACGCTCGATCCGCTCGGCGGTTTCGAAACTGAAGTCGTTGGCCGACAGTTCGCCATCGGTCTCGATCACGCGCTCGAGCGCGGCCTCGTCCATCAGCTCGCGACACACGGCCTCGAAGGCCTGCTGGAAGCGGCCGAAATCGTTCGGGCGCAGACTCAGACCCGCTGCCATCGCATGGCCACCGAACTTGACGATCAGGTCCGGATGGCGCTTGGACACCAGATCCAGTGCATCGCGCAGATGCAGCCCCGGAATCGAACGGCCGGAGCCCTTGATTTCGGTTTCGCTGGCGTCGGCGAACACAATGGTCGGCCGGTGATAACGCTCCTTGACCCTGGACGCAACGATGCCGATCACCCCCTGATGCCAGTCCGGCCGGTACAGCGCGATGCTATAGCTGGCATCGATCGCCAGTCCGGCCAGCGCCGTTTCGGCCTCCTCGCGCATCCCCGCCTCGATGGTGCGGCGTTCGCGGTTGAGCTGATCCAGCTCGCGAGCCCGCGTCAAAGCGTCTTCCTCGGACGTCGACAGCAGGCAGGAAATGCCGAAGCTCATGTCATCCAGCCGGCCAGCCGCATTGAGGCGCGGGCCGAGCGTGAAGCCGAGATCGAAGCAGCTCGCCTTCGCCGGGTTGCGTCCGGCAGCCTGAAACAGCGCCATCACACCGGCACTGGCCCGGCCGGCCCGCATGCGCCTGAGCCCCTGCTCGACCAGAATCCGGTTGTTGCCATCCAGCCGCACGACGTCGGCGACGGTCCCCAGTGCCACCAGATCGAGCAGCGTGGCCAGATTCGGCTCGGCCACATCGGCAAACGCACCCCGTGCGCGCAGTTCGGCGCGCAGCGCCAGCAGCACGTAAAACATCACGCCGACGCCGGCGAGGTTCTTGCTCGGAAACCCGCAGCCGGGCTGGTTCGGGTTGACGATCAGGCAGTCTGGCAAGGTGTCGCCAGGCAGATGGTGGTCGGTCACCAGCACGTCGATCCCGCGCGCCTTCGCCGCGGCAACGCCGGCAACACTGGCAATGCCGTTGTCGACCGTCACGATCAGGTCCGGCGATTTTTGTGCCGCGAGTTCGACGATCTCGGGCGTCAGGCCGTAGCCGTATTCGAAACGGTTCGGCACGACGAAATCGACCACCGCACCGAGCATCGCCAGGCCCTTCAGGCCGACGCTGCACGCGGTTGCGCCATCGGCATCGTAATCGGCGACGATCAGCAGGCGCTCGCGCGCGGCGATCGCGTCGGCAAGCCGCACTGCGGCGGCGTCAATGTTCTTCAGCGTCGCAAATGGCAGCAGCCGTTTGAGTTCGTGCTCGAGTTCCATGGGCGAAGCGATGCCCCGGCCGGCATACAGCCGTGCTTCAAGCGCACTCATCCCTTCGTTCATCAGTTGCTGCAGGCGGTCGGGCGCAACCGCCCGGGCGCGGACTTGCGGCATCAGCGCACCTCCCACGGCAGAACCGGCTTGCGCCAGAGCGCCCACAACGCCCGTTGGGTGACTTTGACGCCGAATCCGGCTTCGGGCATCGAAACCGCCAGCTCGTCGAGCCGGCCGGCTTTCAATGCCGCCAGTGCCGGTGCAAACCAGTCGGCCTCGAGCGCCAGCCAGGCCGACAGCCACCCGTGCGCATCGCCATAGAGATTGCCGTCGCGCAGCGCGTCGAGCACCACGACCGCGTCACCCTGAACCGCATCAAAGGCGGCCGGCGCAGGTCTGGCCTGACCGCCGCCATGCTGGGTCAGCGCCACCACCAAGGGCAGATCGCTCAGCACCGGTTGTGCCGGCGCAACCGGCTTGTCGGCCAGCGGGTACTGACCACCGCCCCAGAGCCAGACGCTCTGGATCGCCGGCTGGCCGGCGGCAACGCGGGCGTCGTTGACCGGATGGTTGTAAAGGCACATCTGGATTTCGTTCAGCAGCCCGTGCCACTTCAGCGCACCGTCGCCCTTGGGCAGGTGCTCACGGACGTCGTGACCCAATGCCGCATCGATCGGCGACCAGTGCAATCCCGGGTCGGCAGGCAGGCGCAGATACCAGCGCGACGGCGTCGCTGCAACGAAACGGAAGCCGTCGTCACGATACAGCGCGTTCAGACCGGAACACAGACCGTCGGCCTCGGCCTGCGTCAGCGAAAAGTGTCGGGGGTCGACCAGCAACAGGCGGTCGCGATCGACGCGCAGATGCACCGGATCGGCCCGCATCCAGAAGCCGGGCTCCTCGCCAGGCAGATCGAGTGCCATCGTCAGCGGTGCAACGGGCAGATCAGCCAGCCCGCAGCGGTTGGCAAGCCAGATGTCGAGCGACTCGGGCTGCGCCGGCTGGCGTGAGCCGCGCCCCAGCAGCAGCGCGGTCGCCGGTAGTGATACGGAGCTGGCAAAGGCGGCGATGTCGTCGCGCTCTGCCCAGTCGGAATAAGGGAGGACAAGGTGAAGAGGCATCGGTCGATTTTATCACGCCGAGTGCCCCGTCCCTTGCCGGAAAAGCCGCGTCAGACCTTGGTAGCGAGCTTCTTCAGAAGATGTGCGACGGCGACAAAACCGAAGGTACCGGTCACCGCCACACTGGCGCCGAATCCGCCTTCGCAATCGAGCCGTACCGGCGAATCGCCCACCGCCGGCTTCTGCGCGCACACGCTGCCGTCGAGCTGCGGATAAACCAGCGGCTCGGTCGAAAACACGCAATCGATGCCGAACTTCTTGTCACCCTTCGGAAAGCCGTACTCGCGCCGCAGGATGCTGCGAACCTTGCTGGCCAGCGGATCTTGCGTCGTCCTGGACAGATCGGTGACCTGCACCTGCGTCGGGTCGATCTGCCCGCCGGCGCCACCGGTGGTGATCAGGTTGACCTTGTTGCGCCGGCACCAGTGGATCAGTGCCGCCTTGGTCTTGACCGAGTCGATCGCATCGACGACGTAGTCAAAGCCGACACCGAGGAGGTCGGCCAGATTGTCTGCATCGACAAAATCCTCCACCGTCGTCACCCGGCACTCCGGATTGATCGCAACGATACGCTCGGCCAGCGCCGCCACTTTCATTTTGCCGTACTGGCCAACCAGTGCCGGCAGCTGCCGGTTGGTGTTCGACACGCAAATGTCGTCCAGATCGATCAGCGTGATCGCGCCGACACCCGACCGGGCCAGCGCCTCGGCCGACCATGAGCCAACGCCACCGACGCCGATCACGCAGACATGCGCACTGCGGAACCGGGTCAGCGCAGCCGCACCGTACAGCCGGGCAATGCCGCCGAAGCGACGCTCGTACGAGGTATCCATCAATCAGCCTTCAACCTGCTCCGCCCACAGATCGTGCTCGTCGGCATCGACGATGCGCACTTTGACGAAATCGCCGGGCTGCACGGTTTCCGCCGGCTGAAAGAACACCAGCCCGTCGATTTCCGGCGCATCGGCATAAGTGCGCGCAACCGCGCCTTCGTCGTCGATCTCGTCGACCAGCACGTTGAACTCGCGGCCGATCTTGTCCTGCAGCCGTGCAGCCGAAATCGCGGCCTGCTTTTCCATGAAGCGACGCTTTCGGTCCTCGGCAATCTCCGCCGGCACGTGGTCGGGCAGGTCATTTGCCGTCGCACCGTCAACCGGCGAATAGGTGAAACAGCCGACGCGGTCGAGCTGGGCTTCATCGAGGAAAGCCAGCAGTTCGTCGAAGTCCGCATCGGTTTCGCCCGGAAAACCGACGATGAACGTCGAACGGATCGTCAGATCCGGGCAGATCTCGCGCCACTTCTTGATCCGGCCGAGCACGTTGGCACTATTGGCGGGCCGCTTCATCAACTTGAGTACGCGCTGGCTGGCGTGCTGAAACGGGATGTCGAGGTAAGGCACGATCTTGCCTTCGGCCATCAGCGGAATCACTTCGTCGACGTGCGGGTACGGGTAGACGTAATGCAGCCGCGCCCAGATGCCGAGCTTGCCCAGCTCTTCGCACAACTCGGTCATCCGGGTGCGTACCGGACGGCCATTATGGAAGCCGGTCTTGTACTTGACGTCGACACCATAGGCGCTGGTGTCCTGCGAAATGATCAGCAGCTCCTTGACGCCGGATTTGGCCAGGTTTTCGGCCTCTTTCAGTACGTCGTGGATCGGCCGGCTGACGAGGTCACCCCGCATGCTCGGAATAATGCAGAAGGTGCAGCGGTGATTGCAGCCCTCAGAAATCTTCAGGTAGGCGTAATGCTTGGGGGTCAGCTTGACCCCTGCCGGCGGCACCAGATCCATGAACGGATCGTGCGGCTTGGGCAGATGCTGATGGACGTGGTTCATCACCTCGTCACGGGCATGCGCACCGGTCACGGCCAGCACCTTCGGGTGCGTTTCACGAATCAGGTTGCCGTCTTCCTTGCTGCCCAGACAACCGGTAACGATGACCTTGCCGTTCTCGGCCAGCGCTTCGCCGATCGCGTCGAGCGACTCCTGTACCGCGGAATCGATGAAGCCACAGGTATTGACGACGACCAGATCGGCATCGTCGTACGACGGCGAAATGTCGTACCCCTCGGCGCGCAGCTGGGTAATGATCTGTTCGCTGTCGGTCAACGCTTTCGGACAGCCCAGCGAGACAAAGCCAACTCTTGGTGCGGACATACACATCTCCGGCGCCTTCAGGCGCACACTTCGCGGCGCGCATCTTCACCGGCGCCGGCACAAAACGATGCGGGCATGCCGTTTTGGCATGCCCGCGTGGACAACATGCGATTTTAATTCAAGCGCTTAGCTCTTGGTAGTGCGTTTTCGCGTCGTCGTTTTCGGTTCGTCGGCCGGTGGCGGCGCCGACGGCTGCGGTTCGTCCGTCTCGGCTTCAGCCTTGCCGTAGCCCGGCATGCCGAAACCGGTGAACAGGTTCTTGGCCCGATCCTGCAGCTGCTGCTGCATGTCGACGAACAGATTGGTGCTGCTTTCCAGGTAATTGCCCATCATGCTCTGCAAGGCCGGCCCCTGGAACTTCATGAAGTCGCCCCAGAGGTTGGCGTTGCCGAGCATCGGATTGTCACCGCTCATGGCCGAACTCGCCTGGTCCTGCAAGCGGTGCTGCATCTCGGCGAACAGCTGCAGGTTCTTCTCCAGATAGTTGCCCATCAGCCCCTGCATCGCGTTGCCGTAGAAGCGGATGATCTGCGTCAGCACGTCATAGCTGAACAGCGGCATGCCGCCGGCCTCTTCATCCATGATGATCTGCAGCAGCACGCTGCGGGTGATGTCTTCGCCACTCTTGGCATCGACGACCTGGATGTCGATACAGTCGAGCACCAGCTGTTTGACGTCGGCAAGCGTGATGTAGCTGCTGGTCGCCGTGTCGTACAGGCGACGGTTCGGGTACTTTTTGATGATGCGCTTTTCTTCGGCACTCATGCCAACTCCCTTTGAGTCTGCAGCTTGATTCCTGCATTGTAGATCGCCGCCGCTCATCACCACTCGTCGGCCATTGCTGCAGCGCACAAAAATCGATTGACAAATAGTAGAACCGATCCAAAAATGAACGTGATTGTGCAGAGCAGCATACTTCAAATACTCAAAATGGCTCTGCCATCGGCATGCCAACCCATCTCGAGGAAACCATCATGAGCCAAGCTCAACAACAGTTTGTAGATTTTGCCACCGAAAACGTCGAAACCGCACTGCGTTTTGCCCGTATTTATCTGGATTCGGCCGAACGCCTCTCCAAACTGAACCTGGAAACCGCCAAGACGTCGCTCGAAGAAGGTGCAAAGCAGGTCAAGTCGCTGGCCGCCGTCAAGGACGCGCAGGAAGCGCTGGCCCTGCGCCAGAAGCAACTCGAAGCCACCGTCGACCACGCAGGCCAGTACTCGCGCCAAGTGTACGAAATCGCTTCGCAAGCACAAGCCGAGCTGACCAAGATCGCTGAAGAACAATCGACCGCGTTCAACAAGCAGGTCGTTTCGGGCCTGGACCGCTTCGTCAAGTCGGCTCCGGCCGGCACCGACGTAGCCGTTGCCGCCGTCAAGTCGACCGTACAAGCCACTGCCGCCGCCGTCGACAGCCTGACCAAGGCCGCCAAGCAAGTCGCCGACTTTGCTGACGCTTCGGTGAAGGCTGCCACTACCGCAACCGCTGACGCCGTCAAGACCGCAGCCAAGAAAACCGCTGCCTCGGGCAACGCTGCCGCCTAATCGCGAATCCAGCGCAAACAAAAAGGCGCCGTGGGCGCCTTTTTGTTTACTCGGAAATGGACAACGGGAGCATCGTCGATGCTCCCGTTGCTTTACCCGGATGAGGCTAACGCCCCATCATCGGCAATTACTGCGCACCACCTTCAACCGGCTCGCCTGCCGGCGCTGCCGCAGCAGCTTCGTCGTTCAGCACAGCCTTGATCGACAGGCGGACACGGCCCTTCTCGTCCTGCTCGAGTGCCTTCACGCGAACGACCTGACCTTCCTTGAGGTAGTCGGACACGTTCTTGATGCGCTCGTTGGCGATCTGGCTGATGTGCACGAGACCGTCACGACCCGGCATGATCGACACGATCGCACCGACGTTGTTGTCGAGGATCTTGACGACCGGACCTTCGTAGATCTTGCCGATTTCGACTTCGGCAGTGATCTCGCCGATGCGGCGCTTGGCTTCGTCGGCACCGGCCGACGAAATCGACGCGATCGTGATCGTGCCGTCCTCGGCGATGTCGATCTGCGTACCGGTTTCTTCGGTCAGCGCACGGATCACCGAACCGCCCTTGCCGATCACGTCACGGATCTTCTCCGGATTGATCTTCATCGTGTACAGGCGCGGCGCGTGAGCGCTGACCTCTTCACGGGCGCCACCAACGGCTTCCTTCATCACACCGAGGATGTGCTGGCGACCGGCCTTGGCCTGCTCCAGTGCCACCTTCATGATTTCCTTGGTGATGCCGTTGATCTTGATGTCCATCTGCAGCGCGGTCACACCGTTGTCGGTACCGGCCACCTTGAAGTCCATGTCGCCGAGGTGATCTTCGTCGCCCAGGATGTCGGACAGCACCGCGAAGCGGTTGCCTTCCTTGATCAGACCCATCGCGATACCGGCAACGTGGTTCTTCAGCGGCACACCGGCGTCCATCAGTGCCAGACAACCGCCGCAGACCGACGCCATCGAGCTCGAACCGTTCGATTCGGTGATTTCCGATACCACACGCATCGTGTAGGCGAACTCTTCCGGGCTCGGCAGCACGGCAATCAGCGCGCGCTTGGCCAGACGGCCGTGGCCGATTTCACGGCGCTTCGGCGTACCGACACGACCGGTTTCACCGGTCGAGTACGGCGGGAAGTTGTAGTGCAGCATGAAGCGGTCGCTGTACTCGCCAGCCAGCGCGTCGATCTTCTGCTCGTCGAGCTTGGTGCCGAGCGTGGCAACGACCAGACCCTGGGTTTCGCCACGAGTGAACAGCGACGAACCGTGGGTACGCGGCAGCACGCTGTTGCGCACGGTGATCGGACGCACGGTACGGGTGTCGCGGCCGTCGATACGCGGGTAACCGTCGAGAATCTGGTTGCGGACGATCTTGGCTTCCATGTCATGGAAGATGCCGCGGATCTGGTTGGCCGCCAGCGTGTCGGTCGACTCGTTGATCAGTGCAGCCTTGACCTTGTCCCACGCCTCGCCAATCTTGGCGCTGCGTGCCTGTTTTTGCGCGATGCGGAAAGCGAGCTTCAGGTCTTCACCGGCGATTTTGGCGATTTGCGCTTCAAGTGCCTCGTTGCGCACCGGCTCGTTCCAGTCGAACAACTCCGGATTGACTTCGTCAGCCAGCTCGTTGATCGCCTTGACGACCTTCTGCATTTCGTCGTGCCCAAAGACCACGGCCCCCAGCATCACCTCTTCCGACAGCTCCTTGGCTTCGGACTCGACCATCAGTACGGCCTGCTCGGTACCGGCGACAACGAGGTCAAGCTGCGACGCGGCAAGTTCGTCCTTGCTCGGATTGAGCAGGTACTGGCCGTCGGCGTAACCGACGCGCGCGGCACCGATCGGCCCCTGGAACGGCACACCGGAAATCGCCAGCGCAGCCGAAGCACCGATCATCGCCGGAATGTCCGAATCGATCTGCGGATCGAGCGACAGCACGGTCGCGATGATCTGGATTTCGTTGAAGAAGCCTTCCGGGAACAGCGGACGGATCGGACGATCGATCAGGCGGCTGGTGAGAATTTCCTTCTCGGACGGACGGCCTTCACGCTTGAAGAAGCCCCCCGGAATCTTGCCGGCGGCGTAGGTCCGCTCTTGGTAATCGACCGTGAGCGGGAAGAAATCCTGGCCGGGCTTCACGCCCTTGGCGGCGACCACAGTCACCAGCACCACGGTGTCGTCCATCGACACGACCACAGCGCCGGAAGCCTGGCGGGCGACTTCGCCCGTTTCCAGCGTTACGGTGTGCTTGCCGTACTGGAACGATTTCACGATTTTGTTGAACACGGATTTTCCTTACAGTTGTTTGCCTGCGGCAAGGGCAATATCCCGCTGCGACAACGCCGCCCATCCCGGCAATGACCCGGATGCCTGTCGCCGGCCTCGGCACATTCCAGCGTGACCGGTTTTCACGGTCTTCCGTTCCGCCGCCGAAGCCGTCTTTGGGCGGAACGCAATCATTTCGACATTCCAAAAAGCAAAAAAGTCGCAGTGCGATGACTGCGACTTTTAAGTGGAACTGGCTTACTTGCGCAGACCCAGCTGAGCGATCAGCTCGCGATAGCTATCAGCATTGGTGCGCTTGAGGTAATCCAGCAGGCGACGACGGCGCGAAACCATCTTCAGCAGACCGCGACGCGAGTGGTGGTCTTTCTTGTTTTCTTTGAAGTGCGGGGTCAGGTCATTGATGCGAGCGGTGAGCAGCGCAACTTGAACTTCCGGGGAACCGGTGTCGCCTTCAGCGCGTTGGAATTGCTTAACGATGTCAGCCTTTTGGCCTACGGTAACTGCCATTTCAATACTCCAGAGTGGTGATTGGGCCAGGGCAGATGCCCCGCTCCCGACAAGCCCGGCCGAGTTTGCACCCAACCGCGCTCCTTTCACTGGCCACTAGTGGCCAGCAGACGTTTGGGCCGCAGCACACCATCGCATGCCACTTCGCCCAAACCGATGAATCGCGCATTATCGCCGCTTTCGACCTCAGCGTAAAGCCGGAACAGGCCTTGCGCCGACCAGCCCGCCGCACGCTGGATACTCATGCCGTTTCGGCAGCGGGCGACTTCGCTTTCGTCAAGCGTCAACAGCGGCATGTCCTGTACCAGCGTGTCGGCCGGCAGCAGGCAAGCCTCTCGCTCGTCGAGCGACATGGCGATGTAGGCATCGAGCGACACCGCCTGATCGAGAGAAAACCCGGCGGTTCTGGTTCGGCGCAAACCCGTCAGATACGCACCGCACCCCAGCGCACGACCGACATCGTCGGCCAGTGTGCGGATGTATGTCCCCTTGGAACACGCGACATCGATCACGAGCTCGGCACGATCGAAGGACACAACGCCAATCGAATAAATGGTGATCCGGCGCGCTTGGCGCTCGATTTCGACCCCCTGCCGCGCGTACTCGTACAACGCCTTGCCCTGATGCTTGAGTGCCGAATGCATCGGCGGCACCTGCTCGATCTCGCCGACAAAACCCGCCAGCACCCGCTCGACTTCGGCGAGCGCCGTCGGCGGCTGGCCGCTGTCACTGATTTCGCCCTCACCATCAAGGGTGGTCGACACCTGGCCGAGCCGGATCGTCGCACGATACCCCTTGTCCGCATCGAGCATGCGCTGCGCAAACTTGGTCGCCTCGCCAAAGCACAGCGGCAACAGCCCGGTCGCGAACGGGTCGAGCACGCCGGTATGCCCGCCTTTCTCGGCAGACAGCAGCCAGCGGCACTTCAACAGCGCCGCATTGCTGGTGATGCCGAACGGCTTGTCGAGCAGCAACACGCCGTCGATCTTGCGCTTCGCCATCTCAGGCGTCGCCTTCGTCGTCCGGCGCCTTCGGCAGACTGGCTGCCTGCGAGATCAACGTATCGAGCTTGAACCCCTGCTCGATCGAATGATCGTAATGGAAATGCAGCTCCGGCATTTTGAACAGCTTGAAGCCTCGCGCCAGTTCGCTGCGCAGGAAACCCTTGGCCTGCTCAAGCTTGGTGGCGATCGCTTGCGCATCTTCCGGCGTACCAAGGAAGGTGTAGAAAATCTTGGCATGCGAATGATCGCGGGTGACTTCGACATCGGTAATCGTGATCAGCGATGCCTTCGGATGATCAAGTTCGGCACGGATCAGTTCGGCAACGTCACGTTGCAGCTGCTGTGCGATCCGGTCGGAACGGGTGAAGTTTCTGGCCATGATGATGATTCTGTAGCGGTGCCCGACACCGGTTGGGCGCAGGCAGAAAAGACAAAAGGCGCAGGGATGAACCCGCGCCTGCCGATGCAAGGGACGAAGCATGCTTCGTACCCCGTCCCTCACACCTCACGACGTTACAGCGTACGCGCAATCTCGATGATTTCGAACACTTCGAGCTGGTCGCCTTCCTGGATGTCGTTGTAGTTCTTGAGCTGCAGACCGCACTCGTAACCCGAACGCACTTCCTTGACGTCGTCCTTGAAGCGCTTGAGGGTTTCGAGCTCGCCCTGGTGCACGACCACGTTGTTGCGCAGCAGGCGGACGCCGGCGCCGCGCTTGACGATACCGTCGAGCACGTAGCAACCCGCGATCGAGCCGACCTTGGAGATGACGAACACCTGGCGGATTTCGACCAGACCGATGATCTGCTCTTTCTTCTCCGGTGCCAGCATGCCCGACAGCGCAGCCTTCACATCATCGACCACGTCGTAAATGATGTTGTAGTAACGCAGGTCGACGCCTTCCGACTCGGCCAGCTTGCGGGCTGCCGCGTCGGCACGGACGTTGAAGCCGACCACGACGGCCTTCGACGCCAGCGCAAGGTTGATGTCCGATTCCGAGATGCCACCCACACCCGAGTGCAGGATCTGCACACGGACTTCGTCGGTCGACAGCTTCTGCAGCGAACCGGCCAGCGCTTCGGCCGAACCCTGCACGTCGGTCTTGATGATGATCGGCAGGTTCTGCACTTCGCCTTCGGCCATCTGCGCGAACATGTTTTCGAGCTTGGACGCTTGCTGGCGTGCGAACTTGACGTCACGGAACTTGCCCTGACGGAACAGGGCGATTTCACGCGCCTTCTTCTCGTCGGCGAGCACCATCGCATCTTCACCGGCAGCCGGCACTTCCGACAGACCGAGAATCTCGACCGGAATCGACGGGCCCGCTTCGGTAATCTGCTTGCCGGTTTCATCCAGCATGGCGCGAACACGACCGTAGACGCCACCGGCGAGGACGACATCGCCCTTGCGCAGGGTGCCCGACTGAACCAGCATCGACGCCACCGCGCCACGGCCCTTGTCGAGACGCGCCTCGATGATGATGCCCTTGGCAGGCGCATCGACCGGTGCGGTCAGCTCCAGTACTTCGGCCTGCAGCAGGATCGCATCCAGCAGCGCATCGATGTTCGTACCCTGCTTGGCCGAAACTTCGACGAACTGCGTGTCGCCACCCCAGTCTTCCGGCACGACTTCCTGCGCCACCAGCTCCTGACGGATGCGCTCCGGGTTTGCACCCTGCTTGTCGATCTTGTTGACCGCAACCACGATCGGCACACCGGCCGCCTTCGCATGGTGGATCGCTTCGATCGTCTGCGGCATCACGCCGTCGTCCGCAGCGACGACCAGCACGACAATGTCGGTGGCCGACGCGCCGCGGGCGCGCATGGCGGTAAACGCCTCGTGACCCGGGGTATCGAGGAAGGTGACGATGCCCTTGCCGGTTTCGACATGATAAGCACCGATATGCTGGGTAATGCCGCCCGCTTCACCTGCGGCCACCTTGGCGCGACGGATGTAGTCGAGCAGGGAGGTCTTGCCGTGGTCGACGTGACCCATGACGGTCACGACCGGTGCGCGCGGCAGCAGTTCGTGTTCGCCCTTGTCGGCCTCTTCCAGATAGGTATCCGGATCGTCGAGCTTGGCAGCGCGCGGAACGTGCCCCATTTCCTCGACGACGATCATCGCGGTCTCTTGGTCGAGCACCTGGTTGATGGTCACCATCATGCCCATCTTCATCAGTGCCTTGACGACCTCGACCCCCTTGACAGCCATCTTGTGCGCCAGATCGGCGACGCTGATGGTTTCCGGCACGTCGACGGTATGCACGACCGGTTCGGTCGGCGCCTGGAAGGCGTGCGCGTTGTCGCTATCCTGACTCTGGTTGCGGCTGTTGCGGCCACCACCCTTCTTGCCGGACTTCCAGCCACCGCCGGCGTCGCCACCGCGTGTCTTGATGCCCTTCTTGCCCTTGCCGTCATCCCACTTGCGTTTCTCGTCCTTTTTCTCGGGCGACGACGCAGGCTTGGCGGCTGCCGGGGCAACCTTGGCCGGCTCCGGCTTGACCGGCTCCGGCGCACGCAGCGGCGTATCCTTCGGCTTGCGCAACTCAACGCGCATGCCGACGCGCGGACGGTCGGTTCGCGGCGCAGCAGCGGCCGGTGCAGGTGCAGCAGCCGGACGGGCCACCGGTTCGGCCTGGGCCGGCGCAGCCACAGGCGCGGGTGCTGCCACCACCGGCGTGACCACCTCGGGAGCAGGTGCAGGTGCAGGTTCAGCGACCGCAACCGGTACCTCACGCACCTCTTCCTTCGGGGCTTCGCCACCGTGCTTGGCACGCATTTCTGCCGCCTGACGTTCGCGAAGCGCCGACTGACGCTGGGCCTCGGCCTCGCGGGCAGCACGTTCCGCATCGCCGATCACCGGCGCAGCGGGGCTGGCGGCGGCGACATCGGCGCGCGGCTCTACGGCCGGCGCAGCCGGTGCTTCAACCACGCGTTTCTTGCGGACTTCAACCTGAATGGTCTTGGCCTTGCCGGTCGAATCGGTCTTGCGGATCTCGGACGTCTGCTTGCGGGTCACGGTGATCTTCGGCTTGTCGCCGCCACCATGCTTCTTTTTCAGATGATCCAGAAGACGAGCCTTATCCTCGGCAGTCACCGCATCGGACTCGCCGGACTTGCTGACACCGGCCGCGGTGAGCTGCTCAAGCAACTCCTGCGACGGCATTCTCAATTCTGCCGCGAACTCACTGACTTTTAATTCACTCATGCATTTCTCCCCGCCTTATGCGAACCAGTGCTCGCGGGCTTTCATGATCAACTGCTTGGCCTCGTTCTCGCCGATACCGGTCATTTCCACAAGCTCGTCGACGGCCAGCTCCGCGAGGTCGTCGCGGGTATGGACATCGTTCTCGGCGAGCGCAGCAGCGAGTTCAGCGGTCATGCCTTCCAGGTTTTTCAGGTCTTCCGACTGATGCTCGAGTTTTTCTTCGCGGGCAATGGCCTGAGTGAGCAGTGCGTCGCGGGCGCGGGCGCGCAGCTCATTGACGGTGTCCTCGTCGAACACCTCGATTTCGAGCATTTCGTTCAGCGGCACGTAGGCCACTTCTTCCAGCGTGTTGAACCCTTCCTGCACCAGCGCATCGGCAACGTCTTCGTCGATGTCGAGCGCACGCATGAACAGTTCGCGCACCTTGGTGAACTCGGCCTCGTTCTTCTCTTCGGCCTGGTTCACGGTCATGATGTTGATCTTCCAGCCGGTCAGCTCGGAAGCAAGCTTGACGTTCTGGCCGCCACGACCGATGGCCATGGCAAGATTGTCTTCGTCGACCACCACATCCATCGCGTGGTTGTCTTCGTCAACGACGATCGAATTCACGTCGGCCGGACTCAGCGCACCGATCACGAATTGCGCCGGATCTTCCGACCACAGAATGATGTCGACACGTTCGCCGGCAATTTCGTTGGTCACCGCGTTGACGCGGGTACCGCGAACACCGATACACGTGCCTTGCGGATCGACGCGCGGATCGTTCGACTTGACGGCAATCTTGGCACGCATGCCCGGGTCACGGGCAACGCCCTTCAGCTCGATCAGGCCGTTCTCGATTTCCGGCACTTCCATCTCGAACAGCTTGGCCATGAATTCGGGCGCGGTACGACTCAGCACCAGCATCGGACCACGACCGAGACGATCGACCCGCAGCAGGAAGGCGCGCACACGGTCGCCGACCCGGAGGTTTTCCTTCGGGATCATCTGGTCGCGCGGCAGGATCGCTTCGAGCTTGCCCAACTCCAGAATCGCATTGCCGCGCTCGAGCCGCTTGATGCTGCCCGAAACGATGTGCTCGCGACGTTGCAGGAAATCGTTGAGGTTCTGCTCGCGTTCGGCATCGCGGATCTTCTGCAGGATGACCTGCTTGGCCGCCTGCGCGCCGATCCGGCCGAACTCGATCGGCTCGAGCTCGACTTCCCAGGTTTCGCCCAGTTGCAGCTCGGGGTCGTACTCCGGCGCATCGGTAATGGCGATCTGGCGCGACGGCTCTTCGTGGTCATTGTCCTCGACCACGGTCCAGACGCGGAACGAGCGGTAGTCACCGGTATCGCGATCGATATCGACACGGATATCAACCTCGTCCTCGTAGGTTTTCTTGGTCGCAGACGCCAGCGCCATTTCCAGCGCCATGAAAACGACTTCTTTCTCTACATTTTTTTCGCGCGCCAGTGCATCCACCAGCAGCAGAATTTCTCGGCTCATCGTTTCGATTCCCTCGGCAAGAAGCCCGCCTGTGGGCCTAAATTCCGGATCAGAACTGCGGCTCGAGCCGCACCTTGTCAATTTGCGTCAATGGCAGCGCCAGGCGCTCGCCATCGACGTCGACCACAACCGCACCGTCCTCGAGACCGATGAGCGTGCCGAGCAGTTTCTTGCGTTTGTCCGGCAGCGGCAGGCGCAACTTGATGCGCACCTTTTCGCCGGCAAAGCGCGTGAAGTCTTCGGGCTTGGTCAGCGGACGATCCACCCCCGGCGACGACACCTCCAGTCGCTCGTAAGGGACCTCTTCGACCATGAAGAGACGGGTAAGGTGGTTGCTGACGGTGACGCAGTCGTCCACCGTAATGCCACCCGGCTTGTCGATGAACACCCGCACCAGCCCGTTGTGCGCCAGTTCCAGATCGACCAGCTCGTAGCCGAGACCCGGAAGCGTCGCATCCAGCACGCTTTGCACGTTCGCTGCCATAGATTCCTTTGCTGAAAAACAAAAAATGGGCTGCAAAAATGCGCCCATTCCCAAGCACTATCCCCGTATCTTGGGGACAACCCTCATTCTAACAGAAACAATTACTTGGCGAAACTGTGTGCACAAGCGGCTTGTTCTCGACAGCCTTACAACCCTAGAGTGCGCAAAGAATCCCAAGGAGAGGAACATGGAGCGACCCTGGTTTGCCAGCTATTCGGCGGATGTCCCCCACGAAATCGACGTCCACGAGTTCAGCTCGATTCCCGATGTCATCGCCAAAACGGTCGCACGCTACCCCGAGCGCGATGCATTCATCAACATGGGGAAAGCGATTACCTACGGTGAGCTCGACCAGCTTTCGAACCGGTTTGCCGCGTTTTTGCAACAGGATCTGAAGCTCGCCCGCGGCGCCCGCGTCGCGGTCATGATGCCCAACCTGCTGCAGTATCCGATCGCGATTTTCGGCATCCTGAAGGCGGGCATGACCGTCGTGAACGTCAATCCGCTCTACACCCCGCGCGAACTCGAGCACCAGCTCAAGGATTCCGGCGCCGAAGCAATCGTCATCCTCGCCAACTTTGCCCACACGCTCGAAAGCATCATCGGCCACACGCCAGTCAAGCACGTTGTCGTCACCGACATCGGCGACCTGCTCGGTTTTCCGAAACGCTTGCTGGTCAACAGTGTCGTACGTCACGTCAAAAAAATGGTTCCACCCTACAGGCTGCCGGGACACATCGGCTTCAACGCCACCCTGAGCAGGGGCAAGGCGCACAAGCTGCAACCGGTGGTACTGAGCCATGACGACCTCGCCTTCCTGCAATACACCGGCGGCACCACCGGCGTCGCCAAGGGCGCCATGCTCACGCACGGCAACATCGTCGCCAACATGCAGCAGGCACATGCCTGGATTCGCGAGGCGGTCGAAGAAGGCAAGGAAATCATCGTCACGGCACTGCCGCTGTACCACATCTTCTGCCTGACGGCGAACTGCATGGTCTTCACCAAGGTCGGCGCAACCAACCTGCTGATCACCAATCCGCGCGACATCCCCGGCTTCGTCAAGGAGCTCGGCAAATACCCGGTCACGTGCATGACCGGCGTCAACACGCTGTTCAACGCCCTCGCCAACAACCCCGATTTCCCCAAGCTGGATTTCCGGACGTGGAAACTGGCACTCGGCGGCGGCATGGCCGTGCAACACGCGGTTGCGGACAAATGGAAGAAGATCACCGGCGTCCCGCTGGTCGAGGCTTACGGCCTGACCGAAACCTCGCCGGCTGCGATGATCAACCCGATGACCACGCGGGAATACAACGGCATGATCGGCCTGCCGGTGCCGTCGACCGACGCACAGATCCGTGACGACAACGGCAAGGTTCTGGAGACCGGCGAATCGGGCGAGCTCTTCATCAAGGGACCGCAGGTCATGAAGGGCTATTGGCAGCGCCCCGAGGAAACCGCCAAGGTCATCGGGCCCGACGGCTATCTCGCCACGGGCGACGTCGCGGTGATGTCGCCAACCGGCTATTTCAAACTGGTCGACCGCAAGAAGGACATGATTCTGGTATCCGGCTTCAACGTTTATCCGAACGAGATCGAGGATGTCGTTGCCGATCATCCGGGCGTCATGGAAGTGGCCTGCATCGGTGTTCCCGACGACAAGTCCGGCGAGGCGGTCAAGGTCTTCGTGGTGCGCAAGGATCCGGCCCTGACCGAAAAGGACGTGATCGCACACTGTCGCGCGAACCTGACGAATTACAAGGTTCCACGACTGGTTGAGTTCCGCGAGCAACTACCCAAGTCAAATGTCGGTAAAATCCTGCGGCGAGAATTGAAACCCCAATAAACCCTCACGCCGGATGCACGAATGAATTTGCTGCCGTTTTTCAAACTGATGGCCGAACGAAGCGCCTCCGACCTGTTCCTGTCGGCGGACTCGCCAATCGTCATCAAGATCAACGGCCAGTGCAATCCGGCCAACAGCCAGGTGCTTGGCGCCGAACACGTCAAGCAACTGGTTTACCAGCTCATGAGTCCCGAGCAGATCGCCCGCTTCGAAAGCGACTGGGAACTCAACTTCCGGCTGACGCTGCCGCAGCTCGGCAACTTCCGCATCAACGTCTTCCGCACCCGCGGCGCCGTGGCGATGGTGGCACGCTTCATCCGGCCTCGCGCCCAGAGCATTGCCGAACTCGGCTTGCCGCCGGTGCTGCGCGAACTGATCATGGAAAAGCGCGGCATCATTCTCGTTGTCGGCGCCACCGGCTCGGGCAAGTCGTCGACGGTCTCCGCCATGCTCGAGCATCGCAACGCGAATTATCCGGGCCACATCCTCACGGTCGAGGATCCGATCGAACACCTGTATTCACACCAGCGCAGCCTCGTGAACCAGCGGGAAATCGGTGTCGACACCCACAGCTACGCCGAGGCGCTGAAAAACGCCATGCGCGAAGCCCCCGACGTTCTGATGATCGGCGAAATCCGGGACCGCGAGACCATGAGTTATGCACTGCAGTACGCGCAGGCGGGTCATCTCTGCGTTTCGACACTGCATGCCAACAACAGCTACCACTCGCTGTCCCGCGTGGTGAACTTCTTCCCGCAGGACGCACGCGAAGCGCTGCTTTATGACCTCTCGACCGCACTGACCGCGATCGTGTCACAGCGACTCGTCCGCAACCGCAACGGCCAGCTGACACCGGCCATCGAAGTCATGCTCAACACCAACCGTATCGCCGAGCTGATCCGCAACGGCCAGCTCACCGACATCAAGGAAGCGATGGAGCAGACCCTGACCGAAGGTTCGCAAACCTTCGAACAGTCGTTGTACGGACTGTTCCGCAGCGGGGAAGTCGACCTTGACGAAGCGCTGCGCCATGCCGACTCGGCCACCAACCTCTCGTGGATGGTCAACAACAGCCAGACCGTCGAGGAGCAGGAAGCGAAGAACGCGCCCCCGGTCAGCATAGTCGCCGACACCGGCGCCAACTTCGACATCAAGCTGCACTGAGCCGCTGCGCAGCGGCCAGACTCAGACGGATTCGTGACCTTGCGAAAAGCGCGCAGTCGGGCCTTATCGGCAAACTGGAGCTTTTCTCCGGATTTGCCGACGGCATAAGGCACCGCAGGAGCGCGGCGGTCGGACGCGGAGTAAAGCTGATGCGCGCCTCTTGCCACGCCCCGCGGAAAGCTTGCCTTGACCCACAGCAGCAGGCGGCCCGGATCCGGCGCGGGGCCACGGACGGGTCACCTTCGACCCATTCAGCACCCATCAGGTCGGGTCCGCATGACACCATGCCAATCACCCGTCGGCTCCGGTCGCAAAGCTCAACTTCGGTCCTGCAGCGCCCAATCGTATTGGCTTGCCAACCCCTCCCGGCCCGACACCAGCAAGTGGTCTCGCCCACGTCTTTGATCCGTATGGCCATTTCATCGGGCACATTGGGGCAAACGGACACGGGCAGGTCCGACTGCGTCCTCATCAAGAGAAGCGCAGACGGCCAAGACCAGGAACGGCGGGCAATGACATGCGGCACTCTCATGATGACCATCAAAGGATACGGGTACCGCGTTGCAAAAGATGACTCGTCCGCGGGCCGTGCCCGAGCGGATGCAATGCTCGCCGAAGTACCGATGAACGGTAGGCACCTCCGGAGCAGCCATCTAGAATCACCCTTTTGTATCGGAATCCCTTTCCATGAAGCTCTACGGCATCCCGAACTGCGACACGGTCAAAAAAGCCCGGACCTGGCTGGCCGAGCACGGCCATGACTACGACTGGCATGACTTCAAGAAGGCCGGCATCAGCGCCGAGCTACTCAACGGCTGGATTGCCCAGACCGGCTGGGAGCCGCTCGTCAACAAGGCCGGCACCACCTGGCGCAAGCTCGACGACACCAGCAAGGCCGCAGTGGTGGATGCCGATTCGGCCATCGCCCTGATGCTGGCGCAGCCGTCCGTGATCAAGCGGCCGGTACTTGACCGCAATGGTACGATTACCATTGGCTACAAACCCGAAACCTACGACACGCTTTTCCGCCGCTGAGACCATGAACGACGCCACGCTAGACCTGACCCTGCAACTGATCCGCCAGGCATCGGTAACCCCGAACGATGCCGACTGCCAGCAACTGATGGCCAGCCGCCTTGCGAAGCTCGGCTTTCACATCGAACCCATGCGCTTTGGCGATGTCGACAACCTCTGGGCCCGCTTCGGCAGCGAAGGTCCGGTCCTCGTTTTCGCCGGCCACACCGACGTGGTCCCCACCGGCCCGCTCGATCGCTGGCATTCGGATCCGTTTGCGCCGGAAATTCGTGACGGCCACCTGTTCGGTCGCGGCGCCGCCGACATGAAAGCCTCGCTCGCCGCCTTCGTGACCGCGACCGAGGCCTTTCTGGCCAAACATCCGACCCCGAAAGGCTCGATCGCCTTCCTGATCACCTCGGACGAGGAAGGCCCGGCCCACGACGGCACGGTCAAGGTCATCGAGGCGTTGAAGGCGCGCGGCGAAAAGATCGACTACTGCATCGTCGGCGAACCGACCAGCGCCGAGACCTTCGGCGACACGATCAAGAACGGCCGTCGCGGCTCGCTATCGGGCCACCTGATCGTCCACGGCGTCCAGGGCCACATCGCCTACCCGCACCTCGCCAAGAACCCGATCCACCTGCTGGCGCCGGCGCTGGCCGAGCTGGCAGGCACCGAATGGGATCAGGGCAACGCCTATTTCCCGCCGACGACATGGCAGGTCTCCAACCTGCACAGCGGCACCGGTGCGACCAACGTGATCCCGGGTACGGCCGAAGTACTGTTCAACTTCCGCTTCTCGACCGAGAACACCGCCGAGACGCTGAAACAGAAGGTTCACGCCATCCTCGACGCACACGGATTCGAGTACGAACTGACCTGGAACCTGTCGGGCGAACCCTTCCTGACCGATCACGGTGCACTGATCGACGCCATCAAGGCATCCGTCGCGGAGGTCACCGGCCATACGCCGCAGCTCAATACCACCGGCGGCACGTCGGACGGCCGCTTCATCGCCAAGTACTGCCCGGAAGTGGTCGAGTTCGGCCCGATCAACAAGACAATCCACAAGCTCAACGAGTGCGTCTCTGTCGAGGACGTGCCCAGGTTGTCGGCCGTCTATGCCGGCGTACTCGAACGACTGCTGGCTTAAAGGTCTGCCTCAGGCTGGTTGCCACAACGGCAGCCAGCCCTCTCCACGCCACGCCGCGGCAACGCCAAGTCCGGGCACGGCAACAAGCTCGTCGTCGCAATACAGCAGCGGTGTCGCATCGCGCAGCCAGGGTGGTGCGCCGGCCTCCTGATACAGTGACTTGAGCTCCCGGTTCGGTCCGGCAGCATGCAAACGCAGCCGCTCGCCTCCAAGCCTCGGACGCAGCTGCCACCCTGCTCGACCAGCATGCGCAATCGCCACGCCGTCGGCGCATCGACGCCAATCCAGCCTTCCCGCCCAGCCTCGAGGCAAGCAGGACTCGCCGAACGGGATATCGATCACGCCACCTGATGGTGCCGCGGCGACCAGATACAGCCGCCCGCGATGGCGGCGAATCTGCCGGTCGCGCCAGCGCAACTGCGGCTGCGCATCGCTGGCGGATTGCAACTGCATGCAGAACGCATCGAAAGCCCGCGCATCCGCCACGACCCCTTGCCTTGCCAGCCAGTACCGAAGCGCATTGCGGCTTCGCCGCTCGCCGAGTTCGGCAGCCACGGCAAGATCCAGGCCACCATCCCGCACGCAATGCGCAAGATCGCACTCGGCCAGCTCGGCCAACAGGGCGTTCGCCTCGGCGGCATGCGTAGCCAGCCTTGCCAGCGACGCATTGACCCCCGGATCGCGCTGCGCCAGCATCGGCAGGATGTCGTGGCGAAGGAAGTTGCGCGAGAAGCGCGTATCGGCATTGCTCTCGTCGTCGACCCAGCGCAGATCGTGGCTTTTGGCATAGGCAGCCAGCTCGGCACGCGACATCGCCAGCAGCGGACGCAACAGCCGTAGCGACGGCGTCAGATCGCGGCATTCGGGCATCGCCGCAATGCCGGCCAGCCCGTTGCCGCGCAACACCTGCATCAGTACGGTTTCGGCCTGATCGTTCTGATGGTGCGCCAGACAGAGCAGATCGGCATCGGCCTGCTCGAAAACGGCATAGCGGACCGCTCTCGCTGCGGCTTCGAGACCCTTGCTGCCGCGACGATCGACATGCACGCGCACGACATCGCACGGCACTTCCAGAGAATGCGCCAACGCGCAAGCCGAATCGGCCCACGCATCGGCGTCTGCCGACAATCCGTGATGAACATGAATTGCGGAGAGGGAGAACCCCAGACTGCTGCGCAAACCGGCCAGCAGGTGAATCAGGACGACCGAATCGAGCCCGCCCGACAGCCCCACGCACAGCCGCGTGGCCGGCGAGACAGCGTGGCGAGTCAGGCTCTCGCCCACCCGCCCGGCCAGATCACTGGATCGGAACTTCCTTGAACTGGCCATAACCCATCAGACGCTCGAAACGGGTATCGAGCAATGCGTCGACCGGCTTGTCCGAAACGCTCTTGAGTGCATCGGAGATCGCCTTCTTCATCGCCTGCATCATCTGCGCATGATTGCGATGCGCACCACCGACCGGCTCGGTGACGATCTTGTCGATCAATCCCAGCGTTTTCAGGCGACTGGCGGTAATGCCCAGCGCTTCGGCGGCATCCGGCGCCTTCTCGGCCGTCTTCCACAGGATGGATGCGCAACCTTCCGGCGAGATGACCGAATAGGTCGAGTACTGCAGCATCTGGACGACGTCACCAATGGCGATCGCCAGTGCACCGCCCGAACCGCCCTCGCCGATCACGGTGGTGATGACCGGCACGCGCAACTTGGCCATTTCGAACAGGTTGCGGCCGATCGCTTCGGACTGGCCACGCTCTTCGGCGCCAATGCCCGGGTAGGCCCCCGGCGTGTCGACGAAGGTCAGCACCGGCAGCCCGAACTTCTCGGCCAGTTTCATCAGCCGCAGCGCCTTGCGGTAACCCTCCGGACGCGGCATGCCGAAGTTGCGGTGGATCTTTTCCTTGGTGTCGCGGCCCTTCTGGTGGCCGATGACCATCACGGACTGACCGTTGAAGCGTGCCAGACCGCCAACGATCGCATGGTCGTCGGCAAAGGCACGGTCGCCGTGCAGTTCTTCGAAGTCGGTGAAGATCGCGGCCAGATAATCCAGCGTGTAGGGCCGCTGCGGATGACGCGCAACCTGCGAAATCTGCCACGGCGTGAGCTTGGCGTAGATGCTCTTGGTCAGCTCCTGGCTTTTCTTTTCCAGATGACCGATCTCGACGGAAATGTCGACAGCGGAATCATCCTGAACGTAGCGGAGCTCTTCGATCTTGTTTTCAAGCTCGGCAATCGGCTGCTCGAAATCGAGGAATGTGGTTTTCATGCTTGCTCGGTTCTCCCCGCGGCGCGCACGCGGCGCCAACCCTGGGCCGGGTCAAAATTGCGCAACTATACAGCAAGGTCCGGCCACCATGAAGCGCTTGCCAGCACCGCACGGCGGCCTGACCGGACCTCCATCATAGCCCCCACGCTTTCGCGTCTGGCACGGCAAGGCGCGGCGCCATCCGTCCGGCGGCGACAACAGGTTGCGATTCGCATTAAAGTTTTCCGTCGAACGGCCGATACAGCGCATAATCAGGACCAAAACCAGCCACGGCGAGATCCGCGGCGACGAGGATTCCCAATGAAAATCGACCCGTCTACCCGGGCGCCGGTTGCGCAAACACTGCGCAATACCGAGCGTGCCAGTCAGACCGGCACTGCCGCACCGGCCGATGACCTTAGCGTCAGCATCAATCCGGCGGCAGCCGAGCTTGGCCAAGCCGACTCGGCCGGCGCGCCGTTCGACAGCGAACGCGTTGCCACGCTGCGCCAGGCCATCGCCGAAGGCCGATTCAGCGTGCGCGCCGATGCGGTCGCCGACAAGCTGATCGACAGCGTCAAGGAACTGCTGGGCCGCTGACGCGGTCAACGCGTACATGAACAGCCTTCCAGATTGGGCCGCGCAACTTGGCGCCGCCACCGACGCCTACAAGTCCCTTGTCCTGCTGCTGCAGGACGAGCAGCACTGCCTGACCCACAATCAGCCGGATGCGCTGGCCGGCCTGCTGGCCGACAAGCAAAAAGCCACCCTGGCCGCCGACGCCGCCGGCAATGCACTCAACAGCGCTTTTACCTCACTGGGCCTTGAGAACGGTCCGGCCATCGCCGAATGGCTCTCTGCCAACCGCCCCGGGCTGGTCGCGCCATGGCAGCAGCTGCTGGAACAGGTCCGCCAGGCCGCACTGCTCAACCAGTGCAACGGCAAGCTGATCGACGCCCGCCGGCAGGCACTCGACACCCTCGCCTATTCGCTGGCCGCCGGCCAGAGCGACGCACTCGGCTACTCGCAGCAGGGTCAGCTGCAAGGCGGCATCAACCGCCACATTGCCGACAAGGCCTGATCCCCGAGCGTCATTTTCCTTGCGCGAACACGGTCCGCGCCCCCTCGTAGCGACTTGAAAAATACGGCAGGTCCATCGACTCGACGCGAATCTTGCCGCGACTCGAGGGCGCATGCACGAATTTGCCATCGCCCAGATAGATGCCGACGTGCGAGTACGGCCGCCCCAGCGTATTGAAGAACACCAGATCGCCGGCCTGCAGTTGCGATCCGGATACCGGGCGTGTTTTCGAAGCCATGTCGGCCGCGGTGCGCGGCAACTCGATGCCCAGCGCATTCTTGTAGACAAAGCGCACCATGCCGCTGCAATCGAGCCCGGCCTCCGGGTTGTTGCCGCCGAACTGGTAACCGACATCAAGCAAGCCGAGCGAGTACATCACGATCTCGCGACCATCGCCCTGTGCCTCGATGTGCGCGAGGCTACGGTCGACCGGCTGCGGCTTGCGTGGGGGTGTTGTGGTGCAGGCCGCAAGTACAAGCGCAGCAAAAACGAAAACCGTCCGGAACCGCGAGACCCCTGCTGCTGACATGACGCCTCCAGGCGCGAAACGGGTGAACGAAGATGATGCGATCTTGCGCCAGGTCGTACAAGTGGACAATGTTACGTGTAACAATCGACCGATCGCCTCTGACCGCAATCCGATGAACCGCGCCAAACGCCCCACCCTGCAGGATGTCGCCGATCTGGTTGGCGTCACCAAGATGACCGTCAGCCGCTACCTTCGTGACCCGTCACAGGTATCGGCGGCGCTGCGGGATTCGTTGCAGCAGGCGGTCGAGGAACTGGGCTACATTCCGAGCCGGGCCCCCGACATCCTCTCCAAAGCCCGCAGCCACGCGATCGGCGTGCTGCTGCCTTCGATCTCCAACCAGGTCTTTTCGGCACTGATCCGCGGCGTCGAATCGGTCACGGAGCCGGCCGGCTACCAGACGCTGTATGCCCACTTCGGCTACGACCCGACGATCGAAGAAGCGCGCGTCGCCACCCTGCTGTCGTTCCACGTCGACGGCCTGATCCTGTCCGAAACCCTGCATACCGAGCGGACGTTGCGCATGATCCGTACTGCCGGCGTACCGGTGGTCGAAGTGATGGAAACGCCCTGCAACCCGATCGATCTGGCTGTCGGGCTCGACCACACCGCGGCATCCAAGGAGATGACCGAGGCGATGATCGCCAGCGGCAAGCGCCACATCGTCTATCTCGCAGCCCGGCTCGACAGCCGCACGCACCAGCGGATTTCCGGCTACCGGCAAGCACTCGGTGCAGCCGGCCTCAACCCGCATGTGGTCGAAACCGAAGCGCCCTCCACCTTCACGCTGGGCGGCCACCTCGCCGCCGATGCGCTCGCACGCCACCCGGGGCTCGACGGTCTGATCTGCACCAACGACGACGTAGCCGTCGGCGCGATGCTCGCCTGCCAGCAACGGGGGCTGCGTGTACCCGACGACGTTGCCATTGCCGGTTACAACGCGCTGGATATCGGCAAGGCCTTGTCACCGCAACTGGCCAGCGTGATCACGCCGCGCGAAGCGATCGGTCGCGTTGCGGCAGAGCGCCTGCTTGGACGCCTCGCCGGCCGGGATTATCCGGACCGCGTCGTCGACCTGGGTTATGCGCTGGCGCTGGGCGGCAGTGTTGTCGCTTCTCGCCCCTGACAATCCACAAGCGCCCCCGGTGATCAAAAAAAGCCCCGCATGTTGCGAGGCTTTTTATTGAACGAAAGGAGCCGAAACCTGGCGCAGCAATCTCCCCTTCACTGGGCACGACTCCTTTCCTGAACCCGCTTCACGGACCTGCACCATTCGAGCAAAACCGTGAACGGTCAACACTTACACAAACAGGCTGAGCAACAGAATGAACACCAACCCGGCTACGGAAATGATGGTTTCAAGCAAGGTCCACGTTGCAAATGTTTCCTTCATGCTCAAACCGAAGTATTCCTTGAACATCCAGAAGCCGGCATCGTTGACGTGAGAAGCAATCAAACTCCCCGCCCCGGTGGCAAGAACGACCAGCGCAAGATTGACATGTGTCTGCCCCAACAACGGAATCACCAGACCAGCCGTAGTCAACGCAGCAACCGTAGCGGAACCGAGCGAAATACGCAGAATGGCGGCAATCATCCAGGCAAGAAAAATGGGGGACAGCGACGTGTCCTTGAACAGTTCGGCCACATAGCCACCGACGCCCCCATTGATCAACACCTGCTTGAAGGCACCACCACCGCCGATAATCAGCAGCATCATCCCGATATGGGCAATGGATGTCGTACAAGACTCCATCACATTCTTGATGGGGATCTTTCTTGCCACACCCATGGTATAGATGGCGACCAGCAACGAAATCAGCATTGCGGTACCGGCGTCACCAACAAAGCGGATTGCAGCCAGGAAATGATTGTCTTCGACACCCATTGTTTTTTGCAGCAGCGTAATGGCTGTCGCGATCGACATCAGGATGACCGGCAGCAGCGCTGTAAAAACGCTGATCCCAAACTCGGGCGTTTCTTCCAGCTTGAACGACTTCTGTTCTCCCAGCGAAGCGATATTGCCTGTCTTGGTGAACGAATCCGGCACCAGTTTCTTGGCCACGATCGTAAACAGCGGACCTGCCAGAATGACGGTAGGAACAGCAACGATGAAGCCGTACAGCAATACCTCGCCAATGTGTGCACCGTACTCGCCAGCGATGACCGTGGGACCCGGATGTGGCGGCAAGAATCCGTGCGTCACAGACAGCGCGGCAGCCATCGGAATACCGAGATACAGGATGGAAACCCTCAACTCCCTTGAAATCGCAAAAACGATCGGAATCAGCAATACAAGCCCGACCTCGAAGAACAGTGCCACACCGATGATGAAGGAAGCAGCAACGACAGCCCATTGAATGTTCTTTTCGCCGAACTTTTTTATGAGCGTCATGGCAATTCGCTGAGCACCGCCTGCATCAGCGATCAGCTTGCCCATCATCGCACCGAGACCGAATATCAGCGCCAAATGACCAAGCGTCCCGCCCAAGCCCGTTTCAATCGTTTTAACGATGTCTTTCAGCGGCATTCCAAGCGCCAAAGCAACGCCAAAAGACACGACGATCAATGAGATGAACGTGTTCAACTTGAATCTCATGATCAAAATTAGCAAAGCTAAAATGCCAAAACCTACAATGACCAACGGCATTATGAACCCCTCCAAATCGTCAATTTTCCAGCTTCTTGCGTACCAGCCGCACCGGCATCAATACCAAGCATGCAACCAGCCATCTTTTAATCCAGCCCCTGTCGATGGACATTTTCCGTGGCCGCCCCAAGTCGTCCGCTTCGTGTTGAACATCGTCGAAAACCAAAGGGCTGAATCGATAATCGGAAATCCCTTGATGCAGCAGGACTTCGTCAAGCAGCAGTGCGAACCGCCGCCAGTGACCGTGCCAGCACCGACTCGAAATCGCCGTCGATCGGGACATGGATCACGTCCGGCTCGTCGGCCCCCGGTACCTCGAGCGCATCGAACTGGCTCTGCAGCATCCCGGCCTTCTGGTAATGCCCCTGCCGTGCCTTCATGCGCTCGAGAATCAGTTCATAACCGCCCTCCATGAACACGAAGGTCAGCTTGTCGTTGCCCTGGCGAATCCGGTCACGGTAGGCCTTCTTCAGCGCCGAACAGACGATCACCGCCGTTTCGTTCTTGCGATCGACCGCGAACACCGCGTCGTTGATCCGTTCCAGCCACGGCGCGCGGTCATCATCATTCAGCGGCGTGCCGCCACCCATCTTGATGATGTTGGCGCGTGGATGCAGATCGTCGCCATCAATGAACTTGGCGCCGAGGGCTTGTGCCAGCGCCGCGCCGATACTCGACTTGCCACTGCTTGACACCCCCATCACCACGTAACTTTTCCCGGACATCTGTTAGTACTCCTGTTTGCATTGGATCGACCCGTCACCCGACCGAGGAGGCTGGCGCCGGCTCGGAACGAACCGGGCTGACCTCGCACTTGGGCTTGTTGCAGTAGGCACCCTTTTGGATAGGGACTCTTCTTGATAGGCACTCTTCTGGTGCTACTGCTAGCATGTTACCGGTAACGTAGTTCAAAGAACAGACACGTAAGTTGACAACAACAACCAGAGTCGATCCATGTCAAATTTGTCGCTGATTTTGAACGCAGCAGGGTCCATCGTCCTGCTGCTGGCACTGGTCATGAAACTCAGGCTGCACGCATTCGTCGCACTGATTCTTGTCTCGATGATCGTCGGCATCACCGCAGGGATGAACCCGGCCAGGATTGCCGACACCATCCAGAGCGGCATGGGCGATACGCTCGGATTCGTCGCCACCGTCGTCGCGCTCGGTACGATGTTCGGCAAGATGATGGAGGCCACCGGCGCGCTCGACCGTATTGCGCTGACATTGCTGGGCAAGTTCGGCGAGCGGCGCGCCAGCTGGGCGCTGGCGGTGATCGGTCTCATCTGCTCGTTGCCATTGTTCTTTGGCGTCGCCGTCGTGCTGCTGATCGGCGTGGTGTTTGCACTGGCCCGCCGCAGCGGCGGCAACGTCGTCGGGCTCGGACTCGCGCTGCTTGCCGGCATCGGCGCCTGCCAGTCCTTTCTGATTCCCGCTGCGCCGCCGATTCTCGTCGCATCACAGCTCAATGCCGATTTCGGCTGGATGATCGTGCTCGGTCTGGCCACGGCGATCCCGGCCACCGTGCTGGCCGGTCCGCTCTACGGCCGCTTCATCTCGAAGTTCGTCAGCGTCCCCCTGCCGGCGCATGCACTGGAAAGCCATCTGGGTGAAAACAAGGGAGAACTGCCGTCATTCAGCCTTGCGCTGTGCCTGATGGTTCTGCCGCTGCTGCTCGTGGGCCTGAAGACCGTTGCGGTGCACTTCGTCGAACCCGACTCGACGCTCTACAACTGGCTGCAGTTCATCGGTCACCCGTTCACCGCGATCATGTTTTCCTGCCTGTCGGCGTTCTACCTGCTCGGCGTCCAGCGTGGCATGAGCCGCAACGAGATCATGAACATCTGTTCGGCCGCGCTGGAGCCGGCCGGCATCATCATTCTCGTCACCGGTGCCGGTGGCGTGTTCAAACAGGTGCTGGTCGACTCCGGTGTCGGGAGCGCGCTCGGCAACATGCTCGCCGGTGCCGGCCTCCCGGTAACGATTCTGGCGTTCACCCTCGCGGCCGCAGTCCGCGTGATCCAGGGCTCGGCCACGGTGGCGATGCTGACGGCCTGCGGCCTGATCCAGCCGATGATCGAATACATGCACCTGAACGGCGCACAACTGGCCGCAGTGACGATCGCCATCGGTGGCGGCGCGGTGGTGCTGTCGCACGTCAACGACTCGGGCTTCTGGCTTGCCAGCCGCTATCTCGGCATGACCGAAAAGCAGACGCTGCAGACATGGACGGTGATGGAAACCATCATCGGCGTCACCGGCGGCGTGGTGGCGACGGTGGCAATGGTTTTCCTCTGAGCCCTGAGCAACCTTGATCCAACCCCGCTGCGGCGGGGTTTTTCGTTGCCTGCGTCTGCGGTGGCGGCGACAATGCCTGCCTTCCGAGGAGAACGAAGCATGAAGCCGACCGGCACCTACGATCCGCGCGTTCCCGTTCCGCTGGAACGGCGCGTCTTTTCCGCCCGCGACGTAATGTCGCTGTGGTTTTCGCTGGCCATCGGCCTGATGGTGCTGCAGACCGGCGCGCTGCTGGTGCCGGGCTTGGGCTTTGGCGCAGCGCTGACCGCAATCGTCATCGGCAGCATCGTCGGCGTTGCTTGCCTCGCGTCCGTTGCCGTCATCGGTGCCGACACCGGCCTGGCGACGATGTCGGCGCTGCGCCCGACGCTGGGCCTGCGCGGCGCCAGCCTGCCGGCCATCTGCAACCTGATTCAGTTGATCGGCTGGGGTGCGTTCGAGATCGTCGTGATGCGCGATGCCGCCGGCGCGCTGATCCAGCGTGCCGGGACCGACTCGGCACTGTGGCAAAGCCCGGTGCTGTGGACGCTGCTGTTCGGCGGCATCTCGACGCTGATCGCCGTTTTCGGCCCGCTCGGCTTCGTCCGCCGCGTACTGCGCCGCTGGGGCATCTGGATGCTGCTGGCAGCGGCAGCCTGGCTCACCTGGCACCTGTTTGCCGCCTACGATATCGCCGAGCTGTTCAGCCGTCCGGGCACGGGCGCGCTGGGACTTGGCACCGGCATCGACCTCGTCATTGCCATGCCGCTCTCGTGGTTGCCGCTGGTCGCCGATTACACCCGCTTCGCCCGTCAGCCCGGTGCGGCCTTCCGCGGCACGCTGGTCGGCTACCTGATCGGCAATCTGTGGTTCTGCAGCCTCGGCGCAGCGTACACGCTCGCCTTCGCCCAGCAGGGCGGCGACAACGCCCTGCTGTTCGCACTCGCCGCATCGGGCGGCGGCCTTGCACTGCTGCTGATCCTGCTCGACGAAAGCGAGAAGGCATTCGCCGACATCCACTCGGCGGCGGTGTCGGCTTGCACACTGGTTCCGGCCAAGGTCGAACACGCGGCACTGGCCTTTGGTGTACTGTGCACTGCGATTGCCCTGTTCGTACCGTTTGCGCGCTTCGAGAACTTCCTGCTGTTGATCGGCTCGCTGTTCGCACCGCTGTTCGGCGTCGTTCTCGTCGACCACTTCGTCGTTCGCCGCCGACAGATCGATACCGCGGCCATCGCCCAGGTCGGTGGCACCTACTGGTACAGCGGCGGCTGGCATGTCCGCGGGCTGCTTGCCTGGTCACTCGGCATCACCGCCTACCACCTGACCGTGCACCTGCTCCCCGGCATGATGGCTTCGGTGCCGGCCCTGTTGATCGGTGGCGCAGGCTACTGGCTGCTGAGCCTGACCGCGGCGCGAACCGCCGGCTCGGCAGCGTAAGAAAATACCGCGCGCGCCTTGCCAGCCGCGCGGCGCTTCGGTACTATTCGGCCTCCCATCGCGGAGAGATGGATGAGTGGTTTAAGTCGCACGCCTGGAAAGCGTGTATAGGTTAATAGCCTATCCGGGGTTCGAATCCCCGTCTCTCCGCCACCTTATTTTGCAAGGCTTCCAGCCCGGTCAGCGCAACGCTGCTGGGTAATTCAACGGGGGTTGGGTAATTCAACTCACCCAGCCTACCCTGAAAGCCCCTCAAGTTCGCGCGGCACCGGCTCTTACGCCTAGGTTTTCGCCCAGCGCACAGTGCTTCCTCAGCTTCATCATCCAGCCTTTGACGCCGAGCGAACTCGTCCTTTGCTGCGAGCTGGTCTTGTCACGTCCGCCCCCTCTTGCGCGCATGAAAACGCAAGATTCCGAATGATTTCATGTCAGGCAAATATATGCCTCCAGCCCGTAGCCAAGCTTGCTTCTAGCTGGCGTGCATGTGTGCATGAAAACCACCCCATTTAGCGGGTAGGCGTGGCGGGGAGACGACTGCGCGCGCCAGCCCGCGCCCAGGGTGTTCAGTGGACCACAGGCACATCCGCCCATACCGTCGTCCAGTGCGGTGATACCTTCCCCTGCTTCATCTTCCAGCCCTTGTCGTCGAGGGCACTGGCCAGCTTGAGTGAGCCACGGCCGTAACGCCGGTTCGCCTGATCGATCACCGCGTTCAGCGCGGCGCGCTTGCCCGGATCGACGCGGTCCTCGACGAACAAATGCCGTTGCACCGTGTCGCGGGGTTGCAGGTTGGTCAGCATCACGCCGGCCTTGGCGTAGCGGTAGCCGGGCAGGAAGATCCGGTCGAGCGTCCACAGCGCGGCGCGCGTGAGTAGCAGCGTATCGTCGCTGGCCGTGGTCAGCGGCACGGTCACTGCCGGGCTGTACTGCGGATCACCCGGGCGGAAGGGGTTCGTGCGGATGAACACCATCAAGCCGCCGGCGGCTGAGCCTTGCTTGCGCAGCTTCTCGGCGGCACGGGCCACGTAGCTCGACAACGCACTGGCCAGCTCGCCGCGGGTGAACACCGGCTGCCCGAAGGATCGGGCACACATGATCTGCTGCTTGTCCGGCGCCGCGGTTTCAAGGTCGATGCACGGCACGCCGCACAGCTCGAGCACCGTCCGTTGCAGCACCACGCTGTATCGATTCGCGACGCCCTCGGCATCGGCCGCCGCCAGATCGGCCACCGTGTTGATGCCCTCGCCGGCAAGCCGGGCCGCAATCTTGCGGCCGACACCCCACACATCGCCGACGTCGACCTCGGCCATGATCGCCTGCAGCCGCGCCGGCGGGATCTTGGCCAGCTCGCACACGCCACCGAACTCTGGCCGCTTCTTGGCCAGGTGGTTGGCCAGCTTGGCCAGCGTCTTGGTCGACCCGATGCCGACGCACACCGGCAGCCCGGTCCAGCGCCGCACCGTGGTCCGGATTTCCTGCCCGTAATCGGTCAGATCGCCCGGCATGCCGTCGAGGCCCAAAAAGCTCTCGTCGATCGAATACACCTCTTGGTCGGGCGAGAACCGGCCCAACACCGACATCACCCGGTTGCTCATGTCTGCGTACAGCGCATAGTTGCTGGAGTAGTGCACGATGCCGTGCTGCTGCACCAGCTCGCGCAGTTGGTGCCACGGCGCACCCATCTTGATGCCGAGTGCCTTCGCCTCGTTGCTGCGCGCGATCACGCAGCCGTCGTTATTGCTCAGCACGACGATGGTCCGCCCTTCCATGGCCGGCTCGAACGCCCGCTGGCAGCTCACGTAGAAGTTGTTGACGTCGACCAGCGCGATCATCGCTGCGACTTCATCGCCCAACCGGTCACCACGCCCCAGACCGACAGCTCCTGTTCGTCGCCGAGCACGATCGGCGGGTACGCCTTGTTGTTGGCGACCAGCGCGACCTTGCCGGCGCGGCTGAACAGCCGCTTGACGGTGAAATCGCCGTCGATCGCGGCCACAACCACATCGCCGTGGCTGGCCTCGAGCGAGCGGTCGACAACCAGCAGCGCGCCCGGCGGAATCGACCGCTGCGGGTCGTCGCTGACCATGCTGTCGCCGGCGACTCGGAAGAAAAACGTCGCTTCCGGGCGGTCGATGAAATACATGTTGAGGTCGCAGCGCTCCTCGGCGTGGTCCTCGGCCGGACTGGGGAAGCCGGCCGGCACCAGCACGTCGGCCAGCGGCAGCGCGCACGGCGGCGGACTATCATGGGCCGGTATCGGCCCGATCAATTCGGGAATCATTGCGGTGGCAAATCGGAGTTGTCTGATTGCCATTGTAGAACGATCGTTCTGCAAAAGTGGAATCCAGCCGATGTGCGTCAACTACCTGCCCACACCCCGCGCCGTACTGATCCAGCACTTCAAGGTGCCCGACCCGCTTGGCGACTGGCCCGACGAGGTCTGGCAGGACTATCTGGCGCCGATCATCATCCAGGGGGACGACGGCCAGCCCAAGGCGCTCGTCGCAAGCTACGGCATGATCCCCAAGCGCAAGATCAAGCCCGGCGGGAAGCACTACGCCACCATGAACGCACGGGCCGAGACGGTCGGCGAAAAAATCAGCTACCGCAACGCCTGGGCCAAGGGCTACCGCTGCCTCGTGCCGATGATGGGCTTCTTCGAGCCGTGCTACGAGACTGGCAAGGCCGAGCGGATGCGGATCGAGCGTGTCGACGGCGCGCCTTTCGCAGTGGCCGGCCTGTGGCGGCCGTGGAAGGAGGACGACGGCGGCTACTCGTTCAGCTTCACCCAACTGACCATCAACGCGGACGACCACCCGTTGATGAAACGCATGCACAAGCCGGGCGACGAGAAGCGGTCGCTGGTGCTGCTTGCGCAATCCGACTTTGCCGAATGGCTGGCACCGACGCCGGTGGAGCAGGCGCGCACGATGCTAGGTCCGTTCGATGCAGTAGCGCTGCACGGGGTGCTTGCACCACGTCCCAATACCCTCAAACGCCCAATCGTGTCGCACGATCAGTCACTGGGCTAGCAACGCATGAGTCTGGATCGTTCAGAACACAACGAAAAACGTGGAAAGTTTCCTATAGATACAACGCCAATCACTGAAGCGAGCCATCTAGATGCCACAAGTTAAGTTCGAAGCCTGGATCAATGAAAACGACCAGAACGACCCGGGCCACATGACGATGCTGGACTTGCAAACCGGTCACCACATCGAATTCACGATGGGCGGAACGCCGAACGGATTTTCAGTCACGGTCACCAACGTGTTGACCGACGAGCCCTATACGGCCAACAGCCGAAATCTGGTCCTTTCCCAAAAAAACGTCGCGCAAAACTGGGACTCCCAGGTTTCCAAGCAGCGAGGCGGGATGATGCGATTTACCGGAGCCTGCAGTTATGTGGTCGACATCACCGATGCGGAATACGGCTACCTTCGTGGCCAGGCCGCCATCCGGTTTGCCGTTGGCGAGTACAATTTTTTGCGAGAAGCGCAGGTTGCCCGACCGCTCGCCAGCCGATGCCTGACCCTGCTGGAAGAACTGGCCAAACGGAGAGGTCAGCGCCTGGTGGCCGGGAAAGCCATTGAAGTGCTCCGGGACTTCGAACGGCTGAATGTCGTCACCGGCAAGCAAATGATCGATTGGAGTTAGAAAAAAGGCGAGCATCTGCTCGCCTTTCACCCGACCAATCACGCCTATGCAGCCGTCGATCCATCCGGAAACACGTACGCCTCGAATGCCACAACCTCTTCCCCGATCCACTCGTTCAGCTCCATAAACCGCGCCTGCAGCGGCCCGATTTCATTCCGCGCAAACACTTCGGCCGCCTGTGCCGGCGAACCGAACCCGCCGGTGTTGGTGGGGATGATGCCGATCAGCTGTGGCGGCACACGATGCGCAGCGAGCTGGTCGTCGCGGGTCACGTTCTTGATGTTCAGGAATTCATCCTTGGCCGCCACCTCGCTGACCGGAATCAGCTGGATGCCGTCCTTGCTGCCACCCGGCGCATGCAGGAACAGATTCCGGAAATTGCCCGGCCCCTTGCTGCTTCGCAGTGCCGCGCGCAGCGCATCGACGTCGTCGTTGTTCAGCTTCGTATCGTGGGCGTACAGGATGAAGCCCGCATGGCTGCCATTCTTGTAATACCGCCTGCGGAAAAGGGTCGCAGACTCGTTCAGCCAGGCTGACTGCAGCGCGCTCAGGTACTCCGGCAGACCATACACCTCCTGGTCGATGTCGTGCTCGAGCAGATGGAAAACGCGGCCGGGTTCGAATTCGTACTCCTCGGCAGCCGTCGGCACATACCAGTAGCCGTCGAGGTCCACACTTCGACGAACGTACTTGGCCAGCGCCGGTTTCAGCGACAACGGCCGGCCGCTCATAGCGTCGCGCCGCTCCAGATAGGCGTTGCCGAACACGAGGAAATCCAGCACCCACGCCGAAAACGCCGACCGGCTCAGCAGCGGATGCGGTTTGAAGGTGCTGACCAGAATGTTGCGCTTCACGTAGAGCGGCGAGCTGTGATGCGGTGTCGCCCTGAACGACTTGGACAGTCCGTCCCAGCTGATCGGCGGCTCGTACCAGCGGCCGTTGTGCAAGCACTGCAGATAATCGAAGATCCCGCGGCGATCGAGTACGGCCTCCGGATCGCCAAAGGTGAACGCCTCGAGCGTGGGGCTGGTAGACGCTGCTGGCGCGTTCTGGGTGTTGGGGTGCTGCGTGTGTTCGCGCATGCGGCTTCGTTTGCTCATCAGAAAATCTCCATCGGGATGCGCTCGCCCGCGGCCGCGCCTTCCAGCGGCTCGTTGGAAAGCGCGTGCATGCACGCCCACGCCAGATCGGCGTGGCCGGTTTCGTCGGATCGGCCGGCTTCGTACGTCACCTGTCGGCCGCTCGCGGTCAGGGTTTTGCGGATCGCCATGAATGCCTGCGCCAGATCGGTGCCGTCGAATTCCAGCCGGCCCTTGCTGATCACGTCGTAGGCTTTCAGGACCAGCCGGGTTTTCACCTCGGGCGAGTAGCTGATCTGTTCGGCCGCCGGGAAGAACTGCCGCACCAGCTGATAGACGCCCTGCCCGATCCCGGTGGCGTCGATGCCGATGTAGGTCACCCGGTAGCGCTCGGTGATGGCGCGGATCGCCGACGCCTGCGCCTCGAAGTCCATGCCTCGCCACTGGTGCTTTTCCAGCACACGGAACTTGCCACCTGCCACCAGCGGCGGTGCCAGCACCACGAGGCCGGCACTGTCCCCGTTCAGCGACGGGTCATAACCCAGCCAGACGGCCCGGTCGGCAAATGGCCGATTGGCATGCGGCTTCACATCGGTCCAGACATCCCAGCTGTCGACCATGCACGCCTGCAGCAACCGCAGCGTGAACACCGACTGGGTGTCGTCGATGAAATTACACATCAGCAAATTGTCGAACTCGTCCGGGCTGTACTCGTAGGCGCGCAGCTCGTCGATGTCGAACAGGTCGCAACCGCCGCGCTCGGCGTCAAGAATCGTCACCACCTGCCGCCAGATCTTGTCCGGACACTGCACGCCCGGCTGCAGGTAGGCCGGCGACACATTGAAATCGGCCTGGTCCTTCTTCGGCCGACGCTTGTTGAAGCGTTCGCCGGACCAGAACGGGTACGCCTCGTGGTTCAGGCTCGACGGCGTCGAGAAGTAGGTCTTGCGCCACTGTTTGTGCAGCGCCATGCCGGAGGCAACCTTGTTCAGCTCCTCGAACTTGTTGGTCCAGAAGAACTCGTCGAAATAGAAATTGCCGTGGTAGCCCTGCGCCGTCCGGGCGTTGGTCCCGAGGAAGTACAGGTGCGCACCGTTGTCGAGCACGATCGGATCACCCGACAGGTCGACGCCGGCCGACTCACGGGCGAACTGGATGATGTACTGCTTGAACACGTGCGCCTGCGACTTCGATGCCGACAGAAATATCTGATTCCGCCCGGTCAGGATCGCGTCGATCAGTGCCTCGCGGGCGAAGTACCAGGTCGCGCCGATCTGCCGGCTTTTCAGGATCATCCGCGTCCGTTGGTTCATGCTCTCGAACCAGTTGCGCTGGTAGTCGAACAGCCCGTCCTTGAACGCCTCGACAAGCAGATCGCCCTGCTCCTCGCTGAAGACGTTTCGCGCCGGCTTCGCCTTCGGCTGCTCGTTGCGCTTGGCCAGCTTCGGATTGAGATCCACCTCACTGCCGGTTTCGCTATAGCGCCGTACTCTGGCAATGCGCTCGATCTGCCGGCCGAGCAGGTCGATTTCCTTATAGTCACCGCCGGCCTTGCTCTCCTTCATGATCAGCTGCGTCATCCGCGCTTCGAGCATGTAGTCGACGCGGTCGATCGGCTTGGCATCATCCCAGCGGTCGCGCTGCTTCCAGCTGTCCAGCGTGCCGCGCGGCAGTTCCAGCAACGCGGCGATCTCCGCGATGCGAAAGCCCTGCCAGTACAGGCCGCGCGCCTGCCGGCGCGGGTCGAGTTCGAGAATGGTATCGGTCATGCCGGAAGCCTGACCGCCACGCGCCCTGCTTTCGACACGCCCGAACTGTGCCGCCAACTGGCACAACAGCCCGCCGTTGCCCCCTCGCCCCTCGCGTCACGACCATGTCGGTATCGCATCCGCTACCGCATGACACGAGGGCAGCATGGCCACCCGATCCAAGAAATTCCGCGTTGCAACCGAAGGCGCCACCGTCGACGGCCGCAAGATTTCCCGCCTGCACATCGAGCAGATGGCCAAGAACTACGACCCGGCGGTCTACACCGCGCTGGTCAATCTCGAACATTTCAAGAGCGTGCTGCCGGACAGCCCGTTCCGCCGTTTCGGCAAGGTGCTGTCGCTGTCATCTGAGGTCATCAAGGGCAGCATGCTCGACGGCAAGATGGGCCTCTATGCCGTCATCGAGCCGAACGACGACCTGATCGCCATGACCGGCAAGGGCCAGAAAACCTTCACCTCGGTAGAAATCAAACCGAGCTTTGCCGACACCGGCGAGGCCTATCTGATGGGTGTCGCCGCAACCGATGACCCGGCCAGCCTCGGCACCGAAGTCATGCAGTTCCGCGCCAACGGCGGGCAGATCGGCAAGTTCGCGCTCAACCCGGAATACCTCTACTCGATCGGTGAAGAAACCGACATCGAGTTCGAAACGGTAGCCGACGAAATCAACGAATCCGTCGACGCCAACAAGCCGCAGCTGTTCGGCAAGGTCCGCGACCTGCTCAACCTGTTCAGCAAAAAGTCCCGCAGCGATGACGAGCGTTTCACCGATGTAGGCCAGGCCGTCGAGCTGCTGGCCACCAACCAGGGCGACCTGGCCCAGCGCGTTGACGCGTTCGCCGGCACCGCTGACGAGGTCAAGCAGCTCACCGCCGACAACAAGTCGCTGACCGAACGTTTCGACGCCGTCGAAAAGCTCCTCGACACCACCGAAAAGCACAACACCCAGCGGCCCCGCGCCACAGGCGGCAACGGCGATGCCGTCACCGACTGCTGATCACCGACCGCTACAGGAGAGAGCCAGATCATGAAGAACAGCACCCGCCTCAAATTCAATGCCTACGCGCAGGCCATTGCCCAGCTGAACCACGTCGACGATGTCGCCCTGTCGTTTTCGGTCGAGCCCAGCGTCCAGCAGACACTTGAAACCAAGATCCAGCTGTCGAGCGAATTCCTCGGCAAGATCAACATCGTCCCGGTCACCGAGCTGTCCGGCGAAAAAATCGGCCTCGGCGTCATCGGCACCATCGCGGGTCGTACCAACACCAAGAATGGCGGCAAGCGCGAACCGCGCAGCGTGGCCGACCTGTCGTCCGGCAAGTACGTGTGCGCCCAGACCAACTTCGACACGGCCATTCCTTACCCGCAGCTCGACATGTGGGCCAAGTTTCCGGACTTCCAGACCCGTGTCCGCGACGTCATCCTGAAGCAGCAAGCACTGGACCGGATCATGATCGGCTTCAACGGCACCAGCGTTGCCGCAACCACCGATCGCAATGCCAATCCGCTGCTGCAGGACGTCAACATCGGCTGGTTGCAGCACTATCGCGTCGACGCGCCACAGCGGGTCATGAAAGAGGTAAAGGCAGCCAGTGGCAAGGTCAGGATCGGTGCGGCAGTGGCGGCAGAGGATGGCTACAAGAACCTCGACGCACTGGTCTACGACGTCGTCAACAACCTGATCGACGAACGCTTCCGCGACGATCCGAACATCGTTGCCGTCATGGGCCGCGACCTGCTGGCCGACAAATACTTCCCCCTGATCAACAAGGACAACCCGGCCACCGAGCAACTTGCCGGCGATATGGTCATCAGCCAGAAGCGCGTTGGCGGCAAGCAGGCAGTGACCGTACCGTTCTTCCCGGCCGGCACCATCCTGATCACCACGCTGGCCAACCTGTCGATCTACTACCAGGAAGGCGGCCGCCGTCGCCATCTGCGCGAAGAACCGGACTACGACCGGGTCGCCAACTACGAAAGCTCGAACGACGCCTACGTCGTCGAGGTGTACGAGGCCGGCTGCCTGATCGAAAACATCGAACTGGTCGCCGCGTAATGACCAGTCCGGCCAAAGCCCATTTCCAGCGCGCCGTCGCCGCCATCGAGGCAGCCGGTGCCGGCAACACCATGCGCGACGCCACCGGCTACGAGCTGATGCTGGCCAAGCTCAGCGCAGACCGGCGCCGGCTCAAGCAGGTGCAAAGCATCGAACGCAAGATCGTCATCAAGCGCGAAGAACTGCTACCCGAGTACGTCGCCTACATCGACGGCGTACTCGCCGCCGGCCGCGGCGCCCAGGACGACGTACTGATGTCCGTCATGGTCTGGCGCGTCGACGCCGGCGACATCGCCGGCGCGCTGGCCATCGCCCGCTACGCGCTGCAGCACAAGCTGACCATGCCGGACCAGTACGAGCGCACCACGGCCTGCCTGATCGCCGAGGAAATCGCCGAATCCGCGCTCGCAGCATCCGGTAACGACCAGTCGGTCGACGCCACCATCCTGCATGAGGTCGCCGCGCTGGTGGCCGACGAAGACATGCCGGACGAAGTCCGCGCCAAGCTGCACAAGGCCATCGGCTACGCCCTGGAGAAAGCAGACCCGGCCGAGGCGCTGACCCACCTCAACCGTGCGCTGCAGCTGCACGACAAGTGCGGGGTCAAGAAAGACATCGAGCGGATCGAGCGTGAAATGCGCAAGGCCGCAGCCGTCAACGCACCGCCCACCGGCGAGGCCACTCACGAATCGCCGCCCACGGGCGAGCCCAAAGACACGCCGCCTGCAGGCGGCTGACCGAGCGTCCCACGCGAGCCAGGCGGCGCGGGGTGGATTCGGGGCTTGGCCCACGATGAAGCCCCGCCCACCGCCTCCTGAATCGAGGTCCAACATGAGCGGCTTCGTCGCCACCGGTGGCAGCACGCCACCCAAGATCGCCACGCTGAGCAATGCCGGCTTCTGGCCCGACATCGAGCTGGACAAGGCGCGTGACGTCATGCGCTTCACCGACACCGTTACCGACATCCGCCTGACCGAAGCGCTGGTCAATGCCATGGCCAGCGTCAACGGCGAGACCGACATGAAGGCTTGGCGCCAAGGCAAACAGGCGGTCGGCTTTACCACACTGGCCGACGTACCAGCCGACCAGATCGATGGTGAAAGCGTGCTCGTGCAGCACTACCGCCGCGCCGTTTACTGCTTCGCCAAGGCGAATCTGGTCGAGCGCTACCGCGACTACGACACCACCCGCGAAGGCCAGAAGAAAACGGACACGCTCGACGAGCAGCCCGACGCCCTGCGCCGCGACGGCCGCTTTGCCGTCCGCGATCTGCTCGGCCGGTCCCGCATCACGGTCGAGCTGATCTGATGCGCGTCCGGGCCAGTCAGGGCGACACGCTCGACGCGATCTGCCAGCGGTACTACGGCCGCACGGCCGGCGTCACCGAGCTGGCCCTCACCAGCAATCCCGGCCTTGCCGACCACGGCCCCATCCTGCCGATGGGCCTTGAAATCGAACTGCCGGACATCGCGCCGCAAGCCGAGCGCCGCATCGTCCAGCTTTGGGACTAGGAGCCCGAATGTCCGAACCCGTCACCAATGCCGCCGTGTTCACCATCGTCACCGGTGCCGGCCTTGCATCGATGCTTGCCGGTGTCGACGACAACGCGCTGGTCTGCGCCGCCGCCGGCGCCACGCTCTTCACCGTCAGCGCCAAAGAGCTGCCTTGGTGGAAGCGTCTCATCTATCTCGCAA
The DNA here is from genome assembly GCF_014652315.1 of Jeongeupia chitinilytica. Lineage (GTDB taxonomy): Bacteria > Pseudomonadota > Gammaproteobacteria > Burkholderiales > Chitinibacteraceae > Jeongeupia > Jeongeupia chitinilytica. Next base: position 40,902 of record NZ_BMYO01000003.1, on the reverse strand, counting down.
TTTCGTGGTCGGTCGGCTACTTCTGCGCGGCTGAAGTGGTGCGGCTGACGCCAATCAAGAGCACCGGCGCCGCTGCGTTCCTGCTGTCGCTGCTGCTGGTCACCGTCGCCCTTGGCCTCATCGAACGGGCAAGGACATTCGACTTCGCCGGCCTGATCAACAACCTGTTCGGCAAAGGGGGTAAATCGTGAGTCTGCTCACCCTGCTGGCCTGCATCGCCATGCTGATGGCAATCGGCCGCATCCTGTTTTACCAGCGCGCTGGCGCCAGTTTCCGTCGCCATCATTCGGTCATGGCTTGGGTCGTGCTCGCCTGCATGATCTTCTCGGCCGGCGGCATCCTGCTCGGCTGGTATCCCGTCGTCCCACGCGGCATGGATCTGCTCGTCATCCTGTTTTGCGCCAAGGTCTGGCGCGACAAGGGCAACGTCGCCCGCGTGTTCGGAGACGGACCATGGCGATGACCTTGCGCAATGGCGATCAGGGGCAGGCCGTCCGCGATCTGCAGCGCCAACTGCTCGCCGCCGGTTACCGGCTCAGCGCAGACGGCTGGTACGGCGAATCAACCGAATCTGCCGTGCGCCGCTTTCAGCAATCGCACGACCTCGTCGCCGATGGCATCGCTGGCCCCAAGACGCTGCAGACCCTGCGCGCAGGTGGCGCCGATCCGCGACTGATGACCGGTGCCGACCTGCAGCGCGCCGCCGACTTGCTCGGCGTGCCGCTGGCCAGCATTCAGGCCGTCAACGCGGTGGAAAGCCGCGGTTCGGGTTTCCTCGACGACGGCCGCCCGGTCGTCCTGTACGAGCGCCACATCATGTACCGGCAGCTCGAAAAAGCCGGCCATGCCGCCGCTGCGATCGCCAGCCGTTACGCCGATCTGGTCAGCACAGTCCGCGGTGGCTACGCCGGCGGCAGCGCCGAGTACATCCGCCTCGCCAACGCCCGGCGCATCGACGATGCTTGCGCGCTCGAAGCCTGCAGCTGGGGCGCGTTCCAAGTCATGGGCTACCACTGGCAAGCGCTTGGCTACGCCAGCATCTACGAGTTCGTCGAGCGCATGCAGCGCAACGAAGGCGATCACCTCGAAGCCTTCTGCCGCTTCGTGCTGTCGGAACCGGCGCTGATCAAGGCGCTCAGGGGCCGCAAGTGGGCGGACTTCGCCCGTGGCTACAACGGCGCCGCCTACCGCGAAAACCTCTACGACGTGAAGCTCGCCCGCGCCTACGAGCAGTTCGCCAAGGTCGCAGCATGAGCTGGCCGGCCATGCTCAAGCCGATCGGCAAATGGCTGCTCTATGCGCTGTTGCTGGCCGGCACCATCGGCCTGATCTGGCTGGATGGCTACCGCAGCAGCGACGCCGAGTGGCGCCTCGCCGACCAGCAACGCAAAGCCCGCGACGCCAGCGCCGTGGCCGCGCGCATCAACACCGTCCGCCGTGACGAACGCGCCGCCGCCGCATCCCAAGCAGTCATCGCCACAACCTATCAGGAGCGCCTGCAAAATGAAATCGCCGACCGTGACCGTGCCATTGCTGATCTGCGTGCTGGCACTCGCCGGCTGTTCGTCCCTGTCCGTGCCGGTAGCTGCGAACCAGTGCCCACAACTGTCGCCGCCGGACGCGGCGGTGATGGTGAAGCGCGAGCCGAACTATCGGTCGCGGCTGGCGAGTTTCTTGAACGCCTCGGCAGTGATGCCGACCAGCTCGCCCGTCAGCTCGCAGCCTGCCAGTCAATCGTCGTTAACGACCGCACCCTGATCAACGGGCCCGCACAATGAAAAAACCGGACAGCCTGCGTGCGCACCTGATCGCGACCATGCCACATCTCGACCGCGATCCGGACAAGCTGCTGATGTTCGTCGACGAGGGCCGCATCCTCGGCACCGGCACCGGTACGCGCAGCTACGAATACCAGTACACGCTGAACCTGATCCTGACCAACTTCGGCGGCAACCCGGATGCCGTCATGGTCGCCGTGGTCGACTGGCTGGCCACGAACCAGCCCGAACTGCTGGACAACAACGAACGCCGCCGCGATGCCATCCAGTTCGAGGCGGACATCCTCAAAGAGGATCTGGTCGACCTGTCCATCAAGCTACCGCTCACCGAGCGCGTCATCGCACGTACGGTCGCCGGCCGCTGGGAAACCGAAGCCATTAGCGAACCTGCCCCGGTCGAATCAGATTGGTTGGCCATCTTTGAACGAAAGGCCGCCGGTGGATGACCTCAGTGCTATCGAAGATTGGGCCAGCGGCCTGCTAGCCAGGCTTTCTCCGGTCGAGCGCCGCAAACTCATGAGGCAGATCGCCACCGCGTTGCGACAAAGTCAGGCCAAGCGCATTGCCGAGCAGAAAGATCCGGACGGCGTCGCCTACGCGCCGCGCTCAAGCAAACGCGGCCTGCGCGGCAAGAAAGGCCGCATCCGCCGCAGCATGTTCGCCAAACTGCGCACCGCCAGACACCTGAAAGCCGAATCCACCACCGACGAAGCCAGTATTGGATTCAGCGGCCGGGATGCCCGTATTGCCGGCCAGCATCAGGAAGGTAGCGTTCCACGCCTGCCCCGAAGAAGATTACTGGGTTTCCGCCCGAAAGAAGTGGACCTCACCCACGAATTGATTCTATCGACCATTCTCACCAAAAATACCTAGTAACTTTCCATTACGTATTTCACCGGAATAGGGTAGATCGCACTAACTCCACTAGCGTAAATTGCGATGCTTTTCTCATTTCGGGACACATATAAGCCGCTCGCGATCAATTTACCATCGTCACCCTTCAGGGCAACACAATTCCCCTGTGACTTTTTTCGATCGCTGCACATGCCCTGCAAGAAACTTGACTTTTGCTTCTTCGCTGAATATGCCCCTTGAGCATACGAGGTCGCTGGTACAAGACCAGCTACCAAAACAAAAACAAAAACAAGATAGAGAACGCAAGCCACTATTAAACCAATAGCACTAACATATCCAAAAGACTTCACAAGTCTATTTCTCTTGGGACTCAGCTTAGCAAGAATCGGACGCAGTTTTGTCAAAAGCCAGCCATTTTGAATCCGTGGCTTATCAAGAAACCCTCTAATAAGTAAAAGCACATAACCTGCAAACCCGTAAAACATCCACAAAACAAACAATGCAAACAGAAAATTAATCACACCGGGTGAGACACCCGCCCAATCAGCAACTCTATTCCATATTCCAATCACTGCATAAAAAGCATTCACATACGTTTCCGTGATATCAATCGAAAAATGCGAAGGATCCACGCCAAACTCAATTAGATAACCTTCTCGATATGCATGACCGAATAAGTATGCGCAAGGAGCCACAATCACTGCAAATGTAGACATCACCAAACGCCAGTCCAGATTTTTTTTTGCGACCGCTCCCTTGCGTTTGACCAAACCCGCCCCACCCAATTTCGGATTTCTAAGTAACTCGGTCTTTCCCATGACAACTCCAACTCGAAAAACAGCATTCGCAAACAAATTCTTTCGCAAGGTGTAAATTGTGCAGCACGACCCGCACAACAAACCAAAAACATCAGCTCCCGTGTCGCGTTCATGCTTCACCAATGAGCTTGCCCGCCGAACAACCCCGTCGCCTTGAGAGCCTGATCCGCACCGGCACCATTGCCGGAGTCGATCACGACAATGCACTCTGCCGCGTGCAAACCGGCGGGCTTCAGTCCGAATGGCTGCATTGGATCACGCTGCGCGCCGGCACGACCCGGACATGGAATGCCCCGACCGTGGGCGAGCAATGCCTCGTGCTCAGCCCGAGCGGAGAAACAGCCGCCGGCATCGTGCTGGTCGGCCTGTACAGCGATGCCAATCCGGCACCCAGTGCTAGCCCGGACGAACACATGACGCAGTATCCGGACGGCGCAGTCATCCGCTACAACCACGCCGCCGGCGCGCTCGACGTCACCGGCATCAAGACCGCCATGATCGAAGCCTCGGACATGGTCACCGTCGACTGCCCCAAGAGCGAGTTTTCCGGCGACGTGCTGATCAAGGGCAATCTGGTCGTCAAGGGCAAAGCCACCATCGAACAGTTGCTTTCCTACCTCGCTGGCCTATCCGGCAACGGTGGTGCCGGTGGCAAATCAAAGATCACCGGTGATTTCATCCACGAAGGTGGCCAGCTCAGCTCCAACGGCGTGGTGCTCCACCTGCACATCCACGTTGACTCCATCGGTGGCAGCACGGGAGGCCCGCAATGAGCTACGCCGGCATGAGCATCGACTCCGGCCGAAGCATCGGCGACCTCGACCATATCCGTCAGTCCGTGCGCTGCATTCTCACTACCCCGTTGGGTAGCCGCGTCATGCGTCGTGATTTCGGCTCGCTGCTGCCGGACCTCGTCGACGCGCCCATGAACGCGGTCACTATTCAGCGCGCCCGTGCCGCAACCGTCATGGCCGTTCAGCGCTGGGAGCCACGCCTGCGGATCACCGCAGTGCAACTTGTTGCCGGCGAGTCGCCGGGGCAACTGTCCATCGATATCAATGCCGAGCGTGCAGACGGCCCGCGCCGGCAGGCCGTTGCGCTCAGCGTGCCACTTCGCGGGGGTGCTGCATGAGTCAGATCGACTTCGCCAAACTGCCCGCTCCGGACCTCGTCGAGCCGCTGGATTTCGAGACCATCCTCGCCCGCCGCAAAGCCCGGCTGCTCGGACTGGTGCCGGCAGATCAGCGCGACAACGTCGCCCGCACGCTCGAGCTCGAATCCGAGCCGATGACGATCCTGCTGCAGGAAAACGCCTACATGGAGCTGCTGCTCCGGCAGCGCATCAACGAAGCGGCAGTCGCCACGCTGCTGGCCAAGGCCAGGGGTGCCGACCTCGACAACCGCGCCGCCGACTACGGCGTCAACCGGCTGCTGATTACCCCTGCCGATCCGGACGCCGTGCCACCGATCGATGCCATCTGGGAAAGCGACGACCGCCTGCGCATGCGCGCCCAGATGGCGCTTGAGGGGTTGTCGGTCGCTGGCCCGCGCGGCGCCTATGTATTCCACGCGCTCAGCGCCTCGCCGCACGTTGCCGACGTCAAGGTCGTCAGCCCGGCCGGCGGCGACGTCAATGTTTACGTGCTCGACGACCGCGGTAACGGCGTGCCCGATGCCACGCTGCTCGCCACCGTGCAGGCCGCACTGTCCGCCGAAACGGTCCGGCCGCTGAACGACCGGCCCTACGTCATCGCCGGCACGCCGCGCTCGTTCGCCGCGCATGCATTGATCGAGTTCGAGGACGGTGGTGAAGCCATCTCGGGCGGGCTGGCCGCGGCGCAGTCCCGCGCCGAGCAAGCGCTGGCACAGCTCAAACGGCTCGAAGGGCTGGTCTCGCATTCCGCGCTCGACGCTGCGGTGCATGTCACGGGCGTTCGCCGGGTGACGTGGCTCTCGCCGACCGCCGATGTTGTTTGCGCCCTGAACGAATTCCCGCTTGCCAGCAGCGTCACGGTGGAACGGCGATGATCCGCAGCCTGCTGCCACCAAACCGCACATGGCTCGAGGAGGCGCTCGCGGTCGCGCTGGCGCCGGACATCGATCCGTCCGCACTGCGCGACCTCTACAGCGCCGAGCGCTGCCCAGCCCCCTTCCTGCCTTGGCTCGCGTGGGCGCGGTCGGTCGACCGCTTCGACGCCGCCCAGACCGAGGCCCAGCAGCGCGCCCTGATCGCCTCGTCGATCGAGGTCCACCGCCACAAGGGCACCGTTGCCGCCGTGCGGCAGGTCTTCCGCGACATGGGCCTCGGCGAGATCGAAATCGAAGAAGGTCGTGGCGGCTATCTGCGGGACGGCCGACAGCGCCGCGACGGTTTTGCGATGCGCGGCGATGGCCGCACCGAATGGGCGGTGTACCGCATCAAATGTTTCAACCTGCTGAGCGTGGCCCAGGCCGAAGAGGCACGCCAGCTGCTGGCCAGCATCGCACCGGCCCGCAGTCACCTGTACGGGATCGACTTCTCGTCAGCCGCGCTGGTCCGCAACGGCTACGCCCGCCGCGACGGCAACTACACCCGCGGTTCAATCTGAAGGAAACAACATGGGAACACTCGTAGAAAACGTGAGCTGGGCTACCGGGGTCCGCTACTTCGAAGACGGCGCAGTGCTCACCGGCGGCCCGAATTGCCCCGACAACCTGCCACTGCAGGATCTGACCAACCGAACCGCTTGGCTCAAGCAGCAAGTCGAGACCAGGCAGGGCGACTTGGCCGCGCACACTGGCGCAGCCGACCCGCACCCGCAGTACATGACTGCACCCGAGGTTGAGACCCGAATCGGCGCGCTGATCAACGGCTCACCCGGCGCACTCGACACCCTGGCCGAACTTGCCGCCGCACTCGGCAACGATTCGAGCTTCGCCGCGACGATGACGAACGCTCTGGCCGGAAAAGCTGCGCTGGCCGGCGCATCCTTTACCGGCCCGGTGCAGGGGTCGACTCCAGCGCAGTTCGACAACAGCACCAAAATGGCGACCATGGCCGCACTGCGCCGAGAGCTGGGCAGCTACGCGGGCATCAAACCCGAGGCTGCGACCCGGGTGATGACTGCCTCAGACGTGGGCCTGTTACATGGCGTGACGGCCGGCGGGATCACGCTGACGCTTCCGGACAAAGCCGGATTGCCGGACGGGGCATCAATCACATTCAAGGCCACCGTTGCCAACAGCTATTTCACGATTGCTTCGGTCGACGGCATCACGATTTCGTCGGGCAACGCACCGACTTCGATCAATGTCGACGTGGGTGAGGACGCAACTGTCACCTTGTTTGGCGCCGGTTGGGTTTTGACTGGCGGTACGGTGTTGCGCCGACTGCCGTCGTTTGGCGCGAGCTTTGCCAGCAACGGCTGGCAGAAGCTGCCAAGCGGGCTGATCATCCAGTGGGGCAATCTGCTCAACGGCGCGAGCAATCCGACGTCGGCGACGTTCCCGATTGCATTTCCAAATAGTTGTCTGCGCGTCTTTCCTGTCGGTGGCCAGATCACAATCAGTCAGCAGGCGTATGTCGTGCTGAATACGACCAGCCTCTCGGGTTTCACCTTTTCTGCATTTTATTCAGCGTCTGGTGTCGCACCTGGTACGCCGTCTGCGGGTGGTGTCTCATGTTCGTACTTCGCGATTGGCATGTAATTGGGGGACATAACCGTGCTTTTCTACTCTGCTTCAAATGCTGGTTTCTACGATGGCGCAATGCGTGCCGCATATGATGTAGCCGGCACTTGGCCCTCCGACGTAGTCGAAATTTCCGAGGCCCTGCATGCCGAGCTGCTGGCTGGCCAGTCACGCGGGCAATTGATCCTTGCTGGGCAAGATGGGTTGCCGGAATGTGCTGATATGCCGCAAGCGCCAATCGAATCGCTTCGCGTCGCCGCCCGTGAACGCATTAACGTGTGGCGCGACCAGCAAGAGCTCGCCGTGGTGACTTTCACCCACGCCGACCACCGTTGGGATGGCGGCCTCGCAGTACGCGAGCGCCTGAATACGACGCTGGCGACCCTCAAAGCCGTCGGTGTGCCGGACGGCTTCTTCTGGACAGACGCCGACAACATCGACGTGCCGATGGGCCGACCAGAGCTGCAGGCGCTGTTCGAAGCGCACGAGCGCGCCATTTTCGGGCAAGGCTGGAAAATCCATCAACGCCAGCGCGAGATGAAGCTGCAGATCGACGCGGCCAATGCGGCATGGCTGCAGGCGTTTGTGCCGGACTGGCCATCCAGCCCCCAGCAATAACTGCTTGCCTCCGCTTCGGCTAGTTTGGAATCACAGCACGAAGCGAGGTAAACGTCATGCGCGTAGCCGTCCTTTTCAGTTTGGTGGTTGTTTTACTTCTGCCTGCCTGCGGCCCCACGAACAAATCCGAATCCGCAGATGCTTTGCAGCCAAAGGTGGCGAATACCTGCACACCAAGCCAGGTCAGAGGCAGCTATGCCGACTCTTGCTATGACTGCGGATTCGACGTCCCGGAGGAACGCGTCAACTACATCGGCACCCTGTACTGCGCCTGCCGGCAGCGTGGTGGTGGTGCCCACGGAACAAGAATCGACCTGCAGAGTTGCCCGTCATGCGTTTTCTCCAACGACAACGGTCACCTCGTCTGTGGTGAGATCTGAATCGGTTCGGAGGTCACGCCGAAAATCACAGCCCGCTCCAAAGGCGGGCTTTTTCATGTCCCGCGCCTGTGCCGCCATCTGGCACAACACCGGCCACAGGCGCCGACATCGCGGGCGCGGCATTCTGGGCAGGTAAACCGACTGCAACCCAGGAGTGCCAGACATGGCCCAGGATTCCTTTCACCACGGCGTCAAGGTGTTCGAGCTGAACGACGGCACCCGCCCGTTGCGCACCATCGAAACCGCCGTCATCGGCGTGGTCTGCACCGCGCAGGATGCCGACGTCGCCGCTTTCCCGCTCGACACCCCGGTGCTACTGACCAACGTGCAGGCCGCCATCGGCAAGGCCGGCACCAGCGGCACGCTGAAAAAGACACTGGAGGCGATCGTTTCGCAGGGCAACGCCGCAACCATCGTGGTGCGCGTCGCCCCGGGTGCGGACGATGCCGCGACTACCTCCGCCGTCATCGGCACCGTCACTGCGGCCGGCAAGTACACCGGCCTCAAGGCCCTGCTCAGCGCCGAAACGCGCGTTGGCGTCAAACCGCGCATCATCGCTGCGCCGGGCCTCGACACCCTGCCCGTCGCCACCGAAATCGGCAGCATCTGCCAGAAGCTGCGGGCCTTCGGCTACATCTACGCCAACGGCTGCAAGACCAAGGAAGAGGTCGTCGCCTACCGCGAAGGCTTCAGTCAGCGCGAGCTGATGCTCATCTGGCCGGACTTTCTGGTCTGGGATACGGTCGCCGATGCAGAAGCGGCCGCGTTCTCTACCGCCTACGCCGTGGGCCTGCGAGCCAAGATCGACAACGAACTGGGCTGGCACAAAACGCTCTCGAACGTGGGCGTCAATGGCGTGCAGGGCATCAGCGCGGACGTGTTCTTTGCCCTGCAGGAATCGGCCACCGACGCCAACTTCCTCAATGGCCATGAAGTCACCACGCTGGTGCGTCGCGACGGCTTCCGCTTCTGGGGTTCGCGCACCTGCAGCGACGACCCGCTGTTCGCCTTCGAGAACTACACCCGCACCGCCCAGGTACTGGCCGACACCGTCGCCGAAGGGCTGATGTGGGCCGTCGACAAGCCGATGACGCCCTCGCTGGTGCGCGACATCCTCGAAACCATCAATGCCAAATTCCGCGAGCTGAAAGCGCTGGGCTACATCATCGACGCCCAAGCCTGGTACGACCCCGAGGTCAACACCTTGGAAACGCTCAAGAGCGGCAAGCTCACCATCGACTTCGACTACACCCCGCTGCCGCCGGCCGAATACATCATGCTGCGCCAGCGCATTACCGATCGTTACCTCGCCGACTTCGCCGCCGCTGTGAACGCATAACCCGGCCCCGCGCTGAAAGGACATCACCATGGGCATGCCCCGCAAACTCAAGAACTTCACGCTGTTCGTCGACGGCACGAACTACGCCGGCGAGATCGGCGAACTCAACCTGATCAAACTCGCCCGCAAGGTCGAAGAATGGCGCGGCGGCGGCATGAACGTGCCGATCGAGGCCGACCTCGGCATGGAAAAAATGGAGTTCGAGTGGACCTGCGGCGGCTTCATGCGCCAACCGCTCGAACAATGGGGCATCACCCAGGTCGGCGGTGCGCTGCTGCGCTTCGCCGGCGCCTACCAGCGCGACGACGATGGCGAGGTCGACGCGGTCGAGCTGGTCGTCCGCGGCCGGCACAAGGAAATCGACCCGGGCAAGGCCAAGGCCGGCGACGACACCGAGTTCAAGATCACCAGCTCGGTCAGCTACTACAAGCTGTCCATCAACGGCACGGTGCTGATCGAGATTGACGTGCTGAACATGGTCGAGATGGTCGGCGGCGTCGATCGCCTTGCCGAGCAGCGCCGCGCGCTGGGCATGTAATGAAACGCCCCGGACCAAGCCGGGGCGCTATCCAGCTCGTAGCAATCGGCGCCGGATGTGCGCCACTTTACGCCAAGGAAATGACAAATGATCAAAAACGTAACCATCGAACTCGACGAACCGATCAAGCGTGGCGACCAGATCATCGCCAGCATCACCCTGCGCAAGCCGAACTCCGGCGCGTTGCGCGGCCTGAACCTGACCGACGTCATGCAGATCAACGTCTCCGCCCTGAAAACCCTGCTGCCGCGCATCAGCGACCCGACGCTGACCGAAGCCGATGTCGACAAGCTTGACCCCGCCGACCTGCTGCAGCTGGGCACCGAGGTGGCCGGTTTTTTGGTGCCGAAGCGCCTGAGCGGGGAATCCCCCGATACGTCGACGACGCCATCGCCGACATCGCCGTGATTTTCCACTGGGGGCCGGAAGTCATGGCTCCCATGTCCCTGACCGAACTGATGGAATGGCGCGAGCACGCCAGACAACGAAGCGGAGCCGATGACTGATGGCGGGTAACGACCTCAAGCTGCGGGTCATCATGAACGCGGTGGACCGCGTAACCCGCCCGCTCAAACAGATCACGGCCGGAAGCGGCGATGCTGCGAAGGCAATCAAAGCGACCCGGGTCCAGATCAAGCAACTGGAACGCGCACAGGGACAAGTCAACGCCCTGCGCGAACTCCAGCAGCAGACAAAGGCAACCGCTGTCAGCATGCGCAGCGCGGAAGCCTATGCCAAAGCGCTGGGCAGCCAGATGAAGCAGACAGCCAACCCGACCCGGAAAATGGTGCGTCAGTTCAAACAGGCTGAAAAAGCAGCTGGAGATCTACGCAAGAAGCACGGCGAGCAAACCGAATCGCTGAAACAGCTGCGCAGTGCGATGAATGCTTCCGGCATTCGAAACCTGACTCAGCACGAGCAGCAACTCAAGGCACAGACCGAAGCAGCCAACGGTACGCTGGCCAAACAGGAGGCGCACCTGGCACGACTCAACAAACAGGCGCAGCGCATGCACGCCGCGCGCGCCAACTACGACAAGACCATCGGCGTGCGGGACAAGCTCGCCGGCGCCGGTGTAGCCACGACCGCAGCCGGCGCCGTGATGGGTGTGCCCATCGCCAGCATGATCAAGGACTACAGCAGTTACGAAGACGCCATGCTTGGCATCGCGCGCCAGGTGGAAGGCGCACGGGACGCCAACGGCAAGCTGACTCCGGTTTATTACGAGATGGGAGACGCCATCAAGGCGCTGAGCCGGCAGATCCCGATGGCCACGACGGAGATTGCGGCGCTGGTCGAAGGCGGCGCCCGCATGGGCATCCAGGGCAAGGACAACCTGCTCGCTTTCGCCCGCACGGCCGCACTGGCCGGCACCGCCTTCGACCTGCCCGTCGACCAGCTCGGCGAGGATCTGGGCAAGATCGCCAACCTCTACAAGATCCCGATCAAGGATATCGGCCAGCTTGGCGATGCCATCAACTATCTGGACGACAACGCCCAATCCAAGGGGGCGGACATCATCGAGGTAATGCAGCGTATCGCCGGCAGCACCGGCAGCATGAACTACAAGGAAGCCGCGGCACTGGGCAGTACTTTCCTGTCACTGGGCGCGTCGCCGGAGATTGCCGCCACGGCCACCAAGGCCATGGTGCGCGAACTGCAGATTGCCGAAAAACAGCCCGCCCGTTTCCGCAAGGGGCTGGCCGAGCTTGGGCTCAGCGCCAAACAGATTCAGGCCGACATGGCCAAGGACAGTACCGGCACCATCCTCAAGGTCATGGAAGCCGTCCGGAGGTTGCCGGAAACCCGGCGGATGGGCGTCATGGTCGACCTGTTCGGCAAGGAATACGGCGATGACGCCGCCAAGCTGGCCGACAACCTCGGCGAATACCGCAAGCAACTGAAGCTGGTGAACGAGGAAAAAGCCAAGGGCAGCATGCAGCGCGAAGGTGACGCCAAGAACGACACGCTGTCAGCGCAATGGCAGATGGTGAAGAACCAGCTGTTCAACGAAAGCAGCAACCTTGGCGCCTCCCTGCGGCAGCCGCTGATGGAGCTGATGAAGGGCCTGGGCGAATTGCTCGGCACTGTGAACCGGTGGGTCAAAGCCAATCCGCAGCTGGCAGCCAGCATCGTCAAGATCGTGGCCGTGCTCGCCGTCCTGTTGACCACCCTTGGCGGCATCATGATCGCTATCGCCGGATTGCTTGGCCCGATGGCAGTGGTCAGGCTATCGCTGTCCGTGCTGGGCATCAAAGTCGGCGGACTGGCAGAAAGGTTTACCAGCGCCGGAAAGGCCGGCGGCAAAGCGGCCAGCCTGTTGCGCAAGGCATGGGACTGGGCGGGTAGCGGATTGGCCGGAGTGCTCAAACGTGCAGGGCAAGTCGCGGGGTACTTGTGGCGCCAGGGGCCGGCCATCATGCGCGCCATGTTGGGCTTTGGCCGTGGCTTGCTGATGGCCTTTGCGGCACCACTCAAGATTTTCGGGCAATTGATCTGGTGGGTCGCACGCGCGCTGACCGTTCAACTGATCGGGGCGCTCCAGTCTGTTGCGCTGTTCCTGCTCACCAACCCGATCGGCTGGGCAATCATGGCGATCGCGGCCGCGGCGTACCTGATCTACCGCTACTGGGAGCCGATCAAGGCGTGGTTCAAGTCGCTGTGGGCCGAGATCAGCGCCGCGTTTGACGGCGGCATCGCAGGCATTGGTGCACTGATCGTCAACTGGTCCCCCATCGGCCTGTTCCATCGGGCATTGGCAACCGTGTTGAGCTGGTTCGGGATCGAGCTGCCGGCGAAGTTCACCGACTTTGGTGGCATGGTCATTGACGGATTCATCAACGGGCTGATGACCAAATGGGAGTCGCTCAAGAGCACCATCAAGGAAATCGCCAGCAGCGTGACCGACAGCGTGAAATCGACCCTTGGCATCCACTCGCCTTCGCGCGTGTTTGCCCAGCTCGGCGGCTTCACCATGGCCGGGCTGAACCAAGGGCTGCAGGACGGCCAGGGCGGGCCGATCAAGTCGGTGATTGGACTCGGCCAGCAGCTGGCCGCCATCGGTGCCGGATTCGCCATCGGCACCGGAGGTGCCACCGGCATCAACATCGATCGCCGCCCGCCCATTGCGGCCAGCGCGGGTGCGCCGGCCGGCGCGGGCGCCAATATCAATCTGGGCGGAATCCACATCTATGCCGCGCCGGGGATGGATACCAACGCCATCGCACAACAGGTGCGCGCCGAAATCGAGAAACTGACGCGCGAGCAGGCTGCGCGTGGCCGTTCCCGCCTGGTCGATAACGAGTAAATCGCCATGAACCTGCGCAACAACCTGTACCAGGCGGCCGAACGGCTGCTCAGTCCGCCGGTCACCTACACCAGCAACCTCGCCAGCCTGGGCATGTTCGTGTTCCAGCGCACCACCCTGCCCTACACCGGCCTGAAGCGCAGCAGCAAATGGCGCCACCCGTCCGGCTCGCGCGTTGGTGCGCGGCCGGTGTCGCAGTTTGTCGGGCCGGATGACCAGACCATCAGCATCGACGGCGTGCTCTACCCGGAAATCACCGGCGGCGTGCCGTCACTGGACCAGTTGATCAAGATGGCTGACGAGGGCGACGCATGGCCGCTGATCGAGGGCAACGGCTACTTGTACGGCAACTTCGTCATCGAAGGCATCGACGAATCCCGCAGCTACTTCATGCACGACGGCACGGCGCGCCGGATCGAGTTCACCATCGAACTGAAACGCCGCGACCCGGACCTGCAGGATCTGGCCCAGCCCAGGGCCGTTGAATGAGCCCGCAGCCCGTCCCCATCTTTCGGGTCGTGGTCGATGGCCGCGACATCAGCGGCTTGATCGACAACCGGCTGGAATCACTCTCGCTGACCGACAACCGCGGATTCGAGGCCGACCAGCTCGACATCGTGCTGCACGACCACGACGGCGCGCTGGCCATTCCGCCGCTCAAGGCCGAAATCCGCGTCTGGCTGGGCTGGCAGGCCACGGGGCTGATCGACAAAGGCACGTTCACCGTCGACGAGGTCGAGCACAGCGGCGCGCCGGACAAGCTGACCATTCGCGCCCGCAGCGCGGATCTCGCAGACGGGCTGCTGATGCAACGGGAACGATCATTCCACCGGCAGACGGTGGGGGCCATCGTGCGCACCATTGCCGGCGCGGCCAAGCTCGAACCCAGCATTGCGGAGGCGCTGGCCAAGGAAGTGGTCGACCACATCGACCAGACCAACGAGAGCGACGCCAACTTCCTGACCAGGCTGGGCCAGCTGTTCGATGCCGTGGCCACGGTGAAGGCTGGCCGGCTGCTGTTCATGCCCATGGGCGCCTGCACCACGGCCAGCGGCCAGCCGCTGGAGCGCGTGCTCGTCAACCGGCAGGCTGGCGACCAGCACCGCTACAACGTGGCCAACCGCGACAACTACAGCGGCGTGCGCGCCGAGTACCAGAACAACAAGAAGGCGAAAAAGGGCGAAGTGGTGGTTGGCAAGGCAGACAACCTGAAAACCCTGCGCCATGTATACGCCACCCAGAAGGCCGCCGAGCGCGCGGCGAAGGCCAGCTGGAACCGGATACAGCGCGGCGTGGCCGAGTTCGGTATCACCCTCGCCCTCGGCCGCCCTGAAATCGTGACCGAATCGCCGGCTACCGTGACCGGTTTCAAGGCCGACATTGACAACGGCAACTGGACGGTCAGCCGGGCCGCCCACACGCTGGACGGCAACGGGTTGGCGACCTCGGTCGAATTCGAACTACGCCTGAATGAAGTTGAAACTAAATAATCCTACCGAAAAACCGCAATGCACAGTTCAAATGGCCGACGACTTGTCTGCCCAACCATGCCATCCATTAGCGAACTAACGCATGCTCCAGTTTTGTTCCTGCAAGCCATACCATTGCCGCCGGCAACACCCAAAGCAGCAAGACGAAAACGAGACTTATAGGCGGAGTCTCTGATAATTCCGGAAAGTTAATCACCATTGGATAAAGAATGGCCGCAAAGAAAAACTCAAAAATCAAAATCATAAATGCATTGCCATGCTCTCTCAAATGACGATATGACTCAACATATTCTTTATTATCGGCCTTTCCGCGCTTTTCCGCCAAACCCTTAAAATATTTTACGGATTCACCCCACCCCGGCCCAATCAAACCAAGCAAATTAACGAACTGAAATGAAAGCAAAAACGCCAGCACCCCCATTACAAATTTCGCCATCAACGTCGTAAACAATTGATCTTCGAAACCCAAATACAGGGAAAAGTAAATAATTGCAGCCAGCAAAAAGTACGTCAAGCACCTATAAGCAGTCCAAGACGCCGAACTCCACCTCGCATCCAGTTTAAGGCCGCGACAAGCATGAAGTACCAATATCGGTGCACTTGAGACATAACAGAAAACCAGACCATACGCCAACATTAACAACAAATTGGCAGCCTCGATTTTCTCTCCCAACTTCGGCATAAATAGATACGATTTCAGGTGTGCATTTGATGAAAAAATTACAGCCACAAACAGCGCACCAATGACAGAACCTTGTGCATAACGAACAAAATAGCCCTCCCACCATCGTGCATTGGTTTCTGCACTCATTTTTCGCCCCCCTTACCTACATCAATAATAAAAATCAAAAAAGACAAATAAAAACCCAGCAACTCATCACATAAATGCACTTACTGCAACTAACTTGAGCCAATCTTTTTCGAAACACACGTTAATGCATCATCACTTCAGCGCGACTTTCTTGCCTGCATATAAACGTGCAATTAATTCATACTTTTCCACCAAATCCCTCAGCTCATCAGACAGACCCAACAGGCAGTAATAATGGATTAACTCCATCTCATAAATAGTCAAGTGCGCAGCTATAATTTCAGAAAAGTAACTTTTGTCA
Source organism: Jeongeupia chitinilytica (assembly GCF_014652315.1). Classification (GTDB taxonomy): domain Bacteria; phylum Pseudomonadota; class Gammaproteobacteria; order Burkholderiales; family Chitinibacteraceae; genus Jeongeupia; species Jeongeupia chitinilytica. The sequence goes on along the minus strand of NZ_BMYO01000003.1, from coordinate 24,998 downwards.
TTTGACCTATCCACAAATCTAACCAAAGAAAGCACAACCTGAAAATAATGCCCCAATCTGAATTCGATAGAATCAAAGTATTTTTCCACAAGCATCTCTTTTGCGATATCGACATCAAAGTCACCTCTCCGATGCGCTCGCAACAAATCCATCAACCACAAATTACACAGCGGATGAAACGCCTCTCTGCCGCTATACTTTATAGCCGATTTACTAGATACAACTCCCATCAAACTGCTTTCTTTGTAACTCAAACCATCAACTACTTTAGCCAGCACACCCAGCAAATTAAAAAAAGACGCCTCTTGATTTTGTCGCTCCATCGTGGCGTTTTGGGCAGCTAATGCATCTGCAGAATTCTTCAACTCTTTTGCTGAAAGTTTCAACTCCCTAACCTGCAAATCAAATGTAGCAAGCAGGGCAATTAACGCCATCAAACTAAAAATCGGATTTAGCACGCCACCAACAAAGTCCCCAAACTGCCCCCACTTATCCTGGTCCCTTGTAAGTTCACCATTGAAAATAGCCAAATACAAGCCAATCACTATCAAGAAAACAATAATTGCAAGCCACTTCAAAATACTCAATCTTTGATAGAGCATACTTGCAGACGCCACATCGGCATCATGAATTTGACTTTCATCACTCATCGAACTCATATTCACAACCACAGAATGATCCAACTTTCGTTAAGAAAATATCGCAGCAGTACAAATCAAAATAACCATGCCGCAATCATGAAGCCGATCATGAAACAAACCATGCATCCGACTTGATACCGCCGCTTGGTATGCTCAAATTTCCCTGATTGTTCGACTAGCCGGCTGCGCCAATCTGCTGTCGACTGCGCCTTCGCCTGATTAATTGCCGCAGCGTGCTCCGACTTGGCTTCGTTCAATCTGGATTGCCACAACCCAGCGCTTTGCGTCACAGCCTCGCTGACCTTTTCCTTGATCAGCGCTGCAGCCTTGGTGGACAAAGCCCTGTTGGCCCGATCCAGATCCACCTTGGCATCTGCCTTCAGCTGCTCCATCTGCGCGAACTGATGCGCTTGCGTCGCCGAGCGGCAGCTCTGGCAGTCATGCGTACAGTGTGCATTCGCCGGCTCGGATGTGGCCGGGAGCGTGATGGCGACGGACGACTCCAGGTATTCGTCGACCTCTCGCAATTGCTCGATGGTCAGGTCCTTTATCAGCCGCTTGCCGAACCGCCGCAGGGCGAAGTCGCTCATCTTCTGGCGAATGTCCGGGCTGTCGCTGGTCCGCCGCAACAGCCGGGTGTACATGTTCTTGCGGCTGACTTCGTCTTCCACCGCCTGCAGCATCTGCTTGAGGCACTGCTCGGCCGGCGCGAAGTGGTCGACAGTCATGTCGTCGATCCCCACTTTCGTGACCCGTTTGATTTCGCCCCATACGGCTACTGACTCGGCGCCGGGCTGCCCGGCCTCCTGCCGGCGGAGGATCACCCGGTCGACCAGCTGCCGCAGCTGCCACAGCTGCGAGGAATTGATCGCGTCGGGCTTGGCCGGATCCGGCTGCAACTGGTTGAACAGCTTGTCGATATAGACGTTGTTGCCGGCGACCACGCCGACATCGTTGAAGCGCTGATTCATGCAGTCTTTGCTTGGGCCAGGTGGAACACATCATCGAACTTGCCGGAGCGGCCGGACGACACAAAGCCGTTGTTTTTCAGCTTGTGCACCAGCAGGTTGTATTCGCCCATGCCGTTGGTTTCGATTTCCCGGTACAGGTGGCCCTGTTCATCCGTGAATCCGACAGCCATCTTGCGCGGGCCGCCTCCCCAGATGTCGGTTGCGGCTTCGATGAGATCGGAAAGCAGCTCGTCGAACGCAGGCCGCTTTTCGTTGGTGTATTGGTCTTGCACGCTACTGCTCTCCTCTCTTTATTCTGATGAAACGCCACAAGCCGATAATGCGGCGGTTGCTGCGGCCCGGGCCCGGGGTGGCGCCTTCATGTAGGCAGCAATCAACTGTTGAAGCTCGGCCCGCGATGAAACACCGGTCAGAACATATCCAACATCCACGCCCGCGCTTTGCAGTCTATCCAGATAGGCAAGGTCCAGAATGGTGAGCTTTCGCTCGAACACCGATTGCGTATTACGGGTAACGCCACCAATGGCAGCGAAGTCCGTCTGGTTTAAACCAAGCTTTTGGCGTTCTTCACGCAGTCTCTTCGACACCCCCTGCGCCATTTCGTACATACCGTGAACCAAATCGGAACTAGCCTGCCCCTTAATGGCCACCATCCGATCGCCCCTCAAAAGAGTTACTCATTATCATTGGCTCGCTTATCAGATGCTGCTTCTGACCCAACAGCGGAAGAAACAGCGCGCTTGGAAATAGAGCCCACTGTTGCACCAACTTTATCCAATGCATTACTTGCCAGATTTGCGACCTCAGCCCCAAAACCAGGCACTGTTTTTAGTGCTTGCTTGACTAGCTCAGATGACGCCAATTCATGCCAGGGGCTTCCATGCGTATCAGGCTCAACAAGACGTAGCGGGAGTTCATCAAGTCGACTGAGTGCGGACGAAAGCAGGCGCGCCTCCATGTCCTTGTCAAATCTAGCGACTTCTTTACGGAAGCCTTCGTATGCACGAGAAACGGAGGCTTTGAATGCATAGTCTTCTGCCAACCGAAAACGCTGACCGATTTGCTTTGTAGAAATCCATGCAAACCAAATGGGAGCGCCTACAGAAAGCACAGTAAGAATGGAATTAACCGAGACCACCAAATTTGAAGCCTTTGAGTCAGATAAAAGCGAAGTCAACGACCCCAGCTGCACGTGCCCCCATATGCCGCCGGCACATAAAGAAATGATCAAACCCACGACCCACACCCACATGGACCTTGTCAGTGACACCGAGCGTTCAGTAAATGCAGCGGCCAAACCAACACTTGTTGCAGCCGAATATGCAGACTCACACCGCTCCAGAACCGATTTCGCATCAACTTCATGCTGATTTAAAAGTGCACTTTGCTCAGATGCAGAAGTAGCCGCCGATAACGCCAAAGCTTGGTCTGCTTCTGCGAGCTTCCTTAATTTTTCAATTTCCGATCTTGCTTCGTCTAGCGACTCCAAATCGGAAGGAAGTTGTTCAGCTGTTTGATATGCATTTTCGATACGCTCCACCATTTCAGACAAAGTTGCTAATTTTGGCTCGACCTTCCGCAAAGTAGCCTCAAGATTTCTTTGTTTATTTTGAATCGAGCGTTGCCGTAAAACCGCATCCTCTGTATCAATTTCAACCTTCAACGGCTTAACAGCATTACGAAGACCGTCAATCGTCATGACAAATGCGGGCACAGCGTATAAGGGGTTCGCCCAAAGCTGCGGTACAACATTAACTTTAAGGTGATTCAACCCTGAAACATAAATCTGCAACCTACTTTCAATTGACTTAATATCACCACTACCGTAAATGGAAATGAAATCTTCCACGTCACGCAACATTTCCAGCAGATCCATTCTAGAAAGCCCAGACATCTGCCAACTATTACCATGAGCAACTCCAAATGGAGTATCGGTAGGCACCACCCCGTAAACCTGCCCTCGAATGGCAATCAATTCATTTGTTATTTGCTCTAGGACCTGATGCATACACCCCCCCGGAATACTCATCAACACACAATAAAATTAAACTCTATCGACAACGATTACTAATATTTAGATTACCGAATAGCACCAAACCGTGAGTCCCAGTTCGTTAGGGCGACCGGGGGCGAAATTTTCCCGGTTGATATTTGAATGGGGTATGTTCGCCGTATAAATAGCCCCTTCTATCAGGAGCGAATGCCACTCATTTCAACTTTGTTGATTGCGCGGCACGGCCAGAGCGCGAGCACGTGCAGCCCGCCGAAGAAGAGAAAACCGAAGACTTTGACAAGGATCGAGGTGATTGATGGAGCAAGCAGCAAGGTCGTGGCGAGCAAGGCGCAAAACCCGGCAGTGAGCGCCAGCGGGATGATGACGAACCAGGATCGACCACGACGGCGCCCCCAAAGGGCCATCATCGGCATACAGGCAAAACTCCACAGAAACAGCAGCGTAAATGCAATATCCATAGCGGCTCGTTACTTAAGCGACTTCGCGAAGGGAGAAAACGTAGATTTAACTTGACAATCCGGAACTGCTTCTTATATGAAAAATCAAGCGCGAGTTTTCTCTTCGCCCCAAATGCCATTTTCTCTAAGCAATTTTCTTCTTTACCTTTGCTGGGGCACCTTGGGTTTCCATGAGCTCCGCAAACTTTTTCCAAGTTAGGCGATGCTTATTCACTGAATTACCAACTGGCAGCCACTCGATATTTCCTTTGCTGACCAAAAGAGTCCCCAGCTTTGCTCCATCGGCCTTAACTTCAATTTCTACGTCTTTGTGAAGGACAATTTTTTCATTGAGATTCAAAGATACTTGATGTGCCATACAAGCCTCCATTGCTATTCATGACTACACATTAATCACCCTGGATCGGGCGCACGTAAACGATCCAGCAACATGGCGAAGCACGCGCTGCCTGGGATTACTGCTGGATTTCTAGACTTAGTTCTGCGCCGTCGGGGGTTGCAGTAGCACGCCAACTACGGTCGCGGATGTGATTTCACCGCGAAGTTCCGTGGCATTGATGCTGAGGTAGACCTTGGAGCGGGACCACTCAGCCTCCTGCAGCAGCTTGATCTCGGACTGCTCAAGCGATTGATCGCGGAAGCGCGCCGAGAACAGACGATCAGTACCAGGGCGATACAGCGAAAGGCGAACCTCGCCATCGGCACTATGGTCAACCTGCTGGATGAGGTAGGTGCCGTTGAGCTGAATGTCTTTCGAAGCGGTTCTCGGGGCCGTGGCCAGTTTCTTGGCGATCGGTGCAGATACCACAACGCCATCTACTTCAACTTTGTCGGCGTCAGCAACGCCGCGCAAAATCTCGTTTCGCGCTACGTCGAAATCCTCGCGGATCAGCTCAAGCCTTGGCTCCTTCGCCATTGCTTTGGCAAAAATCTCAAGCTGCTTCGTTTGTTGCTCAGTCATGGCGATGGTTTTTGTCGTCTCCGCGTCGATCTCCTTCTCGCGGGTACGGCTCGCCAGATAAGCCTTGTACATCACCGGCGCTGCGATGACCGCGGCTACACCTATGACAGTGATGACAAGTTGCTCAGGGGTCATTTTCGACGCCAAGGTCTCAACAATTTTGGGGATGACATCGCCAAGCGGAAGCGTGATTTCCGTGCTGCCTTTTTCAACCTTGGCCTTGATGCGAATCGCATCACGCTCGACATCCTTGAGGAAGCGAGCATTCGGTTGATTGTAGGCCAGCCGCGCGTAGGCTCGGTTTACTGCATGCTGGAACTCGACGATGGCGAGGGCCATCTCGGCAGTTACAACGCTATCGTACCCCTGCCCCGTAAACTTGACATGGACGTTCGGCCAGTCTTCGAAGGTGAAATCGATATGCTCGTTTTCACCAAACTCGCCGCGTACAGCGCGCTCAAGAAGCTCGAATGCCTGAGCTTCATTTCTGATTGTCAGTTCCATCCATCCCCCTTCTAGACCGGCTTATTTCGCCGTTTTGTCGTCGAGCTACTTCTTTTTGCCGCCCATGTTGAAGCCGCCTTCGATAGTGACGTTGCCAGCAACCTGCTGACCGACGTCGCCATGAACAACCTGGGTGGTTCCAGTCGGAGCGGTGCCAGCGATCAGGGCTGCGAGGGCTGCAGCTCTGACAGCGGGTGGAGCCGCTTTGTAGGCAGATAACAACGCCCTCTCATCTGCACTGAGAAGCGCGGCGTTGTGCTCGCCAGTAACGACGAAGAGCACGTCGACACCAGCTGCACCCACAAGCTGGAGATAGGCGGCATCAGGGGCCCGCTCGTCTTTCTCATAGTTGCTTTGGGCGTTCTTCCGCACGCCGCCGATGGCAGCAAAGTCGTCTTGATTTAAGCCGAGTCGCTTCCGCTCTTCGCGAAGCCGTGCACCGAAAGAATCCATTTTCGATATTTATTCTTTGACTTTCCCTCGTTCGAGGGAAATAATGCATTCATGTCACACACATAAGGCCGTTCAAACCCATGAACAGCCCATGCATTACCCCGCTGCAGCAGTCGCCGGACAAGCAAACCTGCGGCAGCAAACCAAACCGTGTCGTGGCGGGCAGCCGTTTTGCCGCCGCATCCGTGTGACACGCATTAGAAGGCGATCATACACCATGACAGCTAACAGCAAGAAAACATCCGCTTTCGGTCAAGCAAAACGTGCACCAAAACGGGTCGGTCTGTCACTTTCGACGGTGGACCGGGCCGAGATGGAAAAGCTCGCGGAGGCGCACGGTTACTCGCATTCCAGCTTTGTCCTGTCGATGTATCGGCGTGGCCTGCAGCGCTTCAAATGGGACATCGACCACGCTGTGGTTGTACGCGATATGCCGTCAGCAAACAGTGGTGCTGCTCACATGGCTGGGGCTTGATCATGGCCGACCAAAGCAAAAAACCCGCCCCCACCTGCCGCCGGGTGATTCCGTCCAGCCGCCAAGGCTTGGGCCGAGACCAGCACCCGCGCCGATACCGGCCAGTGCGCGCGCCCCGCGCCAAGATCAGCCATGCCACCTGCCCGTATTGCGGCTGGTCGCTCAAGACGCGGTCCAGCCGCAAGCAGTCCGAGCTGAGCACGTTGCGTTACCTCGAATGCAGCAATTTCGAGGGCTGCGGCCGGCGCTTTCGCGCGGTGCTGGAAATCATCAGCGAGCTGCGGCCCGACCCGAACGGCCGCATCCGTGGCGGCACTGCGCTGCCGGTTGAGCATCTGCTCGGCCGCGAGCAGATGACGCTGCCGCTCTCGCCCAGCTAAGCCCCCTTCCTTCCTCGTCGTTGTTGCCCTTTTTTCGCGCCCGTTTCGGGCTGCGAGGGGCTTTTTTTGCCCGGAGAAACGCAATGAAAGACCTGATCGCCCGTTTGCTCGGCCGCGCCCCGGCCCGCCTCAGCACGCTGACCGACCACCTGTACGAGATGGAGCGCGCTGCGCTCAAGTCCGGCAAGGCCGGCCTCTTCATCTCGCTGACCGCACCGGCGCGCTTTCATCCGGAGTCGGCTTTCTACGACGGCAGCACGCCGAAGGATGCGCAGAAGTTCCTGCAGAAGATGTGGCGGGAAATCGCCCGGGCCGCTTCGAACGATTATCTGTACTGGACCGGCATGCGCGTGGTGGAGCCGCACCGCGACGGTGTGCCGAGCTGGCATTACGTGATGTGGGTATCGCCAGACCGGACCACGGATGCGATCCGCCTGTTCCGCAGCATCTGCCGCGAACTGACCACCGATGGCCGCTGCATCAAGGTCGAAGTCATCCGCCGCGGCGGCGTGGTGGCCTACGTCGGCAAGTACTTGCAAGGGCTGGTGAGCAGCAGCGAAATGCCCCGCGTGCTGGCGTGGTCAGTGGTGTGGCGCATCCGCCTTGTCACCCTGTTCGGCCTGCGCGCCGGGCAGTCGGCATAAGGGGCGCGGCCATGAGCGAACAGAACAAGATGGTTGAGCTTCCGGCGGTTGATCGTGCCAAGGAATTTGCGGCCCTTCGCAATGGGCTGTCCAGTGCACTTGACGGCCTCGAAGAGGCCAAGCGGGACGTCGCCGAGGGACAAGATCGGTTGGTAAAGGCAAAGCGTGCCTTTGCAGCAGGGGTTGCCAGTCTGGGCGTCGAGTGGGTCGGACAACTCGAGATCCCTTGCTACTTTGGGCCAGCCAGCAGCTGGCTGGTCGATTTCGATGACGATGGCGTGCTTGTCGTTGGCGCTAAGAAGTCGACCAGTTGGTACGTAGTCGAGAAGGCGCTCGAGGTGAAGGCAACAGGGGCTGGCCATGAGTAAGCAACTGGACCACCTCGACGCCATTGCCCGCGACGTCCGCACTGGCAACACCGACCGCGTGTGGGTGCTGAGCACCGGCGAACGCCTGTACGTGGGGCTGGCCGCCAACCGGCTGGATGTGCTGGGCGATTACACCGTGGCGCAAGCCCTCGCCCGTATCGGCGACGACTGGGTGTCGGCACTCGTCAACCGCTGGCAGTACGCCTGAGCCCGCCATGCGCACCCCGGACCAGTTCCTCGCCGCTGCCGCCCGCCTGCAATTGCTGCAGGCGGTTGCCGGCATCCCGCCCGCCCAGCCGCAGCCGGCGCCCACCATCCAGTTGGCGCCGGCGGAGGATTGCAACGTGATTCCGCACCGATCCGTCGACGTGCCCATGACGCGCCAGCAGCGCGCCGTGGTGGAAGAGCTGGAAGCGTTGATCAGTGACCTGCGCCTGCAGTTCGGTTTGCGGCTGAGCGAGCTGGCTGCGGCAGTCGAGCTGCAGGGCATTGCCGGCATCAATCCGGCGACGGTGCGGTCGGTGTTGTGTGTAGCCGGGCTGGTTGCATATCAGACCGAGTACCGACTCGCACAGGACACCAGCGCCCGGATGCGCGCGGTACGTGTGGGCAGCTTTACGGCGGATGAGCCCAAGCAGGTGGCGGCATGACCCCCTGCCCTGAAACTGCGGCCCGCATAGCCGAGCAGATTGCCAGCGACCGCGCCGCGGCAGTGCAGGCGGCCGAGGATGCGGCATGGGCGGCAACAATTCCGGAGCCGATCCGGCGCCAGCGTGCGCGCGTCAGTCAGGCGCAGCTGGGCGACTTCTATGGTCTGACCGCGGGCTTGCCGGACTATGTGCGCAAACCACTGCTGGCCCGCTGGCACCGCATCCGCAAAACGACCGAGAACGGCGCGCTGTCTGCCGCCAACGGGTTCGTGCGGGACTTTGTGGCGTCGGCCCGTGCAGCGTCGGACAACCTGCCGCTGGCGATGGCCGACGACGAGCTGGCCAGCTACGCCCGCACCAATGCCGAAGAGTGCGGCCGGATCATTGCCGAGGCGGACGCCGGTGAAGTACGCAGCATCCTGATCGAAGGGAAGCTGTGCCGGCAGCCGCGCTTTGTGCTTGAGGCGCTGATCAAGGCGATCGACGCCGGCGTGCTGCCGGATCTGGTCCGGATGGGCCCCAAGGCGCTCGAACAGCTGCCGAAGCGACTGGCCGACGAGAAATGGTGGCGCGGACGACTGAAACGGTTCGTGACCCGCGCCGTCGAGCAGCTGATGGTGCGGCTGGGCTGCGTCGACCGCGAGCGCGCGGCCTACCTGAGCGAGGGCTCGTTCAAGCGCATGCTCGGCCGCGATCAGCGCAATGCCAAAGCGTTGGCCTTGGCCGAAGCCACCAATGAGAAAGGCCAGACGTACACGCTGGCCGAGCTGAGCCGGCGCACCGTGGCCAACCCGGCCATTCGCCGCACCGAGCTGATGGTGCGCGTTCGCGGCACCGAGGAAGTGATGGTGCGACTCGGGTACGAGGGCTATTTCCTCACCATCACGGCACCGAGCCGTTACCACCGCTGCAGCGACAAGTACGGCAAGGGCAGCCCGGAATTCAGCCCGCGCGATACGCAGGACTACCTGTGCGAGAACTGGGCCGAGTGCCGTGCCCTGTTCAAGAAAAAAGCGCACCAGATTCAGGTTTACGGGGTGCGCGTGGTCGAGCCGCACCACGACGGCACGCCCCACTGGCACATGCTGATCTGGGTGGCGCCGCACCAGTCAGAACGGATGCTGCACATCCTGCGCGAGAAGGCGCTCGAGGTGGACGGCGATGAGCCGGGCGCCCGCTTCAACAAGCGCGGCGGCGAAGGCGCGCGATTTAAGGTCGAGAAGATCGACCCGCGCAAGGGTAGCGCCGTCGGCTACATCGCCAAGTATCTGGCCAAGAACATCGACGGCGAGTTTGTCGGTACCGACGACGAATCGGGACTTGCCGCCGATACCGGCGCGCGGCGCGTGAACAAGTGGGCCAGCCTCTGGCGTATTCGCCAGTTCCAGCTGTTCGGCCAGCCGCCGGTGACGGTGTGGCGCGAGCTGCGCAAGGCCGACCTGTTCGATGAAGAGAACCAGGGCGAGCTGATCCTGCGCGACCTGCACAGCGCAGCCGATCTGGGCGACTGGGCTGCGTTCCTGACCGGCTATGGCCGCGTCGGTGCCGGGTTGCGCATCGGCTTCGAGCCGCTGCTCAAGTCGGACAAGGCCACCGGCGAACACCTGATGCCGCTGAACAAGTACGGCGAACCGCAATTCGTGCGCAAGGGCGTGGCCGTGTTTGATCTGGCTGACGAGGTCATCGAGCGCATCAAGACGCGCATGCACGAGTGGGATGTGAAATGGGGCCGCGACAACTCGGTGGGCCAGATCATGGCCCGCGCCAACGCCGCGCCTTTGGGGGTTGGTTTTGAGCGCAGCGGCGAAGCCGCGAGCACTTGGACTCGTGTGAATAACTGTAACCGGTCCGATCTGGACAATCAGGCGCAGCGCGATTTGCTGGCCAAACTCGACGCCGAAAACGCCCGAATCCACGCCGACAACGCGGCGCAGATCGCTTCGCCGGAGTTCAAGGCGGCGCTGAACCGGCTGGCCGCACGAGATCGGCACTTCGCGCACCGCGGCCGCAGTCACACGGCGGCCATGGCAGACCTTGCTGAGGCCATTTCCCGCATCGAGCACCACAGCCCCAACGGCGCCGAGCGCTTGCGGGATCAGCACGCACGCCTGCAGGCCGTGGGCGCTGACGCCTACGACGTGCGCCCGTAGCCGGAGACCGCCATGGAACTTCGCCCTCGCCGCTTCAACGAGTTGCCTCGCCCCGGCCACTACTGGGTGCTGATGTCGCCCAAGGCCGAGCTGGTGATGTTGCGCATCACTGCCCTGCAAAACCTCGGCTACGGCATGGCCGGCTGGTTGTTCTACGGCCCGATAGTGCAGCCACCAACAATCTCAACCGGGAGCCCCACCAATGAGCCGAATTTTCGATCTGGCCAGCGATCGCGAACAAGAAGATCGTGACCGCGCGCTGGACAACGTGCGCCGGAAGGCATGTAGCGAAACACCTAAGCCCAGCGGCGTTTGCCCCTGGTGCGAGGAGCCGGCACCGGCCGGGGCAACGTTCTGCGACACCGAATGTGCCCAGGACTGGCAAGCCAACCACAAGCGCGTGCAGACCGCCGCGCGCATCAACGGAGCACGAGCATGAATCACACGCGAAACCTGATCGTCGTTTCCCTGCTGGCGACCAGCATCGCTGCCCCAGCCGCGGCCGACTGCACCCGCGCCGGCGATGAGCTGCGCGCCGGCGTCCGCATGGCACTGCGCAAGGACGTTGGCGGCCTGCTGGATGCGGTTGTGCGGTTTGCCACGGTCGAGAGTTGCGACCGGCCGGCGCCGCCTGATGAAGCTGCCAAAGCACAGGCGCCCGCCGCGGAGGCCGCATGAACATCACCCGCCACCAGCTGCCGATTCCAAAAACATGGATTGGTCAAACTCAAATCTTCGTGGGTACGGCGGAATACATCGCAGCCGGCGAGTCCGGTATCGGCCCCTGCGAAGGCTGCGTGGCAGAACATTGGCCAGACTGCGCATCACTGCCCAGCTGCAGCGGTAGCAGCATCAATGCACCAGGGGTTATCTGGATTAAAGCGAGGAATGAAATGGAGGATAAGCCGTGAACTCGATCGTCTCCGCCAACGACGCCCCCAGCATGTTCCTGTCACAGCCGGAGCTATGCGAATTGACGAATCGGGTCCGCCGGGGCTCGCAAGCCACTGTCCTGAACTCGCTGGGGATTGAGCACCGAGTACGCCCGGATGGCAGTGTGCTTGTTCTCCGGGCTCATGTTGAACGTCTGCTAGGAGGTGGCGAGCAGCCCGCACGCAAATCCACAACCTATCAAATCGACCGGAGCACGCTGTAATGCCGCGGCAACGTAAACCGGAGAACAAGGGGCTACCAGCTCGCTGGCACCTTCACCACGGTGCCTACTACTACTGTGTTCCAAAGGGGCTGGAAGCACTCTGGGATGGAAAAAAGAAATTCCGCCTCGGCGCAAACCTCCCGGAAGCATATCGAAATTGGGCGGACCGGATCGGCGCTCCTGACAAAGCAACCAATATCGGAGAGCTGCTTGATCGCTATGCGCTCGAGGTCATTCCTGCAAAGGCGCCGACCACGCAATCGCACAATCAGGTTGCAGTAGCACGCCTGCGCAAAACGTTTGCTGCGTGGCCATTGACCGCGATCGAACCGCACCACATCTACACCTATGTCGACGGACGAACCAAGACAGTCAAGGACGCCAACGGCAACGAACGGAAAACCAAGGCCCGCACAGCAGCGCTACGCGAGATCGAGGTGCTGTCTCACGCATTTACGAAGGCAGTTGAATGGGGATACCTCAAACGCCATCCATTCAAGCAGGAAGTCCGCCTCGCCGTTCCGCCGCCACGTGACCGCTACGTTGAGGACTGGGAAATCGCTGCCTGCCTGTCAATCATAAGCAGGCGAAAGAAGGGTAGCGTGCTTGCCGCTCAAGCCTATATTCGTCTGAAAATTCTTACCGGGATGGCCCGAGGTGACCTGCTTCGATTACCGGTTCCGGACTTCAACACCGAAGGGATAGAAATCCAGCGCCACAAGACGGCCAACAGCAGCGGAAAGCGCACGCTGTACACCTGGACGGATGCATTACGCGCAGCGGTACGTGATGCACTGGCCGCTCGTCCGAACGCCAAGTCTCAATGGCTTTTTTGCAATCGCCGCGGAGATTGTTACATCAACGAAAATACGGGCCGGGCCGGTGGCTGGGAGTCGCTCTGGCGCAATTTCATGGATCGAGTCATGGCCGAGACCGATCTCAAGGACGCGTTCAACGAGCACGACATCCGTGCCAAAGTCGCGAGCGACGCAGAGACCATTGAGCATGCTAGCGCCCTGCTGTCGCACGCAAACATTAATACTACAAAACGCATTTACCGTAGGAAAGCAGAGCGCGTTTCCCCACTTGATCCCAAAACATAAACCCAACTAGAGGTTCAACTTCAAAAAATCAGATAGCATCGTCAGCCTTTGGCGCCTTCGATATGATTTGATCATTACACAAAGCATCAACGCATAGCGCTTTGTGATACTTCAGACTTAACCACTCTGCAATTCCAGCGTGTACGGTTTCTGTCGGATGCGCCGTACCCAACACCCATTCATAGTTGTGGTTCATCGGTTGCCTTGCTCCAATAAGCATTGCATCATTTGCTGTTCGCATTCCACGACCGCGCCCTGGCGAATAGCCAGACCAATATTTGGTATTATTCAAATAACCAAGATCATCACGCCAACCATCTTTCCAAGCAAATAGATTTGTCACATCACACTGTCCGGCGTAACAATCTGGAGTTACCGCACACCAAGTACGAACCGCATCACCATCAAAACCAATCTGAGCGGGCACACCCTGCCATTTCAACATCTCAGGTGAAAACAAACTCATTTGTTTATTGCGTAGCTTAAATATAAAATTTGAGCGCACGTCTTCAACGCTTCCTTTATTTAGTCCAAACTTCATATTATTCGAACCAAATTTCCCCACCAATGTGGTCAACGCCATATTCCCAGAGCGAATGCGATCGGTGCATTGGTCTGTCTGTATAGTTGGCAACGGATCGGGATAAACCAATGCATTCACCTTCGACGAACTCACATTCAGTTTACGCAGATCCTCATCCATCATTCCATAGAGCCCCTCAAGCAAATCAATCGATTCAGCGGCTTCAGTTGGCGACTTCATTTCCGCAAACCACCGAGCAAGTTGCAACGCCTCACCACGTAGTTTTTTAAGAAGACCAGAGCGCACAGAATCCGGGAAAATCGAATGTTTAACCACACTCGCGAAGTGCACATCATTCCCGCCAAAAGCCAGCAATAGCAGGTCTACTTTTCGAAGATTATTTTTCGTACATTCATCTACTCTAATCGACTCACCTTCGTACGGAAACTGGCGTTCGCCTTGAATAACTTGACCTTGACACAACAAGCTCACCAAAGCATTTATTTGCGACAAGCGTACATAATCTCCAGGAGTCCCATCTCTTCCATGCCCATTACGCACGTAGCTTTTACGAACCTGATTTTCTGGTTGTGGAACATCGCCCCTCCAAAAATCCTGATAGTATCCAGGTGGATTTTGTTGTGCCAGATAAAACCCATCAATCACCTCAGCACCAGAACATGCAAAGCTTGCAAACTGTATTACACCACGTCGATTGCTAATGGCTTCTTGCAACGCAAACAATGCGGGCCAAGAAATCAATGAGCGATGACAGCTATCATCCCACCATCGCGCACTTGAAATCAAAGTCCCCTTTGAGTTTCTCCCTTTTAAAAACCAATTCCCACCAATTCGCGCATCTCTCCATACAGCCGCATAATCTGGGCTTCCCTCACCAGAAGCAAAACTATCGCCCATAGCGACAATCAGTTTTGGTTTAATTTCGATAACCTCAGAAACGGACTCACCCGCATCATCCGACACACTGACACTTATTTTTTCATTTAACTTTACTGGAAATACAACGCTAGACCCACACAAAGCCGTTAATTCTTTTTCGCCTAACTTCCAATGGCAATCACCTTGTCCATGCCACATCAGTCTAACTCTATTATCTGAACGGAAAAGCACGCGTTGATCATAGGTTCCAAGTTGCGGCACCCATGCAGTCCTATCAATTGGCAACAACACCCGTAGTTCTTTTTCATTATTTTTAGACAAAAACGCTTTTGCACCTTGATTCTTAGGCCAAGCACTTACTAAACGCTGAAAATCTTCTTCGGCGCTAAAAACGGGAAATCTATTTAAGACCTCCCAATCGATCTTGGAGGATTCAGAATGGCATGAACCGCTAGATAATAAAAGGAAAAATGCGCCTATTAATTGAAAATGAACACTCATAAATGTTCGGATCAAGTTCGATTTCATGACCAATCCTTTCACTAAAGGTAAGAATCAAGGAAAACATAGACCATCCTTCATATTTGTGGCAAACCATGCTCCATCAGCATCGTGACGACATGGGCAACTCAACCCTCAATATTTCTTGCAAAACAAGCACTTAACGCGAGATAACTCACACCTTGACATACCCACCAAACACGACCTACCCGTATGATTTATATGCTTTATTTCAGAAAGAACGCAGCGGTTAATAGCCTATCCGGGGTTCGAATCCCCGTCTCTCCGCCACCTGATTCTATGCGGGTTCCAGCGGTTCCCGCGCACCGAGGTTGGGTCATGGATTGGACACTGGGTCATTCAGCTATCAATCCACCCACCTCAAACTCCCCCTGCATCACCCTTGGCATTCGCGATTCGACGATGATACTAGAGCGCTTCCAGCGCCCTAGACACCTCGTTGATCACCGGCACGCCGACCCATACCGTCTTCCCGAGGCGAATCACACCGACTGCTTATGCCTAAATGCAAGAGGCCACGACGCGTAACAACGTTGCCCTTGAAGGCACAGTCAGGCTCAGCTCGCACCGTCGTCCGGTGCGGCGACACCTTCCCCTACTTTCCTCTGCCAACTTTGTCGTCGAGCGTGCCGGCCAGTTTGAGTGAGCCGCGGCCGAGTTGCGTGAATTGGCATATGGAGTTGGCATTTCCAAGCAACGCTTCTAATGCTGAAAGATGCGGAGCAGCTGGGCTGCAGTCCGATTAGGTGCGTGTGAAGTAGCAAGCGCCGCCCCGAATGAATGACCAAGATGAGGGTGCCATGGAAACAAAGCCATCTGATTCGACGCCCGACGCTGCTTCGGCTCCGGTTGCGGCCCCGGAGATCGACCACCTGTGTTTCCAGCGCCCTCACGCGCACCTAGCCCCAACTTTCGGCAGCGATCGTTTCGCGCTCCAAGCCGAAGCGTTCGCTCGGTTTTTCGGAACGCCACTGTTCTTGGGCGGGCAGACGGCGGTCGTCGCCATCTGGATTGCCGTCAATGTCCTTGGCCTCGTCAAATTCGACGTCTACCCGTTCATACTTCTCAACTTGGCATTCAGCCTGCAAGCAGCCTACGCCGCCCCACTCATCCTGCTTGCACAGACAAAGCGCTCGCCGAGGCCGATGCGCAACATCGAGAGGCGCTCGCGGCGGCCAACGAACAACGGCAGGCGATTGCCGCGCAGAACGCGGCACAGGTGCTGGAATTGCTGCAGCAAAATACCAAGCTGACAGAGCTCACCAAGCAGTTGACCGAGCGTATCGAGCTCTTGACCGTCGAAATGCACGAGCACTTCATGCAAAAAAGCGCCAAGTTGTGACCAAGAATCTGGAAATGAAGTAACCACACGACTTTGCGCCGACGCGGCTGTAGAAGCTTCTACAATTCGTAGTTATCCACATGAAGCATGTCAGCCCAAAATCCCTTAGGCAATTGCTTCGCCTGCGATCGCCTTTACAGCCCCCCCCACCACCAAGCCGAAACAGCCCCTAGCGCGCTACTGGCACATCCGCCCACACCGTCGTCCAGTTCGGCGACACCTTCCCCTGCTTCATCTTCCAGCCCTTGTCGTCGAGGGCGCTGGCCAGCTTGAGCGAGCCGCGGCCGTATCGCCGGTTCGCCTGATCGATCACTGCATTCAGGGCGGTGCGCTTGCCCGGGTCGACGTTGTCTTCGATGAACAGATGCCGTTGCGCGGTGTCGCGGGGCTGCAGGTTGGTCAGCATCACGCCAGCCTGGGCGTAGCGGTAGTCTGACTGAAAGATCCGGTCGAGCGTCCACAGCGCGGCACGCTTGAGCAACGGCGTGTCGTCGCTGGCCGTGGTCAGCGGCACGGTTACCGCCGGGCTGTATTGCGGATCGCTTGGGCGGAACGGGTTCGTACGGATGAACACCATCAGCCCACCGGCGGCCGAGCCCTGCTTGCGCAGTTTCTCGGCGGCGCGCGCCACGTAGCTTGAGAGCGCGCTGGCCAGCTCGCCGCGGGTGAACACGGGCTGCCCGAAGGATCCGGCACACATGATCTGCCGCTTGTCCGGCGTGTGCGCCTCGAGGTCGCTGCACGACACGCCGCGCAGCTCGAGCACCCGCAAGACCGGTGCGAGCCGGGAGAACGACAGGCTGGACCGTGCCGTCATGGCTTCGGACGATGGCCAGTTGAACCCGGACTGGGTCGAGTGGCTGATGGGCTGACCCATCGGGTGGACCGACTTAAAGCCATTGGCAACAGCCAAGTTCCACGAGTGGCGGCAGCAGCATTTGCCCTACTTCGAGATTGAGAGGATTGCAGCATGAACACATGCCTACCCACGCGCAGCCTCAGAACTACGCGAGCCGGCCCAAGCGTATCCACCCGGGCCGGCCTATCACCCCTTAGTCGTGGATACGGATGACGCTCTCACTGGGGCTGACAACCAGCGAGAATCGCGACTGAGCCTCTTGCAACACGGATGCAACAATTTCTTCGTACCCGGTGACGTCATACCAGTACGAAATATGCCAGTTGCATTCATTGGGTGGCGCATCACACCAATAGGGCAGCGGCACCCTGACGTACCCACCTTTGGCAACAAGAGTCGGATGCTCGTTGATTCTTCTGGAAATCCATACCCGGATCTGGTCTGCCGATACGGTATAACGTGCCATTTTTTGCCTCGTATTTTTTTAGTGTATGTAAGTTTGCTGCGCATATTTCTTACCAATCACAGCAGAACTCGTCAATACGTGGCATCCAACTTCGCAAAACGTAAGCCTTTGGGAAGGTTTTGCGAGTCGTTCTTTCATTCGAAACACGGAGGCCCGGCTCGGATCA
The DNA here is from genome assembly GCF_014652315.1 of Jeongeupia chitinilytica. Taxonomy (GTDB): domain Bacteria; phylum Pseudomonadota; class Gammaproteobacteria; order Burkholderiales; family Chitinibacteraceae; genus Jeongeupia; species Jeongeupia chitinilytica. Next base: position 7,292 of record NZ_BMYO01000003.1, on the reverse strand, counting down.
GGCCTTCCGCCCCGACCAATCGTGCGAGCGCGATTCGATACCCGGAGCACCCGGGCGTCGCAGCCTCTCCGTCATCAGTGCTGAGGAACAACACCGGCAGCAACCGACAAGCGCGCCCTTCGAATTGGGCCGCCAGGTCTGGGCTTGCCGACAACCAAAGAGGCACATCATGAGCGCGCCAATCAACGAGTCTACGAAGCTATTTCTCAGCCAGGCCGAACTGCAAGAACTTACAAACCGGGTTCGCCGCACTTCGCAGGCGACCGTATTGAAATCACTCGGCATCGAGCACCGAATTCGACCGGACGGCAGCGTCATCGTGCTGCGTGCGCACGTTGAACGCTTGCTCGGCGGGGCTGAACGGCCCGGCCAAAGGGCCAAGGTCTACCAGATTGACCGGAGCACCCTGTAATGGCCCGGAAGCGCAACGCAGAAAACAAGGGGCTGCCTGCCCGCTGGCAGCACCACCACGGCGCCTACTTCTACCGTGTACCGCCCGGCCTCGAAGCCCTTTGGGACGGTAAGAAGCGATTCCGCCTGGGCGCCAACCTGCCCGAAGCCTATCGCACTTGGGCCGATCGGCTGGGTACGCTCGACGCCGCGGCGAACATAGGCGAGCTGCTCGATCGGTACGCACTCGAAGTCGTACCGACCAAAGCCACGACGACTCAAACGCAGAACCAGATTGCCATCAACCGCTTGCGTAAAACCTTCGGCGCCTGGCCGCTTTCTGCAATCGAGCCGCACCACATCTACACCTACGTCGACGCACGAACCAAGACGATCAAGGGTGCGGACGGCCAGCCCCTGAAAGTCAAAGCCAGGACAGCCGCGATGCGAGAGATTGAAGTCCTGTCGCACGCCTTCACCATGGCCGTTCAATGGGGCTTCATGAAGCGCCACCCCTTCGCGCGCGAGGTTCGTCTCGCCGGCGAGAAGCCCCGGGATCGCTATGTCGAGGACTGGGAAATCGAAGCCTGCCTGTCGATCAAGAGCAAGCGGAAAAAAGGCAGCGTGCTGGCCGCGCAAGCCTACATTCGCCTGAAGCTGCTGACCGGCATGGCACGCGGTGACTTGCTACGTTTACCTCTGCCCGACTTCAATGCGGAGGGCATCGAGATCAAACGGCACAAGACAGCCAAGAGCACCGGCAAGCGAACACTTTATCTTTGGACCGAGACCCTGCGTGCCGTCGTACTGGATGCCATTGCTGCACGGCCGAATGCCAGGTCGCCTTGGTTGTTCTGCAATCGCCGCGGCGAGTGCTACGTCAATGAACAAACCGGCCGCGCCGGTGGCTGGGACTCCCTGTGGCGCGGTTTCATGGATCGCGTCATGTCCGAAACGGAAGTGACAGTTCGGTTCAACGAGCACGACATTCGGGCCAAGGTCGCCAGCGACGCTGAAACCGTCGATCACGCCAGAGCCCTGCTTTCGCACACCAGCATCGATACGACAAAGCGCATCTATCGCAGAAAAGCAGAGCGCGTTTCACCGCTGGAACGCAAGGACTGAATCGCATGCGCCGGCAGGCACCATCTCTGACTGCTTCAGCAACACCGACAGCGCTCGGCATGGCATCGACACCAGTACGCCCCGCCCTACAGCCCGATGAGTCAGAAAACACACCTCCTGTCGCCCAGTTACATGCAGATTGCGTACACCATTAAATCTGATAAAGTATTTTACCATACGGATGTAAGCTTTTTCAGGTACCAGGTTGCAAGGACGGTAGCGCAGGCAGTCCGACACCTGCTACAGCAAACCTGGTCGTGGTGTATTTGCAGGGTTATCCGACATGTCCAATAACATTGCCAGTCTCCCTGCAGAGTGCATTTATGCTGGAAAGTACAGAACATTGCAGCCACAAAGAACACTTGAAAAGACGACTGTCGGCCGTGTTATCCGACAGATGTCGCAATATTTCTATATGTACCATGGCATGTAAACAACGCTAGGCATTAAGGAAGCCATCTTGTCACTCTCCATCGAAGTCATAACTTCAAAACTCGCGCAAGAACTCTTACGGATGTATGGGCTCGATGGATTCGCTCGAATCTTCAAAGCTGAACCTAGTGCCGATGAGCGAATAAAAAAACTAGCAGAGATACAAGCAGATCTTCACGCAGCAGTCGCTGCTGTAGGTGAGCTGCGGGAAAGTGCAACTAAATCGAAGAAAGAGTCAGATCAATTGCAATTTGAGATCGCGCGACTTCGAGAGGATCGGGCTGCAGCAGAAGATTTGATAAAAGTTCCAGAGGAAGCCTTTGCTCGCATGCTGGCACGAGCATCTGCAAAAGGCCGTGGGCGCGGGCTTTTGGAAGGTATCGTAGTCGGCCTGCTTACTGGTATAGCATCAAGCTTGATAGTTTGGTATTTCACCAAAAATTGAAGGCATTACAAATACAGCAGTCGATACTTAACACTTCAAGCAACCGGGACCAGCTAATATCGGCCCGTTATCACAAACGCTAACGTTCAAGAGCAAGCTTATGGCGCCCCCTCAAAAGCAGCGTTACTACATTCACGGCGATCAAAGTGAGTCTGATGCCGCTCGCTATTATTGCGCTGAATGTGATGTTTTCTTCCCTGAATCACATTTCTCGGAAACTCATCGAGTTAAGAATTATGACCGTTATGACATCGCCATGCGAATGTTAAAAACAACAAAGAAAAACAGCAATGAATATTTCCGTCCCGAATTTGCAGAAAATCTATTTTCGTAAACACCGACCCGTCACTCAACCGGGGCCAACCAAAGCCGGCCGTTGTTTCAAACGTTAGGCGCGTCACATGGATTCGAGCATGAATTTAGATGTTATTGTTAAAATTCTGGCCCCGATATTGACGGCCATTATTGGGTTTGTGATTAAAAAATATCTTGAAGAAAGGCCCAAATTAATAACTTATCTTGTACACGCCTCGGCCATTCCTTTAATCCATGAAAACACCACCCATATTATAAATACGCACAGCATTGTAGTGCGAAATGCCGGCAAGAAGACTGCGCACAATGTGCGAATTGGCCACAACCATTTACCAGCAAGTTATCAACTTTACCCCCAGCTAGATCATGAATTAAAAAATGGTAGCAATGGGACTGCAGAAATACTAATACCGACTTTAGTTCCAGACGAGCAAATTAATATTTCATACTTATACGCTCCACCAATCACGCACAGTCAAATAAACGCATATTGCAAGTCAGATGAGGCTAGCGCCAGATATATCAATATCGTTCCCAGCCCCCCTGTTCCCAAAATTCAAGCCTTTGCCTTGTGGTCACTTATTTTTCTTGGTGCCTCCACAGCGCTTTACTGGATATTTATTACATTATGGTCGTTAGCGCATTAGTTATACGCTTAACAGCTTAGTTAGGCCGGGACCGGCTAAATCCGGCTCGTTAACTCAAACGTTAGGCATCGAAAGCCATGCACAACCACCAGTTTTGGGCCCGCCACTTCCAACAAGCTTTCATCCCGCATCTTCGGCGGCTCCATCAGACTCTCGAAGAGCGCCTGTTGCCCTCGTTAGGTGATCTGGCGGCGGAAGCCGATCGTGTACAGGAGGTAGCATTTGATCGTTTTAATCAGATGCCCGCAGACGAGGACTGCGATCCTGCGTGGCCAGCGGAGATGGCACACGAAGAAGCACTAGAGCACTACTTAGGGATGTGCGCCGTGCGTCAAACCCTGTTGAATGCATTTGCCCCAATCCTTTATCACACTTGGGAACAGCAACTGCTCGCATTCCATCGCCGGGAAGTACTTCATCCCACCGAAGAACATGAGCCGAAGTTGCTTTCCATCAATGTCCTAAAAGAGCGCCTTTCATTGAAGGGCGTTGAACTGAAGGCTCTGCCGAGTTGGGCAATCATTGATGAACTCAAACATGTCGCGAACACAGTCAAGCACGCTGATGGCACGTCGGCAGAGATCGTCAAGACGCAGTACCCCGCCTTGCTCAAGCCTCCCGCTCTCGAAAAATTCGACTTCCCAAATCTCTACTATCGACCGCGCATTTATTCGCCGCTCTCCGGTGACGACATATTTCTACGTGAAACAGACCTGCGTCGGTACGTCGAAGCAGCCGTCACTTTCTGGCCTGATTTCGCTAATGCGCTCGCTGACGCCTGATCAAGCACATCGCACGCAATCCGCATCGTCACATGTGTAAAGATCAAGATATTAGTTGATCGTCCTAGCACGCGCAGCAGCGCCTCATACTTAAACCAACCGGGACCGGCTTAAAACTGGCCACTAACTTCAAGCGTCAGGCACAAGGAACTGCATATGAAAGACTTAACTGATCAGAAAAAAATTGCCGTTCTATTAGATTCCGACAATGCACAGCATTCAAAAGTTAGATTAATTTTTAATGAAATATCTAAGCACGGGCACATAATCACAAAGAGAGCATACGGCGATTGGTCAAGTGAGTATCTGAAGAACTGGAAGACAGTACTAAATGAAATGGCCATTCAGCCAATTCAGCAGTTCGCCTACACAACAGGAAAGAACTCTACAGACTCTTCCCTGATTATTGACGCAATGGATTTGCTTTACACGGACAAGTACGATGCATTTGCTATAGTTTCTTCGGACAGTGACTTTACAAAACTCGCATCGCGCCTAAGAGAATCTGAGATTTATGTTTTTGGTGTTGGCGAGAAAAAAACACCTCTATCATTCAGAAATTCATGTGACGATTTCATTTTTGTAGAAAATCTTGATGATGTAGGAGTTGTACAAGTAGCCCCGCAGCAAGGCGAGTCGTTACAACAACAAGAAACAGAAGTAATCCCTCAAGAAATTGTCGAAATTTTACTCTCTGGGTGGCAGCAATATAAAGAAGATGACGGCAATGACTGGGCTAACGTCGCTCCAGTCGGCGGGCTGTTGAAACGCGTAAAGCCAGATTTTGACCCCAGAACTTACGGCGCAACAAAAGTACCTGATTTAATTGCAAAAATCGATTTATTCGAAATGACCAAGTTCAAAGGAAAGGGCGTAGTGAATATTGTTGCGTACCGCCCAAAGGTGAGAGCCTAACACTTCAGTCAACCGGGACCGGCTAAAGCCGGCCCGTCTCTTCAAACGTTAGACGGCAGGTGCTATGAACCGCTTCATCGGCACGTGGGTTGGTCCAGACGAATACACCGCGGAGGTGGAGTACACCGTTGACGAGCGCGGAGGTGCGCTGGTGGTCTCGGCCCGGGATCCGAGCGATGGCGAAACGGCCAATGTGAGTGAAGTGTCAGTTTCGGGCGACTATCTGTGCTTTCGGGCTCTTTGGTGCTCGACCGGCCGCGTCGCTGACTGCAAACTTCAGGTGCAAGCGGATGGCGAAGCCATCCTCACGTTCACGTACACCGATCATGCGCGACTGGTTCGAAGAGCCGTCTAACAAGTCAATCGGCACGGAAGCCCAAGGGCGTCGGCTCGGTCACTACGCTCTCTACGCACCCATTTTTGGTCGCCGGCCATAGCTACGTTAGGCTCATTCGAGCTCTTCACCCCAACATGGAAATCATCCGAGAACTGCTCGCAAACGCGCAGGCGACTTCCAGTCTGCAGCGCAAGTACTACTGGATGACCAGTGCTGTCGGTCTCCTCGCCCTGGCCACTTCTCTGCTGATGATGATGTTCGTTGCAACTCTACTTGCATCATGGCTAGGCTTGTCGTGGAACGCCCGGATTCAAGGATCGGCGAACGGCGTGGTCTGGGTCGCGCTTACCCTTCTTAGCGTTCCGCTTGTTGTCTACGTTAGCGGAATGGCCGTTGCTTGGTTATCTACTTTCCCTATGCGCTGGTTCGGCGCTATGACTGTTCAAGACGTGAAGTTTTATGCCCAGCGCGGTCGATATCCGAAGCATTGGTTTAAGCGATAGAGCATGCGCTTCGAAAAATGGCCTAACCCGCGGCTCCAGCTGATGCGCCTTCTGCGCACCGCTTATCTCCAGCGTTAGCCACTTATGCCCCAGCAGCGCCCCCCTTAACCGGGTCACTGGCAAATACTCACCATCTGTAAAATCAATGACTTATGAGCTTTCGCGCCACATCCGAAAGACCCAAGCCAGACGACCCAACACTTTGTTTTTACTGGATTATTATAAGAATATTTATCTGGTTAATAGCCTATCCGGGGTTCGAATCCTCGTCTCTCCGCCACCTGTTTTTGCAAGGCTTTCCGGGCCATCCAACACAGCCCGTCGGGTGATAGAACGGTAACTGGGTTATTCAAATAGTCCAGCGCACCAATAACTCCCCGGAAAGCTGACGCACCAAGGGCACCTCAGCCCCCTCCCCGAACACTCAAGATCCTGCGCGCGCCCATCCGGTCCGACAGAGATGACTGCCGCTGACTTTATGCCATCGCGGTATTTATTGCCCTTTCATCATCCCGCTCTTGTTCAATAATGGACACCATCCATTCGACAGAGACCGGTGTTCAGATGAAATTCGCCCCCGTTGTTCTATCTGCCTTTGCCCTTCTTGCCGCCCAAGCCAGCCTCGCAGACAGTACTGTCCGCTTGCTATGCCAAGGCTCTGGTACCGTCACTGAAAACCAGAGTTCTGTCGGTACCGAGCTCGGCGGCAAGGGCAACGACCACTCCAAGATGACGGTAACGAACACCTCGGGCCATCGCACCTTCAGCGGTGCTGCAACCGTTGAAATCAACGGCAACGCAGTGCGCTTTCAGATCCCGCAGGAAATGTTGCCGGGCCTCAACAACGCGCACGAAGGATGGCTCACGATGGATCAGCCCTTCGTGGGTGAAAAGGAAATCACCGGCGTCCTGGCGCTGAATTTCCTGAACAAGCCGAAAGTCAAAATTGATCGCACGACCGGTTTGCTTACGCTAAATGGGGGCTACTCCNCCGATGGACCTCACCAGCCTGCTCGCGTCATTCGCCGCCGCGTTCAACCAGGACCAGCGCCTGTTGTCGCTGCACTTCGCCGAAGGCCGCGGACCGGTGCCGGAGACGCTGCTGCCGCATGTGCTCGAGGGCGAGGCTGAACTCAGCAAGCCTTATCTGTACACGCTGGAGTGCCTGTCGGCCGATGCCGGGCTGGAGCTGAAGTCGCTGCTCGGGCTGGCGGTCGAGGTCGACATCCACACCGCCGACGGCGGGACGCAGGTGCTGACCGGAGTGGTCACCAGGGTCAAATCGCTGGGCTCGGACGGCGGCTTTGCCCGCTACGGCCTGACGATCGAACCGCCGCTGGCGCTGCTGCGGCACCGCAAGACCAGCCGGGTGTTCCAGGACCTGAGCGTCCCTGACATCGT
>NZ_BMYO01000002.1 GCF_014652315.1 Jeongeupia chitinilytica | reverse complement strand
GGCGAACACATCAGCCTGTTCGTCGCCGGCGTAAAGGACCAGATCGCGCTGAAGCTGATCGCCGCCAAGGGCAAGGTGCAGGTGCAGGCGCAGAGCGACAACGTCGAGATCAACGCAGCGAAGGACATTACCGAAACTGCCAACCAGAAAGTGTTCTGCGCAGCCAAAGAAGAAATCCTGCTGACCGCAGGCGGTGCCTATATCCGGATCAAAGGTGGCAATATCGAGATCCATGCACCAGGCAAGATCGATGTCAAAGGCGCAAGCCATAGCCTAGATGGGCCAGCAAGCATGAATGCAGCGCATCCGGACTACCCGAAGTCCGCGTACAAGCAGCCCATAAATCTCTCGCTTGGCCAATCACCGATCAGTGGCGGCACACACTGGGCAGGGATGCCCTTTACCCTGCTTGCCGACGGCGCCGAAGTACAGAAAGGCGTAATGGACGAATCCGCGGCATTGTCGGTCATGCATGAAGTGATTACCCAGAAATACACGCTGGAGCTCGCCAACGGTGTGAAGTTCGACATTCCTGTGGTCAGTTCGCTGTCCGACCCCGAGAAAGGCGATCAAGCGAACCGCGGCTTCCATAAATTTGAAGGCGGTAGCGCACCGGAAGAAGGCCGGGTCGAGCCGGACGATCACGCTCGCTTGCGCTATGCGAAGTTATTCAATGCTGCAGGTGGCGAGGCGGAGGGGCAAGGATGAGCAAAGCCGTTAAAACACCGGTATCTCAAGACCGCCCCCTTGCGGCGACGTGTACCCTGCCGTGGTTTTTGCAAGCGGGCGAATACTACCCACACGAGGCGGGCATCCAGGTTCTGGTGAACGGTGAAACGGCGTTCAAGTCGGTTCACGAAGCCATTGCCCGCGCCAAACGCAATGTTTCCATCATCTGCTGGGGCTTCCAGCCGTCGATGTACTTCGTTCGCAATGGCAGCGACACCGTCAGTTACCCGGGACTGCCAGGGCCGGTACCGACGCAGATCGGTCGTTTGCTCGAACGCAAGGCAGCGCAAGGCGTCAAAGTCCGAGTACTGTGCTTTGCCTATGAAGCCGTCAATCCGCTGCAATACGTGCCAGCGACGGCCGCGTTTTCGGCACCGGCCAATATCACGGGCATGGAGGCAACCGTCGGGGAATCCAACACGCCAGGCCGTTGGGACATCCGTAAAGATGATCGCCCAGGTTTCGCCACCGACGCGCAGTACCAGTATGACGTCGACTGGTATCACCGCTACGACGACGATCAAAGCGCGTCCGACGAAACGAAGAAGGCCATTCGCGCCAATCTCCTCGGTCAGAAGTCATCGCAGAACCTACATTTCTACAGCCGTGGTTTCTCCGCAGGCGAGCGGAAAGACATCTACAAAATGCAGCACGATGACAAAGGGATCAAAAGGTCCACCAAGGCGGCCTTGGCGGGGGGGACCAGTCACCATCAAAAGACCGTTCTGGTCGACTATGACGATCCTGAGCAATCGTTGGCCTTCATCATGGGCCACAACATGCTCGACGAGTACTGGGATACCGATGACCACCACCACGCACGGCACACCGATCCTCGGCGGGGACGTAACGGTATCGTCGGGCCGCGCGAAGATTTTTCGACCCGCTTGACCGGCCCGGTCGTCGGCGATGTGTTTTTCAACTTCTCAGCTGCCTGGAAAAACGAAACAGGCGAAGTGCTATCCCCGGCCAAGTTCAAGGACTACAAACCGCGCTTCGTGCGTGGCGGCAACTGCATGAGCGACTGCGTTCCTGCCAAGGTACAGGCGCTACGGACACAGCCGCAGGCCAAGCCACCGGCACAGGACATCAAGAAGGCCTACTACCAGGCCGTCAACAACGTCACCTCGTACATCTACATCGAGAACCAGTATTTCCGTTGGCCGCCATTGGCCGAAACCATCAAGAAAGCCGCCAAACAGCAGAAGGACAACGGCCGGAAAACCCCGATCTACCTGTTCGTTGTCACCAACTCCACCGACGCCGGCGTCGGCAAAGGCACTGTCAATACCCACCGGATGATGGAGAGCCTTGGGCGGAGCGATACAGTGCCGGGCGTCACGCGCGCCAACGAGTACGACGACGCCAAGGCTCAGCTGGGACAGGCAAGACAGCGGGTGGTCATGGCCCAAGGGGCAATGAACAACTACACCCAGCTACGAATTCCCAATGCCAAATCCAAGGCTGCAGCCGATTTGGACAAGGCCAAGGCCGACTACGAGCAGGCCAAGGCCGCTGAGCAAAAGGCGAAAGAGCGGCTCGATGCCGTGCAGAAAGGCCAGGATGAACCGATTGCCCAAGTCGACCAGCCCGGCCTCAAAACCCACATCTGCACCCTCGTTGCACCGGACTCGCCGGCGGGCAACTGGCTGGAGACCTACATCCACGCCAAGCTGATGATCGTCAACGATGCCTTCACCACCATCGGCTCGGCCAACATCAATACCCGCAGCATGGAAGTCGACAGCGAGATGAACGTGCTGCTTGATCGCCCCGAGGTCGCTACGCCATTGCGCAAGAAGCTGTGGGGGATGCATTCCAATAGAAGAAGTGGCGGGGACAATTTCAAAGATGAGTTCAAAGTTTGGGCGGAATTGATCAAAGAAAACGCCGAAGCCGGCAAACCCAAATCAGGGCAGAGTCCGGTCGCCGCACTGCGCGGCTTCGTCCGCACCTCGATCGAACGGAGCAACAGTGATTAAACCGACCCTGCTCACGTTGGCATTGTGTTTGGGCTTGAATGCCTGCAAGGAAGCGCCGAAGGAGATAAAACCGATGTTCAACGCCTCCGAGGCCGAAGCCAAGCTGGCCTTTACCTGCGTTCACCAGAAACTGCCCGAGCTCGACCCGGATGCCGACAAGCTGTACCGCTATGCACGCTGGCTGACCAAGAATCAGGTCGAGAAGGAAGATCCAACTCGTTATCCAGAAATGGAGCGGTTGTACCGGATCGCCACCGCCCACGGCCATTACAAGGCCAACCTGGAGCTGCGCAAGCTGATCGGCGAAGGGCATGCCTTCAGCGATAATCCGGCCAAGGAAACCATCGACCTGACTCAGGTGCTGATCGATCGGGGTATCCCCGGTGGGTATTACGACATGGCGATCTACCTTGGTCGCGGCTATGGCGTGAAGCAAGACAGCGATCTGGCCAGGCAGTACTACCGCAAGGCAGCCGACTTGGGCGATCCGGATGCGCAGTATTTCGTCGGCGACAAGTTGACCGACCTAGATTCGGACGTCGCCTACACTGTCGGGCGGGAAATGACAAAGTGTGCCGGCGAGCAGGGACATGGAGAAGCCGCGGTAAGCTACGGCATCTATATGAAAAACCAAAAAAAATACTCTGAAGCGGTCAAGTTCTTTCATCTGGCCGCCAAGGCTGGCAATGAATCGGGAGCTGGACGCTTAGATTCCGGTTTTGCCGGCACGCCTCCCGACGATAAAATCTACTACTTGGCGTTGCCTAAGGATGAAGAGCGCAGCCGACGCTATAAAGCCATCTGGAGTGTTCTCAGCGACTATTCCTACGCCCATCCGTCGGTGCCGGAGCTCGACGACATCGTGCCCTTGCCGCCGGCCAAGCTGCCTCCTTGGGACGGCAAGCTCAAGTGGCTCGTAGATTTCGAAGCGAATATTCCACCCGAAAAACCCAGCGAAGCCCTGCTCGAAAAAATGGCCAAGGCCAAAGGCCTCGACCCGGTTACCGGTCGCCCCTTGGCTCAGCCGGCAAAGACCAGCCAAGCCGACCCCGAACCGGCCAAACCGACGGCCCCCACCGTCGCGCTCGGCACGCTCTGCCGCAGCGGTGACGCTTGTCCGCAAAGCGGCATGTGGCAAGTCATCTGGCCCGACGAGCCGAACGTCAACGCACTGACCGTCACCCGGCACTTTACCAAGGGTGAGCCGCTGCCGATGCAGACCGTGGAGCGCCAGCGCAGTGGTCTGGCCAGCGTGTTCAAGGGCAAGACGACGTCGCAGATCGAGCCTGTCAGTTGGCGACTAGTTGGATTGGGGTGAACGTATATCCGAATGGTTTGATTCGTGCCGATGAATGAACACTGTAGCAACGGTCGTGAGCCGATGAATCCACCGTCGGCGCTCCATCTCATCACTGCGCTTGAACGAGACGGCAAACCGTTCTGGCGCGTGCAACTGAAACGGCAATGCAAGACCCATCAGAAACGCTTCTATCACCACCTGCACGGCGGCGAGGCACAAGCCCTCGTCTCCGCGCAGCAGTGGCGGGATCAGATCCTGGCCGAGCACCCGCCGTACAGCAAACTCGACCATGCCCGGAAACACCGAATCAATAACAGCTCGGGCCGCACCGGCGTATATCTGCAGGCGATGAAGCGCGTGCGTAACGGCCGGCTGGTCACGCATCCGATCTGGCAGGCGCGGACACCGGAGGGCATCTCCCCGATGCGCACGCGCAACTTTTCAGTGCGCAAGTATGGTAACGAACTGGCGTTTCGCCTAGCGGTGGCCGCGCGGGAGGGTTTCGAGCAGGAGCTCGCCCTTCCCACAACCTTAAAATGAGTAAGAAGTTCATCTACCCCATCTACGGTAGTGAACTCTTTTTACGAGGATGACGTCATGCCTGCGGACTCGCCGCAGAAGTCACTGACGACTGAGCGTCTGACTCTGCGTCCGCAGAAGGATACCGATGCAGTCGTGTTCCGACTGCTATGGACGGAGCGCGACGAGCGTGCTCCGCCACATCGCCGGATCGACGCAGACGGCCGTCCGAACGTCGATGATATCGTCCGTTATATCCGAGAGGAACGCGAGCGCGAACGACCCGGCCTGCTCACTGTGGTGCTGCGCGAGACAGAGGAAGTGATCGGGTACTGCGGAGTGGTTTTCGACCCCAACGGTGATCCGGCCGATCCCGAACTGGTGTTCGAGCTGCTCCGCGCAATGCATAACCGCGGTCTTGCCACCGAGGCCGGCCGTGCCGTTATCACATGCATGCGGGAATCGGGTTTTCCACGGTTGCGGGCCAACGTATGGGACTGGAACGCAACTTCGCGCCATGTGCTCGGGAAGCTCGGATTCGTCGAGGTCGGCACGATAACCAAGGAGAGCGCGCACGGCAGCTCTCTACTGATGGTGCGGGACGAAGGCAAGGCACAGGCCTAGTCTCGGTCCAAGGAGCTCGGAGACGGCGACGGTCGAAGCCAGCACTTAAGCATTCACTGCTCCACCAGATTCCTCCAAGTATCACCCTACAAAAAGTCCTCGCATACAGGGGGTACTTTGCACATCACCCTCTAATTTGCGCGACGTCCTGCTGCGCGTACTGCAGGTTCTGAACCACCCGCCTCGACCAGCCCTTACCGTTATCCGGCCAGCCGGTGCAATCGGTGAAGTACTGCTCGCGCTGCGCAAGAAACAGGATCGCCACGTCGTAGGGTTTCATGGCCTTGGTCGCGTCGAGTGTCTGCGGGCCGATGATGCCGTCGTCGTCGGCACCGACGGCACGCTGCAGCAGTTTGATCGCGGTACCCGTGCCGTGATTCACGCCGGCGTCGAACAGCTGGTAGGCCAGCACCAGCGGGAAATACACGCAGCCGGACTGTGCCCAGTACGACTGCCAGTAGATGGCCGCGGCGGTGGTCAGCGGCAGGTCGTGCATGTCACCGCTGTAGCCGTGTTCGCGTGCGGTGGCTTCGGTGATGCCGTATCGGGTTGCCCCGCCGGCGGGGTCATCCCAGTAGTCGCCCTCGAGGCCGACAGTGCGCTGGAAGGCGACGGCGAAGTTGAGCATCTGCCCGGCAAGATTGGTGCGGTGGCTCAGTATCTGTTCGGTTTGCATGGGGACTCCTTCAGGGGTGCAGGTTGCGGGTACAGGCCGAGGCGATAGGCCCGGATGCACCGGCAGCGCGAACGCAGCCGTTGCTCATGGCGAAGCCGCGACGGGCGTCGTGACCATTCGGGTTTTGGACCTCACTCGTCATGGCGATGGCGCAGCCGGTCAGGACCAGCAGCAGTGCGCAGCTCAGCATTCGCATCCGGTTCTCCTTCTTCATTGGTCCGGCCGCAGGCCGAGACGGTGACGCCGTCTGCACGGACGATGGCGCAGGAACCGTCACCGATCGCCCAGGTACTGGACTTGCCGTCGGCGTAGCGCGCCGAAGCGCAGCCGTTCAGTGCGGCAATCAGGACGAGCGGAATCAGTCGTCGGGACATGGGACGTTTCCTTCGGGCGTTAAAAAGCCGGCGCTAGGCCGGCTCGGTGGCGAGGTCGTCGGTTTATCGGTCACAGCAGCGCCGCTACTTCGGGCGCGAGGCCCTGCATCACGAGAAAGGACTGCAGGTCCTGTCTGGCCTTGGCCAGTTCGGCATCTCGTTGCTGGGCGACCGTGTCGATGGTCCATTCGCTGTTCGTGGCATTCCACAGCGGGTAATCGGCCGGCGGTGTCTGGTCGGTCAGCCAGTCGGGCAAGTCACCCAAGCCGCTCCAGTCCGGGTCGTGCGACCAGTTGCCCGGGCTGTAGGCTTGGGCATTGGCGGTGCGCCACAGCGTGGTTGACCGCCAGTTGCGGACCAGTTTCCAAGTCCCCGCCTCGAGCACGGCCAGCTGCGAATAGCCGGCCTCCTCGTTGCTGGCCGGCGGCGGCTCGAGTGTGGCGCCATCGGGAATCAGTGGTACCAGCACGCCCTGTTCTTTCGTTTTGAACGGGTCGTGCTGGACCGGGTATTTGCCGAGGTACTCACCGGTGAGCAGGTGTGACTGGTGTACAAGCAACGGCGTCAGCTCGATGCCGGCGTGCTTCAGTTGCAGCGGTGTCCACAGGCCGATACCGACGCCGGTGTAGTAGTAATGCGGGTAGCTGACGTTGGTCGGGCGGGTTTCGGCGCCACCCGCGCCCCAGGTGTTCTCGAGGCCGCCGCCCTGGTAGTCGACACCCCAGCCGCCACTGCCACCGCTTTCGCGTTCACGTACCGGGATGCTGTGGGTGTGCGACTGGACATCGCACCATTGGACCGAACCAGGACCGCGATCGCCTTCCGGGTCGACGCCGCTGCCCTGCGAGCAGACGCGAATGAAGCGGCCGCGCAGATCCGGATAGCCACCACCGGTGCACGGCATCCAGCCCGGGATCACCGTACCCGGGTTGACGTTGAACGGCGCGATCATCCCGACCGGCACTTCCTTCGGTGGAATGGGGATCGGCTGCGGATACGACGAGGTGAAGTCGGCCGACCAGTACGACCAGCCCGAGGTCGGATAGAAACGGCGCCGGTAGATCCGGTCGTCGGCGTAGCTCTGGTACTGCTGGAACACCCACTCGGTGCCGGCGTCGCTTGAGCTGTAGACGTGCAGCAAACCGGCATGGAGCGCCGGGGCATTGATCATCGTCGCCATGCTGGCATCGCTACCGAAGAAGTAATAGCCACTCCCGCTGAGCGTGTTCCAGTCGGTCCCGTCGGGTACACCGCTGCGGTCCTGCAGCTCGGCAGCGCCAGCGCGAAACAGCGGTGCTTTCAGCACAGCGCCGCCTGCCCTTGGCACATAGCGGTCGTCGGCCTCCTCGGGTGCCAGCGGTGCGCCACCGTCGAGCGGTGCGAAGTCGAGCCATTCGGTGTTGATCGCATTGCGCCGGCGCAGCCGCCCGGTACCGGTATCGGCCCACCACATCGACGGCTGCGGGTTGGTCGGCTCGTTGTTGCCAGACTGGTTCGAGGCCTGCGCCACCAGTGCGTTGTTCAGATCCTGCCGGAAGGCGGCACCCGGCTGGTTGTCGAGTTGCAGGTCGTGTTGCGACATGAGGTCTCCTTGTTGCGGTGTTTTGGGGTCACGCCTCGGCGCCGTAGCCCTTGGCGATCCAGGCGATCGACCGGGCGACGCCCTGCCCGTTTGCGTCGACGATGCGCATAAAAAAGCCCGCGGCATCGCGGGCACTGGTCTGGTAGAACTCGCCGGGCTGCAGGTTCTGGACCGTCAGCGCCAGCGCAGGCTTCTTGTGGAAGCGCTGACTGAAATCGATCCGGCATCCTTCGGCCGGAATCGGCACGTCCTCGCCCGATTCGAGCCGGTCTGGCATGTCCAGCGTGACGCGGAACCGGGTCACCCGGACGTTGTGCAGCGGGTTGGCCGACTGCAGCACCATGCGGAATCGGAACGCCCGTCCGCGCCAGTCGCCGACGAAGAACGGCTGCCATGGCTGCCAGTTGGCCAGCAGCGGATCGTCGTCGCTCACGCTCACGTAAAACGCCGCATTGGCATCGCTGATCGTGCCGTCCCAGTCTGGCACGGCGTCGACGTCGGGACGCGCGTCGACCAGGTCGGTCACGTCCCAGCTCAGCGAGGCCAGTTCGGCGGTCAACCGACAACTCATCACCGCGCCGAGATCGATCACTTCACTGCCGATCCATTCCCCTTCGGTGGCAACGCCGGCAGTGCCGCTATCCCACGTGGCCATGCTGTCGATCGCCGGCCAGTCGTCGACCGTATCCGCCGAGTCGAGCTGCACCCCCTGATCGATCACCGCGGTGTTCGTGCATGCCCCAGTGAAATCCGGGTCGGCGTCGAAGCGTTCGACCGCGTTGTAGGCGGCGATCGCCGCCGAGGCGGTCGACACGGGCACGGCGTCCAGCGCCTCGATGCCGCTGGCGTCGACCGGTTTGGCCAGATAGGTGCCGACCAGCAAGGGCAGTTGCGCCTGCGTCGACGCGCCGGGCAGGTTGGCACCGATGTCGACCGATTCGTTCCAGTTCGCAGACTGCAACTTGGGACTGAAGCGGAAGCGGATCGAGCCGCCGACGCGCACATCCAGATCCTGCGACTGCGGCCAGCTGAACCAGCCGACGCCGTTCAGCGCCGACACGTCGAGCCCGGCCAGCGGCGCCGGCGGTGCCGTCAGCCCGTACAGCTCGACACCTTGCTCGGTCGGCGCGCCACGCACACCGATGACGTTGACCGCGACAATGCGGAAGTCTTACCAGCCCGGCACGGTGTCGAGCACCTCGAGCGAGGTCGATGCGGTCTCGGCCAGTTGCACCCAGTCGTTGCATTCACGCCGGTACGCCAACTGGTAACCGCGCACCAGGTCGTTGCGCAGCGGTGACCACGACACCAGCACTTTCGAGCGCACGCTGCCGGCAGTGGCTTCGTACAGCACCTCGGTAAAGCTCAGCTGCCCGACCGGTCCGGGCACGAGGCCGATGTTGTCGCTGTCGGGGAGCGTAAACGGTTCGTCCTCCTCGATCAGCGCGTACTTGTCGGGGTAATGGCGCAGGCCCTCGATCTGATAGCTGCCGTCGTCCTGCTCGGTCACCGTGGTCACCCGGTACAGCTCGGGCAGCAGATCGTCGGAGGCCAGAATCCAGCTGCTGCCGATCGCCGGTGGCCGGTCGAACGGGGTCGCCGGGATGACGGTTCGGGTTTCGGTTTCGAAGACGGGCGGCAGCTCGCGCTCCTGCAGGCTGCCATCGTCGAGAATGACGGCCAACCGCAAGGTGCCGGCCGGGACGGTCACCGGCGCATCGAGAACGATCTGCTCGGCAGTGCTGTCGCGACCGATCCGGCCGCCGCGGCGCTCGCCGGTACGGAAACAGTCGGAGATCCGGATCACGTCCCCGGGTTGCGGCAAACAGCCCTCGAGGCCAGTGGTGAAGCTGACCGAATCGGCCTCGTAGCGCTCGGTGTACAGCAGCCACTTGCCGACCCGCCTTGCCATGCCGCGCGAGCTGCAACCGATCGCAACGACGTTGGCTTCGCGCAAATAGCCGGCCTCGATGATGGCCTCGCTGTCCTCGACATACTCGACCGCCTGCTTGCACAGATTGGCCGGGTCGTTCCAGGTCACCAGCACCGCATTGTGGATGGTGTTGCGGTGCGCACCGGCGTAATTGAAACCGGCTTCGGCGACGTTGGCATTGGTGAACTGGTAGCTCGGATCTTTGGGCGCATCCTGGGCAAAGCCGACGCCGCCGGCCGACCAGTAGGCCATGCCGCGGAACACGCCGGCCAGATCCGAGAGCACCTGATACGCGTCCTGCCGGGACTGCAGGTAGAGGTTGCAGGTGAAGCGCGGCTCCATACCGCCGAAGCCGTCCGGCACGAGTTCGTCGCAGTACCGGGCAATCTCGTACAACGCCCACTGGTCGACCAGCGCTTCCGGGACGTAGTCACCCAATCCGTAGCGCGGGTGGGTGACGAGATCGTAGAACACCCAGGCCGGGTTGTCGGACCAGGCGATCTTGAAGGTGCCGTCCCATGGCCCGCTGTAACTTCTGGTCAGCGGATCGTAGTTGCCCGGCACGCGGATCAGCAGGCCGTACAGGTCGTAGGCGCGGGTCGGCACCGAGCTGAACTGACTGGCGTCGACGGCCAGCGCACAGAGCGCGGAGTTCGGATAACGCAGCTTGTCGTCGACGATATCGGTCAGCGCCTGCCAGTAGGTCTTGTCCTGCAGCGCCGCCTGGGTGCTGTCGGCGGTCAGCCGGGTGACCCTCACGTTCCACGGCCCTTCCCCGGGCAAGCGGAAGGACACGTCGCGGGCATACGGCGAGGTGGTCTTGCCCGAGATCGTCACCCGGCCGTCGGCGATCAGCCCCTGGGCGTAGTTGATCGTCCAACTTGGCGCCGTCGTGTAACGCCCGGCGGCCGTCGCCGACACAGAGAAATCGACCACGTCGGCCGAATTGGCCTGCACGTCGACGACCAGCGTGGTGTTCAGGCCAAGCTCCTGCTGTTGCACGACATACCAGTCGCCGCCATTCAGCCGCCACGAGATCACGAAGGTGGTTTTGACGGACACGTCGACCATGCCCGAGCCGTTCGATGCCTGGGTGTGGTTCGATGCCACGCGGCAGTCGACACCGAGCTGGTAGCGGCTTGCGCCGGTCGCGCCGGTGGCAGGCATGCCGTGCCACGATGAGGCACCCGGTACGGCCTGCCACGCACCGCCGACCGGCTGGACCTCGACCAGCAGATCGACCGAAGTACCGTTCAGATCGCCGGAACTCATGTCCTGCGAGGTCAACTGGTTGACCTCGCAGGGTCACCCGCGCCGAGCCGGCCTCGGTGTTGTCGATGCGACGCTCGATGGCTTGGCCCGCCTTGAGCTCGACCCCGACCGAACTCGCATGCTCGGTACCGCTGGTGATGCTCAGCACCTACTGCGACTGCGTACCCGGGCGGAACTCGAACGACACGCCACTGAAGTTGTACGACCCGTCCGGGTTCTGCACCGGCACCTCGTCGAAGTAGACCGACTGCATGCCGCTGACAAGGCCGCCGATCTCGCCTTCGCTGACCAGATCGATGATCCGCGCGTAGGCGCAACTGCGCAGCGTGTTTGGTGCCTCCTGCGCCGGCTGCGGATCGTCGCCACCGGCACCGATGAGCGCCGGAAACGAACGAACTCCAGAAGAAGAAACGTGGCTCATACCGGAATGTCCTGACTCTGGATACCGGCGCTGATTACCGCCGAACCGACGGTCAACCGGCCGTACAGCAACGGCACCGCGCCGCCTTGTGCCGTGGTATTGACCGGACCGGCGAACAGGCTCGACGCCTCGCTGTCGGCACCGGACTGGTCATAGTTCGGCGTCGGCGCGATCAGCTGCGCCACACCACCGAGCACCAGCGCCGTGCCCATGCTCGCGGAAAAGCCGACCAGTCCGGCCGCCGACACGACCTCCTTGTAGCCGCCCCAGGACAGCGAAGCCCCCTTGGTAAACCACGCCGCCGCGACCATGGCGATGCCGGAGAAGATCCGCCCGAGCCCGCTGTCCTTGGCGCCCTCGAGCACCGGGGCGATCGTGTAGGTAACTTGGGCACCATGCCGAAGCTGCAGCCCGTCCTCAAGGTCGGCCAGCGGCGTCTCGCCGACCAGCAGCTGGTAACGCACCGCCTGCCGGGCCGGGTCACTCAGAAATACCCGGAATCCCGGGCAATTGGCACCGAGCGCCCGCAGCGCCTCGGCCGGGCTGGCTACGGCGAAACGATGCTCCCGGCCGAACCGGTTGCCCAGTTCACCCAGCAACCGGATCGTGCGCAGGCCGTGCAAGGTTTCGCAGGACATGGGTGGTTCGCTCCCTGAAGAATTTGCCGTACACGTCGACCGACGACAGCCGGCCGACGAGGTGATGGATCACACGATCCCCGGAGAGGTACACCGCGCCGTGATTCGGTACCGACGCGCCGAGCTGCATCAGCAGCACATCGCCATGCTGCGGTGGCCCGGCCACCACTGCGAAACCGGCCTCGGTGAAGTGCTTGCGATAGAGATCGCCGCCCCGCTGCCACCAGTGATCGTCGCGGACGAAATCGGGCAGGCCGATGCCCAGCTCAACCCGGTACCAGTCGCGCACCAGCGAGTAGCAGTCGGTCACGCCGTGGACAAAACGCCGGCCCAGCAGCGGCAACGGCGCCGACACCGCCGGCAAGGTCACCAAGTCAGCCTCTCCATCTACCCCTGAAGGCAAACCGACAATCACCCATTCCAGCCCGCCGGCCGCATGTGCAGCCTGATCCAGCACCGACGGCGCCCCGCTGGCGCCAGGATGCGAATGCACCACTGCGACCACTTCGCCCAGCGCCGCGACCGCGGCGAACTCGGCCGGTGCGATCACGAAGCGGTCGCCCGGCACCGGCGACACATTGGTGCAACGCCGGTAGTGCCGCTGGCCATCGCGGACGTAAAAAAGGCCGACACTCTCGGTCGGCCAGGTTTCGCGGGCATGCAGCACCGCGGCATCGATCTCGTTCATCCCATCCCCATCAGTACATCTGTGTGCTGCTCGCCCCGGGAAAACCCCCGAACGGCAGCTCACCGTTCTCGCCGAAACGCAGCTTGCAGCTCGATAGCCGTTTACCACAGCAGTCTTCAGCCGGATCGTTTGTGATCTGGTCGACGTCATCGGCGACCGGACCGCCGGTGTAGCTGCACTCCTCGCCCCGGTAGCGCCACGGGCACAGGTTGGCGATGATCTGCCTGCGCGGCAGCTGCAGCCCGTCCAGATCCAGCGCGCTGGCCAGCTCGAACTCGACCTGCAGCTTGTTCTCGCTGGTCTTCTGCGCCACGTAGTACACCTCGTCCGGCAAATGGGCGTTCGGATCGGCGCCCGGATTGCCGTCGGCAAAATTGGCCGCATCGAGATAGCAGGTCTTGGTGCGCTGGCGTGTCAACCGTGCGTTCAGCAGGTTGTTGAAGGACCGCGCCAGCTCGGTCATCAACCCGGTAACGTTCGACACCACCAGCTTCGGCCGCGGCGGATTACCGCTGCCGTCGACCACAAACCCGGTCGCCTGGATCGGGAACGGCGCGTACGCGTTGCCCTGCCAGACCACCGGCTGATCGACGCCGTTGGTGCCGGCATGAAACCGAAGTGGCGCCTCTCCCTTCAGCTCGATCACGAACAACTCGATCCAGCTACCGGCGTCGAATCCCTGCAGTTCGCCTGTAATGCTCATGGCCATCTCCAAAAAAGAAGTCGCCCCGAGTGGATAGCAGATTATTGCCAGTACGGCGCGTACCATCACAATGGCCGAGTGCATACGCACCAATGCGGCAACAGCCACCAGCCTGATGTCAGCAAACGCTATCCAGCTGCAAGCACCGTCGTTATCATTGAGGTGAAGGTACGTACTGCCGGCTCAAAAGCATGATTAAACACAATAGACCATGCAACAAACACAACGTCCATATGATTTTGCATGTACTGACGCTTGCGTCAGCCCAATTACCGTTATGTATCTAAAGGATTAACATGCCTTCCCCATTCGTACTGAACACCACAATTCAAAGCCATAATGGACGCTTCGATCGGGAAATTACAATCCGAAATGGATTAACAGTACTAATTGGACCTAATGGCAGTGATAAAACACACCTACTTAGAGCAATTAAAAACTCGCTTTCTCAGTATGTCCAAGGAAAAAAACAAGATTCATTTCTGCTGGAAGAATGGGGATGCTTGAACAGAGCCGCTCGGATTTTGACGGCCATAGACGCGGCAACATATTATATGAACAAGCCAATTTTGGCAGCAAAGGTGACTTGGATAGACGCCATTATATTGAAACTTTAAATGGGGACTTCCAAACTCTATCAGAGCGAGCCGATATTCTGGTAAAAGTACAAGAGCGCCTTAGAAAACTATTCAAAAGAGATCTAATCATTGAATGGGATGCAGGCACTCTAAGGGTCGTTTTTGCAAGATTAGATAAAGAAGGGTCACCATATTCGTCAGGTAGAGAAGCGTCTGGCCTACTTCATTTGGTTGGATTATTAGCAGCACTCTACGATGATGAAGTAGGCGCTTTGATTCTAGACGAGCCTGAAGTTTCACTACACCCTCAATTACAAGCATTCTTGCTAAATGAGATTATTTCAGCTGCTGGCCATTACTCTGAAAACGGCTTTAAAAAGATAATAGTTATGGCCACTCACTCAACAGAAATGTTGAGGATTATAAAATGCGAAGATTTATTATCTTTAGTTTTTTGTCATGATCTTGACACTGCGCCCGTACAAATCCCCCCAGAATCAGGTGCACTTCAAAACAAGAAAGTGCAAGCTTTAGTCGCGCGACTAGGGCAAGAACATAAGCTGTCTTTGTTTTGTAAAAAGCCACTATTGGTTGAAGGGCCTTCAGATGCACTCCTCACTAGTTTTTTGTCTCAAAAACTAGAGCTACACCTGGAAGCATCCGGCTCTCAAATATTGCCAGTAATTGGTAAAGGCCAAATGCCGGTAGTGTCAAAATTTATGAAATTACTGGGAAAAACACCTGTGGTTTTAGCGGATGCCGATGCTTTTGCAGATAGCCTAGAATTAACAAACCATTATCTTGATGGGTGCATAGCCGCAGATCAAAAAGCAGCCACATCCGGCGCTGCCTCGGCAACCTCTCTAGCCAATTCCGTCTATAACGACTTCTGCCAATTAGTAAACAACGAATGGCAAGCCATCGCCCCTTTGGCGACAACTCACCCATATTGGTTAAATAAAGAGGGAAGTGAGGACGTTAAAGCAAAACGAAGGGCGGCTTTATGCACTTTATTTAGCCACAACGAAAGTACGCTATCTGATTCAACCTCAAATAAAGCTTGGTTCGTAATGAAGAATCGACTGGAGGCTGTATTAGACTTGTTAGAGTTGGCTGGCTGCTTTATTCTAAGAAGAGGTGCAATTGAGTCATATTATCAATCTTCGGACATCTTCACTTCAGAGGGCAAGCCAAGTGCCGCCGTGGATGAAATTGAGCACCTGGATGGTTTAGCGCCCTCACAGCTAGAAACAATACTACCTGAAATGACAAGATGTATAAAATTTGCCTCTCAAGGTGAAAAAATCAATGAAGCGGAGTCATTGAGAGACGTACTTCTATCTATCGCAGCCCCAGCAATGGCCAAACTAAATACTGGCGCCAATACTCAAGAAATGAAAGTGCTTTGTAAAACCATTCTCAGAGAGAAATCAGAGCTTTTTGAATTGACTGTAGAGAATGAGCAGCTGACAATTAAATTAAAGAGCAACATTTTAAATGTTAGCGGATTTCCAGTTACTCTAGAAAAAGGGGAAGACGTAATAAACAAAGTCGAACGCCACTTGCGATCAAATTCATAACAAGGCACCGCACACGGACGTCATGACATTCGCAGTAAAGTCGCGAATGTCACACCGCCGGTGAGTTAAACGTTAAAGAATCATGGTTCGAACACCTGCTCGAACACCGCCATGAGTCTGGCGATATTCCGGTCGACCTCGACGACCGACCATTTGGCGCATTTGACGCGCACTGGTTTGTCGTCGAGGTCGAGCCAGCTGAACGAGGTGATACCCGCCTTGTCGGTGAGGAAGTCGTCAATCTGCTGGATGTCCGGTTTGCTGCGCTGGAAGCCCAGCGTCCAGCTTTGCAGGATGGGGTTGAGGCCGTCGTTGCGGCGTTGTTCGTAGCCGTCACCGAACTGCACGCTGCGCGTGCGCGGGGTCTTGTCGAGCTGGGCGCCGTATTGCGGCGACCAGGTGAAGTCGGTTATCAGGTTCTCCCCCTCGAGGCCATCTGTCGGTTGATGCCGCCGTTGCGCCAGCTGTCGCGATTCTGCTGCTGCATCTGGTCCTGCACCACCTTGTTGATCATCGGCACCAGTTTGTCAGCCAGGGTGCGGCCGAGGTCGGTGTCGCTGCTTGTGTCGGTAGGTCCGTTGCTGCTCACGTTGATCGTGACGTTGTTCTGCACGGCAAAGCCCGAGGCCGCCGAGACGGCCGGTGTGTTTGGCAGTGATCCTACAGCGCCACCGCTGGCTAAGCGCCCCGCATTGAGCGCGTCGAAGAAGCCGCGGCCGTAGCGCGACACCGCAGACGCCTTGATCACGTACTCGCCGTTCGACAGCCACGACAGGATGCTGTCGCTGGTCGCTGTGCCAGCACCACTGACCGCCCCGCCGTTGGCGTGGGCCTGCACCGGGATGCCGGTCATGCGGGTGCCCAAGCCACTACTGATTCCCATCCACTGGAAGAGTTTGGTCATGGCCATCCGTTCGGCGACGCGGGCAATGTCGGCGAGGATGCTGTTGGCCAGCTGTTTGAAGCTGAACTCGCCGGTGGTGACGAACTTGTTGATCATCGCGTCCATGCTGCTGAAGGCGCTGTTGAACGCCTGCTCCATCAAGCCTGAGGCATTCTCGCCGGCCGCCACGTAGTCGGCCAGTGCCTGCTTCGCCCCATTGCTTGCGTCGGCTTCCTGTGCTCGCTGGGTGTTCTGGTAGGCCAGGTACTTCTGCTGCTGTGCGGCGACCATGGCGTCGATCTCGGCGAGGCCGGCCTGCATCTTCTGCGGATCGATCAGGTTCAGCTTCACGTCTTCGGTGAGCCGGCGCTTGAGATTCACCGCTTGCTGGCCAATGTGTTGCAGGCCCTGTTCGATCTCCTTGGCGCGAGCCGAGAGGTTTTCAGTATGCAGATTCGACTGCCAGTCGAGCTGTTGCTGGCCGAAGGCGCTGCCGAGGTTGGCTTTGACCTCGGTGATGCGCTGGCCGAACAGCACCGTCTGCCGGCCGAGCTCGGTCTGGGTGTCGGTCAGCTTCTGCAGCGCACGCTGGTAGTCGGCGGCGCCGATCTTTCCCTGACTGAAGGCGTGCTGCAGCAGCTTGAGGTTGTCGCCGTACTGCGGGTCGACGCCGTGCAGCGTCTTGCCGAGCAGGTCGTCCATCAGTGCCTGGTAGCGCTCGACCTTCTTCTTTGCGGCAGCGGCACGGCGTTCAGCGGTGTGGGCCTGCCGGGTGGCGCCCTTGTCCGTAAACATCGCGCGTTCGCGCGCGGCGAGCCGGTCGAACTGGCCCTGGTCGATCACGCCGTCCGCGAGTGCGCGTTTCAGCGTGGCCAGTTTGGCGGTGAGCTTCTCGCCCTTGGTTTCGGTCTCCTTCGCCATCTGGTCGATCTGCGCGGCCAGCCGCGATTTGCCATCGCCCAAGTGCTTGCGGCTGTCGGTCTCGGCCAGTGCGTTGGCGGTCACTAGTTGGCGTTGCTTCAGCTGCCGCACCGCCTGGTCGGCAGCGAGCAGCCGTTCGCGGGCAGTTTCGAGCCCGGCTAGCATGGCCTTGCGATCGGACTCCTTCTGGAAGCCGTATTCGCCCGGTCGCAATGCCCGCTTGGCGAATGCGTCATAGGCGGCATTGCGCTGGTCGTAGTCGCGCCGTGCAGCGCCGGCTTCCTGCTGCAGGCCGGCCATGTCCGACTTGGCCATCGCAGTCTGGATGCGCTTGGCCGACAGTTCGGCCTCCGAGGCCGCGTTGCCCATCGCCGCGCTGAGTTCGTCCCAGTAGGCAATCAGACCGACGATGGCGAGCGAGGCGACGCCGATCGGGCCACCAAGGAAGCTCAGCGCGGCGCCGGCGGCACGCGAGGCCAGTCCCATGGCGCCGGCTGCTGCGGCGGCGTTACGCTGGGCGGCGGCGTAGCCGAGGGTCGCGGCCTCTGCCGTGACTTCGGCACGGTTTTGCAGCTGGATTGCCGTGCCGAGGGTTTGCGTCGCGATAGCACGTGCATCGACTGCAGCGGTGACAGCCGTTTCCGCTGCTGCTACACGCTCGGCAGCTGCGGCCATCGCTTCGTCGGCAGTCGCGACGCCGTGCGAGAAGCGGATCAGTTCGTATTGCGCAGCCACGCGCGCCTGTTCGGCCTGCGCGAGCTGCAGTTCTTCGACGGCGAGGGTTTTGGCAGCGGTCGCGGTCTGGTATTTGCTCTCGGCAGACGATCGTTCTACAGCCGCGGCGCGGGCCATCTGGTTGGCTTCAAACGTCGCAGCCGAGGCGGTTTGCAGAATGGCGTCGCGTTCGGCCTGCAGTGCACTCTGGCTCGCGGCCAACTGCTGTACCCGGCGTGATGCAGCACCGGCGAGGCGGCCGGTCACCAGCCCGGCCAAGGCCGTACCGATCGCACCGAGACTTGTGGCAACGCCCTCGGTGTGGTTCTGGATCGCCTCCAGCCCCTGTGTCGCGGCGGCGATACCGCTACGGAATTGCGGCATCAGTCCCTGGCCGAGCGTCACCTGCAAATCGGACACCAGCCGCTGCATCGAGCCGAGTGTTTGCCCGGCTCCTGCATCGCGGCCGAGTAGGCGCCGGCGATGCTCTCGCCGGCCTGCATCACGGCGTTCACCCGCGCCTGGGTCTTTTCCTGCGCGGTCAGGCTCTCGGCGGTGACGCCGATCGACTTGGCCAGGTCCTTGTAGCTGTTCTCGAAGCTGACGTTGATGCCGATGGTGCGCAGCATGTCGACCTGTGCGGTCTGGATGCCATAGAGCAGATGGTTGAACGCCTGCGACGAACCCATATTGCCGATCACCGCTGCATCCTGGGCGATGCGGGCGAGTTTCGGCGCCAGCGACAGGTCGAGCCCGCCCTGCACCATCCGCGCCACGCCTTGCCGCGATTCGAGCTTGCTGATGCCGGACTGTTGCAGCGCGGTTTCGACATGGCCGAGCTGGTCGGCGGTATAGCCGGCATTCCGACCGATCGTCTGCAGCACCGTGCCCAGCACGTTGTAGCGCGACGCAGCCATCACCGACGCCCGCGCGAACGCCTCGAGCTTGCCGGCGGCGAACAGCCCTGCTGCAAGCTGGATGTAGCGCGACGTCGTCTGCGACAGTGCGTCGACCTGCGACGACACCTTGTCGATCGACGACGCCATGCGTGCGCTGTCGGCGTTGACGCGGGCCATCGCCACGTCGATGCCCGAGAGCGATTTCTCGATCGCCCGCGACTGCTTGCGGGCGATCTGCTCGGCGCGGTTCAGACCCTGCTCGAAGCGGACGATGTTCGCCTCGAGGTCGATGGCGAGGCGGCCCTGATCAGCCATGGTGTTTCTCCAGATCGGCGCGAACGGCCTCGGCGCGCTGGCCGGCACCGGACAGCAGCGCCATCAGGCCGGTTTCAACATGGGAACGGGATGCGGGTGACGGTGAAGGTTCGGTGTCATCCCGCTGCAGGAAGGGCATGAAGTCCAGCGGCGACAGCGCTTTTTTGCCCTTGGGCAGGTGCAGGTTGGTGTTGCTGGCCGCGATGATGCCGGCCCGAAAGTCGGCGCGGATCTCGCCGAACGGCTCCAGCTCGTCGAAGGCCATCCAGCGCCACAACTGACTGGCCGGCAAGGACGCCAGCAGCGCATCAACGTCGGCCACACCGAGCTGCAGGGCCAGCCGGTGGGCAAAGCGCAGGAAGGGTCGCCGGGTCAGGGCTTTTTTGCGGCGTCGATCGCCTCTTGTGGTGGCGTGTTCAGTCGCCAGGCCACATCGGCCAGCAAGCGCAGTGACAGACCGGACAGATGCGCCGGCAAGCTGGCCACATCGTCGTCGTGCAGCAGTCGCTCGCCGCGCTCGTCGACCAGAGACCGCACCAGCAGCCGGGCCTCGATCTCGCTGGTCATCGGCCGCCCCGCTTCGCGCAATGCCGCGACCTCGAGCCAGAACTGCTCGGCGTCGAGCGCGGACATCTCCGAGACGATGGCCGAACCACCCAGCGCCGGGACCGGCACGGTCTCAGAAGCCCGGCCGGTGCCTAGCAGTTGTTCACGCGACAGCGGCTTCATACGGTCACCTCCGGCTCAACGGCCTGCGGTGCAGGTGGCGCCGGCGGCACCGGTTTGGTCGTCGTCACCGCACCGGTAATCGTCAGGTCGAGCTTGCCCTTGAGGATGTTGTCGACGCCGAACTCGTGCGAGAAGCCCTTCACCAGTGCGTCGAAGCTCTGCACATGGCCACTGGTGTAGGTGATCTGAATCGGCACCACCGCCCCGCTCGCCTTGGCCGCATCGGCCGCCGCCTGACCTTCGTCGTCGAAGATCCGGTTTAAATCCAGACTCACGCCACCGTAGTCCTGCAACCCGAGACGTTTTTCCTTGGCCTCGGACTTCAGGTGGGTGCAGTCGATCTCGTTCGCTTGACCATCCATCCCCGAGAAGTTGGTCACCTCGCCAACTTCGATCCAGCCGTCGGCGCCATCACCGATCGACACCATCGTACCCTGCGATCCAATCGCGTTCGACATCGCACACCCCTACTAAAAAAGCCCGCAAAGCGGGCAGTTACATTGCAAACCCACCAAAGCAAACACCAAAACCTGGAGCCTTTGTCACTGGCTAATAGAAACGCGCCCCCCAACAAAGAACAACACTAGAAAAAAAAAGATCACTGCACTATGAATACATAGCCACCAAAGCATTAAAAAATTAACAATGCAACCACGAAGAAGGACAATCTAATGCGCGTCAGCATATATGCACTATTTACCACTTTCGTTACCACCCCAGCTATTGCCATAGCATTTTCGATAAATCAATCCAGCACATACAATAATCAATCAGAGCAATACACAGACAGCACCCGTGCACCACTTCACGAAAACTTCACCGTTCTTGCCATAAAATCATCCAACATTCAAACCACTTACAAGACTGAAAAATTCATAACCGAAACCGTGTCAGGAGTCCGATGGAATGACGACCCATTAAATATGGCACCGAACCACCCGATTTCGTGGGGACTGCATTTCGAGACTGGTTGTCTCAACCATAAAAAGGTTGGGACTCAATGGGATCTTTCATATAGAACTCACTGCGGAGACATCCAGTTTTTGCACTCAATGGCATCTAACGAAAATGAGATTGCGAAAGACACAATAACAGCCATGAAAATGTGGTTTGAGTTCACATACAAAGTCTCCAGCGGAGAGATTCCCGCATTTACTCCGTTTTCTAAAGTAGGAAAATATCTCTCATTGAGCAGCTCAGAGCAATTTAATGCTTTTTTTACAAAACCTTACCCAGATTGGACACCAGCTGGATTATTTAAAAAGGAGTGCTACCGGAAGGGCGGAAACCTACTCAAGCCTCTAGGTAGCAGAACCACCTTGGTTTGTAAAAAACAGATCTACAGCTCGACTGAAACACAAAACCGTGCACTTGGGTCTGCGCTGCACATGATTGAAGATTCATTCTCAAGTAGCCACGTAATGCGAGAAAACAACAAGGAATATGGAATATCACACACCAATAATGCAGGAAGAATAGTAAAATTCGGGAATTACAATCTGCAAGACGGATTCCGTCACGCTGAAGCCGATAAAAATTACGATTCAGAAGCAGAAGGAAGGAACAACAACATGATACAAATTGCGGGGCAATTTATTGCGCTCGCGTTATCCGAGCGCCAGGACAAGGTGAATCGATGGTCTGACGCCGAAGTCTTGTTTAACGAGAATTTTGAAACCACCGATGAAAACGCAAAGCCAGATTCGATCGGCTATGAACACAAACAAATCATTCACCACTAGGAAGAGACTCCATTTTGAATAAGCACCACGTCGACACATCCACAATTTGCCTGCAAAGCCGCGTCGCGGATTCCAGATCATCGACGATCGACTGAATCACCGGCCGCAACCCCGCCTGTTCGAGCGCTTCGATCGCCTGCTTCGCAAACTGCTTGCCGCTGAGATAGTCGTCGGTCCAGATGCTCAGCTGCAGGCGCAGGTGGTGAGTGTTTGTTCGGCCGGCGAGCACGGTATTCGGGGTGTCGCTGATGACCTGGTACACGAGGTTCGGTCGTGGGGTGTCCTGCGGTGCTAACAGCGGGTAGACCCGGCCTTCGAACAGCGGCGCCAAGGCGGTGAAGATCTGTTCCTCAATCACAGCTTGTTGGCCTCCATCTCGATGCCCTTTTCCAGCTCGACGATGATGCGTTTGGCGATGCCGGTTTTCCTGGCGTCGAAGGTCGGACGGATGAAGGGTTTGGCCGGCATCTTGCTGGTGCCGAACTCGACGAAGCGCCAGTAGTAGGCGCCGTAGTTCACCGGCCGATACTTGTTTCGTGCATCGGCTTTTTGCCTGGTGCGCTCGCTTTTGAGCTTCTTCAGGCGACTGCTGACGCCGACCTGCACCTTGTTCTGTTGTGGCACGCGGAACTGCACGATCTGGGTCTTCATCAAGCCAGTGTCTTCCGGTGCCGCGGCCTTGATCGCAGTGATCAGTTCGCGGGCGCCGGCAGAGAGACTGCGTTTTACCTGCTTGTTCTGGACCTGTTTTGGCAGCAGCCTGAGTTTGCGGCTGAGGCTGTCGAGGCCTTGGATTTTGTTCATGGTTCAGCCTTCGTCGACGCCGCTGGTGCACATCAGCTGCAGGTCGACCTGCCGGCCGTCTACGTCGATGACGGCCTTGATGTTGTAGGAGGTGCTGCCGCAGCGCACGCGCATGGCGGCGGTGATGGTGGGCAGCTGCCGCGGGTAGCGCAGGCTGATCTCGGTGGTCACTTCAGCCTGCACCTGTTGCGCGGCGAGGAACTCGCGACCGCGCAGCGGCCGGATGCCTGCCGGCAGTTCGGTGTCGCCCAGCGGCACCCAGACTTTCAGTTCGCCACCGACGCTGTCGCGTTGTGACTGCAGCTGTTCGATCCGGATGCGCGAGCGGTATTTGTTGAGATTTCCCATCACCACACCCCGCGGATTACGTAGTCGTCGAGCACGCCGTCGACGAAGTCTTCCGGGAGTTCATTCAGCGTGCCGGTCTCGACGTTTTTGCGGTACTCGTAGCTGGTGGCCACGCGGCGGATGATCCAGGTCTTGAAGGCGTCGGGGACATCGCTCGCTTCGCCGTAGCCGCAGCGCAGGGTCACCGTCACGGCGGCCGGATCGCGGCAGGTCGCCGGCCACGACTGCCCGACCGCCGGCCAGAGCTGCTCGGGCTCGCCCGGCAGGATGCGGCAGGCGGCCGGATCGAGCGTCTGCGCTTGGCCTGCCGGGTCGAGGTACTGCACCGACACGATCGCCTGCACCGGCGTGGCGCCGACAAGGTAGCGCGCTTGGGCGAAGCCCGCGGCGGTCAGTTCGACCTCCCTCGTGATGAGGGCTCGGCGGGTCATCCGTTCGGCCGCGTCGGTCGCAGTGCTGATCTCGCGGCGGATGTTGTCGTCCTGGTCAGTGTTGAACTCGTAGCCCCAGGACTTGAATTCGTCGACGGTGACCGGCAAGCAGGTCGGCGGCGTGGTGATGCGCAGCATGGGATTCCTTCAATCAGGCGATCGCTTCTTCCGGCTCGCGGGCTTCCTCTACCCCAGACGGCGCCGAGGCAGCGTTCTTGAACGCCTTGATCGAACCGCCGACGTCGAGCAGGTTGCCGCCCGAGCGCGAGAACATCAGGAAGCCGACCTGACCCTTGCGGGCGAACGCCGAGTCGGTGAAACGGTGCATCTGCATCGCCAGCGCATCACGGATCAGATAGGTGCTGAAGTCGCCGAACAGGATCGAGGTCGCGCCGGCGGCCATGGCCGGCATGTCCTGGTTGATCACGTAGCCATAGCTGAGGATCGTGTCCGGTTCCTTCACGGCGAAGCCCGGCAGCCACAGCGGCCGACCCTGGTCATCCTTGAGCTTCTTCAGCTCGCGCAATGTGCTGTCGGCGAACATCCAGCGGCCGTTGTGGCGATATGCCGGATCGACGCTGTGTTCGAGGTCGATCAGCTCGTCGCCGCTGACGGCCTTGGTCGATGCACCGGTCACGCCGACGGCGGCGTTCGGGACGATGCCGTTCGGCTCGCCGTTGCCGGTACCGAGGGTGAACTTCTTGTTGGTGATCCGGCCGATCCGCGAGATGCAGCGGCGGTTGATCAGCGCATCGAGGTCGACGGCACTGTCCTGCAGCAGCTCGATCGGCACGGTGACGATCTTGGAGCTGAACTTGAAGGTGTTGATCGAGCGGGTACCGAAGGCGATGTCGGCATCGCCGGCTTCGGCGTTCTCGGCGACGATCTCGCCCTCTTCCGAGGTGCCGTCGGTGGTCGGGAACGACATCGCGGCGCCGGTGGCGGTCGAGATCACCGTCGCAACCTCGCGCATGCCACCGAAGGTCTTCAGTGCCTCGATCACCGAACGGGCCAGTTCTTCCGGCACGGTATAGCCGCCCTCGCTGCCGGTGGTGGTGCTCATAGCATTGCGCAGCGTGCCCAGCTGATCCTGCGTCAGCGCCATCGGCCCGTGGCGCAGCAGCGCATCGTAGATCTTCGCAGCTTCGCTGCCAGCCTTCTTGCCAACCGCCTCGACGACGGCATTGTTGACCTGCAGGTCGGCCATCAGCGTGTTGTATGCCTCGATGCGCTCGATCTGCGCATCAATGTCGGCAACCTGCTTCACCGCCGCGTCGTACTCGGCCTGCAGGCTGTCGTTCCACAGCGGATTGTGATCGCTGTCGACGAGGTTCTTCAGCTTGGCACCGATGGCGGCACGCTGTTCGCGGAGGGTCTGGATGGATACGGCCATGGGGAAACTCCAATAAAAAAGGCCGCCCGGAGGCGGCCTTGATAGAAACGGATGAAACGGCGACTGAAGCAGGTATTGCGCGGTCAGAACCCGAGGTTCAGCAGCGCCACGCGGCGCTGGTTGGCGGCCCGCTGTCGGTGGGACTGGTCGTCTTGGGCGGCCGGTGCGGCAGGTTCGGACGGCACTTGTTTCGGCGGTGCCTGATGGCCCGGCGGCACACTGGCCGCAATCGGTGCCTTGGCGTAGGCCGAGAGGTTCCAGCAGGCCGATACGCCTGCACTGTCGTCAGCCAGTTGATCGGCGAAGCCGTACTCGACCGCTTCGGCGGCGGTGAACCAGGTTTCGGCGTTGACCCAGTCGCGCACGCGGCCGTCATCCTGCTTCGTCCGCGTGACGTAGGTGTCGACCAGCGTGGCGTCGACCTTGCGCAGCAGCGAGGCGGTCTTTTCCAGGGAATCGGCGGAGCCGTAGGCCAGCGTCTGGGCCTGGTGGATCATCACGAAGGCACCGGGCGAGATCGCGATCACATCGCCGGCCATGGCGATGAAGCTCGCGGCACTGGCGGCCAGGCCGTCGACGTGGACGTGGATCTGCGCCGGGTGCTGGCGCAGCGCAGTCTCGATCGCCCTACCACCGAAGACGTCGCCACCGGGCGAGTTGATCCGAACGTGGATGGTCGGGGCGTCGATCGCGGCGATCTTCTTGGCGACGGTGTCGGCGGCAACGCCGCCCCACCAGTCGGCCTCGGCCTGTGTGGCGACGATGCAGTCGTACAGGTAGAGCGTGGCCTCATTGCCCGCCTGGTTCTGCACCACATCGAAGCGCCGGTCGGCCTGCCGGTTACTGATCAGCAGGTTCAGCAGCTGTCGCATTCTCTCCTCCATAGTAAAGGCGTTCGCCGCCCGGAATGTCGGGGCGGTTCTCTTCATGGCGCACTTCGTTCGGTGTCATCCAGCCCGGCTCGCCGGCCCGGCCGAGGGCAACCCGGTACGCCTCGTAGCGCGACTTGGTGTCGCCGCGTTCGAGGCCGGTGGTGTCGAACTCGCAGTAGGTCGTGCCACGGAAGACCTTGCGGTTCAGTTCCTGGGCGAACTTCACCAGGTGACGCAGCAAGGTGAACTTCACGAAGCCGATCGACTGCTGCTCGATGCCGGTACCGAAGGACGACGTCTTCTCGACATGGCCGATCATGAACGGCGGCACGCCGAAGATCCGCGCCACCTCTTCGACCGACAGGTTCATGATCCCCAGCAACTGCGCGTCTTCGGCGCTCATGGTCAGCTGGGCGATCTTGAGTCCGCCACTGAGGATCGCCGGCAGGTGGCTGTTGGCGACCCCTTGGTGCTTCTGCGCCCAGGTCTCGCGGATGGTCTGCACCACGCCGGGATCAAGCGCCTTGGGCGAGTCCGACTGCAGCACGAAGTCGGGCCGCGCACCGTTGCTGAAGAAGCGCCCGGTGTACTCGCTCGCCGCCAGTGCGGTACCGGCGACGTTGCGCAGTGCATGCCGGATCACTGGCAGCCCGCGCTGGCCGTCGAAGCCGACCCCGGGGACATGCAGCATGTCGTCCTGATCGAGCGTGTACGGCGTACCGCCGTCGGTGGGCGTGACCCGGTACAGCAGCCGGCCCTTGGCCGGTATCGGTTCGACCGTCGAGTGCGGCAGCGGCTCGAAGCCGGCAATGTCGGGCGAGCGCGCCGACTTGCGGTGAATGCGCGCAAACGCATCGCCCTGCAACAGCACCGAGGTCATCATGCATTCGCGCCAGACTGCGGCACTCATCGATGGCCACGGTTCGAGATTGAGCAGTCGCCACAGCCCACTCTGCGATTCCGACACGGTCTCGCGACCGCGGTCGGTCCAGCGGTAGATCGGCAGCGGCAACGAAGCGATCGAGCCACCGATCAGTCCGACGCAGGCGAACACCGCAGCGACGTTCATCGCGGTGCGTTCGTTCACGGCCATGCCGGCGGCCGACAGGCCGCCGGTGAGGAAGGCGTACAGGTCGGTGCCGGCGTAACCCTGCGACAGCAGCATGCTGTCGTTGTGGATCGGTTCGGCCGGCACCGAGGCCGTGGGCGGCACAGCCGCTTGGGCTTTGTCGGCCTGTCGGCTGGCCAGCCAGTTGTTCAGGATGGTCGAGCCGTAGCCGGAACTGCGCGTACCGGTCATAGCACGATGACTCCGGGCATGGCGTCCGGCTCGGCCGGGAACATCGCCCGGTTCAGCGCCATCACGGTCGCGACGATGCCGTCGATTTTTTCCCGTGACTTGCGCTTGTTCGGGCGCAGGTTGCCGTTGGTGTCCTGCAGCAGCACCACGTTGCCGGCGTTCCAGCGCAGCACCGGGTGGCCGCCGTGGCGGAGCAGTCTGTTGAGCATGATTTCCTCGAGGAACTTGCTGGGCGCCGAGAGCGCCTGGAAATTCTGGGGGATCTCGACCATCTGCAAGCCGGCCTCGGCCAGCTCGCCGGCAAGCTTGAGCGAGTTCCAGTCGTCGTAGCCGATCTCGCGGATGTCGAACACGGCCTGATCGGCCAGTACCTGCAGGCGGATCTGTTCCTGGTCGACGATCCGGCCCGGTGTGGTCTGCAGGTGGTCCTGCTGTGCCCAGGTGCGGTAGTCGACGCGATCCTTCTGTTCGCGCCGCTCGAGCTGGTCTTCGGGCACGAAGAAGCGCGGCAGGATCGTCCAGTTCGGATCGCCGGCCTGCGGCGGGAACACCAGCACCCAGGCGGTCAGGTCGGTGGTCTTGGAGACGTCGAGGCCGCCGTAGCAGTAGCGGCCGTGGAAATCGGTCTCGTCGAACGGCTCACCGCAGGCGTCCCAGTCGTCGAGCGACAGCCAGGCATCGAGCAGCTGGGTCCAGATGTTCAGCCGCTTGGTCAGGAAGTTGAACAGCGCGGTCGGTACCGCCGCGGCCTTTTTGGCCATATCGCGCAACTGCTCGACCTTGATCGACACGCCCATGTTCGGATTGGCCTTGATCCAGTTCTTTTCGTCACGCCAGTCGTCATCGGCATCGAGCGTGTAGATCACCCCGCCGAACGAGTCGTCGGTCTCGGTGCCTTCGAGCACCCGGATCAAATAGCCGCGCTGCTCGAGGCAGATCGAGCCTTCGATGTTCTCGCCGGCGGTGGTGATCGCGTACAGCAGCGGGCTGCGCCGGGCGCCGGTGGCGGTCTCGATCACGTCCCACAGCGCCCGCGACGGGTGGGCGTGCAGCTCGTCGATGATCGCGCCGTGCACGTTCAGGCCATCCTGCGTCTTGGCATCGGCCCCCAGAGGGACGAACAGATTGGCGGTACCGGCGATGAACATCCGGTTGTTGTGCACCGAGATCAGCTGCCGCAGTCCGGGGGACTGCTGCACCATCATCTCGGCTTCCTTGTGGGTGATCTTGGCCTGGTCGAGCTTGGTCGCAGCAGTGAAGACCTGCGCGCCCTTCTCCTTGTCCATCGCGAACAGGTAGAGGCCGATCGCCGAGAGCTTGGTGCTCTTGCCGTTCTTGCGCGCGACCTCCTCGTACCAGGTACGGAAGCGGCGCGAGCCGTCGATGCGGCGCCAGCCGAAGGTCACGGCCAGCCAGAACTGCTGCCACGGTTGCAGCACGATGGGCTGTCCGCCCCATTCGCCCGAGCTTTGCCGGCAGTGTTTGAAGAAGTCGATCACGTGCCGGGCGTGGTCGATGCGGAACACCAGGCCGCGTTCGCCGCCGTTTTTAAGGTCGCGGAAGTGGCGTTCGATCGCCAGCCGGGTGTAGCGGCCGGCGACGATCCGGCCCTCGAGCACGTCGAGGCCGTACCGGTCCCAGGGCTGCAGCGCGTAGCCGGCCGGGATCAGTCCGCCCGCTGGTCCGCGAACATCAGGATCTCGGCCAGCTCCGCACTCAGTACCCGGCCCTTGCTGATGGCTTTGTGTTTGGCACATGCGTAGACGGTCAGTCCGTTGCGTTTGAGCAGTTCGCGGATCTGGCGCGCGATCTTGGCCCGGTTGTAACTGGCGCTCACTTCGTAAGTCCGGCCGGTCTTGTAGCTGACCGCGAAGTGCTTGCCCTTGTGGTCGGCCAGCCATTGGCGGGCCTCGTACCAGTCGGCCATCGCCGCGCACAGCAGGCCGATCGCCAGACCGGCCGAACTGAAGTCGAAACCGCTCTGCTCGAGCAGCGGCTGCAGGTCCTGCCAGAGGCGTTTCTCGGCACTGGTCATCGTCCAGGGCGGCAGCTGTGGGGGGCGCTCGCCTTCGTGGGCCTGCTCGAGCAGGTCGAACGGGCTGAACAGCTCGCCCTGCGACGCCAGCCGGTCGATCACCCGGATGCGCGCGGCCGTGGTGACGGTCAGCCCGGCCTGGTCGAGATCCTTGAGCACCTCGTTGCGGGCACGTCGTTCGGCCATCGACTCGTCCGACTCCATCGAGCCGCCATTGGAATCGACGTCATAGCGGCCACCCTCCTTGCGGATCGCATCGACGTGGGAACGCCAGGCGTCGACCTTCTCGGCCAGCAGCGCCAGGCCGATCAGTGCCGAGGCGTAGTCGAGCTGGGCGTCGGCCAATGACGTCAGCAAGTACGACCAGATCCGTTTGGGTCGTGCCGATTTGAGGAAACGGGGTGGTCGGGGCAGCGCGACCAGCGCGCTCGCCGGGGTGGTTTGCTCGCTCATGCAGCGCCTATCGGTGAACGGGAGAGACGAAACGACCGAATGCCAACTTCAATGCAGCAGCGGGCCGGTTCATACCCCCCCCCTATGGTTTACGGGGGTTTTTACAGAAACGGGGGACTACTCGGTCTAGGACGAAGCGCCCCAGCCTTTTGATAGCCCCCCCCCTTGATCGAGGGGCGATGGGGTCGGCTCAGGACAGCCGCCGATTGCCGAGGCCGCCGTCTTCGCGCGCGGTCTTGGCGTCGTGGCAGGGCTTGCACAGCGCCTGCCAGTTATCGGTATCCCAGAACAGCGTCTGGTCGCCGCGGTGCGGCACGACATGGTCGACCACATTGGCCGGCACCAGCCGGTGACGCGCAGCGCATGCCACACAGAACGGATGCGATCGCAGGAAGGTCGCCCGCGCCTTCTGCCAGCGCGAACCGTAGCCGCGCTGCGCCGACGTGCCGCGCTGCTGGTCGTAACGACGCTCGACCTTGGGCTGGTGCTGCTCGCAATAGCCGCGCTCGACCAGCGTGCGGCAGCCAACCTGCCGGCATGGGCGCATCGGCGAAAAGGAAACCATCAAACACTCCAACCGTTGTGTTAACCGCGGCGGAGCGTGAGCTGCCTCAGCCGCGCCAGGCCGCTTCGATGGCCGCGATGTCGATCTTGCCCATGTTCATCATGGCCTCGAACGCGCGCTTGGCTGCCGCGCGATCCGGGTCGGCGATCGCCGTCATCAGGATGCGTGGCGTGATCTGCCATGACACGCCCCACTTGTCCTTGCACCAGCCGCAGGCGCTTTCCTGACCGCCGTTGTCGACGATGGCATTCCACAGGCTATCCGTTTCAGCCTGGTCCTCGGTCGAGACCTGAAACGAGAAGGCCTCGTCATGCGTGAAGCCGGGCCCACCGTTCAGACCAAGACACGGCAGCCCCATCACCGTGAACTCGACCGTCAGCACATCGCCCTCTTTACCCGCGGGGTAGTCGCCCGGAGCGCGGAGGATGGCGCCGACGGCACTGTCCGGGAACGTCTTGGCATAAAACTCCGCCGCTTCCAGTGCTGCGCCGTCGTACCACAGACAAATCGTGTTCTTGCTGGCCATGCCGGTTCTCCTGACTGTTCAACATCGCGGCAGATCACCCCCTGCCCGTCGTCATCAGTATGAGGCGGATGCTTGCCTGCAGGATGCAGGTGCGCGACCGGCGGTGCGCACCATGCATGTGTCTCAGCCGAAACCGGCCAACTGATCGAGTGCATATTCCGGCAGAACTGACCGCTTGTGCCGGTTGCGTCTGACTACGTTACTTATCGCGCCCCGTTAGTTCGGCCAGCCGTGTAGATCGCAGTCTGTGCATGCAGTTGCTCTATTGCGTCCTGCATGGCCAAGTCCGGCCTAGCGTCGGCAAACAACAATAGCGAGAGTGAAGCCTGGAGCGCGGAGGTCATACCTGACCCTGAGCGCGGTAGAAAAAGGCAACGTGGAACATCGGCTTCTCCAGCAGAGGGACCCCGCCCCATCAGGATGGACTCCCGAGGGGACAAATGATGCAAGGCGATTGCCAGTGAAGTTTGAGAGGTCGCTGGGGCTAGCAGCAGTTGAGCCGAGTGATGGGAGCAGCTAAGCAAACGAGCCCATTGCCCCTCAAGTTCCATGGCTTCAGTTACCTGAGTCAGCCCTGAACTGTCAGTTTCTCCACCCGGAGCCGCCAATTACTTACCGATTTTGCAAGTTGCTTCGTAGGTGCCTATACCGAGGATCGTAGTCACAACAAACAGAAACGTTCGGAGATGGCCATGATTACCCCTACTACACGCAAGCTCAGGTTCTCCGTGTGTCTGGGCATGCTGGCATTGACGCTTTCAGCTTGCACTTCGACCCCACAGTATGACGTTGCCCCGAAATGGTCGGCGGCGTTTCGGAATCTCCAGATGGAAGCTGTCTTTCCGCCACGCGAGGACGTCCAGCCCGGCGATATCGTCCTGGTGTGTAAAGCGGAGTCCGTGCAGAAAGGAAAGCCGGTACCGATCAGCGTTCTGTTGGCTCGACTGTACGATACGCCGGCGGCGATCGGTAACCATCTCGGACTCAGCATGGAGTTACCGAGCAACAAGGGCGTCGCTGCCGGCGAAATGGCGACCGAGCCGGGACTGTTTGCGGAAAAGCCAATAGTTCGTGGCGATCCGTCGAAGGCCAGGTCTCCTGCAACGCGTTTGCGAAATGTCGCCCTGCCAGATGTGATTCAGGTCGCACTGAGTAAGGAAGAGCTGACTGCCTTGATTCCTGCCGGCGTCGCGCTTGGCAATGTATCGATCGGCGCGGAGCAGTTCGACAGCGGCAGCATCAGCGTGCCTTCGGCCGCGGAATACGGTTTACCGCTCATGCCGTTGATGAAGCTGATGGTTCGCGACAAGGAAACGATCGACGACGCGCTGAAAGCAGCGGCACTGGTAGGCCCGGGCGCTTGTGGCGGCGCCAACCTGTATGTGGTCAAGATCATTCAGGATGTCATAGTTGCGAACACTATCCGGGTCACCATGGCGAGCAAGCGAACTTTCGACGCCGGCGCTCAGGTCGGCTACACGCTACCGGCCGACAGTACGGTGAAGCAGACCTTTGCAACGGTGTTGGCGGCCTGGAAAGGCGGCGCTGATTCAAAGAAAGGCACTGACGGTACCTCCGATGCAGACGACGCCAAGGACGGCGGTACCGGTGACGACGTGCCGGCCAAAGCCCAAGCTGCAGCCCCCAAAACCGTCGACAAAGCGAAAACAGCCAAGTCCGCCACGGCAAAAGCAGAAGCCAGCAAACCCAAGGCTGCGGCCAGTTCTCCCAAGGCAGCAGCAGACAAGCCGTCCCCAAGCGATATCGACACCCTGTCCCAAGCACTGGTCGACTCGCTGAAGACTGTTGCTCCCTCGTCAGGTACGACTGCTACCGACGCATTACCCAATGTGAAAACCCGTATCAGCGTCGGCCGTGCGGGCTCAATCACAATGGACCGGACGTTCGTTCACCCCGTTGTTGTAGGTTTTCGCAGCATTCGAATCGTAGGCTCGGAGGGAGACGACGGAACCGTATATCTTACCGCAGGGCCCAAGGCCAATGCTCCTGACACCCCGTTGAGTGTGAAGCACAAAATTGAAGGCTTCGAACCACCACCCAGCCCGAACAAGTAGTTCACAAAGTCCGGACGAAGCCCACAAAAACAAAGACCCGGCACCAAGGTACCGGGTCTTTCGTTTCGAGTGTGTACAGCTATCCGTGGCGGATGCCCGGCGTGAGCCGAGTCCGCGTCATTGCCGCTTTCGCGTTGGTGCTTGGCACGCAGCACCAAGTAAAGGACCGGGAGCGTCACCACCAGGATCCCGACGAGAACGGTACGCCCCATGCATGTGCCTCAGCCGAACCCGGCCAACAGATCGAGTGCAGCCAGCCGGCTCTCGGCATCGCATTCGGCGAACACCTCCGCGCAGGCCGGCACGACGTTGTCTGTCGATCACGGTGCGGCCATCTGCCAGAAACAGCAGGTAATAGGTTTGCATGGGGTACTTCCGGAAACGACAAAGCCCGCACTGGGCGGGCTCGGGTTGGTCGGCGTGTCGACCCGGAAAAGCAAAAACCCCGCGCTTTGCTGCGGCGGGGTCTGGTGAATCGTTTTTGCTAGGCGTGCGAAACCACCCTTTCCCGGGTAGACACGTGCCTTAGCGAAGGCGAATTGTTAAGCGAAAGATAGCGGATGGACTTGGTTGGCGTCGACAACAAATAATTCCATTTCATCCGGAACACTTCCTCGGCACGCGTGGCAAACGCAGCTGTTCGCACACCCTCTTGGGATTGGCCTTGAACACGTAGTGTTTACGCAGCAAGAGCCTCGTGCTTTCCGGCAGCGTGGCAATCACCGCCTCGACCCGCATGACTTCGTCCTCGTTCACGCTGCTTGGCCGCGATGTCGCGCCCGCCTGAATGCGCTCTTCCGGTGTCATGTACAGGCACGCCGCAAAACCGTTGCCTGGTAACGGGCAGGACCAGCGGCCCCAGTCATCCAACAGCCTGATCGCACCTTGAATATCCAACATCGTTCACTGCCTCCGTTAAATGCCCCGGAGATCACCTAGCCCGATCGTTGCCGGGCTTTGTTTTGACTACTCAGGCCGCTTTCGCAGCCAGCATTTCCTTCAGTTGTGCCACCGACGCAGCCGCAACCGCGGCATTGCCGCGCCTGTATTCGGGTGGCGGTACGTTTGCTGGCACCGCCGGGCAGGCGCTCGCCAGCCGCTTCGACAGCAGCCGTATCCAGTCGCCCTTGCTGCGGCCCCAGCGTGCCGCGGCGATCCGGTTCAGGCCAAAATCGCGTGCCGCCTAGTAGATCGCAGGTTGGCTCCACACGGCAGCGCCGAGGATCACCAGAGGTGCTTGTACCCGGGCTTCGTCGAACGCCGCCGCGAAGTCGATCGCCGGCAGTACCATGTCGGCCAGTTCGGCCAGTGACGGCGGCACCGAGTCGGCCCGCACAGTGGCCAACAACTTGTCGAGCACCGGCTTGAGCATCCGGTACTGGATGCCACGGGCGTAGAACAGTGCGGCAGCCGATTCGCCCCATACCACCTGTGAGGCCTCGTCCGGAAACTGCACCCGCCATTTGACGCCATACACCGCGGCGAACCGTTCCCACAGCACCCGCACGGCCACGAAGCCATCGGCACCAGCCGGGCGCAACCACGGATTGCGGGCCATCAGCGCCCTCCTGCATCGATGTGCGCAACCCGCATGGCCTGCCGGCCGATCCCGGCCGCCTGCAGCACGGCCTCGCGGAACAGCTGCGGCTGGGCGAAGTCCTTCTCGAACAGCCCGAAGGCTTCACCCTTGGTCCGGATGCCGGACCAGGAATCGAACCACGGTTTGCCAGCCGGACCTGCTGCAGTCAGCGGGACGACGTTCGATGCCCTCGCCGTCTGCAACACCTTGGCCAAGTAGGCCAGCGGCAACGCTTCCGGCGCTGGCTTGTACTTGCGGGCTGTCGCCACTGCCGACCGGAGCTCGTCGACCGAGACCCCGGCACTGGCCCAGCTGCGCAACTGGCCATGACAGGGTGACACCGGGATGCCCAGTTCGCACAGCACGGCCACCAGAGCGGTCAGGGTTTCAGGATCTTCCCTACCCGATCCTGTCTCGTCGGAAACCTCGAGATTTCCAACCATGGTCGAGTCCACAGATGATGATGATTCGGAGAGTAAAAACCCGACCTCTGATGTGTGCCGCTCACGGGCATTTCGGGTCTGTCCTTCATCCCCTGCAAACGCAGCACTGGCGCGGCTTGCAGCCCGCCCTTCATCCCAGCCCTTCATCTGCCCCTCGGATTTCGGACGCACGTCGGCCAGGGTCGCCAACGGGAGTGAAAAAACGAGATGTTTCGGGTCGTGCTTGCGCACCACCAGCCCGAGCCGTTCGAAGCGTTCGAGCGCGCAGCGCAGGCGTTTCTCGGTGGGTTTGACCGCCTTGGCCCGGCTGCAGGCTTCCGGGTGGCTCTCGACCGCTGCGGAGAGGCTCTGGTACGAGATACCGCGGGCACGACCGACGGGGCACCTCGCCAGAGACTCATGCGCAACCAGTGCGACCGCCACCCAGCCGGCAGCGAGGGAGTCATCCAGGATCGGCACGCCACCACCGGCATCGCGTGCGGCAA
This sequence comes from Jeongeupia chitinilytica, assembly GCF_014652315.1. GTDB lineage: Bacteria > Pseudomonadota > Gammaproteobacteria > Burkholderiales > Chitinibacteraceae > Jeongeupia > Jeongeupia chitinilytica. The sequence continues at coordinate 521,490 of NZ_BMYO01000002.1, read as the reverse complement.
GAGGTCCCGAAAAATTCAGCGAGGCGGCGCAACGTTCAACCGCAACCTCATCCTTGTCCGCGTGTACACACCGTCTCCTGATGCACCGTGCGGGGCGGTCATTCCAGATCAATGGCTGACAAGCTCGGGACGCGCCATATGCTTACAAAAGCATATGGATTTCCATTTTTATGCAAAACAAGCATTAACAAGCAACAACTAAATATTTCACACTGAGTAAGTAAAAACCCATATTTTCGCAACAAATTCTTAACAAAGAGAGTGCGAAAATGTCCAAAACCAGTGTCGTCGCAACAATCGGTCCGGTTTCAAACAACCCCGCTACACTCAGTGCGCTGCGGCAGGCCGGCATGACCGTCGCCCGGCTGAACGGCTCGCATGGCACGCTCGACTGGCATGCCGCCACCATCCGGTTGCTGCGCGAAACGGTTCCGGATGTACCGGTACTGCTCGACATTCCCGGCCGCAAGATCCGTACGACGCAGTTGCGGGTCGAACCGTCATTCCTGGCCGGCGAAACCGTCATTCTGACCACCGACACCAGCCACGATGGCAGCCAGAAGGTGCCGGTGAACTACGACGTGTTCCATGAAAAGCTGCGCACCGGCGTGCGGGTGTACGCCGACGACGGCACGCTCTCGTTCATCGTCGACAGGATCGACGGACACGACGTCCACCTGCGGGCGGAAAATGCCGGCACGCTGAAGAGCCGCAAGGGCATCAACGTGCCGGAAATCGATCTGGGCCAGCATCTGGTGACCCAGCGCGACCGGGACATGATTGCCTTCGCCCGCCAGCACGGCGTCGATTTCGTCGGCATCAGCTTTGTCGAGAGCGCCGCGCACGTCGAAGCGATACGCGGACTGATCGCCGGCAACACGCCGCAGATCGTCGCCAAGGTCGAAAACCAGGGCGGTCTCGACCACCTTGAGGAAATCGCCCGGGCCACCGACATCATCATGATCGACCGGGGTGACCTGTCGGTCGAAACCAGCGTCGATCACGTGTCGCTCTACCAGAAACGCATCATTGCCGCGGCCCGTACCCACGGCAAACCGGTCATCGTCGCCACCGAGCTGCTGCACAGCATGATCGAGAACCCGCTGCCGACCAAGGCCGAGATCAGCGACGTCACCAACGCGGTGATCGACGGCGCGACCGCGGTGATGCTGTCGGGCGAAACCGCGGTCGGCAAGTTCCCGGTCGAGGCGGTGGCCAGATTGCGCAGCATTGTCACGCTGGCAGAGCCTCATCAGCAGCAACGCGCCGGCAATGCCTACGCGCCAGCCGACCTGCGTGCCGCGACCCGGGCGCTGGCGACGACGCTGCCGATCACCAAGGTCGTCGTGCTGTCGCGTACCGGCTACGCTGCGCGACTGGTGGCGATGGCCGGGATTCCGCAACCGATCTTCATTGTTGGCAGCGATCCGGCACTGGCCCGCGCCTGGCAGCTGCTGCCGGGCAGTGTCGGCATCCACCTGCCGGCGCTGCAAGTCGGTAGCGAGCGCGCCAGCACCATCGCGCTGCAGGCGCTGTGGCAGCAGGGCGTGCTCGACGAACAGGACATCGTGCTGGTCGCCCAGGCGGCCAGCGACAACGCGCTGTCCTCGCTCAACCAGCTGCATACGGTGCAGATCGGTCAACTGGCCACCGAGCAAGGCTGGCACGCTGCGGTGGAGGCCTGAAATGGACGCGATCTCGCTGCATGTGTTGCTGATTGCACTGCTCGCGGTGGTGCAGTCGCTGTTCGGGATGGGCATCCTGGTGTTCGGCACGCCGACGCTGCTGCTGCTCGGCGTCGACTTCACCGCCGTGCTGGGGCTGCTGCTGCCGTCGTCGGTCCTGATCTCGTCGATCCAGGTCGTCGCCGGCCGGCAACAGCCGTGGTCGGGCCGTGACCTGCGCAATATGGCGTTGTGCGCGGCAATCATCCTGGTTGCGCTGAGCGTGCTGATCCGGCTGAACTGGAAGGCCCAGATCGACGTGTGGATCGGCCTGACCATGCTTGCCGCCGCGGCCCTGCGCTACTGGCGGCCGCTGCAACGGCGGCTGCGGCAGGTGCTCGGCCGCTGGCAGGCCGGCTATGTCGCGCTGATGGGCACGCTGCACGGACTGACCAATATGGGCGGTGCCTTGCTGGCGCTCTACGCCAGCAATCTGCATCAGGACAAGCTGGCGATCCGCACCACGATCGCACGCTATTACCTGCTGTTCGGGCTGATCCAGCTGACGACGCTTGCACTGCTGCGCCCGGCCGCACTGTCGTGGCAGGGCCTCGCCGTGGCCCCGGTGGCGGCACTCGCCTATCTCGTCGCCGGCAACCTGCTGTTCAAGCGTGCCAGCACGTCGTTCTATGAAAGAGGCATCACCGTGTTCATCGCCATCTATGGCGTTGCGGTCCTGCTCAAAGCACAGTTCTGAAGCGCCATGCACAGTATTCTTGTCGCGCTGGCGCCGATCTTTCTGCTGATCGTCATGGGTTTCGTGCTCCGCCAGCGCAGGCTGCTGGCGGAGGCGTTCTGGCTGCCGTGCGAGCAGCTCAACTACTTCTATCTGTTTCCGGCGCTGATGTTCAGCCAGGTGGCCAAGGCGAACCTGGCGCAGTTTCCGGTCACGCCGATCGCCGTGGCCTTGCTCGGTGCCGTCGGCATCGGCGCACTGCTGCTGTACGCCTGGCGCGCTTGGCGCAAGCAGCCCGGCAGCGTCTTTTCCTCGGTGATCCAGGGTGCTCTGCGGCCAAACACCTACGTCGGCGTTGCCGCCGCTGCGGCGATGTTCGGCAATACCGGGCTGACGCTGACGTCGATCAGCATCGCCGTGGCGATTCCGCTGCTCAACGTCGCCTCGATCATCATCCTGGTGCGTTACGGCAACGGCGGCACGCCGTCATTCAGGCTCCTGGCCAAAGCGCTGGTGAAGAACCCGGTGATCAGCGCGGTGCTGCTTGGCGCGCTGTTCAACTTCAGCGGACTGAGCCTGCCGCCGGTGGTCGACCAGATGCTGACCATACTGGGCAGCGCCTCGTTGCCGTTGGGTCTGCTCGCCGTCGGTGCCGGTCTCGACGTCGAGGCCGCGCGAAGTGCACGCGGGCCGGTGTTGCAGTCGAGCCTGGTCAAACTGCTGCTGGTACCGCTGCTGACGCTCTGGTTCGGCATCGCGCTCGGGCTGAGCGGCCCGGCACTGACCACCATCGTGCTGTTCAATGCCCTGCCGTGCACGCCGTCGGCCTACATCATGGCCAAGCTGCTCGGTGGCGACCACCGGCTGGCGGCCGGCATCATCACCGTGCAGACCGCACTTGCGGCGATCACGATGCCGTTGATCCTGCTGCTGCCCCATGGATAAGTCGCAGCATCCGCCGTCCGGAACATGACTGAATGGTCCCGGCATGGCGGGCGGTGGTCGAGCCGGGGGAGGCGTCGCTTCCATCCGCAGAAAAAAGGCCGGCACACTGGATCGTGCCGGCCCTTCGGGTTGCCCGCCCCGGCCGTGATGACCAAGAAAGATCACCGGAGCTTACGAAGTCACGAGGTTTTCGATGCATGGAACAGCCCCGATGACTGGACTCGCGCCGACAGAAGCGTTTCGGTTCGAACATCGGGTTGCCGGCGACATAACGGCGGAACACATCCAACTGCGCGCTGGCGTTATCGTTGCGGAAGCGCCACGAATGCGCCAGCCCGATCCGGCCCGCCGACGGAGCTCGCCGCGCTGGCAGTCCGCATCGACCGACGGCAGCGCAGTCCCGTATGGGCACACCAACGGCCTCAGTACCGGAAATGCAAACGGCCCGCCTTTTCAGGGCGGGCCGTTTCGGGCCTGAATCAGGAGGTGCGAATCAGCCGAACGCACCCAGCGCATACGCCAGCAGCATCACCACGCAGGCAATCAGCGGTGCATTGAACTTGAGCAGGGTCACAACCGGCACCGGCTTGCGCTCGGCGTGAACATGGGCTTGGGCGTGGATCATGAGGCGCTCCTGAGGATCGGATTGACCCAGCCATGATGCAGCCCATGCCGCCGGCAACATTTGCGCCATATCAACACTGCATACTTTCGGACGACACGCCGTCGCCATGCGAGGCAAGTCGACTAGACTGAAGGCTACGCGCAGCCTCGCCCCAGGGCGGCGACTGCGATCCGGACCACCGCTCATCCGACAGGACGCACCATGGTTTATGAAGAAAAACCGCCGGTAGAGGGACTGCACATGAAGCTCGACGTGCGCAAAGGCGAACCGCGCAAGCAGCCGGCCGCGCCGGCCGCGGAGCGCCCCGCGACGCACCGGGTCGACGTCAGCCTGCAGAAACCGTTCGATCCGGCGATCAGCGACCTCTACGACCCGGACCGGCCGCCGGACGACGTTCAGCCGGCGTAGCGCACCGGCAACTGGCGAATGGCCTCGGCGTTCGACGGCGAAAACACCATGTCGGCCGCCTCCGGCCACGCCACCCAGCGGTAACGGCCATGCTCGGACGGCGACAGCGTCACCGGCAACTCGTCGGGGACCAGCAGCGAAAACACGTGCTCGGTGTTGCGCGTAACGCCGGGCGCGTAGCGATGGCGCCAGACCGGGAAAATCTCGTACTCGTTGCTGTGCTGCCAGTCGCTCAGCACGTATGCCGAGGTGTCGATGCCGGTTTCTTCGAACACCTCGCGCTGCGCGGTGGCCAGCAGCGCTTCGTCGTCCTCGCGACTGCCGGTGACCGACTGCCAGGCGTCGGCGAAGTCGCGCCGCTCGATCAGCAGCACCTTGAGGCCCGGCGTGTGAATCACGACGAGCACGGAAACCGGTTGTTTGTAGGTCATGGGCGGCATTATACAATCGCCGTCCGCCTCCACCGTCCTTCCTCAGTCACGAGCAGCCGATGCCGATGAATGCGCCCTTTCCTGCCGTCCGCATCCGCGACGAATTTCCGGTCTTCCGGCACCACCCGGACCTGATCTACCTCGACAACGCCGCAACCACGCACAAGCCGCTGGCGGTACTCGACGCCGAGCGCGACTTCTACGAAACCGCCAACGCCAACGTCCATCGCGCCGCGCACCGGCTCGGCAGTGCCGCGACCGACGCGTTCGAAGGCGCACGCCACCGGATTGCGACCCATCTGAATGCCGCTCACGCCGACGAGGTCATCTTCACCCGCGGTACCACCGAGGCGATCAATCTGGCGGCGAACAGCTGGGGCCGGGCCAACCTGCGCCCCGGCGACGTCATTCTGGCGTCGGTGCTCGAACATCACGCCAACATCGTCCCGTGGCAGCTCGTCGCGCAGCAGACCGGCGCGGTCGTGCGGCCGATTCCGCTCGGCGCCGACGGCAATATCGATCCGGCGGCATTCGGGGCGCTGCTGACCGCGGAGGTCCGGCTGGTAGCGCTGACGCACTGTTCGAACGCGACCGGCGTCCTGCCGCCACTGCAGCCGATGATTGCCGCCGCGAAGGCCGCCGGCGCACGGGTCCTGATCGACGGCGCGCAGGGCATCGCCCATGCCGGTGTCGATGTCCGGGCGCTCGGCGCCGACTTCTATGCCTTCTCCGGCCACAAGGTATACGGTCCGACCGGGGTCGGCGTGCTGTGGGCACGTCGCGAACTGCTGGCGCACATGCCGCCGTGGCAGGGCGGTGGCGAGATGATCGATCGCGTGAGTTTCGACGGCACCACCTTCGCCGAACCGCCGTTCCGCTTCGAGGCCGGCACGCCGCCGATTGCCCAGGCCGTCGGCCTCGCCGCGGCGCTGGACTGGCTCGACCGGCACGATCGCCCTGCCTTGCTGGCGCACGAAACCGCGCTGCGCGACCGCTTCGAAGCCGGCCTCCAGTCGCTGGACGGCATCCGGATTCTGGGCGCCGGCACGGCGCGGGGCCCGATCACTGCCCTGGCGTTCGACCGCGTGCACCCGTACGACGTGGCGCAGTTCCTCGACGGGTACGGCGTGGCCGTGCGTGTCGGCCAGCATTGCGCCGGCCCGCTGCACCAGTGGCTGGGCCTGAACGGCAGCCTGCGGGCCTCCTTCGCCGCCTACAACACCGGGGCGGATGTCGATGCCGCACTGGCGGCCCTCGCCACGACACTGGACATGCTGGCATGAACACCTATCCGTCACCGTTCGACCACCCTTTCGGCACCGTACTCGACCGCGATGCGCTGGCCGAACGCCTGACTGCTGCCGCGGGCTGGGAAGCGAAGAACCGCCTGCTGGTCCAGCTGGCGCGCGAACTGCCGGCCCTGCCGGATGCCTACCGCGATGACGAACACCGTGTCGCCGGTTGCGAAAGCACCGCCTGGCTGGTCATCGACAGGCAGGCCGGCCGGCTGCTGCTCGCGGCCGACAGCGATTCGCGCATCGTCAAGGGGCTGCTGGCCCTGCTGCTCACCGCCTATCACGGCCGGACGCCGGCAGAACTGGCCGGTTTCGACTTCGAACAATGGCTGGTGACACTGGGCCTGCAGCGCTTTCTGACCGCGTCACGCGGCAACGGCCTGCGTGCCATGGCCAGAATGATTCACGCGGCGATTGCGGAATTCTCGCATTGACCACGGCATAAGGGCGCGGGGATGCTTCCAAGCACAAACCGAAGAAGGAAGCGTTGCCCATGAAATCCGCCCGTTCCCTGCTGGCCAGCCTGATTGCCTGCGCCTGCGTCATCGCACCGGCCACCGCCTCTGCCCGCACCTATACCGCCGGTGCCGAAGCGACGTTTGCCCCGTTCGAGTCGCTGAACCAGAAGCGTGAAGTCGTCGGCTTCGACGCCGACATCATTGCCGCCATCGGCAAGAAGGCCGGCCTCGACGTCAAGATGGTCAACACCCCATGGGAAGGCCTGTTCATGAGCCTGAACAACGGCGACATCGACATTGCCGCTTCGGCCATCACGATCACGCCGGAACGCCAGAAGACCATGGACTTCAGCCAGCCCTACTTCGAGGCCCAGCAGCTGATCGTCGTGCCGGAAGGCAGCAAGATCGCGTCGATGGCCGACCTCAAGGGCAAGAAGGTCGGCGTGCAGACCGGCACCACCGGCGACATCGTGTCGCAGGACGCCTTCGGCAAGACCACGCCGAACATCCGCCGCTACGAAAGCATCACGCTGGCGATCCAGGAACTGCGCGACGGCGGCCTGCAGGCCGTGGTCGGCGACAATGCCGTGGTGAAGAACTACCTGAAGAACAACCCGGGTGCCAAGTTCAAGCTCGTCGACGACAAGAGCTTCAAGAAGGAGTACTACGGCATCGCCGTGCGCAAGGGCAACAAGCAGCTGCTCGACCAGATCAACAAGGGACTCGGCGCCATCAAGGCCGACGGCACCTACCAGACGATCTACAACAAGTACTTCGGCAAGTAAGCCAAACATAAAAACCCGGCATTGCCGGGTTTTTTGTTGTTCATCAGTCCCGTGCGAAGCGGGCCGCCGCTTCATCGCACATCCGCTCGCCGAGAAAATCGAGCAGCGCCCTTACCGCCGGCAACAGTCCGCGCCGGCTGGGATACACCGCGTGGACGATACCGGGCTGCGGCGACCATTCGGGCAGGACCTGCACCAGCGCGCCGGATTTCAGCTGCTCGCGGCACATGAAGTCCGGCATCAGCGCCATGCCGACGCCCCCCGCCGACGCCTCCCGCAGTGTCTGCAGGTCCTCGGCCACCAGCCGGGGATAATGACTGAACAGGTATTCGGCGCCGCCCGGCCCGAGTAGCGGCCACTGCGTGCGACCGTCGCTGTCGCCCAGCGCCACCGTATCCAGCCACGACAGCTCCTCGGGCGCGCCCGGTTGCCCCTGCCGCAGCAGCTGCTCGGGGCTGGCGACAAGGATGGTCCGGCTGATGCCGAGCTTCTTGACGACCAGCGTCGCGCTGTCCTGCAGCGCAGGACGCACCCGCAGGGCGACGTCGACGCCTTCCTCGATCACGTCGATCGCCCGGTTGGCGATCAGCATGTTGAGCCGTACCTGCGGATAGCGCGCCATGAACTCGCCGAGCAGTGGCGCCAGCGACCATTGCGCCAGCGTCACCGGGCAACTGATCCGCAGCGTGCCGCGCGGCTCGCTCTGGATTTCCTGCACCGCCTCCTCGGCGGCCCTGGCTTCGTCGCGGATCGCCAGACAGTGCCGGTAGTAACGCTCGCCGGCGTCGGTCAGCGCCAGCTTGCGCGTCGTCCGCTGCAGCAGCCGCACGCCCAACCGCGCCTCAAGCTCGGCCACGCGCCGCGACAACCGTGACTTCGGAATGCCGAGGCTGCGGCTGGCTGCGCTGAACCCGCCCTGACCGGCGACTTCGGCAAAGAAATACATGTCGTTCAGATCGAGCATGGTGCCCCCGCCCGGAAACGGGCCCCGTCATTGTCCTACCAGCAGGACAATGTATCGCATTTTTGCCGGCTTATCGCGCATTCGATGCAGGGACACAATACGTCCATCGCATCAACGCGACCCGACACCAACAGGAGAGCCCCACCATGAAGCTGCTGCACATCGATTCCAGCGTACTTGCCGACAATTCGGTTTCGCGCCAACTGACCGCCCGCATCGCCCGCGAATGGGTCGCAAAAAACCCGGGTACCTCGGTTGATTACCTCGACCTGGCCGAGGAAGCGCCGACCCACCTGTCGCTCGACTCGCTCGGCTTCCGTCTCGGCCTCGACGCCGAACAGCTGACCGACGTGCAGCGTGCCGAAAACCAGCGTACCGAAGCGTTGCTGCAGCAGTTCCTTGCCGCCGACGTCGTCGTCGTTGGCGCACCGATGTACAACTTCTCGGTGCCGAGCCAGCTCAAGGCATGGATCGACCGCGTTGCCCAGGCCGGCCGCACCTTCAAGTACACCGAAAACGGCCCGGTCGGCCTGGCCGGCGACAAGACCGTGATCGTCGCATCGTCCCGCGGCGGCTTCTACTCGACCAGCGACGCAATGCGCGCCCTGGATCACCAGGAAAGCTACCTGAAGACCGTGTTCGGCTTCTTCGGCATCACCAACGTCCGTTTTGTCCGCGCCGAAGGCATGGGCATGGGCGATGCGGTGAAGAACGAATCGCTTGCCGCTGCGGAAAAGGAAATCGCCGCACTGGCCTGACCGCCCAACGCGACGCAAGCCGCCACAGAACACAAAAGGCCCACGAGGCCGAAACCGGCCGGCGCCAACCCGGCGCCCGGCCCGACGCGCCCACCACGCGCAATCACTGGAGCAAAACACCATGAAAAAGCTGTTGACCCTTGCCGCCTTCGGCGGTCTGCTGAGCCTGTCGCAACTGGCCAGCGCCGACGCGATGCCGAACCAGTTCGACGGTAGCCGCGCCAACTTCAGCGGCGGCACCACCGTCGCACAGTCGGGCTACGCTGCAGACCGCAGCGCGCCGCAGGACCGGCTCGAATGGCTGCACAAGCAGGCCGGCCCGGGCTCGGCGGCAGGCTGAACGGGAACCGATCATGCCCACTTCCGAAGCGCGCTTCGACTCACGCCAGGCCCAAGCGACCTGGCGTTTGTTCGACGAGACCCGCCCGCCCTGCGCCATTCCCAGCCTGATCTATCTGCTTGAGGGCTCGGACGGCCGGCTGCTGCTCGACCACGACGAGGCTCTCTATCCGGGCGGCCTGTATGTCGGTCCGCAGGCGCTGGCACCGCGCATCGAAACCGGCAGCACCGTCCGCGGCATCCAGATCGCCATACCGACGACCGGCGCGCAGCGGCTGTGCAAGACGCAGATTCCGGTGGTGATTGCGCCGGGCACGCGGACGCGCTTGCTGGCGGGCCGAATCAATACCTGCACCTCGCCACTGCCCTGGCCCGGCGCGCTGATCGACTTGCGTCTGGACACCGGCATCGGCTGGACCTCGCCCTGCGATCAAAGCGCCCGGATCATCGTCCTTGCCGGCGAGCTGCAGGCCGACGACACGCCGATGCCGGCCGGCGGCGAGTACGCGCTTGCCGGCGCGGCAACCCTGTACGCCGGTCGCCGCAGTCACGCACTGGTCTGGCTCACGCCGCGCGCTGACGCCTAGCGTTCGTCCTTGCCCGATACCCAGATCGAGAACACCAGCCACACGGTGTTGAAAAAGGCGATCAGGAAGCCGAGGAAGCCGAACGCCGGCAGGCCGAACAGCATCGGCCCCGACTTCACCGTCATCACGATCGACGAACCGATGATCAGCGCGCCGGTGACGATGCCCATCGTCAGACGGTTGGCGCTCTTGGCCAGCTGGCTCCCGAAACGGTCGAGCCGCTTCAGGTCCAGATCGACGCGCAGGTTGCCGCGCCGCGCCTGCTTGATCAGCTTGCCGATGTCGCGCGGCAGTCCGGCGACGAGATGGAAGGCCTCGTACAGCCCGTCCTTGCCCTTCTTGTACAGCGCCTTGGGCTGAAAGCGCGCCAGGATCACCTCGCGCACGAACGGCGTCAGGTGCGGCACCATCTGGAAATCCGGATCGAGCTGGCGCCCCAGCCCTTCCAGCGTCACCAGTGCCTTGAACAGCAGCGTCAGGTCGGCCGGCAGCGTGATTTCGTGCTCGCGCATCAGGCTGGCGATGTCGCCCAGCAGCGCGCCGAAACGGATGTCCTTGAGCGGCAGGTTCTCGTAATTGAACATGAACTCGGCGATGTCGGCAGCAAGCTTTTCCTCGTCGACGATGACCTCGCCGGTCCACTCGAGCAGCACGGCAAGGATCGCATGCTCGTCGCGTTCGGCCAGCGCCGCCAGCAGGTCGACGATCTGGTCGCGACGCGGATGCGGCAGCCGGCCGACCATGCCGAAATCGAGGAAGGCGATCTGGTTGTCCGGCAGGTACTTGACGTTGCCCGGGTGCGGATCGGCGTGGAAGTAGCCGTCGATCAGGACCATCTTCAGCACCGCATCGGCACCGCGTGCCGCCAGCACCCTACGGTCGAGACCGGCGGCATCGACCGTACCGAGGTCGTTGCCGGCCACGCCGCCGATCCACTCCTGCACGTTCAGCCGCTCCGACGTGTACGCCCAGTGCAGCTGCGGAATGTGGATTTCGGTACTGCCGGCAAAGTTCTGTGCAAAGCGCTCCTGATTGCGCGCCTCGGACGACAGGTTCAGCTCGCGCCGCAGCGAGCGGGTGAACTCCTCGGCGATCTTGCGTGGCTGGTAGCGGCGGGTTTCGGGAAACTCGAACTCCATCAGACCGGCAATGTGCGCCAGGATGCGCAGGTCGGCCTCGATCTTGGCGGTAATGCCGGGCCGGCGCAGTTTCAGTACGACGTCGCGGCCGTCCTTGAGCCGGGCGCGGTGCACCTGCGCGATCGATGCCGAACCGATCGGCGACGGATCGAGCTCGGTGAACACGTCGTGCGGATCGCAGCCGAGGATCTCGGTCAGCTCGGGCAGGATCTGCGCGAACGGCAAGGACGGGACATTGCTCTGCAGCTTCTCGAACTCGGCGATCCACTCGGGCGGAAACACGTCGACCCGGGTGGCAAACACCTGGCCGAGCTTGATGAAGGTCGGCCCCAGTTCTTCGAGTGCACGGCGTACGCGTACCGGCGGCTCCAGCGCCTCGATCCCGTGATCGCCGGGCAGATGCAGCAGATCGGCGCCGCGTTCGAGCCCCTTGGCCAGTCCCAGCCGATGCACCAGATTCCCCAGTCCGTGCCGCACCATGACGGTGATGATTTCCCGAACGCGCGGCAAATCCCGCATGACCGAGAAGGTTTCTTTCAACACGGATGAACTCTCCCTGTGATTTTGTTGTCAGCCTTTATGCCGAACGGTACCGGCGTTGCGCCGGCCGTTCCGAATTCCCGAGACCCGCACAGGGCAGGCATCGGCTTACAGCCTCGAATATTAGGCTTTACAGCTTTTTTGTACATCCGATACATTCCAGACCCATGAAATGGTACCGAATTCCCGCTGCGCTGCTTCTCAGCGCCTGCCTCTCCACCGCTTTGCCGCTTGCGCACGCCGAAGAGCCGCCGGCGGATACCGGCAGCTGGAGCAAACCGTCGAAGGACGACGGTGGCGAAAACCAGGCCGCAGCGCAGGAACTGCTGCTGCAGGCGATGAGCCTGATCGGCGTCCGCTACAGCTGGGGGGGCAACACGCCGGAGGAAGGACTCGATTGCAGCGGTTTCATCCGCTACGTCTTCCAGAACTCGCTCAACATCACCCTGCCGCGCACCGCACTCTCGATGTCGCAGGCCGGCCAGTCGGTCAACAAGGACGAACTCAAGCCCGGTGACCTCGTGTTCTTCAACACGCTGGGCCGGGCTTTTTCGCATGTAGGCATCTACCTCGGCGACAACCGCTTCATCCACTCGCCGCGCGCCGGCAAGAGTGTCGAAGTCTCGAACATCCAGCAAAGTTACTGGCAACAACGCTGGAACGGTGCGCGCCGCATTGCCGGCGCATCGGGCAACGGCATCAACATGACGACGCTGCTGGCGTCGGCCGGCAACCCGAACGCACGCAAGGCCAACGCCGTTGCAGCGGCAGCCGACCTGCGCTGCCGCAAGGTCACCACCGGCAAGGGCAAACACAAGAAGACGACCACGGTGTGCGAACGCAGCGGCACGGCCAAGCCTGCCACCGCCAAACCCGCCGGCAAGTCGGCCACCAAACCGGCAGTGAAGAAGAGCAGCACCAAGTCGACCAAGGCCGCCAAGTCGTCGGCCAAGTCCACCAGCACCAAGAAGGCATCGACCGCCGGCAGCAAGAGCAGCAGCAAGCCGGTCGCCAAGAAGCACTGAGGCACGCGCACCGCACGGGCGGTGCGCGATACCGTCAGCCCGGCGTGGTCGGCACGACGATCAGCCCGGCACGCTGACCGACCGCGACATCGGGATTCGGAAACACGATGCGCGCGTCGTGCTCGTCGACCACCCAGCGCGTTTCGCCGTCTTCGGCGATCGGCGTCCCGTGCGGCAGCGGCGTGAAGTTGTCGGCCTGATCATCGATCAGCAGGCGGAACGCCGGGCTCTGCTTGATGATTTCGCGCGAAACCCGGTAGGCCACCACGTCGCTGCTCGCCGGCGACGGCCGCTCTCCTTCGATCAGCGCGCCGAGATAGTCCTCCAGCGCCTCCAGGTCGACCCCCTGGTTCTGGCCGAACGGCATCGCCCGCCCCAGCTCGACGGTGAACGCCGACGCCTGGCAGTAGCGGCTGCTGAACAGCGAGAAGGTCGGCGCCGCCGCCGACTGCAACAGCACGGCCGATACGCCGGCCAGTCCGAGCCGGGCAATCTCGGCCCGGTCGAATTCCTTGCCCGGTGCAGGCTGCGGATGGATGGCAAATTTCTCGATCAGGCTGCCGTGAATGGCCGTATGCAGGTCGTAGTGGATGCGCGGCACCGGCTCGCCGCCGGCCTGGGCAAAGAAACGGACCAGCTGCATTTCCAGCATTGCGGCCCGCCGCGCCTCCGGGCCGTCCCCGACGTCGGGCACCCGGCAGAACTGCCGGTTCATGTCTTCGGCGACGAAGCGCACTCCGCGGCGCAAGGCCTCGATATTGCCGATCACGAACAGCACGCGTGCCCGCGGTCGCAGCGTCCCGCACAGCAAGGCCGAAATCAGCCGGTCGACCAGTTCGACCGGCGCCGTTTCATTGCCGTGCACCCCGCAGGACACGACCAGATCGAGCCCCCGCGCATCCGGCTCGCGCGGCTCGAAACGGATCACGCCTTCGTCGAGCACCTGCACATGGGTGCCGTTGGCCTGGCAGTACGGCAACGCGATCGCGGTGCGCCCGGCCAGTGTTTCAGCCAGAAAACTGTTCATCAAAATCCACCTTCGTCACGTTGGAACGGATAAATCGCGCCCAGACCGAGCACTTGCGTCAACTCGTCGAGCGCGGTGCGGACTTCGCACAGCAATTGCGGATCGGCGAGGTCGGCCTCGCTCAACCGGTCGCGATAGTGCCGTTCGACCCAGTCGCTCAGGGTGGCGTACAGCGCATCGTTCATCCACACACCGGGACTGACCGCGGCGATTTCGGCCCCGGTCAGCACGACCCGCAATCGCAGGCAGGCCGGACCGCCGCCGTTGCGCATGCTTTGCTTGAGGTCGTAGACGCGCACGTCGGCAATCGGCCCGCCTCCAGCCTGCAGCGACTGAAGATAGGTCCAGACCGCCGGCCGCTGCCGGCATTCGTCCGGCACGACCAACCGCATCCGGCCATCGCCGGCATCGAGCAGCTGGCTGTTGAACAGATAGCTCTGCACCGCATCGTCGACGCCGACCGCGCTCGCCGGCACTTCGATCAGCCGCAGTCCGCCGAGCTTGCGATCCAGCTCGCCGTAGAGCGCTTCGCGATCGACGAAGGCCGATTCGTGGCAGAACAGCACGTCGAGATTGCCGACGGCGATCACGTCGTTGTGGAACACGCCGGCATCGATCACCGCCGGATTCTGCTGTGCATAGACCACGCCCGCCTCGCGCAATCCGTGCCGACGAACGATCGCCTCGCTCGCCTCCCGTGTCTGCCGGGCCGGATAGCGCTGCGGCGCTGCACCGCCGCCCCAGTGGCGCTGGCCATAAACGAACAGCTCGATACCGGCATCACCGTAGGCCCTGGCGAAGCGCGTGTGATTGGCCGCGCCCTCGTCGCCGAAGGCCGGATGCATGGCCAGCGCCGGGTGATGGGCAAAGCGCGCCGGATCGGCAAAGATGGCCCGCAGCGTCCGCCCGGTCTGTTCATGCTCGATCGCACGGTGGAACTTGTTCTGCAGGTTGGCGACGCTGAAATGCACCCGACCGTCAGCCGTGTCGGCCGACGGACTGACCGTCGCCGCGTTGGCCACCCACATCGCCGACGCCGACGACACCGCCGACAGCAACTGCGGCGCCTGCCTGACCGTTGCCGCGAGCACCGCCGCATCATCGCCGCCGAAACCGAAACCGCGCAGCACCTCGACCGCAGGCCGCTCGTGCGGCGGCAGCACGCCCTGCCGGTAACCGAGATCGGCCAGCGCCTTCATCTTCGCCAGGCCCTGCAGCGCCGCGGCGCGCGGATTGGCCGGCTGGCCGGCATTGCCGGTCGAGGCGACATTGCCGAACGAATGCCCGCCGTAGTGGTGTGTCGGGCCGACCAGACCATCGAAATTCGCTTCAAGAACCTTCATCTTGCCTCCACGGACCTGCCGTTGCCGGCACGGTCGTCCGCCGGTCAGAGCTGCAGCCCCGGCGGCAATTGCGCCGGCAATGCCAGCGTTGGTGCTTCAAGCGACGCCACCGGGTAGGCGCAGTAATCGGCAGCATAGTAAGCGCTCGGCCGATGATTGCCCGATGCGCCGATCCCGCCGAACGGTGCCGCGCTCGACGCGCCGGTCAGCGGCTTGTTCCAGTTGACGATGCCGGCGCGTGCATCGCGCCAGAAGCGGTGATAGCGCTCGGCGGAGTCGGACAGCAGCCCGGCGGCCAGACCGTAGCGGGTCCGGTTGGCGAGCGCGATCGCCTCGTCGAAATCGCCGTAGCGCTGGACCTGCAGCAGCGGACCGAAATACTCGTCATCGGGCAGCGCGGCCACATCGCTGACATCCAGCACCGCGGGCGACAGCAACGCGGCCCCCGGCTTCAGGCGCCGCAGCGGTAGCAAGGGTCTGGCGCCGAGCGCGATCAGCCGGTCCTGTACCGCGAGCAGGGCATCGGCTGCGGCATTCGAGATCACCGCCCCCATGAACGGCGGCGGTTCGGCATCCCACGCACCAACGCGAATCGACTGCGCAACCGCAATCAGTCGCGCGATCAGCGCATCGCCCCACTCCCCCCTCGGGACCAGCAAGCGCCGCGCGCAGGTGCAGCGCTGGCCGGCCGAAACGAAGGCCGACTGGACGATGTGGTGCAGCGCTGCCGGCACGTCGGCAAGCTCGTCGACGATCAGCGGATTGTTGCCGCCCATTTCCAGCGCCAGGATTTTTTCAGGCCGGCCTGCAAACTGCCGGTGCAGCGCATAGCCGGTCGCCGCGCTGCCGGTGAACAGCAGACCGTCGACGTCGGGGTGCGCCGCCAGCGTCACGCCGGTTTCCCGGCCGCCCTGCAGCAGACCGATCACGCCGGTCGGCAACCCGGCGGCCAGCCACAGCTCGACCGTTTTCTGCGCCACCATCGGCGTCAGCTCGGACGGCTTGAACACGACGACGTTGCCGGCGATCAGCGCCGGCACGATATGACCGTTGGGCAAGTGGCCGGGGAAGTTGTACGGACCGAACACCGCCAGCACGCCGTGCGGCCGGTGCCGCAGCACCGCCTGCGCGTCACCCTGCTGGCTTTCGTGCTCGCCGGTCCGCTCGGCATGGGCGCGCAGCGAAATCTCGACCTTGTTGATCATGGTCGTGACTTCGGTCAGCGCCTCCCAGCGCGGTTTGCCGGTTTCCCGACCGATCAGCGCCGCCAGATCGGCCTGCGCATCCCGCAACAGGTCGGCAAAGACGCGCACGACAGCGATACGCTCTTCAATGTCCAGGTCGCGCCAGGCCGGGAATGCGGCTCGCGCCGCGGCCACGGCGGCATCGACCTCGGCGGCGTCTGCCGCTTGTCCTTGCCAGATCGGCTCGCCACTGGCCGGGTTGCACGAAGCAAAAGCAGTCCCGCTACCGGGCCGCCAGGCCCCGTTGATCAACAGCATGTCTACTCCTTGCTTGAAAGGGGAACGGCACGCACCGGGTCGCCGTCGGCGAGGCCCAGCGCGTCGAGGACGGATTGCGGCAGCGGCAGTGCATCCTCCAGCGGCCGGGTGATCGCCAGCGCGCAACGGAAACCGTCGAGCTTGCGGTTCGACACCAGCCACGGCACGCCGCCCTTGGGCGCACCGCTGATGGCCAGCGCCTGGAAACAGGCGCTTTGCCGCACCGCACGGATGTCCGTGCGCGAGCACTCCAACGTCGGACCGGCATCGAAAATGTCGATATAGCCCTGATACCGGAAGCCCTCGTCCTCGAGCAGCAAGCGCGCCGGTTTGGTCGCCGGATGGACGTCGGCGATCGCGTCCTGCGCCTCCTGCGACAGCAGCGCCGTGTAGATCGGGTAGCGCGGCATCAGCTCGGCAATGAAGGATTTGCTGCCGACATAGGACAGGAAATCGGCCCGGGCGAAATCCATGGTGAAAAAGTGCCGACCGAGGCTCTCCCAGAACGGCGAACGGCCGTCGGCGTCGGACACACCGCGCATCTCGGCAATCACGCGCTCGGCAAAACGCTCGGGAAACTCGGCCATGAACAGGAAGCGGCTTTTCGACAACAGCGCACCGTTGCCGTCGCGGCGCCAGTCCGGGTGCAGGAACAGCGAGCACAGCTCGGAAGCGCCCGTCATGTCCGACGTCAGGAACAGGGTCGGCAGCTGCTTGTAGATGTCGAGCTCGCGCGACGCATGCACCGACAGGCCGACGCGATAGTTGTACCAAGGGTCCGCCATGCCGACGGCCGCTTCGATCGCGGCAATCCCGGCCAGTTCGCCACTGCCTTCGTCCTCGAGAGCGAAGAAGTAACCGGCATCGGCCGACCCGCCTTCGTCGGCCACGGTACGTTCGCTCAGCGCGATCCGTTCGGCCAGGCGGTCCGGATCGGGCTGCAAGGTGGTGACGCCCACGCCGGCACTGCCGGCCAGCCGCACGACTGCATCCAGATCGCTGCGGCTCAGTAATCGAACTCTCATCGGGTACACCTCCCGATCCCACTGTATGCAGCGGATGCAGCGGCAGCCATTCGGTAAAGCCGCAATGTCCGCGGATCGGCGCGCGGACACCCAAAACAAAACCGCCCGGCAAGCCGGGCGGTCATGGGACAAGACATTTCGGGACTGGCAGCCGAACGCCTTCAGCGCACGGCGCACGCCCGACGGGTTCGGGTGTTCAGCCCTTGAATGCCTTCAGCGCA
This sequence comes from Jeongeupia chitinilytica, assembly GCF_014652315.1. Taxonomy (GTDB): domain Bacteria; phylum Pseudomonadota; class Gammaproteobacteria; order Burkholderiales; family Chitinibacteraceae; genus Jeongeupia; species Jeongeupia chitinilytica. The sequence continues at coordinate 503,673 of NZ_BMYO01000002.1, read as the reverse complement.
CGGGCAAACCGCGCGAGTCCTTCGTCGATGTCGGCATCGGCAATGACCAGCGACGGGGCCAGACGGATCACGTTCGGGCCGGCCATCAGCACCATCAGCCCCTCGGCCGTTGCCGCATTGAGCACGTCCTTCGCCCGACCTTCGTACGCGGGCTTGAGCGCCGCGCCGATCAGCAGGCCGAGCCCGCGGATCTGGTCGAACACGCCGAGTTCGGCGTTGATCGCCTCCAGCCCGGCAACAATCCGCGCACGCTTGTCGGCAATGCCGGCCAGCGTCGCCGGATCGTTGATCACGTCGAACACCGCACCGGCCACCGCACACGCCAGCGGATTGCCGCCATACGTCGTGCCGTGGGTCCCGGCGCTCAGGTGACGGGCCAGGACGTCGGTCGTCAGCATCGCGCCGATCGGGAAACCGCCGCCCAGACTCTTGGCGCTCGACAGGATGTCCGGCACCACGCCGAAGTGCTCGTAGGCAAACAGATGGCCGGTACGGCCCATGCCGGTCTGCACTTCGTCGAAGATCAACAGCGCATTGTGCCTGTCGCACAGCGCACGCAGCCCCTGCAGGAACTCGCGTGTTGCCGGCAGCACGCCGCTTTCGCCAAGAATCGGCTCGACGATCACGCACGCGGTGTCATCGTCGATCAGCGCCTCGACGCTGGCGAGATCGTTGTAGTCGAAATGGGCGATGCCTTCCGGACGCGGACCGAAGCCGTCGGAATACTTGGGCTGGCCGCCGACCGATACGGTGAAGAAGGTCCGGCCGTGGAAGGAGTTCACCGCCGACAACACCTTGTGTTTCTGCGGACCGAAGCGGTCGATGCCGACGCGGCGGGCCAGCTTCAGCGCTGCCTCGTTCGCCTCGGCGCCCGAGTTGCAGAAGAACACGCGCTCGGCGAAGGTCGCGGCGACGATCTTCTCGGCCAGCGCCAGCGCCGGCTCGTTGGTGAACACGTTCGACACGTGCCAGAGCTTGTTGGCCTGCTCGGTCAGCGCCGCGACGGCGGCCGGGTGGCAATGGCCGAGCGAATTCACGGCAATGCCGCCGGCAAAGTCGACGTACTCGCGGCCGGCCTGATCCCAGACTCGGCTGCCCTGACCTCGGACCGGCACGAAGGCGGCAGGGGCGTAATTGGGCACCATGTACTGGTCGAAATCGGCGCGGGTCGGGGACATCGGCGTTTCCTTGATCGGGAGTGGATGGACGGGCATTGGACAATAAAAAACGGGCCACCGTAGTGGCCCGTTTTTCCGTGACGGTCAGTGCGCTTTCTGACCTGCCAGGAACAACCAGGTTTCCATCACGGTGTCCGGGTTCAAGGATACCGTTTCGATCCCCTCTTCGACCAGCCATTGCGCGAAGTCCGGATGGTCCGACGGGCCCTGGCCGCAGATGCCGACATACTTGTCCAGCTTGCGGCACGCCGCGATCGCCATGCTCAGCATCGCCTTGACCGCATCGTTGCGTTCGTCGAACGACGCCGACACCGGGCCGCCCGAATCGCGGTCGATGCCGAGCGTGAGCTGGGTCATGTCGTTCGAACCGATCGAGAAACCGTCGAAGTACTGCAGGAAACGCTCTGCGAGCACCGCATTGGCCGGGATTTCGCACATCATGATCAGACGCAGGCCGTTGTCGCCGCGCTTCAGGCCGTTGCGCTCGAGCAGCTCGACCACGCACTCGGCTTCGTTCAGCGTGCGGACGAACGGGATCATCACCTCGATATTGGTCAGGCCCATCACGTCGCGGACCTTCTTGACTGCGCGGCACTCGAGTTCGAAACAGTCGCGGAAGCTCTTGTCGACATAACGCGCAGCGCCGCGGAAACCCAGCATCGGGTTTTCTTCGTGCGGTTCGTACTGCGGACCGCCGATCAGGTTCGCATATTCGTTCGACTTGAAGTCGGACAGGCGGACGATGACCTTCTTCGGCCAGAACGCCGCGCCCAGCGTGGCGATACCTTCGGCCAGCTTGTCGACGTAGAAGTCGACCGCGCTGCGGTAACCGGCAATGCGCTCGTCGATCTGCGCCTTCAGCTCGGCCGGCACGTTCGGGTAGGCCAGCAGCGCCTTCGGATGCACGCCGATCATCCGGTTGATGATGAACTCGAGCCGCGCCAGCCCGACACCTTCGTTCGGCAGCTGGGCAAATTCGAACGCCAGTTCAGGATTGCCGACGTTCATCATCAGCTTCACCGGCGACTCGGGCATCTTGGCCAGCGAGATGTCGAGCTTTTCGAACTTCAGCAGGCCAATGTAGACATTGCCGGTATCGCCCTCGGCACACGACACGGTAACAAGGTCGCCGGTCTTGAGCATGCGGGTCGCGTCGCCGCAACCGACAACCGCCGGCACGCCAAGCTCGCGCGCAATGATCGCCGCATGGCAGGTCCGGCCACCACGGTTGGTGACGATGGCCGAAGCACGCTTCATCACCGGTTCCCAGTCCGGATCGGTCATGTCCGACACCAGCACGTCGCCCGGCTGGACCTGATCCATTTCCGACACGTCGCGAATCACGCGTACCGTACCCTGGCCGATCTTCTGGCCGATGGCGCGGCCGCTGGTCAGCACTTCGCCCTTCTCGAGCATGCGGAACTTCGACATCTTGTCGGCAGCCGCTTCCTGCGACTTCACCGTTTCCGGACGCGCCTGCAGGATGTAGAGCTTGCCGTCGATGCCGTCACGTCCCCACTCGATGTCCATCGGACGCCCGTAATGCTGTTCGATGATCAGTGCGTAGCGGGCCAGCTCCTCGACTTCCTCGTCGGTCACCGAGAACTTGCGGCGATCGGCCGGATCGACGTCGACCGTTTTCACCGACTTGCCGGCGGCGGCTTCGAGATCGAACTCCATCTTCAGCGCCTTGCCGCCAAGGTGCTTGCGCACGATGGCCGGGCGTTCGGCCTTCAGGGTCGGCTTGTGCACGTAGAACTCGTCCGGGTTCACCGCGCCTTGCACCACGGTTTCGCCCAGTCCGTAGGATGCGGTAACGAACACCACGTCCTCGAAGCCGCTTTCGGTGTCGATGGTGAACATCACGCCGGCGGCGCCCTTGTCGGAACGGACCATGCGCTGGATGCCGGCCGACAGCGCCACGAGCTTGTGATCGAAGCCCTTGTGGACGCGGTAGGCGATCGCGCGGTCGTTGTACAGCGACGCGAACACGTGCTTCATCGCATCGAGCACGTTGTCGACACCGACGATGTTCAGATAGGTTTCCTGCTGACCGGCGAACGACGCGTCCGGCAGGTCTTCGGCCGTCGCGGACGAGCGCACCGCAACGGTGACGCCTTCGCCGAGCTGGGCGTAGTGCTCGCGGATCTCTGCTTCGAGCTCCGCCGGAAACGGGGTTTCAACGATCCAGTCACGAATCTGCTTGCCCACTTCGGCCAGCGCCTTGACGTCGTCGACGTCGAGCGCGGACACCGCCGCATCGATGCGATCGGCCAGACCGTTGTGAGCGAGGAACACGCGATACGCATGGGCGGTCGTGGCAAAACCGCCCGGCACGCGAACGCCCTTCTCGGCCAGCTGGGAAATCATCTCGCCCAGCGATGCATTCTTGCCGCCGACATATTCGACATCGGTCATGCGCAGGTGGACGAAATCGATCACGTTGCGATCGTTGAGATAAGCGGTCATCAGCGGCCTCAGATCCAGAAAGGTTTGTGGGAACTAAAAATGTTGCAATGCGAAAAGGGTTACTGCCATTCTAGGCACCTGGTCCCTCTCGCCTAGTCGGGATAATCCTTTACATGCTATCCCGGAATTGGCGGTGAAAATCGCGAGTGGGCATACTCGCCCGCCACCGCCAACCGATCCGCCTCGCCGCACGGAGCCTCGATGCCTCGCACCGCCTTCTTCGTATCCGACCGTACCGGCATTACCGCAGAAATGCTCGGTCACAGCCTGATCACCCAGTTCGAGGACGTGAACTTCCGCCGCATCACCCTACCGTACATCGACAGCACCGAAAAAGCGCACGAGGCCACGGCGCGCATCCGCCATCAGGCCGAAGTCGACGGTTGCCGACCCATCGTTTTCTCGACCGTCGTCGATGACGAACTGCGCGCGATCATTCATGTCGACGAGGCACTCACGCTGGATTTCTTCGAGATTTTCATCGGTCCGCTCGAAAAGGAGCTCGGCCGTGAATCTTCACACTCGGTCGGCAAGACCCACGGCATCGCCAATTTCGAGGAATACAAGGCGCGGATCGACGCGGTCAATTTCGCCCTCAACCATGACGACGGCGTGATGCCGCGCGACCTGAACGAAGCCGACATCATCCTGATCGGCGTTTCCCGCGCCGCAAAGACGCCGACCTGCCTGTATCTGGCACTGCAGTACGGCATCAAGGCCGCCAACTATCCGCTGACGCCGGAAGACTTCGGTCAACATACCTTGCCGAAGCTGCTGTTACCGTACCGCAACAAACTGTTCGGCCTGACGATCGACCCGGTCCGGCTCGCGCAGATCCGCGAGGAACGCAAGCCGAACAGCAAGTACGCGGCACTCGACAACTGTCAGTTCGAAGTCGGCGAAGCCGAAGCACTGATGCGCCACGTCGGCGTCCCCTACCTTGCTTCGACGACCCGCTCGATCGAAGAGCTTGCCACCACCATCATGCACCGCACCGGCCTGACCCGGCGCACCTACTGAGCCGCACGGCCATCCCGGAGTTGTCATGCCCCGCACCGCGTTCTTCGTTTCCGGCCGGACCGGCATCACCGCAGAGATGCTCGGTCACAGCCTGATCAGCCAGTTCGAAGAGGTCAACTTCCGCCGCATCACGCTGCCCTACATCGACAGCATCGACAAGGCGCGCGAAGCGATCGAACAGATCCGCGAACAGGCACGGACCGATGGCGTGCGGCCGGTGATCTTCTCCACGCTGATCGACGAGGAACTGCGGCAGTGCTTCTATATCGAGGAAGCGCTGACGGTCGACATTTTCGCGACCTTCATCAAGCCGCTCGAGGAAGAACTCGGCGTCATGTCGTCGCACACCGCAGGCAAGGTGCACGGCATCGCCAACTTCGAGGAATACAAGAACCGCATCGATGCGGTGAACTATTCGATGAGCCATGACGATGGGGGCGTGTCGCGCAACCTGGCCGATGCCGACGTGATCCTCGTCGGCGTTTCGCGGGCCGGCAAGACGCCGACCTGCCTGTATCTGGCGCTGCAGTACGGCATCAAGGCCGCCAACTATCCGTTGACGCCGGAAGACTTCTCCGACCACAAGCTGCCAAGGGTGCTGGCGAATCACCGCAACAAACTGTTCGGACTGACAATCCAGCCCGAGCGGCTCTCGCAGATCCGCGCCGAGCGCAAACCGGGCAGCCATTACGCGTCGATCGACATCTGCCGCGCCGAGGTCTCCGAGGCCGAAACGCTGATGAAGCAGGCGCAGATCCCCTATCTGAACACCACCTCGCTGTCGATCGAGGAGCTGGCAAGCTCGATCCTGCACCACAGCGGCCTGAAGCGCCGGGTGTTCTAGCCGCCACCACTGTAACCGCGCTCACAGCGCGGCCTGCGGACCGCACGCTTACGCACAACTACAGCTTCCGCCCCCCGTATCGAACCGGTACACTCGGCACTTCCTTTGCCTGCAACAGACACCCATGCCCAGCGGTACCCAAGAGGCCACAGCCTTCGAATTCAAGAGCGCCAGCGTCCAGCTGGTCAGCTTCGTGCCGGCCACGCTCGACGTCGCACAGATCGACGCCGAGTTGCGCGAGAAGCTCGGCGACGGCGAACACATGCTCAGCGGCAGTCATGTCGCCATCGATTTTGCTGCATTGCCCGAAACACCGGACGTTGCCACGCTGCAGCGACTGATCGACCAGCTCGCGCGGTTCGGCCTCAACCTTGTCGCCGCACAGGGCGGCAATGACGCACAGCTCGCCGAGGCAGCCGAAGCAGGGCTGATCGTCATCGACGAGGATGCCGTCACCCAGCTGCCGACACCGAAACCGGTGGCGGCCGAACGCGTACCGGCCATGATCGTGACCAAGCCGATCCGCGCCGGTCAGCAGGTCTATGCGCGGGGCGGCGATCTTGTCGTGCTGGCACTGGTCTCGAACGGTGCAGAAGTCATCGCCGACGGCAGCATCCACGTCTATGCGCCGCTGCGTGGTCGTGCCCTGGCTGGCGCCCGCGGCGATACCGGCGCCCGTGTCTACACCACCTGCCTCGAAGCCGAACTCGTTTCGATTGCCGGCGTCTACCGGACGCTGGACGAAGCGCTGCCGGCCAACATCAAGTCGGGCGCTGCCCAAGTGCGCCTCGACGAAAACAAACTCGTGATCGAAGCCCTGAGCGGCCTCGTCTAAACCACCAGATACAGAAAAAGGAATCCTGCAACGTGGCCAAGATCATCGTCGTCACCTCCGGCAAGGGGGGCGTAGGCAAGACCACCACCAGCGCCAGCTTCGCATCGGGCCTCGCACTGCGCGGCTTCAAGACGGCCGTCATCGACTTCGACGTCGGCCTGCGCAACCTCGACCTGATCATGGGCTGCGAGCGCCGCGTCGTGTACGACTTCGTCAACGTCATCCAGGGCGAAGCGTCACTGAAACAGGCACTGATCAAGGACAAGAACTGCGACAACCTGTTCATCCTGCCGGCATCGCAGACCCGCGACAAGGACGCACTGTCGAAGGAAGGTGTCGAGAAGGTCCTGAAGGAACTCGAACACGAAGCCTTCGACTACGTGATCTGCGACAGCCCGGCCGGCATCGAAACCGGCGCCTTCCTGGCGCTGTATTTCGCCGACGAAGCCATCGTCGTCACCAACCCGGAAGTCAGCTCGGTACGCGACTCGGACCGCATCATCGGCATCCTCGACGCCAAGTCGAAGAAGGCCGAGGAAGGCGGCTCGGTGAAGACCCACCTGCTGGTCACCCGCTACAGCCCCAAGCGGGTCGATTCGGGCGAAATGCTCTCGCTCGACGACGTCCAGCACCTGCTGCGCATTTCGCTGATCGGCGTGATCCCCGAATCGGAAAGCGTGCTGCAGGCCTCGAACGCCGGCTCGCCGGCTATCCACCTGAACGGTTCGGACGTCTCCGAAGCGTACAAGGATGTTGTCGCCCGCTTCCTCGGCGAACAGAAGCCGTTGCGGTTTATTGATGCACCGAAGCAGCCGTTCTGGAAGCGGCTCTTTGGAGGTTGATGCATGTCCATCCTGAGTTATTTTTTCGGCGAGAAGAAGAAGACCGCCTCGGTTGCCCGTGAACGCCTGCAGATCATCCTCGCGCACGAGCGCGCCGGTGGCCGCGCCACCCCGGATTACCTGCCGCAGTTGCAGAAGGAGCTGATGGAAGTCATCTCCAAGTACGTCTCGGTCAATCCGGACGACATCAAGGTCCAACTCGACAAGCGGGACGACATGGAAGTGCTCGAAGTGAATATCGTGCTTCCGGAAGCGCCACGGCGATAGAATGTAAGCATTCGCCATACGACCCGAAGAGAGGCGCACGCCTCTCTTCGCCATTTCAGGACACCCCATGACGATCGTCATCAAGACCAGCGAAGACATCGCAAAAATGCGCATTGCCGGCCGCTTGGCCAGCGAGGTGCTCGACTTCATCACGCCGCACGTCGTCCCCGGCGTCACGACCGAGACCCTCGACCGGCTGTGCGCCGATTACATGCGCGACGTGCAGGGCACGATCGCCGCGCCACTGAACTATTGTCCGCCCGGCTACACGCCGTACCCGAAGTCGATCTGCACCTCGGTGAACAACGTGATCTGCCACGGCATCCCCAACGACAAGCCGCTGAAGAACGGCGACATCGTCAACCTCGACATCACCGTGATCAAGGACGGCTACCACGGCGACACCAGCCGTACCTTCCTGATCGGCGACAAGGTGCCGCCGCACGCCAAGCGGCTGGTACAGGTCACCTACGACTGCATGTGGATCGGCATCGACCAGGTAAAGCCCGGCGCGCACCTCGGCGACATCGGCGCAGCGATCCAGAAATACGCGGAGAAAGCCGGTTTCTCGGTCGTGCGCGAGTTCTGCGGCCACGGCATCGGCCAGGTCTTCCATGAAGAACCGCAGGTCGTCCATTACGGCAAGGCCGGCACCGGCATCGAACTCGTACCCGGCATGATCTTCACGATCGAGCCGATGATCAATGCCGGCAAACGCGAGTTGAAGGCCATGCCCGACGGGTGGACCATCGTCACCAAGGACCGCAGTCTCTCGGCCCAGTGGGAACACACCATCCTCGTCACCGACAGCGGCTACGAAGTCCTGACCGTTTCCGCCGGCACGCCGGCCCGCCCGGAACGTTACCTGCTCGACTGAGCAAGCCCAGACAAAGGACAGTTCATGCGCCCGGTCACTGCGATCCGCGACGACTATGCCGCCGCCAAGACGGCAATCCGCGAGCGCTTCGCCGCGCCGCGCCGCGCCGCGCCGATGCTGCGCACGCTGGCCAAGCAGACCGACGCCACGCTGTCCGAACTCTGGGGTCGTCACCACTTCGGTTGCGATGTCCTGCTGGTTGCCGTCGGCGGTTACGGCCGGGGCGAGCTGTACCCGCACTCGGACATCGACCTGCTGATCCTGCTGCCGGACCAGCCGAGCCCGGCATTGCTGGAAAAGCTCGAGGTGTTTGTCGGCGAGCTGTGGGACATCGGGCTCGAGGTCGGCCACTCGGTCCGCACCGTTGCCGACTGCCTGGCCGAGGCGGAAAAGGACATCACCGTCCAGACCGCGCTGCTGGAGTCGAGGCTTCTGGTCGGCGACGCAACGCGCTTTACCGCGTTCCGCGACACCGTCTACCGCTACATCGACCCGAAGGAATTCTTCGAGGCCAAGCTGCTCGAACAGCAGGCCCGCTACGGCCGGTTCCAGAACGCCACCTACAAGCTCGAACCCAACCTCAAGGAAGCTCCCGGCGGACTGCGCGACCTGCACCTGATCGGCTGGATTGCCGCCAGCCTCGGGCTCGGCCGCGACTGGCGCGCACTGGCCGCACTGGGCATGCTGACCCGCGAGGAAGGCCAGAAGCTGCGACGCGCCGAGCGCGTATTGCGGACCATCCGCATCCAGCTGCACTGGCTGGCCCGTCGCCGCGAAGACCGCATCCTTTTCGATTACCAGAACCGGCTGGCCGACCTGTTCGGTTACGAGGACGACGGCAAGCTGCGTGCCAGCGAACAGCTGATGGCACGCTACTACCTGGCCGCACGCATCGTCACCCAGCTGACCCCGCTGCTGGTCCAGGCACTGCGGACGCGGATTTTTTCGCACATCGGCAGCAATGCGGTGGTGATCAACCCGCGCTTCCGGCTGCGCGGCAACACGCTGGAGATCACCACGCCGGACGTGTTCGAACGCGAGCCGTCGGCGATTCTTGAAGTCTTCCTGCAGTTCGAGCAACAGCGCGACGTCACCGACATCGCTCCGGAAACGCTGCGCGCGCTCTGGCACGCCCGTCCGCGCATCGACGACGATTTCCGCGCCGATCCGCACAACCGCGAGCTGTTCATCCAGCTGTTCCGCGAACCGCGCGGGCTGACCCGGATTCTGCGGCGGATGAACCAGTACGGCGTGCTTGGCCGTTACATTCCGCGCTTCGGCGAACTGGTCGGCCGGATGCAACACGACCTGTTCCACGTTTACACCGTCGACGAGCACACGCTGATGGTACTGCGCAACATGCGCCGTTTTGCCCAGCCGGCCTTTACCCACGAATACCCGCTGTGCTCGCGACTGATCGAGGGGTTCGAGCGACCGGAGGTGCTTTATCTCGCCGCGCTGTTCCACGACATCGGCAAGGGACGCGGCGGCGATCACTCGAAACTGGGTGCCGACATCGCCCGCGAGTTTGCCGGACAGCACCCGCTGCAGCCCGAGGACCGCGAACTGATCGTCTGGCTGGTCCAGCACCACCTGACGATGTCGCACGTCGCGCAGAAGCAGGACGTCTACGATCCCGAGGTCGTAGCGAACTTTGCCCGGCTCGTCGGCACCCAGCGCCGGTTGAACGCGCTTTACCTGCTCACCGTCGCCGACATCCGCGGCACCAGCCCCAAGGTCTGGAACGCGTGGAAAGCAAAGCTGCTCGAAGACCTGTTCAAGGCGACGCAACGCCAGCTCGCCGCCGAAGACCTGCCGCCATCGACCTGGCTGGAAGAACGCCAGGAAGACGCGCTGAGCCAGTTGCGGCTGTACGGTCTGCGCGACGATGCGCACACCGCCTTCTGGAACGAGCTCGACACCGTCTACTTTCTGCGCCACGAAGCCCGTGAAATCGCCTGGCACACCCGCCAGCTTTTCAACAAGGTCAACAGCGACAGCGCCGTCGTCCGCGCGCGGCTGTCCGAGTCAGGCGAAGGGCTGCAGGTCTTCGTCTACACCCGCGATACGCCGGACCTGTTTGCTCGGATCTGCAGCTTTTTCGAGCGGGCCGGCTACAACATCTTCGACGCGCACGTGCACACGACCCACCACGGGTATGCACTCGACAGCTTCTACGTTTTCATTCCGGAAAACCGCCACGACAGCTATCGCGACCTGATCGGCTTCGTCGAGTACGAGCTGGCCTCGCAGCTGGCCAAGGCCGGCCCGCTGCCGGCGCCCGTCAAGGCGCGCATTTCGCGCCAGCTCAAGCACTTTCCGGTGCAGCCGCACGTCCTGATCCGCGCCGATGAACGCGGCAAGTATCACGTCCTGTCGATCGCCGCGGGCGACCGCCCCGGCCTGCTCTCGACCATTGCCCGGGTACTGGCCGACAACCGCATCGACATCCAGAGCGCCAAGATCATGACGCTGGGCGAACGCGCGGAAGACAACTTCCTGATTTCGGGGCCGCGGCTTGGCGACGAGCGCAACATCCGCCAGCTGGAAGGCGAACTGCTGCAGGCGCTGCAGGTCTAGCGGCAACACAACCCGCCGCTACTTGCCCGGCTTGCTCGCTTCGCGCTTGTCGGCACTGTGGTCCGCCGCCTGGTAGGCCAGGTAGTAGCGATTGACCGACGACACGTAATCGAGCAGGTGCTGGCCAACGGTACGCCGGGCAACCTCCTCGACGTTGCCGCGCCAGACGTTTGGGTCCAGCCCCTGCGCCCTGGCCTTCTGGCGCAATTGCTGCACCCGTCCTTCGCCGGCGTTGTACGACGCAATCATGAAGTACAGCTGATCGGTCGGCGCGATGCCGCCACCGGAAAACAGCGTACGCAGATGCGACAGATAGCGTGCAGCTGCCGTGACGTTCTGCTCGGTGTCGTGCGGATTGCTCACCCCCATCTTGCGCGCGGTGGTCGGGTTGACCTGCATCAGCCCGGTCGGGCCGCCCCCCTTGCGCGTCATCGGTTGCAGCTTGGTCTCGCGCTGGCCGATCGCGGCCAGCAGCAACCAGTCGAGATTGTTGGCCGAAGCCACCATCTGCAGCATCGGTGCAAAAAACCCGAGCTTGTCGGTCGCACTCATTTCGTCCGGCGCGTCGGCCCGGCCGTCCTTGGGCAGGAAGCGCTGGGTATCGCCCAGGGCCTTGCCGGCGAGCTTGCCACCGGTCGAGGCGATGAAACGGTTCAGCAGCGTCAGCAACTGCGGATGCTCGGGTGCCACCGCCCACGCCACCGATACCGTCGTACCGGAGCACGCCTGCGCCTTGAGTGCCGGAAAGCGCTTGCTCCACAACTGCACCTGATAATCACTGGCCACCGTCGCGAGATCGCCCCCGCGCTGGATATCGGCGAACAGTTGCTCGGTCGTCGTGCCGACCGCGGGCTCGACCAGTTTGGCCGACGCCAGTTCGGATGCCATCACACGACGGCCGAAATTGGCAGCCGGCACCGTAAGCGACCGGTCGCCGAGATCGTCGAGCCTGTCGATGACCGGGTTGCTGCGGTTCTGCACCAGACACCAGCGATCATTGAGGTAGGGCGTGGTGAAATCCGCCAGATGCCCTGCGCCGGCGATCACCGGGATCAGCCCGCCGGCAATATCGCCCTCGCCTGCGCGCAGCTTGGGCAGCAGCGCGCCGGCATCCACCGGTACGTACTGGATGCGTAGCGGCGCCAGTCCTTTGGGGCGACTGCGGTTCAGGAATTTTTCCAGCGCATCGAACATTGCATATTCGACGCCTTGCGGTCTGCCGTTGACGAAGAAAAACGTCGACGGCCCCTGTGCGACAAGGACGCGCAGACGGTCCGGCGGATTGGCCGGATCGTAATCGGCCCCGGCAAGTTCGGTGGGCTGCGTCAATGCCGGGTGCACGCTGGCAGGCGCGGCGACGACCTTCTTTTTGGCCTGCTTGGCAGCCATGGTTGCCGGAGCGGAACACACCGACAGTGCAGCCAGCAGCAAGTAACTGAAAGCAAACGTTTTATGCATTTGGGTTGAGCGCATTTTTTGATTCTAGCGGGATTCGGTCAATTCGGCATGTCGCCAACGCCACTTGAGGCACACCGCCGAATCCGCTAAAGCCGTCCGCCCCGCGCTTATAATGGCCGCCTTGTTGAACGGAAGACCGCCATGCCATTGCTGCTCGTTGAAAACGCCTCGCTCGCCTTCGGCCACTGGCCGCTGCTCGACCATGCCTCACTGGCACTCGAACCGGGCGAACGTGTCGGCCTGATCGGTCGCAATGGCCAGGGCAAGTCATCGCTGCTGAAAGCGGTCGCCGGCGTCCTCAAACTCGACGACGGCGACATCCGCATCCCGGCCGACGTGCGCACCGCCTACGTGGCGCAAGAGCCCGAATTCGCCGAGGGCAGCACCGTATTCGAAGCCGTCGCCGAAGGACTCGGCGAGCTCAAGCAGCTCTTGCGCGACTATCACGTCGCCACCCACGCACAGGACGGCTCCCCGGAAGCGCTGGCACGACTGACCGAGCTGCAGCACGGCATCGAGGCCCGCGACGGCTGGCGCTTCGACGCGCTGATCTCGACCACGCTGTCCCACCTCGACCTGCCCGCGGACACCCCGGTTGCCTCGCTGTCCGGCGGCTGGAAGAAGCGCGTCGCCCTGGCGCGCGCACTGGTGGTCGAGCCGCAGTTGTTGCTGCTCGACGAACCGACCAACCACCTCGACGTCAGCGCGATCGAATGGCTCGAAGGCCTGCTCGGCAGCTTCAGTGGCAGCGTATTGTTCATCACCCACGACCGGCGTTTTCTCGACAACGTGGCCACCCGCATCGTCGAACTCGACCGCGGCCGCGTCAGCAGCTTCCCGGGCAACTTCAGCCAGTACGAAGCCCGCAAGGCCGACCAGCTCGCCGCCGAAGAGCAGATCAACCGGAAGTTCGACAAGGTGCTCGCGCAGGAAGAGGTATGGATCCGCAAAGGCATCGAAGCACGGCGCACTCGCAACGAAGGACGCGTACGCCGGCTCGAACAGCTGCGCCGCGACCGCGCGGCACGGCGCGAGCGCGTCGGCAACGTGTCTTTCCAGCTCGACGCGGGCGAGCGCAGCGGCAAGCTCGTTGCCGAGTTCGAGCACGTCAGCAAATCGTTCACCGGCCCTGACGGCGTTGAGAAGCGCATCATCCGCGACTTCACCACCCGGCTGATCCGCGGTGACCGCGTCGGCCTGATCGGCCCGAATGGTGCCGGCAAGACCACCCTGCTCAAGCTCATCCTCGGCGAACTCGAAGCCGACACCGGCAGCGTCAAGCGCGGCACCAACCTGCAGGTCGCCTACTTCGACCAGTTCCGCACCCAGCTCGACGAGGAATCGGCCATCGTCGACGTCATCGGCCAGGGCAAGGACTATGTCGAAATCGGCGGCCAGCGCAAGCACGTGATGGGGTATCTGGAAGAATTCCTGTTTGCGCCCGAACGCGCACGCAGCCCGGTCAAGTCGCTGTCCGGCGGCGAACGCAACCGGCTGCTGCTGGCGATGCTCTTCACCCGCCCGGCCAACGTGCTCGTGCTCGACGAACCGACCAACGACCTCGATATCGACACACTGGAACTGCTGGAGAACCTGCTCGCCGACTATCCCGGCACGCTGTTCCTCGTCAGCCATGACCGTGCCTTCCTCGACAACGTCGTGACGCAGACGATCGCCTTCGAAGGCGACGGCGTTCTGGTCGAAAATGTCGGCGGCTTCGCCGACTGGCAGGCGGCCCGTGCACGCAAGCTGGCGCAACAGGCCAGTGCCGCCAAGCCGGCCGACAACGAAGCCAGGCCAGCGACCGAGCGCAGCAAGCCGCGCAACCAGAAACTCAGCTACAACGAACAGCGCGAACTCGAACGGCTGCCGTCCGACATCGAAGCGCTCGAGACCGAACAGGCGGATTTGCAACAGGCGATGCTCGATCCGCAGCTTTACAAAGAAAGCCCGCTGAAAGCCAGGGAAATGCAGGATAGAATCGAGACCATCGAAAACCTGCTACTGGAAAAGCTCGAACGTTGGGAAACGCTCGAAGCCAAACGTCCCTGAACATGAATTGGCATTGGCCACGACGCACTTCCAACTCCGAACACCATTCGCTGCGCCCGCTGCGTCGTGGGCTGATCCTTTTCTATGTCGCACTGATGTTCGCCGGCGTGGCGATGCTGTTCTGGGTCACGTCGCGCGACTACCAGCAGGCCCTTGATGACGCCGAACGGCAGAACCTGTCGCTGGCACGCTCGCTCGACGAGCACGCAACGCGGACGTTCGTGTCGGTCGAACAGGCGATGCAGAACATCATCGAAAACCTCGAAGGCCTCGGCGGCGTCGACAAGGCCGATGAATACCTGACCTACCTGCTGTTGCGCGACAAGGTCAAGCTGGCCCCCCAGGTTCGCGGCATCATCGCGATCGACTCCAGCGGACACATCCAGAGCCACGGGCTCGAATATCCGACGCGTCGTGTCGACCTTTCCGACCGCTCCTACTACCGCTACCACCAGCAGTTTCCGGACCTGCGCCCGCAGATCCAGCTGCCGGTGGTCAGCCGCACCGACGGCAAGTGGCTGATTCCGGTCACCCGGCGCATCAACCGCCCCGACGACAGTTTCGGCGGCATCCTGCTGGCCGGTGTCGAACCGAACTACTTCCTCGACTTCTACCAGTCGCTCAAGCTTGCCCCGAGCATGCGCATCCAGTTGCTGCGCTCGGACGGCGTCATCATCCTCAACTACCCGTTCGACGAAGTACACATCGGCCAGAGCGTGCGCAATGCCGACCCCTTGATGTTCGAACAGCGCCGGCTCAAGCGCACCAGCGTCTATCGCCAGAACGACCCCGCCAGCGGGCACAACGAGCTGGTCGCCTTCCACGCCAGCCAGGGCGAGCTGCCGCTGATCGTGACCGTCTCGATCGACGAAGACGCCGTGCTCGGCAAGTTCCGGGAAAACCTGTTCACCCGCGCCGTCATCACCGTTGCGCTGATGCTGGTCGTCACCGTGCTGTTCTATCTGCTGCTGCGCCAGTTGCGCCGGATCGAACAGATCGAAGGCCGCCTGCACCTGACCCAGTTCACCGTCGACGAATCGCCGGATGCAGTGCTGTGGAGCGATCGTTTCGGCAGCATCCGTTACGCCAATCGCTCGGCATCGCGCATCACGCACTACACGCCGGACGACATGCTCGGACTGCGCTTTGCCGACCTTTTCCCGAACATCGGCGAGGCCCAGTGGCACGAGCTGTGGGGACGGCTGAAGCAGGAACGCCAGCTCGTGCAGATGACGCACCAGCGCGACCGCTACGGCCAGTTGCTGCCGGTCGAGATCACGCTCGCCCACATCGAGTTCAACAACGAGGCCTATACCTGCGCCACGATCCGCGACATCACCGAGCGACAGAACACCGAACGCGAGCTGCGCCGCCACCGCGACCACCTGCAGGATCTGGTACTCGAACGCACCGCCGAAATCCGGACGGTCCTCGACGCCAGCCCGCTGGCCATCATGCTGTCGGTCAAGGGAACGATCCGTCTCGTCAACCCCGCCTTCGAGAAGCTGTTCGGCTTCACGTCCGGCGCCATCATCGGCCAGCCGATGAGCCTGATCCACGCCGATCAGGCCGACTATCACGAAGCCGGCCAGCAGATGCTGCAGAAAGTCCAGCAGGGCGAGGTGTTCCGCGGTGAGATGGCCCTGTTCCGCCGTGACTTGTCGGAGTTCTGGGCGATGCTGTACGCCAAGGCGCTCGATCCGGACGACGCCGACAAGGGCGTGATCTGCGTCATCGAGGACGTCACCGCGCAGCGGATTGCCGCGCAGGCGTTGCGCCAGTCCGAACGGCTGAAGCGGACGATTATCGACACCACCGCCGACGGCTTCATCCTGCTCGACGCGTCGGGCCGCATCGTCGAGATCAACCAGTCGTTTTCACGCCTGCTCGGCTACCGGCGCGAGGACACACTCGGCCACTCGCCCGAGGTGCTGTGGGGCGACCAGGCCGCCCGGGTCTTTCCACCCGATCTGGCGAGCCGCATCGGTGCCGGCAACCACATCGAGGAAGTCATCCTTCGCGCATCGACCGGCGAGTCGCTCCCCTTCCTCGTCAACTCGGCGGCGATCAACGACGAACACCAGCAGCTCGAGTACGCCTTCGCGTTCCTGACCCACATCGGCCGCCTCAAGGAGTTCGAGCGCAATCTGGTCGAAGCGAAGGAAGCGGCCGAAAGCGCCAACGTGGCCAAGTCGGCCTTCCTCGCCAACATGTCGCACGAGCTGCGCACGCCGATGCACGCGATCCTGTCGTTCTCGGAGATGGGACTCTCCAAGGTCGGACGGACCGAGCCGACCAACCTTGCCCGCTATTTCGAACGAATCAACTCCAGCGGCAATCGCCTGCTGGTGTTGCTGAACGACCTGCTCGACATGTCGCGACTCGAAGCCAACCGGATGCAGTACGACAAGTCACGTTATTGCATCCAGCAAACAGTGCAATCCGCCGTCAACGAGATCAATCCGCTCCTCATCAGCAAGCGCCTCGACCTTGATGCCGACGACGAGACGCCCGCGCTGTTCGCAATGTACGACAAGACGCGCGTCATGCAGGTCATCGTCAATCTGCTGTCGAACGCCATCAAGTTCAGCCCGGTCGGCAGCAGCATCCGTGTCGACTACCTGGCCGACGCCACACTGGATGGTGACCAGCCTGCCGTCGGCCTGGCGGTACGCGACCACGGCCCGGGCATTCCGGTCGACGAACTCGAACTGATTTTCGACAAGTTCATCCAGAGCAGCCGGATGCGCACCACGGGCGGCACCGGCCTCGGATTGGCCATCAGCCGGCAAATCATGGAAGACCATGGCGGCCGGGTCTTTGCCGCCAACCACGCCGAGGGTGGCGCGGTCTTCACGCTCCTGCTTCCGGCCGAGCGCGCGCCCGGGTGAGCATCGCCCCCGCGGTTTTGATTGCACCGCGATTGGCGTACAATGCCGCGCTTTCCTGCCGCAAATCCAAGATAAATCAAGACCATGCCCACGCTCGCCCAGCAAGTTGCCCGTCGGCGCACCTTTGCCATCATTTCGCACCCCGACGCCGGTAAAACCACGCTCACCGAAAAGCTGTTGTACTTCTCGGGCACGATCCAGGCCGCGGGCACGGTCAAGGGCAAGAAAGGCGGCAAATTCGCCACGTCGGACTGGATGGACATCGAAAAGCAGCGCGGCATTTCGGTCGCCTCTTCTGTGATGCAGTTCGACTACCGCGACCACGTCGTCAACCTGCTCGACACCCCGGGCCACCAGGACTTCTCCGAAGACACCTATCGCGTGCTGACGGCGGTCGACTCGGCGCTGATGGTGATCGACGCCGCCAAGGGCGTCGAAGAACAGACGATCAAGCTCCTGAACGTGTGCCGGCTGCGCAATACGCCGATCGTCACGTTCATGAACAAGTACGACCGCGAAGTGCGCGACAGCCTCGAACTGCTGGACGAAGTCGAGTCGGTGCTGCAGATCCGCTGCGCGCCGGTGACCTGGCCGATCGGCATGGGCAAGACCTTCCGCGGCGTGTACCACATCCTGAAAGACGAAGTGATCATCTTCACGCCGGGCCAGGGGCCGCTCGATGAAGTCGAGATCATTCAGGGCCTCGACAACCCGCGACTGGACGAACTGTTCCCGCTCGAAATCGAGAACACCCGGATGGAAATGGAACTGGTGCGTGGCGCCAGCCATCCGTTCGTACTGGACGAATTCCTCGAGGGCACGCTGACCCCGGTATTCTTCGGCTCGGCGATCAACAATTTCGGCGTACGCGAAATCCTCAACGCGCTGGTCGACTGGGCGCCGCCACCGGGCGCGCGCGACGCGACCGCGCGCAGCGTCGATCCGACCGAAGAAAAATTCTCGGCTTTCGTGTTCAAGATACAGGCGAACATGGACCCGAAGCACCGCGACCGGATCGCCTTCCTGCGCGTCTGCTCGGGCGAATTCTCGCGCGGCATGAAGTTCAAGCACCTGCGCCTTGGCCGCGACATCGCCGCCAACTCGGTCGTGACCTTCATGGCCCAGGGCCGCGAGCAGGTCGAAGAAGCCTACGCCGGCGACATCATCGGCCTGCCCAACCACGGCAACATCCAGATCGGCGATTCGTTCTCCGAAGGCGAAGCGCTGTCGTTCACCGGCATCCCCTACTTCGCCCCCGAGTTGTTCCGCACCGTCCGGATCAAGAATCCGCTCAAGCTCAAGCAGCTGCAGAAAGGCCTGCAGCAGCTGGGTGAGGAAGGCGCGGTCCAGGTCTTCAAGCCGTTGAACGGCTCCGACCTGATTCTCGGTGCGGTCGGCGTCCTGCAGTTCGAAGTCGTCGCCTCGCGCCTGCTGAACGAATACGGCGTCGAAGCGATTTTCGAATCGACATCGATCTACACCGCCCGCTGGGTCAGCTGCGAGAACACCAGGAAACTGACCGATTTCGAAAACAGCCTCGGCAACAATCTTGCCCGCGATGCGGCCGACAGCCTGGCCTACCTGGCGACCAGTCGCGTCAACCTGTCCCTGACGCAGGAGCGCTGGCCCGACATCGTTTTCCACGCCACCCGCGAGCACGCGGTCACGCTGTAAACACACTGCGCTTCACGCCAACGGGCCGACACATGTCGGCCCGTTTGTTTTGGCGCCACCCGGAAGCACCATCACGCGATAACGCGATCCCGAATGGCAATATCTGCTAGTTATAAAGATGGTATCGCGCTCAAATAACAACGGATCGGTCCGGCGAAAAAACATACAGCGGTTGCACATGACATACTTTTCCCCGCCATCACCCATGCGCGTTTTCCCGTGAACCGGGTTGATCTTGATCAACGCCAATGCAGCTTTCCCACCCCACAATGAGCGTGCTTTTTTGCAGAGCGCGAAATAGGTCAACGGAGTAGTCTTAATTCATCGGAAGCGCCCCACCCTGCGACGATCCGCGGGCCCGGTCATTCCACCGCCACTGTTTTACTGATCGTTGAACAGATTCATCGAAAGGAGCATCACCATGAACGCACCGGAAACCAACCTGCAGATCAATGCCTGGCGTGGCTTCAAAGAGGGCGAGTGGCAGAAGAAGGTCGCCGTCCGCGACTTCATCCAGCTGAACTACACCCCGTACGAAGGCGACGACAGCTTCATCGCCGGCCCGACCGACCGCACCAAGAAGGTCTGGGACAAGCTCTCCGAAATGCTCAAGGCCGAGCGCGCCGCACCGGGGCAGGTCCTCGATGTCGCCGCCGACCGCGGCACCAGCATCACCGCTTTCGGCCCGGGCTATATCGACAAGGACCTGGAAAAGATCGTCGGCGTCCAGACCGACGCGCCGCTCAAGCGCGCCATCTTCCCGAACACCGGCCTGCGCATGGTGCAGAGCTCGCTGGAAGAAATCGGCCGCGAACTCGACCCGAAGGTCGAAGAGATCTTCCACAAGTACCGCAAGGACCACAATTCGGGCGTCTTCGACATCTACAACCCGCTGATCCGTGCCTGCCGCTCGTCCGGCGTGATCACCGGCCTGCCCGATGCCTACGGCCGCGGCCGCATCATCGGTGACTACCGCCGTGTCGCGCTGTACGGCATCGACCAGTTGATCGAATTCAAGAAGGCCGAAAAGGCCGAAACCGACGACTTCGACTTCACCGAAGACACCATCCGCCTGCGCGAAGAGCTGTCGGAACAGATCCGTGCGCTGGGCGAACTGAAGGAAATGGCCGCAAGCTACGGCTTCGACATCGGCAAGCCGGCTGCCACCGCGCAGGAAGCCATCCAGTGGACCTATTTCGGTTACCTCGCCGCGATCAAGGAACAGAACGGCGCCGCCATGTCGATCGGCCGGATCTCGACCTTCCTCGACATCTACATCGAGCGTGACCTGAAGGAAGGCAAGATCACCGAAGCCGAAGCCCAGGAATTCATCGACGACCTGGTCATCAAGCTGCGCATCGTCCGCTTCCTGCGTACCGAGGAATACAACAGCCTGTACTCGGGCGACCCGACCTGGGTGACCGAATCGATCGGCGGCATGGGCAAGGATGGCCGTACGCTGGTATCGAAGAACAGCTTCCGCTTCCTCAATACGCTGTTCAACCTCGGCCCGGCACCGGAGCCGAACCTGACCGTGCTGTGGTCGCCGGCGCTGCCGCAAGGCTTCAAGAACTTCTGCGCCAAGGTGTCGATCGAAACCAGCTCGATCCAGTACGAGTCGGACGAACAGATGCGCCCGCACTGGGGTGACGACTACGCGATCGCCTGCTGCGTCTCGGCGATGGAAGTCGGCAAGCAGATGCAGTTCTTCGGTGCCCGCTGCAACTTGGCCAAGGCGATGCTGTACGCGATCAACGGCGGCGTCGACGAAAAAACCGGCAAGAAAGTCGTTCCGGGCTTCGAGCCGATCACGTCGGAATACCTCGACTACGACGAGGTGATGGCCAAGTACGACAAGATGATGGACTGGCTGGCTGCGACCTACGTCAAGGCCCTGAACGCGATCCACTACATGCACGACAAGTACTCGTACGAGCGGATCGAGATGGCGCTGCACGATCGCGACATCCTGCGCACCATGGCCTGCGGCATCGCCGGTCTGTCGGTGGCCGCGGACTCGCTGTCGGCCATCAAGTACGCCAAGGTCAAGACCATCCGCAACGAAGCCGGCACGGCCGTCGACTTCGAGATCGAGGGTGAATACCCGGCCTTCGGCAACAACGACGACCGCGTCGACTCGATCGCCGTGTACCTGACCGAATCGTTCATGAACAAGGTCAAGAGCCACAAGACGTATCGCAACTCGCTGCCGACCCAGTCGATCCTGACCATCACGTCGAACGTCGTGTACGGCAAGAAGACCGGCAACACCCCGGACGGCCGCCGCGCCGGCGCCCCGTTCGCTCCGGGTGCCAACCCGATGAACGGCCGCGACACCTCGGGCTTTGTCGCAGCCGGTGCATCGGTCGCCAAGCTGCCGTACGAAGCCGCGCTGGACGGCATCTCGTGGACGGCTTCGGCCACGCCGGATGCGCTGGGTCACTCGCTGGCCGATCGCGTCAACAACCTGACCGCCTGCCTGGACGGCTTCTGCAACGCCACCGGCTTCCA
Organism: Jeongeupia chitinilytica; assembly: GCF_014652315.1. Lineage (GTDB taxonomy): Bacteria > Pseudomonadota > Gammaproteobacteria > Burkholderiales > Chitinibacteraceae > Jeongeupia > Jeongeupia chitinilytica. Next base: position 482,175 of record NZ_BMYO01000002.1, on the reverse strand, counting down.
TATCAACGTCAACGTGCTCAACCGCGACACGCTGCTCGATGCCATGGATCACCCGGAGAAGTACCCGCAGCTGACCATCCGCGTCTCGGGTTACGCCGTCAACTTCATCAAGCTGACGCGCGAACAGCAGCTCGACGTGATCAACCGCACTTTCCACGTGAAGTGCTGATCTAACAAGAAGAATCAGGGGGTGGGCCCGCCCTGCCCCCGCTGCAAACAGGGCGGCCCCAGGGCCGCCCTTGTTTTGTCACTGGAGACACGCAATGACCATCGAGATCGTAGAAGTACAAAAGCCGCTCGGCGAAATCGTGCCGGCCATGGTCGACGAGAACGGCAAGATGTGCGGCTTCGTCCATTCGTTCGAAACCGGTGCGGCGGTCGACGGCCCCGGCATGCGTTTCGTCGTGTTCGTGTCGGGCTGTCAGTTCAGGTGCCTGTACTGCCACAATCCGGACACCTGGAAGCTGCACAACGGCAAGCAGAAGACGGTCGACGAGGTTGTCGCCGAAATCGGCAAGTACGCAGCCTTCCTGAAAATGACCGGTGGACTGACCATCTCGGGTGGCGAACCGCTGATGCAGGCGCATTTCGTCGGCGAAATCTTCTACCGGGTCAAGCAGCAGTACGGTCTGCACACGGCGCTGGACACCCAGGGCTTCCTCGCGGCACATCTGGATGACAGCTGGTTCGACAACGTCGATCTCGTCCTGCTCGACATCAAGCAGTTCAATCCCGAGCGCTATGAAAAGCTGACCGGCAAACCGCTGCAGCCGACGCTGGATTTCGCCCGCCGGCTGCAGAAAATGGGCAAGAAGATCTGGCTGCGTTACGTGCTGGTTCCGGGCTGGTCGGACGACGTCGACGATGTCGAGGGACTGGCAGCGTTCGTCCAGTCACTCGGCAGCATCGTCGAGCGTGTCGAAGTCCTGCCTTTCCACAAGATGGGCGAACACAAGTGGGAAGAACTCGGCATGAAGTACGAACTCGGCGACGTCGAGCCGCCGAGCATCGAACTCGCCGAACGGGTCCGCGACCAGTTCCGCGCACGCGGACTGAACACCTACTGAACAACGGGGCCGACGGCCCCGTTTTCTACTTCGGGTACATATAGCTCCGCGACATCGGCGTCGGGTTCAGCCCGATCGCCCCGGCCCGGCAGCCGAGCAGCTGGTAGATCGACACCCAGTCGTTGGCGAACGCCCACGCACAGCCGGCGAGGTAGACCCGCCAGATCCGGTAGTGCTTGTCGTCGACCATCGTGCGAATCCGGTCGGCGTTCGCCTCGAAGCGCTCGGTCCAGAACTCGAGCGTCCGGGCATAGTGCCGCCGCAACGACTCGATATCGATCACCTCCAGCCCTGCCGCCGACATTTCGCGTACCGCCAGCGCCAGATGCGGCAGCTCGCCGTTTGGAAACACATACCGGTCGATGAAATCGCCGCCACCGAAAAAGGCGCCGCTACCGTTGTCGACGTCGGTGGTGGTGATGCCGTGATTGAGCACCAGCCCGCCATCGCGCAGCAGGCTGTGCACCTTGGCAAAGTAGCCGCCAAGATTGGCAAGGCCGACGTGCTCGAACATCCCAACACTGGTGATCTTGTCGTAGGTTCCGGTCACGTCCCGGTAGTCGCACAGCAGCACCTTGCAGCGGTCCTGTACCCCGGCCTCGCGAATGCGTTGCTGCGCCAGCGCGTACTGATTCTCCGAAAGGGTGATTCCGGTGGCGTGGGCACCGAACTTCGTCGCCGCGCGCAGCACCAGCGCGCCCCAGCCGCAGCCGATGTCGAGCAGGCGCTCGCCGGGCCTGAGCATGACCTTGGTCAGGATGTGGTCGAGCTTCTTGACCTGCGCCGCATCCAGTCCCTCGTCGCCGCGCTCGAAATAGGCACACGAGTAGACCATCTGCTCGTCCAGCCACAGGCGATAGAAGTCGTTCGATACGTCGTAGTGATACTGGACCGATTCGGAGTCGAGCGAGCGCGAGTGCTGTCGGCCGCGTGCCGCCAGCCGTCCCCACAGCTTGTTGCCCGACACCAGCCGGCCGGCCAGCGCCACTGCCACTTCGAACACGCTCGGCAACGGGCCGTCGATGTCGACTTGCCCCTCGACATAGGCCTCGCCAAGACTGGCCAGGCTCGGCCGGCGGAAGTAGCTCACCGCATGCGGACTCGGCAAGGTGATCGTCACGGTCGGTGCAGCCGAAAACCGGTAATCGCGCCCGTTCCACAGGCGGATCTGCAATGGCAGCTCGCCGTGTGCGCGGACCTGACCGACCCAGCGGTCGAATTGATCGATGCCGAACTGCCCCAGTTTGTCGATCAGCATGCGCACACTCCTCGGCAACGTTTGGCTGCCCTGCAGCCATGCCTTTGATTTTAGGACGCTTCTTGGAAGCCAACGTTCAACGAAAGCGGACGCCAAGCGACTAATCACGTCCGAACCGGCAAGGACACTGTGCTAAAATCCGCGCCTCCGTCCCTCGGCCTGGGCCATGTACGAACTCCTGATCGGCCTGCGCTACACGCGGGCCAAACGCCGCAACGGCTTCATTTCCTTCATCTCGCTGGTTTCCATTCTCGGCATCACGCTCGGCGTTGCGGCGCTGATCATCGTGCTCTCGGTGATGAACGGTTTTCAGGAGGAAGTCCGCGACCGGATTCTCGGCATGGCTGCGCACGTGCAGATCACGGGCGCCGACAATCGTCTGCCCGACTGGCACCAGGCCGCCGCCGACGCCAGACAGAATCCGCACGTCCGTTCGGCCGCGCCTTACGTGCTCGGCCAGGGACTGCTGGCGAACGGCAGCCAGGTCAAGGGCACGATCATCCGCGGCATCGATCCGGCGCTCGAGCCGACGGTCAGCGAGGCCGCCAACAAGATGCTCGCCGGGCGCCTCAGCGACCTCCAGGACGGCCAGTTCAACATCGTGCTCGGCTGGCAGCTCGCCGCCGAACTGGGCGTGCGCGCCGGCGACAAGATCACCCTGATCACGCCGCAAGGTCAGGTCACCCCTGCCGGGCTGATTCCGCGCTTCCGCCAGTTCCTCGTCGTAGGGGTCTTCCGCGCCGACTACTATCCGTACGACGCCGGCCTCGCCTTCATCCACATCGGCGACGCGCAGAAACTGTTCCGCACCGGTGACGACGTCAGCGGGTTGCGCCTGAAGCTCGACGACCTGTTCAACGCCCGCAGCGTAGCCCGCGACCTCGGCCGGACGATGCCGTCGCTGCTGGTCAGCGACTGGTCGCAGGAAAACCCGACCTATTTCCGCGCGGTCGAAATCGAGAAGCGGATGATGTTCATCATCCTGACGCTGATCGTCGCCGTCGCCGCGTTCAACCTCGTCTCGACCCTCGTGATGGTGGTCACCGACAAGCAGGCCGACATCGCCATCCTGCGCACGCTCGGCGCCTCGCCCGGGTCGATCATGAAGATCTTCGTCATCCAGGGCGCGATTTCCGGCTTTTTCGGCACGCTGTGCGGCGTGCTCGGCGGGGTGCTGGTTGCCAGCAATCTCGACGTCATCATTCCGTTCATCGAACGCGTCATCGGCACCCGCATCCTTTCGCCCGACGTTTACCTGATCACCGAACTGCCGTCGAAGATCATTCCGGGCGACGTCACGACGATTGCGGTGATTTCGCTGGTCCTGTCGCTGGCCGCGACGCTGTACCCGAGCTGGCGTGCCAGCCGCATCAACCCGGCGGAGGCACTGCGTTATGAATAAGCCCATCCTCAGCGCCCAGGGTCTGGTCAAGCACTACCGTGGCGGCAAACTCGACACGCCGGTACTCGAAGGCGTCGACTTCAGCCTTGAGGCCGGCGACACCGCCGCCATCGTCGGCGCGTCCGGCTCGGGCAAATCGACGCTGCTGCATTGCCTTGGCGGCCTGGATACACCGAGCGGCGGCAGCGTGCGCATCGGCGATACCAACCCGTTTGCACTGAACGAGGCCGCCCGCGGCGAGCTGCGCAACCGCAAGCTGGGTTTCGTCTACCAGTTCCACCACCTGCTGGCCGAATTTTCCGCAGAGGAAAACGTCGCCATGCCGCTACTGATCCGTCGTGAACCGAAGGACACCGCCTTCGCCGCAGCGCGCGAGATGCTCAAGCGTGTCGGCCTGGGCCACCGACTGCACCACAAGCCGGGCGAGCTGTCCGGCGGCGAGCGCCAGCGCGCCGCCATCGCCCGCGCACTGGTCAACCAGCCCGCCTGCGTGCTGGCCGACGAACCGACCGGCAACCTCGATCGCGGCACCGCCGAATCGGTGTTTGCACTGATGCTCGAACTCAACCGCGACCTGCAGACGAGCTTCGTCATCGTCACCCACGACCCGTCGCTCGCCCAGCGCTGCCGCCTGCAGTACCACCTCGCCGACGGCCGGCTCGGACCGCTGCAGGCCTGAGCCGTGCTGCGCATCCGCCGCACCGACCGGCTGGGGCTGATTGCCGCGCTGATCTCCATCGTGCTGGCGTTGCTGCTGACGCTGCTGGTCTACAAGCATCATGGCCGCGCCTTCACGCTCGACAATTACCATTGGGTGCGCTCGATGGTCTGGCTGCTGTTTGTCGTTCAGATCGGCGCCCTGATGACGAGCATGGCCGCCAAACGCCTGCACAGCCTGCCGGCACTGGTCCGGCTCTACGGCGGATTGATCCTTCAGTTCGCACTGATCTACTACGCACTGGCGCTGTTCGACTTCGACAACAACGCCTTTGCCGGCATGCACGACCTGCACGTCTACGATCCGGATACGCCGCTGGCGTTCTTCGGCGGCGCGCTGAAGACCTTTCTGGACTGCCTGCACTTCAGCATCGTCACCTCGGCCACCGTCGGCTATGGCGACATCTATCCACGCGACTGGCTGGCGCGGCTGCTCACCGACGTGCACATCCTCTCGGCCACCGGCGTCGCCGTGGTCGGTTTCGGCCGCTACTTCGCCGGCCACGGCAAGCCCGGGCAGGACGCGCCCCGCTGACCATGCGCATTGTCCGGACCGACCAGTTCCCCCTGCCGTTGCCGGAGGGCCACCGTTTTCCGGCCGAAAAGTACCGCCTGCTGTACGAGGCGGTGGCCGAAGCCGCAGGCGCCGTGTTTGTCGAGGCACCACGCGCCGGCAACGACGAACTCGGCTGCGCACATACCGCCGAGTACCTGCACAAGCTCGAAACCGGTTCGCTGAGCCGGGCCGAGGAAAGGGCGATCGGTCTGCCCTGGTCGGTTGCGCTGGTCGAGCGTTCGCGCCGTTCGACCGGCGCAACGATTGCAGCCTGCCGTGCCGCGCTCGAAGACGGCATTGCAGCCAGCCTTGCCGGCGGCACACACCATGCCTATGCCGAGCGCGGCAGCGGGTTCTGCGTGTTCAACGACAGTGCAGTCGCCCTTCGCCTGCTGCAGCGCGAACGGGCCATCCGGCGCGCACTGGTCATCGACCTCGACGTCCATCAGGGCAACGGCACGGCGGCAATTCTGGCCGGCGACCCGGCGCTGTATACGTTTTCGATGCACGGCGCCGGCAACTTCCCGTTCCAGAAGGAAGTCAGCGACCATGATGTCGAGCTGCCGGACGGCTGTGGCGACGACGCCTACCTCGACCGTCTGGCTCACGAGCTGCCGAGCCTGTTCGCGGCGAGCTGGCCCGACCTCGTGATTTACCTGTCCGGCGCCGATGCCTATCAGGGCGACCGGCTGGGCCGGCTGGCGCTGTCCCGCGCTGGTCTGGCCGAACGCGACGCGATGGTGCTCGACAGCTGCAACCGTTACGGCGTGCCGGTTGCGGTCACCATGGGCGGCGGCTATGCCGTCCCCATCACCGACACGGTTGCCATTCACGCGGCAACGATTGCTGCCGCACTGGCCCGCGCACGCTGAAGCCGCCGGCTCAGCTCAGCCAGTAGACCAGTCGCTGGCTCCAGCTCAGCGACTGCCACCAGTCTTCGCCCAGCGCGAGGATCGCCAGCCCGTGATCGGAGAGGAACCACGCCCGGACGCCATTGGGCCAGTCCTGCGCGGCGATCCAGCCGTTGCGGCGGAAGTACCCGAGCCACAGCGCGGCTTCGGCGCCGTAACCGTCCAGATAGGTGGTAATCGCCAGCGGCCCGGCTTCGAGAATGGGGTAACCAAGACGCATGCGGCGCATGACGCCCAGCGCGCGGCGCGGCCGTGGAATGCGGTTCTGAAGGGCGCCGGAGACGAAAAGTCCATTCTTCATCAAGACCTTACATTTTCACTACGTCATATTGGCGAGCGTGAATATCACCGGTGTAGCACCAATGACGGGCGGCGCGGTCCACCTTCAGGGCTTTGTACAGCCAGCCGGCCGGAACGCAGTGTTTGCGTCAGAACATTTCCCCGGCTGAAAGTGACGACCGAAAGCAACGCCCGCCGGCATTTCTGCCTGCGCAAGCCCTTGGAAAAAGCTTCGTATGTCTTTGTGATATAAGGATTTTTAGGAAAAATAAGGGTTGGCAAAACCCGATTGACGCTGATAACTTCCGTCCTGATCCTGAAATCCGAACACCGTCAGAAAACGATGTCGAACACACCACAACACCCGCCCCACCTGCCGCTACTGTGGCTTGCGGCAGCCATTGCAATCCCTGTTTCGCTGACCGTCACCGCCTATGGTGTCGCCGAGTACGGCCCGCAGGAAACCGTGCAGGTTCACCCTGTGACGCAATCGCTGCCGACGCCCGAACTGGTCGGGCAGATCGCCACGACCCCGTTGCGTCAGGACGATGTCGTCCGCAGCGGCGATACCCTGGCACGCGTGCTGGCGAGACTGTCGGTCGACGACCCGGCTGCGCTCGACTACCTGCGCCGCACCCCTGCCGCCCGCGGCTTCTTCGACCTGACGCCGGGTCGCAGCGTCCATGCGGTGATCGCCCGGGACGGCAAGCTCAACGAACTCGCTTACCTCGGCAACGACGAACAACGGCTGACCCTGCGCCGCGATGGCGAAGGTTTTCGCGTCGAAACCACCCAAGTCCCGCTGGTGCAGTCCACCGCGTACGGCGGCGGCAGGCTCAGCGGCGACGCAGGCAGCGCCATCGCCCGACTCGACCTGCCGGCCCCGGTCCGCCAGCAGCTGGCCGCACTGTTCGACAACGGCGACCAGCGGCAGCTCGGCGCCGGCAGCCGCTACAGCGTGGTCTACGAGACCTTCCAGCAGGACGGGCTGACCGTACGCACCGGCCGCATCCTCGCCGCCTCGTTCAGCGACGGCAAGACGCTGCAGCGCGCCTTCTGGTTCCAGCCGGAAGGCCAGCCCGGCGGCTACTACACCGAGGATGGCGCCAGCGCAGCGGCACGTTTCCTGCGCTATCCGACCGACTTCACCCACGTTTCGTCCGGCTTCGGCGTCCGCCTGCATCCGGTCCTGAAGCGCCGGATCGGGCACGAAGGCGTCGATCTGGCCGCACCGACCGGCACGCCGGTCTATGCGGCCGGCAACGGCAAGCTGGTCAAGTACGGCCGCGAGGGCGCCTACGGCAACATGGCGGAAATCCGCCACGACGGCCGTTACCAGACCGTCTACGCCCACATGAGCAAGTTCGCCGGCGGGCTCAAGGCCGGCAGCACCGTCACCAAGGGCCAGTTGATCGGTTACGTCGGCAGTACCGGCCGCTCGACCGGCTCGCACCTGCACTTCGAATTCCGCATCAACGACCAACCGGTCGACCCTTTGGCAGTAAAATTGCCGGCCGACGCGGCGCTGGGCAAAAACTGGCTTGCCGCATTCAAACAACAGACCACCCCGCTGGGTGAACAGCTGGCACTGCTGGACGGCTCGAGACTGGCCAGCATCCGCTAACGAGGAAGCATGGCGCGCCCGCAACTGCTGATCGGCCTGATGACAGGCACCAGTCTGGACGGCGTCGATGCCGTTCTCGTCGATCTTTCGAACGCACAGCCGGTGCTGCTTGCGGCGCAAGGCAGCCCGCTGCCCGAGGCCTTGCGGCACGACCTGCTCACCCTGCAGGCGCCGTCGCCGGATGAAATCGACCTGGCCTGGCGTGCCGGAAACGGCCTGGCCGACTGCTATGCCGATGCGGTTGCCGCACTGCTGTCGCAGGCTGGCGTCGATGCCGCCGACGTCATTGCCATCGGCAATCACGGCCAGACCGTCCGCCATCGTCCCGAACGCGGCTATACGATCCAGCTCGGCAATCACGCCCGGCTGGCCGAGCGCTGCGGCATCACCGTCGTTGGCGACTTCCGCTCGCGCGACGTTGCCGCCGGCGGTCAGGGTGCACCGCTGGTGCCGGCCTTCCACCACGCAATCCTTGCCGATACGCATCGGCACCGCGTGATCGTCAACATCGGCGGCATTGCCAACCTGACCGACCTGCCTCGCAACGGCGACGTTTCCGGCTACGACACCGGCCCCGGCAACGTGCTGATGGACCTGTGGATCCACCGCCACCGTAGCGAGCGCTACGATGCAGCTGGCGCCTGGGCGGCCGGCGGCACGGTCCTCGACGCGCTGCTCGCACAGCTGCTGGCCGAACCGTATCTGGCACTCGCTGCACCGAAAAGCACCGGACGCGACCTGTTCCACGCCGGCTGGCTCGACGCGCAACTGACCGGCCGCAACGACGCGCCGGCCGACGTCATGGCCACACTGACCGCCTATACCGCACGCACCATCGCCGACGCGATCCGCACCACCGCACCCGGCGTCGACGACGTGTTCGTCTGTGGCGGCGGTGCGCACAATCCGACCCTGCTGGCGATGCTGGGCGACGCCCTGCCCGGCGTCGGCATCGCCAGTACGGCCGTCCTCGGCGTCGATCCCGACTGGGTCGAGGCAATCGCGTTTGCCTGGCTGGCCCAGCGCTGCCTTGCAGGCGCCAGCGGCAACGTTCCTGCGGTCACCGGTGCAGCCGGCCCGCGCGTGCTCGGGGCGATCTGGCCAGCCTGAACGCCGCACATCGCGCATACGGCAAGGCGTAAGTAAGCACGATGCAACCGGCAAGGATTTCACCAGCGCTCTAGGGTAGACTTGCCGCCGGATTGTCATCTACCGGACCCGCGCCGATGTCGCACCCCAACCAGTTCGACCTGTTCCGCAGCCGCCGCTTCCTGCCGCTGTTCGTCACGCAGTTTTTCGGCGCGTTCAACGACAACCTGTTCAAGAACGCGCTGCTGGTGATGATCGCCTTCCACGGCCTGTCGGCCGCGGGCATGGGTGCGGCCACACTGGTCAACGCGGCCGCCGGCATCTTCATCCTGCCGTTCTTCCTGTTCTCCGCCTTTGCCGGACAACTGGCCGAAAAATACGACAAGGCGATCCTGGCGCGCTGGATCAAGCTCCTCGAAATCCTCATCATGTTTGCCGCCGGTTACGGCTTCGCCACGCACGATGCAGCGGTACTGATGGGCTGCCTGTTCATGATGGGCGTGCACTCGACGCTGTTCGGTCCGCTCAAGTACTCGATCCTGCCGCAGTACCTGAAGCCGCAGGAGCTGCTCGGCGGCAACGGCCTGATCGAGATGGGCACCTTCATCGCCATCCTGCTGGGCCAGATCGCCGGCACGCTGATCATCAGCCACCAGCCGCACGGCGAGATGCTGATCATCTGGGCGTGCGTCGGCGTCGCCGTGCTCGGCTGGCTCACCAGCCGCAGCATGCCGTCGGCACCACCGCCGGCTGCAACACTGCCGATCAACTGGAACGTCATCGGCGAAAGCTGGCACATCATCGCCCATGTCAAAAAGAACAAGACCGTCTTCAACAGCCTGCTCGGCATTTCGTGGTTCTGGTTCTTCGGCGCGGTCTATCTGACCCAGTTGCCCGAAGTCGCCAAAACCGTGCTGCACGGCGATGCACAGGTCTACACGCTGCTGATCACGCTGTTCTCGGTCGGCGTCGGTGTCGGTTCGATGCTGTGCGAACGCCTGTCGGGGCGCTCGATCGAACTCGGTCTGGTGCCGTTCGGCTCGATCGGCCTGTCGCTGTTCGGCGTCGACCTGTACTTCGCGCTCGCCAGCGCACCGGCCGGCCAGTACGAACTGATGAGTTTCATCAGCGCAGCCGGCCACTGGCGCGTGATGGCCGACATCCTGCTGCTCGGCGTGTTCGGCGGCTTCTTCATCGTGCCGCTGTATGCCCTGATCCAGGTGCGCTCCGAACCCGGCTTCACCTCGCGCGCCATCGCCGCCAACAACATCCTCAACGCCTTCTTCATGGTCGTCGCTGCCGGCATGAGCATCGTCCTGCTCAAGGCCGGCATGTCGATCAAGGGGCTGCTGCTGACCGTGGCCCTGATGAACGTTGCCGTCGCGATCTACATCTACTCGCTGATTCCCGAGTTCATGATGCGCTTCCAGGTGTGGATTCTCACCCACCTGCTCTACCGGATTCGCGCACAGGGCCTCGACAACATTCCGGAAACGGGCCCCTGCGTGCTGGTGTGCAACCACGTCAGTTTCATGGATGCCATGGTGCTCGCCGGCCGCGTACGCCGGCCGATCCGCTTCGTGATGGACCACCGCATTTTCAACATCCCGGTCCTCAATTTCATTTTCCGAACTGCCGGAGCCATCCCGATCGCACCGGTGCGCGAGGATGCCACCCTGAAAGACAAGGCCTTCGACCGCGTCGCCGAATACCTCGAAGTCGGCGAGGTCGTCTGCATTTTCCCCGAAGGCAAGATCACCAAGGACGGCGAAATGAACCGCTTCAAGCCGGGCATCGAGGAAATCATCCGCCGCACCCCGGTACCGGTTATCCCGATGGCGCTGCAGGGCCTGTGGGGCAGCTTCTTCAGCCGCAAGGACGGTGCCGCGATGATGAAGTGGCCACGCGGCATCTGGTCGAAAATCGGGGTGAATGTGGGAGAGCCGGTGGCGCCGGAAGCGGTCACGCGTACGCTGCTGGAAGCGCAAGTCGCACAACTGCGTGGGGACTGGAAGTGATGCGTGTATTGGTATCAGGTACTCGGCAAGAAGGAAGGATGAAGCCGTTTCTTACCGGCACAAAAGCGGCGTTGCTGCTTTCCCTGCTTGCAAGCCCGGCCCACGCGTACCAGTTCCGGTCGGGCGCGCTGGTCGACGAATCCAGCAGTTACGAGGACAGGGTTTCCTTTGGCCCCATCAACAGATTCAGTCAGCAGCGCCGTGCAATCCAGATTCCCAAAGCATATGGTCGACTGCTTTCGATCTCCACCGAGAACAGTTCGACAACCATGTGGTTCGAGTCGATCGAAGGACAAATTCGCAATGTCATTATCGACGGTTCGACACCGGTGATCGTCATCCGGACCGGGGACGCACAGTAAGACGATCCATGGAAAAGCCGCCCTTGGGCGGCTTTTTCTATCGTGGCAGCACATTCAACCTGCACTTGAAGAACTTGCTGTTCAGGTACTCGGTGAGGGCTTGATTGCCCTCATCCACCACCGAACCACTCGTATCGTGGCAACGCCAGACAAACTGCTCGCTCAGACGGATGGTGCCGTCCAGATCGGCGCTCACCAGCCAGCGGGCAAACTGCTGGCCATCCTCCGAGTCCGACCACGTTTTCGACGCGCAGACTTCATCCGGCAATCCGTTCAGCACCACAGCCATCACGGCCTGATCATGGTTGGCGGCCTGCTGCCAGTCACCCTCGATGCCCGGATAGACCGCTTGCGGCGTGGTCGTCGGGTCGATGAACAGTCGGTATCCCATCTCGTTGTCTCCCTTCAGTCGACGGCCAGCCAGACCGTATCGTCGCGCAGTTCGACCTTGTGGCAAGGCGTGTGGCCTTCGTCCGGCGCCTGCGCCTGGCCGGTCTGCAGGCTGATCTTGAAATTGTGCAGCGGGCAGGCGACGGTATCACCGTACACCAACCCGTGCGACAGCGCGCCGCCCTTGTGCGGACAGTGGTCATCGAGCGCGAATACCCGGTTGTCGAGCGTGCGGAACAGCGCAATATCGGTCTTGCCTTCGCGCTTGACGACGCGGGCGCCCTGCGCCGGAATGTCGTCGAGTTTGCAGATGGATTGCCATTGATTCTTATCGGCGCTCATGTCGGTTTTCCTTGGTCGGCCCGCCGCATGAGCGGCAGGCATCAATCGGTATCGCTCGGTCAGACGGTCAGGTCGGTGAAGCGGGCTGCCGCATCGGCACCCAGCTGTGCCTGCCACGGGTCCGGCTCGCCGGCGAGCGCCAGTTGCAGTCGCGCCCACAGCGCCTTGCGGTTGGTTGCGTCCTCCAGCACTTTGGACTTGATGTAGTCGAGGCCGACGCGTCCCATGTAGTGCACCGTGCGCTCGAGGTAATACGCCTCTTCACGATAGAGCTGCAACACCGCACCCGAGTACTCGAGCACCTCTTCCTCGGTTTTCACCTTGGTGAAGAACTCGGCCACTTCGGTCTTGATGCCGCCGTTGCCACCGATATAGATTTCCCAGCCCGAATCGACGGCGATGATGCCGACGTCCTTGATCCCGGCTTCGGCGCAGTTGCGCGGGCAACCCGAGACGGCGAGCTTGACCTTGTGCGGCGCCCACATCCGGTCGAAGGCCTTTTCCAGCGCGATGCCCATGCCGGTCGAATCCTGTGTGCCGAAGCGGCAGAACTGCTTGCCGACGCAGGTCTTCACCGTGCGCAGGCCCTTGGCGTAGCCCATGCCGCACGGCATGTCGAGCTCGCGCCACATCTGCGGCAAGTCCTCTTTCTTCACACCGAGCAGGTCGAGCCGCTGACCACCGGTGACCTTGACCATCTTGACGTTGAACTTGTCGGCCACGTCGGCAATCTTGCGCAGCTCGGCCGGGCTGGTCACCCCGCCCCACATGCGCGGAATCACGCTGAAGGTGCTGTCCTTCTGCACGTTGGCATGCACGCGCTCGTTCACGAGACGCGCCTGCGGATCATCCTTGGCCTCGCCAGGCCAGGTCGAGATCAGGTAGTAGTTCAGCGCCGGACGGCAGGTCGGGCAGCCGTCCGGGGTTTTCCAGTGCAGCGCCTTCATCGTGTCGGCCAGCGTCACCAGATGCTGCTCGCGGATCGCTTCGCGTACTTCGCCATGGGTGTGGTCGGTACAGCCGCACAGCGACTTGCGCTTCGGTGCGTCCTGGAACGAACTGCCGACGGTGCTCATCAGCACCTGCTCGACCAGACCGGTACAGGAGCCGCACGAGGCGCCGGCCTTGGTGTGCTTCTTGACGTCGTCGACGGTGAACAGGCCCTTTTCCTTGATCGCCTTGACCAGTACGCCCTTGGTGACGCCGTTGCAGCCGCAGATTTCGGCGTCGTCCGGCAGTGCGGCGGCGCGGCTGGCACCCGAAGTGCCGTGGTCACCCAGATCGCGCGGCGGCCCGAACAGCAGCTGGCTGCGCAGGTCGGCCAGATCGCGCTCCTGCCGCAGCAGCTGGAAGTACCAGGCGCCATCGCTTGTGTCGCCGTACAGACAGGCGCCGACGAGCTTGTTGTCGCGCACGATCAGCCGCTTGTAGACGCCGCCGGCCGGGTCGGACAGCACGATTTCGTCGCAGTTCTCGCCGCCCATGAATTCGCCGGCGCTGAACAGGTCGATGCCGGTGACCTTGAGCTTGGTCGACGTCGTCGTGCCGGTGTAGCGCTGCTTGCCGCAACCACCGAGCTGGTTGCCCAGCACCTTGGCCATCTCGAACAACGGTGCGACCAGTCCGTATGACACGCCACGGTGGTTGACACACTCGCCGACGGCGTAGACATGTTCGTCGCTGGTCGCCAGCGTATCGTCGACGACGATACCGTTGCTGACTTCGATGCCGGCCTCGCGCGCCAGATCGGCGTTCGGCACGATGCCGACGGCCATCACCACGAGATCGGCCGGAATCAGCTCGCCCGATTCGAGCCGCACGCCGGTCACATGACCGTTTTCACCGACGAGCGCCTGCGTCTTGGCACCCAGCTTGAGTTTCAGCCCGCGCTCGGCCAGCGATTTTTCCAGCAGCCGGCCGGCGGTTTCGTCGAGCTGGCGGTTCAGCAACCAGTCGCCGAGGTGGATCACCGTCACGTCCATGCCGCGCAGCTTCAGCCCGTGTGCGGCTTCCAGCCCCAGCAGGCCGCCGCCGATCACCACCGCGTGGCGATGCAGCGCCGCGGCAACGATCATCTTCTCGGTGTCCTTGATGTCGCGGAAACCGATCACGCCGTCGAGTTCGGCCCCCGGCACCGGCAGCATGAAGGGGCGCGAGCCGGTCGCAATCAGCAGCTTGTCGTAGGCAATCGCCTCGCTGGCGGCGGTATGGACCTCGCGGCGCTCGCGGTCGATCCGCGTTGCGGCACAGCCTTTGACCAGCCGGACGCCGTGTTCGGCATACCAGTCGAGATCGTTGAGGATGATGTCCTTGAGCTTCTGCTCGCCGGCCAGAATCGGCGAGAGCTGGATGCGGTTGTAGTTGCCCCAGGGTTCGTCACCGATCACGGTGATCTCGTAGCGGTCCTTGTCGTGCTTGAGGATTTCCTCGAGCGTGCGGATGCCCGCCATGCCGTTGCCGATCAGTACCAGTCGCTGCTTTTGCATTCGTCACTCCTTGGCTGACACCGCCGCGCGCGCGGGGTGATGCATTGAAGAGATGATCGCGAATTCGCGGCACTTAGGACAAGTAAATACCGACGACGGAAAATTGACTGAAATCAACGACTTCTGTTCGTCTAGTCACTTGGAACTAGACCGGATCGCTTCACCTAGGCCACCCGGCCTAGGCGCAAGCGGCCTAAAGGAAAACGCCGCCTTGCGGCGGCGTTTTTTCCATCCCGAACCGGGCGATCAGCAAGGGCACTTGCCGCCGCCGGCCCGGTCGGCACTCGGAAAGCGCGCTTCCAGGCAGTAGCGGTAAAAATCCTCGCGACTCATTGGAGTCGCATCCGGGTGCTGGCTGCGCATGTGCTCGACGTAGTACTCGTAGTCGTGCACCCCCACCATCAGGCGGCAGGTCTGCACGACCTTCTTCGCCGCATCCTTGAGTCCTGACAGCCAGTCCGAGCCGAGACTGTAGCGCTCGAACTCCGCACGGCTCATCGGTGTACCGGCCGCGTGACGCCGCTGGTGATCGAGCAGGTAACGCTGGTACTCGTCGCCTTCATCGATGGCTTTTGGTGGCGCAGGCTCGCGCCGACCACCGGTCAGGAAGGAAAGATCAAGCATTGGCGGAAGCCTCGTTGCGCAGCTGGACCTCGGCCTCGCGCACCGTCGGATGACGTGCGGCCAGTGCACGACGGATGTTGAAGAACGCAGCGACCAGCATTACCACGGCAACCAGCATGAAGAAGCCGCACAGCGTGGCGTTGATCTGGTTGTTGAAGGCGATGCGCTGCATGTCCTCGACCGTCTTCGCCGGCGCGATGATCGTGCCGCTGGCGGCGGCCGCGTTGAACTTGTCGGCCACGGCGAGGAAGCCGATCTTCGGATTGGCGCTGAAGATCTTTTCCCAGCCGGCGCTCATCGAGGTGATGAACAGCCAGACCGTCGGCACCACCGTCACCCACGCATAGCGCTCCTTCTTCATCTTGAACAGCACGACGGTACCGAGGATCAGTGCCATCGATGCCAGCATCTGGTTGCCGATGCCGAACAGCGGCCACAGCGTATTGATGCCGCCCAGCGGGTCGACGACGCCCTGGTAGACGAAGAAACCCCAACCGGCAACGGCCACCGTGGTCCCGACCATATTGCCGAGCCAGCTGCGGCTCTTGCCCAGAGACGGAATCGCCACGCCGGCCAGATCCTGCACCATGAAGCGGCAGGCCCGCGTACCGGCATCGACGGCGGTCAGGATGAACAGGGCTTCGAAGAGGATGGCGAAGTGGTACCAGAACGCCATCATCGCGCGGCTGTTGAAGATGTCGGTGATGATGTGGGCCATGCCGACGGCAAAGGTCGGTGCCCCGCCGGCACGCGACAGGATCGAGTGCTCGCCGACCTCCTTGGCGATCTGCACCAGCATGTCCGGCGTAACGACAAAACCCCAGCCGTTGATCACTTCCGAGGCCGATTCGACCGTCTTGCCGATCACGGCGGCCGGCGAGTTCAGCGCGAAGTACACACCCGGGTCGATCACCGAGGCGCAGATCAGCGCCATGATGGCAACGAACGACTCCATCAGCATGCCGCCGTAACCGATCATGCGCATGTGGCTTTCGCGCTCGACCAGCTTCGGCGTCGTACCCGACGACACCAGTGCATGGAAACCCGAAATCGAGCCGCAGGCGATGGTGATGAACAGGAACGGGAACAGGCTGCCCGAGAACACGGGGCCGGTTCCGTCGATGAAGCGGGTGATCGCCGGCATTTTCAGCTCCGGCGCGGCGAACACGATGCCGACCGCCAGACCGACGATGACGCCGATCTTGAGGAAGGTCGACAGATAGTCACGCGGTGCCAGCAGCAGCCACACCGGCAGCACCGAGGCGACGAAACCGTAGATCACCAGCGCCCAGACGAGCTGGGTGCCGTGCAGCGTGAACATCGGGCCCCAGACCGGGCTGTGGGCGATGTCTTCGCCGTAGACGATGGCCAGCATCATCAGGATGAAGCCGATGACCGAGATCTCGCCGATGCGGCCCGGACGGATGTAGCGCATGTACACGCCCATGAACAGCGCGATCGGAATCGTCGCGGCGATGGTGAACGTGCCCCACGGGCTGTCGGCCAGCGCCTTCACGACGATCAGCGCCAGCGCCGACAGGATGATGATCATCACGCCGAGCGCACCGAGCATCACCACCACGCCGGCAAACGGACCCAGCTCCTGCTTGGCCATTTCGCCGAGCGACCGGCCGTCGCGACGGGTCGAGATGAACAACACCAGAAAATCCTGCACCGCACCGGCAATCATCACGCCGATCAGGATCCACAGCGTACCGGGCAGATAGCCCATCTGTGCGGCGAGGATCGGCCCGACCAGCGGACCGGCACCGGCGATCGCGGCGAAATGGTGGCCGAACAGCACCCACTTGTTTGTCGGCACGTAGTCGAGGCCGTCGTTGCGACGTTCGGCCGGCGTCATCCGGCGATCGTCGAGCTCGAACACCTTGCTGGCGATGAACGAGCTGTAGAAGCGGTAGGCAATGCTATAGCAGGCAACCGCCGCGACGACCATCCACACGGCGTTGACGTGCTCTCCCCGGTTCAGCGCCAGCACCCCAAAGGCGAATGCCCCTGCGATGGCGACGGCGAGCCAGATCAGTTTTGATTTGAGCGTACTCATCCTGTCTCCGAGTCATGAAGTTCATTGCGTCCGGGAGGCGCAATGTAGTCATTTTTATGAAACTACAACAGACAGGATGATCCGCCGCCGCGCAGGCGGCGAAACATAAGCAATTTCCCTGGGTGAAAACCGGCTCAGCCCAGTTTCAAACCGATGATGCCGGCCAGAATCAGCAGCACCGAGGCGGCACGCCAGAGGTTGAACGGCTCGTGAAACCAGACGATGCCGAGCGCGACCGTTCCGAGCGTACCGATGCCGACCCAGATCGCATACGCCGTACCGAGTGGCAGATGCTTCACCGCGTACGCAAGCAGGCCCATGCTCGCGGTCAATGTCAGTACGAAGACGAGCGACGGCAGCGGCCGGCTGAAACCGTGCGAAGCCTTCAGGGCAAGCGCCCAGGCGACTTCGAACAGACCGGCGAGAACGAGGGAAACCCAAGGAACGAGAGAGGCAGACACGGCCATTTCCTTTGCGAAGGTCGGGGCCGTCCCCGGATGTGACAGGCAGTGACGGGTCGTCCCGTCACCGGAGAATGCGGGCCCAGCATATCGGGTGCCGGCCCCGCAGGACAGTGAATCGTGGTGCTCAGCCCAGACCGAGCGCGAGATCGGCAGTCAGGTCATCGATGTGTTCGAGACCGACGGCAATCCGGATCAGCCCGTCGCGAATGCCGGCGGCTGCGCGCGCCTCCGGGGTCAGCCGGCCGTGCGTCGTCGAAGCCGGATGCGTGATCGTCGTACGCACGTCGCCCAGATTGGCCGTCCGGCTCATCAGCTGCACGGCGTCGACGAGCCTCCAGGCCGCATCCTTGCCACCCTTGAGTTCGAACGACACCACACCGCCGCCGCCCGTTTGCTGCCGCATCGCCAGCGCGTGCTGCGGGTGGCTGGCCAGCCCCGGATAATAGACGCGCTCGACTGCAGGGTGCGCCTCCAGCCAGGCTGCCAGCTTCAGTGCGTTGTCGCAGTGCGCACGCATGCGCAGCGGCAGCGTCTCCATGCCCTTGAGCAGCACCCAGGCATTGAACGCCGACAGGGTCGGACCGGACGTGCGCAGGAACAGGTAGACCGGCTCGACGAACTCGGACTTGCCGACGACCGCACCGCCGAGCACCCGCCCCTGGCCATCCAGATACTTGGTTGCCGAATGGATGACGATGTCCGCACCCAGCGCCAGCGGCTGCTGCAGGATCGGCGAGCAAAAACAGTTGTCGACCGCCAGCAAGGCGCCATTGGCGTGGGCAATTTCGGCGATCGCAGCAACGTCGGCGACATCGGTCAGCGGGTTCGACGGTGTTTCAAGAAAGAACAGCCTGGTATTCGGCCGCACGCCAGCCGACCAGTCAGCCGGATCGGTCGGCTTGGCGTAGCTGACTTCCACGCCGAACTTGGTCATGTAGTTGTTGAAAAACTGGATCGTCGAACCGAACAGGCCGGCCGACGCGAGGATATGGTCGCCCGCCTTCAGATGCGCCATGCACAGACCAAGAATCGCGCTCATTCCGGAGGCAGTGGCCACCGCACGTTCTGCGCCTTCCAGCGCTGCAAGCCGGTCTTCGAACGCGGTCACGGTCGGGTTGGTAAAGCGCGAGTAGGTATAGCCCGGAATCTGGCCACCGAACTTCAGCGCAGCATCCTCGGCGCTGTCGACGACGAAACTCGACGTCAGGAACAGTGCGTCGGAATGTTCGCCAAATTCGGTACGGTGGGTGCCGGCGCGGACGGCCAGCGTATCGGGGTGAAGATCGGTGCGGTCGGTCATTTCGGCATCCTGTATCGGCTTGCGTTTTCTGGCGTTCACATGCAACAAGGGCCGGAGAAGATCCCGCGGCCCTTGATATGCATGACGCTTCTTTGATCTGGGGTTATTAGATCAAATTCTGCTCGGCAACGCCAATATTGAGGTCGAGCACACGGCTGTCCGCATCCCCTTCCTTGGTCTTGGTCGACAGCGGCGACAGGCGCTTGGCTTCCAGCGCATCGAGGTAGGCATCGGTAATGTCACCGGTGATGTAGCGGCCGTCGAAACAGGAGGTTTCGAACTCGGTGATGGCACCGCCGCTTGCGTCGGAACAGGCCTGAACCAGTGCGGACAGGTCCTGGTAGATCACCGCATCGGCACCGATCTCTTCGGCAATCTGTTCGTGCGTGCGCCCGGTGGCGATCAGCTCGGCACGGGTCGGCATGTCGATGCCGTAAACGTGCGGATACATGACCGGTGGCGCGGCCGACGCAAGGTAGACCTTCCTGGCGCCGACATCGCGGACCATCTGGACGATTTCCTTCGACGTCGTACCGCGAACGATCGAATCGTCGACGAGCAGCACGTTCTTGCCGCGGAACTCGCCGGCGATCGGGTTGAGCTTCTGCCGCACCGACTTCTTGCGGCTGGCCTGCCCCGGCATGATGAAGGTCCGGCCGATATACCGGTTCTTCATGAAGCCTTCGCGGTACGGCAGATCCAGCGTATTGGCCAGTTCGAGCGCCGCATCGCGGCTGGTATCCGGAATCGGAATCACCACGTCGATGTCCATCGCCGGCACCATCGCACGCACCTTGTCGGCAAGCTGCTCGCCCATCTTCAGTCGGGCCTCGTGTACCGAAATCCCGTCGATCACGCTGTCCGGACGGGCAAAGTAAACGTGCTCGAAAATGCACGGCACGAGTTTCGGGGCAGGATGGCACTGACGGCTGTGGAACTCGCCGTCGAAGCTGACGTAGATCGCCTCGCCTGGTGCAACATCGCGCCAGAACTTGAAGCCCATGGTGTCGAGCACGACCGACTCGCTGGCAACGAGGTACTCGGTCCCTTCCGGAGTTTCGTGCCGCCCCAGCGACAGCGGCCGGATGCCGTGCGGATCGCGGAATGCAACCAGCCCGAAACCGGCGATCAGTGCGACCACGGCGTAAGCGCCGCGAACCCGGGAATGGACCGCCTCGATCGCATCGAAAACGATTTTCGGTGTCAGGATCGGTCCCTGGGTGCGACGGCTGATTTCGTGGGCAAACACGTTCAGCAGTGCTTCGGAATCGGAATTGGTGTTGATGTGCCGCAGGTCGCTGCGGTACATGTCGTCCTTCAGCGCCTTGTCGTTGGTCAGGTTGCCGTTGTGCGCGAGCACGATGCCGAACGGGCTGTTGACGTAGAACGGCTGCGATTCGGCCAGGCTCGACGCCGAGCCGGCGGTCGGGTAGCGCACATGGCCGATGCCGGCATTGCCGAGCAGCGAACGCATGTTGCGGGTACGGAAGACATCACGAACCAGACCCTGGCCCTTGTGCATGTGGAAGACATGCCCTTCGGCGCTGACGATGCCTGCGGCATCCTGCCCCCGGTGCTGCAGGACCAGCAGCCCGTCGTACAACAACTGATTCACCGGGGTTTTGGCGACCACGCCCACGATGCCACACATAGCAGAACCTCGATACTTGGTAAAACCTTCAATCGAACGACACGTGCCCGGCCAGCGACTCGGGTAGCCACGGCAGTGTCATTCGCGCCGCCTGTTCGAACAGCGGACTGAACATCGCATCACGCCACAATTCGGTCTTCGGCAAACCGGTCAACCCGGCCGCCAGCACCAGCAGCACGACAAACAGGCTTCCGCGCACCAGTCCGAACACCGAGCCCAGCAGGCGATCGACAGGCTTGAGCCCGGTCGCCTTGAGGAACTGGTTCAGCGTGATCCGCACAATGGCAGTCAACAGCCAGGCAGCACAGAAAATCGATATCAGCGCTGCCAGATAGCGCAATCCTTCATTCGGCAACGCAGCCGGCATGTGAATGGACATGGGGGCGGCATAGTTCAATGCAAGCCAGGCCGAGATCACCCAGCCCGCCAGTGCCAGCAGCTCCTGCGTCAGGCCGCGCATGACCGACAGCAGGATCGACAGGCCGAGAATGGCGAGTACCGCGTAATCGAAACCGGTCATGACTTATTTGCTGACCAACCGGGCAGAGACACCCAGCGCGTCGAGCTTCTGCTGCCAGTTCCGGACCGTGCCTTGGTCTTCCGGTCCGACCCGCACGCGGGTCAGCGCCCCCTTGTCGGTGCTGACGGTTTCACCATAGGCCGGAATGCCCGCTTCCTTGAGCTTGGAAATCATTTCCTGCGCCTTGGCCTTGTCGGCGTAGGCGCCCAGTTGCAGGTAGTACTGACGTGCATTGCCCTTCTTGCTTGCATCATCGTCAAGCCCAGCCAGGATGCGTGCTGGATCCTTCGCCGGTGTCGCTTCGTGCCGCTCGGCGTTTGCCTTGGCATCCTTGGCCGGTACCGGTGAAGGCTTGGGCGTCGGCGTCGGCTTTCGCTCCAGCTGCGGATTCACGAGCTTGCCCGGCAACAGCGCGGCATTGTCCTGTTCGATGACCGGAGAGGACGACTCGGGAATCGGCTGAGGCAGGGAAGCGACAGGTTGCGGCGTCACCTCGTTCGCGGCCATTGCAGGGGAACTGGCCGCCGCGGCCACCGTCGATGCGGAAGGAGCGCTGGCAATGATTTCGACCGGTGCGGCACCGTGGTTGAGCGCTGCCGGCGGCTCGCCATCCATGACGGTCCACAGCACGATCAGCGAAAACAGCACGAGAGCGACCGCTCCGACCAGCCGGCGCCGTGCCCGTTTACGCAATTGCAGAAGTTCTTCGCTGACGTTTTCTCGAGCCATACTCAGCGTCCACGCGCCGCCAGAACTTCGGCAACGGTGTAAAAGGAGCCAAAGGCGAGGATTCTATCACCATCCCCGGCCTGCCGTACGGCACCCTGCCAGGCTGCCGCGACCGAATCATAACGCGATAGCGTCGCTTGCGGCGCGGCTGCGGCGACGATCCCGGCCAGGACGTCGGCACTCGCCGCACGTGGCAAGGCCGGCGCGGCAAGGTGCCAGTGATCGACCTTTTCCTTCAGCAAATCCACTACGGCGGCAATGTCCTTGTCGGCCATCATGCCGAACACCGCATGCCGGTTGGCGGCAAACCCCATCTGGTCCAGCGCGGCAGCAAGTGCCTTGGCTGCATGCGGATTGTGCGCAACGTCGAGCACGACCTGAGGCCGGCCGGGCAGCACCTGACAGCGCGCCGGCCACTCGACTTCAAGCAGGCCGCGCTTGATCTGGCCGATCGATACCGGCAACCGGTCGCGCAAGGCATCCAGCATCGCCATTGCCAGCGCGGCATTGCCAAGCTGATACGCGCCGCGCAGCGCCGGCAGCGGCAACGCATGACGCCGCTGAACGGCAGTCCAGCACATCCACTGATTGCCTTCGGCCTCGCGCTGGTAACCAAAATCCTTGCCGATCAGTTGCAGTGGCGCGCCGACGGCGGCAGCGTGGTCGGTCAGGCTTTGCGGCGGATTCGGATCGGCACAGAACGCCGGACGGCCGCGCCGGAAGATGCCTGCCTTTTCGAAACCGATCGACTCGCGATCATTACCGAGAAACGCCTGGTGATCCAGGTCGATGCTGACGATACCGGCCACATCGGCATCGAAAACGTTGACGGCATCGAGTCGGCCGCCGAGACCGACTTCGAGCACGGCAACATCGACACCCGCTGCCATGAAACAGTGCATGGCGGCGAGCAGGTTGAACTCGAAGTAGCTCAGCGAAACGTCGCCGCGCGCAGCCTCGATCGCCCGGAACGCAGCCACGATGGCTTCGTCGGACACCGGTGCCAGGCCGACGGCAATCCGTTCGTTGTAGCGTTGCAGGTGCGGCGAGGTGAACGTCCCGACGCGATAACCTGCCGCATGCAGCGTGGTCGACAGAAAGGCACAGACCGAGCCCTTGCCGTTTGTACCGCCGACGGTCAGCAGCGGAAAGCCGGGCTGCAGACCCATGGCGTTGCGCACCGCATCGACACGGGTCAGGCCCATGTCGATTTCGGCGTGATGCGCATGCTCGAGGTGTTGCAGCCAGGCGTCCAGCGTCTCGGCGTCGAACCGGGACATCAGGCGCCCACCGCCGCCTGCTTTTGCAGCAGCGTCAACAGCTGAGCAAGCTGCTGACGCATGTCACGACGGTCGACGATGCGGTCGATCGCGCCCTTTTCGAGCAGGAACTCCGAACGCTGGAAGCCTTCCGGCAACGTTTCGCGCACGGTCTGCTCGATCACGCGCGGACCGGCAAAGCCAATCAGGGCACCCGGCTCGGCCAGCACCACATCGCCCAGGAAGGCGAACGACGCCGACACGCCGCCCATGGTCGGGTCGACCAGGATCGAAATGAACGGCAGGCGCTGATCGGCCAGCTTGGTCAGAATGGCCGAGGTCTTGGCCATCTGCATCAGCGAGTTCAGACCTTCCTGCATCCGCGCGCCACCCGAAGCGGCGATGCAGATGAAGGGCAGATTGTTTTCCAGCGCGTTCTTCACGCCGCGCACGAAACGCTCGCCGACGACCGAACCCATCGAGCCGTTGACGAAACCGTATTCGAACACCGCCAGCACGACCGGCACGGTCTGGATGGCGCCCTGCACCACGACCAGCGCCTCGTCCTCGTCGGAGCTTTTCTTGAAGTTCTCGAGCTGTTCGCTGTAGCGCTTGGCCGCCTTGAACTTGAGGATGTCGACCGCCTGTACCTCGGCGCCGATCTCGAAGCGGCCCTCTGCGTCGAGCAGCAGGTCAACGCGACGGCGCGCCGAAATCCGGTTGTGGTAGCTGCACTTCGGGCAAACGTCGAGATTGTTCTCGAGATCGGTCCGGTACAGCACCGAGCCGCACGCCGAGCACTTGTGCCACAGGCCTTCCGGCACGGCGGACTTGGAACCGGGCTCGCGGCTCTTGATCTTCGGAGGCAGGAGTTTCTGCAACCAACTCATCGTGAATCTCCTTGTTTCAGCGGCGCGCAGTATCCATCGCGGCGCGGACGCTGGCAAGGAATTCCGTCAGCCGTGCGGCCAGACCGGCCTCGCCAGCCTCGACTTCCTGCACCAGACGCGAACCGATCACCACCGCATCGGCCACGGCCGCCACGGCACGCGCCGACTCGGGATCGCGAATGCCGAAACCGACGCCGACCGGCACCGACAGATACGACTGCAGCTCGGCCAGCTTGGCGGCCACGCTGGCGACGTCGAGCGTCGCCGCACCGGTCACGCCCTTGAGCGAAACATAGTAGACGTAGCCGCTGGCGAGCCGTTCAACCGCCTGGATACGGCTGACAGGCGTGGTCGGCGCCAGCAGGAAAATCGGATCGATGCCGTGGCGCTTGAATGTTGCCGCACACTCCTCGGCCTCTTCGGGCGGCAGATCGACGGTCAGCACGCCGTCGACACCGGCAGCGACTGCAGCCTGCGCAAATACCTGGTACCCCATGGCCTCGACCGGATTCGCGTAGCCCATCAGAACGACCGGCGTCCCGGCATCGGTCTTGCGGAACTCGGCCACCATGCCGAGTACGTCGCGCAAGCTCACGCCGTGCGCCAGGGCGCGTTCGGACGCACGCTGGATGACCGGACCATCGGCCATCGGATCGGAAAACGGCACGCCCAGCTCGATCACATCGGCGCCACCCTTGACGAGGGCGTGCATCAGCTCGACGGTCAAACCGGGACGCGGGTCACCGGCGGTAATGAATGGAATCAGCGCCTGACGACAATCAGCCTTCAGGGCTGCAAGGGTCTTCTGGATACGGGACATGGATATCGAACCATCTAGTAATGCGCGGGCGCCTTCCGGCGCCCGCCGGTGATCAGAGCTGAATGCCGTCGAGCTTGGCAATCGTCGGAATGTCCTTGTCGCCACGACCGGACAGGTTGACCAGCAGCACCTGGTCCTTGGCCATGGTCGGCGCGATCTTGGCGGCATGGGCCAGTGCGTGGCTCGACTCGAGCGCAGGAATGATGCCTTCGAAGCGGCACAGGTCGTGGAAGGCTTTCAGCGCTTCGTCATCGTTGATCGCGACATACTCGGCGCGGCCGATGTCCTTGAGATAGCTGTGCTCCGGACCCACGCCCGGATAGTCGAGACCGGCGGAGACCGAATGCGTTTCGACGATCTGGCCGTTCGCATCCTGCATCAGGTAGGAACGCTGCCCGTGCAGCACACCCACCTTGGCATTGGTCGTCAGCGGCGCCGCATGCTGCCCGGTCTCGACGCCGTGCCCGCCCGCCTCGACGCCGATCAGCCGTACACCCGGCACTTCGACGTAAGGATGGAAATGGCGCCCGATCATGTCCTGCATCTGCACCTTGGCTTCCTCGCCGATCACGCACTGGAAATCGCGCACCAGCGTCGGATACGGATGCGGGCCCGCGCACGTACCGATGATGTAGTAGGTCGAATCCACGTTGGTGACCCAGTCACGCATGGCTTCGTTCATCGCGTCTTTCAGCGTTTTGCTACCCGAGGTCACCGGCACGACGGTCGCGCCCAGCAGCTTCATCCGGTAAACGTTCGGCGACTGCCGGGCCACGTCTTCCGCCCCCATGTAGACCACGCACTCGAGGCCGTAACGTGCGGCCACCGTTGCCGAGGCGACGCCATGCTGACCGGCGCCGGTTTCGGCAATCACGCGCTTCTTGCCCATGCGGCGCGCCAGCAGCGCCTGGCCAATGGTGTTGTTGACCTTGTGTGCGCCGGTGTGATTCAGGTCTTCGCGCTTCAGGTAGATCTGCGCCCCGCCGAGCAGCTCGGACCAGCGCTTGGCGTGGTAGACCGGACTGGGGCGGCCGACATAGTGGGCGAGTTCGTAGCGGTACTCGGCCATGAAGTCCGGATCGGCGATGGCCTTTTCGTACTCGACGCGCAGCTCGTCGAGTGCCGCCATCAGCGTTTCTGCGACATAGATGCCGCCGTGCTGGCCGAAATGGCCACGTGCGTCGGGCTGGTTGTAGCGAAGCTTATCGTTCATCAGTCGTCTCGGTTGCAGCCCGATGCGCCGCCCGGATAAAGGCAGCCACCCTGGCCAGATCTTTTACACCCTTGCTGAGTTCGACGCCGCTGGACACATCCAGCGCCCAAGGTCGAACCTGCTCAACGGCCTGCGCGACATTGTCCGGATGCAGGCCGCCGGAAAGAATCAGCGGCAGCACCAGATCGTTCGGCAGCAAGGCCCAGTCGAACGCCTCGCCGGTCCCGCCCGGCACGCCGGGCACATAGGCATCGACCAGCAGGCCACGGGCATCGTGATAGCGCTTGGCGCATTCTACCAAATCCGTATCCGGTTTTACCCTTAGTGCCTTGATATACGGACGACCGAACTGCCGGCAGTACTCCGGCGACTCGTCGCCGTGAAACTGCAGCAGATCGAGCGGCACCTGCCGCAGCACGTCGCGTACGTAGTCGGGCGCGGCATCGACAAACAGGCCGACACTGGAAACGAAGGCCGGCAATGCCGCCACGATACGGGCTGCGGCCGTCGCATCGACACAGCGCGGGCTCGGCGCGTAGAACACCAGACCGATCGCGTCCGCCCCCAGCCTTGCTGTCGCGACCGCCGTCTCCACGTCGCGCAATCCGCAAATCTTGACTCTGGGAAACACCATTACACGCTCCGCATTCAAATCAGGCCATGCCGCTGACAGGGTTCGGTATCGAGCCCGAATTCAGCGGGGTAGCTGACGCCCGCCAGATACAGACCGTCGGGCATGAAGGTGGGGGGAGCCACGGCCCGCTCGCGAGCTGCGAGCAGCGTTTCGATCCACGCCGGCGCCTCGTTGCCCTTGGCAATGTGCAGCAGCGCCCCCATCAGGTTGCGCACCATATGGTGCAGAAATGCGTCGGCAGAAAAATCGACCAT
Source organism: Jeongeupia chitinilytica (assembly GCF_014652315.1). Taxonomy (GTDB): domain Bacteria; phylum Pseudomonadota; class Gammaproteobacteria; order Burkholderiales; family Chitinibacteraceae; genus Jeongeupia; species Jeongeupia chitinilytica. Next base: position 455,254 of record NZ_BMYO01000002.1, on the reverse strand, counting down.
CAGCAGGTCACCCTGCTGCGCCAGCTCGATCCGGCTCAGAGTCTTGACCGGTGTTTTGGCCTGACATTCGGCCGCACGAAAGCTCGAAAAGTCGTGCGTACCGAGCAGTCGCTGCGCGGCATCGCGAAATGCAGCCAGATCCAGCGGCTGATGGATCCAGCCTACCCGCCCGGCCCACAACGCCGGTCGCACCGGGTGATTCAGCAGCAGGTAACGGTAGTGACGCGCATGGGCAACGAACCGCGAATGGAATGCATCGGGCACGGCTTTGGCCCACAGCACCGCCACCCCCGGCGGCAGAAAGCTGTTGACCCCGCGTACCCATGCCGTCAGCGGACGATCGACGTCGGTATCGAAGTGCGCAACCTGCCGGCTCGCATGCACGCCGGCATCGGTGCGCCCTGCTGCGTGAACGCGCACCGGATGTCCGGCCATGCGCGACACCGCAGCCTCGACTGCAGCCTGTACCGTCGGCGCCTGCGGCTGCACCTGCCAGCCGCAGAAACTGCGTCCATCGTATTCAAGCGCCAATGCGTAGCGGCTCACCACCCCACTCCCGTCAAAATCAAGCCGATCGCAGCCAGCAATGCAGCACACAAACCGCGCTGCCAACCGGACAGCGGCAACACGGTCAACCGCACCGGCCCGACCGGCGCGCCATCGTCGCCGTCCAGCCATGCGCGCCAGTTGCTCCGCAAGACCTGCGGTGCGGCAAGCAAAGCTTCCGCGTAATCCATGGTCAGCACAAGCCGCAACGCGCAACGCTCGCGCCATGCCCCGAACAGTGCCAGCGGGGCAGCCAAGGTGTAAAGCCCGGCAAAAATCCGTTCGTGCCCCAGACCTGCGAGCAGGCAGTGCAGGCTGGCCAACATGCCGACGAGGCGCATGGCCTGCAGCGCGCCCGACCGCAAACCCTCTTCGGTCGGCGCCCACAGCCACGCCACGAGGCGCAGACCGGGCGTACTCCAGCCGTACACGAACACCAGCGCCAGCAGCAGAAAGCGCAAACGCTTGAGCGTTCGCCACCAACGCCGCCGGTCGCGCAGGCTTGCCAGCACCAGAAGCAGCAGCGCAGAAAAAACCAGTGGCGTGGGCTGCAAACGATGCAACCAGCACGCCACCATCAACCAGCACAAGATCCAATTGGCTGGATGCACACGTACCACCGGGGATCAGAGCTCGGCAAGCAGACGCTGCGCCTCCGCCTTGTGCCGCTCGCCGCCCTCGCCCAGTGCTTCCTGCAGGATTTCCCGCGCACCTTCGGTGTCACCCATGTCGAGGTAGGCCTTGGCCAGATCGATCTTGGTCTGCACCGGATCGTCCTCACCCAGATCGAGGTCCGCGTCGCTCTGCTCGCCCAGACTGAGGTCCAGACCGGCAAGATCGACCTCGGACAGCGATGCCTCGATCGGCGCTGCTTCGACCGAAGCCAGCTCGCCGAAATCGAAGTCCATTGCCAGCTCGTCATCAAGGCTGTCGGTCGTAGACGTCGCCGGCGATGCCTCGATCGATGCGGCCGGCGGCTCCGGCAAACTCAGGTCCAGCGGGAAGTCGAGCTCGTCGTCGGCATCAAGATCCAGCTCGACCGGTACCGTCGGTGCGTCCAGCGACGACTCGGCAACCGGCAGATCAAAACTCAGGTCGTCCAGCGCCGAAGCGGTAGGCGCTTCGACCTCGCCCAGGCTGAAATCCAGGTCGGCCAGCAGTGCTTCCTCTCTGGCAACGACTTCCGCCTGCTCTGCAGTACTCACCACGGTTTGCGGCGCCTGTGCTTGCGGCTCGCCGACGGAAACCGCCGTCTCGGAAGGCGCGTGCGGAAGGTCGGCACTCAGATCGAGATCCAGATCGTCGAGCGGATTCGACTCCGGCGCGGCAGCGGCCACGGCAACCGCGGCCGCAGCAGCACCAGCCGCAGCCAGCGGAACGGCCGGCGACGACGAGGAACGCGGTTGATACAGCGGGTTGGCGGCGTCCAGATTCCGGCCCATATAGGCCGCCTGCTCCCAGACCGCGCCCTGGCCGTTGACCTGGGCAAACAACGCCGAAGCCACCTCCTCGAAGGCCGACTTGTCCTTGCGGGCCGCATAGATCTCGAGCAGTTTCAGGCGGATTTCGTTGCGGCTGTCATCCTTGGCCAAGGCATCACGAAGAATTTCTTCGGCCTGCGCGTCACGGCCGTAGGCCATGTAAACCTCGGCCTCGGCAACCGGATCGACTTCGTCGGTGTCGATCGTCCCCAGACCTTGACGACTGAAGTCGGTCAGGAAGGAGTTTTCGGTCGGCTGGGTCGTAATCACCGCACCGCCACTGCTGCCGATCACGGTGTTCGGTTTCAGGTCGCCCGCGGTAAGGAAGCTGTCCTCGAAGCGTGCCGGTTTGCGGCGCCGCATCCAGAACAGGCCGCCCACACCGGCGAGGACCGCAGCCAGACCACCACCGATGAGGAGCGGATTGTCGAACATCGACTCGAAGAACGAAGGCTCTTCGACCGGCGGAGCCACCACGATCGGTTTGCGCTTCCTGGCCACCGGGCTCGCCTCGGCCGCTGCCGACGCGACGACCGGCGCTGCCGCGCTCGCGGCAGCAACTTCGGCAACAGCCGAAGCAACCTCGGCCTGCACGGCCGACGCACTCGTCGCCGGCACCGAGGCGGCCGTCGCAACGCCAGCCGGCGCCTTGACCGCCAGGGCCTTTTCCATATCCTTGATGTTCTTCTGAAGATCGGCAACGCGCTGATTCGCTTCGTCGAGCGACTTCTGTCGCGCCTGTGCCTCGTCCTGCAACGCCTTCAGCTGTGCATCCCCGGACTGCCCGCCCTTGGACAGCTTGAGCACATCCTTGTTGCCATCGGCCTGCGCCAGTCCCTTGTCCTCAACCTTGGCAGTAATCTTGCCCGAGGCTGCGCCGTTCCCGGCATCGGCAGCCGGCTGTTTGCCTGCCGCGGCGGCCAGCTGGTTGCGATAATTCTTCCAGTTCTCGCCCTGCAGGCGGATTTCCTTGGCCGCCTCGTCGCGGCTGACCGCGGCCATGGTGTCGCGATCCGGAATGCGCAGGATCTTGCCGCGCTTGAGCCGGTTCATGTTGCCGTCGAATGCCGACGGATTGGCGCGATACAGGCTCACCAGCACCTGCTCGTAGCTGACACCGTCGCCCTGCACCTTGCGTGCCACCGACGACAGCGTATCGCCACTCCTGACGGTGTAGGCATCACCCTCGGCCTTCTCGGACTTCTCCGCCGGCGGCTGCTGCGATGGCGTCGCAGCGGGCGACTTACTTGGCGCAACCTTGCTTGTCTTGGACGAACCGGCGGCACCCGACGATGCCCCTCCCTTGCTGACCACGCGCCCCGGCAACTCGACCGAACCGGACGAACCCGAGCCATAACCGACCGGATCGATCAGCGCGGAGTATTCCCGCTGGATACGCCCGGACGCCCAGTTCAATTCGACCAGCAGACCGAGAAATGGCTCACTGACGGCCTGGCTCGACGTGACCAGAACGAAATACTGCCCGTTGGCACGCTTGTCGATATTGAAACGCAACCCCAGCGAACTCGGCGGATACGGTACTTGCGCGTTGGCATAGCCCTCCGGCGACGCCAGACTGACCGCCAGCGAATCGGCCTCACCCGGTTGCACCGACGTCAGATCGATTTCTGCACGGAAGGGCTGCCCCAGCCCGGAAACCACGTTCAGCTTGCCGAGCCCGGCGGCATGGGTAACCCAAGGCGAGGCAAGCATCATTGCCAATACGCAGGCTTTGAGTTTGGATTGAATTTGCACGTTGTCCCCCCAAGGGCGCTTAATGCTCAGCCAGCAGGTGCTGAGTGCTTTATCCGAATATTGGATCGCAACATATCACCCCGGTTGAAGCGCTTGCAAGGCAGCCTCCGGAACACACGGCAATCCGTTGCGGATTCACCATTGGCGCGGCTTTCAGGCGAATTAAGCCACCCTGATTCCGGTCAAAATCAGCCTCGAAAAACGCAAGGCCCAACCAGCAGGCCGTACACGTTTCATTGCGCAAAACGTAAGAATCAACCACCCGAAACCGAACCGATCTCGCCAATGGCAACAGTCCGCCGCCCGGTCAATGCATCCATCCGCCAGTGCGCCAACGCCCAGGCCCACACCTCGGAACGGGACGCCCGCAAAAGCGAAGCAGGCGGCGACTGTCCCAGCAACCTCAAAGCAGCAACAAGGCCCTCAACTCCGCAGTCCGGATCAAGCGGCCGGGCCAGCGTCTGCTTGCTCAGTTTCTCGCCATGCTCGTTGACCAGCACCGGGATGTGCGCATAACCGGGCGTAGCAAAATCAAGCAGTTGCTGCAGACGGATCTGCCTTGGCGTCGAATCCAGCAGGTCCGAACCACGCACCACGTCAGTCACGCCTTGCGCCGCATCATCGACCACCACCGCCAACTGGTAAGCCACCAGCCCGTCCGCACGCAGCAGCACGAAGTCCCCCACCTGCTGAGCAAGATTTTGCTGCTGCCAACCCTGAATACGATCCGGATAGCCAACAACAGCGTCGTCAGTCCGTACCCGCCACGCACGTGCCTCGACGCCAGCCGCCAGCCCGCCTCGACAGGTCCCGGGATAAACCGGACCGTCGATGCCGGCATGTGCAATTGCGGCAATTTCCTTACGCGTGCAGGCACACCCGTACAGCATGTCCACCGACTTCAACCGCTCGATCGCGGCAAGATAGAGCTCGCCACGCCGACTTTGATAGCAAACCTCGCCATCCCACTCGAAACCGTAAGCCTCGAGCACACGCAGGATCCGCTCGGCCGCCCCGGGCACCGTGCGCGGCGGATCCAGATCCTCGACACGCAGCAACCACTCGCCACCGGCTTGTCGCGCCTCCAGATAACTTGCCAACGCCGCCATCAACGACCCCAGATGCAAGTCGCCGGTGGGACTGGGCGCAAAACGACCGCGGTACGGGCGAGGGATTAGCGCACTGGATTCTTTGCAAATAGCCACGTCGTCGATCACCCAAGTAGGGGCTTTGGTAATATCGCAATATTCTGACGACCGTCTCGCCCCAAGAAAAGGACAAATACGATGACCTACGTTGTGACCGACGCCTGTGTGAAGTGCAAGTACACCGACTGCGTCGACGTCTGCCCGGTGGACTGCTTCCGCGAAGGCCCGAATTTTCTGGTCATCGATCCGGACGAATGCATCGACTGCACGCTGTGCGTCGCGGAGTGCCCGGTCGAGGCCATCTATGCCGAGGATGACGTCCCGGCCGACATGCAGGACTACATCGCACTGAACGCCGAACTGTCGAAATCCTGGCCGGCCATCGTCGAGAAGAAAGACCCGCTGCCGGATCACGAGACCTGGGCGGCCGTCAGCGGCAAGCTTGACCAGGTCGAGCGCTGATCGCATGCGCGCCGCTTGAGGCAAGCGCGCCGATCGGCTATCATTGTGAGTTACCCCTTGCCTGACCGACGTCGCTAGCGGCAGGCTTTAACCCATAAGGAGAACACATGCGACATTACGAGATCGTCTTTATCGTGCACCCGGACCAAAGCGAGCAAGTGCCCGCCATGGTCGAGCGCTACAAGAGCCTGATCGCTACCGGCAACGGTACCGTGCATCGCCTGGAAGACTGGGGCCGCCGTCAACTGGCTTACCCGATCCAGAAGATCCACAAGGCACACTACGTCCTGATGAACGTCGAAATCGGCCAGGAAACCCTGGACGAACTCGAACACGCGTTCAAGTTCAACGATGCCGTGCTGCGCCACCTGATCATCAAGATGGACCACGCTGTCACCGAAGCGTCGCCGATGATGAAGGAAGAGAAGTCGAAGTCGCTGACTGCTCCGGCACAGGAAGGCCAGGCTGCTGCCTAAGTGCCTGACCGAAACAAGGCGATACTCGGCGGCACCCTGATCGAACTGCCTCCGCTGCGATACACCCCCGCCGGCATACCGGTTCAGCACTGTGTCATCAGTCACGAATCGAGCCAGGAGGAAAACGGCAAGCCACGTCGGATCAACATCGAAGTGGAAGCCGTCGCGGTCGGCACGGTCGGACTGGCAGTCAACCGGCTGACCACCGGCCAGCAGCTCAAGGTTCGCGGCTTTTTTGCCGCAGTCAGTCAGCGCCAGCGCCGTCGTCTTGTTTTGCACATCAATGAATTTGAATTGCTGAATTGAGGAATTAACATGTCCCGTCATCTGTTTAAGCGGAAAAAATTCTGCCGCTTCACCGCCGAAGGCATCAAGCATATCGATTACAAAGATATCGCCATCCTGAAGGATTTCATTGCTGAAAACGGCAAGATCATCCCGGCCCGCATCACCGGCACCAAGGCCAAGTACCAGCGTCAGCTGTCGACCGCGATCAAGCGCGCTCGCCTGCTGTCCCTGCTGCCGTTCACCGATCTGCACTGATTCGAGGGGAAACTGACATGCAAATCATTCTGCTCGAAAAAGTCGCAAACCTCGGTGGCCTCGGCGACGTGGTCAAGGTCAAGGACGGTTACGCACGTAACTTCCTGATCCCGCAAGGCAAGGCCAAGCGTGCCAACGACGCCAACCTGGCTGAATTCGAAGCGCGCCGCGCCGAACTCGAAGCCCGTCAGGCCGACATTCTTGCTGGCGCCCAGTCGCGTGCTGCCCAGCTCGAAGGCGCCGTCGTCACCATCAGCCAGAAGGCTGGTGTGGACGGCCGTCTGTTCGGCTCGGTCACGACCGCCGACATCGCCGAAGCATTCACCAGCAACGGCATCGAAGTGAAGAAGTCGGAAGTCCGTCTGCCGGAAGGCCCGTTCAAGGCCATCGGCGAGTACGACATTGCCCTCGCGCTGCACCACGATGTCGTGGTCGAAGTGAAGGTTACCGTGGTTGGCGAGCAGTAATCGTCCAGCTTCGGCCCAACAAGAAAGGCACCTTCGGGTGCCTTTTTTGTTGCCCGGCACGCTGTGGCGCAGCGGACGTGGTCGCTCCAGCCTGCGGCAATTCGGCTTTCGATCACGATCGAACCGGACATGCGGCGACCCCTCGCTTCCGACTCCGGGTCAACCTGAATTCCACAAAGCCAGCCCGGAAGCCACCTTGCCCCCTATCGTCGCGCCGGAACCTCCGAGACATCACGACGAAAAAAAGCCAACCCGTCGGGGTCGGCTTTATTGCACCGGCAAGGTGGCCAGCAGGAATCAGCGCTTGTCGTTGTCCGACTCGTGCGGGAAGTCCATGTCCGCATAGGCCACCAGACGCGACTTGTTCTTGATCCGGTAGCCCCACCAGATCGCGAGGAACAACGGAATGCCGATATAGGTCGCCACCACGCCCACCCAGTCGATGCGGTCGAGCAGGAAAGCCTGATAGTTCTGGCCCAGCATGATCACCATGCACAACACGAAGGCAAACATCGGCCCGAGCGGGAAGAACTTCGACTTGTACGGCAGGTCTTCAAGCGAGTGCCCTTGCGCCACGAAGCCCTTGCGGAAGCGGTAATGGCTGATCGCAATGCCGAGCCAGGCGATGAAACCGGTCATGCCCGAAGTATTCAGCAGCCACAGGTAGACCTCCTTGTCGCCGTACAGCGAAGTCAGGAAGCACAGCGCACCGACCGCCGTCGTCGCATACAACGCATTGCGCGGCACACCGTTCCTCGACAAACGAGCAAACAGTTTCGGCGCCTTGCCTTCCGTTGCAAGGTTGTAGAGCATCCGCGTCGACGCGTACATGCCCGAATTGCCTGCAGACAGCACCGCCGTCAGGATCACCGCATTCATCAAACCGGCGGCAAAAGCCAGACCGGCATGCTGGAACACCAGCGTGAACGGCGAAACACCGATATCGGCCACATCGTTCTTCAGCAGGCTCGGATCGGTATACGGGATCAGCACGCCGATCAGGAAGATCGCCAGCACATAGAACAGCAGGATGCGCCAGAACACCTGTTTCACCGCGCGCGGGATGTTGCGGCGCGGGTTTTCCGACTCGCCGGCCGCAACACCGATCAGCTCGGTCCCCTGGAACGAGAAACCGGCAATCATCGCCACACCGAGCATGGCCGGAAAGCCGCCCACGAACGGCGCATCGCCGGTGGTGAAGTTGCCGAAGCTCTGCTGCGCCCCGCCCTTGAGGATGCCGAAGATCATCGCCAGGCCCACGCCGATGAACACCAGCACGGTTACAACCTTGATCAGCGCAAACCAGTACTCGGCCTCACCGAAGCCTTTCACCGAGATGTAGTTGAGCAGGAACATCAGCCCGAGAAACAGCGCGCTCCAGTAAATTCCCGGCACATCCGGAAACCAGTAGTGCATCACCAGCTGCGCCGCAGCGAGCTCGACCGCAATCGTGACCGCCCAGTTGTACCAGTAGTTCCAGCCCAGCGCGAAACCGAAGCCCTCGTCGACGTACTTGGCGCCGTAGGTCGAGAACGAACCGGCCACCGGCATGTACGCCGCCAGCTCGCCCAGACTGGTCATCAGGAAGTAGACCATCAGGCCGATCAGCGCATAAGCGGCAATTGCACCACCGGGGCCGGCCTGCGACACCGTTGCGCCGGAGGCGACGAACAGCCCGGTGCCGATCGAGCCGCCAATGGCGATCATCGTCAGATGGCGCGCCTTGAGGCTGCGCCGCAAGGTGGGCGCGCCGCCATCGGCGGCATGAGTTTGATGTTCTTGCATACAGGAGTTCTATAGAGATTGAACACGTCCGGCGCGAGCCGGACCCAGCTTGGCCATCTTCGAAGCAACCCGTCAGGGTAACAAACTGCCTTCGCCGGCGAAACGGCGGTTTTCCACAATACCTTGTTCCAAGCTCGGCACACCTGCATTTTGTTTCATATGATATTATTTATTTGATAATCAAATAAGGACCCGTCATGGAGTTTGAAGCCCGCATCGAGCACATCTGCGCCACCAATCCTGCCGCCCCCCGCGATGCCATCATCGCATCGCGGCGGCTGTTCCGCGCGGCCCACCTGCTCGAAAACCGGATCAACGCCGCGCTGGCACCGCATGGTCTCGACATGCGCGAATACCTCGCCCTGACCTTGCTGGCCAGCGAGGTCGACGGCCCGATGCGCCCGACCGAGCTCAGCATTACGCTCGATGCCACCCGCACCCAGATCACCCGGCTGCTCGATGCATTGGAAAAGCGCGGTCTGCTGGCCCGCTCCCCGTCGCCAACCGACCGGCGCGGACTGGAGCTGAGCGTCACCGACGCCGGACGCGCACTGCAGAAACAGGCTGTTCCCTCGGTTTACACCGCATACGAAGCCTGCTGGACGCTGGTCGATCCGGACCTGCAACCGATGCTGCTCGCCGCACTCGGCAGCATCGACCGGGGTTTGTCGCCGGCATGATCACCCGGCTGCGCCTGCACGCGCGTCTTCGTGCCGGCAAGAAACGCCTGCTGATGGCCCTGCTCGGGCTGATCACCGGCGTCGAATTCCTGGAAAACATGATGTTCGTGTTTGCCGCCAGCCACATCATGGGCGGCATCGGTGCAGCACCGCGCGAATTCGCACAGGCGCAGGCCGCGTATGCGATCGGCAGCCTGATGATGATCGTCAAACAGCAATGGTCGGTGCGGCGGTTCGGCTACCGCCGCTATCTCTGTGCGGCGCTGACCCTGTTCATCATCGGCACCATCGGCTGCTCGCAAAGCGGCAGTCTGGGCAGCCTGACGCTGTTCCGCTTCGTGCAGGGGGTCGGCGGCGGCGCCTTCTTCACCAGTTCGCGCGTGCTGATCCCGCTGATGTTCAAGGGGCCGGAACGGGCGCTGGCGGTCAAATACTTCATGTACGGCATTTTCAGTGCGTCGTGCATTGCACCGTTGCTGGCTGCCACCCTTGTCGACAACGGCAGCTGGCACATGGTGTTTTATGGCGCATTGCCGCCTGCCGTACTGGCGCTGCTCGGCGCATGGTTTCTGCTGCCCGATGCCGAACCCGCGACGGAGCGCGAACCCTTGGCCATCGGCGGGCTGCTGCTGTTCGGCACTGCGGTGCTGTGCCTGCAGCTGATGCTCAGCGACACCCGCTACGACGTGTTTGCGCATCCGTTCCGGCTGTTGCTGCTGGCCGGTGGCGGCCTGACGTTGCTGCTGGTCTTCCTGGTGCACCAGTGGCGCCATCCGCAGCCGATCCTGCACCTGCGGGTACTGGCCAATCCGGTCTACCTCACCGGGCTGGGACTGTACTTTCTCTACTACGCCATCAAGAATTTCAGCGGCTACCTGTTTCCGATCTATGCCGAACGCGGCCTGGGGCTGCCTTTGATTGCGGTCGGCTGGCTCGACAGTTTCGCCGGCGTGGCAACCTTCGTGGCTGTCATGCTTTACATCCGTTTCAGCCGGGGGCTGCCCGACAAGAAACCGCTGATGCTGGCCGGCACGCTGATCATGGCAGGTGTGTGCTGGTGGTTCTCGCTGATGCCGCCGGGGGTGGACACCCATTGGCTGATGTATGGGCTCGCGTTTCAGGGACTGTTTTCGGTGATGGTCGTCCTGCCGGTAGCCGGCCTGACCTTCAGCGAACTCGGCGACGCCTATTTCGGTCATGGCTATCAGGGCAAGAACCTCATGCGCCAGCTGGCCACCTCGATGTCCAGCGCCCTGGCTGCGGTGCTGCTGCAGGACCGCCAGTTCGCCGTCCACGACAATCTCGCTGGCGCCGTGCACGCCGGCAACCCGCAAATCGACAGCTGGCTCGCGCACATGGCCGACGTTTTCAGGCAAAACGGATTCGGCGACGCAGAGGCGCTGGCCGGCGCCCAGGCCGAGCTTGCCCGGCTGCTCGCCCAGCAAGCGCAGTTGCTCGCCTGTCAGGACATGTACCGTTATCTGGCCGGTTTCGCGGTCGTCACCGGCTTGATCATCGCCGCCCAGCGAAAACTGCGCTGAACGCCGGTCGTCTGCTCTTCCCGATGTACGGTCGGATCGTCGATCCGGCCAGCCTATCCTGAAAACATCAACAGGGAGGCACCGGCCGCAAGCGGCCCGGGGAGGCCGTCATGTCAGGCAACATCATCAAATCCCTGTTGCTGGGGCTGATCGTCAGCCTTGGCGCGAATCTGGGCGCCGCGCCGCCCGCTTCTGCCCCCGCGTCTGCGCCGGCACGCATCTACGGCGAATTGCCGTATGCCAACCCGGTCTATACCGGCGACCTCGACGGCATGATCAAGCGCCGGCTGATCCGGGTGCTCGTGGTCTATTCCAAGACCCACTACTGGGTCGAGAACGGCCAGCAACGCGGCGCCAGCTATGAAGCGCTCAAGGCCTACGAAGACGAACTCAACAAACGGCTGAAAACCGGCAACGTCAAGATCTTCGTCCTCTTCGTGCCGACCCGGCGCGACCAGATCATTCCGGCACTGCTGGCCGGACGCGGCGACATTGCCGCGGCAGGCCTGACCATTACGCCCGAGCGACTCAAACAGGTGGACTTCACCACCCCGACCTTCACCAACATCAACGAAGTCATCGTCACCGGCCCCAACTCGCCCAAGCTGGCGAAGCTTGAAGATCTGGCTGGCCAGTCGCTGTATGTGCGCAAATCGTCGAGCTACTGGACCCATCTGCAGCAGCTCAACCAGCGCTTCGCCAGGGAAAAACGGTCGCTCATCAGGCTGGAAGCGGCGGCCGAAGAGCTTCAGGACGAAGACCTGCTCGAGATGGTCAACAGCGGCCTGCTCAAGGCAGCCGTCGTTGACGATTACAAGGCAAAACTCTGGGCCAAGGTGCTGCCCAAACTGCAGGTCCGCAGCGACCTGGTCATCAATGCCAATGGTCAGCTCGCGATGATGATGCGCAAGAACAGCCCGCAACTGAAAGCCGATCTGGATGCCTTCATCAAGAGTCACGGCCAGGGGACGACGTTCGGCAATACCATCCTCAAGCGCTATCTGGGCGAGCAGAACTTCGTCAAGAACGCGCTGCAAACCACCGACCTGCAACGCTTCGAATCCACCAAAGCCATTTTCCAGCGCTACGGCAAGCAGTACCAGATGGACTATCTGCTGATGATGGCTCAGGGCTATCAGGAATCGCGACTGGACCAGCAGGCGCGCAGCCACGTGGGCGCCATCGGCGTGATGCAGCTGATGCCTGCAACCGGCAAGGAAATGAAGGTGGGCGACGTGCGCCAGGTCGAGCCGAACATCCATGCCGGCGTGAAGTACATCCGCTTCATGATCGACCAGTACTACGCCAAGGAACCGATGAACACGCTCAACAAGGGACTGTTTGCGTTCGCCTCCTACAACGCCGGCGCCGGCCGCATCAGCCAGCTGCGCAAGGAAGCCAGCAAGCGCGGGCTGGACCCGAACAAGTGGTTCAACAACGTCGAGGTCGTCGCCGCCGAAAAGATCGGTCCGGAAACGGTCACCTACGTCAGCAGCATCTTCAAGTACTACATCGCCTATACGCTGCTGATGAAGAGCGAGCAGGAGCGCCAGACCGCGAAGCAGCGCATGAAGGCACCCAAGGGTTGAATCTTGCGCATCGCCCGGACCGGCATCGACTGCTAGACTGGAGCGCCCTCCACCCGATCCGATGCCATGCTGATCGCCGACTGGCTCCCCTCCTTCATCGACCGCGCCTTCGTCCGCGACGCGACCGTCTCGCTGGTATTCATCACCGCGCTGCTGCTGGTGCGCATGCTGATCCACCGGGCGATCCTCAAGCGCCATGACCTGAGTCCGGAGCTGCGCCGCCGCTCGCTGGTCACCCTGCGCAATACGGTGCTGATCCTGTTCGTGCTGGCAATGGCCCTGATCTGGGCCAACGAGATCGAAACACTGGCCGTATCACTGGTCGCCATCGCGGCCGCCATCGTGCTGGCGACCAAGGAAATGATCCTGTGCGGCATGGGCTCGATCTACCGCACCAGCAGCAATGCCTATACGGTCGGCGACCGGATCGAAATCAACGGTCTGCGCGGCCTCGTCATCGATACCAACCTGCTGTGCACGACGCTGCACGAATCGAGTCAGGTCCAGACGCACAAGGGAACCGTCGGCCGCTCGGTCACCTTCCCGAACAGCCTGCTGCTGTCACAACCGCTGTTCAACGAAACCGCGCTGGGCCAGTACGTGATCCAGACCATCCACGTCTCGATCGACCGGGAGGCCGACTGGCAGCGCGCCGAAACACTGCTGCTGGCAAGCGCCAACACCATCGTCGCCGACTACGCCGATGACCTGAAGCACCACGCCCGCCAGCTGGAACGCAGCTATGCGGTCGAAACGCCGACGCTGGAACCCCGCCTGCGCATGTCGCTCGAGGAGCGAGAAGACATCACCCTCCACCTGCAGCTGCCGGCGCCACTGGGCAAACGGGCAGCGATCGAGCAACGCATCCTGCGCGAACTGCTCACCGGCCTGTACGGCACCCCGGAAAAAACCGACGTGAAATCATAACGTTGTTGCCCTGCGCCGAATTATCTGGCATAGTACGCAACAGATCGACGGCCCGCGCTTGACGCGGGCTCGTTTTTTGCATTGCCCCTGACCTTTCATCCGGTTCCTTCGCGTTCGCGGTTCATTCTGGTTAGCGGCATGTTTCAACGCCGTGACCAGGCCAATGGACTCGAATCGCCTGCCCGCTCCCCCAGCGGGCCTGGGTTTCGTCGTCTTGTCTGCCCAAGAACGGCTTCACCCTGCAAGGAAGTCGCAATGAATACCGAAAACAATACCCAGAACATTTCCGCCCTCGACAGCGTCGTTGAAGCTGCCATCGATGCGCCCGTTGCCGCCGCTGCAACCGAAACCAATTCCTTCGAAGCCCTTGGCCTGTCGGCCGACATCGTCCGCGATCTGGCCCAGAACGGCCTGCACGCGCCGACCGCCATCCAGGCCCAGGCAATTCCGCAAATCCTCGCCGGACACGACCTGCTCGCCTCGGCGCAGACCGGTACCGGCAAGACCGCAGCCTTCCTGCTGCCGGCCATCCACAAGCTCGGCATGGCGCCGAAGCACCACAGCCGCGGTCCGCGCGTGCTGGTCCTGACCCCGACCCGCGAACTGGCCGAACAGGTTGCCAAGGTTGCAACCCAGTTCACCCGCCGCATTCCGCGCTGCAAGGTCGTCAGCATCGTTGGTGGCACCCCGTACCCGGTTCAGCACAAGCAGCTGTCGCAGCCGGTCGAAGTCGTCGTCGCCACCCCGGGCCGCCTGATGGACCTGATGAACGGCGGCCGCATCGACTTCCGTCGCCTCGAACTGCTGGTGCTCGACGAAGCCGACCGCATGCTCGACATGGGTTTCATTGACGACATCGAAACCATCGTGTCGCAACTGCCGGCCGAACGCCAGACCGCCCTGTTCTCGGCCACGCTGTCGGAAACCGTCCAGCGCTTTGCCGCGCCGATGATGAAGGATCCGGTCCGTGTCGAACTGGCACCGACGGGCAGCCCGACCGCCAACATCGCCCAGGCCATCCACTATGCCGACGGCTACGAACACAAGATCAAGCTGACCGCAGCCCTGATCAACGGCGCACCGAATACGCAAAGCATCGTGTTCACCGCGACCAAGGTCGATGCCGACAGCGTGGCCGACGCACTGCGCATGGACAGCATCCGCGCCGACGCACTGCACGGCGACCTGCCGCAACGCATGCGCCGCAAGGTGCTCGACAAGCTGCGCCGCGGTGAAATCGACGTGATCGTTGCCACCGACGTTGCCGCCCGCGGTATCGACGTCGCCGGCATCGGCCTAGTGCTGAACTTCGACCTGCCGAAGTTCGCCGAAGACTACGTGCACCGGATCGGCCGTACCGGCCGTGCCGGCCGCGAAGGCCGCGCCGTGTCGCTGGTCGGCAAGAACGACTTCCACCTGCTGACCAAGATCCGTCGCCGTTACGAAATCGAAGTCGAAACGATGGCCGTCGAAGGTCTCGAAGCCAACTTCAACCCGGCCAACCGCGCACCGCGTGGCGACAGCCGTGGTCGTCCGCAAGGCGGCCGTGGCGGCTACGGTGGCAACCGTGACGGCGGCAGCTTCCGTCGCGAAGGTGGCTACGGCCAGCGTGACCGCAACTTCAGCAGCGATCGTGGCGAACGCAGCTACGCCGACCGCGCACCGCGTGAAGATCGCCCGTCGTTCGGCGACGCACCGCACCAGGAGCGCAGCTTCGGCGGCGAACGCAGCTTCAACAAGCCGCAAGGCGAGCGCAGCTACGGCGATCGCAACGACCGCGCGCCGCGTCGTGACTTCGGCGCACCGCAAGAACGCCGCAGCTACGGCGACCGTCAGGATCGCGCGCCGCGCGGCGAGTTCGGCGCCCCGCAAGAGCGTCGCAGCTATGGTGACCGCCAGGACCGCGCACCGCGCGGCGAGTTCGCTGCCCCGCAAGAGCGCCGCAGCTACGGCGATCGTCAGGATCGTGCACCGCGTGGTGAGTTCGGCGGCGCGCCGCGTCAGGAACGCAGCTACGGCGACCGTCAGGACCGTGCACCGCGCGGCGAGTTCGGTGCCCCGCAAGAGCGCCGCAGCTACGGCGATCGCAGCGAGCGTCAGTTCAGCGATCGTGGCTTCGGCGGCGACAAGCCGGTCGGCAAGCCGCGTGGCGAACGCCCGGCAGGCAAGTCGTTCGACCGCCCGCGTCGTCCGGAGTAATCCTCCCGCATCAAAAAAGCCCGGCTAGCCGGGCTTTTTTTCGTCTGCAATCGGGGTACGCGCCGGAACGCCGATTTGCCTTGACGCACCTGACTGCAACACGGCGCAGCCGGGGAATCCGGAAAGGCACGCCACATCCGCCGGCGCCTGCCGTGAAGTGGAACGGTCTCAATCCACGCAAGCCCAAAGCCGCACCGACGAACTCAACCTTGAAACAGGCGCCCCTGCCAGGTTTTCCGCTCTGCCAGCCTGGTCGCAACGCGCGGCTGCAAGGCGGACAAGGGGATCGCATCATCCGGTGCCAGCCGCATGCGTGCCGGCACTTCGCTGCCGATGCGCTGGATCGCGATCGTCGGCGACAGTCGTTCGAGAAAATCGACGACCAGTTCGACATAGTCCGCCACGCCAAGCAACGGCAGCGACGCGGGATTGCGGCGCCAGTCGCGTGCCATCGCTGTGCCGCGGATGACCTGCAACTGGTGCAGTTTGAGCGAGGCCAGCGGCAATTGCGACAATGTGGCTGCAGCCTCGAGTTGCGATTCGCGGGTCTCGCCCGGCAGGCCGAACAGCAGATGGCCGGTCACCGGCAAGCCACGCGCGGCCACCCGCCAGATCGCGTCGACGCTCGCGGCAAAGTCATGGCCGCGCTTGACCCGTCGCAATGCCGTGTCGTTGCAGGACTCGATGCCGATTTCGATCTCCACCGGCACGCTTCGGGCAAGCTTGCCGAGATACTCGAGCAGCGGCTCGGGCAGACAATCCGGCCGTGTGCCGATCACCAGCCCGTCGACATCGGGGTGCGCCAGCGCGGCCTCGTACTGCGCCTTGAGCGACTCGAGTTCGCCGTAGGTATTGGTGTAGGCCTGAAAGTAGGCAAAAAAATGACGGATGTTCGGAAAGCGGTCGCGCAGGCGCGTGATGCCTTCGTCAAGCTGCTGCGGGACGCCGCGCAACCGGTGCAGATACGCCGGCGTGAATCCGGCGTTGTTGCAGAAGGTGCACCCCCGCCGCCCCAGCGAGCCGTCGCGGTTCGGACAGGTGAACCCGGCGTTGAGCGACACTTTTTGCACGCGACCGCCGTACTGCGCGGACTGCAGGTCGTGGTAGCGGAGATAACGATGATGGCCGAAATGACCCGGGAGATTGCAGTTCATCACCCCGACTGTAGGCCGCATTCGCCCTCGTTGCCTTGACGCTTGGCAAGCCCGCCGTCGACGCCGGACGACATCGCAATCAGGCAACCGGCAACGGTGGCAGTCCGTGACGGGCCCGGGCCCGGTTGCACGCCTCTGAAAAGACGCCGAGCTCCGCCATCGGTGCGAACTCCCGGCAGGGGTTGGGCCGTTCGCGGTACAAGCCGCAATGCACCGACTGGCCGATCTCGCCAACCAGCGCCACGCAGCGCGGCCGGGCGTAATCGGTGCCGCGCAGGCGGTACAGTTCGGTGGTTTCTGCATCCGCCAGCGCATCGGGCACCGTTCCCCCTTCGCTTTCCAGCTCGGAACAGTGGAAGGTGACGCGAAACGCGGCGCAACACGCACCACAGGACAGGCAGGGATTCATCGTGCGCGGACAAAGCCGGTAGTTTATCGCGTTGCTGCCGATGCCCACAGCCGCTAACCTCGACCGACAACCGCAAAAATGCCTTCCGGACATGCCCGCCTCGCTCGCCATCCGCACCGTCACCGCCGAAACACTGGATCACGTTCTCGACATTCAGGCGGCCTGCTATCCGCCGGCCTACCTCGAGTCCCGCGAGGTCTTCGCCCGCAAGCTGGCGCTGTCGCATGATTCGCACTGGCTCGCATGGCACGGCGATAGCGCGGTCGGCTACTTTTTCACGCACCCGTGGCGCGGGCGCACGCCCCCGGCGCTTGGCACCTCGCTGGCCTCCCTGCCGGCAGATCCGGACTGCCACTTCCTGCATGACCTGGCAGTCCATCCGCAGGCACGCGGCAGCGGCGCCGCGCAGGCACTCGTCGATACGGCGCTCGGATGGGGAAATCGCCGCGGACTGACCGACGCACTGCTGGTCGCCGTTCAGGGGGCCGCACCGTACTGGGTACGACAGGGCTTTCACGCAATTGGCCCGGCGCCCGCCTACGGCGAACACGCGGTACTGATGCATCGCAGGCATGCGTAGTGCCGCGTCAACGGAATCCGCAAATGGCGGCGGGCGAATCCGGTAAAATGACTTATTGGATACGAGAAGGAGTCTGAAGGCATGTTGAAGCGTTACCGCCCCTCCCGGCGAGGGCGTTCGCCGGCCGATGCGGCCGACCTGTTGCGCCTTGCCGACGGGCTCGCCCATGCGACCAGCCGCCTTGAAGACGTCTTCTGGGAAAAGCAGCTGGCCGAACGCCTCGAACGGCTGATCGGCGACGGCGAGGAAGATGCGCTCAACCAGGCGCTGGATGCCGCCAGCGAATCCGAAGAGGGCGAAACCTATAACGTACTCGCCGATGCGATCGAAGGCGCGTGCGAAAGCCTGCGCATCGAACGCGATGGCGTCAGCTGGGATGTGCTGCTGTTTGCCGCCCCGGCACTGGCCTGGTCCCGCTGGCAGATCGGCGCCGGCCACCTGAGCGATAGCCAGCTGCAGAACCTGCGTGTCCAGCTCGGCGCCCACGTTTTCTCGCGCATCGCCAAGATCGCGCTGACCGACTACCTGTTCAGTCCGGATCAGTTGCCGCGTGGCTACGTCCCGACCGCAGAACTGGCACAGGCGCTCGGCGACGCTGCGTTCAGCCGTGAAGCACTGAAGCTGGACACAACGCAACTGCCCGACACCAAGCAGTTCCTGTCCGACACCCGCTACCTGCTCGGTGCCGTCGTTGTTCCCGCCGGTGCGGCCATTTTCCGCTGGCAGGAAGACGACGGCGACCGTGCCGAAGCACTGAAACAGTGGCAACAGCAAGGCGGTGCAGCGCTCCAGCCGGTACTGGCGGGTGCGACCTTCGAGCTGCTGCTCCCTGGTGCCTATCACACCGCCTGGCGCAACGCCGATCGCGCATCACGCGCCTATTCGCTGCGTGCCACGCTGGCCTACCTTGTACTCACGCTCAATCTCGAGCCCAAGCACTTCCAGGCCAGCATTGCGCCCTTCAGCAGCCGCCAGCTCGAGGAATACCGGGTCGGCTTCAGCAAGCTGGGAGATGATCAGGTATTGCACGGCATCATCTGGCCGCTGCTCGACGGCGAAGACGAAACCAGCGATTGTGTCGGCGAGATCGAAGCCCTGCTCAAGGAAATCGGCATCGGCGATATCCGCGTGCACGAACACGACTTCCCGCTCGATTACTGTGACGACTGCGGCACGCCGCTGTATCCGAACGCAGACGGTGAACTGCTGCACCCCGAAGTCCCCGAAGAGGCCGACCAGAATGACGGCGCGCCGCGGCAACTGCACTAAGCGGCTTCATCAGGTGCTCGCCGTACTGGCACTGCTCGCACTGGCGGGCTGTGCCGGTGTCGGCAGCAGCACCACGGTTTCGGGGCATGTCGACGTGGGTGTGGGCATCCAGCGCTGAGCCGGTTCACTAACGCGCCTCACGCCGATTACAGTGTGTCGCCACGCGGCGACATACGGTAGCGACTTAGGCCTCTGCCCGTGCCAGCGTCGTCGGCGGTGACGTCAGATAAGCCAGCACCGTTCTCACCCGCTCGCGCCCCAGCAGCGCCGATGCCACCCGGGCAACGAAAGAGCGCTGGTCCTGCGCTTCGCACGGCTCGCTGGCTGCCTTCACCCAGCACTCGCACCCGCTCGCCAGGCCGTTCGGCAGAACGGTCACGACATTCGCACCCAGCTTGCACCAGCCCGCGCCACCTGCAACGCGGATGTGATCGACATCCTGCAGGTTCGAGGTCATCTCCCCCGCTGCAATGCGATAGAAATCATGCTCGCCATCCCATGCCTCGATTGCGGCACTGCTCTGGTTGATCACGCGTCCGTTGAACGGCCAAGCGGTATACAACGCATGTGCGTTTGCAGCACCAAACAGGCAAATCAGGGTGAACAACGAGGAAACGAGCGATTTTCGCATGAGTAGCAACCGATACATGACATTCTGCCGATACACAAGCAACTACCATGCCACATTTGGCAACACCAGCAGAAACGGGCCCTCCACCACGTCCAGCCGCCGCCAGCAGTCGATTCCATATCCCGACTCTCGATTTCCGTCGCCTCGGAGCGACAACCTCGGCAGCAACGCACAGAGTGGCCAGAAACGCTTGCAAGAAACGTCGCTGATCAGCGACAGGAGATGGCGCCATTACTGGCCGTGGCGTTTCTCCACTTTGCATTCGTAGCTCAACACCGTTTTGCCTTCCTCATCAACGCTGTCCAGCTTGACCGAAAATCCCCAGAGCCGGGCGATATGCTTCAGCACCTCGTGCACGCTGTTGGCAAGCGGTCGTCGCTGGAACTGAAAGTGCCTCAGCGTCAATGACCGGTCCCCTCGCGTGTTGACGTCGTAAATCTGGATGTCCGGCTCCCGGCTCGCCAAGTTGTACTGCTCGGCCAGCGCCTGGCGGATGTAGCGGTACCCCTCGTCGTCATGGATCGCCGACACCTTCAGGCGCGGCTGGTAATCATCATCGAGGATGGAAAAGAGGCGGAAGTCGCGGATCAGCTTTGGCGACAGGTACTGGGCAATGAAGCTCTCGTCCTTGAAGTTGCGCATCGCGAAGTCCAGCGACTGACGCCAGTCGCTGCCAACCAGCTCCGGAAACCAGCGTGCATCCTCTTCGGTCGGCTCGGTGCAAACCCGCTGAATGTCGCGATAAATTGCGAATCCGAGCGCATACGGATTGATCCCGTTGAAATACGGGCTGTCTACGCCCGGCTGCAGCACCACATTGGTATGGCTGTGAAGGAACTCGAGCATCGCAGCCTCGGTAATCGAGCCATCGTCGTAGAGCCGATTCATCAGCGTGTAATGCCAGAAGGTTGCCCACCCCTCATTCATCACCTGCGTCTGGCGCTGCGGATAGAAATACTGCGCAATCTTGCGGATGATGCGGACGATTTCACGCTGCCACGGGTCGAGCAGCGGTGCGAACTTTTCGATGAAGTACAGCAGATTTTCCTGCGGTTCCTCCGGAAACCGACGCGGTGCATCGATCCGTTCCACTTCGGCACGTTGCGGCATCGTCCGCCACAGATCGTTGACCTGACTTTGCTGATAGCGTTCGCGCTCCGACTGGCGCGCAAGTTCCTTTTCCAGTGACAGCTTCTGCGGGCGCTTGTAACGGTCGACACCATAGTTCATCAGCGCGTGGCAGGAATCGAGCAGTTCCTCGACCTTTTCCTCACCATACCGCTCCTCGCAATCGGCGATGAATTTCTTGGCAAAGACCAGATAATCGATAATTGCCGCCGCATCGGTCCAGGTGCGGAACAGATAATTGCCCTTGAAGAACGAGTTGTGGCCAAAACTGGCATGGGCAATGACGAGCGCCTGCATCGTCATCGTATTCTCTTCCATCAGATAGGCAATGCAGGGGTTGGAATTGATGACGATCTCATACGCCAACCCCATCGCGCCACGCTGATAGTTCTTGTGCGTCGAGAGGAAATGCTTGCCGAAACTCCAGTGGTTGTACATTACC
This sequence comes from Jeongeupia chitinilytica, assembly GCF_014652315.1. Classification (GTDB taxonomy): domain Bacteria; phylum Pseudomonadota; class Gammaproteobacteria; order Burkholderiales; family Chitinibacteraceae; genus Jeongeupia; species Jeongeupia chitinilytica. Next base: position 434,042 of record NZ_BMYO01000002.1, on the reverse strand, counting down.
GGCATGCCAACGGATGCGTATGCATCCATCATTTGCTCGGCGGAAATGACCTCCAGCTGGTTGGGATAGGTATCCAGACCGAACTCGGCGGCAATTCGGGCAATTTCATCGTAGTACTGATTGATCAGCTCGAAGGTCCATTCGGACCCGGTCGAAATCGGCGACTTGCGCGTTTTTCGGCGAGACTTGGTCGCGGTATTCATTCAGCCTCCCGCGTGTATCGACGTTTTCTTGAACAGGTCGTGGAAAACCGGCCAGATTTCGGCTGCCGTCTTGATCCGCCGCATCGCAAACTGCGCATGCTGCTGGGCGACCATTTCATACTCGAACCAGAGGTTTTGCGGTTCGCCCTCGGTGATTTCGACGTAGGCGTAATACTGAACCAGCGGCAGCAACTCTTCGTTCAGAATCGTCCGGCATTGGGGAGAATCGGAGTCCCAGTTGTCGCCATCCGACGCCTGCGCCACATAGATGTTCCAGTCGACCGAGCTATATCGCTGCTCAATCGTCTTCTTCACGAGCTTGAGTGCCGATGACACCACCGTCCCACCGGTGTCACGCGCGTGAAAGAACTCGTCTTCGTTGACCTCGAACGCTTGGGTATGGTGACGGATGAACACCACTTCGATGCGCTCGTACACCCGGAGCAGGAACAGGTACAGCAGAATGAAGAAACGTTTGGCGATGTCTTTCTTGTATTCGTCCATCGAGCCGCTGACGTCCATCACGCAAAACATGACCGCTTGCGTGGTCGGACTCGGCACCCGGATACGATTGGTGTAACGCAGGTCAAACGGATCAATGAACGGGATGTTCATCAAGCGGTTCTTCAGCATCCGGATCTGCGACTGCAGCACATGAACTTCGGGAGAATGCTCGTCCTCGCTTTCCAGAATTTCGTCCAGCCGTTCCTGCGCCGCGTTGAGTTCGTCCAGCGGCGTGGCCGACAAGGCAATGCGCCGCCCCAGTGCGGAGCGAAGGCTGCGCAGAACATGAATGTTCGTCGGTGTTCCGTCGCTGGTGAAACCCGCCCTTACCGGCTTCAGTACGACCGTCTGCTGCAGCTGGGTCTTGATGAGGTTCGGCAACTCCAGGTCGTCGAAGAAGAAATTGAGAAATTCCTCCTTGGTCAGCTCGAAAACGAAATCGTCCTCGCCGTCGCCGCCCTGACCCGCGCCGCCTCGGCCGTCGGCACCACCGCCCTCGGGCCGTTCGATCTCGTCTCCACGGATGTACTCCTTGTTTCCCGGAAAAACGCGTTCCCATACCCCGCCATGCGCATGCCCCAGCGTCGGCTCGCTGGTATCGCGCACCGGAATCGAGACTTTCTCACCGTGCTCGATGTCGGTAATCGAGCGATCCTTGATCGCCTTGGCAACGGCACCCTTGATTTGCGACTTGAATCGCCGCAAGAACCGGTCACGATTGACCGCAGACTTGTTCTTGCCGTTCAAACGTCGATCGATCAGCTGAAACATGGCAATCCCCAGTGAGGTGCGAGGGTGAGGCGAAGGTGTCTGGCGGGTTCTGGCTGCGCGACGCCTGCCGCGAAGCACTTCCCGGATGGTCCCGGGTCTGATTTGGCCCTACACCTCACGTCCTACCCCTACTGGTTCACGATGACTTCCTGACCCGCAAATACCATTCGCACAACAAGCGTACCTGCTTGGGCGTGTAGCCCTTGGTCACCATCCGGTTGACGAAGTCCTCGTGCTTGCGGTGCTCCTCGGCGCTCGCCTTGGCATTGAACGAAATCACTGGCAACAGCTCCTCGGTATTCGAGAACATTTTCTTCTCGATCACCGTGCGCAGCTTTTCATAGCTGGTCCAAGCCGGATTTTTGCCGGCGTTGTTGGCACGCGCCCGCAACACGAAATTGACGATTTCGTTGCGGAAATCCTTGGGATTGGAGATGCCTGCCGGCTTCTCGATTTTCTCCAGCTCGTTGTTGAGCGAGTTGCGGTCGAACGATTCGCCGGTGTCCGGATCGCGGTACTCCTGATCCTGGATCCAGTAGTCGGCAAAGGTCACGTATCGATCGAAAATGTTCTGCCCGTACTCGGAGTAGCTTTCCAGATAAGCGGTCTGGATTTCCTTGCCAATGAACTCAACGTATTTCGGTGCGAGATATTCCTTGATGTAGGAAATGTACTTCTGCTCGATCTCTTGCGAGAACTGCTCACGCTCGATCTGCTGCTCGAGTACGTACAGCAAATGCACCGGGTTGGCCGCCACTTCCTGATGATCGAAGTTGAACACCTTGGACAGGATCTTGAACGCAAATCGCGTTGACAGCCCGTTCATGCCTTCGTCGACGCCGGCAAAGTCGCGGTACTCTTGAATCGACTTCGCCTTCGGGTCGATATCCTTGAGATTGTCGCCGTCGTAGACCAGCATTTTCGAGAACTGGCTTGAATTCTCCGGCTCTTTCAGCCGCGACAGCACGGAGAACTGCGACATCATTTTCAGCGTTCCCGGCGCGCACGGTGCATGTGCCAGCGAGGAATTGCGCAGCAGTTTGTCGTAAATCTGCGTTTCCTCGGTCACCCGCAGGCAATACGGCACCTTGACGATGTAAATCCGGTCCAGAAACGCTTCGTTGTTGCGGTTGTTCTTGAACTGCTTCCATTCCGATTCGTTCGAGTGGGCAAGAATGATGCCCTCGAACGGAATTGCGCCAAACCCTTCGGTGCCCTTGAAATTGCCTTCCTGCGTAGCAGTCAGCAACGGATGCAGCACCTTGATCGGGGCCTTGAACATTTCGACAAACTCAAGCAAACCCTGATTTGCAAGGCACAGCCCCCCGGAGTAGCTGTAGGCATCCGGATCGTCCTGTGCGTACTTCTCCAGCTTGCGGATGTCGACCTTGCCGACCAGCGAAGAGATGTCCTGGTTGTTTTCGTCGCCCGGCTCGGTCTTGGCAATCGCAACCTGCTTGAGCACCGACGGGTAGCGCTTGACCACGCGGAACTGGTTGATGTCGCCATTGAACTCGTGCAGCCGCTTTACCGCCCACGGACTGGGAATCGCGCGCAGATAACGCCGAGGAATGCCGTATTCCTCTTCAAGAATCTGCCCGTCCTCGTCACTGTTGAAGAGCCCCAGTGGCGATTCGTGCAGCGGGCTGCCCTTGATCGCGTAAAAGGGGACCTTCTCCATCAGCTCCTTGAGCTTTTCGGCAATCGAGCTCTTGCCGCCACCGACCGGGCCCAGCAGATAGAGAATCTGTTTCTTTTCCTCAAGCCCTTGCGCGGCATGCCGGAAGTAGGCAACGACCTGCTCGATCACCTCCTCCATGCCGTAAAACTCGCGGAACGCGGGATAAAGCCGGATCACCTTGTTCTGGAAGATGCGCGACAGCCGCGAATCCAGTCGGGTGTCGATCATTTCCGGTTCGCCGATTGCCATCAGCATCCGTTCGGACGCTGTTGCGTAAGCGGACTTGTCCTGTTTGCACAGCTCCAGGTAATCCCTCAGGCTGAGCTCTTCCTCGCGGGTGCGCTCGTAACGGGATGAAAAGTTGTCGAACACGTCCATGACACACCTCCGCGGGTGAGTTTCGGAATGGCCCTGGGGAGAACAATGCTTGGCGGGTCGGGCCTGTTTCCGTTATAGACGCCGCCCTCCACTTCGCCGTAGAGAGCGCTCCTGCCTGCTGCTGCGAAGACAGGAAAAACAACAATAAATTCCTTTAAAATCAGTACATTATCAAATTGTTCCTGGTTGATGCACCGATACCACGATCATCGCCAGAACGACATCAATTGCCACAGCGCCCAGACGACGAACGAGGCACCGATCAGGTTTCTGGCCCAGCGATGACGGAACACGCGTTGCAGCCGTTGTGTCATTGAACCGATGAGTAGCAGATTCGGCAACGTCCCGAGTCCGAAGGACAGCATTGCAAGCATTCCTTTCAACGGTGACGCGGTAGCCAGTGCAGTGATGCTGGCGGTGTAGACCAGGCCGCAAGGTAGCCAGCCCCACAACAGGCCAACCCATAGTGTTTGCGGCCAGCGCCTGATCGGCAACGCTCGGCGAAGCAGTGGCTGGACCCGTTGCCACACCGGGACACCCAGCCGCTCGATCCGGGTCAGCCAGTTGGCCCAACCTGCGAGATAGACACCCAAGGCGATCATCAGCAGCTGGGCGAGGACGAACAGCACCGTTTTCAGCAACTGGAGTTGCAGCAGTACGCTGAACGAGCCCACGGTGCCAAGCAAAGCGCCGATCAACGCATAGCCGGCAATCCGGCCGGCGTTGAAACCGAGGTGATAAGGCCAGCGCGCGCCTGCAGGCAACTGCAGGCTGAAGGCGGTAACGACGCCACTGCACATGCCCAGACAGTGGCCACCGCCAAGCAGGCCGGCCAGAAAGAGCGCCAGCAGGTTGTATTCGGGCATGCGCCCCCGGGAATCAGATCAGTTTGGAATAGCGGGCCGACGTCGCTGCAGTGCCGAGATAGCGATCAAATACCATCGCGACGGAACGCACCAGCAACCGCCCCTTGGCCGTCACGGTGATCCTGTCGTAGCCGATCTCGACCAGCCCGTCGGCTTCAAGTTCGGCGAGCCGGCGCAATTCTTCCGCAAAGTACCCCCGAAAATCAACCAGATACGCGATCTCGAACGGCTGGAACACCAGCTCGAACTGGCACATCAGCGACTGGATCACCGCCCGGCGCAACAGATCGTCGGCACTGAGGGTCATGCCGCGCGTCACCGGGAGTGTTCCGGCATCAAGCGCGGAATAATAGTCGTCGACACTGCGATGGTTCTGTACGTAGGCCGCGCCCATCTTGCCGATCGCCGATGCGCCGAAAGCCATCAGGTCGCAATCGGCATGGGTCGAATACCCCTGGAAGTTCCGGTGCAGTCGGCCGTGTCGTTGCGCAACCGACAGCTCGTCGTCGGGCAGGGCAAAATGGTCCATGCCGATGTAGCAGTAACCTGCCGCGAGCAGTTGCTCGATGCTCGCCTGCAGGATGTCGAGTTTGACCTCCGCCGACGGCAATTCGTCGTCGTTGATCCGCCGTTGCGGCGGAAAACGATCAGGCAGGTGGGCGTAGTTGTACAACGCGATCCGCTCGGGCCGGATGTCGATCACCGTGGCCAGCGTGTCGCGCACTCGTGCCGGCGTCTGCAGTGGCAAACCGTAAATCAGGTCAAGATTGATCGAACGAAAGCCGGCCGAACGGGCCGCGTCGATGACGATGCGGGTCTCGGCCTCGCTTTGCACCCGGTTCACCGCTTTCTGGACTTCCGGGGTGAAGTCCTGCACGCCAACACTCATCCGGTTCAGGCCAAGATCGGCCAGTAGGCAGACCATCTCGACGGACACCTTGCGCGGATCGATCTCGATCGAGAACTCGCCCGCGGGGTCGAGGTCGAACCGCTGACGGATTGCGCCCATCAGTCGTTCGAACTGCGCATCCGACAGGAAAGTCGGCGTGCCGCCGCCGAAATGCAACTGTTTGACGCGTGGCTTGTACTGCAGATCGGCGCATTGCAGATCCATTTCGCGCTCGAGATAGTCGAGATAGCGCTCGGCCCGACTTCGGTCCTTGGTGATGATCTTGTTGCAGGCGCAGTAATAACAAATCGTGTCGCAGAACGGGATATGGAAATACAGCGAGAGCGGGTGGGTCAGCGTGCCGGGTTGCCGCTGAGTCAGTCGTCCTAGATAATCGCTGGCGGCCATCGCCCCGAAACGGTCCGCCGTCGGGTACGAGGTATAGCGAGGCCCCTTGCCGTCGTGACGCTGGATCAGCGCACGGTCGAATTCGATTTGTTGATTATTCATGGTGATCGCCAGGTGGTATTTTGCTTGGTTGTGCTCAAGTACGAGCTTGCCGATAATCAACACATGCAATCTTGATGGCGATCAAAGCCCGATTATCCGCCTAGCGGTAATCGGTCATCCGCCTCATTGCCCACTTACCTGTAGAGCGCCGCCATGCAAACCGCCCTTCAACCGCGTGACATCACCTTCAAGCAGCTGCGTCAGGCTTGTTCCAACTGCAGCTTGCGCGAGCTCTGTCTGCCCAACGAGTTGAACGCGGAGGAAATGAAGCAGGTTGACGAACTGATCGGTCAGGGCAAACCCATCAAGCGTGGTGAAGCGCTGTACCGCGCCGGCGAGCCGTTCCGGGCGCTGTATGCGGTAAGGGTCGGTTTCTTCAAGACCAGCGTCGTCTCCGAGGACGGTCGCGAGCAGGTCACCGGTTTCCACATGAGCGGCGAGCTGATGGGCATGGACGCGATCAGCGCCGACCATTACACCTGCGACGCCGTTGCACTCGAAGACAGCGAGGTCTGCGAGCTGCCGTTCGAGGAAATGGAATCGCTGTCTCGCAAGATTCCCGCCCTGCAGCACCATTTCTACCGGGTCATGAGCAGGGAGATCGTTCGCGATCACGGCGTGATGCTGTTGCTTGGCAATATGAAGGCCGAAGAGCGGATCGCGGCCTTCCTGCTGAACCTCTCGCAACGCTTCCAGATTCGCGGCTATTCGTCGATGAGCTTCCATCTGCGGATGACGCGCGAGGAAATCGGCAGCTATCTCGGCCTCAAACTCGAAACGGTCAGCCGTACGCTGTCCAAGTTCCAGGATCAGGGACTGATCAAGGTCCAGAACCGCCTGATCGAACTTCGCGACGTCGACGGCCTCAAACAGCTGGTCAACAGCTGCCAGGGCTGAGCGATGCCCAAAGCGGCGCCATCCATTCCGGTACTGGCGCCGCCCACGCTGATCGATGCGCTGGCTGCGCGCGCCAGCGAGCGTGATCCTGCCCCTTATCACTGGCTGCCACTTCCTCCGGACGGCGCACCACCGCTACCCGCAAGGGGCCGGGTCGTACTCGTCAACGGCACACTCGACGATCTGCAACGATTGCTACGCCCGGAACTGACGATTGTCGACGTCGTGGTGCATGGCGACACCACACAAGCACAGCGTTTCGGCTGGATGATCGGCGCCGGTGGTAGCGCCAGGTCCCTTGCCGAGACCGCTCCGCTGCTGGATGCGCTCGCGCCGCCGGCCCGACAAGCCTGGCTGCACCTTGGCAGCGGAGGTTCGGCCGCCTTCGTTGCTTCACTATTGCAACAATGGCAAGTACAGACGCTGGCCATCCTCGGCTGGCTGGGCGGAACCCCACGTGCGCAGTGGGCTTACGATCCGGCCATCTGGCAGCAAATCACCCAGACCACGCTGGCCCAGGCCCAACAGGATGCATTGCGCTATCTCGGCATGACGGCGGAACAGCCTTTCGAGCCCGTTCACCCCATTCCGGCGTCACTGCAGCACTATTTTCCCGGCAAGCAACCTCCCGCCCCCATTGCGCCGGCAACGCAGCTGGCGCAGTTGCTGCTCAGCATTCCGGCGCTTCCCGCTGCGGTGAGTTGAACCCAAATGCAAACAGCCGCCCGAAGGCGGCTGTTTGTTTCGTCACGTCCGTTTCCGGACTTGATCACCTGTTCAGACTGCGGCCTTGCGCGACGCGGCCTTCACGGTCTGTTCGACGCCGTTGGTGGTCGCTTCGACGAACTCGTTCGCCAGCTTCTGCGTGGTCTTGGCAACGGCATCGTAGGCGTTGCTGGCCGTTTCAACCGCGCTGCGCAGTGCGCTTACGGCCGCACCGGTACCTGCCGGGGCGTTCTGGATCGCGCTGTCGAGCGTGCCAACCAGATTCTTGTTGAACGACAGCACCTGCTCTTCGATCAGGGCGTTCAGCTCGTGATGCGTTGCGCTGGCAGCGTCGAACACGGTACGGGCCACGCCCAGCGTCTTTTCGACGGCCGGCTGTGCCAGCTGGCGCTGCAGGTTGACCAGACCCTGCACGTCCTTGACTTCGGCCAGCGACTTGGCGGTTTCGACATTTTCGGCCAGCAGGTCACGGGCAATGCCGAGCTGCAGGTTGACGAGACGCTCGACACCGCCGAGGGCGATCTGGCTCAGGCGCAGCGACTTCTCGAGGTTGGCCTGATTGATTTCAGCAAACTTGTTGACGTTGAACATGATGGTGTATCTCCTTTGTGCACTGCAACATTGTGATGTCATTGTCGTCAACGTCCGGATCGACGTCAAGCGGTATTTTGTGCATCGCACAATAGCAACATGACTACCGCTGCCGTAGTTCCCGCCACCCCACTTTTCCCCTGTCTCCGGCCACTGTCGAACGGCAAAGCCAGCCCGCCGGGATGCTAGAATGGCGCGATGAATCAGCCCGCCTTCATCCATCTCCGCCTGCATTCCGAATTCTCCGTGACCGACGGTATCGTCCGCATCGACGATGCCGTCAAACACGCCAAAAAACTCGGCATGCCCGCGCTTGGCATTTCCGACCTGATGAACCTGTTCGGACTGGTCAAGCACTACAAGGCCTGCCGCAGCGCAGGGATCAAGCCGATCATCGGTCTCGACGCGTGGATCGAAAACGAGGCGGACCGCGACAAGCCTTTTCGTACCCTGCTGCTGGCGCGCGACCGCGACGGTTACGGCCGTTTGTGCGAGCTGCTGACCCGGGCCTACCGCGACAACCAGTACCGCGACCGCGCAGAACTGCGCAAGGACTGGATTGCCGATGGCGACAACAGCCACCTGCTGTGCCTGTCGGGAGGCCATTCAGGCGAAATCGGCCAGACGCTGCTGTCGGGCAACTACGACGCGGCCCAGGCTGCCGCGCAGTGGTGGAGCGCGCAGTTCGCCGGCAATTTCTACCTCGAACTGCAGCGCAGTGGTCAGCCCGAGTGCGAACCCTGCGTTCAGGGCCAGCTCGACCTTGCTTCCGACCTTGGCCTGCCCGTTGTTGCCACGCACCCGATCCAGTTCATGGCGGCGGACGACTTCAAGGCACACGAAGCACGCGTCTGCATCGCCGAAGGCTATATGGTCGCCGACAAGCGACGTCCGAAGCTCTTCACCGACGACCAGTATTTCAAGAGTCCGGCCGAAATGGCCGAGCTGTTTGCCGACCTGCCCGAAGCACTGGCGAACTCGGTCGCGATCGCGCAGCGCTGCAATCTGACGGTCACGCTGGGCAAGAACTACCTGCCGGACTTCCCGACGCCGGACGGCATGAGTCTGGACGACTATCTGGTCCACCTTGCCAAGGAAGGCCTCGAAGCCCGACTCGCCCAGCTTTACCCGGATACGGCCGCGCGCGACGCCGAACGGCCGCGCTACCTCGAACGGCTCAAGTTCGAGACCGACACCATCATCCAGATGGGCTTTCCGGGCTACTTCCTGATCGTGGCCGACTTCATCGTCTGGGCGAAAAAGAACGGCTGCCCGGTCGGACCGGGCCGGGGCTCGGGCGCCGGTTCGCTCGTTGCCTACTCGCTCGGCATTACCGACATCGATCCGACCGCCTACGCACTGCTGTTCGAGCGTTTCCTGAATCCCGAACGGGTCTCGATGCCCGACTTCGACATCGACTTCTGCCAGGACAACCGCTGGCGCGTGATCGAGTACGTGCGCGAGAAGTATGGCGCCGAGGCGGTCAGCCAGATCGCCACCTTCGGCACCATGGCCGCCAAGGCGGTGGTCCGCGACGTCGGTCGCGTGCTCGATCTGCCCTACATGTTCTGCGACGGCCTGTCGAAAATGATCCCGGCCGCACCGGGCAAGCATTTCAGCCTCGACGACGCGGTCGAAATGGTGCCCGAACTCGCCGAGCGCGTGCGCAACGAGGACGAGGTCAAGGAGCTGTGGGAGCTGGCGCTCAAGCTTGAAGGCATGACGCGCAACATCGGCATGCACGCCGGTGGCGTACTGATCGCGCCGGGCCAGATCACCGACTTCTGCCCGGTCTATCAGGCCAGCGGCGCCGACGCCTCGCCGGTATCGATGCTCGACAAGGACGACGTCGAGCAGATCGGTCTGGTGAAGTTCGACTTTCTGGGTCTGCGCAACCTGACGATCATCGAGCTGGCGCTGCAGTACATCAAGGAGCAGACCGGCGAATACCTCGACCTGATGAGCCTCGGGTTCGAGGATCAGGCCGCGTATCAGGTGTTCCGCGACGCCAACACCACCGCCGTCTTCCAGGTCGAGTCGGACGGCATGAAACGGCTGCTGGAAAAACTGCAGCCCGACCGATTCGAAGACATTATCGCCGTGCTGGCGCTGTACCGACCGGGCCCGCTCGGTTCGGGCATGGTCGACACCTTCATCAACCGGAAAAAAGGACTGGAAGTCCCCGATTACTTCCACCCCGATCTGGAGAAGTGCCTCGAGCCGACTTATGGCGTGATCGTGTATCAGGAACAGGTGATGCAGATCTCGCAGATCATCGGCGGCTACACGCTGGGTGGCGCCGACATGCTGCGTCGCGCCATGGGCAAGAAGAAGCCCGAGGAAATGGCCAAGCACCGCGAGATGATCGCCGACGGCGCCAAAACCAAGGGCTACGACCCGGCGCTGGCCGAAATGCTGTTCGACCTGATGGCCAAGTTCGCCGAGTACGGCTTCAACAAGTCGCACACGGCGGCGTATGCGGTGGTGTCGTATCACACCGCCTGGTTGAAGGCGCACCATACCGCGGCGTTCATGGCCGCGACGATGAGCTCGGAACTCGACAACACCGACCAGCTCAAGGTGTTCTACGACGACTGCATCGAGAAGAACCGGCTTGAAATCCTGCCGCCGGACATCAACGAGAGCGTCTACCGCTTCGTTCCGGTCGGCAAGAAGCAGATCCGCTATGCGCTCGGCGCCATCAAGGGCGTCGGCCAGGGCGCGGTCGAGCAGATCGTTTCCGAGCGCAACGCCAACGGCCCGTTCAAGGACCTGTACGACTTCTGCCGCCGTACCGACAAGAAGGAAGTCAACAAGCGCGTGCTCGAAGCGTTGATCCGCGGCGGCGCGTTCGATGCGATCGACGACCATCGCGCACGGCTGATGGCCAACGTCGAACAGGCGATGAAGCTCGCCGAAACCGAAGCGGCCAACGCTAACCAGAATTCGCTGTTCGACATCTTCGAACCGTCGGCCGTACCGACGGTCGAGCCGATCGAGGTACCGCGCTGGGATGACAAGGTCAAGCTGGCCGAAGAGAAGACCGCGCTGGGCCACTACCTGTCCGGCCATCCGTTCGACGCGCACGCCAAGGACCTGAAGGGCCTGATCAGGACCCGGCTCGACCGGCTCGAATCCAAACGCGACCTGCAGTACCTCGCCGGCATCGTCGGCGGCTTGCGGGTCAAGAATGGCGACCGCGGCCGGATGGCGTTCCTGCAACTCGACGACGGCAATGCCAAGATCGAAGTGGCGCTGTATTCGGAGGTATTCGAGGCCCACCGCACCAAGCTCAAGGACGACACGCTGCTGGTCGTTGCCGGCAAGGTCAGCGAGGACCGCTTCAGCGGCGGTCTGCGCGTGATCGCCGACGCGGTCATGGATGTGCCGGAAGCGCGCAGTCATTTTGCGCGCTCACTCAATCTGCAGATCAACGGCAACGCCGATGCGGCGCGCTTGTCCTCGCTGCTGGCCGCCCATGGCGGTGGCGCCTGCCCGATCGAAATCGACTACCGGACGCAGGGCGCACGCTGCGCCTTGCGGCTTGGACTCGACTGGCGCGTCACACTGCACGATGCGCTGATTGCCGAGCTGCAGGCCTGGCTGGGCAACGATGCCGTGAAAATCCGTTTCTAGATCCCCGACGGGCCGGACTGCAAAGTCCGGCCCGTGCCGTTTGCGGCGGGTGGAAAACGACGCGACTGAGGAATACGCGTATACCGCATCCGGCAAAACCCTGGCTTGTCATTGCATGTAGTCGCGCCCAGCATCACAACATCTGCTCATTGCTCATCAGACCGGAACGGCTGCGTATCCGGCATCACGGAGAACCACATGGACGAAGAACTCAAACGAAAGGCCCTCGACTATCACCGTTATCCGCGCCCCGGCAAGATCCAGGTCGCACCGACCAAGGGGTTGTCGAGCCAGCGCGAACTGGCGCTCGCCTACTCGCCGGGCGTCGCCTACGCCTGCATGGCCATCGTTGAGGACGAAGCCGAAGCGCGCAACATGACCGCGCGCGGCAACCTGGTCGCGGTAATCACCAACGGCACCGCCGTGCTGGGTCTGGGCGACATCGGCCCGCTGGCCGGCAAGCCGGTGATGGAAGGCAAAGGCGTGCTGTTCAAGAAGTTCGCCGGCATCGACGTCTTCGACATCGAGATCGACGAAAAGGACCCGGAAAAGCTGGTCGAGATCATTGCCTCGCTCGAGCCGACCTTCGGCGGCATCAACCTCGAAGACATCAAGGCGCCGGAATGCTTCTATGTCGAGCAGAAGCTGCGCGAACGGATGAACATCCCGGTGTTCCACGACGACCAGCACGGCACGGCAATCATTGTCGGTGCAGCGGTCAAGAACGGCCTGAAACTGATCGGCAAGAAGATCGACGAAGTGAAGCTGGTCGCCTCGGGCGCCGGCGCTGCTGCGATCGCCTGCCTCGACCTGCTGGTCTCGCTCGGCGTGAAGCGCGAAAACGTGCTCGTCTGCGATTCCAAGGGCGTGATCCATACCGGCCGGACCAATCTCGACGAAACCAAGCAGCGCTACGCCCGCGAAACCGAAGCGCGCACGCTGCAGGATGCCATCGGCGGCGCCGACATCTTCCTCGGCCTCTCCGGCCCCGACGTGATGAGCCAGGACATGGTCAAGACCATGGCCGACCAGCCGCTGATTCTGGCGCTGTCGAACCCGGACCCGGAAATCTCGCCGCCCAAGGTCAAGGCCGTCCGCCCGGACGCCATCGTCTGCACCGGCCGTTCGGACTATCCGAACCAGGTCAACAACGTGCTGTGCTTCCCGTTCATGTTCCGCGGCGCGCTCGACGTCGGCGCGACGGCGATCACCGAAAGCATGAAGCACGCGGCGGTCAATGCCATCGCCGAGCTGGCGCTGGCCGAACAGTCCGACGTCGTTGCCGACACCTACGCCAATGAAAACCTGACCTTCGGCGCCGAATACCTGATTCCGAAGCCGTTCGATCCGCGCCTGATCATCAAGATCGCCCCGGCCGTTGCCCGTGCAGCGATGGAAGCCGGCGTCGCCACGCGGCCGATCGAGGATTTCGGCGTCTATACCGAAGAGCTGACGCAGTTCGTCTACAAGTCCAACCTGTTCATGCGGCCGGTGTTCGCCGCCGCACGCAAGGCCAAGAAGCGCGTGGTCTTCTGCGAAGGCGAAGACCAGCGTGTCCTGCACGCAGTACAGGAAGTCATCGACCTCGGCCTGTGCTATCCGATCGTGATCGGCCGTCCGAGCGTGATCGAAAGCCGGATCGAAAAGCTCGGCCTGCGCATCCGCCCGGGTGTCGATTTCGAACTGTGCAACCAGGAAAACGACCCGCGCTATCGCGAATACTGGACGCTGTACCACTCGCTGATGATGCGCAAGGGCGTGTCGGAAGAACTGGCGCAGGCCGAAGTACGCAGCAAGACGACGCTGATCGGTGCACTGATGGTCAAGCGCGGCGAAGCCGACGCGATGATCTGCGGCACCCACGGCCAGTACCACCGTCATCACTGGTACCTGGAAAACGTGCTCGGCCTGCAGGACGGGGCGTCGACCACGGCGGCCATGAACGCGCTGCTGCTGCCCACCGGCAACATCTTCATCACCGATACCTATGTGAATCAGGACCCGAGCCCGGCGCAACTGGCCGAAATCACCCAGCTCGCCGCCGACACCGTGCGCAACTTCGGCATCCAGCCGCAAGTCGCACTACTGTCGCACTCGAGCTTCGGTACGCTGAGCGACCCGTCGGCGCAGAAGATGCGAGACACGCTCGAGCTGCTGCGCAAGCAGGCACCCGATCTGGACGTCGACGGCGAAATGCACGGTGACGCAGCGCTGTCGGCCGAGATCCGCCAGCAGGTGTTCCCGCACTCGACGCTCAAGGGCGACGCCAACCTGCTGATCATGCCGAATCTCGACGCAGCGAACATTTCGTTCAACCTGCTGAAGATCACCGCCGGCGACGGCGTGACCATCGGTCCGATCCTGCTGGGCATTTCGGCGCCGGCGCACATCCTCACGCCGACGGCTTCGGTACGCCGCCTCGTGAATATGGCCGCACTTGCTGCGGTACAGGCCGCCGCAAAGGTCTAAAATCGGAAGCGGCCCCACGCCGTGGGGCCGCACCGTTCAGGTGCCCGCCGTTCCTTCCGGAGCCCGCCATGAGCGATACCCCGCAAGACCCGTTCGGCTTCTTTACGCAATTCCTGAAGCCGGGTACGCCCAACCCCTTCATGCCGCCGCTGACCGAAGAGGAAATCGACCGCAAGATCGTCGAGATGCGTACGATCGAGCAATGGTTGACGATGCAGGTCGGCATGCTGCAAATGACCGTGAAGACGCTGGAAATGCAGAAAGCCGGGCTGCAGGCGTTCAAGAAAGGCATCGACCCCAAATCCGACACCCCCTGATGACCCTGAATTCCCGCCTTCCGATCCGCACACTTGGCGCAGTTGCGGTGCTCGTTCTCGCAGCCTGCACCACCCCGCCCTCCGCTCCGCCAACGCGACCCGCGCCACCCGCCACACCAACGCCGGCTACGCCAGTAGCGCCAGTCGTCGACATGGCGCCGTATCAGCCCGCAGACTGGGCCGCGCTGCCGGGTGTTGCCGACGCAGACTGGCTCGCCGGTTTCAATGCCTGGCTGCGCAGCTGCCCCCGTCTGCAGAAACAGGCACGCTGGGCGGCCCTTTGCACGGATGCGGCCGCGTTGCCGAAAAATGCAGCCGCTGTTCGTGCCTTCATGACCAGCCGCCTTGTGCCGCTGGCGCTGCGCAATGCCGACGGCGGCAATCAGGGGCTGATTACCGGCTATTACGAACCGGTTTATCCGGGCAGCCTGATGCGAACCGGCCAGAACACCGTTCCGGTCTATGGTCCGCCGAACGACATGATTACGGTCCAGCTCGACAGCGTGTATCCGGAGCTCAAGGGCAAGCGCCTGCGCGGCCGCCTCGACGGCAAGGCGCTCAAGCCCTATGCCGATGCAGACGAGATCGCCAAGCTTGCCCGCAACAACCGGCTCAATGCCCCCGTGCTGGCATGGCTCCCCGACCCGATGGACCTGCAGTTCCTGCAGGTCCAGGGCTCGGGCCGGATCAAGCTTGCCGACGGCCGAGAACTGCGCCTCGGCTACGCCGACCAGAATGGCTGGCCCTATCGCGCCATCGGCAAATGGCTGATCGACCAGGGAGAGCTCAAAGCGGCGGATGTCAGCATGCAGAGCATTCGCGCCTGGGCGCGCGCCAACCCGGCCAGGGTCGGCGATCTGCTGGCCAGCAATCCGAGCTATGTGTTCTTCCGCACGCTGCCGGATAGCGATGAAGGTCCGATCGGCTCGTTTGGCGTCCCACTGACTGCCGGTTACAGTCTCGCCGTCGACACCAAGCACGTACCGGCCGGCGCGCCGATGTTCATCGACACAACGCGACCGGACGGCACGGCCTTGACCCGCCTTGCGGCAGCACAGGATACCGGTGGCGCGATTCGGGGCCAGGTCCGCGCCGACTTCTTCTGGGGCAAGGGCGATGCGGCGGGTGAACTCGCCGGCAGGATGAAGCAGGACGGTCGCCTCTGGCTGCTCTGGCCCAAGGGCGAGCCGCTGCCCGACACCAACTAAACAGCGACTGAGGTCAGGAAGGGTCAACCGCGCCGGTACGGTTGACCCTTGTTGCCGCTTTGGGCAAGATACAAGTCGTTCTCAAAGCACACCTCTTCCCACATCATGGCGTTTCACTCCGACGAAATCTGGCTCGAATGGCGATGGCGCCGCTGCTAAACGCAGCCCGCCCGGCCCTTTTTCGATTTTTCGTCTGGAGTTGTCATGATCACACGCGATGAATTCGCGGCTTTGGCTCGCCAAGGCTACAACCGCATTCCCGTCATCCTCGAACTGTACGCCGACCTCGACACCCCGCTGTCGGTCTATCTGAAGCTCGCCAATCGCCCGTACTCCTATCTGCTTGAATCGGTCGTCGGCGGCGAGCGTTTCGGTCGCTATTCCTTCATCGGTCTGCCCGCGCGAACCCGGATCACCGTATCCGGCCTGCACACCGAAGTCATTCACGATGACCGCGTGATCGAAACCCACGACGGCAACCCGCTCGACTTCATCGCCGAATACCAGAAACAGTTCAACGCCGCGGCACCGGCCGGCATGCCGCGCTTCATGGGCGGTCTGGTCGGTTACTTCGGCTACGACACGATCCGCTACGTCGAGAAAAAGCTCGCCCACTGTACCAAGCCGGACCCGCTCGGCCTGCCTGACATCCAGCTGCTGCTGTCGGAAGAACTCGCCGTCGTCGACAACCTGTCGGGTAAGCTTTTCCTCGTTGTCTACGCCAACACCGAAGATCCTGAAGCCTACGACCGCGCCGAAGCCCGACTGGCCGAATTGCGGATCAGGCTGCGCGAACCGGCCAGGCTGCCGTTGTCGGGCCCGGCAAAATCCTCGACCGCAGCACAGTCCGAATTCGGCGAGGCCGCATTCAAGGAAGCCGTGCTCAAGGCCAAGGACTACATCGCCGAGGGCGACGTGATGCAGGTGGTGCTGTCGCAACGGATGACGATGCCGTTCGATCAGGACCCGTTGGCGTTGTACCGCGCGCTGCGGTCGATCAATCCGTCGCCGTACATGTTCTTCTACCACTTCGGCGACATGCACATCGTCGGCGCCTCGCCGGAGATTCTGGCGCGACTCGAAGGCGACACGATCACCGTGCGCCCGATCGCCGGCACCCGGCCGCGCGGCAAGACGCGCGAACTCGACGAAGCACTGGCGGAAGAACTGCTCGCCGACGAGAAGGAAATCGCCGAACACGTGATGCTGATCGACCTCGGCCGCAACGACACCGGCCGCGTCGCCGAAACCGGCTCGGTCAAGCTGATCGACCGGATGACGATCGAGCGCTACTCGCACGTGATGCACATCGTCTCGAGCGTCGAGGGCAAGCTCAAGGCCGGTCTCAGCAACATCGACGTCCTCAAGGCGACCTTCCCGGCAGGCACCGTCTCCGGCGCACCGAAGGTCCGGGCGCTGGAAATCATCGACGAATTCGAGCCGAGCAAGCGCGGCATCTATTCGGGCGCAGTCGGCTACCTCGGTTTCAACGGCGACATGGACGTGGCGATCGCGCTGCGCACCGCCGTGGTCAAGAACGAAACGCTCTACATGCAGGCCGGCGCCGGCATCGTTGCCGACTCGGTGCCCGAGAGCGAATGGCAGGAAACGCTGAACAAGGCCCGCGCCGTGCTGCGCGCCGCCGAACTCGTTCAAGCCGGCCTCGACGCCTGACACCGGTCCACGTCGTCGCCCGCCCCGCGTACAGATTCAAAGGAATGCCGCCATGCTCTTGATGATCGACAACTTCGACTCGTTCACCTACAACATCGTCCAGTACTTCGGCGAACTCGGTCAGGACGTCCGCGTCTACCGTAACGACGAAATCTCGATCGAACAGATCGAAGCACTGAAGCCCAAGTACCTCGTCGTCTCGCCCGGCCCCTGTTCGCCCAAGGAAGCCGGCATCTCGGTCGAAGCCATCCGCCACTTTGCCGGCAAGTTGCCGATTCTCGGTGTCTGCCTCGGCCATCAGGCGATCGGCGAAGCGTTTGGCGGCAAGATCATTCACGCCAAGACGCTGATGCACGGCAAGGTTTCGCCGATCGAACACACCGGCGTCGGCGTATTCAGCAAGCTGCCGTCGCCGTTTACCGTCACCCGCTACCACTCGCTGGCCATCGAGCGTGAATCGCTACCCGATTGCCTCGAGGTGACGGCGTGGACCGCCGATGGCGAAATCATGGGGGTTCGCCACAAGACGCTGGCGATCGAGGGCGTACAATTCCATCCCGAGTCGATCCTGACCGAGCACGGCCACCAGATGCTCGACAACTTCCTCAAGGAATGGGCGTGATCCGGTACATCGGCGCAGCCCTGCTGCTGGCCGTCGGCGCTGCGCATGCGCAACCGTCGCCACCGGCGATCAGCGAATGCGATCAGCGCAGCGCGAACCAGGCGGATCTGTCCCGGTGTCTGGGCACGCTCGAGACCGGCGCAACGCAGGACCGGCTGAACGCGGAGGCGGCGGCACGCGCGGCGATGCGCCGACTGGAAGAAACGACACCCGACAGCCATGCGCTCGGCCTGTTCGAAACCGATGTCGCAGCCTATCTCGCCTATCGCGACGCGCATTGCGATTGGGCCGGCGCCTCGTTCCACGGCGGATCGATTGCCGGCGTGGCCATGCAGACCTGCCGGATCGACATGGACCGGCACCGCGCCGACGAACTGTCGCGCTTCTACGTGAACTGATTTCGGAATAGCCATCATGATTACCATTCAGGCCGCGCTGAGCCGGCTGATCTACAGCAACGAGTTGTTCTTCGACGAAATGGTCTACCTGATGCGGCAGATCATGACCGGCGAACTGACGCCGGTGCAGACATCGGCGCTGCTGATGGGACTGCGCACCAAGGTCGAAAGCGTCTCGGAAATTGCGGCCGCCGCAACGGTGATGCGCGAGTTTTCCAGCAAGGTGAACGTGCAGGACCGGCGGCATCTGGTCGATACCTGCGGCACCGGCGGCGACGGCGCCCACACCTTCAACATTTCGACCTGCTCGGCCTTCGTTGCCGCCGCAGCCGGCGTCAAGGTTGCCAAGCACGGCGGCCGCTCGGTCAGCTCGAGCAGCGGCTCGGCCGACGTGCTCGAAACCCTGGGTGTCAAACTGAACCTGACGCCGGAACAGGTCGGCCAGAGCATCGACGAAGTCGGCCTCGGCTTCATGTTCGCGCCGAATCATCATCCGGCCATGAAGTATGTCGCGCCGATCCGCCGCGAACTCGGCGTGCGGACCATCTTCAACATCCTCGGCCCGCTGACCAATCCGGCCGGCGCCGACAACCAGTTGATGGGCGTGTTCCACCCCGACCTTGTCGGCATTCAAGCCCGCGTACTCAAGCAGCTCGGCTCGAAGCACGTGATGATCGTGCACGGTTGCGACGGACTCGACGAAATCACCCTGTCCGGCAACACCTCGGTCGCCGAACTGAAGGACGGCGACATCACCGAGTATCAGCTCGACCCGCGCCAGTATGGCTTCGAGCGGTGCGACATCAAGGCGCTCCATGCCGGCGATGCGCAACAATCGGCCGACATCATCCATCGCGTCCTGGCCAACGAAACCGGCCCGGCGCGCGACATCGTACTGCTGAACGCCGGCGCGGCCATTTACACCGCCAACATTGCCGTCACGCTCGAAGACGGCATCAATGCGGCGCACGAAGCCATCGCCAGTGGCGCGGCCCGCACCAAACTGGCCGAACTGGTCCGCTTTACCGGCCAGTTCGGCAACTAACCCGCAAGGTCAGCCATGTCCGACATCCTGAAGAAAATCTGGGCCACCAAGCACGACGAAGTTGCAAACGCGCGCAAAGCGGTTCCGCTGGCGGAAATCCGCGCACAAGCCGAATCCAGCACCGACCTGCGTGACTTTGTCGCTGCACTGCGTGCCAAACATGCAGCCAAGCAACCCGGCATCATCGCCGAGATCAAGAAAGCCAGTCCGTCCAAGGGCGTGATCCGTGCCGACTTTCAGCCGGCCGAGCATGCCGCGGACTATGCAGCCAATGGCGCGGCCTGCCTGTCGGTCCTGACCGACCGGCAGTACTTTCAAGGCCACGAGGACTTCCTGAAAGCCGCACGCAGCGCCTGCACGCTGCCGGCGTTGCGCAAGGACTTCATGGTCGACGAATACCAGCTGTTCGAAGCACGCGCCTGGGGTGCGGACTGCATCCTGCTGATCGCCGCCGAGTTGTCGCTGGCCCAGATGAAGGATTTCGAAGCCATCGCCCACGCACTCGGCATGGCCGTGCTGGTCGAGGTACACAACGGCGTCGAACTGGATGCCGCACTCGAGCTGACAACCCCGCTGGTCGGCATCAACAACCGCAACCTTCGCACGTTTGAAGTCAGTCTTGAGACCACCCTTGGCTTGTTGAAAAACATCCCTTCCGATCGCATCGTCGTGACCGAGAGCGGCATTCTCGACACAACAGATGTATCATTAATGCAACAAAACAACGTCAACACCTTCCTCGTCGGTGAAGCCTTCATGCGCCAGCCATCGCCCGGAAAGGCGCTCCACAGCTTGTTCTTCGGCTGAAATACACACTCTCCCCTGCGGATCAATCAGGGCGATTTGTAATGTGAAAGACATAATCGCCTCGTAGACTCCACTGTACTGAAACGGCACAGAAAACGAACACGAGCTGTAAGTCTCAAGCGTTCACCGCCGAATTCCCGATCGCCCTGCCTGCGCCGACTCCCGGAGACGCCTGGCGGGGCAACAGTACAGGCCAGCTACACAAGGCCTCTTTTCCGCAACAGGAGAGTGAAGTAATGAAGAAGACCCTGATCGCCGCCGCCCTCGGCGCCGCTTTCGTGGCTCAGTTTGCTGCAGCAGAAGTGACTGTCTACGGCTCGATCCGCCAGTCGCTCGAATACGACCAGCTCAAGGACGTCACCGTCAACGGCGTCAGCAAGGACTACCGTGGCGAAGGCCAGCTGATCGACCAGTCGTCGCGCTTCGGCTTCAAGGGCTCGGACAAGCTCGACATCGGCGGCAAGGTGATCTGGCAGATCGAATCGGCCATCAAGACCTCGGGCAACGGCGGCACCGGCAACACCACCTGGGGTGGCCGCAACACCTTCGGCGGCTGGCAGGGCGACTGGGGTACCGTGCGCTTCGGCAACTACGACAGCGCCTACAAGACCCTGCTGACCTCGTCGGACCTGTCGAGCCTGTTCGACAACTTCGCCGACACCGCCGACTACAAGGGCAAGGGTGCCGTGTTCGCCCAGCTCAACAGCCGTCTGCAGAACTCGGTCAGCTACGATTCGCCGGTGTTCAGCGGCTTCCAGGTCC
Organism: Jeongeupia chitinilytica; assembly: GCF_014652315.1. GTDB lineage: Bacteria > Pseudomonadota > Gammaproteobacteria > Burkholderiales > Chitinibacteraceae > Jeongeupia > Jeongeupia chitinilytica. The sequence continues at coordinate 413,088 of NZ_BMYO01000002.1, read as the reverse complement.
GCGGTTCGTGGGGCCTCGACCAGAACGCCCAGAACGGCGGCGAGTCGCCGATCTATGCCGCTTCGGCCCTGTACAGCGGCTACGGCTTCGTCGGTGGCCTCGGCTACTACTACGCGAAGAACCGCACCTTCACCCAGGCTACCGGCTTGGCATCGGCCGACCAGGCGGCCAACACCACCAGCGGTGCGTCGACCTGGGCGACCAACCTGGCTCTGGGCTACAAGTTCGACTTCGGCCTGCAACTGGGCGGCGGCTGGGAACATGTCAACAGCGACGACAGCAAGGCCGGTCAGGACTGGGACAACTACGCCGTGGTCGGCAACTACAAGTTCGGCCAGTTCGAAGTCCAGGGCGTGTACGCCTGGTCGCAGGACCAGATGGGCGTGAGCGACAACAGCGGCCAGCAGGCTTCGCTGGGTCTGGTCTACTACGCCACCAAGCAGACCCGTTTCTACACCTACCTGGTTGACGTCAACAACGACAACAAGGGCAAGTTCAAGAACAACTCGGGCTCGCTGACGCCGGACTACGCCAGCCAGGACGGTTTTGCCTGGTCGGTCGGTTTCCGTACCGACTTCTAAGCCGGACCAGCGTCTTCCTAGACTTCAGAACCGGGCACATCGTGCCCGGTTTTTTTTCGTGCTATCGAAACCTGCGTTCGACCGCTCAGCGTTTGAGTTTGAGGCCGGCCAGCGCCGAGGCCATGGCCCCGGTGGACGCCGGCGCATCATGCTTCGGCAATCGCTGCCTGGCAGGCCGGCTGCCCTCGCTTGTCACCGTGCCGGCGTTCACCGCATCGCCAAGCCGCATCGTCAACGCCACCCTGCGCCGTTGAACATCCACCTCGAGCACCTTGACCCGCACCACATCACCGGCCTTGACCACCTCGCGAGGATCCTTGACGAAGCGGTTCGCCAGCGCCGAAATGTGGACCAGCCCGTCCTGATGTACGCCGATGTCGACGAATGCGCCGAAATTGGTCACATTGGTCACGACACCTTCGAGCACCATTTCCGGCCGCAGGTCCTTGAGCGCCTCGACGCCATCGGCAAAGCGTGCCGTCCTGAACTCCGGCCGCGGATCGCGGCCGGGCTTCTCCAGCTCGGCGATCACGTCACGCACCGTCGGCAGGCCAAAACGCGCATCGGTGAAATCGGCCGGGTTCAGCCCGCGCAACGTTGCAGCATCGCCGATGACCGCCCTCACCTCGCGTCGAACCCGGGCCACGATGGTCTCGACCAGCGGATACGACTCCGGGTGCACCGCCGACGCGTCCAGCGGATTGCGCCCATTCATGATGCGCAGAAAGCCGGCCGCCTGCTCGAAGGTCTTGTCGCCCAGTCGCGGCACCTTGAGCAAAGCCTTGCGGTCGGCAAACGCACCGTGCGTGTCGCGGTAATCAACGATGTTTGCCGCCAGCACCTGACTCAGCCCGGAAACACGACCCAGCAGCGACGCCGAGGCGGTGTTCACGTCGACACCCACGGCATTGACGCAATCCTCGATGACCGCCTCGAGCGAGCGGGCCAGCCCGGCCTGATTGACGTCGTGCTGGTACTGGCCGACACCGATGGCCTTCGGGTCGATCTTGACGAGTTCGGCCAGCGGATCCTGCAGGCGCCGGGCAATCGATACCGCACCACGCAGGCTGACATCGAGCGCCGGGAACTCCTTTGCCGCCAGCTCGGACGCCGAATACACCGACGCCCCGGCTTCCGACACCACCAGCTTGGTCAGGCCGAGCTCCGGCCGTGCACGCATCAGCTCGGCGGCGAGCTTGTCGGTTTCCCGGCTCGCCGTACCGTTGCCGATCGCGATCAGTTCGACCTTGTGCCTGACCGCCAGGGACGCCAGTGTCGCCAGCGCGCCTTGCCAGTCACGCCGTGGCTCGTGCGGATAGATCGTCGCCGTGTCGAGCAACTTGCCGGTGGCATCGACCACCGCGACCTTCACCCCGGTACGCAGCCCCGGATCGAGCCCCATCGTTGCGCGCGGCCCGGCCGGTGCAGCCAGCAGCAAGTCCTTGAGGTTGCTGGCGAAAACCCGGATCGCATCCGCCTCGGCACGCTCGCGCAGCTCGCCGACGATTTCGGTTTCCAGACTCGGGAACACCTTGGCCCGCCAGGTCAGCCGGACCGTATCGGTCAGCCATTTGTCGGCAGCCCGATCGCGATTGGCGATGCCGAAACGCCGGGCGATCCGCAACTCGCAGACCGGTTCGTCATCCGGCAGCGCCAGCGTAAAGCCGAGTACACCCTCGGCGCGTCCGCGCAACACGGCGAGCACGCGATGCGACGGCATTGTTGCCAGCTTCTCTTCGAATTCGAAATAGTCGGCAAACTTGGCCCCCGTCTCGGCCTTGCCTTCGAGCACCGCAGTCTTCACCACGCCGGTGGTCCGGACATGGTCGCGCAAACTGCCGATCAGCTCGGCATCCTCGGCAAACTGCTCCATCAGGATCGCCCTTGCCCCGTCGAGTGCCGCCCTGGCATCGCCGATTTCGGCATTGAGATAGCCGAGCGCAAGCTGTTCGGGTACCAGCGCCGAATCGGCCAGCAAGGCGGCGGCCAGCGGTGCCAGCCCGGCTTCGCGGGCAATCTGCGCCTTGGTACGGCGCTTGGGCTTGTACGGCAGGTACAGGTCTTCGAGCCGCTGCTTGTTATCGGCACCCTGCAGTTGGCCCAGCAGTGCCGGCGTCAGTTTGCCCTGCTCGTCGACGCTGGCGATCACGCTCGCGCGCCGGGCCTCGAGCTCGCGCAGATACTGCAGTCGCTCGTGCAAGGTCCGCAATTGCGTGTCGTCGAGCCCGCCGGTGGCCTCCTTGCGATAGCGGGCGACGAAAGGCACGGTAGCGCCATCGTCGAGCAGCTGCATTGCCGCATCGACCTGCGCCGGGCGGCAATGGAGTTCGGTGGCGATTCGGTGCGAGATCGGCGGCAGCATGGCGTTTACTCTTTGGCGGCAATCAGTGTCAGCAGCTGCAGGACCGCCAGCGCCGGCAGGCGGGTGTTGTCGGCCACGCTCCACAGCGTCACGCCGCGGCCATCGGCGGCAAAGCGCAACCGGCTGACCCAGACCTTGTCACCGCCGACAGCGTCCTGGCTCGCGGCAATGCCGGCTTCACCGGCCACCTGCAGCAGGAAAACGCGCTCGCCCGCCTTGAGGGCCGCGACGACGGCATCCTGCTCGACCGGTGCCGAGAAACGTACGGTCACGCTGGCACCATGGCCGAAGAAGTGCGGCGTGCGCACGCAGGTCACGTCGATTGCGCAGTCGCCCGGCAACTGTTTTTTGAGCAGCGCCAGCGCGGCGTTTTCCTCGAGCGTTGCGCCGCTCTCGTCCGGCGCACCGAAGCCGCCAAGCACGTTGTAGGCAATCCGCTTCGGGTAGACCGCGGTCTCGTGCTCGGTCTGCGCAAACAGCGCGCGCGTCTGGCCCGACAGCGCATCGATGCCCGCCTGCCCCTCGGTCGACACCGACAGCAAGCCGGTCACCGTCACCTGAGTGACCTCACCGAGCTCTGCCAGTGGCGCGACCAGCGTTGCCAGTTGCTGCGCGAACGGGTCCGGCAGCGACAGTACCTGCCCCTTGGCCAGCTTGCCGCCGGGCGGATTTGCACCGGTCAGGTCGATGACGATGACGCCGGCCTTCGCCGCCTCGTCGAGCACCGCATTGACGTCCGGCACGGTGTTGACCAGCACGCGCAGCTGCGTCCATTCGAAATCCTCGACGTTGAACTCCGGATGGTCTTCACCGCGGAACTCGACCAGCCCTTCGTCGTCGCTCATGGTCAGCGGATACAGCGCCGCCAGACGCAGCGGGCTGTCGGTGATCACGTCGAGCAGCGCCTGACCGAGCGAGGAAGTGGCGCCGAGCACGCCAAGGGTAAGATGAGCCATGAAACCTCCAGAATGGGAAAAGGGCGCCTGCGCGCCCTTTGGGGATGGCGCTATTGTAATTCACTTGGGGCGATTCACCCATGCCTGCGCCAATCCGGAGCGCCGCTACTTTGCCCGCCTTGGTGAATGCCTGCGCAGCCTGCCGCAAGATCTTGTCTCTGCCGGCACAGGACCGGAGACTGCATGTCTGCAGCGCTCGTACCGGTAGCTCACCGCTCGTCCCCCCACATCCCGCAGGAGTCGCATGGTTCCGCTTTCCAAGACCCAGTACCGCATCGCACAGCCGCTGTTCGCGGCGTTCGCCGACATTCACCTCTCGGTTGCTGCGGTCCTTGCAGCAGAGGTCCCCGGCGACGTCTGGGTCGACGATGTCCGACAACCGAACGTCGCGCTGCTCGACGGCCCCGAAGGCTGGTATCTGGTCGGGAATCCCGACGCAGTAACAGGACTTCAATCGCTTGGCCGGCTGATTCCGCCAACAGCCTACCTGATCTACGCACCGGACCGCTGGGAGGCGCACTTTCCCGCCATCCTGAGCAACCGGTTTGCCCGGCGCCACGAACGCGTCGCGGCACGGCAGATGCTCGCGCCTGACTGCGCGGCGGTCGCCGCCGACGCCCGCTATCGGCAACTCGAGCTCAGCCTCGCGGGACTTCAGCATCTGACCGTATCGGATCGCGACCTGCTCGACGACTGGTTCGCACGGGAGCGCGATAGTGATGTCGCAGAAGCCGTAGCCTGCAACTCCGGTTACGCCCTACTCGCGACGGACACGGTCGTTGCCGTCTGCCTGAGCGACGTGATCGCCGGCGAGCGCGGCGAAATCGGCGTCTGGGTGGACACCGCCTGCCGGCGGCAGGGACTGGCGCGGCAGATGGTGCGACAGACCCTCGCGCTACTGGCCGCCCGGGGCGTGACCAGCATCGGCTGGCACTGCCTTGCCAACAACCGGGAATCCCGTGCGCTCGCACGTGCAACCGGCTTCGTCGAAGTAGCGAGCTACCGCGCCTTCAGTGCTTCGTTGCCAGCCGAATCCGCAAAAGCAATGAGCCCCGACGAGTTCGGTGACTGGGCCGTGCATTACGAACGGGGACGGGACATCGACCCTTGGTTTTCGCTGCTGGCTGCCGAAGCCTGGGCGCTTGCCGGGCGCTACGACGCGGCGTTTGCCAACCTGCAGCACCTGATCGGCAATGGCGACGAATGGGCGGAGCAGCTCCCGCAGCGCTGGCGCCTCGCATCGCTGCATCCGGACCCGCGCTTTCCCGAACTGATCGCAGCCTTGCAGCGGCAAGCACGCGGATAGCCTGCAATCAGGACAACCCTCGCCGACAGGCACTGCGACCGTCGGTCATGCATCCGTCGGCCCTTCATCTGCCTGCTTCTGGTTCACACCCAAAGGCGGGGCAGACCGGCTGTCCAGCGGCCCTGCCCTAACGCTTCCATTTGAATCAGCCAGATCTAAGCTGGAACTCCGATATGCCGAAAGCACCATGAAATCATGGCTCGGCGCCGTTCACACCACCGGAGTTCCTGCATGTCGATCGATCACTATTACACCCTGGGCCGCAGCGGCCTGCGCGTCAGCCGCCTGTCCCTGGGCACCATGACCTTTGGTACCGAATGGGGCTGGGGCGCCGACAAGGAAGCGGCCCGCCAAGTGTTCGACCTGTATCTGGACGCCGGCGGCAACTTCATCGATACCGCCGACGCCTACACCAACGGTACCAGCGAAGCCTGGCTGGGCGAGTTCATCGCCACACGCCGAGCACGCGATCAGGTCGTGCTCGCCAGCAAGTTCGGCTTCAATCTGGGCAATCGCAACGCCAACGGTGGCGGCAATGGCCGCAAGCACATCCTGCAAGCCGTCGAAGGCTCGCTGCGCCGCCTTGGCACCGACTATCTCGACGTACTTTACCTGCACGTCTGGGACCAGATCACCCCGGCCGATGAAGTCATCCGCACGCTGAACGATCTGGTCCGTGACGGCAAGGTCCGCCATCTCGGGCTGTCCGACGTGCCGGCGTGGTACGCCGCACGACTCCAGACGCTGGCCGAATGGCGCGGCCTCGAACCGGTCACCGCACTGCAACTGCAGTATTCGCTGGTCGAACGCAACCTCGAACACGAGTACACCCGGCTTGCCATCGAACTGGGCATGGGACTGGCCACCTGGAGCCCGCTCGCCAGCGGGCTGTTGTCGGGCAAGTACCGCCAAGGGGACGCGACCAGCGGCCGGCTGGCGACGATGCAGGACAGCGGCAACCCGGCCTTCCAGCACCTGAGCGAGCGGAACTGGCAGATCGTCGCGGCACTGGAGGACGTCGCCCGGCAGCTCGACCGGCCGATGAACCAGGTGGCGCTGAACTGGGTTGCCCATCGTCCGGCGGTGAGTAGCGTCACCGTCGGCGCCAGCCGCCCGGAGCAGCTCAAGTCCAACCTGCAGGCACTGGATTTCGAGCTGCCCGTCGAACTGCGCCAGCGCCTTGACGAGGCCAGCGCGCCGCCCCAGCCCTTCCCTTACTACTTTTTCACCAACACCATGCAGGGCATGCTCTATGGCGGCGCCACCGTCGGCGACAAGCCCGACGGCTACCACGCCAACGTACTGGTCAGCGGCAGCGGCAGTGGCGTGAGCTAATCGCCGACACCGGAAACAAAAAAGGCACCGGATCCGGTGCCTTTTCCATTGCCCAACGACGGTGTTTACAGCGCGGCAACAACCGCATCGCCCATCTGCGAGCAGCTGACCTTGGTCGTCCCGGCTTCGTAGATGTCGGCGGTACGCAGCCCTTGGGCGAGCACGGCCTTGACCGCGTTTTCGACCCGGACGGCAGCCGCTTCGTTGTTCAGGCTGTAGCGCAGCATCATCGCGGCCGAGAGGATGGTCGCCAGCGGGTTGGCAATGTCCTTGCCGGCGATGTCCGGAGCCGAACCGTGGCTCGGCTCGTACAGGCCCTTGCCGTTCTGGTCGAGCGACGCCGACGGCAGCATGCCGATCGAGCCGGTCAGCATCGATGCCTGATCAGACAGGATGTCGCCGAAGATGTTGCCGGTCACCATCACGTCGAACTGCTTCGGCGCGCGCACCAGCTGCATCGCGGCGTTGTCGACATACATGTGGCTGAGTTCGACGTCCGGGTACTCCTTGGCGACGTCGGTCATGATTTCCTTCCAGAACTCCGTCGTCTCGAGCACGTTGGCCTTGTCGACCGAACACAGATTCTTGCCGCGCTTCTGCGCCGCACGGAACGCAACGTGGGCGATCCGGCGCACTTCGCTTTCCGAATACAGCATCGTGTTGAAGCCTTCGCGCTCGCCGGCGTCGTTGACGCGGATCCCGCGCGGCTGGCCGAAGTAGATGTCACCGGTCAGTTCGCGCACGATCAGGATGTCGAGGCCGCTGACCACTTCCGGCTTCAGCGTCGACGCATTCGCCAGTTCCGGGTACAGGATCGCCGGGCGCAGGTTGGCAAACAGGTTCAGGTCCTTGCGGATGCCCAGCAGGCCGCGTTCGGGGCGCAGCGGCCGGTCGAGCTGGTCGTACTGCGGGCCGCCGACGGCGCCGAGCAGGATCGCGTCGGCTTCGCGTGCCAGCTTCTGGGTGAACTCCGGATACGGTGCACCGTAGGCGTCGTAGGCTGCGCCACCCAGTGGTGCTTCGGACAGCTCGATGTCCAGACCATCCTTCTGCAGCGCGTTCAGGACCTTCTTCGCCTGCGCGACAATTTCGGGACCAATGCCATCACCAGGCAGAATCAGAACTTTCATGGGACCTCATACTCCGGACGGAAAACAAAAATATGGTAGCGGCAGCACTACCGGCAATCACTCAGCCAAACTGATTTCGCAATTGAAACGGCCACCTGATGTGGTCGTGATCCACGTTTTAGCCGAAGTCAGCACACCACGCGCCGCGTCGACATTTACATCCAGCGAGAATCGAAATGCCTCGGAGCCGCCGGAAAGACGTCCGACCGGCGCCAGTTCACCCTCAATCAACATGCGAACCCGTGCGCCATCCTGATCCACCTTCTTCAGGGCATAGCGCGACAGCGCGTCGTCGCCGCGCGAGGCGGAGGCCCTGATCTTGCGCGGGATATTGACCCCGGCCGCAGCCTCGTTCAGCAGACGCTGCACATCCCACACTGCCGGTGCGCTGGCGGTTTCCGCAATGGGTCCCAGCAAGCAGTTGTACCGCTCGATCGGGTCATTCGTCACCCAGCGCTCGCCGTCAAACTTGAGCGTGAACGTTTGCGTGCGCGCGCCCCGATAACTCAAGCGGTAGTTCAGCTTCGGGGCCGAACTTGTCGGTACGGCAACTGCCGTTTGCGCCGGCAACCTCGGATTTGCCACCGCGGATACCGAGGCAGCCTGGGCAGGCAGCCGCGAACTGGCGGTCGGCGACTTTTGCAACTTGGCGAGTTTGATCTCGGCCAACTTGACGAAGATCCCGTTGGGAAACTGGTCCAGGTACGCCTGAAACTCGGCCGGATCCTTGCTGTCCTTGATGCTGTTCCAGAACAGCATCTGCGCATCTTCCGAAACAGCAGGCTTGGCCGATGCTTTCGCCGCGTCGCCCGAGCCCGCCGCCAGCAAAGCCGGCGCCGAAAACAGCATGCAGGCCGACACTGCGGCCAGCATTTTTCTATTTGTTGAAATCAACGTCATGCAAACAATCCAGTGGCGCTTTTCTTCTCATCGGCGCGATTCGTCACAATCTGCAGGCAAACAAAAAGCGGGATCGCTCCCGCTTTTTGTCGGTGCATTCGATTACGAGTGCGAAACCTTGTAGGTCACGTCACAGTCGGTCATCACGATCACGCGCGGATGCGTCTGCAGCAGCGACGCCGGGACCTGGGTGGTGATCGGGCCGTTCAGCGTGCGATCGAGGATCTCGGCCTTTTCCTGGCCCTTCACGACCAGCAGGATCGCCTTGGCATGCAGGATCGAACCCATGCCCATGGTGATCGCGTGCGTCGGGACTTCGTCGATCGAGTTGAAGAAGCGCTTGTTGGCTTCGCGGGTGCTTTCCTTCAGCGTGACCTTGTGGGTGAAGCGCGACAGCTCGTCATCCGGCTCGTTGAAGCCGATGTGGCCATTGCCACCGATACCCAGCAGCTGCATGTCGACCGAACCCTGCTGATAGATCGCCTCGTCGTAACGACGGCCTTCGGCATCGATGTCCGTGGCATTGCCGTTCGGCACATGGGTGTTTTCCGCCAGGATGTCGATGTGGTCGAACAGGTTCGTCTGCATGAAGCTGCGGTACGACTCCGGATGCGACACCGGCAGGCCGACGTATTCGTCGAGGTTGAAGGTCGTGACTTCCTTGAAGCTGACCAGACCCTGCTGGTAGGTCTTGACGATTTCCTTGTACAGGCCGACCGGCGTGCCGCCGGTAGCCATGCCGAGCACCGCATTGGGTTTGGCGCGAACCACCGAGATGAACAGGTCCGCAGCGGCGCGGTCGAGATCGGCTTGATTTTTGAACTTATGCAGGATCATGGTCTTATTCTTTCCGGGTAGACAAGAAAACGTCTAACTATACGACAAATCAGGTGGAGGCCGTATTGACCTCCCCCAATTTCCCGCCACTCAAACCGGTTAGACGAACAACCAGGGCTTGGCTTCGCGGTGCCGCGCTTCGAAGGCGCGGATTTCGTCGGCATGCGCCAGCGTCAGGCCGATTTCATCGAGACCGTTCAACAGGCAATGCTTGCGGTGTGCGGTGACATCGAAGCTGAAAACCTCGCCCGACGGCGTCGTGACTTGCTGCTTTTCCAGGTCGACGTTCAGCCGATAGCCTTCCTGCACCTCGCACTCCTTGAACAGGCGCTCGACGACGTCGGCCGGCAGCACGATGGGCAGCAAGCCGTTCTTGTAGCAGTTGTTGAAAAAGATATCGGCAAAGCTCGGTGCGATCACGACACGGAAGCCGTAATCGTCGATCGCCCACGGCGCGTGCTCGCGGCTCGAACCGCAACCGAAGTTGTCACGTGCCAGCAGGACCTGTGCGCCGGCGTAGCGCGGGAAGTTGAGCACGAACTCCGGATTGACCGGACGGGTGCTGTTGTCCATGCCGGGCTCGCCATGATCGAGATAACGCCATTCGTCGAACAGGTTCGGACCGAAGCCCGAGCGCTTGATCGACTTGAGGAACTGCTTCGGGATGATCGCGTCGGTATCGACGTTGGCACGGTCGAGCGGGCACACCACACCATTCAACTGGGTAAAGGCTTTCATTGCGGATTCCTCGCAGCCACGGCACCGGTCCCGGCGGCCGTGGCGGTCGAATTATTTGCTGCCGGCGTTTTCGATCTTGCCACCGACTTTCTGCACGTCCTGACCGAACCCCTTCATGGTGTTACAGCCGGACAGGGTCAACGCAGCGACAACGGCGAGCAGGAAAATCGATTTCATGGATTCACACTCCAGCAGATCAAAAAATGTTTAGAGCGTCACGTCACGCAAAAGTGCGTACATCGACGAAATGGCCGGCAATCGCCGCAGCTGCGGCCATTTCCGGACTGACGAGGTGGGTACGCCCCCCCTGCCCCTGACGCCCTTCGAAATTGCGGTTGCTGGTCGAGGCGCAGCGTTCGCCCGGCTCGAGCCGGTCGGCGTTCATCGCCAGGCACATCGAACAGCCCGGCTCGCGCCACTCGAAGCCTGCATCGAGGAACACCTTGTCCAGCCCTTCGGCTTCGGCCTGCGCCTTCACCAGACCCGAACCCGGCACGATCATCACCAGCTTGACCGAATCGGCCTTCTTCTTGCCCTTGACCACCGACGCAGCGGCGCGCAGGTCTTCGATCCGCGAATTGGTGCACGAACCGATGAACACCTTGTCGACCGGAATCTCGGTGATCGGCGTATTGGCGCTCAAGCCCATGTACTGCAAGGCGCGTTCGTAACTGCCCTTCTTCACCGCATCGCTTTCCGCGGCCGGATCGGGCACGCGGCCATTGACCGACAGCACCTGCTCGGGCGACGTACCCCAGGTCACTTGCGGCTCGATGTCTTCGGCCTTGAGTTCGACCACGGCGTCGAATACGGCACCGTCATCGGACACCAGCGTGCGCCAGTTGGCGACCGCGGCATCCCATTGTTCTGCATTCGGTGCGAACGGACGCCCCTTCACGTAATCGATCGTCGTCTGGTCGACGGCCACCATGCCGGCCCGGGCACCCGCCTCGATCGCCATATTGCACAGGGTCATCCGGCCTTCCATCGACAGGCCGCGGATCGCGCTGCCACCGAATTCGATCGCATAGCCGGTACCGCCGGCCGTACCGATCCTGCCGATGATGGCCAGCGCCACGTCCTTGGCGGTCACGCCGCGGCCGAGCTGGCCGTCGACGCGCACCAGCATCGCCTTCGACTTCTTGGCCACCAGACACTGCGTCGCCAGCACATGCTCGACTTCAGAGGTACCGATGCCGTGCGCCAGCGCGCCGAAGGCACCGTGCGTCGACGTATGGCTGTCGCCACAGACGACGGTCATCCCCGGCAGGGTCGCACCGCTTTCCGGACCGACCACGTGCAGGATGCCCTGATGCTTGTCCTTGAACGGGTAATAGACCAGCGCGCCGAACTCCCTGATGTTGGCGTCGAGTGTCTCGACCTGCTGACGCGAGATCGGATCCTTGATGCCTTCATCCCAGTGATCGGTCGGGGTATTGTGGTCCGGCGTCGACACCACCGAATGCGCGCGCCACAGTTTGCGACCGGCGAGTTTGAGCCCTTCGAACGCCTGCGGGCTGGTCACTTCGTGAACCAGATGGCGATCGATGTAAAGCAGACAGGTCCCGTCGGCTTCCTCGCTGACGACGTGCGAGTGCCAGAGTTTGTCGTAAAGCGTCTGTGCGGCCATATTCGTTCCAGAAGAAAACCGTGTTGCCACGGCATGATCATACGTTGCTGTCGGTGCGCTCAAGTGAGCTGGATCACGCGCCGGCAGCCACCGCAGGCTGGTAAGCAAACCTTCGTTCCCGCCCGATGCAGCCAGATTAGGGACGTTTTGATACTGGAACAAGTTTAGCACTTATACTGGTATCAACAGTAACAGCCAGAGTATCCGCATGTCCGTCAGCGCCTCGATCCGCCGCAAGGAACTCGGCGACTTTCTCATGAGCCTGCGCCAGCAACGCGAGCCCGCCGCCTTCGGCTTTGCCGCCGGCCTGCGTCGCCGCACGGCGGGCCTGCGGCGTGAAGAAGTGGCCCAGCTCTGCGACATCAGTCCGACCTGGTACACCTGGATCGAGCAGGGCCGCGACATCAGCGTTTCCGCCGACGCGCTCGACCGCCTGGCGGTCGCCTTGCGCATGGACCGCTCGCAGCGCGCCTACCTGTTCGAGCTTGCGGGCCGGCACGACCCGCAACAACCGCGGGCCGAACACGACGTTTCGCCCGGCGTGATCGAAGCTGCAGTGCGCGGCTTTGCCGGGCCGGCCTATGTGCTCGGACGGCGCTGGGACGTGCTCGCATGGAACGATGCCGCAGCGCGGCTGTTCGGTCCATGGCTGGCCGCCGATGCCGCGCCGAACCTGCTCGACTTCGTTTTCCTCGACCAGGCCGCACGGACGCTGGTGGTCGACTGGGAAGTCCGCGCCCGTCGGTTGGCGGCCGAGTTTCGCGCCGACACGCGCGCAGGCGTCGACGATGCTGGCCTGATCGAACAGGTCGCCCAGCTGTCGCAATCCAGCCCGGAATTTGCCGAGTACTGGCGTCGCCACGATGTACTCGAACGACAGGGCGGCGAGCGCACCTTTGCCCATCCCGACGACGGCCTGCTCGTCTATCATCAACTGTCGTTCAAGCTGGTCGATCACGAAGCACTGAAACTGGTGCTGCTGACCCCCCTCGATGCCCGCTGATTCCACACCGGACCCGTCATGCGCCTTTCCCTGCTCGGCCTGCTGCTGACCCTGACCGTTCCCGCATTCGCCGCGCTCCCGCGCTGCGACGACGTCGCGGCGTCCTTTGCCGCCTCGCACAAACTCGACCGTGCCGAACTTGCCACCGCACTCGGCACACTGGCCCGCGACGGGCGACTACCCGAGCGCTACGTGACCAAGCGCCAGGCACAGGCCGCCGGCTGGCAACCCGGACGGGACTTGTGGCAAGTGCTGCCGGCGCACTCGATCGGTGGCGACCGGTTCGGCAATCGCGAACAACGACTGCCGCGCGGCCAGTATCGCGAGGCCGACCTCGACTATCGCGGCGGCAAGCGCGGCGCTAAACGGCTGGTCTACGAACCGCAAGGCCGGCGCTTCGTCACGGTCGACCACTACCAGACCTTCACCGAGCTGCCCGCCTGCCAGCCGTAAGGAGTCTTGATGAGCAAACATCACACCGTAGTACTGCACGACATCCGCAGCATGGACGACGTCTACGCGCAACTGGCGCGGCAACTGCCGCTGCCGGCGCATTTCGGCCGCAATCTCGATGCACTGTTCGACCTGCTGACGGCCGATCTCGAGGGGTCGCTGACCCTGAACTGGCCCGATGCCGCCGACGCACGCCCCTACCTTGGTGCAGACCGTCATGCCGCGCTGCTGACGACACTGCGCGATGCCGCCGACGAACGCGACGACCTGCACCTCCGGATCGGCTGAATGCCGGTCAAAAACGCGTGAACGACCCCGTCAACCTGATGGGTTTCGAGTGGTTGGGTTCGGCCATCAACGGCGCGATCCGGCTCGGCTGGGCGACGCTTGTCTTCATTCCGGTCGGCGTCATGATCGAACGATACGCAACAGGCCTATCGGCAATGGCGTGGCCAGCAGCCTAGCTGCTTGCGCAGGGCGCCCGCCCCCTGTTCCAACGTGTACTGGGCCGAAAACGGAGAAACCGAGGCGCTCGGACCGAACATCCGCGCGCCCTTCGCTAGACCAGCTTGATCGACTCGATCAGCGCCAGCTCCTCGTCGCTGAAACCGGCGGCCCGCCGGGCCGGATAGTTCAGCTTGCCGCGCGGCAACACTGCATCGTAATCATGCAGCAGCCCGACAAACGTCGGGACCGGATCCAGCCCGCGCTCGGTGCAACACCAGTGAAACCAGCGGTTGCCGATCTGAACATGGCCGATTTCGTCACGCAGAATGACGTCGAGAATCTCGCAGGCTCGTACATCGCCGCTCTGCTTGAGCTTTTCGCGAATACCCGGCGTCACATCCAGCCCGCGCGCCTCGAGGATGCGTGGTACCAGCGCCATCCGGGCCATCACGTCGTCATCGGTCTTGACGGCCATTTCCCACAGACCGTTGTGCGCCGGGAAATCGCCGTAGGCGTAGCCCAGCGTAGCGAGGTGGTCGCATAACAGCGAGAAGTGCAACGCTTCCTCGCGGGCGACCTGCAACCAGTCGTTGTAGTAAGCTTCGGGCATGCCGGTGAATCGATAGACGGCATCCAGCGCCAGATTAATGGCATTGAACTCGATGTGGGCAATCGCATGCAGCAGCGCACCACGCCCTTCGACGCTATGAATTTCCCGGTTGGCCAAGGCCGAAGGCGCCACCAGTTCCGGGCGCGCCGGACGGCCCGGAACGATGATCCGTGCGACGTGAACCGGAGCATTTTCCAAATAGGAATCGTCATTGAAATCATTAACTTGCCTGACCTTGAGCACCGGGTCACGCTCCATGAGGGCACGATGGGCAAGTTGTTGTTTTTTGAGATGATCAATATCAGAACTTTTCATTAATTGGTTGCGTTACTAAATCACATATTCATAAGGAAATACTTACGTGTCTGGAACCGGCCCTCATCCCTATGATGACGTCAAGGTTTACGCCGTCATACCGCCGTACGAGGAGTCCACGCCATGAAAGAAACCACACTGAACCCGCGCGAAGTGCGCCGCCGTCTGAGCCTGAATCAACAGGAATTCTGGAGCAAGATCGGCGTGACGCAAAGCGGCGGTTCCCGCTATGAAAGCGGCCGCAACATGCCGCGCCCGGTGCGCGAGTTGCTGCGCGTCGTCCATATCGAGCAAGTCGATCTTGCCAAGATCAACCGCGAGGATTACCTGATCCTCGAGTACCTGAAGGAAATGAAGCCGGAACTGTACGAAACGCTTCGTCTGGCCGCGACACGCGACCGCGAACCGGTTCACGGCCAGTCGGCCCAGCTGGCAGCGCGCTAAGCCGCTGCCGCCTCGACAACAGCCCCGCTCGCGGGGCTTTGTCACGTCAGGGGCTCAGTTTCACCGGCAAGCCGATCGCCTCGATCCGTGCCGCCAGCGCCTGCATCCACTCAACCGGCGCTGCCGACAGGCGGGGGGCCTCCGCCTGCATCGACGGTCGCGCCAGGCCGTACAGCAACACTCCGTGCGGTGTAATCCCGTCCCGCAACAGTGCAGACAGATAGTCGAGGTACGCCTGCAGCGCACCTTCGTCCGGCAATGCGCCGTCGACCGCAAACATGCACGTCTGCAACCACGTCGGACAGCGCGCCACAGCCGCCGCCAGATGCTGGCGCACCGACGATGCCTTGAGCTGTACCTGATTGACCGCACTGAACCCGTCCTGCGGCGCGCGATCCAGCTTGAACCAGACCTCGCCGCCCAGCGCTGCCATTGCCGAAACGGCAGCCTGAACCGCGGGCTTGTACAACTGGCTGCCGTTGGTGATCAGTACCAGCTTGACCCGCCCGACCAGGCCGAAACGCTCGAGCACCCGTCCGACAAGCTCGACGGCGACCGGAAACTCGGCACTCATCGTCGACTCGCCGTTGCCGGAAAACGCCACGTCATTCAGGCGGCGTGCCCCCTCCGGTACCCGCTCACGCATGAAGTCGCCACGAACGATATCGGCGAGCAGGCCATCCAGTTCGGCCTCCAACTGCACCAGATCGATCGGCGGTGGCCCGCCGCGGTGCAACTCCGGCACCTGGCAATAGACGCAGCGCCAGTTGCAGGCATTGTTCGGATTGAGGTTGATGCCGACCGAGACGCCGCCCGCGCGGCGCGACACCACCGGATAGACGTAGGTCAGGCCAGCCGCATCACGCGCGTGGTCGTCGACGCGCAGCCGGCCGTCCGGCTTGTTCATTCCGGCCGTGCTCTCACCAACAGCACCGGCACCGGCGTGACATGAATCACACCTTCGGCCACGCTGCCGAGCAGCATGTGCGTCAGCCCGCCGTAGCCATGCGTACCCATGACGATCAGCTGGGCCTGCCATTTGTCGGCTTCGTCGACGATCGCGCGCGCCAGATTGCCGCCCCAGGCTTCGAGCAGTTCGATTTCAACCTCGACGCCGGCCGCCTTGAGCACTTCGGCCTGCTGATCCAGCACACGCTGCCCGGCACGACGCAGTGCCTCCTGCAGTTGCGGCACGTCGAGGAACTCGTTGGCGCTCCATGCGAATTGGGCCAGGTCGATCACATGCACGATCTTTACCGTAGCGCGCTGATTGCACGCCACTTTCACGGCCTCGCGCAGCGCCGCGGCACTGGTTTCGCTATCGTCCACCGGCACCAGAATGCGTTCGTACATGGTCGTTCCCCGTCGAGTGAGCTTACTGCAAGTTTAGCAGAATGCCCCCCATTGCGGCCCCTGTGGGGCGCGCATACACTGGAACGCCAATCATCCGGAGCATGCCGGCCAATGCCCCGCCTGAAGCTCTCCCTGCCGCAGCACAGCGATTTCGAATGCACGCTGGCAGTCCGCGTCACCGACCTGAACTACGGCGCCCATCTCGGCAATCAGGCGCTGCTCGGTCTGCTGCACGAAGCCCGTCTGCAGTTCCTGCTGGCACTGGGTTTTGACGAGCTCGGCAACGATGAACGCCCCGGCCTGATCCAGAGCGATGCGCTGATCGCGTTCCGCAGCGAAGCGTTTCTCGGCGACCTGCTCAGCATCAAACTTACAGCGGCGGACTTCGAACGCACCAACTTCGATCTGTATTACGAAGTACGCACCAATGACAGACTGGTTGCCCAAGCCAAGACCAATCTGGCATTTTTCGACTACCGCCTGCGCAAAACAGCGCCCGTACCCGAGACCTTCCTCGCGGCACTGGACTTACAAAGGATGAAAAATGAAAAAATACGCGAACAATAGCCCCGAGGCGATGGCACGGCTGCTGGTCCTGCAGATGATGTGCGACGGCAACTTCGACCCCGAAGAACTCGATCAGCTCGAGCACCTGCGCATCTACGAAGTGATCGGCATCAGCCGCAAGCGTTTCATCGAAGTCGTCCATGACTACTGCAATGACCTGTCGGACGAAGCCGATGAAGCCGGCACGATCAAACTGATCGATCGCGAACGCATCGACGACCTGCTCGATACCGTCGATGATCCGAAAAAGCGCGCCCTCGTCGCCGCAATCGCCCTCGACATCGCCAAAGCCGACGACGACTTCAGCGCCGTCGAACTTGCCGTGTTCCGCCACATGCTGCAGCGCTGGCATCTGACACTCGACCATCTGCAAGCCGCGCTGTCTGCCTGAAACAGGGGCCGGCTCAAGTTCCAGGGAACCGGGCCGAAATAAATATAAGAAAACAGTCACATGCTTGCGCACGCCACAGGCGTGCTGCTCGGGGAGATCGAGAAGATGAGCGCTTCTACCGGATTCCATGCGGCGCTGGAGCGCCATGTCCTGCCGACACTGGGACGCAAGTTCGCCTTCCTTTACCTGTTTGCACTGGTGCCGATGGCAACACTGCTGGCCGTCTACGTGGCGGAAGGCAGGCTGGCCGACGTCGCGACCGGCTTGCGGCTCGATGCAGCCGCGAGTACCGCACTGATTGCCCCCTTCGCGACGGTACGCATCGTCTGCTGGGTGCTGCTGGTGCTGATGCTGGCGCTGGTCACGATCCAGTACGTCTATTTCAACTACTGGATCACCCGGCCGATCGCGCGCATCACGGCGGTATTCACCGAGGTTTCCAGTGGTGAAGGCGATCTGTCGGTCGATATTCCGGTCATCACCAGTGACGAAATCGGCGCACTGGCCGGCACCTGTAACCGCTTCCTTGCGCGGCAACGCGATACGATCGCCAGCGTCCAGTCGATGACCGTCGGCATCGCGCTCGAGGCGGCCAAGTCGATGAAGAACATCAAGGATTCGGCCACTTCGACCAAACAGCAGGATCAGCTGGCACAAGGCGTGGTCGAAGCGAGCAATGCCACGACCAGCGGCATCAACCACGTTTCCCAGCGCACGCAGGCCATCTCGGAAACCACCAGCCAGAATCTCGAATTGGCGCATGCGTCGTACGCCGAACTGCAGGATGTCACCGAGCGCATCAATGCGATCACTGCCAAGATCGAGAACTTCAACACCACCGTCGACGGCCTCAACCAGCGCTCGGCCAGCATCAAGACCATTGTCGACCTGATCAAGGAAATCTCCGGCCAGACCAATCTGCTGGCGCTGAACGCCGCCATCGAGGCTGCCCGCGCCGGTGAAGCGGGCCGCGGCTTTGCCGTCGTCGCCGACGAGGTGCGCAAACTGGCCGAGAAGGTGCATGTGGCCACCGACAACATCTCCCACGACATCGACAGCATGCTCGGCCAGGTCGCCGAAACGCAGACCGAAACCGTGCAGATCACCCACGACGCGAAGCTGACCCACGAAGTCGTCGCCAAGGCATCGGGACAGTTCGCCAAGATGATGAGCGATTTCGAATCGACCAGCGATGCGCTGAGCGGCATTGCAACGACGCTGAAGGAATTCACCGAGGCGAACAACACCGTCAACGCCAACGTCTCCGAGATCCACCAGCTCTCGCTGGCGGTAAACGAGCGGATGACACGCTCTGCGCAGTCATCGCAGGACCTGTCGAGCGCGACCGAGAAGGTTCAGGAAATGATCGGCCGCTTTATCGTCGGCCAGGGCGAACTCGATGCGGCCATCCAGCGCGCGGGCCAGTTCCGCGACCGGATCGCCGACAAGCTCGCCGAATTCGGCCAGCGGGGGGTCGACGTGTTCGACCAGCGCTACCAGCCGATCGCCGGCACCAACCCGCCGAAATTCCGGACCAGCTACGACGGCCTGTTCGAAAAGGAAATCCAGCCGCTTTACGACGCGCTGGTGCGCGAAACCAACGGTGGCAAGTTCTCGCTGGCCACCGACACCAACGGCTACGGTGCCACCCACAACAGCTGGTACTCGAAACCGGCAACCGGCGATCCGGCCGTCGACCTGCTCAACAGCCGCGACAAGCGGATCTTCAACGACCCGGCCGGCCTGCGCGCAGCGCGCAACACGCAGCGCTTCCTGCTGCAGACCTATGTGCGCGATACCGGCGAGATCATGACCGAGCTCGATCTGCCGATCCATGTCGGCGGCCGTCACTGGGGTGGGCTGCGGCTCGGCTTCGATGCCAGCGAACTGATCCGCGCCTGATTCAGCGGCGCTGTTCGGCGTCGGGACGTGGCGTATTGCTCAGCACGATACCCGATACCGCCAGCGCCCCGCCGATGACGAGCGACCAGGTCGGACGTTCGCCCAGCAGCAGCATCCCGAGCAGAACGGCGGTGACCGGGTTCAATGCAATGAAAGCACCCGAGCGCGCCGCACCGATACGGGCAATCCCTTCGTAGTACCAGACGTAGGCAAGCGCCGACCCGACCACCCCCAGATACGCGAGGCAGGCCCACTGCGCGGTCGAAATGGCGGACAGCGCCGCAGTTCCCGCCTCCCCCGACAGCCACCCCGCGACCGACAGCATGACCGCACCGAGGATGACTGCATAACTCACGGTCGGCAGTGGGCCGATGTCGCGCGCCAGTCCGCGCGAAGCGACACTGAAGATCGCCCAGGCCAGCACGCAACCGAGAATCAGCCCGTCACCAAGCCAGGACCCGGTGGACGACGGTACGCCGTCGACACCAAGAATGACTACCGCCGCACCGGACACACAAAGCAGGATGCCGGCAACTCGCGATGCCGAGGGCCGTTCGCCCTGAAACACGGCGGCCAGCAGCGCGATCGCCGCCGGATTCAGCGCCACGATCAGCGCCGCGCGCGACGCGTCGATGTAACGAAGCCCGTAAAAGAAGCAGACGTTGTACGCGAACACCCCGACCAGCCCCAGCAGTGCGAGCTGGCACCACTGTATGAAACCTGGTCTTGGCAGCTGCACCCGGCGGAACAGCAGGGACACCAGCAATACCGTACCGGCCAGCAGGAACCGGAGGCTGGCCGACAGCAGCGGCGACAGCTCGCCGGCGAGCACACGCCCGGCGACGAAGGTCCCGCCCCAAATGGCCGAGACGGCGGACAGTTTCAGGTAGACGCATTGATCATCGGAAAGGCGCATGACCTGTCGATCCCCGGTGCGGGCCCGGTCCAAGATTTTGATGGTCAATCATCAGACTCATGAGTACTCATAGTAAAATGAGCAACTACTCATGCCATTGAAACGCCGTGACCCTGACCCAGCTGAACGTTTTCTCGACGGTCGTCGAACTGCGCAGCTTTACCGCGGCAGCAATGCGGCTTGGCATCAGCCAGTCAGCGGTATCGCATGCAATGCAGGGACTCGAGCAGGAACTGGGTGTCGAGCTGGTGCAACGGTTCCGGTCCGAAGTCGAACCGACCGTTATCGGCGCGACGTTGCTGCAACGGGCCCGGACCGTACTCGGACTGGCCGAAACCATGCGCCAGGAAGCGGCCGATGCACGGGGCCTGAAGTGCGGCAGCCTGCGCATCGGTTCGTTCGGCCCGACGGCATCGACGCGGCTGCTACCGCAGTTGCTGGCCCGGTTCAGGCACGGCTTTCCCGGCATCGAAATTCATATCGATGAAGGACCGGACCGCCAGGTGCTGCAGTGGCTGGACGAACGGAGGATCGACATCGGTTTCGTCGTACTGCCGAACGAGCGCTTCGATACCGTTGCGCTGATCGAGGACCAGCTGGTCGCCGTTGTCCCTGCAAGCCACTCGCTGGCGGCGCGGACGACGCTGCCGCTGTCGGCATTGTGCGACGACCCTTTCGTACTGACCGAAGCCGGCTCGGCCGAGCTTGTGGACCAGCTGTTCGCAACGGCAAGGCTGGCACCGAAAGTACGTTATCGCAGCACCCAACTGATCAGCACGCTGGATATCGTGGCCCGCGGTGACGGCATCACCGTCGTTGCCGAACTGGCCCTCCCCAAGCCGCCTCACCGGGACGGGCGCTGGGTCGCCAGCCCTCTCGATCCGCCGGTCCGGCGTCACGTCGGACTGGCGGTACCGGATAGCCGGCTATGCTCGCCGGCGACAACCGCCTTCATCGCACTGGCACAAAAACTGGTGCGAGACGGCGGATTGGACATGGCGTAACGCAAAAAAGCCACCGGCGTCGGTGGCTTTTCGGGGGCGGCGGCTGGCTTAGCGGAACAGATGGCTGTACCGTTGTTCGAGCATTGCCTGGGCCTTGCGTTCGATCTTCCGCAGCAGTTTGCGCATGATGTTGCTCCTGATGAATTCGTAATTTTGTTACGGATATTTTGCTCATCATGCACAAAATTAACTACATAAAATTCACCGTAGCCATTGCCAAGTATTCACACCGTCATGCTGAAAACCAGCCTTGCACCGGTCACCTCGCCAGACACCCGCCTGCTGATTCTCGGCAGCCTGCCCGGCGATGCCTCGCTGGCGGCTAAGGCCTACTACGCCCACCCTCGCAACGCATTCTGGCCGATCATGTCGGCGCTGACCGGTCGCGCGATCGACACACTCCCCTATGACGACCGCCTCGTCGCACTGCTCACCCGAGGCATCGGTTTGTGGGATGTCGTCGGCAGTGCCAGACGGCAAGGCAGTCTCGATCAGGCGCTGCGGGAAGTCGAAACCAACCCGCTGACGGTGCTGATCGACAATCTGCCGCATCTGAATGCAGTCGCCTTCAACGGCCAGACGGCCTACCGGCTCGGCCACCGGCAGTTGCCGGAGGGGCTGCACTGCATCGCGCTGCCGTCGACCAGCCCGGCACACACGATGCCACTGCAAGCCAAGATCGACGCATGGATGCAGCTGCGCCCCTTTCTCGGCCAACAAGGACCGACCTGCTGTCAGACAGGCCAGTAACACCTGGAAATCCCCGATGGTTTTCTGTCATAAATTCATATAAATTCTTTCAAATCAAAACAACCAAATCACGGACACCCGAAATGAAACTCCGTTTCGTCGCGATCACCGCCAGCATGCTGGCCTTTTCCGGCTGCGCCCAGATGGATGCCAACGCCCTGCTGCAGTCGGGCGCGACCGCCGCACAGGCTGCAATGCTGACCGATGCCGATGTCCAGAAACTGTCGGTCCAGTCGTGCCAGCAACAGGACGCCCAGTCCAAAATCGCGCCGGCGAGCAGCAGCTATGCAAAGCGCCTGAACAACGTGATGAAGGGCCTGCCGACCAGCGTCAACGGTGCGCCGCTGAACTTCAAGGTCTACCAGACCAAGGACGTGAACGCCTGGGCGATGGCCAACGGCTGCGTGCGTGTCTACAGCGGGCTGATGGACCTGATGACCGACGACGAAGTCCGTGCCGTGCTCGGCCACGAGATCGGCCACGTCGCACTGGGCCATACCAAGAAGGCTGCACAGGTCGCCTACAGCGTCGCCGCGGCGCGTGGTGCGGTCGGCGCTGCCGGGAATGCAACGGTCACCGCACTGAGCAAATCGCAACTGGCCGATCTGGGCGAACAACTGATCAACGCCCAGTTCTCGCAAAGCCAGGAAAGTGCGGCCGACGATTATTCGTTCGACCTGCTGAAGAGCAAGGGCTACAACCCTCAGGCTCTGGTGACCAGCTTCCAGAAGCTGGCCAAGCTCGACGGTGGCAACAGCAGTATCATGAGCTCGCACCCTGCATCGGCAGATCGTGCCAAGCACATCCAGGACCGGATCAACAGCGGCAAGTAAGCCGCCCCGCGACAGATGGTCTGCTGGTCGGCATCGCAAACAAAAACGCCACCCGAAGGTGGCGTTTTTGTTTGATCACGCGGATCAGAGCATGTTCTTGCTCTTGAGGAGCTCGTACATGGTCTTGCCGAGTTCGGCCGGGCTGCGGGTGTAGGCGATGCCTGCACGCTCGAACGCGGCGAACTTTTCTTCGGCCGTGCCCTTGCCGCCCGAGATGATCGCACCGGCATGGCCCATGCGCTTGCCCTTCGGCGCGGTGACGCCGGCGATGTAACCGACGACCGGCTTGGTCACGTAGGACTTGGCAAATTCGGCCGCTTCTTCTTCGGCCGAACCACCGATTTCACCGATCATGATGATCGCGTCGGTATCCGGATCATCCTGGAACAGCTTCAGCGCGTCGATGTGGCTGGTGCCCGGGATCGGGTCGCCGCCGATGCCGATGCAGGTCGACTGGCCCAGACCCAGCGCGGTGGTTTGCGCCACGGCTTCGTACGTCAGCGTGCCCGAACGCGACACGATGCCGATGCGGCCCGGCTGGTGGATGTGCCACGGCATGATGCCGATCTTGCACTCGCCCGGGGTGATGATGCCGGGGCAGTTCGGGCCGATCAGGCGGATGCCGGCTTCGTCGACGGCCTTCTTCACGTACAGCATGTCGAGGGTCGGCACGCCTTCGGTGATGCAGACGATCAGCTTCACGCCGCTGTCGATCGCTTCGAGGATCGAATCCTTGGCGAACGGTGCCGGCACGTAGATCACCGAGGCATCAGCTTGGGTCTGGCGCACGGCGTCCTTCATGGTGTTGAACACCGGCAGGCCGAGGTGCTCGGAACCGCCCTTGCCCGGGGTTACGCCACCGACAACCTTGGTGCCGACCTTCAGCGCCTGCTCGGCGTGGAAGGTACCGTTCTTGCCGGTGAAGCCTTGCACCAGCACTTTCGTATCTTTGTTGACCAAAACGCTCATTGGTTTATTCCTTATCCGTATGCAGGTGATCAGGCCAGCGCAGCGACGATCTTCTCGGCCGCGTCGTTCAGGCCCTGGGCCGAAGTCAGCTTCAGGCCCGATTCGTCGAGCAGCTTGGCGCCGAGTTCGGCGTTGTTGCCTTCCAGACGAACCACGACCGGCACGGTCACGTTCACTTCCTTGACGGCAGCGATGATCGCTTCGGCGATCATGTCGCAACGGACGATGCCGCCGAAGATGTTGATCAGCACGCCCTTGACCGATTCGTCGGCCAGGATCAGCTTGAACGCTTCGATCACGCGCTCCTTGGTTGCGCCACCGCCGACGTCGAGGAAGTTGGCTGGCTGGCCGCCCTTGAGCTTGATGATGTCCATCGTGGCCATGGCCAGACCGGCGCCGTTCACCATGCAGCCGATGTTGCCTTCCAGTGCCACGTAGTTCAGTTCGAACTCCGACGCCTTCACTTCACGCTCGTTTTCCTGCGACTTGTCGCGTTGCGCCAGCAGTTCCGGGTGACGGTACAGGGCGTTGGAGTCGAGGTTGATCTTGCCGTCGACGCAAGCCAGTTCGCCGTTTTCGCGCAGCGCCAGCGGATTCACTTCGAACAGCGCGAAGTCGTTCTCGATGAAGGCCTTGGCCGCGCCGAGGAACAGCTTGGTGAACGCGGCGACTTGCGGACCTTGCAGGCCGAGCGCGAACGCAGCGTCACGGCCCTGGAACGGCTGAGCGCCGACCAGCGGATCGATTTCGATCTTGATGATCTTTTCCGGGGTCTCTTCGGCCACCTTCTCGATCTCGACACCACCTTCGGTCGACACCATGAAGACGACGCGCTGGCTCGAACGATCGACCACGGCGCCCAGATACAGCTCGCGCTGCACCGGGTACATGTCTTCACACACCAGCACCGAGTGCACCGGCTGGCCGGCTGCGTCGGTCTGGTAGGTCACCAGGTTGGTACCGATCAGGGTCTTGGCGACTTCGGCGGCTTCTTCGCGGCTCTTCACCACCTTGACGCCACCGGCCTTGCCACGGCCACCGGCATGCACCTGGGCCTTGACCACGGCGAACTTGCCGCCGAGGGTGTCGTAAGCAGCAGCGGCTTCTTCGGCGCTGTTCGCCAGAATGCCCTTCTGTACCGGCAGGCCATACTTGGCCAGCAGTTCCTTGGCTTGATACTCGTGGAGATTCATCTCGTGTATTCCTCAGTCAGGAAAAATACGGAACGGTCGTCGCCGTTCCGCTGGTTAATCAGCTGTGCAGACCACGCTTGTCGACGCCAAGCGCCGCTTCATGCAGCGACTCGGACAGCGACGGGTGGGCGTGGACGATACGGGCAATGTCTTCGGACGATGCGTTGAACTCCATCGCCACCACGGCTTCGGCGATCAGTTCGGACGCGAACGGACCGATGATGTGGACGCCGAGGATGCGGTCGGTCTTGGCATCGGCCAGCATCTTGCAGAAGCCGGCGACTTCGCCGAGGCCCAGCGCGCGGCCGTTCGGGCTGAACGGGAACTGGCCCTTGCGGTAGTCGACCCCTTCGGCCTTCAGTTGCTGCTCGGTCTTGCCCACCCATGCCATTTCGGGGCTGGTGTAGATGACCCAGGGCACGGTGTTGAAGTCGATGTGCGGATGCTGCCCGGCAATGCGCTCGGCCACAGCCACACCTTCTTCCGACGCCTTGTGCGCCAGCATCGGGCCGCGAACGACGTCACCGATCGCCCAGACGTTCGGCAGGCTGGTCCGGCATTCGCCGTCGACAGCGATGAAGCCGCGCTCGTCGACCGGCAGCCCCACGCCTTCGGCCGCGAGGTTCCAGGTGTTCGGCACGCGGCCGATCGCGACGATGAGCTTGTCAAAGGTGATGCTGTGATCCTTGCCTTCGCTGTCGGCGTATTCGACCTTGACACCCTTCTTGCCCGGCTCGACCTTGGCGATCTTGACGCTGGTGTTGATCTTCAGGCCCAGATCCTTGGTGAAGATCTTGTGCGCTTCCTTGGCGACGGCTTCGTCGGCAGCGAGCAGGAAACCCGGTGCGGCTTCGAGCACGGTGACGTCGGCACCGAGACGCTTCCACACCGAACCCATTTCCAGACCGATGACGCCGGCGCCGATCACGCCCAGTTTCTTCGGCACGGCCGGAATGGCCAGCGCACCTTCGTTGTCGAGCACGAGCTCGTTGTCGAACGGCACGCCCGGGAATGCACGCGGGGTCGAGCCGGTTGCGATGATCACATGGGTGGCTTCGACCACGTCGGTCTTGTCACCGTCGGCGACTTCAAGCTGCCAGCGGTCGCCGTTGCGACCGAGGATACGGCCGTGACCGTGCAGGCTGGTGACCTTGTTCTTCTTGAACAGGAAGCCGATACCCTGGGTCAGCTTGCTGACGATGCCGTTCTTGCGCTCGAGCATCTTGGCGACGTCGAACTTCGCACCTTCAACGGTAATGCCGTGCGCCGCGAACTTGTGCTCGATGCGCTCCCAGTTTTCCGACGATTCGAGCAGCGCCTTGGACGGAATGCAGCCGACGTTCAGGCAGGTGCCGCCGAGGCTGGCGTTGCCTTCCTTGTTCTTGAATTCGTCGATGCAGGCGGTACTGAAACCCAGTTGCGCAGCACGGATCGCTGCGATGTAGCCGCCGGGGCCAGCACCGATCACGACGACGTCGAATTGTTGCGACATGTTGTTTTCCTAAGCTGATGCGAGCCGTGCTCGCGCGTTCGGGCGGGTTGCCCCCCGCCCATTCCGGAATTACAGGTCCAGCAGCAGGCGGGCCGGGTCTTCGATCGCTTCCTTGATCGCCACCAGCGACAGCACCGCTTCGCGGCCGTCGATGATCCGGTGGTCGTACGACTGGGCCAGGTACATCATCGGACGGGCAACGATCTCGCCGTTCTCGACCACGGCACGTTCCTTGGTGGCGTGCATGCCGAGGATCGCCGATTGCGGCGGGTTGATGATCGGGGTCGACATCATCGAACCGAACGTACCTCCGTTCGAGATCGTGTAGGTGCCACCGGTAAGTTCGTCCAGACTCAGCTTGCCTTCCTGCGCGCGCTTGCCGAAATCGGCGATGGTCTTCTCGATGTCGGCCAGCGAGAGCTGGTCGGCGTTGCGGATCACCGGCACGACGAGGCCGCGCGGCGAGCCGACAGCAACACCGATGTCGAAGTAGCCGTGGTAGACGATGTCGTTGCCGTCAACCGAGGCGTTGACGATCGGATACTTCTTCAGCGCGTGCACGGCGGCCTTGACGAAGAAACCCATGAAGCCGAGCTTCACGCCGTGTTCCTTCTCGAAGCGGTCCTTGTACTTGTTCCGCAGGTCCATCAACGGCTTCATGTTGACTTCGTTGAACGTCGTCAGAATGGCGTTGGTTTGCTGCGACTCGAGCAGGCGCTCGGCCACGCGCTGGCGCAACCGGCTCATCGGCACGCGCTGTTCCGCGCGTTCCCCGGCAGCAACCGGTGCTGCGACCGGCGCGGCAGCCGGCTTGTTCAGCGCGTTCTGCACGTCTTCCTTCAGCACGCGACCGCCACGGCCGCTGCCTTCGACCTTCGACACGTCGACGCCGTTGTCGGCAGCAAGCTTCTTCGCTGCCGGCATCACGGCCGAACCGAAGCCGAGTGCCGAAGCCGGCACGCCGGCCGAAGCCGCGGCAGCTTCGATGCGCTGTTGCTGCTCGACGATGGCCGCGCTCGGTGCCGAGACAGCCGGCGCGGCTGCCGCCACCTTGGCTTCGGTGTCGATGGTCGCGATCAGTTCGTCGCTGCCGACGGTATCGCCTTCGTTCTTGATGATCGACACCAGCACGCCAGCCTGCGGTGCCGGGATTTCCAGCACGACCTTGTCGGTTTCGATGTCGATCAGGTTCTCGTCACGCGCGACGGCTTCGCCGGCTTTCTTCTTCCACGACAGCAGCGTGGCTTCGGTCACGGATTCCGGCAGCTGCGGCACTTTGACTTCGATGATCATTGATGTTTCTCCAATTCGTTCTAGCCTGGGGTCCGGCTTGAGGCGGTTCGGGGCGGCACCGCCGCCCCGCGGATGATTACAGCGTCAGCGCTTCGTCGACGAAGGCCTTGAGCTGGGCGGTGTGCTTGCTCATGTAGCCAACCGCCGGCGATGCCGACGACGGGCGACCCGCAAACTTGAGCGCCTGCTTCGGCGAGGTGCAGCCTTCGAGGCGATGACGGATCTGGTGCCAGGCGCCCTGGTTGCGCGGCTCTTCCTGGACCCAGACAACTTCGCGGGCGTTCGGATACTTCTCGAACTCGGCCTGCAGCTCTTCGGTCGGGAACGGATACAGCTGTTCGACGCGGACGATGGCGATGTCCTTGATCTCGCGTTCGGCACGTGCCGTGGCGAGGTCGTAGTACACCTGACCGGCGCAGACGAGGACGCGCTTGACCTTCTTGGCATCGAGTTCGGCGGTGTCGCCGATCACGTTGCGGAAGGCACCGCTGCTGAACTGCTCGATCGGGCTGGCGGCAAACTTCGCCTTCAGCAGCCGCTTGCTCATGATGATGATCAGCGGCTTGCGGACCGGACGCAGCATCTGGCGACGCAGTACGTGGAAGATCTGGCTGGCTTCGGACGGCTGCACGACCTGGACGTTGTGCTCGGCACACATCTGCAGGTAGCGCTCGACGCGGGCCGAGCTGTGCTCAGGACCCTGACCGTCGTAGCCGTGCGGCAGCATCATCGTCAGACCGCACAGACGGCCCCACTTGGTTTCGCCCGAGGTGATGAACTGGTCGATCACGACTTGCGCACCGTTGGCAAAGTCACCGAACTGCGCTTCCCAGATCACCAGCTCTTCCGGCGCCGACGAGGCATAGCCGTATTCGAACGCCAGCACCGCTTCTTCGTTCAGGATCGAATCGATGACGGTGAAGTGTGCCTGGCTGTCCGACAGGTGCTGCAGCGGGATGTAGGCGCCCTGGTCCCACTTCTCGCGGTTCTGGTCGTGCACGACGGCATGGCGGTGGTTGAAGGTGCCGCGACCCGAGTCTTCACCCGAAATCCGCACGGCGTAGCCTTCGGTCACCAGCGTTGCATAGGCCAGCGATTCGGCCATGCCGAAGTCGACCGGCGCATTGCCGGCAACCATTTCACCGCGTTCCTTGAGGATCTTCTCCACGTTGGCGCGCAGCTTGAAGTTTTCCGGCACGGCGTTGAACTTCTCGGCCAGACGCTGCAGGCCGCCCAGACGCACTGCGGTGTCGACCGGGTGGCGCCAGTGGTTGCCCATGTACTTGCCGAAGTCGATCGCGAAATTGCGCTTGTAGTCGGTCAGCGTGGTCTGTTCGACGTGTTCGCCGCGATCCAGCGCCGCGCGGTACGCGTCGATCATCTCGTTGGCTTCGGCTTCGGATACGACGCCTTCGGCCACGAGACGGTCGGCGTACTTCTTGCGCACGCCCGGGTGCTGGCCGATCTTCTTGTACATCATCGGCTGCGTGACGAACGGATCGTCCGCCTCGTTGTGGCCCCAGCGACGGAAGCAGACGATGTCGATGACCACATCCTTGCGGAAGGTCTTGCGGAACTCCATCGCGGCTTCGATCACCAGGCACACGGCCTCCGGATCGTCGCCGTTGACGTGGAACACCGGCGCTTCGACCATCTTCGCGATGTCGGTACAGTACAGTGTCGAGCGGTTGTCGCGCACGTCCGAGGTGGTGAAGCCGACCTGGTTGTTGACGACGATGTGCACGGTGCCGCCGGTACCGTAACCGCGCGTCTGCGACAGGTTGAACGTGCCCTGGTTGGTGCCCAGGCCGATGAAGGCCGAGTCGCCGTGGATCAGGACCGGCAGGACCTGATCGCCGGTCTTGTCGTTGCGGCGCTGCTGACGTGCGCGCACCGAACCGACGACGACCGGGTTGACGATTTCAAGGTGCGACGGGTTGAACGCGAGGCTCAGGTGCACCGGGCCGTTGGCCGTCGGAATGTCGCTCGAGAAGCCCATGTGGTACTTCACGTCGCCCGACGCCAGCTGCGTGGTGTAGCGGCCTTCGAACTCGCTGAACAGGTCACGCGGCTGCTTGCCGAGGATGTTCACCAGCATGTTCAGACGGCCGCGGTGGGCCATGCCGATCACGATTTCCTGCACGCCGGCAGCGCCGGACAGCTGGGTCAGGTAATCCATGGCCGGAATCAGCGAATCGCCGCCTTCGAGCGAGAAGCGCTTCTGGCCGACGTACTTCTTGTGCAGGTACTGCTCGAGCGTCTCTGCTGCGGTGACCTGCTTGAGAATGCGTTTCTTCTGGCCGGCGTTGTACTGCGAGGTCGAACGACGCGACTCGAACCATTGCTGGACCCAGTGCTTTTCGTCCGAACGGGTGATGTGCATGTACTCGAGGCCGATGCTGCCGCAGTACGTCTGCTTCAGGAAGGACAGCACCTCGGCGAGCGAGGCCTTTTCCATGCCGGCGATGTTGGTACCGAACACCTTGGCCTGGTCGGCATCCGAGAAGCCGTGATGCTTCGGATCGAGCTCGGCCACGTAGGTCTGGTCCATCCGGCGCAGCGGATCGAGCGCTGCGTTGCGGCTGCCGAGCACGCGGTAGGCGGAAATCAGTCGCAGCAGGTTGATCTGCTGGCGCACCGCCTTTTCGTCGGCGGCGCCGGCAGCGGCGACCATGCGCGGCTTGCGGGCCATCTGGCGGAACGATTCCTCGATCGGCGCACGCGGCACATCGCGCTCGATCGCGCCGGCCGTTTGCTGCAGCCGGTCGAAATACTCGCGCCATTTGCCGTCCACCGACGTCGGATCGGCGAGGTACTGCTCGTACAGTTCCTCGATAAACGGTGCATTCCCGCCGAAGAGGTGAGAACTAACCTGATACTCGGTCATCATTGTGGTTCTGTCCTGTCTATCTAGCCAGACGCAGCGGGTCTGATCGCCCGACTGCTATGGTATTGCGCCGCCCTCGGGGGGCGGCGCATCCACGCGGTTATCCGCGATTTTTGATATCTACGTAGTCGCGACGCGGCGAGCCGGTGTACAGCTGGCGCGGGCGGCCGATCTTCATTGCCGGATCCGAAATCATTTCGTTCCAGTGGCTGATCCAGCCGACGGTACGGGCCAGCGCGAAGATCACCGTGAACATCGACACCGGAATGCCGAGGGCGGTCAGCACGATGCCCGAGTAGAAGTCGACGTTCGGGTACAGCTTGCGCTCGATGAAGTACGGGTCTTCCAGCGCGATCTTTTCCAGCGCCATCGCCAGCTTGAACTTCGGATCGTTTTCGAGACCGAGTTCCTTCAGCACTTCGTCGCAGGTCTCTTTCATGATCGCTGCACGCGGATCCATGTTCTTGTAGACGCGGTGACCGAAGCCCATCAGCTTGTGGGTCTTGTTCTTCACGCCTTCCATGAACGCCGGAACGTTCTCGACCGAGCCGATCTCGTCGAGCATCTTCAGCACGGCTTCGTTGGCGCCGCCGTGCGACGGGCCCCACAGGCAGGCGATACCGGCGGCGATACATGCGAACGGGTTGGCACCCGACGAACCGGCCAGACGCACGGTCGAGGTCGACGCGTTCTGTTCATGGTCGGCGTGCAGGATCAGGATGCGGTCGAGTGCCTTCACCAGCACCGGGTTCGGCTCGTACGGCTCGCACGGCGTCGAGAACATCATGTGCAGGAAGTTGGCGGTGTAGCCCAGATCGTTGCGCGGGTACTGGAACGGCAGGCCCTGGTTGTAGCGGTAGCACATCGCGGCGATCGTCGGGATCTTCGAGATCAGGCGATAGATCGCCACACGACGGTGCTCCGGATCGTTGATGTCGAGGCTGTCCTGGTAGAACGCCGACAGTGCGCCGGTCACGCCGACCATCATGGCCATCGGATGTGCGTCACGACGGAAACCCTGGAAGAAGCGGGTCATCTGGTCGTGCACCATAGTGTGCTTGGTGACGACGCGAACGAAGTCTTCCTTTTGCTGCTTGGTCGGCAGCTCGCCGTAGATCAGCAGGTAGCACGACTCGAGGTAGTCCGAGTGTTCGGCCAGTTGCTCGATCGGATAACCGCGGTAATAGAGTTGGCCAAGGTCACCGTCGATGTAGGTGATCTGCGACTCGCACGCCGACGTGGCAAGAAAGCCCGGGTCGAAGGTGAACATGCCGGTCTTCGAAAAGGTACGGATGTCGACCACGCTCGGGCCGAGCGTCGCCGGCAGCACCGGCAGATCGATCGACTGCTCGCCGTTCTTGTAAGTCAGGGTGACCTTGTTTTCCATCTCTATAGGCTCCAGGTTGGGTGCGGGATCGGGCCCGCCACCGTTATCGTTGTGCTGCGCGGATGCGCTCGATCATCGGCACGAGTCGCGCATTGGGACATGCGACCGCACCGTTCACGTAGGCCAGGAAATCCTGGTCGGGAAGCAGCAGCACGTCCCCGTAGAGCGCCAGCTCGGCCTCCGACAGCGTCGGCAGCACCTCGGCAACAAAACGCTCCAGCTGCAGATCCAGCTCCAGCAGGCCGCGGCGCGAGCGCCACAGGATGCGTTTCAGCTCTACTTCTTCCATGCCGTACTTCCCCTTTTCAAATCGACCGATCCGTGATCAGGCGATGCGCTTGACCATCAGATCCTTGATCTTGCCGATCGCCTTGGTCGGATTGAGTTCCTTCGGGCAGACGTCGACGCAGTTCATGATCGAGTGGCAGCGGAACAGCCGGTACGGGTCTTCCAGATTATCCAGACGCTCGTTGGTCGCCGTATCGCGGGTATCCGCAATGAAGCGATAGGCGGCGAGCAGGCCGGCCGGCCCGACGAACTTGTCCGGGTTCCACCAGAACGAAGGACAGGACGTCGAGCAGCACGCGCACAGGATGCATTCGTACAGGCCGTTCAGCTCTTCGCGATCTTCCGGCGACTGCAGGCGCTCGCGATCCGGCGCCGGCGTGTCGTTGATCACGTACGGCTTGATCGAGTGGTACTGCTTGAAGAACTGGGTCATGTCGACGATCAGGTCGCGCACCACCGGCAGGCCCGGCAGCGGACGGATCTGGATCGGCTGCTTGAGCGTATCGATGTCGGTCACGCAAGCCAGACCGTTCTTGCCGTTGATGTTCATCGCGTCCGAACCGCAGACGCCTTCGCGGCACGAGCGGCGGAACGAGATCGCGTCGTCCACGACCTTGAGCTTGACCAGTGCGTCGAGCAGCTTGCGGTCGGTCGAGTCGAGTTCGACGGTGTAGTCCTTCATGTACGGCTTCGCGTCCTTTTCCGGATCGAAGCGGTAGATGCTGAATTTGACGGTACGGGTAGTCATTGATGCATTCCCCTCAGTAGGAGCGGGTCTTCAGGGCGATCGTATCGACCGACAGCGGCTTCATGGTCACCGGCTTGTACTTCAGCTGGTTGCCGTCGCGATGCCACAGCGTGTGCTTGAGCCAGTTCTGGTCGTCACGGCCGTTCGGGCGTTCCGGGGTGTCTTCGGCGTCGTCACGGACGTGGGCGCCGCGCGATTCGGTGCGGGCATCGGCCGAGATCATCGTCGCCTTGGCGACTTCGATCAGGTTTTCGAGCTCCAGCGCTTCGAGACGTGCGGTGTTGAAGGTCCTGGACTTGTCGGCGATCTCGATGGTCTTGACCATCTTTTCGACTTCCAGAATCTTCGCCACGCCTTCGGCCAGCATGTCCTTGAAGCGGAACACGCCGCAGTGTTTCTGCATGGTGGCCTGCATTGCGGCACGGGCATCGTTGACCTGCGTACCGTTGCTCTGCTGGTTCAGACGCTCGACGCGGGCCAGCGAACGCTCGACGTCGCCAATCGCCAGCGGCGGCAGATCCTTCGGCGCCGTCTTGATGAAGTCGATCATCGAGTTGCCCGAGCTCTTGCCGAACACCAGCAGGTCGAGCAGCGAGTTGGTACCGAGGCGGTTGGCACCGTGCACCGAGGCGCAGGCCACTTCGCCGGCGGCGTAGAAACCGGTCACCGGCTTCTCGTCGACGATGACTTCGCCCTTGTAGTTGGTCGGAATGCCGCCCATCTGGTAGTGGCAGGTCGGCACGACCGGGATCGGTGCCTTGATCGGGTCGACGTTGGCGAACTTGATCGAGATTTCGCGGATGCCCGGCAGCTTGGACTTGATGACTTCCGGGTCCAGGTGGGTAATGTCGAGCAGCACGTGATCCTTGTTCGGACCGCAGCCGCGACCTTCGTTGATCTCGGTGACCATGGCGCGCGATACGACGTCACGCGAGGCCAGATCCTTGGCGTTCGGTGCGTAACGCTCCATGAAGCGCTCGCCGGCCGAGTTGCGCAGGATGCCGCCTTCGCCGCGAACGCCTTCGGTAATCAGCACACCGGCACCGGCCACGCCGGTCGGGTGGAACTGCCAGAACTCCATGTCTTCGAGCGGGATGCCCGCACGGGCCGCCATGCCGAGGCCGTCACCGGTATTGATGAAAGCATTGGTCGACGAGGCGAAGATGCGGCCGGCACCACCGGTCGCGAACAGCGTGGCCTTGGCCTGGAATACGTAAACTTCCGACGTTTCCATTTCCATGGCGACGACGCCCTGGACATTGCCCTGCTCGTCGCGAACGAGGTCCAGTGCCATCCATTCGACGAAAAACTGGGTGTTGGCGCGCACGTTGCGCTGGTACAGCGCGTGCAGCATGGCGTGACCGGTACGGTCAGCGGCGGCACAGGCGCGGCGGACCGGCTTCTCGCCGAAGTTCGACATGTGGCCACCGAACGGACGCTGATAGATCGAGCCATCGGCGTTGCGGTCGAACGGCATGCCGAAGTGCTCGAGCTCCACAACGACATTCGGTGCTTCGCGGCACATGAACTCGATCGCGTCCTGGTCACCGAGCCAGTCCGAGCCCTTGACGGTGTCGTACATGTGCCAGTGCCAGTGGTCGGGCTCGGAATTGCCGAGCGACGCCGACACACCGCCTTGAGCGGCAACGGTGTGCGACCGGGTCGGGAACACCTTGGAGAGGACGGCCGTCTTCAGGCCGGCTTCGGACAATTGCAGCGCTGCGCGCAGGCCCGCGCCACCGGCACCGACGATGACTGCATCGAACTTACGAACCGGAACCGACATTACGCACCCCACACGACTTTAACCGAGTAAACAAAGCTGGCGACGAGCCAGAGGATCGTCAGCACATGCAGCGTCAGACGCACGCCGGTGTGATAGGCGTAATCCATCCAGATGTCGCGGGTACCGACCCAGGCGTGCCACAGCAGCGCGACGATGGTGACGGTGGTCAGCACCTTGACCCAGGTACAGGCAAACAGCGCCTGCCAGGCTTCGAACGAAGCGCCCGAAGCGAACAGAACGAATGCGGCAACGGCAATGCCGTAAACCAGCATGATGACGGCGGTCACGCGCTGGACCAGCCAGTCGCGCAGACCGTAATGCGCGCCGACAACCTTGCGATTTACCATGCGACCACCCCGATTACGACAGTAAGGACAAGACTGACAGCCATGACGAGCTTGGCGCTGAGGCGCGCCGTCGGCAGATCGACACCCTTGTGGATGTCCATCAGCAGGAAGCGGGTACCGGCACAGGCGTGATGCAGCAGCCCCCACAGCACGACCAGCAGGCCGAGCTTGACGAAGGGATTGCCGATGCAGGACTTGAAGGCGGCAAAACGTTCAGCGGAGGACAGCGAACCTTCCAGCGCGTACAAAATGAAAGGGATCGACAGAACCAGCAGCGCACCACTGATGCGATGCAGGCCGGACACGATGGCAGGCAGGGGAAACCTGATCTGCCACAGTGCCAAGTGCTTGGGGCGTGTTTTATTCATACGCGCTTTCCTCTCCGAGTATTGAAGCCGGCTTTCGCCAGCACCTTTTGTGAGCCCGCTGTCGCGACACCGCGACCATCAGGCGACATTCTGTCAAACCCGGGCCGGGCGCACACTGCGGCTTTCCCGACCCTTCCCAACTCCATCCCGCTTCAGGCCTGCATCTGCGCCGGCGGCTCGAACGCCCAGCGTTCGGTCTTCATCCACGCCACGCTCCACATTTGCGGACGGCCTTCGAAATCCTTGGCCAGCCGGACCACCTGCAGCAGCGCCTCGTTCAGTTCGCAATGCAGCAGTCTGGCCTCCGCCTGTGACGCCGGCATTGCCTTGTAGCGCACCTCGGCATCCTTCAGGCGCACACCGAAATCCCGCCAGCACAGCTCGCGCACGTCGCCCTTCAGTTCGCGAATCCGCCGGACATCGAGCTCGGGAAAACCGGCTTCCGGCAACAGCATTTCCTCTATCCCGACCAGCTCGCCCGCCACACGCACATGCCGGCGAATCTGCCACAGCGCAGCGCCGCGGCGCAGACCGAGGATTTCGGCCAGCTGCTCACCGGCGTGGATCTTCACGCAGCCGAGCAACTCGAACTTCGGCGCCTCGGCCCCTTCGCCGGACAGGCCGGTGAAGCGCCCGCGCGCAAGGAAATCATTGGCCCCCTCGACGAAAGTGCCGACCCCCTGGCGCCGGTACAACAAGCCTTCCGCTACCAGCGCATCCAGCGCCTTGCGAACCGTCCCCTGACTGACGCCGAAGCGCTCGCCCAACTCGATCTCGCTCGGCAACGCCTCGTCCTCGCGCCAAGCACCTGCCTCGACGGAGGCCAGCACTTCCCGCATCACTTGCCGGTAGAGAGGTTGAACTGTGAGCTTGCGCATAAGTATGTGGAACGCTTTTTATCATGTTGTCGGCACGGAGTCTACTACAGTCTTATATAAGACAACAGATGAACGACGCTTTGTCGGCTGAAACGCCGCAGCCTGCACACAGCCTGATATCGCGTGATAAACTGCCCCGGTTTCAAGCACACCCCCTTTCATGCGTGCAATGCCGTTTTGTGATGCATTGCCGTAGTCAGTAGACGGCGGACAACCGCCGAGTTTCGGAGTGAACCAATGAAAAAACCCGTACGCGTCGCCGTTACCGGCGCAGCCGGCCAGATCGGCTACAGCCTGCTGTTCCGCATTGCTTCCGGCGCCATGCTCGGCCCGGACCAGCCGGTCATCCTGCAGCTGCTGGACATCACCCCCAGCCTGCCGGCACTGAACGGCGTCGTCATGGAACTGGACGACTGTGCATTCCCGCTGCTGCACGGCATCATCCAGAGCGACGACCCGAAGGTCGCGTTCAAGGACGCCGACATCGCCCTGCTGGTTGGCGCCCGCCCGCGCGGCCCGGGCATGGAACGCAAGGACCTGCTCGAAGCCAACGGCGCCATCTTCACCACCCAGGGTCGCGCCCTGAACGAAGTCGCCAGCCGTGACGTCAAGGTGCTGGTGGTCGGCAACCCGGCCAACACCAACGCCTACATCGCAATGAAGAACGCACCGGACCTGAACCCGGCCAACTTCACCGCGATGATGCGCCTCGACCACAACCGCGCACTGACGCAAATCGGCCAGAAGACCGGCAATGCCGTCACCGACGTCAAGAAGATGATCATCTGGGGCAACCATTCGGCCACCCAGTACCCGGACATCTTCCACGCCGAAGTGAAGGGCCAGAACGCAGCCGGTCTGATCAACGACCAGAAATGGCTCGAAGGCGAGTTCATCCCGACCGTACAACAGCGCGGCGCCGCGATCATCAAGGCACGCGGCCTGTCGTCGGCCGCTTCGGCCGCCAATGCCGCCATCGACCACATCCGCAACTGGGTCTTGGGCACGCCGGAAGGCGACTGGGTCACCATGGGTGTACCGGCCAACGGCGAGTACGGCTACAGCGACCTGATCTACGGCTACCCGGTCACCTGCAAGGATGGCAAGTACACCATCGTCGAAGGTCTGGAGATCAGCGAATTCAGCCGCGCCCGCATGGATGCGACTGCAAAGGAACTGTCGGAAGAACGTGACGCGATCAAGCACCTGCTGGGCTGATCCGCCTCACCAGAAAAACGGGCCTTGCGGCCCGTTTTTTTACGCCCGGAGTTGACGCATGCATCCATTCCAACCAGACCAGATGCAATAAAAAAACCCCGGCCTGAACCGGGGTTTTTTATTGCACCACCCGGAGGTGGCAGCAGCGCTTACTTGGCCTTCAGCGTGTACAGCTTGGTCTGACCGGCAACCACCGAACCGGTCGCGACATTGGCCACGCCGGCGAACTGGTCGACGTTGCTGACGATCACCGGACTGATGACCGACTGGGCATTCTGCTCGAGGTAAGCCAGATCGAGCTCAAGCACCGGATCACCCGCGTTGACACGAGCACCCTGCTCGGCCAGACGCTTGAAGCCCTGACCACCCAGCTTCACGGTATCGACACCGATGTGCACGATCAGCTCGGCACCGTTGTCGGCCAGCAGTGCAAACGCGTGGTTGCTGTTGAAGATCTTGACGATCGTACCCGCCACCGGCGCGACCACGAGCTTGCCCGTCGGACGAACTGCAACGCCCTCGCCCACAGCCTTGCTGGCAAATGCCGGATCCGGCACCTCTTCCAGCGGCACCACATCACCGGTAATCGGCGACACCAGCACCAGATCACCAGCAGCGACCTTCGGAGCGGCAGCCGGTGCCGCGACGGCGGCAGCTGCTGCTACCGGAGCGGCGGCAACACCACCCTTCAGGCCACGCATCGCATCGGCAACCAGCTCGGCCTTCGGTCCGATGATGATCTGGACGTTTTCCTTGTTCAAGCGAACCACACCCGACGCACCCAGACGCTTCGCCGCAGCTTCATCCACCAGCGCCGAATCCTTCACGCCCAGACGCAGACGGGTGATGCATGCGTCGATCGATGCGAGGTTGGCGTTACCGCCGATGGCCTGCAGGTACCCGGCAGCCAGCGATGCGTTGTCCGACGCAACCGGCGCAGCAGCGGGAGCAGCAGCGTCACCGCCGACTTCGTCGTCTTCGCGACCCGGGGTCTTCAGGTTGAAGGCACCGATTGCGGCACGGAAGGTCACGTAGTAGATCACGAAGAACACGATGCCTTGCGCGATCAGCATGTACCAGTCACGGGCCAGCGGGTTACGCGACGACAGCACCATGTCGACCAGACCGGCACTGAAACCGAAACCGGCAATCCACTGCATCGAAGCAGCGATGTACACCGACACACCGGTCAGGAATGCGTGCAGCAGGTACAGCGGCGGCGCAACGAACATGAACGAGAATTCGAGCGGCTCGGTCACACCGGTGAAGAACGCGGCGAATGCAGCGGCAATCATCAGCGACGCAACGCGCGCCTTGTTCGCCGGCTTGGCAGCGTGGTAGATCGCCAGCGCAGCGCCCGGCAGACCGAACATCATGATCGGGAAGAAACCGGCCTGATAACGACCAGTGATACCGAGCACGGCCTTGCCTTCGGCCAGCGACTTCGCGCCACCGAGGAAGTTCGGGATGTCGTTGATGCCGGCGACGTCGAACCAGAACACCGAGTTCAGTGCGTGGTGCAGACCGACCGGAATCAGCAGGCGGTTGAAGAACGCGTAGATACCGGCACCGGCACTGCCCATGCCCTGGATCGTTTCACCGAAGTGGACGAGGCCGTTGTAGATCACCGGCCAGATGATCATCATTGCAAAGGCAACGAAAATCATCACGAACGAGGTGACGATCGGAACCAGACGCTTGCCGCTGAAGAACGCCAGCGCCTTGTGCAGTTCGACATGGCTGAAGCGGTTGTAGAGCTCGGCGGTGATCACACCGGTCAGAATACCGACGAACTGGTTGTTGATCTTGCCGAAGGCAGCCGGAACGGCCTTGGGATCGATCCCCTGTATCATTGCAACCGCGCCCGGAGAACACAGCTTGGTCAGCACATAGAAGCCAACCAGGCCGGCCAGCGCCGCAGCACCGTCCTTGTCCTTGGACATACCGTAGGCCACACCAACCGCAAACAGGATCGGCATGTTGTCGATGATCGCGGCGCCTGCCGTAATCAGGAAGGCGGCAACCGCACTGTTGCCGCCCCAACCCGTCGGGTCGATCCAATAACCGATACCCATCAGGATCGCGGCGGCCGGCAGCGTTGCCACCGGCACCATCAGCGCGCGGCCGATTTTCTGTAAATACCCTAGAACGTTCACACCCTACCCCCTTTATCGCGTTCACAGCAGGACGCCACCGAGTGACCCCGCCTCCACCTGACGAGCCGCTTCCTGATGGAAACGGCGTCACCGATAGTGACTACTACCTACCCGGGCTTTTTGCCGCCCGCTTGCCTTGCACATTCCGCCTCTTGTCTGACTTCATGTCAAATAAAATGACATTTGAACCAAAGACTAACGTAAATAAATTAGTACTTCCGGCATGGCGCGGCTGATTTTTCCACTTGTAACCGGACTCTGGCAATCCATCCCACGTCATTCAGCAAGGGAAATCACTTATCCTGATGAATACACGGGCGAAATCCAGCCGCAGCGTCAGCCATACCGCCAGACAACCGCCACGCTGACTGGAGATACGCCATGGAAGCCCCGTCATCGCCTCCCCCGAAAAAGTCGGTTTCGCTTTCCGGAATCATTGCTGGCGAGACAGCCATTTGCACCGTGGGGCGGAATGGTGACAACTTACACTACAGGGGTTACCCGATCCTTGAGTTGGCGCAAGGCTGCGCTTTCGAGGAGGTAGCGTATCTCCTGATCCACGGACGCCTGCCTGACGAAGCGGCGCTGGCTCAGTATCGGCAACAACTCGGTGAATCGCGAGGACTGCCACGCGAAGTCATCACGGCCCTGGAACATATTCCGGCCGCCACCCATCCGATGGATGCGTTGCGCAGCGGCGTATCGGCTTTGGGTTGTGTCCTGCCGGAAAAGGACGAACATGGTACCGCGGGGGCTCGTGACATCGCGGACCGGCTGCTTTCGGCCCTGCCGTCGCTATTGCTCTACTGGTACCACTTCAGTCGCCATGGTCGCCGGATCGACACGGCCACCAACGCTTCGAGTGTGGCGGCACACTTCCTGCATCTGTTGCGCGGTCAGCCCGCGCTACCGGAGCACATTCGGGCGCTGGACCAGTCGCTGATCCTGTATGCCGAACACGAATTCAACGCATCGACCTTTGCCAACCGCGTCGTCGCCAGCACCGGCGCGGACCTTTACAGCGCCGTCTGCGCCGGAATTGGTGCACTCAAGGGCCCCAAACACGGTGGCGCCAACGAAGTCGCCATGGACATCATTGCCCGTTACGACACGGCCGACGAGGCCGAAACGGATATCGTCCACCGGCTCAATCAGCATGAAGTCGTCATCGGCTTCGGCCATCCGGTTTACACCCGTGCCGATCCGCGCAGCCCGATCATCAAATCGATCGCACAGCGTTTGTGCCAGAGTGGCGGCAATCCCCGCCTGTTCGACATTGCCGAACGCATCGAATCCGTCATGCAGCGTGACAAGGCGCTCTTTCCCAATCTGGACTGGTATGCGGCGCCGGCTTATCACATGCTGGGGATTCCCACCGAACTGTTCACGCCACTGTTCGTCATCGCCCGCTGCGCCGGCTGGGCAGCCCACGCCATCGAACAACGCGGCAGCGGCAAGATCATCCGGCCGACGGCCGTCTACACCGGGCCGGACGAGCGTCGGGTTCCCGCCATCGAGGAGCGAAGCGCGTGAGTCTGTCCCCCTGCCACGCCGACGCGGTCATGCAGACCATTGCCGACTACGTTTGCCAGCCATTCACGCCGAGCGGCGAAGCCGTCGACACGGCAAGGCTCAGTCTGCTCGACAGCATCGGCTGCGCCATCGCCGCACTCGACCACCCGGCCTGCACCCGCCTGCTCGGTCCCGTCCTGCCGGGAACACGCATCCCCAAAGGCGCACGGGTTATCGGTAGTGGCGAGCAACTTGATCCGGTCAAGGCCGCGTTCGATGCGACGACACTGATCCGCTGGCTCGATTACAACGACACCTGGCTGGCCGCGGAATGGGCCCATCCGTCCGACAACATCGGAGCGCTACTGGCGATCGCCGACTGGCAGTGCCGCAACGGCCGGACGATCACGCTCGGCAATCTGTTGCACGCCATGGTGCAAGCCTACGAAATCCAGGGCGTGCTGGCGCTGGACAACGCCTTCAACCGCGTCGGTCTCGATCACGTCCTGCTGGTCAAAGTGGCCAGCAGTGCCGTGACGATGCGCCTGCTCGGCGGCGGTCGCGACGACGTGATCAATGCGCTGTCGCACACCTGGCTCGACGGTACGCCCCTGCGGGTTTACCGCCATGCACCCAACGCCGGCCCGCGCAAATCATGGGCCGCCGGCGATGCTGCGAGCCGTGCGGTCTGGCTGGCGCTGTTGACCCACAAGGGAGAGCTCGGCTACCCGACATCGATCACCACCCCGACCTGGGGCTTCCAGGACGCGGCCTTTCGCGGACAGACGGTCACACTGGCGCAACCGCTCTCCAGCTACGTCATGGAACACATTCTGTTCAAGGTGGCCCACCCTGCAGAGTTCCATGGACAGACGGCCGTCGAAGCGGCGATCCAGCTGCACCCGCAACTGGTCGGGCGCTTTGGCAACATCGCCGCCATCGAGCTCACCACAACCGAAGCCGCGCTGCGCATCATTGCGCGCGACGGGCCGCTGACCAATCCTGCCGCACGCGATCACTGTTTGCAGTACATGACCGCGGTCGCCCTGCTACGCGGCGATCTGACCGCGGCCGACTACGAAGATGATGTCGGCGGCGACCCGCGCATCGAACGGCTGCGTGCGCGAATGTCGGTCGCCGAGAATCCGCAATGGAGTCGCGACTATCTCGACCCGCAGCGCCGCAGCATCGCCAACGGCATCCGCGTCCGTTTCGACGACGGCAGTCCCGACCTTGTTGCCACGGTCGAACTGCCACTCGGCCACCGGCGGCGGCGAGACGAGGCACGCCCCCACCTGATCGAGAAATTTGTCGAGAACAGCAGCCGTCACCTTGATGCGTCGAGACGGCAGGCGTTGATCGAGCGCATCCTTGGCGCCAGCCAGGACCACATCGCCGCCTCGGAAATCGTGGATCTGACGATCGGCTAGATTGTTGTCACCGTGAACCGTCTGGTTCACACGCCCCCAGTACGATTAGAATGCGGCGCTGGACCCCCTGCTCACCCAAGGATTCAGGCCGATGAAACTGCGTCCCCGCACGCTGTTGGTCGCCGTGCTGGCCTTCATTGCCGCTGGCGTGCTGATTGCCGCCGTCGCTCACAAAGCACCCCCGCCGGCCACGCCGGATGCCAAGCCCGCGACCATCGAACTCGCGCCCGAGGATGTCGTGCGTGTCGAACGCGGCGACGTCACCCATACGCTGGCGATCACCGGCACACTGCAGGCCGAACAGCAGACGACGATCACCGCTCAGGTCGAAGGCCAGGTTGCCTCGGTCGACGTCCGGCCGGGCCAGCGTGTCCGTCGCGGCCAGGTACTGGCCCGGCTGAACGCGGAGGACCTGGCGCGCCAGCTGGCGGTCGCGCAGGCCCAACTTGCCAAGAGCCGCGACCTGCTTGCCTACAGTCGGAAGCTGAGTGAACGCAATCAGGACCTGCTCAAGCAGAACTTCATTTCAAAAAACGCCTTCGATACCACGCAGAACCAGTTGCAGTCGGCCGTCGCCGATACGCACGCTGCGGAGGCCCAACTGGGTCTGGCACAGCAGGCATTGGCCAAGGCGGTGATCAGTGCCCCGTTCGACGGCGTCGTCGCCGAACGCTTCGTCGATCCCGGCCAGCACGTCGGCATCAACGGCAAGCTCTTGACCGTGGTCGACCTTGGCAGTCTGGAGCTGGTCGCCAATGTGCCTGCCCGGCGTATCGGTGAAATCGCCCCCGAGCAAGTCGTCCACTTTGGCATCGACGGCTTCCCGAACCAGTACACCGGGCATATCGCCCGCATCAATCCCAGCGTCAACGATGCGTCCAAGGCCGTGCCGGTCTACATCCGCATCGACCGGCAGGACGACGCCTTGCGCAGCGGACTGTTTGCACAGGGGGCCATCGAGGTCGCCACGCACGCGTCGGTACTGAACCTGCCGTTACCGGCGGTCCACGACGAGAACGGCCAGCAGTACGTACTCGCGATCGAAGCCGGCAAACTGGTGCGCCATACCGTCAGTATCGGCGCCCGTGACGAGCGCCGATCACGGGTCGAAATCGCCAGCGGGCTCAAACCCGATGCTATCGTCCTCGCCGGCAACGTCCAGCTTGCCGCCGGCACCCTCGTGAAGCTGCCCGCCGCGCCTGCGCAATCCGGCCGCTAAATACACAGTCCGCCTGTCGCCCGCACCGGCGATCCGGCCAGGAGCCCATCGATGTGGTTCACCCGTGTCAGCATCCAGAACCCCGTATTTGCGACGATGATGATGCTGTCGCTGCTGGTACTGGGGCTGTTCTCGATCAAGCGCCTGCCGGTCGAGGAGCTGCCGGACGTCAAGTTTCCGGTCGTCGTTGTCAGTACGTCCTATCCCGGCGCGTCGCCGGAGATCGTCGAATCCGACGTCACCAAGAAAATCGAGGAATCGCTCAACACCGTCAACGGGCTCGACGAGCTGTTTTCGTTCTCGTATCAGGGGCTGTCGGTCGTTGTCGCGCAGTTCGACCTGTCGGTCGAGCCGGAAATCGCGGTGCAGGACGTTCGCGAAAAAGTCGCGGCGGTCACACCGGGTTTTCGCGACGAGGTCAAGACGCCGACGATCAGCCGCTA
The DNA here is from genome assembly GCF_014652315.1 of Jeongeupia chitinilytica. GTDB lineage: Bacteria > Pseudomonadota > Gammaproteobacteria > Burkholderiales > Chitinibacteraceae > Jeongeupia > Jeongeupia chitinilytica. The sequence continues at coordinate 368,711 of NZ_BMYO01000002.1, read as the reverse complement.
CAGTCCGGACGACCTGCCGATCGCCTCGCTGGTGCTGCGCTCGGACCGGCTCAGCCCGCGCGAGCTGACCAGCCGGGCCGAGCAGGTTTTCAAGAAACGCTTCGAAACCATCCAGGGCGTCGGTCAGGCCGAGCTTGTCGGTGCAATTACCCGCCAGATCGAAGTCGTGCTGCGGCCGGAAAAACTCGCCGAGCTGAAAATCGGCGTCAACGACGTGATGGCCGCACTGCGGGCGCAGAATGCCGAAGTGCCGGTCGGAACGATCCAGGCGCGCGGCCGCGAAGAGGTCGTCCAGATCAAGGGGCGCCTGAAAACGCCGTCCGACTTTGCCAAGGTCATCGTCGCCTGGCGCAACGGTGCCCCCGCCTACCTCGGCGACATCGCCACGGTGCGCGACGGCCAGGCCGAGGAAGAGAGCCTGGCGCTGGTCAATGGTCAGCGTGCCATTTCCATCGACATCAAGAAGATCAACGGCGCCAATACCGTCGAGGTCAGCGACCGGATCCGCGCCGAGATGGACCGGCTCAACAAAGAGTACGCCGGTGAAGGCATCAAACTGTCGGTCCTGAGCGACAACGCCGAAGGCATCCGCGCATCGCTTGCCGACGTCAAGACGACGATGATCGAAGGTGCCCTGCTGACGATCGCCATCGTCTTCGTCTTCCTCGGCTCGTGGCGCAGCACGGTGATCACCGGGCTGACGCTGCCTGTGGCACTGATCGGCACCTTTTTCGCCCTGTACATCGCCGGATTCACGATCAACGTCATGACGATGATGGCACTGTCGCTGTGCATCGGACTGCTGATCGACGACGCGATCGTCGTGCGCGAAAACATCGTCCGCCATGCCGCACTCGGCAAGGACCACTACAACGCGGCCATCGACGGCACCCGCGAAATCGGTCTCGCCGTGCTGGCGACCACGTCGACCATCGTCGCGGTGTTCCTGCCGGTCGGTTTCATGGGCGGCATCATCGGCAAGTTCTTCCACCAGTTCGGCCTGACCGTGTGCGCGGCGGTGCTGATCTCGATGTTCGTCTCGTTCACGCTCGATCCAATGCTGTCGTCGATCTGGTCCGATCCGCACGTCCATGGCGGAAAACGCCCGCTCGGACGCGTGCTCGACGCCTTCGAGAACGGTATGGACTGGCTGGCAACACGCTACAGCGCGCTGATCCGCTGGAGTCTGGCGCACCGGATGGCCGTGATCGGCCTGGCGGTGGCCAGTCTGGTCGCGGCCTTCATGCTGGCCCGCTTCATCGGCGCCGAATTCGTCCCGAAGCCCGACCTGTCCAAGGTGTCGCTGCAGTTCGAAACACCGGTCGGCTCGTCGCTCGACTACACGGCGGCCAAAACCCGCCAGGTCGAAGCGGCGCTGAAAGCATTTCCGGAAGTGCGCGAGACCTATACGGCGATCAATACCGGCGGTGCGCAGGGCAAGAACAGCGCGCGCATGGTGATCATGCTGACGCCGAAAAAGGATCGCCAGCGCAGCCAGAACGAACTGATTGCCGCGTTCCGCACCCGGATCGCGTCGATCGCCGGCGTATCGATCCGCTCGCTGATGCCGTTGGGCGGTGGCGGCCCGGAAGGCAAGGCGATCCAGATCTCGCTGCAGGGCACCGACCTGACCCGGCTGGGCGAACTGAGCCGCGACTTCACCGCCCGGCTTGGCAAGATTCCCGGCCTCGTCGACGTCGAGTCGAGCATGAAAGCCGCCCGGCCGGCGCTCGATGTCGACATCAACCGCGACCGCGCAGCCAGCCTCGGCCTCGACCTGAGCCAGATCGGCAACGCCCTGCGACCGCTGGTTGCCGGCGAGGAAAGCGGCACATGGCTGGCGCCGGACGGTGAAAGCTACGACGTCAACGTCCGGCTGGCCGCCGAGGCACGCGCCAACCGCGCCAGCCTCGAAGGCGTGTACTTCACCAGTTCGCTGCGCGACGGTGCCGGCCTGCCGGTGCTGGTCCCGCTGACAGAGATCGCCACGGTCCGGTCATCGGAGAGCCCGGTGCAGATCAACCGCCGAAACCTGTTCCGCGAGTCGAACATCACCGCCAACGTGACCGGCCGGACCACCGGCGAGGTCCAGCGCGACATCGACAAACTGCAGGCCGAATTCAAGCTGCCGCCGGGTTACCGTTTCGTCGCCGGCGGCGATACCAAGAGCATGAAGGAATCGGCCGGCTACGCGCTGGCTGCGCTGCTGCTCGGCGTGATCTTCATCTACATGATTCTGGCGTCGCAGTTCGGTCATTTCCTCCAGCCCTTCGCGATCATGACGTCACTGCCGCTGTCGCTGGTCGGTGTGCTGCTGGCGCTGCTGCTGTGGCGCAGTACGCTGAACATTTTCTCGATCATCGGCGTAATCATGCTGATGGGGCTGGTGACCAAGAATGCGATCCTGCTGGTCGACTTCGTCAACCACCTGCGCCGCGAAGGCATGAACCGGATCGACGCGATTGCCGAAGCCGGGCGGGTCCGTCTTCGGCCGATCCTGATGACCACGGCGGCCATGGTCGTCGGCATGCTGCCTTTGGCGTTTGCACTGGGTGAAGGCTCGGAGCAGCGTGCGCCGATGGCGCATGCCATCATCGGTGGCGTCATCACCTCGACCTTGCTGACGCTGGTTGTCGTCCCGGTGGTCTTCACCTGGCTCGACGACCTCGGCGCATGGCTGCTCCGGCGCTTCGGCAAGCGCGATGTTTGAGGCCCAAGCGGGTTTCCGCCCGAGCCGGCAGCGGGTTAGAATGCCGGCTGATCGTTTAATGACCAGAGCGGGTACGCGGGCATGTTGACAGGTAGTTTGGTGGCACTGGCCACCCCGATGTTTGAAGACGGCAGCCTTGATTTTGCGAGCTTGCGCAAGCTCGTCGACTGGCACATTGCCGAAGGCACCAACGGCCTCGTCGCCGTCGGCACGACCGGCGAATCGCCGACCGTCGACGTCGAAGAGCATATCGAAATCATCCGTGTCGTCGTCGAGCAGGCCGCCGGACGCGTTCCGGTCGTGGCCGGTACCGGAGCCAACTCGACCCGCGAAGCCATCCATCTGTCCAAACGCGCCCTCGCCGTCGGTGCCGATTACGGCCTGTCGGTCGTGCCCTACTACAACAAGCCGACCCAACAAGGCATGTACCTGCACTTCCGCGCCATCGCCGAAGAAAGCGGCCTGCCCACCCTGCTGTACAACGTGCCCGGCCGGACCATTTCCGACCTCTCGAACGACACCGCGCTGCGCCTGTCCGAAGTGGCCGGCATCGTCGGGATCAAGGACGCAACCGCCAACCTTGAACGTGCAGCCGAACTGACCAAGCTGGCGCCCAAAGGCTTTACCCTGCTGAGCGGCGACGATGCCTCGACGATGGCCTTCATCCTCCAGGGCGGCCACGGTGTGATTTCGGTGACCGCCAACGTCGCACCGCGCCTGATGGCACGGATGTGCAAGGCCGCACTGGCGGGCGATATCGCCAGCGCGCGTGAACTTAACGATCAGCTCCAGGGTCTGCACAAGCACCTGTTCGTCGAAGCCAATCCGATTCCGGTGAAATGGGCGCTCGAACAGATGGGGCTGATCCCGTCCGGCATCCGCCTGCCGTTGACCCGCTTGTCCGACGGCGCCCATACTGCCGTCCGCCAGGCCATGCAAGCCGCTGGCGTGCTGTAAGCCGCGCCCAACCTTAGCGAAGAATCTGAATGAAACCGCTTTTCCGCCTGATCCCGATCGCCATCGCCATCAGCCTTGCCGGCTGCTCCAGCGACCAAATGATGCTGCAACGCAAGGTCGACTACCGCTCCGGTAGCGACAACCTGTCGAACAACACGCTCGAAGTTCCGCCGGACCTGACTTCGCCTGCTGCCAATCCGGGTTACACCGTGCCGGAGCGCGGCAACAGTGTCTCGGCAGTGAACACCCAGCAGCCTGCCGCCACTGCGGCGTCGGCCACGGCCGCTGTTGGTGTCAAGACCAGCGGCTCCGCGTCGGAAATCGCACTCACGGATTCGACCAAGGCCAAAATGGTCGAAGCCGGCGGCCAGCGCTGGCTGGTGGTTCAGGGTGACCCCAAGAAGCTGTGGCCCGAAATCCACCAGTTCTGGCTGGACAACGGCTTCCTGCTGAAGATCGACAATCCGCAGCTCGGAATCATGGAAACCGACTGGCTGGAAAACCGCGCCAACTTGCCAGCCGACTGGGTCACCAAGCTGCTGCGCAAGGTCGCGGACAGCTTCATCTCGACCGGCGAACTCGACAAGTTCCGCACCCGCGTCGAGCCGGGCTCGCAGCCGGGCACGACCGAAATCTACCTGTCGCATCGCGGCATGCAGGAGGTCTACAAGGACACCGGCGATACCGACACGACACGCTTGGGATCCAATGTGTCGGACAGCAAGACCATCTGGGTACCACGCAAGGCCGATCCGGAACTCGAAGCCGAGATGCTCGCGCTGATGCTGCAGCGCTTCGGCATGACCGAAGAGCAGGCGACAACCGTCGTGAAGAAACCGGTCAATACCCAGGTCTTCGCTTCGCTGACCGACGATGCATCCGCACTCAAGATCAACGACAACTTCGACCGCGCTTGGCGCCGTGTCGGCCTGGCGCTGGACCGCGTCGGCTTCGTCGTTGCTGACCGCGACCGCAGCAAGGGTGTGTACTACGTCCATCGCGCGGCGGAAGACATCGGCAAGGAAGAAAGCAACAGCTTCTTCTCGTCGCTGGCCTTCTGGCAAAAGGACGACAAGGGCAACAAGACGCCGGTCCCGAAGGATTACGAAGTCCACCTGCAGGAAGGCGTCAACCAGACGACGCTGACCGTGACCGGCAAGGACGGTGCGGCCGTCGATCCGGACACGCGCAACAAACTGCTGTCCGCCCTGCTCGGCCAGCTGCGCTGATTCAGCGTTGCAAGATAAAAAGCGACCCCGCGGGGTCGCTTTTTTTTTGGGTTTGAGACGTGACGTCGGTGAAAGCGCCTGTCGGCCGGATCAGTAACTCAGCGAAGCCGGCCAGAAGTGCATCAGCCCCCACAGCACGGCGATCGTATACCCGGCAGCCAGCAGGTCGTCGACCATCACGCCGAAGCCGCCCGGCACGCGGGCATCAAGGCTGCGGATCGGCCACGGCTTGACGATGTCGAATACCCGGAAGACGACAAAGGCAGCGATCCAGCCGCTGACGGTCTGCGGCACGGTGGCCAGCACCAGCCAGATCGCGACAATCTCGTCGATGACGATGCTGCCATGATCATGAACACCCAGCGCCCGCCCGGCGACGCCGGCAGCCCAGGTACCGAGGACAAATGCCGGTATGCAGAGCCAGGCGAGCTGCAATGGTGTAAGCCATGCCAGCAGCAGTGCACAACACGGCAGGCCGGCCAGCGTCCCCCAGGTTCCCGGTGCCTTGCGGGGCAGACCGCTACCGAAACCCAGCGCAATGAAATGCGCCGGATGACGCAGCAGAAAGCGCCAATCGGGGTGAAGGATTGGCGACACGGCGTGGTCGTTTGATTTCATGACGGGGAAAAGTGGTCGAAGCCGCCCTGGCGCGTGTCCAGCGGATGTCCCGCCGCATCGCGAACCGTTACGTCCTTGCCGGGGCGCATGATACCGACCCGGGTCAGCGGGAGACCCAGTTCATCGGACAGCGCATCGATTGCGGAGCGGGCCGAGGGTGCCGCGGTAAAGCACAGTTCGTAATCGTCACCGCCCGACAGCGCTGCGCGCTGCCGTGCTGCCTCCGGCAGAGTCTGCAACACCGGATCGACCGGCACACTCAGCCAGTCGACGTCTGCCCCGAGATTCGATTGCTCGCAGATATGCGCCAGATCACCGACCAGGCCATCGGAAACGTCGAGTGCGGCCGTTGCATGCGCGCGCAAGGACAGGCCCAGCGCCAGTCTTGGCTCGGGCCAGTCCAGCCGTGCGGCGCACACGGCGAGCATCTCATCCGTCAGGACGATTCCGCCGGCGCGGTGCTGAACCGCCATCGCAGCTGCACCGAGATGTCCGGAAACCCAGACGTCATCGCCTGCCCGGGCGCCGTCGCGGCGGAGAGCACCACCAGCGGGCACGTGGCCAGCGACCTGAACCGACATCGTCAGCGGTCCTCGGGTCGTATCCCCTCCGACGAGTTCGATACCGGCGGTGTCGGCCAGTGCAAACAGCCCCCCGGAAAAGGCCGCCAGCCAGGCGGCGTCGGCACCCGGCAGGGCCAGTGCCAGCGTGAACCACGCCGGGCTCGCGCCCATCGCGGCGAGGTCGGACAGATTGACCGCCAGTGTCTTGTGCCCCAGGGCGCGCGGATCGCTGCCGGCAAAGAAATGCCGGCCCTCGACCAGCATGTCGACCGAAACCGCCAGCACCTCGCCAGGCGGAGGAGACGGCAGCAAGGCGCAATCGTCACCGACACCGAGCAGGGCCGTGCGCGCCGGGCGCGCGAAGTACCGGCCGATCAGGTCGAACTCGTTCACGCTCAGCCGCGGCGTTTGGCGCGGATCGCGTCGACTTCGTCAGCCCGTACCGCAGCCGCAAGCTTGTCGAGCACGCCGTTGACGAAGCGGTGGCCGTCGCTACCGCCAAAGGTCTTCGCCAGTTCGATCGCTTCGTTGATGATCACCGGATACGGCGTTTCCGGCATGTGGACGATCTCGAACGCGCCGGCGAGCAGCACCGCAGCCTCCACCGGACTGACCTCTTCGAGCGGACGGTCGACATGCGGCGTGAGCAGCTTGATCAGGTCGGCCGACTCCTTGATTGCGCCGTACATGACCGCACGGAACAGTGCTTCGTCGGCACGCGCGAACTGCGGGCTGCTTTCGCGCAGGAATTTTTCGATGTTGTTGACGGTGTCGCCGGTCAGGTTCCACTGGTACAGGCCCTGCACCGCGAATTCGCGGGCGCGGCGGCGGGCCGATTTCGGCTTCGCCGGCGGGGTGTTTGCTTGCTGTTCGTGTTCGCTCATGCTGTTAACGCTTTCTTAAGTTGGGCCATTTCTACGGCGACTCGGGCGGCATCGATGCCCTTGTCGGTCTTGCGTGCCTCGGCCTGCTCATCGTTTTCGACGGTGAGGATGGCATTGGCAATCGGGATCGCGGCATCGAGACCGACACGGGTCACCCCGGCACCGGACTCGTTGGCCACAAGCTCGAAGTGATAGGTCTCGCCGCGGATGATGCAGCCGAGCGTCACCAGGGCGTCGTAGCGCCCTGTATTCGCCAGCAGTTGCAATGCCAGCGGCGCTTCGAGCGCGCCGGGTACGGCGAATTCGTCGACGGCATCCGGCGCCACGCCGAGGCGAAGCAGTTCGTCGACGCAAGCGTTACGCAGCGCAGTGGTGATGTTTTCGTTGAAACGGCAGGTCACGATGCCGACGCGCAGGCCGCGACCATCCAGCGGCGGCAGGGTCTGGTCACGATTCGGGACAAAGCTCATGGTGTCTTCCTGGAAGAAAATTCTGCAGATTCAGGGGGTTTCAAAGCCGGTGACCTCGAGCCCGAAGCCGGCCATGCTCGGCATCTTGCGTTCGGGACTCAGCAGACGCATCCTGCCGACACCCAAGGCGCGCAGCATCTGTGCGCCAATGCCGTAGGTCCGCAGATCCCAGCGGCGCACCTTGTTCAGCCCGAGTTCGGGCAGGGCACGCGCCAGCAGGTCTTCGCCGCTTTCGGTGCGGTGCAGCAGCACCATCACGCCACAGCCTGCACGGTTGATCGCCTCGAGCGATGCGCGGACGTCCCACGAGTGATTGCTGCCGCCGAGGTCGATCCAGTCGACCACCGACAGCGGCTCGTGCACGCGTACCAGCGTTTCGCTGCCCTGTTGCGGCCGGCCCTTGACGAGGGCCAGGTGGGTTGCCGTCGACAGCGTATCGCGGAACACCACGAGCTCGAACGGTCCCGCGGCGGTTTCGACTTCGCGGCGGCCGGCGATCTCGATCAGCGATTCGGTCTGGCTGCGGTAATGGATCAGATCGGCGATCGTGCCGACCTTGAGGTCATGCTCCGCGGCAAACTCGAGCAGCTGCGGCAGTCGCGCCATGGTGCCATCGTCGTTCATGATCTCGCAGATCACCGACGCCGGCTGCAGACCGCCGAGCTGGGCCAGATCGCAGCCGGCCTCGGTATGACCTGCGCGGACCAGCACGCCGCCAGGCTGGGCCAGCAGCGGGAACACGTGGCCCGGCGACACCAGATCGCCCGGCTTGGCGTCGAAAGCAACGGCCTTCTTGATCGTCAGCGCCCGGTCGTACGCCGAGATGCCGGTCGTCACGCCCTCGGCCGCCTCGATCGAAACGGTGAAGTTGGTGCCGTGACCGGAACCGTTCTGGCTCACCATCAGCGGCAGATTGAGCTGCTTGCCGCGCTCGGCGGACAGCGTCAGACAGATCAGGCCACGGCCGTACTTGGCCATGAAATTGATCGCCTCCGGCGTGACGAACTCGGCGGCCATGACCAGGTCGCCTTCGTTCTCACGGTCTTCCTCGTCGACGAGGATGACCATCTTGCCGGCCCGGATGTCGGCAATGATGTCCTGTACCGAAGAAATCGTGGTCATCCGCGGTGCTCCGTACCCAGCATGCGCTCGACATAGCGGGCGATCAGGTCGATCTCCAGATTGACCTTCGCACCGGCGGCCAGCTGGCCCAGCGTCGTCACGGCGAGCGTGTGCGGAATCAGGTTGATCGAGAACACGCAGCCGTCCTCGACGTCGCGCACCGAATTGGTCGTCAGCGACACGCCGTTGACGACCACCGAGCCCTTGGCCGCCAGATACCTGGCCATGGCCGTCGGCGCTCGGACGACGAGTTCGCGGTTGTCGCCGACCGGGTCGAACGACAGGACCTCGCCGACCCCGTCGACATGCCCCGACACCAGATGGCCACCGAGCATGTCGCCAAGCCGCATGGCTTTTTCCAGATTGACCTGGCCGCCTTCGCGATCGAGCCCGACGGTACAGCGCAGCGACTCGTCCGACACGTCGATCCGGTAACGCCGCGGATCGAGCTGCTCGATCACGGTCATGCAGGCACCGTTATGGGAAATGCTGTCGCCGAGCACGACGTTGCCCATGTCGAGTTCGGGTGCATGCACGGTCAGTTTGACGCCGCCGGCAAACGGTTCGACCCGTTCGATCGTACCGATGGCCTGGACAATTCCGGTAAACATTCAGCCTTGCTCCTTGTCGGCCGCCGCTTCGCGGCTGGCATTCGCTTCGTTCACCCGCTGCGACGACTTGAGCTCGTTGCAGTGGTTGCAGAAATAACTGGTGGCACCACAGGCCTTGAGGACTTCCAGCGGCTTGCCGCAGTCCGGGCAGACCGGCGTGTTCGCTTGTTCGCTCATTGCATGCTCCTCGTGACTCAAGCCTGGAAAGCTTGGGCCGGATCGGTAAAACGCAAGGTCCAGCGCAGGTCGCTGCCGACACTGCGGCGCTCGACGACGCGTGGCGCGTAACGCTCGCTCAGGCTGGCCAGACTGAAATCCAGCATCGCCCTGCCCCGGCCGATCAGCACCGGCGCCTGATACAGCACGAGCTCGTCCGCGAGACCGGCCTGCAGCAATGCACCGGCCAGCACGCCGCCCGCCTCGACGGTCAGCTCGTTGACGCCGCGTGTGCCCAGCAGCAGCAGCAAGGCCGCCAGATCGACACGCCCGTCCTGCCCCGGCAACAGCGCCACCTCGGCACCCGCCGCTTCCAGCGCGGCCCGATTCGGGCCGTCGACCGCTGCCGCGACCAGCACGCCCGGCGTACGCAAGATCGCTGCGTCGGTCGGCACACGCAAACGGCTGTCGACGACGATGCGCATGGGCTGCCGCTCGACTTCGAAGTCGCGCACGGTCAGTTGTGCGTCGTCGGCGATCACCGTTTCGACGCTCGTCAGCATCGCGCACGAACGTGCGCGCCAGCGCTGCACGTCGGCACGCGCCGGCGCACCGGTAATCCATTTTGATTGTCCGTCGTCCAGCGCGATCCGGCCATCCAGACTTGCGGCAAGTTTGATCCGGGTCCAGGGCCGGCCACGCAGCATCCGGCTGATGAAACCTACATTCAGCTCGCGCGCCTCGGTCTCGAGAACACCCGATGCGGTTTCGACGCCCGCCGCCGCGAGTCCGGCCAGGCCGCGGCCGGCGACCTGCGGATTCGGATCGGTCATTGCGGCGACGACGCGGGCAACGCCGGCCTTGACCAGGGCGTCGGCGCACGGCGGCGTCCGGCCGTGGTGGCTGCACGGTTCGAGTGTCACGTAGGCCGTTGCGCCGCGTGCCCTGTCGCCGGCCATGCGCAGCGCATGAACTTCCGCATGCGGCTCGCCGGCACGGACGTGCCAGCCCTCCCCGACGATGTCGCCATCGCGAACGATGACACAACCCACGCGCGGATTCGGCGTCGTCGTATACAACCCGTTTGCAGCCAGGCGCAACGCATGCTGCATGTACAGGTGGTCGAGGTCCTGCAGCTGTCCGCTCACAGCGCGTCCAGCCACTCGCCGACGCACAGCGCCGCCTGTCCGCTCAGCCGCGCGCCTTCGGCGGCGGTCTGTGCCCGCAGGACACCGAAACCGATACGCGCCGCATCGAGTTCGTCGCAGTGGCCGATCAGCCATTGCTCGAATCGCCGCGCGTCGATTTCCGGGTGACACTGGAAAGCCAGTATCCGTGCTCCGATGCGGTAAATCTGGTTTGGATACAGCGCACTCGATGCCAGCAGTTCGGCATCGACCGGCAGATCGAAGGTGTCACCGTGCCAGTGCAGCATCGACGTCAGCGCGCCATCCAGGTGCCGCGCGGGCGAGGTGCTGCCGGCTTCGGTCAGCGTCAGCGGTGACCAGCCGATCTCCTTGCCATGTCCGGGATAGACCCGAGCACCCAGCGCGGTGGCAATCAGCTGCGCCCCAAGACAGATGCCGAGCGCGGCACGCCCGCTGACCAGCCAGCCGGCAATCGCCACCGTCTCGGTCAGCAGCCACGGGTAGCGCTCGGTCTGGTAAGCGCCGATCGGCCCGCCCAGCACGACCAGCAGGTCGTCGATCCTGGCGTCGGCCAGCACATCGAATGTATCCACCCCGGCCTCGAGATAGCGAAGGGCATAACCGCGTGCCTCGATGGCGGGCGCAAGCGTGCCGAGGTCTTCGAAAGCGAGGTGACGGATGATCCAGGCCGTGCGCGACATCGCTTACTCCTTCCGGGTCACTTCACGGATGACGTCGCGGAAATCGTCGACGTCGGAGAACGAGCGATAGACCGAGGCAAAGCGGATGTAGGCCACCTTGTCGAGCTTGGCGAGTTCGGTCATGACCATTTCGCCGATCTGGCGCGACAGGATTTCGCGCTCGCCGACGCTCAGCACTTTCTGGACGATGCGCGCAATGGCTTCGTCCATCAGCTGCGTCGACACCGGGCGCTTGTGCAGCGCGCGCTGGAAGCTGATGCGGATCTTCTCGCGGTCGAATTCGGTACGCTGGCCGTTCTGCTTGACCACTTGCGGCATGCGCACGTCGGCGGTCTCGAAGGTGGTGAAGCGCTTGTCGCAGACGTTGCAGCGGCGACGGCGGCGGACCGCATCGCCCTCGTCGGAAACACGCGAGTCGACCACCTGGGTGTCAGGGGAACCGCAGAACGGACATTTCATCGACAGGCCCTCGTGGCCGGATAGGAAACAAAGATCAATAAAGAACGGGGACGCGAAAATGGCAAAGGGTGGCGCCTCGCGGCACCACCCTTTTCATGCGCGGATCGGGATCAGGCGACGTAGACCGGGAACTTCGCGGTCAGTGCCTTCACCTTCTCGGCGACGGTCGCCAGATTGGCTTCGTCGGCCGGATTGTCCAGCACGTCGGCGATCAGGTGCGCCACCTGGACCGCCTCGGCTTCCTTGAAGCCGCGCGTGGTGATCGCCGGAGCGCCGATACGGATGCCCGAGGTCACGAACGGGCTTTCCGGGTCGTTCGGGATCGCGTTCTTGTTGACGGTGATGTGTGCCTTGCCCAGCGCCGCATCGGCGGCCTTGCCGGTCAGGTTCTTCGGACGCAGGTCGACGAGGAACACGTGCGATTCGGTACGGCCCGAAATGATGCGCAGGCCGCGTTCGGCCAGCGTGGCCGCCATCGTTTGCGCGTTCTTGATCACTTGTTCCTGATACGCCTTGAATTCCGGCGTTGCAGCTTCCTTGAACGCCACGGCCTTGCCGGCGATCACGTGCATCAGCGGGCCGCCTTGCAGCGTCGGGAACACGTTGGAATTGATCGACTTCTCGAACTCGGCCTTGGCAAGAATGATGCCGCCGCGCGGGCCGCGCAGCGTCTTGTGCGTGGTCGAGGTCACGAAGTGCGCGTGCGGCACCGGGTTCGGGTAGACACCTGCAGCGATCAGACCGGCGTAGTGCGCCATGTCGACCATGAAGTAGGCACCGACCTTGTCGGCGATTTCGCGCATGCGCGCCCAGTCGAAGCGCAGTGCGTAGGCCGAAGCACCGCCGATCAGCAGCTTCGGCTTGGTTTCGAGCGCGACACGTTCCATGTCGTCGTAATCGATTTCTTCGTTTTCGTTCAGGCCATAGGCAACGATGTTGAACAGCTTGCCCGACAGGTTGGCCGGCGAGCCGTGGGTCAGGTGACCACCGTGACCGAGATTCATGCCCATCACCGTGTCGCCCGGCTTCAGGATCGAGAAATACACCGCCTGGTTGGCCTGCGAGCCCGAGTGCGGCTGCACGTTGGCGTATTCGGCACCGAACAGTGCCTTCACGCGGTCGATCGCCAGCTGCTCGATCACGTCGACATACTCACAGCCGCCGTAGAAACGCTTGCCCGGGTAACCTTCGGCGTACTTGTTGGTCAGTTGCGAACCCTGCGCTTCCATCACGGCCGGGCTGGTGTAGTTTTCCGACGCGATCAGTTCGATGTGTTCGTGCTGGCGGACCACTTCACCCTGAAGGGCGGCGGCGAGGTCGGGATCGTATTGCGAGAGCGTGACAGACTTGGAGAACATGAGTTCGCTTTCCGTAGTCGATTGAGATGGGAATGGCCCGGATTCTATCACGAGCCGCAGCGGTCTTTGACGCAATCCTGATCCGGTGCAGGATGAACGCCGCTCATGAACGCCGTTTGCGCCAGATGTGCACGAAAGCCGCCAAGCGCCCGCGCCAGTCGGTCCGCTGGTCGGCCATGCGCTCGATGAACTCGGACAGCGGCCGGGCCTTCATCAGGGTGTAGAACGTCAGCGAAATCGTCAGCAGCAACACCAGACCGAAAAAACCGATGCGCAGCAGCAAGGACCCGTGCGTGAAATCGAAGATGTTGACGCCGAAAAACCCGGTCACGGTCGCCCCGACAAGACTCAGGATCGTCACCACGGTCAGCTTGACCACGGTATCCGCCTGCCGGCGCAAATCGTCGTTCTCGAGGTACTGGCTCATGCTCTTCACCGAATCCTGCACTTCCTGGTACAGCGCAGCGGTTCCCAGATGCTGGCGCAGCATGTCGAACAGATGTGCCGCAACGGCCTGATTGGAAATTTCGCGGAACCAGTAACGCTGGGTGAAACGCAGGAAGACTTCGAGCTGGATACGGATGTCGCGCTTGAACAGCCGGACCGAATGCACGTCGGCGATGTTCAGACGGGCCAGCGCCACGGCCATCCGGTCGGAGAACGTCAGCAGCGCCGCCTTGTGGAAATGAGCGATCAGGGCGATCAGGAACTGCTGGTGCCGGAACTGCCCGAGCACGCCGGTCTGGGCGTCGCAAAAAAACGGGTGGTGCCGGTCTCCGACGACCACCAGCGCATGCCCGTTGCACAGCATACGGGTCGACGCGCTCGGCACGCCCTGCTCGGGCGACCAGTAGCGGTCGTAGCAGCTCTGCGTGATGAAGTCCTTGACCAGTCGACCCGGCAAAGCCTCGCCACTGTCGGGACGCGTAACCATGCCGAGCTGATAAAAGTCCGCCTCCGACAGGCTCAGCGGATCGTCGAGCGCCAGATAGGCCATCAGCGGCATCCGGTGATACTCGACCTGGCGGTAGCGAACCCCGCCGCTGGCATTCGAATGGTGCGGCACCATCGGCTCGAGCAACCAGGCCCAATGCCTGGCAAGCCGGGGCGACCGGTACTCGGCCAGATGGCCGAGGTAGGCATCGCGATCATCGTAATCGGATGCAGCCAGCACCTGCCCCTGTGCATCAAGCCATGCCACGCCGGCCAGACAACTGGCGGGTCCGCCCTCTTCGTCCCACTGCGCCGGAAACGACCGGCCGAAGCGGAACAGGATGTCCTGTACGCGCGCGAGCGGCAGATCGTCGCCCATCACCTCGAGCGCGAGGATGACGACGTCGATGTCGAAGAAGAAGTAGAGGTCGATGTGGGCAATGGCGAGATCGGCCTCGACCCCGTCCTTGAAGGTCAGCCGGACGGTTTTGACGTCGTGCCGCCGGAACGCATGCAGCGGTGATTTGCCGTAGCTGGCAACGTCACTCGCTTCGGTCTGCCCCTCGCCATAGAGAAAGCGCTGCACATAGGGCAGAAAGGTAATGAATTCGCGGTAGTGGCGCTCCTGGAACGCCCCGGGTTCGAACTCGCTGGCGCGCAGTTGCCAAGGCGAATCGGTGGCAGCGGCCATGAGCCGCCACTGCTGGCCGAGCACGCCCCCCTCGTCGAGGGGCATCAGCTGCAGCGGCCAGATCAGGATCTGGCGGAAGTGACGAACCTGTTGGGAATCAGTCATTCGTCCTCCGCCAGTTGCCGGCTACAGTCCCTTGACTGCGTAGATGGCCAGCGTGTTGCGCCAGTAACCCTGATAGTCCATGCCGCAGCCGAACAGGAAGCGGTCATCGACCTTGAGGCCGACGAAATCGGCCTTGATGCCCGGCGCCTTGCGGCTGTGCAGCTTGTCGACCAGCACGGCGACGTGGATGTCCTTCACGCCTTGCGCCTTGATGTATTCGACGATCGCCGCCAGCGTATGGCCTTCGTCGAGGATGTCGTCGACGATTACCACGGTCCGGCCCTTCAGGTCGTCGTGCGGCTTGACCTTCCAGTCGAGCACGCCGCCGCTCGTTTCGTTGCGGTAACGGGTCGCGTGCAGATAGGACATCTCGAGCGGGAACTTCAACCTCGGCAGCAGATTGCCGGCAACGATCAAACCGCCGTTCAGCACGGTGTAGACGATCGGGTTGGCATCCTTGAGCGCAGCGGTCATCTGGCTGGCCATCCGGTCGATCGCGGCCAGCACTTCGGCTTCCGAGTGCAGCAGGTCGGCGTTATCGATGATCGTCAGCGCTTCGGGCAATTCCATGGTCACGGTAAAACTCCTGAATCTACGGATGCGGCCTCAGTGGCCGGCAAAATCACAAATCGTGTACAGCGGGATGCCCTGAGCGGTCACCAGTTTCGAGCCGCCGAGCTCGGGCAGATCGACGATCGCGGCCGCTTCGACCACGGTGGCGCCGATGCGCGTCAGCAGTTTGGCCGCAGCGATCATGGTGCCGCCGGTGGCGACCAGGTCGTCGACCAGCAGCACGCGGTCGCCCGCGTGACAGGCATCACAGTGGATCTCCACGGTGGCCGAACCGTACTCCAGCTCGTACTCTTCGGCCACCGTGGTAAACGGCAATTTCCCTTTCTTGCGGATCGGCACGAAACCGAGGTTGAGCTCGTAGGCCACAACCGCACCAAGGATGAAACCGCGCGCATCGACGCCGGCGACGACGTCGAGCTTCTGGTCCATATAGCGATGCACGAAGGTATCGACCAGCACCCGGAACGTCTTCGGGTCCTGCAACAGCGGCGTGATGTCACGGAACTGCACACCCGGTTGCGGCCAGTCCGGCACCGTACGGATGCGGGCCTTGATGTACTCCTCGTTGCGCGGTTCCATCAGCGTTTCCTCAGCCGAACAGGGCGAACTTGACGATCCACAGTGCCGTGATGATCAGCACGGCCGGGCTCAGGTCCTTGAAACGACCGGCCAGCAGCTTGATCGCAGCATAGCTGATGAAGCCGAAAGCGATGCCGTCGGCAATCGAATAGGTAAACGGCATGCCGACGGCAGTAATCACGGCGGGCGCCGCCTCGGTGATGTCGTCCCAGTCGATCTCGGCCAGACCGCGTGCCATCAGCACCGCGACATAGCACAGCGCCGGCGCGGTCGCGAAAGCGGGCACGGTACCGGCCAGCGGCGCGAAGAACAGCGCAACGAGGAACAGCAGCGCGACGACCAGCGTCGTCAGACCGGTACGGCCGCCTTCGGCGACGCCGGCCGCCGATTCGACATAAGCGGTGACACTCGATGTACCGAGTGCCGCACCGGCGATGATCGCGGTCGAGTCGGCCAGCAGCGCCTTCTTGATGCGCGGCAGCTTGCCGTCCTTGTCCAGCAAGCCCGAGCGGTGCGACACGCCGATCAGCGTACCGGTGGTATCGAACAGATCGACGAAGAAGAAGATGAACACGACGCCGATCAGGCCGGCATTCAGCGCACCGTGGATGTCGAGCTGCATGAAGGTCGGTTCGATCGACGGCGGCATTGCAAACACGCCCTTGAACGGCGTCACGTTCAGCAGCACCGACAGCACGGTCACCGCAAGCACGCCGATGATGATCGAGCCCTTGATCTTGCGGTACTCGAGCGCCACGATCAGCACGAAGCCCAGCGCGGCCAGCAGGGCCGACGGCGCATGGATGTTGCCGAGCTTGACCAGCGTCGCTTCGCTGCCGGTGATGATGCCGGCGCTCTTGAGGCCGATGATGGCGAGGAACAGACCGACACCGGCCGAAATGGCCAGTTTGAGCGAACGCGGAATCGCGTTGACCAGGATCTCGCGGATCTTGAACGACGACACCAGCACGAAAATGATGCCCGAAATGAACACGGCGCCCAACGCGGTCTGCCACGGCACACCCATGCCCTGAACCACGGCAAAGGTGAAGTAGGCATTGAGACCCATACCCGGCGCCAAGGCGATCGGGTAGTTGGCAAACAGCGCCATCACCGCCGTCCCGAACGCGGCAGCGAGGCAGGTCGCCACGAAGACCGCGTTGAAGTCCATGCCCGTCAGATGCAGGATGGCCGGGTTGACGAAGATGATGTAGGCCATCGTCAGGAAGGTGGTGAAGCCGGCGATCACCTCGGTCCGGACGTCGGTCCCGTGCTCCTTCAGCTTGAAAAATGCGTCGAGCATCATTTCCCCGTTTTAAGTCTGTTTGATTGAATCTAGTTATGGCCGTCAGCCGCCCACGCCGGCAAGTGCAAGCACACCCATCAGCGCGAACACGGCAGCGGCAACAAAACGCACATAGCGCAGCAAATGCATCCGCTGCGAAATCCAGTTGCCGATGAACACGGCCGGCACATCGGCGATCATCATCCCGACCGTCGTCCCGGCAATCACCATCCACAACGGCTGGTAATGCACGGCCAGCGCCACGGTGGCAATCTGCGTCTTGTCGCCCATTTCGGCAAGGAAAAACGTGAGCGCCGTCGCCACGAAGGCACCGTAGGCTTTCACCGGTGCGTCATCGTCGTCCATTTTGTCCGGGAACAGCGTCCAGACGGCAATCGCCAGAAAGCCGAAACCGATGACCCAGCGCAAGGTCGAAGGCGCCATGAGGCTGGCCAGCCACTGGCCGAGCCAGCCGGCGGCGAAGTGGTTCAGTACGGTCGCAGCGAAGATGCCGAGCACGATCGGCAGGGGACGGCGAAACCGTGCCGCGAGCAGCAAGGCCAGCAGCTGGGTTTTGTCGCCGATTTCAGCCAGGGCGACGACACCGGTCGAGACGAAGAAAGCGTCCATTCAGATATGTACTCCAGGGCGGGCAGACGTGAGGACTGCAGACCGTCGCCCACCCCGGGTGTACGGTTTGCAGACCTCAGGTCTTGTCAAGCGCGAGCCGCGAACGGCAACGGGCCGGATACGCCATGAGCCGAAGGCTCAAGTATGTTGACGCATCCCCTGCGCGAACGCAGGCGACTACTCCCCTGAAGACCAAAGAGCGCGATCTTACCGATTCGCGCGAAGCGCGGCAACGCACGGCCGGGCCGAATTGTGCCGATCCTGCACCAGATCAAAGGCCGCGGCGGGCCAGCTCGGCGCGCACGTGCTCCATCACCCCGGCGCAGCCGTCCTCGACCAGATCAAGCACATGCTCGAAACCGTCCGCACCGCCATAGTAGGGATCGGGCACTTCGCGCTCGCGCGCTGCTGTCGCGAAGTCGAGGAAGAGCTTGACCTTGGCCTGATGCTGCGGCGGTGCCTGGCGTTCGAGCTGACGCAAATGGCCGGCGTCCATCGCCAGGATCAGGTCGAAGCGGGAAAAATCCTGTGCCGACACCTGGCGTGCCCGCAACGGCGACAGATCGTAGCCGCGCTTCTTCGCATGCGCCTGCGCCCGGCGGTCCGGCGCCTCGCCGACGTGATAGTCCTGGGTCCCCGCCGAATCGACGATCACCCGTCCGGCCAGCCCGGCATCGTCAACCAGCTTGCGCAGCACGCCGTCCGCAGTCGGGCTACGGCAGATGTTGCCGGTGCAGACCATGAGCACCGAGTAGTGGTTCATTGCGCCCCCCGTTCAAGTACGAAATCCGGCGCCGATTATCTCATGAAGCCCGTGCTCGCCATCCGGACTGCGAAATCGTACCGGTGCCCCGCTCGCCGGGCCGAGCACCTCGCCATCGCGCATCACCACCCGGCCGCGGATCACCGTTGCCATCGGCCAGCCGCATACCGTGCGGCCGTCGAACGGCGTCCATCCGGCCCGCGTCGCCATGTCGTCACTGCGCAGCGTGCACCGGGCGTTCAGGTCGACAATGCTGAAGTCGGCGTCGAACCCGATCGCCAGCGCGCCTTTGCCGGCCACGCCGAACACCCGTGCCGGGCCGGCACTGGTCAGCTCGACCAGCCGCGCCAGCGACAAGCGGCCACGGGTGACGTGATCGAGCATCAGCGGCAGCAGCGTCTGTACGCCAGGCATGCCGCTCGGGGATGCCGGATAGGCCAACGCCTTTTCGGCCAGCGTGTGCGGCGCGTGATCGCTGCCCAGCGTATCGACGACACCGGCAGCCAACGCCTGCCACAGCGCTTGCTGGTGCGGGAGATCGCGGATCGGCGGGTTCATCTGCGCCAGCGTGCCGAGCGCCCTGTAGCAATCGGGCGCCGCCAGCGTCAGGTGCTGCGGTAGCACTTCGACCGTCGCAATGTGCTTGTGCCTTGCCAGCAACGCCATTTCCTCGGCGGTGGTCACGTGCAGTACATGCAGCGGCCGCCGGGCACGCGCGGCCAGCACGAGGATGCGCCGGGTCGCGCGCAAGGCCGTTTCGACGTCACGCCAGCGCGGGTGGTCACCCACGTCGCCGGAGCGTTCGACGATGGCCCGCCGGGACTGCAGTCGCGCCTCGTCCTCGGCATGCACGGTCACCCGCCGGACTCCGGCCTGCAGGATGCGCGACAGCGTCGCATCGTCGGCCGCAAGCAAATCGCCGGTCGAGCTCCCCATGAATACCTTGATGCCGGCACAGCCGGGCAGGCGCTCGAGCTCGGCCAGACGGTCCGCATTGGCCGCGCAGCCGCCGATGAAGAATGCATAGTCGCACCATGCCCGGCCCTGCGCCCGGTCGAGCTTGTCTGCAAACGTCTCCCGGTCGATCGTCAGCGGGCGGGTATTGGGCATGTCGAATGCCGCGGTCACCCCGCCGAGAATGGCGCCTCGGGTGCCGCTGTCGAAGTCTTCCTTGTGTGGCGCACCGGGCTCGCGGAAATGCACCTGCGAGTCGATCACGCCAGGCAATACATGCAAACCGGTCGCATCGAACACTTCGTCAGCCGAGCGGACCGCCAGATCGCCAATGGCCGCGATCCTGCCGGTACGGACACCGATGTCGACGCGGGCCGGGCCGGCCGGCGTCATGCAGATGCCGTTGCGGATCAGCAGCTCAAACGGCATCGATCGGCACCGTCGCAGTGGCCTCCCCCGAGTCCTTCGCCAGCCCGAACTCGCCACGCGCCAGTTCGCTTGCGCTCAACCGGCAAGCGTCGAATGCCGCCTCGATGCCGCGACGGTCCATTTCCTGACCGATGAACACGATTTCGTTGATCCGGTCCCCCCAGGGCTCGCACCAGCCGGCATCGATGAGGGTGCGCTCGGGCGTTCCGGGCGGCGGCCAGTGGACTTCGGGTGCGGCAGCCCACCATTCGCCGACCGGATCGAGCGTTGCCGTATTGCCGGCTCGCGAGTAGGACAGCGCCAGCGCAGGCCGCTCGGCGAACCAGACGTAACCCTTGGCCCGCAGCAGCCCGGCAAAAGGGCGCTCGATGAATGCCGCGAAACGCCCCGGATGCAGCGGTTCGGGAAAGCGCAGTACAAAACTGTCGATTCCGTATGCCTCGCTTTCGGGTACGTGCTCGCCGGCCAGCGCTTGCGCCCAGCCGGCCATGGCGCCGGCACGCTCGGCATCGAACCGGCCGGTACCGACGATTCGGGCCAGCGGCACCCGGCCCTGCTCGGCAAAAACCAGATCAGCCGTCGGATTCAGTGCGCGGATCAGCGTGGCGACCTCGTCACGCCGGCCGGCGTCGATCAGATCGCACTTTCCGATCACGATGACATCGGCAAATTCGATCTGCTCGGTCAGCAGGCTGGCCAGCGTGCGCTCGTCCTCGTCTCCGGCCACCATGCCGCGCTGCGCCAGCAGGTCTTCGCTGGCGTAGTCGGCCAGCAGATTCACCGCATCGACCACCGTGACCATCGTATCGATGCGCGCAACATCGCCAAGTGACGCACCCAGCTCGTCGCGGAAATCAAAGGTCGCTGCAACCGGCATCGGCTCGCCGATCCCCGTCGACTCGATCAGCAGATAATCGAAGCGGCCCTCGGCAGCAAGCTGGCGCACTTCGGCCAGCAGGTCTTCGCGCAGGGTGCAGCAGATGCAGCCGTTGCTCATCTCGACCAGCCGCTCCTCGGTACGGGACAGCGCCGCCCCCCGGGCGACGAGCGAGGCATCGATGTTGACCTCGCTCATGTCGTTGACGATGACTGCAACGCGCAGCCCCTCGCGGTTCGCGAGCACATGATTGAGCAGCGTGGTTTTACCCGCCCCAAGAAATCCGGACAGCACCGTGACCGGTAAACGTCGATCGACCAGCTCCATTGCAACTCCAGGCGTCGCATGGCCACCCCACGGCAGACATCATGCAACTGAGTTGCAATAATAAACATCTACACCCTGTATATGCAACCATGTTGCATTTGCAGATCGTTCAAAGCACGGAGAATCAGCCGTTGTCGTCGGCACGCAACCGGATGCCAACTATTTACACTTGCCACCCAATCAAATCATGTGCAGCATCGCCGCACTGATCTGATTGAGCACGCTCTCACGATTGTTTCCCAAAGCAGTACTCCAAGCGAGTCGTTCGACTCCCAAGAAAGTTCTTCTCAAGAACAAGTGCTCCTCCTTCAGCGCCCTGCCATCCGGCTTGGATGGCTCGTTCAGCAAAGGAGCCAAATTGATGGCAAACCAAAACTACTACGACTTCAACGTTGAAGTCCGCCCGACCCCGGTCGGCACCGGCCTGGATGGCTGGTACCAGATCGTCCGTTGCACCCGTGACGCCCGCCAGCCCGTAACCGCGTGGCAGCGTGCACCGCAAACCCGCAGCAATTCGGTTCACGAATCGCTGCGCAATGCGGCCAACTGGGCCAAGGGGCAAATCCCGCACCAGTTCGCGTCGTAACACCCGTACCGCAATGCGGTAGCCCCTGAAAAAGCCGCTTTCGAGCGGCTTTTTTCATTGCAACCGCGAATCCGGCCCGCACTTTTTTTGCGGAAACGGGAACCTGTCACTGCCAGGCAGCGTCCGCATGAGTTAGTCTCCAGGAGACTTTCCGATTGCGTTACAAGGACCGCGATGCCCCACGCCACACCGCTGATCACCACCATCGTCGGCGGCCTCGTGCTCGCTTTCATCCTCGGCAGCCTTGCGAACAAGCTCAAACTGCCACCGCTGATCGGCTATCTGTGCGCCGGCATCCTTGCCGGCCCGTTCACGCCCGGCTTCGTTGCCGACCCGAAGCTGGCTCCCGAACTGGCCGAACTCGGTGTCATCCTGCTGATGTTCGGCGTCGGCCTGCATTTCTCGATGAAGGACCTGCTGGCGGTGAAGAACATCGCCATCCCCGGCGCCGTGGTGCAGATCGGCATTGCCACGCTGATGGGCATGGGGCTGGCGTGGCTGTTCGACTGGCATTTCGGTGCCGGCTTCGTCTTCGGCCTGGCCCTGTCGGTCGCCAGTACCGTGGTCCTGCTGAAAGCGCTGGAAGAGCGGGACCTGCTGGAAACGCCCGAGGGCCGGATCGCCGTCGGCTGGCTGATCGTCGAGGATCTGGCCATGGTACTGGCGCTGGTGCTGCTTCCCGCCCTTGCGGGCTTGCTGGGCGGCCATGGTGGCGATCTCGACGCCTCCGCCCTCGGTCTGACGCTGCTGGTCACACTGGGCAAGGTCGTGGCCTTCGTTGCCTTCATGCTGATCATCGGCCGCCGCTTCATCCCGTGGATGCTCGAACGCATCGTCTGGACCGGCAGCCGGGAGCTGTTCCGGCTCGGCGTGCTGGCCACCGCACTCGGCGTCGCATTCGGCGCCTCGCAGCTCTTCGGTGTGTCGTTCGCGCTCGGCGCCTTCTTTGCCGGCATGGTGCTGGCCGAGTCCGAGTTCAGCCAGCGCGCGGCCGAGGAATCGTTGCCGCTGCGCGATGCGTTTGCCGTGCTGTTCTTCGTTTCGGTCGGCATGCTGCTCGATCCGCGCATCCTGATCGAGCATCCATTGGCCGTACTCGGCACCGTTGCGGTCATCGTTGTCGGCAAATCGCTGGCGGCACTCGGCATCGTCATGATGTTCCGCCACGACCTCAAGACCGCGCTGACCATTTCGGCCAGTCTGGCGCAGATCGGCGAGTTCTCGTTCATCCTTGCCGGACTCGGCGTCGCCCTTCAGTTGCTGCCGCCACTGGGGCACGCCCTGGTCATTGCCGGTGCGATCATCTCCATCCTGCTCAATCCGCTGGTGTTCTCGCTGCTGGACCGCTACCGCCCGGCCGAATCCGCCTGAGCAGCATCTCCTTGAGCACGGGGCCGCCATCGCGGCCCTTTTTCATGCCGGCATTCCACCTTGCAACTTCGTCTTGCCTTATACCCCCCAGGGGCATAATATACCCCCATACCCTATATGGAGGTGCGATGATGAACACCGAAGTCAGCCTGCCGATCAGCGGAATGAGCTGCGCGGCCTGCGCCACGCGCATCGAGAAAGTCCTCAACCGCCTTGACGGTGTCGACGCCAGCGTCAACTTCGCGACCGAATCCGCCCAGGTCCGGCTCGCCGGTGCGGCCGGTGTGCCCGACGTGGTCGGCGCCATCGCCAAGGCCGGCTACACGGTGCCGGAAGAAACGCTGACGCTGGCCATTTCCGGCATGACCTGCGCTGCCTGCGCGCTGCGGATCGAAAAGGTGCTGAACCGCGCCGAGGGCGTCAGCGCCAGCGTCAACTTCGCCACCGAAACCGCGACGTTGCGCTACCCCGGTGGCCAGTACAGCCTTGAAGCGGCCATTGCCGCAGTCCGCAAGGCCGGTTACGACGCGCGCCTGCAGCAGCAGGATACCCCCCGGGCCCATGATGAAAACGCGCTGCGCCGCAGCTGGTGGGCCTTCGGCGCGGCTGCCGTCCTAACGCTGCCACTGATGTTCGAAATGGGCGCGATGCTGCAGGGCAGCCACGAAGTCGTACCGCGGATGTGGCAGCTGGTGCTGGCCACGCTGGTGCAGTTCACCGTCGGCCTGCGCTTCTATCGCGGCGCCTGGCATGCGCTGCGTGGCGGCAGCGCCAATATGGACGTGCTGATCGCGCTGGGTACCACCATGGCCTGGGGTTACAGCGCCGCGGTCACGCTGGCCGGCTGGCACGATGCGCACATTTATTTCGAGGCCAGTGCCGCCATCATCACGCTGGTGCTGCTCGGCAAGCTGCTCGAAGCCCGCGCCAAAGGCCGCACCGCCGGCGCGATTGCCGAGCTGCTGGCGCTGCAACCCAAAACCGCCCGCGTCGAGCGCGATGGCCAGCTGGTCGACGTCGCCATCGGCGATCTGGTCGTCGGTGATATCGTCATCGTCCGCCAGGGTGAACCGCTGCCGGTCGACGGCAAGGTCGAGGACGGCAACGCCGCGATCGACGAGGCCATGCTGTCCGGCGAATCGGCCCCGATGTCCAAAGCCGCCGGCGACAGCGTCTACGCCGGCACCCGCAACCTCGAAGGCATGCTGCGCATCCGCGCCAGCGCCACCGGCGGTGCCACGCAGCTCGCCGACATCGTGAGACTGGTCGCGCAGGCGCAGGGCTCGAAGGCGCCGATCCAGCAACTGGCCGACAGGATTTCGGCCGTCTTCGTCCCGGTCGTCGTCGCCATTGCCGTCGTCACCTTCATCGCCACTGCGTGGTGGACCGGCAGCTGGGTCACCGCGCTGATGCATGCCGTCGCGGTGCTGGTCATCGCCTGCCCGTGCGCCCTCGGCCTGGCCACGCCGACCGCGGTGATGGTCGGAGTCGGCCTCGGTGCCAAGCGCGGCATCCTGTTCCGCAACGCCGAAGCCCTGCAGCGGGCGCGTGACGTCAACCTGCTCGTCGTCGACAAGACCGGCACGCTGACCGAAGGCAAACCGGCCGTGACCGAAGTGGTACCGCAGAACGGCTTCGACCTGAATACCGTGATGCAGCTCGCCGCCAGCGCCGAAGCCGGCTCCGAGCACCCGCTGGCCCGCGCCGTGCTGGCGCACGGCGAAGCGCTAGGTCTTGCCCGGCTGCCGGTCGAGGACTTTGTCGCTGCGCCGGGTCACGGCGTCAGCGCGACGATCGATGGCCGTGCAGTACGCATCGGCGTGCCGCACTGGGTGCTGGCGGACGGCGATCTGCGCGACGCCGAGCGGCTGCAACAACGCGGCCAGACCGTCATCGCCATGACCGTCGATGACGTCCCGGCCGGGCTGATCGGCATCGTCGATACGGTGCGGCCGACGTCGAAAGCGGCTGTCGCCCAGCTGCAGCAGGCCGGCGTCGAAGTGGTGATGCTGTCCGGCGACAACGAAGCCGTCGTCGCCAGCGTGGCCGCCTCGCTCGGCATCCAGCGCTATCGCGCCGGCGTAAAGCCGGCCGACAAGGCCGACGCGGTGCAGACCTTCCGCGCCGAAGGCAAGATCGTCGCCATGGCCGGCGACGGCGTCAACGACGCCCCGGCGCTGGCGGCCGCCGACGTCAGTTTTGCCATGCGCACCGGTGCCGACGCGGCCATCGAAGCTGCCGACATCACGCTGATGCACAACGACCTCGCCCACATTGCCGACGCGCTGAGCCTGTCGCGCGCGACGATGCGCAAGATCCGCCAGAACCTGTTCTTTGCCTTTGCCTACAACGTGCTCGGCATTCCGCTGGCGGCCTTCGGCCTGCTGAGTCCGGTGATCGCCGGCGCGGCAATGGCGGCCAGTTCGGTATCGGTGGTCAGCAATGCGCTGCTGCTCAAGCGCTGGCACCGCTAGGCGGCTGCGCCTTCGCATCTCGCACCCGCACGATGCTCGAAATCCTCATGTACCTGAACGTACATTCCGGTTTCTGCGCTTCGGTCGGGCACGACCTGCATCGGCTCGCTCGCCTATCGGCACTTTGTAGAGTTTAATCACATCCCAACAGGAGAAAGCACCATGGAACACATCGAAATCCGTATCGACGGCATGAGCTGCGGCGGTTGCGTCGCATCGGTCACCCGCGCACTGCAGGCCGTCGAAGGCGTCAAGACCGTCAGCGTCACACTGGACCCGCCGCTGGCCCGGGTCGACTTCGACGGCGCCGATACCGACGCGGCCGAAATCGAACGCAGCATCGAGGATGCCGGCTATGACGTCGTCCGCTGACTGCTGCGCCAGTGATCACGACCCGGCCGATGGTCACCGGGTCGAGCGCGACAACAAGGACGCGCTGGTCAAGCGGCTGAACCGGGTCGAGGGCCAGATCCGCGGCATCAACAAGATGGTGCAGGAGGACCGTTACTGCATCGACATCCTGACCCAGATTGCCGCGGCAAAGTCGGCGCTCGACAGCCTCGGGATGCAGTTGCTCGAAGCACACGCCCGCGGCTGCGTCACCGGCGCGATCCGGGACGGCGACGGCAGCGCCGCCATCGATGAACTGATGACGGTGCTGCGCAAACTGGGCTGATCTCCGCCAGCCCGCCGCCTCAGTCCCGCGCGGCGTCGAGCAGTTGTGCCAGCTTGGCCATGCCGGCTTCGATCTGTTCGACGCCGGCATGGCTGAAGTTGAGCCGCAGGTAACCGGCATCGGCCCCGTCCGGAAAGAACGGCTCGCCGGGCATGATCGCAATGCCGGCGTCGAGTCCGCACCGCATCAGTGCCATCGTGTCGCACGGCTTGTTCAGCCTCAACCAGAAAAACAGGCCGCCGGCCGGCAACTGCCACCGGGCGTGTCCGCCCAGATGGCGCTGCAGCGCTGCCGCCATCGCATCGCGGCGCTCCCGGTACAGCGGCAGTACCGACGCGACGTGCCGTTCGAGCTCGCCGCGTGCAAGCAGGTCGGCGATGATGGTCTGGCTGACGCGGTTGCTGTGCAGGTCGGCCGCCTGCTTGAGCCGGGTCAGCGGCGTGATCAGGTCCGGATGGACTATGAGGAAACCGAGCCGCAGCCCCGGCGCCAGTGTTTTCGAGAACGAGCCCTGATAGACCCAGCGCGCCGTCTTCAGGCGACCGGTGATCGGCTTCGGCGCCTCGCCGTCGTAGGAGAGCGCCCGGTACGGGTCGTCCTCGAACAACAGGACATCATGGCGATCGAGTGCCGCGGCCACCGTGTCACGCTCGGTGTCGCTGTAGCAGTAACCGGACGGATTCTGGAACGTCGGGGTCAGATAGGCCATGCGGACATCGGCCAGCGTACGCTCGAAACCGACCAGATCGGCCCCGTCCGGCCCGACGGATGCCGGACAGAATCGCGCACCGAACAGCCGGAACGACTGCAGCGCGGCCAGATAGGCCGGCGCTTCGGTCAGCACCGGTGTCCCCTCGTCGATCATCAGCTTGCTGACCAGATCGATCCCCTGCTGTGAACCGTTGACGATCAGCACCTGCTCGGGTGCGCAGGCGATGCCGAGCTGGCGGCCCAGTCTGGCGATTTCGGCCCGGAGCGCCGGTTCGCCTTCGGTTTCACCGTACTGCCAGGCGCCGGCAAGCAACCCGGAGTCAAGCCGGTCGGGACGATAGAGCGCTTCTTCGGCCGGCAGGCCGCCGGCAAACGACACCATGCCCGGCCTCTTGGTGGCCGCAAGAATGTCGCGCACGAGGGAAGAACTGAGCTGGTCGATACGGCGGGAAAACATGGGCGGACTCCTGTCAACGCAAGGGAAACCGGCTGGCGCCGGTGCGAAAAGCGTTGCGGGATACGCGCCGCGGGGCGATGCGCCGCGCACGATTTGGTGAATCATGGCATTGGCAATGCGCCGCTACATAAGCCAAAATTATTGACCTATTATGGATTCAATCCTGCCCCGTTCAAGCGAGCGCGTCAATATGACCGGCACACCGATCACCGAAACACAGCTCAACAGCGCCTGGGAACTGATGTTCTACGGCTTTCGTGCGCTGACTGCCCCACCGGATTCGCTGCTGGCGGCACGCGGCTGGAGCCGCGTCCACCACCGCATCCTCTACTTCGTCGCCCGCACCCCGGGGCAAACGGTCGGCGAGCTGCTGCAGCGCCTCGGCGTGACCAAGCAGGCGCTGAACGCGCCGCTCAAGGCCCTGCAACAGGCTGGACTCGTGACCGTCTCCGTCTGCAACGATGACCGTCGCGCCCGGCGGCTGCACCTGAGCCCCGCCGGTCAGGCACTTGAAGCGTCGCTGACCGGCGTACAGCGCGAACTGCTGACCAAGGTTTTCGAGCGCGCTGGCGAGGCGGCCTTCGACGGATGGTGTCAGGTCATGGACGAACTCGCGGCTTGCGAGTCGCGCCAATCTTGATCAAACGCAGGGCGCTGCGATGACGATGCCCTAGGATGAAATGCACTCAACCTCAACCCGATCCCGCCATGACTGACCTGACCTGCCATTTCCTTGGCCAGCCCTTGGCCAACCCGCTGATGAACGCATCGGGCGTGCATTGCCGCACCCATGCCGAACTCGACACCCTCGCAACCAGCGCCGCCGCAGCGATGGTGACCAAGAGCTGCACGCTCGAGCCGCGTACCGGCAACCCTGAACCGCGCTATCGCAGCCTGCCGCTGGGCAGCATCAACTCGATGGGCTTGCCGAACGAGGGTTACCGCTACTACCTCGACTACGCCGACCGCTTCGATCACGAGCAGAAGCTGCTGTTCCTGTCGATTTCGGGCCTGACACTCGACGACAACGTCGAAATGATCGCCGCGATCCGTGAGGCGGTGAATCCGGCGCTGCTCGAAGTCAATCTGTCCTGCCCGAACGTGCCGGGCAAACCGCAGACCGGCTACGACTTCGAAGCGATGGACGAGCTGCTCGACGAAGTCAACGATGCCTACAAGCGCCCGTTTGGCGTCAAGCTGCCGCCCTATTTCGACATCTCGCATTTCGACGCCGCCGCTGAAGTGCTGAACCGCTACCCGCGGCTCGCCTTCGTCACCTGCATCAACTCGGTCGGCAACGGCCTGGTGATCGACCCGGAAACCGAATCGGTCGTGATCAAACCCAAGGACGGCTTCGGTGGTCTCGGTGGCAGCTATGTCCTGCCGACGGCACTCGCCAACGTCAACGCCTTTTACCGCCGCTGTCCGGACAAGCAGATCATCGGCTGTGGCGGCGTGCAGAGCGGCACCGAAGCCTTCCTGCACCTGCTCGCCGGCGCCAGCCTGGTGCAGATCGGCACCGCGCTGTACGAGGAAGGTCCGGCGGTATTCGATCGTGTACTGGGCGAACTGGCGGCCATCATGGCGAGCAAGGGCTACGCCACGATCGACGAGTTCCGCGGCAAGCTCAAGATGCTGTAGCGCCCTTCCCGCCGCCCAGGAAAAAAAGCCGCGATTGCGGCTTTTTTTCCTGGGCGGGAGGCCTGCGCTCATGCCGCGCGCGGCGCGAACATGATGATGGCCATCCCGGCCAGCGATACGGCCACGCCCAGCACATCCCACACCGTCGGCCGGATGCCGTCGACTGCCCACAGCCACCCCAGCGCCACGGCGATGTAGACACCACCATACGCCGCGTACACCCGTCCGGCCGCGCTCGGGTGCAGGCTCAGCAGCCATGCGAACAGCACCAGACTGGCCGCCCCCAGCGGCAACCACCACGCGGACAGCCCCTGGCGCAACCACAGGTAGGGAATGTAACAGCCGATGATTTCGGCCAGCGCGGTCAGCACGAACAGGCCGACGGTCTGCAACGCATTCATGGGATATGCCCGTCCGCCGCCTAGTAACTGACCGGTAGCGGTTCGAGCCCGCGCCACAGATACCAGGTCGCCACCGAGCGCCACGGCGCCCAGCGTTGCGCCAGTACGCGGACTTCCGCCTTTGGCCGGCGTTCATCATCGTGGTAGTAGCGCGCAACGGCCTTGATCAGGCCGACGTCGTCGAGCGGCAGCACGTCCGGGCGCATCAGGTGGAACATCAGGAACATTTCGGCGGTCCAGCGGCCGATGCCGCGGATCGATGTCAGTTCGGCAATGACCGCCTCGTCGTCCATCGCATCAAGCCGTTCCGACGCCAGTCGCCCTTCGGCATGGTGCTGCGCCAGATCCTTCAGGTACTCGACCTTGCGCTGCGACAGGCCGCACGCGCGCAAATCGTCGACCGACGCGGCCAGCACGCGCTCGCTGCACACCTCGACCACACAGGTGTCGAAGCGGCGCCAGATCGAATCGGCCGCCTTGACCGAAATCTGCTGGCCGACAATGGACCGGCACAGCGTCACGAACACGTCACCGCGACCTTCGAGGCTGATGCCCGGATAAGCGGCAATCAGCTTCGCCAGCACCGGATCGCCGGCGGCCAGCACGCTGCAAGCCTCGTCCCAGTATGCCGGCCGTCCGGTCGTGCCGCTCATGGTCAGTGGCCCGCGACGGTCATCTTGTCGATCAGGATCGAGCCGACCCGGCGACTGCTCGAGACCAGCCAGTCGTCACCAATCCCGACGATGCCCTTGAAAATGTCGCGCAGGTTGCCGGCGACGGTGATTTCCTCGACCGGATGACTGATCCTGCCGTTTTCGACCCAGAAACCGGCCGCGCCGCGCGAATAGTCGCCGGTCACCAGGTTGATGCCGTGGCCCAGCAGTTCGGTCACGAAGAGGCCCGTACCCAACTGGGCCAGCAGCGCGTCGAAACTGCCGGTGGCGCCAACCAGCAGGTTGTGGGTACCCCCGGCATTGCCGGTGCTCTGCATGCCGAGCTTGCGTGCACTGTAGCTGCCGAGGAAGTAGCCGTTCTGCACCCCGGCAGTCACCAGATCACGCCTGGCCGTCGCCACGCCCTCGGCATCGAATGCGCCGCTGGACAGGCCACGGATAACGAACGGGTCCTCGACGATGTCGACCACCGGCGAAAACACCTGCGTGCCGATGCTGTCGGTCAGGAAGCTGGTCTTGCGGTACAGGCTGCCACCACTGACGGCCGACACCCAATGGCCGATCAGCGACGAAGCCACCGGTGCCTCGAACAACACCGGGTACTCGCCGGTCTTCACCCGCCGGGCTCCCAGGCGGCGTACCGCACGCTCGCCGGCCTTGCGGCCGACCGCTTCGGCATCGTCGAGGTCGGCGGCGGCGCGTGCAGCCGTGTACCAGTAGTCGCGCTGCATGCCCGACTCGTCCTCGGCAATCAGCGCGGCCGAAATGCCGTGGCGCGTCGATTCGCCCAGCCCGGAAAAACCGGCGGAATTGGCATAGACCCAGCGCGACGCCGACGTCGAGACGCTGGCCCCTTCGGAATTGCCGATCCGTGCATCGACACCACGGCCGGCCGCCTCGCA
Organism: Jeongeupia chitinilytica; assembly: GCF_014652315.1. Classification (GTDB taxonomy): domain Bacteria; phylum Pseudomonadota; class Gammaproteobacteria; order Burkholderiales; family Chitinibacteraceae; genus Jeongeupia; species Jeongeupia chitinilytica. The sequence continues at coordinate 337,686 of NZ_BMYO01000002.1, read as the reverse complement.
ACGCTGCGCCAGTTCGATGGCCTGCTCGACCGGCAACGACCACGGATGATAGACGTCGAGGTCGGGGAAAACCGTCGCAAAGCGCGCCGGATCCGCCAGGCCCGCGCACGGGTCCTCGGCGGTGTAGCGTGCGATCGACAGCGCCGCCTTGACCGTATCGACCAGCGCGGTTTTCGAGAAATCGGACGTGCTCGCATGGCCCTTGCGCGAGCCCAGATACACCGTGACGCCAACCCCCTTGTCGCGGTTGTACTCGATCGTCTCCACTTCGCCGAGCCGCACCGAAACGTTCTGGCCCAGCCCTTCGGAGGCATCCACTTCGCAGGCCGTTGCCCCTTGCCGACGGGCTTCGTCGAGTACGGTTGCGGCGAGATCGCGGATCTGGTCTGGACTGAAACTGAAATCGGACATCGGGCATCCCTGGAATGAGTGGAAAGGCGCGGCTGACAGGTCGCGCAGAGCGCAGACAGTAAGGCGGCACGAATGTACAAGGCAAGTGGAGCACAGGGATTTCTACCGCTCCCCGGCCGGCGGCACAAGTGTACGCCGGAGAACCCCGGCGGGTTTGGTATCATTATGCTTTTGCTCCGCGCTCCCCGCCATGGCTCGACACCAAGACCCCCATCCCCACGACGACGACGTCGAAATCGTCAGCAAGAGCCAGATGAAGCGCGACATGAACGCGCTGCAGGAACTGGGCGAAGCGCTGATTCCGCTCGACCGCAAATACCTGATCGGCCTCGAACTGCCCGAAACACTGTTCAACGCGCTGATCGAAGCCAAACGGCTGACCGCACACGGCGCCGTCGCACGGCACAAGCAGTACATCGGCAAGCTGATGCGTCAGGTCGACCCGGCACCGATCCAGGCGCTGCTCGACTCGCTCGCCGGCAATTCCGACCGCCACAACGCCTGGCTGCACCAGCTCGAACGTCAGCGCGACAAGCTGCTGACCGATGCCAAGGCCGTCGAAACGCTGATCAACGATCATCCGGATCTCGACGTCCAGCAGCTGCGCCAGCTGATCCGCAATGCACTGAAGGAGCGCGAACAGCAGAAGCCGCCGAAGGCCTTCCGCGAACTGTTCCAGCTGCTGAAGACGCTGTACCCCGAACCGCCGCTGATCGATCCACGCGAGGAGAAATGATGTCGTTGCCTGCCCACCTGCCGAACCGTTTTGACGCCATTTTCTTCGACATGGACGGTACGCTGATCGATTCGACGCCCTGCGTCGAACGGATCTGGCGCAACTGGGCCGGTGAACACGGTATCGATGCCGAAAACCTGATTGCCAACATGCACGGCGTGCGCGGCGTCGACGTCATCCGGCGCTTTGCGCCGAACGCCGATCTGCAGACCGAGTTCAACAAGCTGCTCGAGCGCGAGCTGACCGACATGGAAGGCACGATCGCCATCCCCGGCATCGCCGCCCGGCTGACCGAACTCGACGGCGTCCGCACCGCTATCGTCACCTCGGCACCGCGCCCGCTGGCAAAGTCCAAACTGGAATACTGCGGGATCACTCCGCCGGCCTTCATGGTGTGCGCCGAAGACGTGGCCGACGGCAAGCCGTCGCCGGCGCCGTATCTCGCTGGCGCCAAGCATTTCGGCGTCGACCCGGCCAGATCGCTGGCCTTCGAGGACGCACCGAACGGCGTGCGTTCGGCCAAGGCCGCCGGCATGACGGTCATCGCGCTGACGACCTCGCACCCCGCCGACGAACTCCGCGAAGCCGACTTCCTGATCGGTGACTGGCACGACCTGCACTTCAGCGCCGAGGCCGATGGCGGCGTGACCGTGACGGTGGCGGAATGAGCGACGTGCTGAAGATCGGGCTGGTCTCGGTCTCGGACCGGGCGTCGAGCGGCGTTTACGACGACAAGGGCATTCCCGCACTGCGCGACTGGCTCACCGCTGCCCTCGCCACCCCGTTCGAACTGGTCACGCGGCTGATTCCGGACGAGCAGGCGCAAATCGAAGCCGCCTTGTGCGAACTCGTCGATATCGCGTGTTGCCGACTGGTGCTGACCACCGGCGGCACCGGTCCGGCGCTGCGCGATGTCACGCCCGATGCGACGCTCGCCGTTGCCGACCGGCTGATGCCCGGCTTTGGCGAACAGATGCGTCAGGTCAGCCTGCATTACGTGCCGACGGCCATTCTCAGCCGCCAGGTCGGCGTCGTGCGCAAACAGTCGCTGATCCTCAACCTGCCCGGCCAGCCCAAATCGATCAGGGAAACACTGGAGGGCGTCCGCGACGCCGACGGCAAGGTGCTCGTACATGGCGTGTTTGCTTCGGTACCGTACTGCATTCAGCTGCTCGACGGTCCGTATGTCGACACCCATCCGGCCGTCGTGACCGCATTCCGGCCCAAATCGGCCATCCAGCCCAAGGACGAACAATGAGCGAACTGCTCCCCTGCGTCGAAATCGAAACCGCACCCAGCCCGCAATCCAGCGTGATCTGGCTGCACGGCCTTGGTGCCGACGGCAACGACTTCGTCCCGGTCGTTCCTGAGCTGGGCCTGCCAGCCGGACTGGCCGTGCGCTTCCTGTTTCCGCACGCCCCGTACATGCCGATCAGCTGCAACAACGGCTATGTGATGCGCGCCTGGTACGATATCGTTTATTTCGACAGCATCGACCGGCATGCAGACCTTGGCGGTGTTCAGGCCTCGGTCGAGCACATCCGCGCGCTGATCGCCAACGAGAATGCCAGAGGCATTCCGAGCGAATGCATCCTGCTTGCCGGCTTCTCGCAAGGCGGCGCCATCGCCTACACGGCCGGGCTGACCCACCCCGAAGCATTGGCCGGCATTGTGGCGCTGTCGACCTATCTGCCCGCCCCGCAACTGCTTGATGCCAGCAGCACGCAAGCCAATCGCACAACGCCGGTTTTTGCCGCCCACGGCAGCCATGACCCGGTCGTGCCGGTCGCACTTGGCGAAACGGCGGTCCGGCACGTCACCGACCTCGGCAATCCGGCCAGCTGGCAAACCTGGCCGATCCAGCATTCGGTCTGCCAGCCGGAAATCCAGGCGATCGGCCAGTTCATCGGCCAGCGACTCGGCTGAAAACAAACGGCGCCCACGGCGCCGTTTTTCATGTCAATGAACGAACGGTTCAGTCGTTCTGTTTCACGACCTGCACGTTCGCCCAGACCCAGTCCGCCCCCTTTTCGAGCACACTGCCCAGCTTGACCGTAAAACTGCGATCGCGGGCCTTGACGCTGTAGAGCCGGTTGTTCGCGTACTCGGAGGCGTGCAGCATCAGCGTGTTCACGCTATTGCCCCCTTGCAGGTGCGGAATGTACAAGCCGACGCGCAGCATCGGGAATTCGGTATTGAGGAAGGACACATCCGACAGGTTGATCTGGGTATTCTCGTCGTCTTCCGCCTTGACGCTCACCGCCACCGGCGTCGCCGAAAGGATCTGGATGCCGGCAGACAACTGCTCGTCCCGCAGCCGGTTGAGCCGCCGGACAACGCAGACGCGCCAGTTGTCGTCTTCGCCGGTCCGCATGCCGATCAGCGCACCGGGCCGGATCCACTCGTTTTCGGCCGCATGCAGAATGGCACCGAAGCCCCCTTCGGATTCGTTCTCGATCGCCCAGGCGACCGAACCGACCTTCTGCCTGGACTTCGGTTGCACGGTCGCCGGCCCCGTGGCCTGCTTCGCGCGCGTCCGTTCGGAGACAAAACCGTACAGCCGCATGTCCATGATTTCGTCGTAGTCGACGTCCGTCCTGACTTCGGCCGGCTGACGGCTGAACTTGTCGTTGTCTGCGCGGACCATCGCGCACAGCCTGCCCAGCCCCTGTACGACTTCCGCGGTCTTGCTGACGGTCTGGCGCGCGCTGCGCGTCACCTGGGTATTGCGCATCAGCGTGGTCCACGCCGATTCGATCAGTCGCAGCAGCTCGGTGCTGGCCGGCTGACGGCAGTCTTGCCCCAGGCCAAGCGAGACCGGGGTTGCACCGTTTTCAAGCTTGCGCTGTGTTTCCTGCAATTCGTGAATCAGGTCGAACAGGCCCCAGTAGCGGAAGGGCTCCTCGCTCTGGTCCTCCTTCACCCGCACCGGACCGCCATCTTCCTGCAGGTTCACGCACAGATGATGCCTGTCGGCGTAGAACTTTCGCGATAGCTGGATGAGCTTGCTCCAGCGATCCAGCCAGTGATCGGCCCAGTCCAGCTGGCGCACCGTGAGGTTGTGGCTCGACAGCGTGGCGAGCATCAGCAGTTGCAGGTATTCATCCGCGCACGACGTCACCTCGTCGGCATGGCCGGGATAAAGCGGGAACGGATTGCTGTCGAACCCATCGATTTCCGAAAGCCGGTACAGCTGGTTGGCCTGAGTCCAGAGTTTCGACGGCAGTCGCTCGAAACGGAAGTGGTACCACTTGGCCTGGAGCCCAAGGTAATGCAGGCTGCGGGCCAGCACCTGTGGCATCTGGGCATCGATCCGCGGCTTGTCCTCCGGCGACGGATCCGCCTTGACGAAGCGCTGGTACAGATCGATCATCGCCTGCGCATACTCGACGATCTCGGTCCACAGCTGGCGCTCCAGCTCCTTGGACATGCGCGGGTTGGCGACATACTGGCAACACAGCGCGTCGTAACTCGACTGGGCTGCGGCATCGATCAGCAAGGTGGCCTCAAGTGCCTCCGGCGTCGGCAACTTTCGGTCGGCAACAAACCCGCGCGCGAGAGCCAAGACCTTGGCACGCTGCGCGGCAGGCGCATCGAGTTCAAGCTGGCGGCACCACGCGTTTGCCAGTTTGTTACCGGCAAACGGCGACGAATCGCGCTTGAACAGCTTGTTCAGAAATTCACGCATGGATTGGAAACGTTGCCCGCTTACCCGGCCGAGAACGACGTCAGTTCGAGCCAGGTCCGGGCCTCGTCAACCTCGTCGAACACTTCGACCTCGGCATCGGACAGGATGTTGTTGACCCAAGCCGACCAGGTGACCCACTGATCATTTGACACGATGGCAACACGGCCGAAATCCCGCCGGTGCTTGCGCGCAAACTTGACCTCTTCGACGGCCATGTCGATGGTGTAACCGAGCATGCCGGACAGGTCGAACAACAGGTTGGCCGAGCCGTGAAACCGCAGTTCGTACAGCACGCTGTCCTCGAACTCCTTGAAGTCCTGCACAGTGAACTCGTTCAGCACCGCAACGTAGATGTAGTGCGCTTCGTGCGAAATGGTGATCATGTCTGCTCCTGGCTCGGACGGTCACTTACAAGCATAGCGCATTCGACTTTGGCAGCCGATGCCGGGGCATGGCCGGTGATGCGCCGGTTGCGCCGATCCGACAGGGACCGACGCACTGCATCACCGAATGCTGATGCAGATGACGCCACGCCACAAGCACCGGTTTCCCTTACACCGCGACACACGCCTGCATGCCGCTCAGCGACGCGCGGCAACCATCAGTGCCTTCATTTCGCGTACGGCCTCCTTCAGGCCCACGAACACGGCGTGACCGATGATCGCATGACCGATGTTGAGCTCGCGGATCTGCGGAATGGCGGCGACAGCCTGGACGTTGTGGTAATGCAATCCGTGTCCTGCGTTGACGATCAGCCCAAGCGATGCGGCATACTCGGCCGCATCGCGCACGCGCGCCAGCTCGGCATCGCGCTCGGCAGGCGTGCTGGCGTCCGCATAGCGGCCAGTATGGATTTCGATGACCGGTGCGCCCAGCTCATGCGCCAGACGGATCTGCTCCCGGTCCGGATCGATGAAGATCGACACACGCATGCCCGCATCACCAAGCTTGCGGGTGTATTCGCCGGTCAGCGAGGCAAAGCGTTTGACGTCGAGTCCGCCCTCGGTCGTTACTTCCTCGCGCCGCTCGGGCACGAGGCAAACGTCCTGCGGGGCAATCGCCAAGGCGTGGTCGAGCATCTCGGTCGTCAGCGCCATTTCCAGATTCATTTTGGTCTGGATCACGCTGCGGATCAGTTTCACGTCTTCATCGCGGACGTGGCGGCGGTCTTCGCGCATGTGCAAGGTGATCAGGTCGGCACCCGCCTGCTCGCACAGCTGCGCAGCGAGCACCGGGCTCGGATAGACCGTGCCGCGCGCGTTGCGCAGCGTCGCGACGTGATCGATGTTCACGCCAAGCTGGATATCGACTGCCATCTTCATTCCCGTTCGCGCCGGCACCGGTCCGGCAAAAGACGCAAAGTGTAGCGGCTACGGCGCCGGACGCGCTATAGCGTCTGCAGATCGATCAGCAGCTGCCGTGTATGCAGCGGTGCGTCGCCGAGCAAGGGGGCAAACGCCAGCCGCATCAGCAGTTTGGCCTGACCGAGGACGCGATCGTCATCGAAACAGCTGGCGGAAATCGCCTGCAGCACCGCCACCTCGAACTGGGGTAATCCGTCCCGCGCCGGAACAAGGCCGAACCCGGCGTCGTAGCTGTAGCGCTGACCCGGCTGCAATGGTGCCCCGCCCGCCTGTCGGTCCAGCGTCGGCGCATAGCCGAGCGCGCGCAGCAGGGTCAGCTCGAAACTGCGCAGCACCGGCTCGACTGCCGCGCGCTCGTTCGCCGAGCACCCGAGCTGCCGGATGGCTGCGAAATAGGCGCCGAACAGCGCGGGATAGGCATCCTCACGCGGCAGCAGCTTCATCAGCAGCTCGTTCAGATAGAAGCCGCACAGCAGCGGCAATCCGGTCAGTTGCGGCAGGCCGCCCTGCCATTCGGCCGCGTGCAGCGTCTTGACCTCGCCGGCACCGAACCACGCCAGCAGCAGCGGCTGGAAGGCCAGCAGACTGCCGCGCAATTGCGACCCCGGGCGTTGCACGCCGCGGGCGACGATCATCACCCGGCCCAGATCGCGGCTGAACACGTCGAGCAGCCGGCTCGTTTCCCGGTAGGCGTACTGGTGCAGGATGAACGCCGGCTGCGCGTCGACCCGCGGCACATCAGCAGCGGCCTTGCGCCGCGGCTTGCGGACAGCCTTGTCGGCCACGCTCGTGGTTTACTCGAAGCCGTACTGGCGCAAGAGGCGCGTATCGTCGGCCCAGCCGCTCTTTACCTTGACCCAGATCTCGAGGAAGACCTTGGCATCGAAGAGCTTTTCCATGTCCTGGCGCGCCTCGGTACCGATGCGCTTGAGCCGCTCGCCGTTCTTGCCGATCAGCATCGCCTTCTGGCTGTCGCGATCGACCAGGATCGCGGCATAGATGCGCTTGAGTTCGCGACCGTCCTTGGTCATTTCCTCGTCGAACTTCTCGATTTCGACCGTCACCGAGTACGGCAGCTCGTCGCCCATCATCCGGAAGATTTTTTCTCGGATGATTTCGGCAGCCAGAAAGCGCTCGCTGCGATCGGTGACCTGATCTTCCTCGTACATCGGCGCCGAATGCGGCAGCAAGGGCTCGACGGCTTGCAGCAGCACATCCAGCTTCTGCTTCTTCTGTGCCGAAATCGGGACGATGGCGGTGAACGCGTGCTTCTGTGCGACGGATTCGATGAAGGGCAGCAGCGAGGCCTTGTCTTCGATTTCGTCGACCTTGTTGACGACCAGCAGCACCTGCCGGTCCTTCGGCAACAGCTTGAGCACGTCCTCGTCCTGCTGGGTGAAGCGCCCCGCTTCGACGACGAACAGGATCGCATCGACATCGGCGAGCGTGGTCGTCACGCTGCGGTTCATCGCCTGGTTCAGCGCGTTGCGATAACGGGTCTGAAAGCCCGGGGTATCGACAAAGACGAACTGTGCGGTTTCACTGGTCAGCACGCCGGTGATCCGGTGCCGCGTCGTTTGTGCCTTGCGCGAGGTGATGCTCACCTTCATGCCGATCAGGTGGTTCATCAGCGTCGACTTGCCGACATTCGGCCGGCCGATGATCGCGACGAAGCCGCAACGGTAATCTTCGGCTGCCGACTCTTCCGGCAGCATCAGTTCTTCAGTCATGGAATTCTCCGTGCAGGGCTGCAAGCCCTGACAGCTTAGAGGCGCTTGCCCGGGTGACGTTCCCGGAGCAGCGCCAGCGCCGCGGATGCGGCCTGTTGTTCGGCATTACGGCGGCTTGGACCTTCGGCACGGGTTTCCACCTGCAGCCCACGCACGAGGCAAACGACCTCGAACAGCTGGTTCGGCGACTCGCCTTCCTGGCGGGCCAGAACGTACTCAGGCAGTGGCTGGCGGCGCGCCTGCAACCACTCCTGCAAACCTGTTTTCGGGTCCTTCAGCGCCTGGGCCGGATCGATTTTTGCCACTCGCGAAGCAAACAGCGCCGTAATGACGCGCTCCGCTTCGGAGAAACCGCCGTCGAACCAGATCGCGCCGAAGATCGCTTCCAGCGCGTCGGCCAGGATCGACGGCCGGCGATGGCCACCGCTCTTGAGCTCGCCCTCGCCGAGGGACAGATAATCGCCGAGCTGCAATTCGCCGGCCACATCGGCCAGCGCTTCCTGCCGGACCAGGCTGGCCCGCAGACGAGACAGTTCGCCCTCGGTCAGCTGCGGAAACGCAAGGTAGAGCGTGCGGGCGATCACCGCATTGAGGATGCTGTCGCCGACGAACTCCAGTCTTTCGTTGTGCGTCGACGAGTAACTGCGATGGGTCAGCGCCTGCTTGAGGCGCTGCGGATCCTGAAATGAATAACCGAGCACCTTCATCAGGCGCTCGGCGGGCAATACGACGGACATTGAGCGTTTATTCCGCGCCGGAACCGGCGGCATCCACATTGAAATCGAACAAAAGACTGACGTTGGCCACAACCGGCACGACCTTCTCGTAGCCGACGGTGATCGAGGTTTTGCCGCCGGCCTGGATGATCTGCAGATCCTTGCCGGACACGGCCTTGATATCGCTGATGTTGGCGTGCTTGTCGAACGATTCGCGGATCGCCGCCGCCGGCTGGGTACCCTGTTCCTTCGCGACGCTGGTCACGGCCTTCTTCACGTTGAAGTACTCGATATAGGCCGGGACCACCTTGAAGAAGACGATGGCAGCGGCCGCGACGAAGCCCGCAATGATGATGAAACCGAAAAACGACAAACCGCGTTGCGTGCGCATTGAAGTATCTCCCCGTACTCGTCCGGTCGACCGGATCACTGGATCTTGGTGCCGATACGGCCCAGTTGCTTGAAGTTGAACCACACCAGGAAAGCCTTGCCGACGATGTACTTGTCGGGCACGAAACCCCAGTAACGGCTGTCGGCGCTGTGGTCGCGGTTGTCGCCCATCATGAAGAAATAGCCTTCCGGCACCTTGCAGCTGAAGCCTTCGTCATCATAACGGCAGTTTTCGCGGAACGGAAAATCGCGCACCTCGGCCAGATTCACCTCGGGCACGTCCATCTGCAGCGTGTTGTACACATGCTCGCCGAGCTTTTCGGTGAACTGCTGGTTGTCGATCAGGTAGACCCCTTCGGCATACTGCAGCTGGCCGGCGGCCTGGGTCGGCACCGGCTGGCCGTTCACGGTCAGCTTCTTGCCGCGATACTCGACCGTATCACCCGGAGTACCGATCACGCGCTTGATGTAGTCGATCGACGGCTTTTCCGGATAGTTGAACACCATCACGTCGCCCGGCTGCGGCTTGCCGACCGGGATGACGACATTGTTGAGAATCGGCACGCGGATGCCGTAGGCAAACTTGTTCACCAGAATGAAGTCGCCGACCACCAGCCCCGGGCGCATCGAACTCGACGGAATCTGGTAGGGCTCGACGAGGAAGGAGCGCAGCAGGAAGACGGCCAGGATGACCGGGAAAAAGCCGCGTGCATACTCGACCCAGTCCGACGGACGCGCTTCCCCCCGCTTCTTGGCCAGCACGAACTTGTCGAGGACCCAGACGACGCCGGTAACCAGCACGAAGATCAGCAGCGCAGCAGCAATCGAGAACAGCTGCACCAGCAGGATGAAGGCGCCGACGATGGCACTGAGGAAACCGTACTGAACCAGTTGCGGCGGTTCGTTGTTCTTGCGTTCGTGCTTGGCACCGAGGCCGATCAGCACCGGACCCAGAATGAGCAGAATGACGCCGATCACATACCAGTTCATGCGGTTTCCCTTGTTGCGTTGTTATTTGTCGCTGACCTGCAGGATGGCGAGGAAGGCCTCCTGCGGGATTTCGACGTTGCCGACCTGCTTCATGCGCTTCTTGCCCGCCTTCTGCTTTTCAAGCAGCTTCTTCTTGCGGGTGATGTCGCCACCGTAGCACTTGGCCAGCACGTCCTTGCGCATTGCCTTGACGTTTTCGCGCGCGATGATGGTACCGCCAATCGCCGCCTGCACCGCCACGTCGTACATCTGGCGCGGAATCAGTTCGCGCATTTTGCTCACCAGCTCGCGACCGCGGTAAACGCTGGTGCTGCGGTGAACGATGAGGCTCAACGCGTCGACCTTGTCGCCGTTGACGAGCACATCGAGCTTGACCAGATCGGCCGCCTGGAATTCCTTGAACTCGTAATCGAGCGAGGCATAGCCGCGCGACACCGACTTGAGCTTGTCGAAGAAGTCCATCACCACTTCGGCCATCGGCATGTCGTAGGTCAGCATCACCTGCCGGCCCATGTACTGCATGTTCCGCTGCGCGCCGCGCTTCTGGTTGCACAGCGTCATCACCGCACCGACGTAATCCTGCGGCACGAGAATCGTCGCCGTGATGATCGGCTCGCGGATTTCCTCGAACTTGGTCTGCTCGGGCAGTTTGGACGGATTCTCGATATGCGTGACCGTACCGTCCTTCAGCACCAGTTCGTACACCACGGTCGGCGCCGTGGTGATGAGGTCCATGTCGAACTCGCGTTCGAGCCGCTCCTGGACGATCTCCAGATGCAACAGACCGAGGAAGCCGCAGCGGAAGCCGAAGCCGAGCGCCTGCGACACTTCCGGCTCGAATGCCAGCGCGGCATCGTTGAGCTTGAGCTTGGTCAGCGAATCCCGCAGCGACTCGTAATCGTGACTTTCCACCGGATACAGGCCGGCGAACACCTGCGACTTGACGTCCTTGAACCCCGGCAGCGCCTCGGCAGCCGGGTTCTTCACCGTGGTGATCGTGTCACCGACCTTGGCCGACGCCAGTTCCTTGATGCCGGCGATGATGAAGCCCACTTCACCGGCACGCAGCACGTCGCGCTGGACCGATTTGGGTGTGAACACGCCAACCTGCTCGCACAGGTGCTGCGCCTTGGTCGCCATGAACTGCAGCTTTTCCTTCGGACGCACTTCGCCGTCGACGACGCGCACCAGCATCACCACACCGACATAGTTGTCGAACCACGAGTCGACGATCAGCGCCTTCAGCGGCGCATTGACGTCGCCCTTGGGCGGCGGAATCTTGCTGATGACTTCCTCGAGGATGTCCTCGATACCGATGCCGGACTTGGCCGACGCACGGACCGCATCGGCGGCTTCGATACCGATGATGTCCTCGATTTCCTGCGCGACGCGTTCGGGCTCCGCCGCCGGCAGGTCGATCTTGTTCAGTACCGGGCGCACTTCCACGCCCAGTTCGATCGCGGTATAGCAGTTGGCGACCGTCTGCGCTTCGACCCCCTGCGATGCATCGACGACCAGCAGCGCGCCTTCGCACGCCGACAGCGAACGGCTGACTTCGTACGAGAAGTCGACGTGCCCCGGGGTGTCGATCAGGTTCAGGTTGTAGACCTTGCCGTCGCGCGCCTTGTATTGCAGTGCCGCGGTCTGTGCCTTGATGGTGATGCCGCGCTCTTTCTCGATATCCATCGAGTCGAGCACCTGCTCACTCATCTCGCGCATTTCGAGACCGCCGCAAAACTGGATGAACCGGTCCGCGAGTGTCGATTTACCGTGGTCGATGTGGGCAATGATGGAGAAGTTGCGGATGTGATCCATAGAACTCTGTTGTTACGAAAAAAGGGCACGCCGTGCGTGCCCTGTATCAGCCAATCGCCTGATTTTACCGGATTTTGGCCAGCCAATCATCCAGCGCCTGCACATCGAGATGGTAGTGGCAGATTTCGCGACCGTCGGCAGCCGCCAGCACCGGGACCAGCTCGCCGTACAGCGCTTCGAGCGCATCGTTGTCGTCGATATCGACCCACTCGACCGCGAAGCCGTGCCGCGTGGACAACGGCTGCAGCTGGTCGCGCATCGTCAGGCAAAGGCCGCAATACTCGCGGCCGTAGAGTTTGAGCACGCGACTCACTTGGCCGGCGCCGTCATCGAAATGAAGATGGTCGCACCGTCGCGCATCACCCGCAGCGCCACCGAATCGTTCGGCTTCACTACACTCAGCAGCTGGCGCAGTTGCTGCATGCTGCCGAGATCGGTGCCGCCGACGCCGATGATCACGTCACCGCGCATCAGTCCGGCTTTGGCTGCAGGGCCGGTCGCCGACTGGATCGCCAGACCGTACTTGATGCCAAGCGCCTTCAGCTGCTGCGGCGCCAGCTCGCGCAGGGTCAGCCCGAAACGCTGGCTGTCTTCCTGCTGTGCCGATCCGCCCTTGTACTCGCGGGCCTTGTTCGGACCTTCGACGCTGTCGAGCAGGCCGATGGTGACCGGCAACTCCTTGGCGGCGCGGTCGCGCCAGATGCCGAGCTTGACGGTGGTTCCCGGCTTGGTGTCGGTGACATGACGCGGCAGGTCGCCGGTATTGTTGATCGGCTGGCCGTTGTACTTGAGTACCACGTCGCCCGGTTTCAGTCCGGCCTTCGCCGCCGGACCGTCCTTGTCGACCGACGACACGAGCGCGCCATTGGTATTCGGCAAACCGAAGGTCTTGGCCAGGTCCTCGTTCAGATCCTGCACCGCGACGCCGATCCGGCCGCGCGTGACCTTGCCGGTCGCTTTGAGCTCGTCGGCCACCTTCATCGCCACGTCGATCGGAATCGAGAACGACAGTCCCATGTAGCCGCCCGAACGACTGTAGATCTGCGAGTTGATGCCGACGACCTCGCCCTGCATGTTGAACAGCGGTCCGCCCGAGTTGCCCGGATTGATCGCGACGTCGGTCTGGATGAACGGCACGAAGGTCTCATCCGGCAGGTTGCGTCCCTTGGCCGACACGATGCCGGCGGTCACGCTGTTTTCCAGCCCGAACGGTGCGCCGATCGCGACCACCCATTCACCGACCTTCAGCGCCTCGCTGTTTCCAAGGTCGACCTTGGGCAAACCGTTGGCTTCGACCTTGAGCAGCGCGACATCGGTGCGCGCATCGGCGCCGATGACCTTGGCCTTGAATTCGCGCTTGTCGGTGAGCTTGACCTTGATTTCGTCCGCATCGGCGACGACGTGGGCGTTGGTGAGGATGTAGCCGGCGCCATCGATGATGAAGCCCGAGCCCAGCGACTGGACCTGGCGCTCGCGCGGTGCGCCGGGCTGCTGCGGCAATGCGCCCGGCGGCACCGGGAAGCCGAAGCGGCGGAACAGGTCGAGCACGTCGTCGTCGGCATTCCACTGCTGCTGTGGCTGTTCGCGCACCTTGCCGGTGGTCGAGATGTTCACGACCGCCTTGCCTTCCTTTTCGACAAGTTGCGTGAAGTCGGGCAAACCCGATACCGGCGCGGCATTCGCGACGCCGAAGCCAAGCGTAAACACCCCGGCGGCAAGCCAGTGAGTCATCTTCATGGTCAATCACCCATTGTTATGAGAATGAAACAGACGAACGAATCAGTCGGCGCTGGCGCAACCGCGTGGCGGCGGCATCCGGCCATGACGCGAGACGATGGTCGGCCCCCGGTCGGTCGACGATCGATGCCCCCAACGCAACCAGGCGAAGGCTGCACAGAAACCGATCGCGGCACCGCAGACTTCGGCCAGCGGCGAAACCAGACCGGTGACACGGCCAAGAACGGCACCGAGCAGCATTGCCAGTAGCGGCAAACCATAAGCCCATAGCGCCGAATGCAGTAACGTACGTTCTGCGACGGCCACTTTGACATACTCGCCTTGCTCGGCGCCAAGGGGATTATTAACGCGATAGTGCTGCTGCGCCTGACCGAACATGCGGCTGATGGCGACCGAACGGCAGCCGGTCTGCGGATCGCAATTGCCGCACGGCGTATGCGGACGGATGACGACCCAGGCATGATCGGCTTCCGTGCGGACGACCCGGGCTTCCGTATCGATCATCGCGACAACCGCTTACTTGTCACCCGAGCGCGGGCTGAATGCCTGACTGAAGGCCTGCACCGTTTCGGGCGGTACCTCGCCGAGCGCAGTGATCATGTAGTTGCCGACGTGACGGCAGAACAGGCTGATGCCGTTCTGCTGCGTCAGCCCCTGCGGCATGCGGGCATCGATCGGCTCGATGAACACCGAAACCGTCACCAGACCATCACCGTACAGGTAATGCAGCACCGGCTTGTTCTTGCCCGGCAGATTGCGCTTGAGCTGGCGGAACAGCTTGAACCCTGGAGGCAGATCGTCGATCTGCCACTGCGGATCGGCAACCGGCGCCTGCGGCAATTGTTCGAGCACGACCGGGCGGACCGGATTCACCGGCTTGAGCAGACGCTTGTCGAGCGCACCGCCGATATTGATCTGCGAAAACGCGAAGATTTCGGTGACCTCGCGACGCGGGCCGTACATCACGGTCTTGAGCATCAGGCCGCTGCCGCTGTCGATCCAGTAACGGTGCGGAAAACGGAAGCGGTCACGCGGCTCGAAGTCGTAGATGTCGGCATCGAGTCCGGCCACGCGTTCGCGGCCGATCCTGCGGATCTGGTAATTGCCGAGCAGCTCCTCGGCATGATCCGGAAACTGGCGCGGAAACATCTTCGACGTATGGCGCCGGTCCAGCGTCACCGGCCGGGAGTCCGGGGTGAACACACTGATCAGGTCGCCGTGACGCAGGTACTCGAGCTGCGGCCCGTCGAGCGACTCGCGCCGCTCGACATCGGCTCCGCCACCACCTTGGTGGAAGACCCGGTAACTCTGCATGAAGTTGTGCCGCTGCTGGATGTAGATGCCCTGGAATGTCAGGGACTTGGGCGCCTCGGTGACGCGATTGACGAGCTGGCTGGCCTGCGCCTGGTCGAGCAGCTCACCCGGTGGTGCTGCAAGCGCGGAAAGCGAAGATCCTGCGAACAGCAGACTGCCGGCGAAGAGCCACCCCTTCAGTTTCATCATCTGGCGTTATCGTTGTGGAACTTGGTAGGAAATCGAGACCATATCCTGGCCGGCGAAAGGGCTGCCCGCGTCTTCGCGGTGGGCAACCAGGTAATCGTGGATGCGGTCGGCATCGACATTGACGGTATCGTTGCTGGCCATCCGTTCGACCGCGACCGGTGCACCCGGTGCCGGCAAAGTACCTCGCATGCCGGTGTAAGCCTGCCAGCTGGCGACGCCGACAAAGGCGATCGACGCAGCAGCCGAAAACGGCACCAGCGCGCGCTTGAGGAAGGAACGCTTTCGTTTGAGGGCGTGCGGTGCGATGACCACCGGCTCGGCGGCGAGCCGGGCCGAGAAACGCGTCATGAAGTCGGGCGACAGGATGGGATGATCGTGCATGGCGTCACTGATCAACTGCCAGTCGTGCAGGTCTTGCGCCAGTTCGCCGTCCGGGCCGAGTTGCCTCAGCACCGCGGCACTGCCCGCAGTATCCAGTTCGCTGTCGATCAGCGCGGACAAATGCTCTTTCATGTCGGTTTCCTTCATTCGCGTTATGCCCTGAGCCTCACCAGCGCCGGTCCTTGCCGACCGTTGCCAGAAGTGGCCGCAGTTTTGTCGCGATCGCTTCGCGCGCTCTGAAAATTCGCGAGCGAACCGTACCGATCGGACAGTTCATCACGCTGGAGATCTCCTCGTACGACAGGCCTTCCATCTCGCGCAGCGTGATGGCGGTCCGCAACTCCTCCGGGAGCGCATCGACCGCCTCGTTCACCGTAGAGACAATCTGACGATTCGATAGTTCAGACTCCGGCGTATGAAAGTCCGGTATTTGTGCCGCAGCGTCGAGGGTCTCGCCCTCTTCGTCCTCGTAGTCCATCGCCAGTTGCGGGCGACGGCCCATCGAAGCGAGGTAATTTTTCGCAGTATTGATCGCAATCCGGTAAAGCCAAGTGTAAAACGCCGATTCGCCCCGGAAGGACGGCAAAGCGCGATACGCCTTGATGAATGCTTCCTGCGCAACATCCTCGATTTCCGCCGGATCGCGGATCAGACGCGACAGGAGACGGGCGATGCGGCGCTGATACTTGATCACCAGCAGCTCGAACGCCCGCTTGTCGCCGGCTTGCGCCCGGGCGACGAGTTCCGAGTCGAGTTCCCGTTCCGTCCGTTGTTCCAATGCGTACTCCGTGTTCGGCACTGCACACTGTTTAGTGCAGCTGAATCGGCCAAATGGGGGCGATTCCAGAAATTTCAAGCCACGCGGCGGCAGCGCGGCCGGATTGTGCCCGCGGCGCCCCGGCCGTGCAAGCTGCAGCGGCGTCGGGCTCTGAGGTAACATTTGTCGTTGATTCTGACTTTACGGCGTAAGTGACGATGCGGCAATTCGACGTACTGATTATCGGCAGCGGTCTGGGTGGCATGACCATCGCGCTGCATCTGGCGGACAAGCTCAAGGTCGGCCTCGTCACCAAGCGCGAACTGCGCGACGGCGGCAGCGGCTGGGCCCAGGGCGGCATTGCCGCAGTGCTCGACGATCAGGACAGCATCGAGCTGCACATCAAGGACACGCTGGTCGCCGGCGCCGGGCTGTGCGAACCCGAATCGACCCGCTTCATCGTCGAACACTCGAAAGAGGCGATCGACTGGCTGATCGCCATGGGCGTGCCGTTCACCCGCGACGAATCGGGCGAAACCAACTATCACGGCTACCACCTGACGCGCGAAGGCGGCCACAGCCACCGGCGCATCATCCACGCCGCCGATGCCACCGGCGCCGCGGTGATCGACACGCTGGCCACCAAGGTAGCCGCACACCCGAACATCACCGTGCTCGAACACCATATCGCGCTCGACCTGATCACCGACGCCAAACTGGGCGAAACCGGCGACGTCAACCGCTGCCACGGTGCCTACATCTACGACATCGACGCCGACCGCGTCGATACCGTGCTGGCACAGCACACCGTGCTGGCCACCGGTGGTGCCGGCAAGGTCTACCTGTATACGACCAATCCGGACGTCGCGACCGGCGACGGCATCGCCATGGGGTGGCGCGCCGGCTGCAAGGTCGCGAACATGGAGTTCATCCAGTTCCACCCGACCTGCCTGTACCACCCGCACGCGAAGTCCTTCCTGATCACCGAGGCGGTGCGCGGTGAAGGCGGCATCCTGCGCCTGCCCGACGGCACACGCTTCATGCCCGAGCACGACGAGCGCGCCGAACTGGCACCGCGCGACGTCGTCGCCCGCGCGATCGACTTCGAAATGAAGAAAGGCGGCTACGACTGCGTGTATCTGGACATCAGCTACAAGCCGTCGAAGTTCGTCAGGGAACACTTCCCGAACATCTACCAGCGCTGCCTCGAACTCGGCATCGACATCACCAAGCAGCCGATCCCGGTCGTCCCGGCGGCGCATTACACCTGCGGCGGCCTCGTGGTCGACCGTGCCGGCCGCACCGACGTGGCCGGGCTCTACGGCGTCGGCGAAGTCAGCTATACCGGGCTGCATGGCGCCAACCGGCTGGCCAGCAACTCGCTGCTCGAATGCATGGTGATCGGCAAGGCGGCCGCCGAAGACATTCTGGCGGCCCGGCCGCACGCCCTGCCCGAAATCGCCGAATGGGACGAGAGCCGCGTGACCGATCCGGACGAGGAAGTCGTGATCGCGCACAACTGGGACGAACTGCGCCGTTTCATGTGGGACTACGTCGGCATCGTCCGCACCAACAAGCGGCTCGAGCGCGCCCAGCACCGGATCGAACTGCTGCAGCACGAGATCGACGACTACTACAGCAACTTCCGCGTTTCCAACGACCTGATCGAGCTGCGCAACCTCGTCACCACGGCCGAGCTGATCGTCCGTTCCGCCTTGGCGCGCAAGGAAAGCCGCGGCCTGCACTACAGCCGCGACTACCCGGGCATCCTCGCCGAATCCAAACCGACGGTACTCGAACCCTGATGCTGACGACGCTGGCGATCGCCAACTACCGCTCGCTGCGGCAACTGGTGTTGCCGCTGACGCGGCTGAACGTGGTCACCGGCGCCAACGGCAGCGGCAAATCCAACCTGTATCGCGCGCTGCGGCTGCTGGCCGAAACCGCACAGGGCCGGGTCATTCCGTCGCTGGCACGCGAAGGCGGCCTGCCGTCGACACTGTGGGCCGGGCCGGAAACGATTTCGCGCGCGATGCGCAATGGCGAATTGCCGGTGCAGGGGACGGTGCGCAAGGAAGCCGTGCATCTGCGACTCGGCTTTGCCGGCGACGATTTTGGCTACGCGATCGACATCGGCATGCCCGAACCGGTGCCGAACTCGCTGTTCGGCCTCGATCCGGAAATCAAGCGCGAATGCCTGTGGGCCGGGCCGGTACTGCGGCCCGCGGCACTGCTGGCCGACCGGCAGGGGCCGCTCGTCAGGGTGCGCGATGCACGCGACTGGCGGGTACTGACCCGCAACATCGCCGGATTCGACAGCATGATGCTGCAATGCGCCGATCCGCTGCTTGCCCCCGAGGTATTGCGGCTGCGCGAGCTGATGCGCTCGTGGCGCTTTTACGATCATTTCCGCACCGACAACGACGCGCCGGCGCGACAAACGCAGATCGGCACACGGACCCCGGTACTGAACCACGACGGCAACGACCTGGCCGCCGCGCTGCAGACCATCATCGAGATCGGCGACAGCGATGCGCTCGATGCCGCGATCGACGATGCCTTCCCCGGCTCGCGCATCGAAATCGGCACCGAGCGTGGCCGTTTCGGCGTCAGCATGCGCCAGCACGGACTGCTGCGGCCGTTGTCGACCGCCGAGCTCTCCGACGGTACGCTGCGCTACCTGCTGCTGGTCGCCGCGCTGCTGACACCGCGACCGCCTGCACTGCTGGTGCTGAACGAACCCGAAACCAGCCTGCATCCGGACCTGCTCCCGGCGCTGGCGCGGCTGATCCAGCGTGCCGCGACCGAGACGCAGGTCATCGTCGTATCGCACGCGGCGCGGCTGATCGCGGCGCTCGAACGCCACGGCGAATGCAACGCGCTGATGCTGGAAAAGGACTTCGGCGAAACGCAGGTGGCCGGTCTGGCCGACCTCGACCGCCCGCCATGGCAGTGGGCGACGCGCTGATCCAGCGTGCCACCGGCCCCTGCATTACATCGGACAAGCCGGATCGACGACGCTGAACGCACGACCGATGGTGGCCGGATCGGCCAGGCACGCGAGCACGACCGCGGCAACGTCGGCCCGGCGGACGAAACCGTGTGCTTCTTCGTTCTCGATCAGCCGCGCACCGCCCAGCGCCTCACCGTCACGCAAACCGCCGGGGCGGATGATCGTCTGGTCGAGCCCGCTGGTGCGCAGCCAGGCTTCGGCCAGCGTCTTCTCGCGCACCGCACCACCGAAGCCCTTGCGCGACCGTTCGGACAGGTGCGGCCAGGTTTCGCTGCAGCCGAGCGAGGTCACCAGCACCAGCCGCTCGAGGCCCGCAGCTTCGGTGGCGTCGATCACGTTGCGGTTGCCGAGGTAATCAACCGGCACGCCGGGGCCGAAGCTGCCCAGCGTCGTCACCACGTCGGTCTGCGCATCCAGACCGTCGAACGCCGCCGCCACCGCCGCAGCGTCGAGCGCGTCACCGCGAACGACGTCGACGCCGATGGCGTCGAGTGCAGCCGCATCGCCGCCGTCACGCAGCAGCGCCCGCACCTTGCGCCCTTGCGCCCGCGCCTGTCTGGCCACCTCAAGGCCGACGCCACGACTGGCGCCGAATACGATCAATCCCCGCACGAACCGTCTCCCTTGCAACCACCGCAGCACGTTTTTGCCACAGCCAGAGCGCGGAAGCGTACCAGTTGTTCGGCGTCGAGGCTTTTGTCCTTGTTGCGGCGGACGAAGACCTTGTACATCGCCTCGCCGTCCGGATTGAAGAAGATCACGCAGGCCGTCGCCAGCCCCATGAACGGTCGCTCGACCAGCGCAATCGTCGAACAGCGGTCGGCACGGATGTGTCCGCTCAGTGCGCCGCCACCGCGCAGGTTGAAGAAACCGTGCGCAGAGCGGCCGACCGGTACCCGGCCGTGAAACTCGAGAATGGCGTCGGCACCGTGCGTCAGCAGCGTGACGTCGCCCCAGTCGCTGATCTCGGCCATCACGTCGGCAAAGCTCGATCCCGGCAGCAGGCGGCGCATCGGTTCGGGCAGCGCGGTCACGACATCGAGCAGGCTGACGCCATGCTCGGCGGCAAGATTTTCGAGGATGCCGTCGGCGTCGACGGCAAGACGTTCGGCAAGTGCTGGTGCATTCATGGTTCAGCTCCGGTTCGGGCCGCACGGGCGGCGTTCGGGTTGTCGGCAAGTCGGGGAATGATGTCGTTCAGCGCCGCATGCAGGTTGTTGGCCCAGAAACGGCCGCGAGGTGTCAGCCGCAGTACCGGGCCTGCATCGCCCAGCAGGCCGGCCGCATGCCAGTTGGCAATCAGCGGGACCAGCGCGTCGGCAATCGCATTGCGCCGGTCGAGCGGCAAGGCGTGCAGATCGAGCCGGCCCCGCTCGATGCCGCCGGTGACGACATCGCGGGTCCGCTGCCACGCATCGCTGCGGGCCATGCTCGAAACCGGCTTGAACCCGGCATCGATCCGCGCCTCGTAGGCGGCCAGCTCGCCACCGACGACATAACTGACGCCATGCGCGCTGCCGCCGGCCCCGGAGCCGAATGCGATGCAGTCGGCGCCTTCCTTGATCGACTGGTTGTAAAGATTGCGTTCGCGCGTGGTCCGGGCCCAATGGCTGTTCGACAGCTGCATCCAGCCCGCATCGGCCAGGCGCCCGACCCCGGCGAGGTACATGCGCTGGCGTGCCTGCGGCGTCGACAGGCTGCGGCGTTGCAGTTCGACCGCTTTCGACAGCGGGGTCGTCGGCAGCAGGTTCAGCGCGTACAGGTCGACGCCGTCGAGCGGCAATGCGCAGACGGTCTCCAGATCGCGCGCCCACACGTCATCGTCCTGATCGGGCAGCCCGAAGATCAGGTCGCAGACGACCGCGGCCCGGTCACGCCGTGCCAGCCCATCCAGAAAGGCGATCGCCTGTTTGCGGCTCGCATTGCGGCCCAGCCGCTGGCGGACCCGGGTATCGAAGCTTTGAATGCCGATCGAGAATCGGTTGGCGCCGGCATCGAGACAGGCATCGATCCGGGCGTCGTCGAAATGGCGGATCCGCCCTTCGACGGTGATCTCCGCATCCGGTGCCAGCGGCAAACGAGTGCGCAGCGCGGTGATCAGCCGGGCCAGATCGCCGGCCGCCAGTGCCGACGGCGTACCGCCGCCGAGGTAGACGGCATGGATCGGTGCCCCCTGCACCAGCGCGGTGTCGGCTTCGCGTTCGATCTCGGCGATCAGCCGGTCGGTATACGGGCGCGATGCCGCCTCGTCCCAGCGGTTCTGGTAGAAGCCGCAGAACAGGCAGTGATTGGCGCAGAACGGGACATGCACGTAAGCCAGACCCTTACCGGGGCGCCGGGGCGTGGCCTGCAGCTGCGCCCAGACGGCCGCGTGGTCGGCACCGTCGATCGGGGTCCGGTGGCGCCAAGGCATCACGAGGGCGCGCTTGGCGAAAGCCAGTTCGCCGTCGTCGGCAAACCAGGCACTGAGTTCTGCGGACATGCAGTCTCCTGTTCGGGGGAAAGACATGCCCGACAATTTATTTGATAACGATTCTCGTTACATGCATTGCACAAAGAAGTTTGATCTGGCGCAAATGCGATACAACGCGTAAGAAATGTTGTGAATGAGAATAATTCGCGTTAGTATTCTCACCCATGAACAAGCCAGCGCCGCCGACCACCCCAGCCAATCCGACCCTGCCGGTCTTCAGCAGCAACCAGCTGTTGCAGGGGCAGCGTGCGGTCGTGATCGAACACAACGGCGAGCGCTACACCCTGCGCGAAACCCGCCAGGGGAAGCTGATTCTGACGAAGTAAGAACAAGGCCCGTTCGGCACAACGAACGACGCCAACAACCCACGCATGCCAGCCAGTGGGCGGAACGGTCTCCCCGCCAGCAAGCCAGCCGCGTTCGGTGCATCCGCACCGCTTTCGACTGCTCATAGGACTTGCAATGAACCGCTCCACGCACCCGCTCGTGCTCAGCCTGCTCGCCTGCGCCCTGCAGACGGCATTCGCCGCCACGCCGATCCCGCAACAGGCCACCGCCGGCAAGCCGGCCAAGCAGGACGCCAGCGCCACCAGCCTGTCGCCGATCGTCGTCACCGCGACCCGTACCGAGAAAACCCTCGACGAACTGCCACCGTCGGTCACGTCGACCGATCGCAAGACGCTGGATGAAAAGTTCATCCGCGACTTCAAGGATCTGGGCGACCACGAGCAGCCGGGTATCGACATGTCGCGCAGCGGCCGCTACGGCGGCACCAACATCAACATCCGCGGCCTCGAAGGCAACCGCGTGCTGATGATGGTCGACGGCGTCCGCCTGCCCGAAGTGTTCTCGTTCCCGAACCGCGACACCTTCGTCGGTCAGGACATGGTCGACTTCTCCTCGCTGACCGCAATCGACATCGTCCGCGGCCCGGGCTCGACGCTGTACGGCTCATCGGCGCTTGGCGGCGTGGTCGGCATGCGCACGCTCGATCCGACCGACCTGATCAAGGCCGGCAAGACCTTCGGCGGCCAGGTGAAGGGCGACTACGACAGCGCCGACAGCAGCTACGGCCTGTCCGGCGCCATCGCCGGCGAAGTCAACCAGGACACCTACTGGTTGCTGCAGCTCGGCGGCCGCAAGGGTCACGAGCTCGACAACATGGGCAGCAACGACAGCAAGAACAAGAACACCCGCACCACGCCGGATCCGCAGGACTACACGACCAGGAACGCGCTCGCCAAGGTGCAGCACTACTTCGAAGGCGGCCACAAGCTGGGCCTGACCGGCGAGTACCGCAAGACCGAAAGCGACACCGACCTCTACAGCGAGCTGGGCGTGGTGATGCCGCCGGCGCCGACCGCGATCACCTCGAGCAGGGCGCACGACGAGCAGGAGCGCAAGCGCGTCTCGCTCGAGTACGACTACACCGCCCCCCAAGCCGGCGGGCTGATCGATTCGGCCTCGGCCCGGATGTACTACCAGAAGTTCGACAGCGACCAGCGCCGCGACCAGACCCGCAACACCCGCGATCCGGTGTACTGGCGTGACGGCAGCTACACCGAAACGGCCAAGGGCATTTCGGGTCAGGCGGTGAAGAACATCGGCGGCAGCGTCACCCAGCAATGGGTGATCGGCGGCGAATGGTGGCAGACCGAGACCAAGGAGTTCGCCGCCGGTTATCCGGCGTCGACGTCGATCAACCTGCGCACGATTCCGGACACCACCGTGACCCAGTGGGCCCTGTTCGCGCAGGACGAGCTCGGTTTCGACGGCGGCCGCTACACCCTGACCCCGGGCATCCGTTACGACAACTACCGCAACAACCCGGATGCCGGTTCGCTGCAGGGCCAGATCAACCAGGGCATCGGCATGACGCCGAAGAGCCAGGAAGACGACAAGATCTCGCCGTCGCTCGCCGGCTCGTGGAAGTTCGCCGAGCAGGCCACGCTGTTCGCCAAGTACGCGCAGGGCTTCCGCGCACCGACGACGCTGGAAATCAACGGCCAGTTCACCAATTCGGCACAGGGCTACACGCTGGTGCCGAACCCGGATCTGAAACCGGAAACCAGTTCGGGCTACGAGTTCGGCGTGCGTCTCGGCAACGACAACGCCGGCGGCACGATCACCGGCTTCGACACCCGCTACAAGGACTTCATCGACACGCTGCACCCGATCAACAGCAGCTATCCGGGCTGGATTCCGG
The DNA here is from genome assembly GCF_014652315.1 of Jeongeupia chitinilytica. Taxonomy (GTDB): domain Bacteria; phylum Pseudomonadota; class Gammaproteobacteria; order Burkholderiales; family Chitinibacteraceae; genus Jeongeupia; species Jeongeupia chitinilytica. The sequence goes on along the minus strand of NZ_BMYO01000002.1, from coordinate 313,776 downwards.
GCTACCCGATGGTTTACCAGAGCGTGAACATCGGCAAGGCACGGATCTACGGCGTCGAGGCGACTGCCCACTACAGCTTCACCAGCGCATGGCGCACCTGGGGCTCGCTGGCCTGGTCCGTCGGCCGCAACGAAACCGACGACACCTGGCTCGATTCGGTCGCCCCGCTCAAGCTGATCACCGGCCTGTCGTACAAGCAGGAAGTCTGGGGCGCCGACGCGCTGCTGACCGCGGCCGCGGCCAAGACCAAGCTGTCGAGCAGCAATCTGTACTCGGCACCGGGCTACGGCGTGGTCGATCTGACCGCGTGGTGGACGCCGATCAAGGACGTCCGCATCTCGGGCGGCGTGTTCAACGTCTTCGACAAGAAGTACTGGGACGGCGCCGATGCCTCGACCCGTGCACTGACGTCGAACAGCGTGGTTGTCGACCGTTACACCCAGCCGGGCCGCAGCTTCCGCGTCAACGCCAACTGGAGCTTCTGAGCCTGAACCGCTCCCCGTCGCCGACCCGCTCGCGGGTCGGCCTTTGCTTTTGCAGCGTGCCCCGCATGCCGGCGGCATTCGAACCGCACCACCCCGGAGACCCGAAATGAGCACTTTCCAAGAACTCGCCTACACCCTGCAGACCCGTTACGCAGCGCTGCTGGCCACCGAGCCGAAACTGCGCGCGCGTGACCGTGCCGCCCGCCTCGCCGTATCCGAAGCCCAACTCGTTGCCGCCGACTGTGGCGTGGCCTCGACCGAGCTCGCCGGCCCGGCTCAGGCCATCTTCAAGGAGCTGGGCACGCTCGGCCACGTGATGGCGCTGTCGCGCAACGAGTGGTGCGTGCACGAGCGCAAGGGTACCTACGAGGACATCCAGGCCGAAGGCGCAATCGGCCTCGTGCTCGGGGCCGACATCGACCTGCGGATGTTCTTCAGCGCGTGGACCCATTGCTACGCCGTGACCGATGGTGACCGTCGCAGCATCCAGTTCTTCGACGCCGAAGGCGTGGCCATCCACAAGGTCTTCCTGCTGGAAAACAGCAACAACGAGGCCTACGACGCGCTGGTCGGCCGTTTCGCCGTCGCCGACAAGACCTGGCCGGAAACCAGGCCGTACGCGCCGGACACGACGCCGGACGCGCCGGAAGACGCGGCCGCGCTGCGCGACACCTGGCTCGGACTGAAGGACACGCATGCCTTCTTCCCGATGCTGAAGAAGCACAAGGTCAGCCGCCTCGGCGCGCTGCGTTCGGTCGGCAACGATCTGGCCCAGCAGGTCGACAACGACGCGGTCGAATCGATGCTGCAGCGTGCGGCCGACACCGGTCTGGCGATCATGTGCTTTGTCGGCAACCGCGGCATGGTGCAGATCCACAGCGGCCCGGTGAAAAAGCTGGTGCGCACCGGCCCCTGGTACAACGTGCTCGACCCGCTCTTCAACCTGCACCTGAACACCGAAGCCGTGAGCACGAGCTGGGTCGTGAACAAGCCGACCAGCGACGGCTGGGTCACCTCGCTGGAGCTGTACAACGAAGCGGGCGAACTGATCGTGCAGTTCTTCGGCGTGCGCAAGCCGGGCGTGCCGGAACTGGCCGCATGGCGCGAGCTGCTGATCGACCTGTGCAACGAGCCGCTGGCGGCGTGAGGTCGAGATGAAACAGCGCCTTGCCCTCCTCCTTGCCGCGGTTGCGGCGTTCTTCACGCTGTCGGTCTCGGCTGCGCCGGCGGCACCGCAGCGCGTCGTTGCCCTCGGCGGCCCGCTCACCGAGATCGTCTACGCGCTGGGCGCCGGCAATCGGCTGATCGGTGTCGACCAGTCGAGCACGTATCCGGAGGCGGCCAGGGCGCTGCCCAAGGTCGGCTATTACCGTGCCTTTTCGCTCGAGGGCGTGGTCGCACTCAAGCCCGATCTGGTGCTGGCATCGGACCAGGCCGGCCCGCCGCAAGCCCTCGAACAGCTGCGCCGGCTCGGCCTGCGCGTGATCGTGCTGCCGAGCGCGCCGACGCTGGATGCGCTCGAACAGCGCATGCACGGCGTTGCTGCCGCGCTCGGCCTGCGCAACGACGGCCGCGCCATGGTGATCGAGCTGCGCAAGCAGGTCGACGCACTCGCCGCCAGGCAGGTCGGCCCGACCCGGGCACTGCTGCTGATCAACCGCAGCGGCAACCCGGAAGGCGCCGGTTTCGACACCAGTGCTGATGCGATGCTCAGGCTCGCCGGCTACCGCAATGTGCTGGCGAAGCAGAAGGGCTACAAGCCCTTGTCGCTGGAGGGCATTGCCGCGCTCAAGCCCGACCTGATCGTCACGTCGACCGCATCGCTCGCGGCTTCGGGCGGGCTCGATGCACTGCTGGCCCGTCCGGGCATCGCGACGACCCCGGCCGCACAACAGCGCCGCGTCATCGTGATGGACGACCTGCTGCTGCTCGGCTACGGTCCGCGCCTGCCGCAGGCGCTGCGCGAGCTGAAAGCCGCGCCGGCAGTCGCCAGCCGCTGAGAACCTATCCCGTCAGGCGGCTGTGCCTTCGCATTTCGCCCCCGTCCGATGCTCGGGATCCTCATGGACCCCATGTCCATTCCGGTCCCAGTGCTTCGGGCGTGAACGAACTGCTTTGGCTCGCTCGCCTGCTGGAACAGGTTCCGCCCCCCAAGCAATCCCGTCAGCCCCCGGTGTAACATGAGCTCCGTGACTTCCCCCCTTTCCTCTCCGCTGCCGGCAGCATCGAAAACCTCGCGCTGGCGCACGCCGGCCGGCGTGCTCGGCCTGCTTTCGGCGCTGCTGATCGCACTGATGCTGCTGTCCGCCAGCAGCGGCGCACTGCACATTCCGCTGACCGAACTGCCCGGCCTGCTCTTTTCGGCGTCGGGCCCGGACGAAACGCTGTGGCGCAGCGTGCTGATCGACGTGCGGCTGCCGCGCGTACTGTTCGCCGCGCTGGCCGGTGCCGCGCTGGCGCTGTCGGGCGCCGCCATGCAGGCACTGTTCCGCAATCCGCTGGCCGAACCCGGCCTGATCGGCATCTCGGCCGGCGGTGCACTGGGTGCGGTCGGCGCCATCGTGCTCGGCGGCGGATCGTTTCTCGTGCTGGCGCCGTCGGCCTTTGTCGGCAGCCTGGTCGCCACCGTTGCCGCCTACCACCTCGGCCGGCGCTATCCGGGCATGGCCGGACTACTGCTCGCCGGCGTTGCGATCAACGCGATCTGCGGCGCGCTGGTCGGGCTGTTCACCTATCTGGCCGACGACAACCAGCTGCGCAGCCTGACGTTCTGGAACATGGGCAGCCTCGCCGGTGCCAGCTGGCCGCTGCTGGCCGGGCTGGCACCGTGGACCCTCGTTGTCGGTGCGCTGATCGCCCGCGACTGGCGTGCAATGAACGCCCTGCTGCTCGGCGAACGCGAAGCGCTGCACCTCGGCTTTCCGCTCAAGGCCGTGCGCCGCCGGCTGATCCTGCTGACCGCGCTGCTGGTCGGCCCGCTGGTCGCGGCCACCGGCGCGATCGGCTTTGTCGGTCTCGTCGTCCCGCATCTGGTGCGGCTGGCGCTCGGCGCCGACCACCGCTGGTTGTTGCCGACTTCGGTCGTCGCCGGCGCAATCGCGCTGACCCTGGCCGACTGGCTCGCCCGCATCGCGGTGATCCCGGCCGAGCTGCCGATCGGCATCGTCACCAGCCTCGTCGGCGGCCCCTTCTTCCTGTGGCTGCTCGCGCAGCGGAGACACTGATGCTGCTCGCCGAAAACCTGTTCATCGAACGTCAGGGCAAGCTGGTACTCGACGACGTGTCGCTGTCGCTGTCGGCCGGCGAAGTCGTCGGCGTGCTCGGTGCGAACGGCGCCGGCAAGTCCACGCTGCTGGCGATGCTCGCCGGCGAACTGGCGCCGCAGCGCGGCCGCGTCTCGGTCGACGGAACGCCGCTCGACCGGCTCGACAACGCCCACCTTGCCCGACAGCGTGCGGTGCTGCCGCAGTCGCCCTCGCTGTCGTTCAACCTCGGCGTGTGCGAAGTCGTCGCCATGGGCGCCTATCCGTTTCCCGAACTGTCGACGTTTGACGTCGAGCAATTGATGATCCGTGCGCTGGCGCTGGCCGACGTCTCGCATCTGGCCGGGCGCCGCTATCCGCAGCTGTCGGGGGGCGAGGCACAACGGGTGCAGTTTGCCCGTGTGCTGGTACAGGTGCTGGCAGCACGGCAAAGCCGCGGCGGGCGTTTCCTGCTGCTCGACGAACCGACAGCCAGCCTCGACCCGAAGCATCAGCAGGCATTGCTCGCCTGCGCCAGACAGCTGGCGCGCGACGAACGGATCGGCGTGCTGGTGATCCTGCACGACGTGAACCTCGCCGCCGCGTGGTGCGACCGGCTCGCCCTGCTGGCGCAGGGAAAACTGGTGGGCTGCGGCGATCCGGCCAGCGTGCTGACGCCGGCGACGCTGGCTGCCGTCTACGGTGTCGAGGCCGAAGTCATTCCGCATCCGCGCGATTCGAACCGGCCGCTGGTGCTGTTCAACTAGCGCCCGTCGCGCACTGCCACTAGTCGCCCGGGGCGAACAGGCTGTCCGCATCAAGGATTTCGAACGCGATAGTGGGCTTGTCGCTCAGGCAGCGGCGAACCGCGGCCGGAATCGTCTGCTGCGTCTTGCGGCACAGGCCCGGGTGCGGATCGAAGGCGATGTCGAAACCGAGCACCGTGCGCACTTCGTTCGGCCCCGGCGCAATCCGCAGCACGACGCCGAGCTGCGCCTGCATCCGGGCGCAGACCTTTTGCAGATCGGCATAGTCGCTCGCCCGCTCGATGCGCTCGACCAGCCGGCGTTCCTCGTCGCGCGTCAGCATCAGGATGCGGCAGTCGGCGAACGGATCGTTCTCGAGCGCATCCCGGCCACAGACGCAGGCACCGGGCGGGCAAGGATTTCGGATCGCGGACGGAACGGTCGCCATGACGTCGTCGGACGGTTTTCTGGTAGTCGGACCGCCAGTGTTACATAACTCGTGCGCAAGCACGGCCCTCGTCGGAGAAGAGAATGAACGGATGCATCACCGCCACCGTCCCGGTCCTCGCCTCGCTGGACATCGCCGAGTCGGCGGCGTACTACCGGACACTGGGTTTCAGCATCAGCCTGCAGCTGCCCGACTACCTGATCGTCGTTCGCGACGGCTGCGAGCTGCATTTCTGGCCCTGCGACGAGAAGCACATCGCCGAGAACACCTCGTGCTACATCCGCAGCAATGACGTCGACGCGCTGCACGCCGAGTTCGTCGCCCGCGGCGTGCGCCACCGCGGCCCGGTCGCCCAGCCCTGGGGCATGAAGGAACTGTACATCCTCGACCCGCACGGCAATCTGCTCAAGTTCGGCGAGATGCTCGCTCAGGACTAACGCCGGTTCACCTCGACGGTCACGTGCACCAGTTCCTCGTGCACACCCAGCTGCCGGCGGAAATCGTCCGGCGAGGCTTCGCCGTCGGTCACGAGGCCGACGATGCAGGCAAACTTGCCCCGGCCGACCCGCCAGACATGCAGGTCGCAGATCGTTGCCGGCACCGGGCTTGCCGCGATCACCTCGCGGATTTCGTCGACGACGGGGTGATCCATTTCGGCATCGAGCAGGATGCGGCCACACTGGCGAAGCAGGCCGCGCGCCCAGACGGCAACGACGACCGCACCGGCGATGCCCATCGCCGGATCCAGCCAGCCTGCCTGCCAGTACTTCCCGCCGAGCAGCGCGATGATCGCCAGCACCGACGTCGCTGCGTCGGCGATCACATGGATGTAGGCCGAGCGCAGGTTGAGGTCGTGATGGCCATGGTGGTGATCGTGGCTGTCGTGCCCATGATGGTGATGGCCGTGATCGTGGCCGCCCCGCAGCAACCACGCGCAGGCCAGATTCACCAGCAGGCCGAGCGCGGCAATGGCGATGGCCTGGTCGTAGTGGATCGGCGTCGGATTGAACAGCCGTTCGACCGACTCGTACAGCATCACCCCGGCGACCAGCACCAGAAGGATCGCGCTGGTGTAACCGCCGAGGATCTCGATCTTCCATGTCCCGAAGGCAAAGCGCCTGTCATCCGACCAGCGCCGCGCCAGTACATAGGCCAGCACCGACAACCCCAGCGCCAGCGCATGCGAACTCATGTGCCAGCCATCGGCCAGCAGCGCCATCGAGTTGTAGTACCAGCCACCGGCAATTTCGGCGACCATCATCACCGCCGTCAGCAGCACGGCGCGTCGGGTGTTCTTTTCCGCCAGCGGGTCGCCGTCGTCAAACGCGTGCGAGTGCTGCCGGGCAGTCGTCGGAGAAGTCATGTGTGCATCCGGAAGTTTTCCGGATCATACTACCCCCCAGTATAAAATCACACAGAGGAATGCCGATGAGCCACACGATCCGGGACCGGAAACAGCTGCTGACACGCGTCCGCCGCATCCGCGGTCAGGCCGAAGCGATCGAGCGCGCGCTGGAACAAGGCAGCGAGTGCACGGCGATCCTGCAACAGATCGCCGCGATTCGCGGCGCCGTCAACGGGCTGATGACCCAGGTCCTCGAAGGGCATATGCGCGAGCACCTCGGCGACGTCGATGCCACACCGGCGCAGCGCGAACAGGATCTTGAGCAGGTGCTCGGTGTGCTGCGCTCCTACCTCAAGTAAGCGTCAGGGTGCGGCACGCAGATCGGTAACGATGATCTTGCCGCCCTCGCTGGCCGCCCTGAATCTGACCTTGTCGCCGGGCTGGACCTGATCCAGCTGCGTCTTGTCGGCGACGGCGAACACCATCGTCATCCCCGGCATGTCGAGGCTCTTGATGTCGCCGTGCTTCAGCGTGATCTTGCCGTTGGCCTTGTCGATCTTCCGGACCTCGCCGTCGGTGTAGTCGTCGCCCTGGGCGTGGGCGGCACCGAGCCAGAGCGTGGTCACGAGTGCGGCGAGTGCGAAACGTTTTTGCATGATGGATTCCTCATCGTATTCGGGCAGCCGCCCGGGAAGTAAAGCGGGAGCAATCGGCGTCAGCGTTTTTTCGCAACGTCGACATACCCCTTCATTCCGGCGTCGTAGTGCCCCGGCTGCAGGCAGGCGAAGTCCACCTTGCCGGCCCTGGTGAACTGCCAGATCACCTCGCCGCTCTTGCCCGGCGCGACCGACGCGGTCTGCGGGTCCTCGTGCTCCATGTCCGGGAATTTCTTCATCTGCTCGTAGTGGGCCTTCAACTCGGCCTCGGTGCCGATGACGAACTCGTGCTTGACCTTGCCGACGTTTTTGGCAACGAAGCGGATCGTCTCGCCCTGTTTGACGTCGATGCTCGCCGGCGAATAGCGCATCGCATCGTTCATCTCGACCGTGATCGTCCGGCTGACCTTGCCGGCCTTGCCCGGCTGGCCGATCGCGCTGTCGTGGCCCCCGGCGTGGGTACCGCTGGCGAAAGCCGTGGCTCCAAGGCCGAAGCCGGCGATCAGTACGACGAGGTGTGAAGTTTTCATGTCTGCTCCAGTGGATGAACCGATTCAGTGGCCGGACCTGGCCGTGGGTTTGCGGACCTGCACTTCGACATCGCCGCCCCTGGCGCGCGGCATTGCCGGGTTGCCGGCTGCCTTGCTGCGGGTTGCGTCGAGCGCCGGGCCCTTGTATTCGTGCGCCACCGTGCCGGGCGGATGCCTGAACCAGCCGGGGTTGCTGTAGTCGCCAGGCTTCTGGTCGCGACGGACCTTGAGCATGCTGAACATCCCGCCCATCTCGACGCTGCCGAACGGCCCCTGCCCGGTCATCATCGGCACGGTGTTGTCGGGGATCGGCATTTCCATCTCGGTCATGTCGGCCATGCCGCGCTCGCCCATCACCATGTAGTCCGGGATCAGCGTGTTGATCTTTTTCGCCATGCCGCGATGGTCGACGCCGATCATCGTCGGCACGTCGTGGCCCATCGCATTCATCGTGTGGTGGCTCTTGTGGCAGTGGAATGCCCAGTCGCCCTCCTCGTCGGCAAGGAACTCGATCTGGCGCATTTGGCCGACTGCGACGTCGGTCGTCACCTCGTACCAGCGCGTGCTTTTCGGCGTCGGCCCGCCGTCGGTGCCGGTAACGAGGAACTCGTGACCATGCAGGTGGATCGGGTGGTTGGTCATCGTCAGGTTGCCGACGCGGATCCGCACCTTGTCGTTCAGCCGCACGTTGAGCGAATCGATGCCCGGGAAGATCCGGCTGTTCCAGCTCCAGAGGTTGAAATCGAGCATGGTCATGATCTTCGGCGTGTAGGCGCCGGGATCGATGTCGTAGGCGTTGAGCAGGAAGCAGAAGTCGCGGTTCACGTCGTCGATCAGCGGGTTTTTGGTCTTCGGGTGCGTGACCCAGAAGCCCATCATCCCCATCGCCATCTGCACCATTTCGTCGGCATGCGGGTGGTACATGAAGGTGCCGGGGCGGCGCGCGACGAACTCGTAGACGAAGGTCTTGCCGGCCGGAATCGCCGGCTGGTTCAGCCCGGCGACGCCGTCCATGCCGTTGGGCAGGCGCTGGCCGTGCCAGTGGATGCTGGTGTGCTCGGGCAGCCGGTTGGTGACGAAGATGCGCACGCGGTCACCCTCGACGACCTCGATCGTCGGCCCCGGACTCTGGCCGTTGTAGCCCCACAGGTGCGCCTTGAAGCCGGGTGCCATTTCGCGCACCACCGGCTCGGCGACGAGGTGGAACTCCTTCACGCCCTTGTTCATCCGCCACGGCAAAGTCCAGCCGTTCAGCGTCACCACCGGGTTGTACGGCCGGCCGGTGCCCGGGAACAGCGGCGGCATGGTGTCCGGCGCGGACTGGATCACCGGTTCGGGCAGGGCCGCCATCGCCACCTTGCTGACCGTACCCGCCGCCACGGCACCGCCAGCAATACTCACGGTGCGCAAAAAATCTCTTCTTGAAGTCATGTCCCTGTTCCTTGATCGGATCAATGCCCAGCTTCGCCGCCACCGCCGCCGGCACTGGCTGCCACGGCAACGCTTGCCGTACCCGGCCGGCCCAGTACCGCCGCCTGCAGCGCCGCGTCAGCCAGCCAGAATTGCTGCTCGGCGCCGATCGCACCGATCACCGCGCCGACCTGATCGCGGCTGTCGGCGAGCAGCTCGAACACGCCGATCAGCATGCCGTTGTAGCGGAGCGTGTTTTCCTCGGAGATCGTCTTGCGCAGCGGCACGACCTCGTCGCGGTAATGGCGGGCGATGTCGAAACTGGTCCGGTACGCCGAATAGCTTTCGCGCAGGTTCGACCCGGCCGCACGCAGCGTTGCCTCGTAGCGGTTGGCCGCCGCCAGCGTCTGCGCGTTCATCGCGTCGCGCTGCAGGTCGCCCCAGTCGAACAGCGGCAGCCGCACGTCGACCTCGAACCCGCGCTTGTGGTTCTTGGCGCCGTCGGCGGTGTCGAACACCGTGTCGTAGCGCAGGCCGAGTTCGATGTCGGCAAAGCTGGTGATCCAGTTCAGTCCCTGCGCCTTGACCGCGGCGTCGAGCGACATGCGCGCCTGGCGCACGTCCATCCGGGTGCTGCTGGCTGCCTTGCCGGTGTCGTCGGCCGAACGCGGCGACTTCGGCAGCGCCGGCAGGCGATCGGGCAGCTTCAGCTGCTGCGCCTGCGCGTCGTCGAGCCCGAGCTGACGGACCAGCGCCTCGCGCGCTGCGGTGGCGGCATGTTGTGCACCGGCCAGCTGGGTGGCCGCATCAGCGTAAAACGCCTGCTGCCGCGCCCGGTCGAGTTTGGTGAAGTTGCCGACCGACTGCAGCCGCCGTGCCAGCTCGGCACTGGCCTCGGCCGCTTCGAACACCTGCCGCGTGTAGACCAGCGTCTGCTGCGCGGCAACGGCATTCACCCATGCCTGTCGCACCTGCGTGACCTGATTGACGACATCGCCGGTCAACCGCAACCGGGCGGCGGCGATCTGCCGCTGGGCCGTGTTGTAGCGCTGCGGCAGGGTGATCAGGTCGAGCAGGCCGAACGCCAGCAGCCGGCCGAACTCCAGTTCGTTGGCGATCGTCATCCGCTCGAACGAGAACACCGGGTTCGGCAACCGCCCGCCCTGCGCGGCCGCCGCTGCATCGGCCCAGTTCTGCGCCAGCAGCGCCTGCAAGGCCAGGCTGTTGAGCAGTGCAACCTGCACGGCGCCGGTCTGGCCCAGCGGCTGGTCCAGCAGTTTCGCCGCTTCGTCACGCATCGCATCGCGTTGCACATCGGTCGACGCCAGCGCCAGCTTGCCTTGGGTGAAATCGGCCGCGTCGCGGTTGGCCTGCGCCACCGACTCGTCGAAATCGACGCTCGCGCAACCGCTCAACACCAGTGCCGCAGCAATCACCGCCAGCCGACGCCCGGACGTCATGGCCGCTCCCCGTGGCCGGCGTGCGAATCGGTCGCATCGGCCTGCCTTGCCTCTTTGGCATAGACGCGCCAGCCGCCGACATGGTCGACAACCCGGTTGGCCTCGCGCCAGTCGCCGATTGCCTCGTCCTTGTAGGCCTGATACGTTGCGAACGCCGACTCGAACGGCAGCGCGATCGACGCGGCCTCGTCGGCATGCACCCACGGCGAGATCGCCATCGCCAGCAGCACCAGCTTTACCATGTCCTCATCCCGGTCCGACACTTGAATGCGCCGAGTATGGCCAGTGGCGCCGGGCGGCCGGATTACCCGTGGATGACGAAATTGTCATCTTCGGTACGCGCCGTGGCGCCGGCTTAGAATGGCGCGGTGAGCAAGGAGAAGGCTGTGCGAATTCTGATCGTCGAGGACGAAGCCAAGACGGCGGGCTATCTGAAACAGGGGCTGAGCGAAAGCGGCTACGCGGTCGACATTGCCGTCGACGGCATCGACGGGCTGCACAAGGCGCTCGAGGACGACTTCGATCTGGTGATCCTCGACGTGATGCTGCCGGTGCTCGACGGCTGGGGCGTGCTCGACGGGCTGCGCCGGCGCAAGCAGACGCCGGTGCTGATGCTGACCGCGCGCAGCCGTGTCGACGACCGGGTACGCGGGCTCGAATCCGGTGCCGACGACTATCTGGTCAAGCCGTTCGCATTTGCCGAATTGCTGGCACGGATCCGGCTGCTGCTCAAGCGCAACCACAAGGGCAACCCGTCCGAAGTGCTCGGCATCGGCGGACTCGAACTCGACCCGGTCAAGCACCGCGCTTACCGAGACGGCCGCAAGATCGAGCTGACCTCGCGCGAGTTCGCGCTCTTGCACCTGCTGATGCGCCGCAACGGCGAGGTGCTGACGCGGACGCTGATCGCGTCCAACGTCTGGGACGTCAACTTCGACACCGACACCAATATCGTCGACGTCGCGATCCGCCGGCTGCGCGCCAAGGTCGACGACGACTACCCCGCCAAGCTGATCCACACCGTCCGCGGCGTCGGCTACGTGTTCGAAGTGCGGGAGGACGAATGAGCGGCAGATCGCTGGCAATGCGCGTCGGCGGACTGGTCGGCGCGTTCGGGACGGTACTGGTGCTGGCGATCGGCGTCGGCATGGATCACCTGCTGCAGCTGGCGCTGGACCGGCGGGCCGAAACCGAGCTTGGTGGCAAGATGGCGCTGGTCGAATCCGCGCTGCAACGCGGCGGCGGCGCCCAGCCGGAACAGGTGTCGCTGCTGCTGGTCGGCCATCCCTATCTGCACTGGGCCATGGTTACCCCGACAGCGGTAATCGACAGCTCCGACCCGGTCGCAGCGACAAGTGCCGGCCGGGTGATCCGCGAGCCGCTGCACGCCGGTGTTGCCCGGCTCGATCCGCGTCAGGACGCCGGTGCACTGGTCTGGTCCAGACCGCTTGGCGACGGCCGCTGGCTGCTCGGCTTCATCGAACGCGACAACGACGAAAAACTGCTCGCCGCCTTCCGCCGCTCGCTGGCGCTGCTGCTGCCGGTGGCAATGGTCTTCATCGCGCTCGGCTCGTGGTTCGTCGCCAGACGTGCCTTGCGGCCGCTGCGCCAGCTCAACGCACAGGTCGGCAGCATCACCGCCAGCTCGCTGCACTCGCGGCTGGCGACCAGCGAATTGCCGGCCGAGCTGCGCGAGCTGGCCGACTCGTTCAACAGCATGCTGGTCCGGCTGGAACGCAGCGTGTCGCGGCTGTCGCAGTTCTCGGCCGACCTCGCGCACGAGATGCGCACGCCGCTGACCAATCTGCTCGGCGAGGTGCAGGTATGCCTGGGCAAGACGCGCGACGTCGCCACCTATCAATCGGTACTCGCGTCCGCCGAGGAGGAAATGCAGCGGCTGAACCGGCTGATCACCGACCTGCTCTTCCTCGCCAGCACCGAACAGCCGGAGCAGGCGCTGAAGATCGAACCGGTCGCGCTGCGGCCACTGATCGAAAGCCTGTTCGACTTCTTCGACGCGCTGGCCGAAACCCGCGGCGTGGTGCTGCAACTGGACGGCGACGGCCAGGTCGACGCCGACAAGGGCATGCTGCAGCGCGCGCTGACCAATCTGCTGTCGAACGCCATCCGTCACAGCGCACCCGATTCACCGGTCACCGTCACGATCCGGCGCGAGCCGGACAGTACGCTGATCGACGTCACCAACCGCGGCGAGCCGATCGCCGCCGCCCACCTGCCGCACCTGAGCGAACGCTTCTACCGCGTCAACCCGGCGCGCAGCCGCGACGATGGCGGCACCGGCTTGGGGCTGGCGATCGTCGCGTCGATCATGCAGCTGCACGGCGGGCAGCTGCGCATCGCCAGCGACAACGCGCACACCACCTTCGGCCTGCAGTTCGTCGATCGACGGACCTAGGCCGGACCGGCGATCAGCCCTGCCACAGGTACTCCTGGTTGTTCTGGCCGCGCGCCAAAACGCGGACTTCGGCCGGCGTGCCGATCAGGCTGCCGTTCATGTCGACCGCCGCCAGATAGACCTTGTTGCGCGCAAACACGCTGTACTTCCAGGCCATGTTCGCCGTGCTACCGGCGCTCACCCTGATCGCATGAAAGTCCTGACCCAGCGCCGCCAGTTGCTGCGGCGACAACCTGCCCAGCTCGTTCAGGAAATCCTGATCGCCGATGACGAAATAGACATCGCGCCCGGCGCCGTTGCTGACCCTGTAGTTGACGGTGTAGCGGTCGCCCACCGCAGAAACGCGTGGCGAGGCAATCCCCTGAGCGCCGATCACGACATCGAACGACGGTCGCCGGACATTGTGTTCGTCGTACTGCGCCGGGTTGCCGAAATGGGTGTCCTGATTCGCCAGCGCTTGCGGCGACGACAGGTGCGAATGCTGGTAACGGTTGACCAGCATCTGTTCGTCACCGGCATTGGCGCCGGCCATCGCAGCAAGGGTGGCAATGGCAACAAGCAGTTTGTTCATGATGTTCAGCTCCGGATTCGTGGATGAATGCATCAGCGATGCATGCAGCGATTCTGGGCCTGCATCACCAACGGCCCGATTGCCGGCCAATTACCACCCCGCCATCTTCATGGCGTGCTTGGACCTCGCGCGCCACAACCAGATCATTCAGAAAACACACCAGCCCCGCGCCACCTCCCGCAGCTGACGCAGGTCGTTAAACCTGATAAATTATCCCATCAACTTGGTGTAAGCTTTCGGTTCACAGACGGCCGTGACAGAGGTGCGGGCAAATCCAACCCTGTGCAAACCAGCGTGGTCACGGTGTGTTTGCGGTATTGCCCGTCATGTCCAAATAAATGACCTGCGTCCTACCAAAGCGCACTTTTACTGGGAAAACCAGAGCACTTATTCCGCAGAAACGTTCATGGCAACTGACGGCCGTTTTATCCGGCAGTCGTTGCAATATTTTTATATCCACCATGGTGCGTACCCCAGGTTGGCGCTCATCATTCATGCTGGTGGTTTTTCCATTGCTACACAGCTTTGCACCACCGAAGGAACCCACAAATGAAATTCACAGGTAGCTGTCACTGCGGGCAAGTAGTTTTCGAGATCGAGGGTGAACTCACCCAAGTTACTGAGTGCAATTGCTCAATTTGTTCGCAGAAGGGCGCGCTTCTTTGGGGAGTTCCACCCGACAGATTTCGCTTGCTCACCTTTCAGGAAAAAATGGCCACCTACACTTTTGGCGCCCAAGCCATTAAACACCGGTTCTGCCCGAAGTGCGGCATTCATACGTTTGCCGAGGGGGTTCTCTCAGGGAATCCAATGGTAGTGGTCAACGCCCGTTGCCTTGAAGGCGTCGAGTTGTCGTCGCTTCCCTTAAGGCACTTCGACGGTCGTTCGTTGTAGTCCATCATGACGTCCAATACTTCAGTCAACCGGGACCGGCTAAAGTTGGTCCGTTACTTCAAACGTCAGGTCCAATCATGGGCACGAAACTATCGCCTCAAGAACTTGAGCTCTATCTGGCTTTGGATGTACTTCTTTTCAAGGAGTGGGACCCAATAGGTGTTTCGGAATTCACGGAAGAAGTTGACGCTGAATATAGGGCATACCTGCCACGTATTTTCAGTATCGTCATGGAAGATGCAGCACCGGAAGAAGTTGCCAACCACCTAAATCAGATTCAAACAGAGCGAATGGAACTGCCAGCCAACATTCAGCACTGCTTGCGGATCGCAGAGAAAGCATTTGAACTAAAATGGCAAGCTGGCCTGTAGTCAAATACCTGAAACTTCGTTCCACCGGGTCCGGCTAAATCCGGCCCGTTACTTCAAACGTTAGATTGCCCAGTCGGACACAGTTCGACACTTCCAGGAGAGTCTGGTATGGCACGCATGGTCGTCATCTACAAAACCCCGGCGGATCCGGCTGCGTTCGACAAGCACTACTTCGAGATTCACATTCCGTTGGCCAAAAACCTGCCGGGCCTCAAAAGCTATGAAGTGAGTAAAGGTCCCATCGTCGCAATGGCGGGTGCCACTGATCCATACCTCATCGGAACGCTGCACTTTGAATCGATGGCGGCAATCAAGGAAGCCTTTGCCAGCGAATGTGGCCAAGCATGTGCGGCAGATCGCCGAATCCTCGCCCCTGATGACAACGATGTGCAAATGTTCTTGTTTGATGATCAGATTGCCTACAGCGCAAGCTGACTTTTCATTCAACCGGCACTGGCTGAAGCCGGCCTGTTACTCCAAACCTTAGGCCGAAAAAGCACATCATAAGTACCTGCGCAACAAGCAGCGGCTTGTTCATTACCGCATTAAAAAGCCCAGCCAGGCTGGGCTTTTCAATTTTCTTGCATATCCATTCAATGCCGACTGATCGATCGGTCAAGAACACTACGCAGGATCATGCGCCGATTGCTACTTGCACCTTCACGGCAACGCCTTTGCGCCGCTGTCGCATCAACAGATAGGCAGCCGGAATCACGAACATCGACAGTAGCGGCGCGGTGATCATGCCGCCGGCCATCGGTGCGGCGATCCGGCTCATCACTTCCGAACCGGCACCGCTGCCCCAGAGGATCGGGAACAGGCCGACCAGGATCGTCGCCACCGTCATCACCTTGGGCCGGACGCGTTGTACGGCGCCTTCGACGATCGCCGCTTTCACCGTTTCGGCGTCGTCGCCGTCTCGCTGTTCGAGCGCCTGCTTCAGGTAGAGCAGCATGATCACGCCAAACTCGGCCGAGACGCCGGCCAGTGCAATGAAGCCCACGCCGGTGGCGATGGACAGGTGATAGCCGAGCACGTCGAGGAACCAGACGCCGCCGATCAGCGCAAACGGCAGCGTCGCCATGATCAGCAGTGCCTCGTCGATGCGCCTGAACGTCAGATAGAGCAGCACGAAGATGATCAGCAAGGTCGCCGGGACGACGAGCTTGAGCCGTGCGTTGGCGCGTTCCATGTACTCGAACTGGCCCGAGTAACCGATGCTGATGCCCGGCGGCGCCTTCAGCTGCTGCGCGACCGCCGCCTGCAGGTCGGCCACGACAGCACCGAGATCGCGGTCGCGCACGTCGATGTACACCCACGACGCCAGCCGGCCATTCTCGCTCTTGAGCATCGGCGGACCGTCGACAACGGCGATCTTCGCGACGGTGGCTAGCGTGATCTGCGCGCCGTTCGGTGTCACCACCGGCAGATCGCGCAGCTTCTGCACGCTGTCGCGGATTTCGCGCGGGTAGCGGACGTTGATCGGGTAGCGTGCGGTGCCCTCGACGGTTTCGCCGATGTTCTCGCCCCCGATCAGCCGCGCGACCACCGACTGCACGTCGGCGATGTTCAGGCCGTAGCGGCCGGCCGCATCGCGGTCGATGTCGACATCGATATAGCGCCCGCCGGACAAGCGCTCGGCCAGACTCGACGACACCCCGGGCACGGTCTTGGCGATTTTCTCCACCTCGATCGCCACCTGCTCGATCTGCGCCAGATTGCTGCCCGAGACCTTGACGCCGATCGGACTCTTGATTCCGGTTGCGAGCATGTCGATCCGGTTGCGGATCGGCGGCACCCAGATGTTCGCCAGCCCCGGCACCCTGACGGTACGGTCGAGCTCGGCGACGAGCTTCTCGGGCGTCATCCCGGGCCGCCACTGATCGCGCGGCTTGAACCGGATCGTCGTCTCGAACATTTCCATCGGCGCGTTGTCGGTCGCACTGTCGGCACGGCCGGCCTTGCCGAACACCGTCGCGACTTCGGGCACGGTCTTGATCAGCCGGTCGGTCTGCTGCAGCAGTTCGGCCGCCTTGCCCGCCGACAAGCCGGGCAGCGCGCTCGGCATGTACAGCAGATCGCCCTCGTCCATGTTCGGCAGGAACTCGCCGCCAAGGCGGCTTGCCGGGATGACCGTGGTCAGCAGCGCGACGACGGCGATCACCAGCGTCGCCTTCGGCCACGCTAGCACCTTGTCGATCAGCGGCTGGTAGGCGCGGATCAGCCAGCGGTTGAGCGGATTCTTGTCCTCGGACGGAATGTGGCCGCGAATCCAGTACCCCATCAGCACCGGCACCAGGGTCACCGACAGCCCGGCGGCAGCGGCCATCGCGTAACTTTTGGTGAACGCCAGCGGCCCGAACAGCCGGCCCTCCTGCGCTTCGAGCGTGAAGATCGGAATGAACGACAGCGTGATGATCAGCAGGCTGAAAAACAGCGCCGGCCCGACTTCGGCCGCGGCGTCGCCGATCACGCGCCAGCGCGCGTCGCCGACCAGCGTTTCGCCCGGATGCTCGTGCTGCCAGGCCTCGAGCTTCTTGTGCGCGTTCTCGATCATCACCACCGCCGCGTCGACCATCGCGCCGATCGCGATCGCGATACCACCAAGCGACATGATGTTGGCGTTGACGCCCTGATAACGCATCACGACGAAGGCCGCAAGGATGCCCAGCGGCAAGGTGATGATCGCGACCAGCGCCGAGCGCAGGTGCCACAGGAACAGCGCGCACACCAGCGCGACGACGATGAACTCCTCGATCAGCTTGTGGCTGAGGTTCTCGACCGCGTGGTCGATCAGTTGGCTGCGGTCGTAGGTCGTGACGATCTCGACGCCCGGTGGCAGGCTGGACTTGAGCGTTTCCAGCTTGGCCTTGACCGCCGCGATCGTCTCGCGGGCGTTTTTGCCGCTGCGCAGGATCACCACGCCACCGGCGACCTCGCCCTGCCCGTTCAGCTCGGCAAGGCCGCGGCGCATTTCCGGGCCGGTCTGCACCCGCGCGACGTCGCCAAGCCGGACCACGGTGCCGGACACGGTCTTGAGCGGAATCGCGCGGAAGTCGTCGAGCGTCTTCAAATAACCGGTCGCGCGCACCATGTACTCGGCCTCGGCGAGCTCGAGCACCGAACCGCCCGCCTCACTGTTGGCCTTGTTCACCGCATCGACGAGTGTATCGGCACTGATGCCATAGCCGGCCAGCTTCACCGGGTCGGGCACGATCTGGTACTGCTTGACCATGCCGCCGATGGCCGCGACCTCGGCGACGTTCGGCAGCGTTTTCAGCTCGTAGCGCAGGAACCAGTCCTGCAGGCTGCGCAGGTCGGCAAGGCTGCGCGCGCCGGTCTTGTCGACCAGCGCGTACTCGTAGATCCAGCCGACGCCGGTGGCGTCCGGCCCGAGCGCCGGCCTCGCGCTGGCCGGCAGCTTGCCCTGCACCTGGTTCAGGTACTCGAGCACGCGCGATCGCGCCCAGTACAGGTCGGTGTGATCGTCGAACAGCACGTAGACATAGGAATCGCCGAAGAACGAGTAGCCGCGCACCGTCTTCACGCCCGGCACCGACAGCATCGTCGTCGTCAGCGGATAGGTGACCTGATCCTCGACGATGCGCGGCGCCTGGCCCGGATACGGCGTACGGATGATCACCTGCACGTCCGAGAGGTCGGGCAAGGCGTCGATCGGCGTCGTGCGCACCGCCCAGATACCCCAGACGGCGAGCATCACCGTCACCAGCAGCACCATGAAACGGTTGCGGATCGACCAGTGGATGAGTGCGGCGATCATTGCCCACCTCCGTCGACCCTGGCCATCGATTCGATCATCGCGTCGTCGCCATGCATCATCAGCGTGAAACGGACCTTGTCGCCGACCGCAATGCCTTTGGCCGCTGCCGGGCTCATCAGCGTGAACGGCATCGTCATCGCCGGCCATTTCAGCGCGGCGATCGGCTCGTGCGCCAGCGTGACCGAACCGGCCCCGATCGCCCTGACCACGCCGACGCCTTCGGGGCTGGCCGTTGCCTCGACCTTGGCCTCCGGCTGCGCTACTGCCGGTGCGCTGGCCATGCGCGCCAGTACGCCGCGCAGGCTGGCTTCCGAATCGATCATGAACTGGCCGGACACGACGACCTGCCGGCCCTCGTCCAGCCCCGCGATGATCTCGCTCCTGCCACCGGCCTCCTTGCCGATCCGCACTTCGACCGGCGCATAGCGCCAGCCGGCCTTGGCGTCACCGTCGACCGCGATGACCACATGGCGCTGGCCGGTCGCGATCACCGCATCGCTCGGCACCCACAGCGCAGGCCTGGTCTCGCCGGCCAGTGTCACCCGGGCATACTGGCCCGGCAGCAGGCGCCCGTCACGGTTGGGCACCTCGATTCGTGCACGGATTGTCCGCGTCTCGGCCTTCAGCTCGGGCACCAGCGCGGTGACCTTGCCGTTGACCGGCTGGTCGGGCCAGGCGGCGAAGTGCGCCTGCACCGGTGCGCCGACGCGCAAAGCAGCCGCCTGCGCCTCGGGCACGTCGGCCTCGATCCACACGCTGGACAGCCCGTTGATCCGTGCCAGCGCCTGCCCGGCTGCCAAGGTCATGCCCTGACGCACGCCGAGCTCGGCGATCATCCCGCCGCGTGGCGCGGTGATCGTCACCACCGGTCGCGCGACGCCGCTACGTTCGAGTTGCGCCACCGCCGCGGCACTCATGCCGAGCTGGATCAGCCGCGATTTCGCCGCCGCCGCCAGTTGTGCATCGCCGCGCAACGCCAGGTATTCGTTTTGCGCGGCCAGCCACTCGGGCACGCGCACGTCGGCCAGCGGGCTGCCCGCGGCAATTACGTCACCGACGGCATGCGGGTAAGCGCGCTCGACGATGCCGCCGGTACGCGCCTGAACGATGGCCACGTCGCGGTCGTTGAAGACGACGGTGCCGGTCACCGACAGTCCGCCGGCCAGTTCGCCGCGTTCGACCCTGGCCAGCTTGACGCCGGTGTTCTGTGTCAGCGCCGGATCGATGCGCACCCCCACCGCTTCACCCCCTTCGTCGGCGTAGCGCGGCTGCAGCTGCATGTCCATGAAGGGTGACTTGCCCGGCTTGTCGAAATGTACGTCCGGCTTCATCGGGTCGTACCAGTACAGCACCGGTTTCTCGGCCTTTGCCGCCGATGCGGTCGGCGTCGCGTGTTCCGCGTTCCGCTGTCCGGCCAGCCAGCCGCCGAAGGCCCCGATGCCCAGGGTCGCGATGGCGATCGCAATCGTTGTCTTGGTATTCATCAGTGTGCTCCGGTCAGGAAGTAAAGCCGGGTATCGGCGGCGGCCAGTTGGGATTCGAGTTCGATGGCGCGCATCTGCGCAGCCAGTCGTGCCTTGCGCGCGCCGAGCACGCCATCGCTGCCCTTGCCCGACTTCATGCCGGCCAATGCCAGTTCGACCTGCTGGTCGATCAGCGGCAGGGTGCGGGTTTTCAGCCGGTCCATCTGCGCCCGGATCGCCGTCCGCTCGGCCCGCAGCTCGTCGATCTGCTGCCGGTAGGCGGCCATGCGCGCCTGCCGTTCGGCATCGCTTTTCTGCACATTGGCCAGCGCCGCGGCGATTTTCGGGTCCTGCCGCGACGCGGCGAACACCGGCAGGTCGAAGGTGAACTTCACCATCGCCATGCCCTGATCCATCGCGTCGTAACCCCAGCCGACCTCGACCCCCCAGTCGGGCTTCTTCGTCGCCTGTGCCAGCGCCAGCTCGGCCTGCGCTGCGCTCACCTGCGTCGCCGCCGCACGGATTTCGGGCTGCTCGGCGATGTCGTCGGCCTGCGTCCGGGCGGAGGTCAGCCACGCCGGCAATCCGCCGGTGGCCGGCTGTGCGGCGAGTGCCGGACCGATCCAGCGCGCGAGCTGGGCACGGGCGCGGGCGCGATCGCGTTCGATGTCGTCGCGGCTGTCGTCGAGCTGGTCGCGCTCGAGCCGGGCCGCCAGCGCGGCATCGGCCGATGCACCGCCCTTGAGCGCGGCGACGCCCGCCTGCTGGCTGTGCCGGTTGTCGGCGTCCTGCGCCGCCAGCACGTCCAGCTTGCGGTCGAGGTAGTGCAGCGCCAGCCACGCCAGCGTGGTTTCGCGCCGGACGCTGAGTTGCGTGTAGCGGGCCTGCGCCTCGCTGGTCTGCAGTTGTGCGCCGGCAACCTGCCGCTCGGCGTCGCGGCGGTCGCCGTTGGGCACCTCCTGCATCAGGCTGACCATGCGTTTGGCGTCGCCGACGCGGTAGGCATCGGGGCCGGAGGTCTGCAGGTCGTCGACCCAGACCGAGAGTTTGGGATCGGGCAAGGCACCGGCCGATTTCGTCAGCGACTGCGCCGCCGCCGTCGCTGCGGTGCTGGCGACGAGATCGGGCGCACCGCCGGCAGCGGCAAGGGCTTCATCCAGGGTCAGCGCGTGCGCGCCGAGGCTGGCTGCACCGAAGGCGGCAGCCAGAATCAAGAAGGGGGACATGGGTCTCTCCACGCGGTTTCGGATGCGTGCGGCGGAGAGTGCGATCGTCTGCCCCTGACGCCCCGGCATCGGGGGCGAACGGAAACAGCGCGATGCAGTCGGGCCGAACGCTTAGACGGGCGAACGGCGCGGACTAATTGCGGAAGACCTGGTACTGGATCCGTAAAGGCGGTGACGCGGCGATCAGCGTCGGTGGGGCCGTCCTCGCCTGCACGACGGCGGTATCGGGCGTTTCGAGATAGGGTGACGCAAAGAACAGTGCGACGAAAAACGGTGCTGTCAGCTGCGGCAGTTGCACGTCGGCCGATTGCGCTTCTTTCTGGCAGTGCGCCTTGCAGATCACCGGTTGCACCATCTGCTGCATGTCGCAGTCGGACATGTCGAGCATCGGGGCGCTGGGTTGCGGCGGCAACGCTTCGGCACAGGCGTAGGCGGCCGTCACCAGCTGGGCAAAGACCAGCAGGAGGGCGACAAGCCAGGCCAGACCTGACGATTTGAAGCGTGCGAGCATGACGGGAATATAAACGGCGGTTGACGTCAGTTCAATCCGCTAACGCGGCTTTCCGTTTGATCCGGCGCAAGCTCAGCGCGGATCGGCAGCCTGCTGCAGCCGCCGCAATATGGCCGGCCGCTCCCAGCGCAGCCAGACCCGCCACTGCCGCAACGCTTCGATGTCGGCGCTGTCGGGCCAGAGCACCAGCGCAATCCGCCCGCGCCCCCCGATGAATTGCAGCGAAACCAGCCAGATGCCGACCCGCGATGCGGGCCCCAGTGTTGCCGGGCTGATGCGGCCGTCCTGCCAGTGCAGGACGAGCGTGCCGTCGTCACAGGCAGCGATGGCCGCCGGCTGCACGCGCCGCCGCGTCAGCACCCAGCCGGCCGCCAGCCAGAGCAGTCCGACGACCGCCCAGCTCGAAGCCAATGCCGCCGCAGCCGCCGCGACAAATGCGGCGGCATGCACGAGCCGCGCCTGCCGGGACGGGCGCAACTGCAGCGGCAAGGGGGTCACTGCTGGACCTGGATGCTGCCCGACACGGTGACCGATACCCGGCTGTCGCCGCCCTCGAGCATCGGCGGTGCCGCACCGACGGCATCGGCCGAGATCGTCCGCGCGGACTTGTACATCGGCATCGGCGGCGGCGAGACATGGCCGGTATCGACGTTGACGTTGATGACCTTGAAGCTGCTGCCTTCCAGATTGCGGCGAACCAGATCGGCACGCTGACGGAAGGCCTTGAGGCTTTCCTCGATCAGTTCGTTCTCGACCTGATCGCGCCGCTGCTCCGACACGCCGTAGCGAACGTCCGCGAGCTGCATGCCGATGCCGTTGGCCAGCGGTTGCTGCAGTTCACCCAGCAGCTTCGACAGCGCGGAGAAATCCTTGCTGTTCAGTCGCAGCTCGCCTCGACCGCGCCAGCCTTCCTGCTTGTTGGTCTTGTTGTTGTAGACCGGGAAGGTGGTGTAACCGGTACCGCCCGACTGTACCGCGCCGACGGCTTTGACGCGCTTGAGCGCCGCGGCGAGCGTCTGGTTGACCCTGTCGGACAGCCGTGCCGGATCGGCGTCGTTCAGCTCGACAAAAAGCAGCGCATGCGCGGTGTCATTGCCGACTTCGCGGCTCGACTGTGCATTCAGGTTGACGACGTTGTAGTTGAGCGTTTCGGCCAGAACCGGGCCGGACAGACCGGCGATCAGCAGGCAGGCAGCAATGCGGCGCATGAATTCCCCTTTGGCGCACCGCGACCGGCAGGCCGCGGCGTAAACCGGCGCCGGCGCGATGCCGGTGGCGGCTTAGTGATAACTGTGGTCCGACGGCGTGTTGTGGATGTCCTCCGACACGCTGTCCATGACGCCGAGATGGATTTCGACGTCGAACCATTCCCAGAACAGCTTCAGATTGCGCTTCTTCGGCCAGAGTTCCTCGTCACCGACCCACGACGACAGTTCCATTTCGAAAATCTGCTCGGCAATCTCGTCGATATGTGCGATGCCGTCCTCGGGCTCGTTGGCCTCCGGAATCAGGATGACGGTGCAATCGGCGCGGACGTCTTCCAGCGACAGCGGGATGTCGTTCCCCGGCAAACCGAGCAACCAGTCCAGAAAGGGTTGCTTCGGGCGGATCAGCGCGGCCGAACGGTCGACGATAAACATGATTACTCCCTCTTCATTCAATGAATGCGCAGTGCTGCGCATGATCGGTCACGATGCGTGACGACCCGGCGGCTGGCGCGGGGTCGCCACGATACACGACTCGCTCAGGACTTTCTGCGACGTGCAGCCGGTTTGGCATCGGCCGGCACCTCTGCAGCGACCGCCGGTGCGGCAGCGGCCGGCTTGACGGCGGGTGGCGGTGCCAGCAGCGCAGCCACAGCCGGCTTGCGACGGCGGTTTGCTGCCGCCGCGGGTACGTCGGCCGATGCAGATGCAGATGCAGATGCCGGTGCCGGTGCCGGTGCCGGTGCCGGTGCCGGTGCCGGTGCCGGTGCCGGTGCCGGTGCCGGTGCCGGTGCCGCAGGACGCTGCGTTGTGGCCGGCTTGGCTGCCGGTGCGCTGGCGGTCGCTGGCGGTTTGGCCGCGCCAGCGCGCGAGCGGCGTGGCGCCGCAGACTTCGTCGCTGCAGCGGGTTGAGCCACCTCCGCTTCACCGGGCTTGGTCGCGACAGGCTGGCTCGGTACTGGTCCCGCAGCCGGCTTGCGACGGCTGGCCCGCGTGGCCGCCGGGGCCGGGGCCGGGGCCGGGGCCGGCGTTGGCGTTGGCGTTGGCGTCACCGAGCGTACCTTGGCCCGGCTACGCGATGTCGGCTTGGGTGACGGCTTGGGTGTCGGTACGACGGCGACGGCCGGCTGCGCTGCAGCCGGTTGGGCTGGCGCGGCAGCGCTGGCCTGACGTTTGCCGCGACGCTTGCGCGACGTGTTGCGTCGGCCCTCATGCTGCTGGCGCGACGCCGTCCCGTCCTTGTGCTCGGCAGGCGCCGCAAGCGGTGCAACAACCTCGTCGGCCAACACGAAATCGACCTTGCTGGTTTCGAGATTGACGCGCGCCACCTTGACCCTGATCCGGTCGGTCAGACGATAGAGCGCCCCACTACGTTCGCCCTTCAACTCGTGGCGACGCTCGTCGAAGTTGAAGTAGTCCTTGCCGAGCTCGGAAATGTGCAGCAGGCCTTCGACATACAGTCCGTCGAGCATCACGAACAGGCCGAAACCGGTAACCGCCGAAATCGTGCCCTCGAAGGTCTCGCCGACCTTGTCGCGCATGAAGTAGCACTTGAGGAAGTTCAGCACGTCGCGGCTGGCCTCGTCGGCGCGGCGTTCGGTCATCGAGCACTGCAGGCCGAGGTCTTCCCATTTTCTGGCCGGTTTGTACTTCTTGCCGGCCAGCACGGCCTTGATCGCGCGGTGGACCAGCAGGTCCGGGTAACGACGGATCGGCGAGGTGAAGTGGGCGTAGGCGTCATAGCCGAGGCCGAAGTGGCCCTTGTTGTCCGGGCTGTAGACAGCCTGGCGCAGGCTGCGCAGCAGCAGCGTCTGGAGCAGGCCGGCATCGGGCCGGTCCTTGATCTTCGCCAGCACCTCGGCGTAATCGGATGCTCCCGGCTCGTCACCGCCTTCGAGAAACAGCCCGCAGGTCTTCAGATACTCGCGCAGGTATTCGAGCTTTTCCGGCGTCGGGCCTTCATGGACGCGGAACAGCGTCGGGTGTTTGGCTTCGATCAGGAAGTCGGCCGCGCAGACGTTGGCCGCGAGCATGCACTCCTCGATCAGCTTGTGCGCGTCGTTGCGCACGACCGGCACGATCTCGCGGATCTTGCCCTTGTCGTCGAAGCGGATCTCGGTTTCGGTGGTTTCGAAATCGATCGCGCCGCGTTGCTTGCGCGCGTTCGAGAAGGCCTGGAACAGCGCGTACAGCGTCTGCAGGTGCGGCAGCAGCTTCCTGTTGTCCTGCGCCAGCGCACCCTCGGGCTGCGAGAGCATTTCCCAGACCTTGTTGTATGTCAGCCGGGCCTTCGAATGCATCACCGCCGGATAGAAGCGGTACTTCTTGATCAGCCCCTTGGCACTGACCTGCATGTCGCAGACCATCGTCAACCGTTCGACATCCGGATTCAGCGAGCAGATGCCGTTCGACAGTGCCTCGGGCAGCATCGGGATCACCCGGCGCGGGAAATACACCGAATTGCCGCGTTCGATCGACGTCAGGTCGAGCGCATCGTCCGGCGTCACGTAGTGGCTGACGTCGGCGATCGCGACGACGAGGCGCCAGCCCTTGCCTTTCTTCTCCGCGAACACCGCGTCGTCGAAGTCCTTGGCGGTTTCGCCGTCGATGGTCACCAGCGGCAGGTCGCGGATGTCCTCGCGTGCCACGCCCTTGATCGGCTGCCAGTCTTTTTTGCGGACTTTCTGCGGTGTTGCGGCGGCCTGCGCTTCGGCGGCTTCGCTGAATACATGCGGCAGATTGTGCTTGCGCAGCGCGATCTCGATTTCCATGCCCGGATCGTCGTAGCGGCCGAGGATTTCGCCGATCCGGCCCAGTGGCTGCACGTGGCGCTCGGGCTGCTGGACGATCTCGACCACGACGACCTGCCCCGGCTCGGCGCCATTGACGTCGCCCGGCGGAATCAGGATTTCCTGGCTGATGCGCTTGTCTTCGGCGGTGACGATGTTGACGCCGCGTTCGGTACGCAGCCGGCCGACCAGCGAGGTATTGACGCGTTCGAGCACCTCGACGATCTTGCCCTCGCGCCGGCCGCGCCGGTCGACACCGATCTGCTGGCCAAGCACGCGATCGTTGTGCAACACCTTGGCCATTTCCCTCGGGCCAAGGTAGAGGTCGCCGCTGCCGTCGTCCGGCACCAGGAAGCCGAAACCGTCCGGGTGACCCTGAACGCGGCCGGGAATCAGTGCCACCTTCTGCGGCAGCACCAGCGCCCCCTTGCGGTTGATCATCAGCTCGGCTTCGCGCGCCATGGCGGCGATGCGGCGCTGGAAGGCAATCTGTTCTTCTTCGGTGATATCGAGCATGCGGGCCAGTTCGTCCGCATCGAGCGGCGCACCGGCATCGGCCAGCAGCTGAAGGATGAATTCGCGGCTGGGAAGCGGGGATTCGTAGCGCTCGCGTTCGCGGGCGAGGTAGGGATCCTGGGCCCGCAGACCACCGGGTTTGCTTTTGCGCGCGGGGCGCGACGCGGGTTTGGAAATTTTTTCGGTTTTTTCAGCTTTAATTCTTGACATCGCTTCGACGCATCCTTATATTGGCGACCTCTCAAGCAGCAAGTAGTTTAGCGCAAGAGCAGTGCCCAGGTGGCGGAATTGGTAGACGCACTAGGTTCAGGTCCTAGCGGTGGCAACACCGTGGAAGTTCGAGTCTTCTCCTGGGCACCACTACTGACGTTCAACTGCATGCTGTAGAATCGAGAAATTGCCCAGGTGGCGGAATTGGTAGACGCACTAGGTTCAGGTCCTAGCGGTGGCAACACCGTGGAAGTTCGAGTCTTCTCTTGGGCACCAATTACGATGAAAACCCCGATCGATCCGATCGGGGTTTTTGTTTTTTCAGCCCCGCATCCGTCGCCCTCTCGCGCAGCCGCCAAGGGCGCCACCGGCGCCCTTCTTACACGCAGTTCAGTCGTGTTTTCCGGCCTTCGTCTCCGGCAGCAGCAGCGTCAGCAAGCCAAGCAGCGGCAGGAACGAGCACACTTGGTAAACGTAGCCGATGCCGGCGTGATCCGCGAGCCTGCCCAGCGCCGCCGCGCCGATCCCGCCCATGCCGAACGCGAAGCCGAAGAACAGCCCGGCGACCATGCCGACCTTGCCCGGCACCAGTTCGGTTGCGTAAACGAGGATGGCTGAAAACGCCGATGCCAGGATCAGGCCGATCACCACCGTCAGGACGGCTGTCCAGAACAGGCTGGCATACGGCAGCATCAGTGCGAACGGCACGACCCCCAGCATCGAAATCCCGATCACCCGCTTGCGGCCGATCCGGTCACCGACCGGCCCGCCGAGTACCGTCCCTGCTGCAACGGCAAACAGGAACAGGAACAGATAGAGCTGGGCATCGCGGATGCCGATGCCGAAACGGTCGATCAGGTAAAAGGTGTAATAGCTGTTCAGGCTGGCCAGATAGAAGTACTTCGAAAACACCAGCAAGGCCAGAATGCCCATGGCCCGCAGCACGGTGGCACGCGGCAGCGGCGAGCGGATCGCATGGACCTTGCGCGCTGCAGCCGCCATCCGCTGTGCGCCGTACCAGACACCGACGCGGTAAAGGATGGCCATGGCCAGCATGGCGGCGATCGAGAACCACGCGATGCTGCCCTGCCCGCGCGGCAGGATGACCAGCGCGGCCAGCAAGGGCCCGAGCGAGGACCCCAGATTGCCGCCGACCTGGAACAGCGATTGCGCCAGACCATGACGCCCCCCCGAGGCCATCCGCGCCACCCGCGACGACTCCGGATGGAAGACCGAAGAACCGATACCCACCAGCGCGGCGGCCAGCAGCAACCAGTGGAACTGTGCCGCCTGCGACATCAGCAGCAGGCCGCAGAGCGTGAAACCCATGCCCACCGACAGTGAATACGGCTTCGGACGGTGATCGGTATACAGGCCGATCAGCGGCTGCAGGATCGACGCCGTCAACTGATAGACCAGCGTGATCAGGCCGATCTGTGCGAAGCTCAGTGCATAAGTGTCCTTGAGCATCGGGTAGATCGCCAGGATCAGCGACTGGATCATGTCGTTGAGCAGGTGCGAGACGCTGATCGCGGCCAGCACCATGAAGGCGGTGTTCTGCGCCCCCTGGGCCGGCAGGGCGAGTGACTTGGGTTGCATGCGACAACTCCGGTAATGGGGAATGAGACGCGTCGCGGTTTACCGCGGACATCGCCCGAGTCTATGCTGTCCAGCAAACACGCATCTGCCATCATTTATCGTGAACCAGACATTTTCGGATCTCGACCCGGACCGCTACGACGGGCTGCCGCAAGCCGTGGTCGCCATGAGCCGCAACTACGCCCAGGGCCACGACTCCGGCGTGCACCGGCATCGTCGGGCGCAACTCGTCTATGCCTGCAGCGGGGTGATGCGTGTCGAAACCGTCGAGGGCAACTGGGTGCTGCCGCCACAACGGGCACTGTGGGTACCGCCGCAGACGCCGCACCGGGTGATGATCGCCAGCGACGCCGAGATGCGGACCATCTATGTCGAACCGGCCGCCACGACGGGCCTGCCCGGGCACTGCACGGTGCTCGAAGTCAGCCCCCTGTTGCGCGAACTGATTCTGGCACTGACCGCACTGCCGATCCGACTGGACGAAGGCAGTCGCGGCCACCTGATTGCGGCACTGAGCATCGCGGAGCTGCGCGAACTGCCGACTGCACCGCTGCATTTGCCGATGCCGCACGACGCAAGACTGGTGCGGCTGTGCGACTACGTGCTCGCCCGCCTCGACAGCGACGAGACGCTCGAACACCTTGCCGACCTCGCCGGCGCCAGCAGCCGCACGCTGGCGCGGCGCTTTCGCGGCGAAACCGGACTGTCATTCCGCGAATGGCGCCAGCAGGCCCGGCTGATCCGCGCACTGGAGCTGCTGGCGCAGGGCGAACCGCTGAAGCGGATTGCCGAACGGCTCGGTTACGCCAGCCAGAGCGCGTTCAGCGCCATGTTCCACCGCACGCTCGGCGTGGAACCGAGCCGCTACTTTGCGGCCATACCAACGCGCCCGCCGGGCGAGGCCGAGCGGCTGGCAGGCCTGTTGCCGCGGGGTTGACTCTCGGCCCGCCTGCTGTCAGGCGTTGAGACCCGGTTGCCAGAGCACATCGGGCTGGCCGGCAAAGCGGTTGGCTAGCCGCGAACCGATGAACAGCAGATCGGAAAGCCGGTTCAGGTATTTGATGCTGGTCGCCGGGAGCACTTCGGCCTTGTCGAGTGCAACGACGGCCCGCTCGGCACGCCGGCAGACGCAGCGCGCAACGTGCAGTGCCGCCGCAGCCCGCGCACCGCCGGGCAGGATGAATTCGCGCAGCGGCTCGAGCTCGCCGTTGAAGGCCTCGACGCTCGCCTCGAGTCGCGCCAGATGCGCCTCGGTCAGCGCCTCACGGCCCGGAATGCACAGCTCGCCGCCCAGATCGAACAGGTCGTTCTGCACCAGAACCAGCGCATCGCGCAGCGCCGGCGGCAACGGTTCGGCCAGCGCAACACCGATACTGGAGTTGAGTTCGTCGACTTCGCCCAGCGCATGGATGCGGACACTGTCCTTGCCGACCCGCGAGCCGTCGCCCAGGCCGGTACTGCCGTCATCGCCACCGCGGGTGGTGATCTGCGTCAATCGGTCGCTCATCGTAGTTCTCCGTTTTCCTGTTTTCGTGATTGGGTGTTCAGCCGTGCTCGCCGTGCGCCAGTGCGACGTCGACCAGCGTCGGCTTGAGGATGGCGACCGCGTCGGCCGGCGCCAGGCCGACCAGGAAACCGCGCTTGCCGCCGTTCAGGTAGATCTTGTCGAGATCGGCAATGCTGCGTTCCATATAGACCGGCATGCTCTTGCGGGTACCGAACGGCGAGGTGCCGCCGACCATATAACCCGAATGCTTGTTGGCGATCTCCGGCGTACACGGATGGATGCCCTTCTTGTGCAGCAACCGGGCCAGATTCTTGGTCGAGACCTCGCAGTCGCCGTGCATCAGCACCACCAGCGGCTGCTTCGCTTCGTCTTCCATCACCAGCGTCTTGATCACCGCGTGCTCGGGAACGCCAAGTTCGCGTGCCGACACCGTGGTGCCGCCTTTTTCCTCGTACTCGTACAGGTGTTCGGTGTACGTCACCTTGTGCTGGCGCAGGACGCGTACCGCCGCAGTCACCGGGGCTTTGTCACTCATGCTTCGATCCCGTCAATCGTCTCGTCAATCCGATGCGGGCCACGTAAACTAGTACCCGATCAATTTACTCAGGATTCGCGCAGTCGCGCGAAAGCCATGGAATATACGCTCGCCACCGCCCCGCTGACACCCCGCTTCGCCCTGCTGCCCGACCGTTACTACAGCATCGTGACGCCGTCCCCCCTGCCGGCGCCGCGGCTGCTGGCCTGGAATGCGGCACTGGCGGCGCAACTGGGCCTGAACCCCGACCCCGCCGCCCACCCACGGCTCGCCGAACTGCTCGTCGGCAACCTGCTGCGGCAGGAAAGGCCGCTGGCCAGCGTCTATTCCGGGCACCAGTTCGGCCAGTGGGCCGGCCAGCTCGGCGACGGTCGCGCCATCCTGGTGGCCGAGCTGACCGATACCGACGGCTGCATTCAGGAAATCCAGCTCAAGGGCGCCGGTCTGACGCCGTACTCGCGCATGGGCGACGGTCGTGCGGTGCTGCGCTCGTCGATCCGCGAATACCTGTGCTCGGAAGCCATGGCCGGACTCGGCATTCCGACGACGCGGGCGTTGTCGCTGGTCGGCTCGCCGGAGCCGGTATGGCGCGAGACGCGCGAAACGGCCGCCGTCGTCGCCCGCGTCGCGCCGACCTTTTTGCGTTTCGGCCACTTCGAGCATTTCTACCACCGCGGCGAACCCGTGGCGCTGAACGAACTCGCCGACTGGACGATTGCCCATTTCTACCCGGAGTGCGCTGCGGCCACGTCGCCGTATCTGGCGCTGTTCGAGGCGGTACGCGACCGCACCGCGGCGATGATCGCCGACTGGATGGCGGTCGGCTTCTGCCACGGCGTGATGAACAGCGACAACATGTCGATGCTCGGACTGACACTCGACTACGGTCCGTTCGGTTTCCTCGACGGCTTCGACGCGGGCCACATCTGCAACCATTCGGATCACCACGGTCGCTACGCCTTCAACCAGCAGCCGCAGATCGGCCTGTGGAACCTTGCCTGCCTCGCGCAGACGCTGGTCAACCTGGTCGATGCCGATGCGCTGCGAACCGCGCTCGACGGTTATCAGCAGGTGTTCGAAGCGGCCTACGCCGAACGCCTCCGGCGCAAGTTCGGCCTGGCCGAATGGCGCGAGGCCGACTGGGCACGGTTCACCCGCCTGCTTGAACTGATGCAGGCCTCGAGGACCGACTGGACGATTTTCTGGCGCGACCTGTCCCGTACCGCCCGGCATGACCGGCTTCGCGACCAGTTTGTCGACCGTGATGCCTTCGACACCTGGCTGGCGGACTACCGGACGCGGCTAGCCACCGACATACTGGCGCCCGCCGAACGCGAAGCCATCATGCTGGCGACCAATCCGCGTCTGGTGCTGCGCAACCATCTGGCCGAGGTGGCCATCCGCAAGGCCGCTGACGGCGACGCGAGCGAGATCGCGCGATTGCAGCGCGCCCTGAGCCGGCCCTTCGACGACGACGAAGCGTTCGACGATCTGGCCGGCCCGGCGCCGGACTGGGCGGCCAGTCTCAGCGTCTCCTGCTCGTCATGAATCGTGCCCGGTGGCGCCTGCAGCATTACCACCGCCTGCCGGTCTGGCGCCACCATCCGGCCGTGTGTTTGATCAAGCGGTGCTGCCGGCTTTCTGCGATAATCCGCGACAATTTCCGCACCTCCCCATCCCTCCCATGATCGAAATGTTCAGCGGCCTCAGCCTCACCGTCGGTGTGAGCCTGGCGCTTGCCGTGTTGTTCGTCCTTACCTTCGAATTCATCAACGGCTTTCACGACACCGCCAATGCCGTTGCCACGGTGATCTACACCAAGGCCATGCCGGCGCACCTCGCGGTCGTCGCCTCGGGCATCTTCAACTTCCTCGGCGTCATGCTCGGCGGGCTCAGCGTGGCCTACGCGATCGTCCACCTGCTGCCGGTCGACCTGCTGATCAACGTCAGCAGCGTCCAGGGCTTGTCGATGGTGTTTTCGCTGCTGGCCGCCGCGATCATGTGGAACCTCGGCACCTGGTATTTCGGCCTGCCGGCGTCGAGCTCGCACACGCTGATCGGTTCCATCCTCGGCGTCGGCCTGGCCAATGCCTTCATCACCGGCGGCGATCTGGGCACCGCGATCAACTGGGGCAAGGCCATCGACATCGCGCTGTCGCTGCTGGTCTCGCCGACGGTGGGCTTCCTGCTGGCCTTCCTGCTGTTGCTGGGGCTCAAGCGCCTCTGGGCCGACGGCAAGATGCACAAGACCCCCGAAGGGCGTCGCGCCATCGACAACAAGAAACACCCGCCGTTCTGGAACCGCGTGGTCCTGATCGCCTCGGCGATGGGCGTCAGCTTCGCCCACGGCTCGAACGACGGCCAGAAGGGCATCGGCCTGATCATGCTGGTGCTGATCGGCATCGTGCCGGCCAAGTTCGTGCTCGACCTCGACAGCACCACCTACCAGATCGACCGCACCCGCGATGCGGCGATCCACATGATGCAGTTCTATCAGCAGCACGATGACAAGCTCGGCAAGTACATGCTGCTCAAGCCGGCCGAGAGCAACGGCGACGACATGCCCAAGCAGTTCCATTGCGACTACCACCAGACCGCGCCGGCGGTCCAGACACTGGTCAGCCGCCTGGAAGGCATCAAGGACTACAGCGAGATCGCACCGGCAGAGCGGCCGCACATCCGCCGGCTGATCCTGTGTCTGGACGACACCGCGCGCAAGGTCGCCAAGCTGCCGGAGATCAAGCCGCGCGAAGTCGCCGATCTGAACAAGCTGCGCGCCGACCTGACCGCGACGACCGAATACTCGCCGCAATGGGTGATCGTTGCGATCGCACTGGCACTCGGCCTCGGCACCATGGTCGGCTGGAAGCGCGTCGTGCTCACCGTCGGCGAGAAGATCGGCAAACAGGGCATGACCTACGCGCAGGGGATGAGCGCACAGATCGTCGCCGCCAGCTCGATCGGCATCGCCAACATCTTCGGCCTGCCGGTATCGACCACCCACGTGCTCTCGTCCGGTGTCGCCGGCACCATGGTCGCCAACAAGAGCGGCCTGCAGATGAGCACCATCCGCAACATCCTGCTGGCCTGGGTCTTCACGCTGCCGGCGTCGATGGGCCTCGCCGCCGCATTCTTCTGGACCTCGATGAAGATTTTCGGCTGATCCGCATCGGCCGGACTCGCCGACGGGAACGGGCGCCACTGGCGCCCGTTTTTCATTGCGCCAGCCGGTAGCGCCGGGTGTAGGCCGCGGCAGCCAGCTCGAGCGCGCCGCAGATCAGCAGGTACAGCAGCGCAACGAAAAGGAAGACCTCGGTCGGGTACACCATGGCCCGGTTGTTGACCTGAGTGGCCAGAAATGTCAGCTCACCGACGCCGACGATATAGGCCAGCGACGTGTCCTTGATCAGCGAAATCCACTGGTTGATGAACGACGGTACCATCATCCGCAAAGCCTGCGGCAGCACGACCAGCCGCAAGGTCAGCCACTCGCTCAGACCCAGCGACAGGCCGGCCTGCCACTGGCCGCGACCGATCGCAACGATGCCGGCGTGCAATGCATGCGACAGGTAAGCCCCACCGATCAGCGCCAGCGCGCAGACCACGGTACCGATTGCCGGCACGTCGATGCCGAACACGATGGGCAGCAGGAAATACATCCAGAAGATCAGCATCAGCACCGGCACTGCCCGCAGCGCATCGAGCACCAGCACCAGCAACCGTGCGCTCCAGCCCCGCGCCAGTGTCAGCGCGATACCGCCGGCGATACCGAGCAGCGCCGATGCAAGACCGGCCGCCATGCTCAGCAACAACGTCAGCGCGGCGCCGCCGAGCGGCCCGTCCGGATACGCGCCCCAGAGCAGGTAATCGACATTGTCGCGAATCACCGAGAAGTCGAGCATCACGCCGCCCTCCTTCTGCCCGCGACCTGTACCAACATGACCGCGAACATGTACAGCAGCGTCGCCACGCCAAAGGCCTGAAAGGTCTTCAGCGTTTCGGTCTCGACCTGACGCGATGCATAGGACAGTTCGGCCAGGCCGATCGCCATCGCCAGCGACGAGTTTTTCACCACGTTCATGTACTGGCCGAACAGCGGCCCGCGGGCAATGCGCAGCGCCTGCGGCAGGATCACCCAGCGGAACGCCTGCCAGCCCGTCAGTCCCAGCGCCGCCGCGGCAGCGCGCTGCCCCCGGCCGACACCGCGAATGCCGGCGCGGATTTCCTCGGCAATGAAGGCCGCCGAATACAGCGTCAACCCGAACAGCGCCGCGAGCCACTCGAACGATGGCCACGGCACGCCGAGCAGCGATTTCGGTGTATTCAGCCAGACCATCCACACTTCGGGTACCAGACTGGCGGCGCCGAAGTACCAGAAGAACAGCTGGACCAGCAGCGGCGTATTGCGCATCACCGACAGGTAGACGACGCAGGGCACCGCCAGCCAGCGCTGCTCGCGCGCGGCGGCAACCAGCAAACCGAGCAGCGTGGCCAGCACGATGGTGATCAGCGAGAGCTGCAGGGTCAGGCCGAAGCCCTTCAGCAGCCAGAACAGATAGCGGGCATCGAGCAGGCCCGGAAACAGCGAAGACATCATGGCAAGGCATCGGGAAGGCGCGTGCACGCCGGAAAACGAACGGCCCCGCCTTGCGGCGGGGCCGACCCGGAACTGTCCGATCAGCGCTGGCCGATCTTGAACGCCCCGCGCGGCAGCGGCGCTTCGCTCTTCGGACCGAACCACTTGTCATAGATCTTGCCGGCCTGCTGGGTCTTCTCGAGGTCGACCAGGGCCTCGTTGACGAGGGCCACAAGGCGGGTCTCGCCCTTGCCGATGCCGATGCCCTGATACTCCTGCGTCAGCGCGAACGACGACACCTCGTACTTGGCCTTGTCCGGCACACGGGCCAGCAGGCCGATCAGCTTGGCATCGTCCTGGGTGATCGCCTGGACGTTGCCGTTGCGCAGTGCGGCGAACGCCAGCGGCGTGTCGTCGTACGACACCACGGTCGCATTCGGATACTTCTCGCGCAGCGTGATTTCCTGCACCGTGCCCTTGTCGGCGCCGATGCGCAGCTTGGCGATATCGTCCGGCTGCTTCAGCAGGCCCTTCTTGGCGATGAACTTCTGCCCGGTGGCGAAGTACGGCACGCTGAAATCGACGGTCTTGGCACGCTCGTCGGTAATCGTGAAGTTGGCGGCGATCAGATCGACCTTGTTCGACGTCAGCAGCGGAATCCGGTTGGCCGGATTGGTCGGGTGCAGTTCGACCTTGACGCCAAGCTTCTTCGCGATCGCATTGGCGACGTCGACGTCGTAACCGATGATGTTCTTGTTCTTGCCGTCGACAAAACCGAACGGCGGGTTGGCGTCGAACACCGCAACGCGCAGCACGCCGGCCTTCTTGATGTCGTCGAGCTTGTCGGCCTGGGCAAAACCGGCGGCCAGTGCCAGCAGTGCAAAAATCAGTCCACGAGATGTTTTCATTGTGCGCGCTCCCTGTCGCTGAGACTTGTGTCCCCGCCGGCTTCTGGCCGGCGGAAGGTTTGCAACGAAGACCGCGGATCAAGGCGCGGCACCGTTGTGAAGCGATCTTAAGGCGCACCAACAAATAACCATAAATTATATATTTCTATTTCTTCATTCCCGTTTGTTCCATTCAGCGTCAGCGCGTAAAAAAACCCCGCGGCAAGAACGGGGCCTTCCTTTGTCCGGATCCGCGTGCAGGCTAGAGCCCGGCAAGCACCTTGATGTGTGCGGTGACACTGCGGCCCAGCGCCGACAGGTCGTACCCGCCTTCGAGCATCGACACGATCCGGCCGTTGGCGTGGCGTCGGGCCAGCTTCATCAAGCGTTCGGTCACCCATGCATAATCGGCCTCAACCAGCCCCATCGACGCCATGTCGTCTTCGAGATGCGCATCGAAACCCGCCGAGATCAGGATCAGTTGCGGTGCGAAGTCGTCGAGCAAGGGCAGCCACTTGGCCGCCACCATCTCGCGGAAATCCTGGCCCGTCGTCGCCCGCGGCATCGCGACATTGTGGATGTTGTCGCCCTTAGGTTCGTCGCCGCAGTACGGAAAGAACGGGTGCTGGAACATCCCGACCATCAGGATGCGCGGCTCCTTGCACACCAGGTCCTCGGTGCCGTTGCCATGGTGGACGTCGAAGTCGACGATGGCGACGCGTTCGAGCCCGTAGACATCGATCGCATGCCGCGCGGCGATCGCGATGTTGTCGAACAGGCAGAATCCCATGCCGCGTTCGCGCTCGGCGTGATGGCCCGGCGGGCGTACCGCACAGAAGGCGTTGGCGGCCCGGCCGGTCATGACCAGATCGACCGCATCGATGCCCGCACCGGCAGCGTGATACGCCGCGTTGAGGCTGAAGCGGTTGATCGCGGTGTCAGGGTCGAGGTGAACGTAGCCGTGCGACGGCACCATCACCGTCAGCCGCTCGACATAGTCGGGATCGTGCACCGCTTCGATCTGCGCACGGCTTGCCGGCTGCGCATCGACATGCAGCAGGTAATCCCACAGTTGCGCGGCGATCAGCCGGTCACGAATTGCCGCCAGCCGCTCCGGGCACTCCGGGTGTCCCTTGCCCATGTCGTGCAGGCTGCAGGCGGGATGTGAAAGGTAAGCCGTGGGTTTTTCCGCAGCTTCGGTGTCGTACACACTCGGCCTCTTGACGAAAGCTGTTATTGTTTTGCGTTGAAACACGAGTGTACGCCGCACACCCGAACTCGGCAAAATTCACACTCCCGGCCCACCGACCCCAGGACCGCCCATGCTTGCGCCACTCCGCCTCGCCCTGATCGCCTGCGCACTGACTGCCGCACTCGCCCATGCCGACGAGCTGCAGTACAACGTTGCGCTGACCCCGGTCTGGCAGGGCGAAGCGGCGCTCGACGACGGCGGCAAGGTCGGCCTGAACAGCCTGCTGTTCAGCACCAGCGTCGACCAGGCGATGAATCCGGGCTGGAGTTTCGGCCTCGGCGTTCGGCTGGCACAGGACCGCTGGGACTTCGAATCGCCAGCGCGCTTTGGCGGCCAGGCCCCCTGGGATACGGTCCGACAAGGCAGTCTCGGTTTCCACATCAATTACGTGACCGCCGGCTACCAAAGCTTTTCGGTATTGCCGACCATCGAGTACGCCGGCGAAAGCGGCGCATCCGGTAGCGACGCGATCGGCTACGGCGCCACCTTCATCGCGGCACAGCAGTTCAGCAACACCCTGCAGCTCGGCCTCGGTGCCGGGGTCTTCCGCGAGTTCGACAAGACCAGCGCCTTCCCCTTCCTCGTCGTCGACTGGCAGATCGACAAGCAGTGGCATCTGGGCAATCCCTTCGATGCCGGCCCGTCTGGCCCCGGCGGCCTCGAGTTGAGCTACGCGCCCAACGAGCGCTGGCAGATCGGCGCCGGCGGCGCATACCGGTCGGAGCGATTCCGCCTCGCCGCGAACAACAGCGTCTCTCCCGGCGGGGTCGGCCAGCACGAACGCCTGCCGGTCTATCTGCGCGTCGGCTACGCGGCCAAACCGGGCTGGCGCATCGACGCCTATGCCGCCGCGGCCTTCGGCGGCAAACTCAAGCTCGAGGACGACCGCGGCCACGAGATCGGCAGCGACAGCTACGACACCGCGCCGATGTTCGGCATCAGCTTCTCCGGCGCGTTCTGACCCCCCCAAGTTTCAATTCCAGCTCAAATCCATGCCCCATCCGCTTCACGCCGTCCTGAACCAGCTCAATCAGATCATCCTCGGCAAGGAAAACGTCGTCCGGCTCGCGGTCGCCGGCCTGCTTGCGCGCGGCCACCTGCTGCTCGAAGACCTGCCCGGTGTCGGCAAGACGACGCTGGCCCACGCGATCGCGACGACGCTCGGCCTGCGCTTCTCGCGCGTCCAGTTCACCAGCGACCTGCTGCCGGCCGACCTGCTCGGCGTATCGGTGTACGAGCGCGACAGCGGCCGTTTCCGCTTCCACCACGGTCCGGTGTTCACGCAAGTATTGCTGGCCGATGAAATCAACCGGGCGCCGCCGAAAACCCAGTCGGCGCTGCTCGAAGCCATGGAAGAACACCAGGTCAGCGTCGACGGCGAAACGTACGCACTGCCCGAACCGTTTTTCGTCATTGCCACGCAGAACCCGCAGCACCAGATCGGCACCTTTCCGCTGCCGGAGTCGCAGCTCGACCGCTTCCTGATGCGGCTGGAACTCGGTTACCCCGGCCACGAAGCCGAGCGCGCGATGCTGGCCGGAGACAGCCGGCGCGAGCTCGTCGCCCGGTTGGCGCCGGCGTGCGACCCGGACACGCTGGCCGAAGCACAGCGCGCCGCGGCGGGCGTCAAGGTTGCCGCCCCCCTGCTCGACTACATTCAGGCACTGGCCGCCGCCACGCGGCACCAGCAGCGTTTTGCCTACGGCCTCTCGCCGCGGGCACTGATCGGCCTTGTCGCCGCCACGCGTGCGTGGGCCTGGCTGGACGGACGCGACCACGCGATTCCCGAGGACGTGCAGGCCGTTTTTCCCGCCATCGCAGGCCATCGCCTGCTGTCGCGTGCCAGCGGCCGCCCGGATCCGCTGGCTGCGGTCGAACTGCTCGACACCGTCGCCATTCCCTGATGCGGCGCTGGTTCCAGCGTCGCTGGCAAAACGCCCTGACGCGCCGACACCCGCCAGCG
This sequence comes from Jeongeupia chitinilytica, assembly GCF_014652315.1. GTDB lineage: Bacteria > Pseudomonadota > Gammaproteobacteria > Burkholderiales > Chitinibacteraceae > Jeongeupia > Jeongeupia chitinilytica. The sequence continues at coordinate 275,182 of NZ_BMYO01000002.1, read as the reverse complement.
CCCGTGGTCACGCTGCGGCACAACCGCATCTACGTGTTGCCGACGATGTTCGGTGCCCTCTACGCCGCCACGGCGGTCCTGGTGCTGATCGGCGCGATCAACTACCAGTTGAGCCTCGCCTACCTGTTTGCCTTCGTGCTGATCGGTCTCGGCCACGCCGCGCTGCTGCAGAGTTATCGCAACCTGCTGAAGCTGGAACTGCACGCACTGGTTGCCGAACCGGTCTTTGCCGGCGACACCGCCCATTTTCCGGTCGCCCTTGCCAACACGGGCAAGCCGCCGCGACGGGCGCTGTCGGTCTCGCTGCACGGCCAGCCGGCCTCCTGGGTGGAGTCCGTTCCAAGGGATGACGCGACGATCGCACGACTGCCCGTTGCCACCACGGGCCGCGGCTGGCTGGGCATGCCGACGCTGCGCATCGACACCACCTATCCGAGCGGCTGGTGCAAGGCCTGGAGCTACGCCAATCTCGATGCCCGCTGCCTCGTTTACCCACGCCCGGAAGACGACCCGCCGCCCTACCACGGCCAGCACGGCGACCAGGGCCAGCGCCGCGTGCATGGCGACGACGACTTTGCCGGATTGCGCAACTACGTTCCCGGCGATATGCCACGTCAGATTGCCTGGAAGCAGTTTGCCCGGCTCGACACGCTGCTGGTCAGGCAGGACGAGCGTCACGAAGGCCATGCCTGGCTGTTCGACTGGCACGCCCTGCCCGAACTCGGAACCGAAGCGCGGCTGTCGCGGCTGACGGCGTGGATCATCGCCGCCGAGGCCAACGGCGACCGATATGCCCTCGCGCTGCCGGGCAGCACGCTGCCGCGCGGCAACGGCCCGGCACACCGGCATGCCTGCTTGCAGGCACTGGCGCTCTTCGACCGGATGACGCCATGAGCGACACCCTGCCCGGTCGCGCGCTGTATACGCTGATCGCTGCCTTGCTGATGGCATTGCTGCCGCATTTGCTGACGCTGCCGCCCTGGCTGGCCCTGCTGATCGTGGCAGTGCCGCTGTGGCGCGCCAGCCTCGTGTACCGCGGCAAGACGCTGCCGCCACGCTGGCTGCGCTACGTGCTGATGCTGGCCTTGCTGGCGCTGGTGTTCTGGCAGTTCCGGACCCTGATCGGCCGAAGTGGCGGCGTAGCCATGCTGGTGAGCCTGATCGCGATCAAGCTGCTCGAAACGCACAGCCGGCGCGACGCGGCGGTGCTGACGCTGTTGGGCTACTTCGCCGCCGGCGCCCTGTTTCTCGTATCGCAATCGTTCTGGATGCTGCTGTGGGCACTGGCCACGGCCGTCGCACTGACGACACAGCTGATGGCATGGCAGCGCCGTACCGATCATTACGAACCGGACGAGGCCTGGCGCGCTTTGCGCATGCTCGCCGAGGCTGCGCCGGTCGTCATCCTGCTGTTCCTGCTGTTCCCGCGCCTGTCCGGCCCGCTGTGGAGCATGCCGGAAGACCGCAACGGCGCCAGCAGCGGCCTGTCGGACGTGATGAGCCCCGGCAGCTTCACCAATCTGGCGCTCGACGACAGCCCCGCCTTCCGCGTCAGTTTTGACGGCAAGGCGCCGCCGGTCTCGACGATGTACTGGCGCGGACCGGTGTTCGAGCGCTTCGACGGCCGGAACTGGCAACAGCTGCATGACGATGCCGGCGTCCGGCCCACCGCGATCGCGGTCGGTCCGACCCTGAGCTACAGCATGCTGATGGAGCCCAGCGAGCGGAGCTGGCTGCTGGCGCTCGACCTGCCGGTGCGCTGGCCCGCGCACAGCCGGTTGACCTCGCGCTTCCAGCTGGTTGCCGATGCGCCCCTCGCGCAACGCCGCCGCCTCGACATCGTCAGCAGTCCGTTCTGGCACGCCAGCGAGCCCGACGGCGTGCTGCGCCGCAATCTGGTGCTGCCCGCCTCCGGCAATCCGCAAGCACGTGCGCTGGCACGGCAATGGCAGCAACTGCCCGCGGCGGCACGCGTCGACGCGGCACAGCAATGGTTGCGGGCAGGCAAGTTCAGCTACTCGCTGTCCCCGCCCCTGCTGCCGGGGCCGGACCCGATCGACGACCTGCTGTTCACGACACGAGAAGGCTTCTGCGAGCATTACGCCGGCGCCTTCGTCTTCCTGATGCGTGCGGCCGGCGTGCCGGCGCGCGTCGTCGGCGGCTATCTCGGCGGAGAGCGCAATGCCGGTGGCGACTACTGGCTGGTCCGCCAGGCCGATGCGCACGCATGGACCGAAGTCTGGCTCGCCGAACGCGGCTGGCAGCGCGTCGATCCGACTGCCGCCGTCGCGCCGAACCGCATCAACCAGGGGCTGGCGCAAAGCGTGACCAATGCCGCCCGCTTGCCCGGCGTATTGCGCAACGAGGCGCCATGGCTGCGCGAGCTGCGGCAGCACTGGGATGCGACGGTCTTCCAGTGGAACCGCTGGGTGATCGGTTATGATGCGCAACGCCAGATGCAGCTGCTCAACCGGCTCGGTATCGATGCCCTCGCCTCGGCCGCGTTCATCGGCTGGTTCGCCGCACTCGTACTGGCCCTGCTGCTCGGCTACGGCCTTGCGCAGCGCTGGCGCAACCGTCCGCCGCCGCGCGATGCGGCCATGCGCTGCTGGCTGCGCTTTGTCGCGAAGCTTGAACGCGCCGGGATAGCGGCGCAGCCGGGCGAAGCACCGTCGTCGCTGGCGCACCGAGCCGCCGCGCTGCTGCCCGCACACCGCGAAGCACTGGAAGCCATCGCGGCCAGCTATCTGGCCGCGCGATACCGCGAGGACCCGGCCGCCCTCGCCGAGTTGCGTACCCGGGTAAAGCAGTTGCAGCTGACCGTCGGCCGCGCCAAGCAATCAGGAAAAGAACAATGAGTCGTTTTGTCACCGAAACCGAGTTCCGTCATGACCAGCCAGCCCGGATCGGCGTACTGCTGGTCAACCTCGGCACGCCGGACGCGCCGACCGCTGCCGCCGTCAAACCCTATCTGCGCCAGTTCCTCTCCGACCCGCGGGTCGTCGAAATTCCCAGACTGATCTGGCAACTGATCCTGCGCGGCATCATCCTCAACGTGCGCCCGAAGAAGTCGGCGCACAAATACGCCAGCATCTGGAGCAAGGAAGGCTCGCCGCTGCAGGTCTGGACGCAGAAGCAGACCCGCCTGCTCAAGGGCTATCTGGGCGAACGGCTGCAGGCACCGCTGTCGTTCGCGGTCGGCATGCGCTACGGCGAACCGTCGATTGCCGCGGGCCTCGACACACTGAAGGCCGCCGGCTGCGACCGCATCCTGTTGATGCCGCTTTATCCGCAGTACGCCGCCAGCACCACGGCGACCGCCTGCGATGCAGCGTTCGCGCAGCTGATGCGCTACCGCAACCAGCCGGCACTGCGGACCGTGCGCAGCTTCCATGACCACCCCGGTTACATCGATGCATTGGCCGGGCAGGTTCGTGCCCACTGGCAGCGTGAAGGCCGCGGCGATCACCTGCTGATGAGCTTCCACGGCCTTCCGCGCTACACGCTGGACAAGGGCGACCCCTATTTCTGTCACTGCCACAAGACCGCCAGACTGCTCGCCGACGCGCTGGACCTCGATCCTGACCAGTACACGCTGAGTTTCCAGTCGCGCTTCGGCAAGGCCGAATGGCTCAAGCCGTATACCGCCGACGTACTGACGAAGCTGGGCAAGGCCGGCGTCGGCCGGCTCGACGTCATCTGCCCGGGCTTCGTGGCCGACTGTCTCGAAACGCTCGAGGAAATCGCGATCGAGGGCAAAGAGACCTTCCTCACAGCCGGTGGTGGCGACTTCCGCTACATTCCCTGCCTCAACGACCAGCCGGACTGGATCAACGCGCTGGCCGACCTGGTCCAGAGCGAGCTTTCGGGCTGGCTGGCAGCGGACTGGCAAGCCGAATATGCCGCCGGTCTGGCTAGGGAAAGCAGGGAACGCGCCCGAACGCTGGGCGCATCAAAATAACTGGGAAATTGGCGAAATAGCAGTTACACTCAGCAGTAAGCATTTCCTTACAGAACGCCGAATTCCCCGGAGGTTTCCCACCATGAGCACCCGGCTTTTTCTTGCCGAAGACGATCTCATTCTCGCCGATGCCCTGAAAACCAGCCTGTCACAGGCCGACTTCCAGGTTGACTGTGTCAACGATGGCGCTCTGGCGTTGCAGATTCTGCTGCACAACGATTACGACATCGTCGTGCTCGACATCGGCTTGCCGAACATGGACGGCCTCACCGTGCTGCGCAACGTCCGCCAGCACAAGCCTTCGCTGCCCATCCTGATCCTGACCGCGCTCGACGGGCTGGAAGAACGCGTTGCCGGCCTCGACGCCGGTGCCGACGACTACCTGGCCAAACCGTTCGAATTTGCCGAACTCGAAGCGCGTCTGCGTGCACTGCTGCGCCGCAGCCAGATCCTGCCGCAATCGGTCCAGCAACTGGGCAACCTGCGCCTCGACCGCGCCGGCCAGCGCGCCTGGTGCAACGACACGCCGCTCGACCTGTCGGCACGCGAACTGACCGTACTCGAAATCCTGATGTCGAACATCGACCGCGTCGTCACCAAGGAGCAGATCGTTTCCGAACTGGGCTCCGACAACGCCGAAGTCGGCCTCAATGCAATCGAAGTGTACGTCCATCGCCTGCGCAAGAAGCTCGAACCGTGTGGCGTGGTAATCCGTACCATCCGCGGTCTGGGTTATCTGCTCGAGAAGCAACAACCGCTGTCGCAGGATGTTGCGGGATAAGGTTTCGCTCAAACGGCAGCTGCTGCTGTGGCTGCTGATACCGCAAATCGTCCTCTGGTTGGCCGGTGCGGCGCTGTACTACAACGTCGCGACGCACTACGCCAACGCCATTACCGACAATAGCCTGCAGCAGACCGCGCAGGCGATTGCCCGTCAGGTCAGACCGTTCGACGACGGTCTGATCGTCGACTTCCCCCGTGCCGCGCAGCTGCTGCTCGAGGAAGGCCCCGACGACAAACTCTTCTATACCGTCAGCACCCTGCCGGGCGGCATGATCCTCGGCAACCGCCGCCTGCCGTCCCCGCCTTCCGCGCCCGCCGCCAACAACCCGCTGTTCTACAACACCGTTCAGGACGGCGAACCGATCCGGGTGCTGTCGATCTATTACCCGCTGAACAGGCCCGACCACTGGCTGCACGTGCAGGTCGGCAAGAACCTGCAGAAACGCAGCCAGATGTCGCGCGAAATCCTGCTGGCCACCGGCATTCCGATGGGGCTGCTCATCGTCGCAATGAGCGCACTGGTCTGGCTCGGCATCCGCCGCGGCCTGCGTCCGCTGGAGAAACTGCAGCGCAGCGTCGAACATCGTGCACCGCAGGATCTCGCGCCGCTGGAAACGCACGCGTTGCCGGTCGAACTGCAATCACTGACGCATGCGTTGAACCACCTGCTGTCGACGACCAACGAAAGCGTGTCCAGGCAACGGCGCTTCATCGCCGATGCGGCCCACCAGTTGCGTACGCCGCTGGCCGGGCTGAAATCGCAGACCGAACTGGCGATGCGCGAATCGACACCGGAAGGTCTGCGTGACCGGCTCAACCTCGTCCATGCGAGCGCCACACGCAGCATCCACCTCGTCAATCAGCTGCTGACACTGGCACGCTCGGAACCCGGCGCGCAGACCGGTACGCCGGGCATGAAGGTCGACCTCGCCAAGCTGATTCGCGACCTGACCGCCGAATCGGTACCGCGCGCACTCGCAGCCGGCATGGACCTCGGCTGCGACAGCGCCTTGCAGGAAGCGAACATCGACGGTAATCCGGCGCTGTTGCGCGAGCTGTTCGTCAATCTGATCGAGAACGCGATCAAGTACATTCCGCGCGGCTGCAGCATTACCGTACGCCTGTTCGAGCAAGGCCCAGACTACATCGTCGAAGTCGAAGACGACGGCAACGGCATTCCGGACGAACAGAAACCGCGTGTGTTCGAGCGTTTTTACCGCGTCAACCAGAACGACGGCAACGGCTGTGGCCTCGGAATGGCCATCGTCAAGGAAATTGCCGAACGTCATGGCGGCACCATCGTACTGGCCGACGCACAGCCACACGGACTGATCGCCCGGATCTCCCTGCCCAAGCTGCGCCCTGCCGAATAGGGCCCGGCGAGCCGGCCGGTCTACGCGGATTTCCGGCCGACGTGGCCGCGCGCCCTCAGGCGACGTCGACCGGTTCTCCGCCGATACCGAGCGCCGCCGCCAGCATCAGCAGCATGTTTGCCGTCGCCCCCCATACCGTGTAACCGTCGATCTCGATGAAATGCGTCTGTCCGCGCAGACCGCGGCGTTCGACCCAGCGCCGCTCGTACAGCGACGGGTTGAGCAGCTGCTGCAATGGCAGTTCGAACACGTGCTCGACCTCGTCGGCCGATGGCGTCAGGCTGAAGCCCGGATCGAGCACGCCGATCACCGGCGTCACCGCATAACCACTGACGGTGTAATACGCGCCCAGCGTATCGATCACCCGGACATAGCAGCCATCGAGGCCGATTTCCTCGCGGCTTTCGCGCAGCGCTGCGGCGATGGCTCCGTCGTCGTCGTTCTCGACCCGACCACCGGGAAAGCTGATCTGCCCCCCATGCGTCGGCAGGTGTGCCGCACGTTCGGTCAGCAGTACCGAAACCCCGTCGATGCGGGGCACGATCGCGATCAGCACCGCCGCGGGACGCGCTTCCTGCTCGAACGGAAAATCGCCGCTTTCAGGGCGCGGCGAGCCGGCCAGCCGCGCCCGAAGCCAGTCGGCCCAGACACGGGGATCGCCCGAAACCGGCCAGTCCACCTCGGCCCGCTTCATCTCAGTGCCCGACCCGCGGCAGGCGGAAGTCGCGCAGGTGCGCAACCAGTCGCAGCCCGAGGCCGATGACGAACAGGGTCCACTCGACCCACAGACCGCGCCAGCCCGCCTGTGCTGCCGCATACAGCAGCGCAGCCACGAGAATGGCGACGGTGCCGTAAAAATCCTCGTGCAGGATGAAGGGCACGTCGTTGACCATCATGTCGCGCACCAGTCCGCCGCCGACGGCGGTGACGAAGGCGAGGAAGGCCACGCCGAACAGGTTGAGTCCCACATCGAGGCCGATCTGCGCGCCGGCAATGCTGAATGCAACCAGACCGATCGAATCGGCAATGATGAAGATCTTGTACAGCAAGCCGCGATTGCGCTGGTGCAGTTTGATCGCCCAGGCCACCAGCAAGGTGGCGAAAATCGTGTACAGCGGACCTGCATCGATGAAGATGCGCGGCACCCGGTCGACCAGCACGTCGCGGATCATCCCGCCGCCGATGGCGGTCAGCAGCGCCAGAATCACGACACCCAGCACGTCGAAGCGTTTGGTCGCGCCGACCAGATAGCCGGAAATCGTGAAGGCGGCGGTGCCGATCAGGAACAACACGTCGAACTGCAGCTGCATGGTCAAGCCAATCCGGAACGGGAACGCGCCAGTGTAGCCTGAGCCCGCCGGCGCCGATGTAACGGTCAGCGCCGCAGCGCGGATTCGATACCGGCAGCCAACACCTGAAGCTCTGCATAGGCGTCGTCGGCAGACCGTGCGTCGCGCGCCGCAAGCTCGATGCCGCGGCACCGCGCCGCCATGCCGGTTGCGCCGATTTGCGCACATGCCCCTTTCAACTGGTGCGCCGCACGTTCGGCCAGGTAGTGCTGCCCCTGTTGCAGCGCCAGGCCGATTTCCGCCAGGCAGGCTTCGTGGGTCGGCCAGTAGGCGTCGAGCAGCTCGGCGCGCAGGTCCTGCCCCAGATCCCGTGCCAGTGCGGCAAAGGCGGCGTCGATGGCGGCAAGCTCGTGCTGCAGGTCGGGCGGCGGGGGCGGCATACGTTCTGGGGTCCTGTGCGGCCATGGGGGCATGACAAACAACTATAACGGCCCCGTCCGCAATGCGCCACGGCCCGGCGTGCGGCTGCGATATAATCGGCTGATTCATTGCCCAAAAAGACGACCATGAGCCGCAAGATCCTCGTCACCTCCGCCCTGCCCTACGCCAACGGCGCCATCCACCTCGGTCACCTGGTCGAGTACATCCAGACGGACATCTGGGTCCGTTTCCAGAAGATGCGCGGCCACAGCTGCCACTACGTCTGTGCCGACGACACCCACGGTACCCCGATCATGTTGCGCGCGGAGAAGGAAGGCATCACGCCGGAGGCGCTGATCGAGCGCGTGCACGGCGAACACCTGCGCGACTTCACCGGTTTTCATGTCGCCTTCGACAACTACTACAGCACCAACTCGGCAGAAAACCGCCAGTTCGCCTACGACATCTACGCCAAGCTCAAGGCCAACGGCAAGATCGTCTCGCGCACGATCTCGCAGCTGTACGACCCGCAGAAGAACATGTTCCTGCCGGACCGCTTCGTGAAGGGCGAGTGCCCGAAGTGCGGCGCCAAGGACCAGTACGGCGACAACTGTGAAGTCTGTGGCGCCACCTACCAGCCGACCGAGCTGAAGAACCCGTACTCGGCCGTCTCGGGCGCAACGCCGGTACTGCGTGATTCGGAGCACTTCTTCTTCCGTCTCGGCGAGTGCGAGGACTTCCTCAAGGGCTGGACCACCGGTGCAACCACGGTCAACGGGGCCGAGCGTGCGCGCCTGCAGGAAGGCGCCGCAAACAAGATGCAGGAATGGTTCGACGCCGGCCTGAACGACTGGGACATCTCGCGCGACGCTCCGTACTTCGGCTTCGAGATTCCGGATGCGCCGGGCAAGTACTTCTACGTCTGGCTCGACGCGCCGGTCGGCTACATGGCCAGCCACAAGAACCTGTGCGACCGGCTCGGTCTGGATTTCGACGAGTACTGGAACAAGGATTCCAGCGCCGAGCTCTACCACTTCATCGGCAAGGACATCCTCTACTTCCATGCGCTGTTCTGGCCAGCCATGCTCGAATACAGCGGCTACCGCACGCCGACCGGCATCAATGCCCACGGTTTCCTGACCGTCGACGGCGCCAAGATGAGCAAGAGCCGCGGCACCTTCATCACGGCCGAATCGTATCTGCGGCACCTGAATCCGGAATGGCTGCGCTACTACTTCGCCGCCAAGCTCAACAGCGCCATCGAGGACATCGACCTCAACCTCGAAGACTTCGCCGCCCGCGTCAACAGCGACCTGATCGGCAAGTACGTCAACATCGCCAGCCGCGCCGCCGGTTTCATCAGCAAGCGCTTCGGTGGCGAGCTGGCGCGCGACCTCGGCGATGCGCCGGTCCTGGCGAAACTGCAGGCCGCAGGCGATGAACTGGCACAACTGATCGAGAACCGTGAATTCAGCCGCGCGATCCGCGACATCATGGCGCTGACCGACGAGGTCAACCAGTTCGTCGACGCCAACAAACCGTGGGAAATGGCCAAGCAGGAAGGCATGGACGCCGAGCTGCAGCGCGTCTGCTCGATCCTGATCAACGCCTTCCGCCTGCTGACCATCTACCTGAAGCCGGTACTGCCCAGGCTGGCTGCCGATGTCGAAGCCTTCCTCAACATCGCACCGCTGCGCTGGGTCGACGCCGGCTCGCTGTTGCTCGCGCACTGCATCAACCCGTATTCGCACCTGATGACGCGGATCGATCCGAAGGCCATCGAAGCCATGGTCGAAGAAAACAAGCAGGCGCTCGCACCGATCGAAACCAAGCCGGCGCTCGACTACGATGTGCCGCCGATCGCAGAAACGATCAGCATCGACGACTTCATGAAGGTCGACCTGCGCGTGGCGAAGATCGTCGAAGCCAAGGCCGTCGAGGGCGCCGACAAGCTGGTCTCGCTGACACTCGACATCGGCAACGAAACGCGCCACGTCTTCGCCGGCATCAAGTCGGCCTACAAGCCCGAAGACCTGCAGGGCCGGCTGACCGTCATGGTCGCCAACCTGGCGCCGCGCAAGATGAAGTTCGGCCTGTCCGAGGGCATGGTGCTCGCCGGCGGTGGCGACGGCGGCCTGTACATCCTCAGCCCGGACAGCGGCGCGAAGCCGGGGATGCGCGTCAAGTAAGGCGCGGCACTAAAATCAAAACCGGCCCGTGTGGCCGGTTTTGTTTTGCCTCATCAACGGAGGAAGCGGAATGAACGAGATCATCGCCAGACGGCTGCGCGTCCACGGCCGGGTACAGGGCGTCGGCTTCCGTTTCTACACAGTCCGCGAAGCGCTGGCCCGCAACCTGACCGGCTGGGTCCGCAACCGCACCGACGGAACGGTCGAAATCCAGGCGCAAGGGCGTCCCGGCGAGGTCGACGATTTCCAGCGCTGGGTGAGCCGTGGCCCCGAATCGGCCCGGGTCGACCGAGTTGAGGCGAACGACGCCAGCCCCGAAGCACTAACGGGTTTTTGCGAGCTCGATACGCTTTAGTTCGCTGAACGCAAACCGGTGACGGCTCCGGCGGGACCGGCGTTACCTGGCAGGTTGTCGAGCCCGCTGCCCAGCGTTAGCGGGGGAAGTGCGCGAGCATGCCGGCCAGAAAGGACTCGACCCCCGGCTCGCCTTCCGAGGGCGCCCATTCGGCCTTTTCCGCCGCGGTCAGCGCGGCATACGGGCCCGCCTTGCTCTCGAAGAACACCGAGCCGGCGTCCAGTGCGACCAGGCTGTGGAAAACGCCAGGCGCAACGTTGACCCCCACCGTCTCGCCGCCGGCGACGAGTTCGCGCGTCGCGGTCACCGCACCGGCTTCGTCGAACAGCAGCACGCCGACACGGCCGGCGAGCACGATCAGCGTTTCTTCCTTGTCCGCCGCCAGATGGCGATGCGGCTGGATGTAGGTTCCGGGCTCGAGCGCGTTGAGCAATCGATGACAGGCGTCGTCGTTGCCGGCGTGGAAATTGCGGTTCTTGCGCAAACGCGGACTCTGCGCCGCCTCGGACGCGAGTTCGCCCAGCAGGGCGCGATCGATGAATACCGGAGAGGTCATTTCGGAAACTCCAGATGAAAAAAAACCCGGAAACGTAAACGGTTCCGGGCCACCAACAACATCTACAAAGGAGAAACCATCAAGACGCAAATCTCGCATCCCAACAGAAGCTTGAATTTACCTCAGGGTCTGCCAGATTGTCAAATCAATTCAAGACCTTGCATATTCAGAAAGCATTAATCGTGCTAGGGTTACTCGCCCCTCGCCCGCCCCGGCGCGCACGGTATAATTGCGTTTTTGCTCCCTGGCCTGCCCCATGTACCTGCCCGATCCCCGCCTCTATCCCCGCGTCAATGCAAAGAATCCGGTCATCCGCAGCCTGATGGCCTTTCTGACCGCCAGCGAACCGGCAGATGCGCAGCAGAAGCGTCAGGCGCTGGACGAGGTCGTGCGCGAGTTGCTGCTGACCGGTGATCACTACGGCCTGAACGGCGCACTGACACAGGCACCAACGCAGGATGCGTACAAGGTGCTGTGGAAAACGCTGCGCGATGCAGTCGAACAGCCGGCAGCGGCCGGTACGCACGCGGTGCCGTTTGCGCTGCCGATCGTTTTCGTTGCCGGCCGCAAGGGCGATACCCGGCTGGCCGGGGAAGTCGATGCCGGTGCGATTCTGGCGCTGCTGCGCGAACACGGCGTCATCGCCGCAGATGCCGACGTCTGGCTTGGCAATGCGCTGATCGGCAGCGAACAGCTGGCCGCGGTCAACCCGACGCAACTGTCGCGCTGGCAGGACGGCATCACCGTCGCCGGTCCGCTGCCGGCCGAACTCGCACCGGCGCCGATCGCGTTCAAGGATGAAGGCGTGTTCGTCCGCTATCTGGTCGGCGTGGCCATCCAGCCTGCCGCTGCCGAACCGGTCATCCGCCTCGGCGGCGCCGTCGGCAGCTGGGGCATGCCGCTGGCGCAGCTGCTCAGCGATGCATTCAAGCAGACCGGCCTGACACTGTTCCCGATTCCGCGCGTCCCGCAAAGCTGGCTTGCCGCGCAGGAAGCCGGTCGCGTCACTGTGCTGGAGACCCGGTTGCAGGTTGCCGCAAGCAATGCCCTGCGCAGCATCCGCAGCAAGGGTCGCACGCCGGTCATCACGCTGGCCGCCCACGAGGGCGGCGAAATCCGCCTGACCTTTTCGAGCCGCGAGGATGCCGAACGCTGGGAGGGCTACGTCTGGCCGCTGGCGCCGCTCGACAGTGCGGAGCAGGTGCATGCCTTTGTCGAGGATCTGATGCGCGAGTGCCAGGTCGACGACGTGGTGGTGGTGGAAACGATCCAGCCCGATCTCGACACCGACGGCCTGCCGTTCTTCGTGACGGCACACAACCGCCCGGTCCAGCAGCAGTAAGCCCTTCAGGAGCGACGATGAGCTACTACAAGCACCACGTGTTTTTCTGTCTGAACCAGCGCGAACCGGGCGAGCGGCAGAGCTGCGCCAACTGCGGCTCCGTCGCCGCATGGGAACACGCCAAGAGCCGGATCAAGGCACTCAAGCTCGCCGGCCCCGGCGGCGTGCGCATCAACAAGGCCGGCTGTCTCGATCGTTGCGAAGAGGGACCGGTCATCGTCGTTTACCCCGAAGAAACCTGGTACACCTACATCGACGAGAGCGACATCGACGAAATCGTCGACGAACATCTGGTCGGCGGCCGTGTGGTCGAACGGCTGAGGCTGAAGGCATGAACGCACCGCGCAAAGCCCCCGCGTTCGAATTGCTCGAGATCGCCGGTCCGGCCGGCAAACTCGAATGCCTGCGGCTCGATTCGGCGCTCGACGCCGTGCGTGGCATCGCGCTCGTGGCGCACCCGAACCCGACCGAGGGCGGGACGTTCACCAACAAGATCGTCCACACGCTGGCCAAAACGCTGTCCCGTCTGGGTTACATCGCCTACTGTCCGAACCTGCGCGGCGTCGGCAACTCGGAAGGCGAGCACAGCCGTGGCCAGCACGAGCCCGACGACATGGCCGCAGTGCTGGCCTTCGCGCGTGCGGCACATCCGGACGCCGGCAAGCTGGTACTCGCCGGTTTCTCGTTCGGCACCTACGTACAGGCGCAGCTAAGGCAAAGGCTGGGGGATGACGATGTCGACGGCATGATCCTCGTCGGTCCGGCCACCAGCCGCTACGCCGACTACCCGGCCGTACCGGCCGACACGCTGGTCATCCACGGCGAAGAGGACGAGGTCGTACCGCTCGCGAGCGTGTTCGACTGGGCCCGGCCGCAGCAACTGCCGGTCATCGTCGTGCCCGGCGTCGGCCACTTCTTCCACGGCCGGCTGATGCAATTGGGCGAGATCGTCGACCGACAGTGGCGGCTGCGCGGCTAGGACGAGGAAGGCGCGACGCGCTCGACCGGAAAATCGACCGTCACCGTCAGACCGCCGCCCGGCGTGTGCGAGAGCGCAATCAGCGCATCGTGCAGCCGGGCGATTTCATGCACGATACCCAGCCCCAGTCCGCTGCCTTCGACCTGCGTGCCGGAAATCCGGTAGAAGCGCCGGAACACCTTGTCGCGTTCCTCCTCCGGAATGCCAGGGCCGTTGTCGATCACCTGCAGCCGCGCATGCCCGTCGACCGGCATGCTGCGCACCGTCACCATCCTGCCCGGCCCGGCATAGCGGATCGCGTTGTCGATCAGGTTGCCGACCAGCTCCTGCAGCAGCTCGGGCCGTCCCGACAGCCTGGCGGGCTCCCCGCCTTCAAAGCCGAGATCGACCCCGCTGCGGCGTGCCACCGGTGCCCAGTCGAGCGCCACGTCACGCGCCACGGCGGTCAGGTCGACGTCGCTGTAGGTCACGACGAGGAAGTGGTCCGGTGCCAGCCGCGACAACGACAGCAACTGCTTCACGCCGCGTGACGCATGCCGGACGGTGTCGAGCGTTTCGGCCATCTGTCGCTTCACCGTCGGCAGGTCGTCCTCGCGCAGCGCCAGTTCGACCTTGGCCTGCAGCACCGCCAGCGGGGTCTTCAGCTGGTGCGCCGCATCGGCAAAAAAGCGCCCTCGATCGTTGAGGATGCGCTCGATCCGCGCGATGTACTGGTTCATGGCCTCGACCAGCGGCTTGAGCTCGGACGGCAGCTCGGTCGCATCGAGCGGCTGCAGGTCGTCGGCGTCCTTGTCCTTCACCTTGTTCGAGAGGCGCCGCAACGGCCGCAGGCCGACGCTGACCGCGATCAGCACGATGCCCAGCGACAGCGCGACCAGCAGCAGGTCCTGAATGATGGCGCCGATCAGGATCTGCCGTGCCAGCTCTCGCCGCGATTCGGGCGTTTCGCCGGTCAGCACCCAGACCGTGCGCGTCTGCGCCGTGGCCACGTCGTGGACACGCTGGCGCGTCGCGGCGATGCGGATCGTGTCGCCCTGATAGTCGGCGTCGTAGAACAGCGGCTTGTAGTAGGCCTGATCGCGGCGCCGCGGCAGCGGCAGGTCCTTGTAACCGGTCAGCTCGGCGCCGCCCTCCTCGACCACGCGGTAATAGACACGGCCGGCCGCGTTGGATTCGAACATCTCCAGCGCCAGATACGGGATGTCGACGACGATCTGGCCGTTCTGGATCGAGATGCCCTCGACCATCGCCTTGTTCGACGTGAACAGGCTGCGGTCGAACGCCGCATCAGCCGACTGCCGGGCGCGGTGATAGGTCAGCACCGCGTCGATGCTGAGCAGGCCGAGCAGCGGCACCAGCAGGCAGACGGTCAGGTAGCGCCGCAGGCTACGCGGCCGCATCGCGCGTTTCCAGCAGGTAGCCGAGGCCGCGCAGCGTGACGATGGCGACACCGCTGCCGTCGAGTTTCTTGCGCAGCCGGTGGACGTAGATCTCGATCGCGTCGGGGCTGCTCGACTCGTCGAGGCCGAAGATCTTCTCCGACAGCGCATCCTTGCTCACGGCCTTGCCGCCGCGCATCAGCAGCACCTCAAGCACCGCGTGCTCGCGCGGCGTCAAGCTCAGCGGCCCGGCCGGCAGGCTGAACACGCGGCTGACGCTGTCGTAGCTCAGCGGCCCGAAGGTCAGCTCGGCGCTGTCGAAACCGTGGCTGCGGCGGATCAGCGCCCTAGCCCGCGCTTCGAGCTCGGTCAGGTCGCACGGCTTGGTCAGGTAGTCATCGGCGCCAAGGTCGAGGCCCTTGACGCGTTCGTCGATCGATCCGTGTGCGGTCAGGATCAGCACCGGCACCTTGTTGCGCCGTTGCCGCAGCCGGCGCAACACTTCGAGACCGTCGAGTTTGGGCAGGCCCAGGTCGAGGATCACCAGCGCGTAATCCTCGGTGCGCAACACCTGGTCGGCATCGGCACCGTTGTGCATGCAATCGACGGCAAACCCGCACTGGTTCAGGGCGCGGGTCAGCGAATCGGCGAGTGAAAGGTTGTCTTCTACGAGGAGCAAACGCATGGTGGTCGCGGTAAATCCCTGATCAATTCCAGTATCGGCAGCAGGCCCGATGCGCACCATCAGGGATCGCCGCAACGACAGATCGCATCGAATTGGTGCCTGGAAAGCAAATTGAAAGCGCTGCGCGCATAGGATCGTTTCACACGGATGAAACATGTCCGAGACATCCGAGCCTAAACGGCCAGATTCTGGAGATCGATATGAAGCGCTTTACCCGTTTTGCCCTGGCCGTGGCCAGCTGTTCCGTCGCCGGTCTGGCTGCCGCAAGCACACCGGCCGGTTATCCGAGCAATTATGCGTCGATTGTCGGTGCCGCCCAGAAAGAGGGCAAGGTGATCGTCTATTCGACCACCGACAGCGCCGCGGTCAAACCGCTGATCAAGGACTTCGAGTCGCTGTATCCGGGTGTCAAGGTCGAATACAACGACATGAACAGCACCGAGCTGTACAACCGCTTCATCTCGGAAAGCGCTGCCGGCGGCACCACCGCCGACCTGCTGTGGTCATCGGCGATGGACCTGCAGATCAAGCTCGTCAACGACGGCTTCATCGCCAGCTACGCGTCGCCCGAAACCGCCAACATGCCGGCGTGGTCGACCTACCAGAACCAGGCCTACGGCACGACGTTCGAACCGATCACCATCGTCTACAACAAGCGCCTGCTCAAGCCCGAAGAAATCCCGCAAAGCCACGCCGACCTCGTGCGCATCCTCAAGGCCAACCCGGACAAGTTCAAGGGCAAGGTCACCACCTACGATATCGAGAAGTCCGGCGTCGGCTTCAGCTACCTGACCCAGGACGTGCGCGTCGGCGGCAACGCGATCTGGGACATGGTCAAGACCATGGGCAGCACCGGCCTGAAACTGCAATCGTCGACCGGCGCGATGATGGAGCGGATCTCCTCAGGCGAGAACCTGATCGGCTACAACATCATCGGCTCGTACGCCTTCACCAAGGCCAAGAAGGACCCGTCGATCGGCTACGTCTACCCGAAGGACTACACGCTGGTGATGAGCCGCCTGGCGACGATCACCAAGGCCGGCAAGAACCCCAACGCCGCCAAGCTGTGGCTCGACTACCTGCTGTCCAAGCGCGGCCAGACCGTGCTCGCCAACGATGCGGACCTGTTCTCGATCCGCAGCGACGTGGCCGGCGAAACCTCGATGGCCGGCCTGACCAAACAGCTGGGCAACAGCCTCAAGCCGATCCAGGTCGGCACTGGCCTGCTGGTCTACCTCGACCAGGCCAAACGGCTTGAATTCCTCAAGCAATGGCAGCAGGCAATCAAGAAGTAAGCACGACCCGCTGATCCTCCCTCCCGCATGACATTGCGCCGCGGCCTTCCGGTCGCGGACGCTGGAGTATTGCCATGAGTTCGACTACTTCAATGCAGGTACCGCTGCCGGCCTCGACCGGCGGGGGTGGCGGCGGCGAATGGCGTGCCTATGCCGGCCTCGGCCGCTGGCTGACGATCGCGATTGCGGTCACGGTCGTCGCACTGCCGCTGTCGCTGATCCTGTTCCAGAGCTTTCTGAGCGCACCGTTCTTCATGCCGAACAAGACGGTGTCGCTGGAGGCCTACCGCTTCGTCTTCGACGACCCCGATTTCTGGTCGTCGCTGAAGAACACCTGCGCCATCGCCTTCGGCATGCTGTTCATCGCCGTACCGATGGGCGGCGTGCTGGCCTTCCTGATGGCGCGGACCGATCTGCCCGGCCGGCGCTGGCTCGAACCGCTGCTGCTGACGCCGGTGTTCGTGTCGCCGATGGTGCTCGGTTTCGGCTACGTCGTCGCTGCCGGCCCGGTCGGTTTCTATTCGTCGTGGTGGATGTCGCTGTTCGGCACCGACGCGGCACCGTGGAACATCTATTCGCTGTGGGCCATCACCTTGATCGCCGGCCTGACCCACGTCCCGCACGTCTACCTGTACGCATCGTCGTCGCTGCGCAACCTCGGCTCGGACGTCGAGGAAGCCGCACGCGTCTCCGGTGCCAGCCCGTTCCGCGTCGCCCGTGACGTCAGCCTGCCGATGGTGATGCCGTCCCTGCTGTTCGCCGGCGTGCTGGTGTTCTTCCTCGGCTTCGAGGTCTTCGGCCTGCCGCTGGTACTGGGCGATCCGGAAGGCCATCTGGTACTCACCACCTATCTGTACAAGTTGACCAACAAGCTCGGCATTCCGTCCTACCACCTGATGGCGGCCGTTGCGGTGCTGATCATCCTCGTCACCTTCCCGCTGGTGCTGCTGCAGCGCCGCCTGCTGCGCAACGCCGGCCGCTACATCGCCGTCAAGGGCAAGGCCGCCCGCCAGCACGCGCTGCCGCTCGGTGCATGGCGCTGGGTGGCGCTGGCGATCGTCGCACTGTGGCTGATCGTGACCGTGTTCGTGCCGCTGTCGGGGATCACGCTGCGCGCCTTCGTCAGTCACTGGGGCCAGGGAGTGCCGCTGACCGAGGTGTTCACGCTGTCCAACTTCACCGACCTGTTCGAGAACGACAGTCTGGTCCGCGCCATCATCAACAGCTTCGGTGTCGGCATTCTCGGCGGCGCCATGGCCGTGGCCTGCTACACCGCCGTCGGTTTTGCCGGCCACCGCCGCAACGACTGGGGCAGCAAGCTGATGGATTACCTGGTGCTGGTGCCGCGCGCCGTACCGGGCCTGCTCGCCGGTCTGGCCTTCCTGTGGGTGTTCCTGTTCGTGCCGGGGCTGAAGGAGTTCAAGAACTCGATGTTCTCGATCTGGCTGGCCTACATGGTCGTGTGGATGGCCTACGGCATGCGGCTGATCCAGGGCGCACTGATGCAGGTCGGCCCGGAACTCGAGGAAGCCGCGCGCAGCGTCGGCGCCACCAAGGGCCAGACCAGCCGCTATGTCACCCTGCCGCTGATCAAATCCGGGCTGCTGGCCAGCTGGCTGCTGGTGTTCATGATCTTTGAACGCGAATACTCGACCGGCGTGTATCTGCTGTCGCCGGGCACCGAAGTCATCGGCGCACTGATGGTGTCGCTGTGGGCCACCGGCGCAGTCGATCAGGTTGCCGCCCTTTCCGTCATCAACATCCTCATGGTCGGCGCCGGTCTGGCTGTCGCCCTGCGTTTCGGAGTGAAACTTCATGACTAAGCTCATCGTTGAAGACCTGCACCTCAGCTACGACGCCACCCAGATCCTCAAGGGCGTGTCGTTCCACCTGAAGGCAGGCGAAGTCGTCTCGCTGCTCGGCGCCTCGGGCAGCGGCAAGACCACGCTGCTGCGTGCCGTCGCCGGGCTGGAACAACCGTCAAGCGGACAGATCCTGCTCGATGGCAAGGCGCTGTATGACGGCGCCAAGAACGTCAACCTGCCGGTCGAACAGCGCTCGCTGGGCCTCGTATTCCAGTCGTACGCGCTGTGGCCGCACCGGACCGTGTTCGACAACGTCGGCTACGGTCTGTCGCTGCGCAAGGTGCCGCAGGCGGAGATCAAGCAACGCGTGCAGAAGGCACTCGACCAGCTCGGCCTCGGTCATCTGGCCGAACGCTTCCCGTTCCAGCTCTCCGGCGGCCAGCAGCAGCGTGTCGCGATTGCCCGCGCGCTGGTCTACAACCCGCCGGTCATCCTGCTCGACGAACCGCTGTCCAACCTCGACGCCAAGCTGCGCGAGGAAGCCCGTGCCTGGCTGCGCGAGCTGATCGTCTCGCTCAACCTGTCGGCACTGTGCGTGACCCACGACCAGACCGAAGCGATGGCGATGTCCGACCGCATCCTCCTGCTCAAGAACGGCAAGATCGAGCAGGAAGGCACGCCGGCGGAGCTGTATGCCGCACCGAAGTCGCTGTACACCGCCGAATTCATGGGCAGCAACAACAAGCTCAGCGCCAAGGTCGTCTCGGTCGAGGGCGAGCAGGTCAAGCTCGCCGGCGACGGCTGGGAGCTCAACGGCCTCGCCCGCGACTGGCTCACCGCCGGCAACGACGCACAGGCCGTGATCCGGCTCGAACGCGTCCGCGTCGTCGACGGCCCGGGCGACAACCGGATCAAGGCCAAGCTGATCACCGCCATGTACCTCGGCGATCGCTGGGAATACCTGTTCCACCAGGGCGGACTGCGCTTCCGCGCCTATGGCGGCGAACCGCGCGATGCCGGCGATTACTGGGTCGAATTCCCGGCCAACGATTGCTGGGTGTTTGCGGCCGCCTGACCGGCCTGCATGTTTCCGGGTTTGCGGCGGGCTGGTCCCGCCGTTTTTTTTGTCTGCGAAAGAGCGCCTCACCGCTGCGCCGGTGACGACGCCGCGCTCAGGCTAGCCATTGCAGAATCGTGCAATCCATACCTGCAATTTTCTACATTTCTTCATTGGTGGCTTTGCTCTCCATGCTGTTCCGTTGCACAGAAACCAGTTTTCCGCTCCCGAAACACCATGTTCTGAAGCAATGATGTCCACTTGAGTACATTCAGCACTCCTGAAATGAATGGCTATAGCGCCCATGGATTGTGAGGAGCCGATGTTTGAAGTAACGGGCCGGCGTTAGCCGGTCCCGGTTGACTGAAGTGTTAGGCGTATTAGCAGTTGAATGCCAAGACGCCGAAGAGCCTAGTTGGTAAGCTTCGCATGAGCTGCTCTCATGAGCGCCTTCGTGTATAGGTGATGAAATCCATATAAAGCATGGAATGCGAAGCCGAAAGACGCCTTGCC
The DNA here is from genome assembly GCF_014652315.1 of Jeongeupia chitinilytica. Classification (GTDB taxonomy): domain Bacteria; phylum Pseudomonadota; class Gammaproteobacteria; order Burkholderiales; family Chitinibacteraceae; genus Jeongeupia; species Jeongeupia chitinilytica. Next base: position 255,201 of record NZ_BMYO01000002.1, on the reverse strand, counting down.
TGCGGCAGACTTTGACTTCGGCACCACAGCAGAACCAAAGTACAGCCGGGTAGATGATGGCCCCACTTCTGCCATTAGCCACGACCTTGTTCGGCCGAGGAAGTCACAAAGAAGCAGCTGGTTGCTTGAGCGGTCTTCAACACTCCACGCAGCGAAGCTTGATTCGCGCCCCTGCGCAAGGTTGTGGGCGGCCACATCGGATGATGTGTTTACCTGCGGCCAGGGCCAGAATCTTGCGCTCGACTTTGAATAGCGATGTTGTATAGAACGTCGAGATGTACTCGGACATTGCTATGTGGCGAGGCATGTCCATGTAATAGCAGTCCGTATATGAACCATCACGCTTGTAGCGTTGCAGTAGGGCTCTTTCTGGTAACTCGCATGCGATGATGATTGTCATATTCATTCGTTTTTTTAAGAGTCCTAACGTTTGAAGTAACGAGCTGGCGTTAGCCGGTCCCGCTTGAATGAAGTGTTAGGCAACCGCATTCGAAAATCGCCAAGTAACCCAGAAAAACGAAGCCAGAGTCAATAGTGTTGCAACAGCAGCAATTTGCCAAAGTGCAGACGTTGCATGGCGTCTGAGAAGGTGAAGAGCAGCCCAGCCAACCAATGCTGAAATTAGCAGCACAATGGGGACTGTTAGCTCGCTCCACTCTCCGCGATGGTCATTGGGTAAATTGGTAATTCCGAACATAGCGACAATGCTGCTTAGGACGGCCCCAAACAAATACGATGCGAAGACTATGAGTAGCCAACCAAAGATCCTCGCGTAATTGTGTATGAGCATGATTTTGTGGCGCCTAACGTTTTAACTAACGGGCGGGCGTTAGCCCGTCCTGGTTGAGTGAAGTGTTAGATGCCTTTCGCTGGAGCCGACCAACGAGCCCCAGATGAGTAAACGAAAACCCTTTTGAATATTTGAGTCCATAGCCGAGCGCACGATCAAACCCGATATGTGCACACCAGATTAAACCTGCTGTAATAAGAGGTTGAATGGCGCCAAACGCGCCCGCGAAAAGGCAGGCTATTGGACCAAGGTACGAGTGCGCCATGTTGTAGGTAACGGCCCCGGTTTTAGAGCCAACAACGTAACCGAGAAGTGATAGATCAGGAATAAGAAAACAGGCGACAAACAAGCCCCAGCCTGCACCGAATTTAGAATAGCAAATAAGAGCCATTGCTAAAACGCTTAGCCCTTCAAGCCTGAGTACGATCCGTACGATTCCGTTTGTTGCGCCAGACATATGCAACCTTTGATATCTAACGTTTGAATTAACCGGCGGGCGATAGCCCGTCCGGGTTGAATGAAGTGTTAGGTGTGAATACACTTAGGTCGATAGATGTCCTACAGCGCCGCCGACTCCAATAGCCCATGTTGTTTCAAAAATTGAGCTTAAGAAAACACGAGTACGAGCAGTTAATGTTTTAGCCATAGACACCCCCTTAATGTTGTTTTGATCCGATGAAATCAAATTGATACTAATGTAACGCAACAAAACCAGCAGAAGGGCTACAGAGCCAACAAGCACCACAGGGATTGCCAGTCCCCCATCTACCACCCCTATCGGCCTAAATGCACTCCCTAAACACCTAACGTTTGAATTAAGGGGCCGGCGTTAGCCGGTCCCGCTTGAATGAAGTGTTAGGCCTTTGGCTCTTTAAAAGCCAATTCAATTGGCATAAATTTTGAGTACAGCCACAAGCCGAAAACACACATGGCACCAACGAAAGCGGTGAACAAAAATGCCACGAAGAGACCAACAAAGGGTGAGGCAAGAAGCCCCGTAATGCCGGTAAGTGATTGGCCATTCCAATGCACAGTAGATGCGCCAAAAAAAGCAAAAACCCCCATGAGCACACTAAAGGGAATGAAAGAGAAAACAACTCCAATTGCAAGTAGTTTGAATACAGAGCCGACAGATAGACGTTGAATGGAGATTTTTTGGAACATAGTAATTCGCATGAGATCCAGTAAAAGCCTAACGTTTGAGATAACGGGCCGGCTTTAGCCGGTCCCGGTTGAGCGAAGTGTTAGGTCTTGCTCAAGAGGGAGCCAATGCTCTTCGCCACATACTGTCGTGCTTGAGCGCAGGCTTACTAAACCTCCTCCCTTAATGCTAAGAACCTCTTGAGTAGGAATATGGAGATACCATAACTCCTCTTCAGAATCGTACGGTGTAGTGCGAAGTTGCCCGCCACCTTCAAATAGAAACGTAGTTGCACCGGACGCCGAAGCAATCTCTACTTGTATTAATTTCAGACTATCCAGGCGTTCTACGGCTTGATGAATTTCTATATCAGTGCTTTCTGAGTGAGCGAGAATTTGGTCAAATTCTTCGTATATCCAGTTGCAGCAATATATACAGAGATGCCACTGGCCACTCACGGTTATTTTTCTGCGTTGTAAAGATTCATATTTCGCAGTAGGTATGCCTTCTCTAACCATTAGTTGTGGTGCGCCAAATTCGGCCGTGATGAAGGAGCCGTGGCCGTGTCGAGCTCCCCGGCAAGGCTTGTCAACTAACTGTTCGAGTATTGTTGCTACGTCAGACATGGTGGGACCTAACGTTGAAATTAACCGGCGGGCGTTAGCCCGTCCGGGTTGAATGAAGTGTTAGGCTTAAAACCAGCTTTTGATCCACTTGCCTACAGTAGCAAGTATTTTTGGGGCAGAAGCAATAATCACATCTGCGACCTTTTCTTTTACCGCATCAAAAGCTTCTCCCGCTAAGTCTTTTACTGAATCCCATATGCCTTTTTCAGCGCTTTTTCTTGCCTCTTCGCTTACGTTTTCTTGTTTTGCTTCGCGCGTGAATGAGTACTTTTTTTCGTTTGGGAGGGCCTCCACAACGAGATCAACAAGCTCTTTGAGATTGTATGCTTTTCCTTTTTTTGATGAGGCGGCTACAGAGATTATCTGCTTTGCAGTAACGCCAAAGCGCCGGGAAACATCATTTTCCTTAATGGCAATATTTCCAATTTGGGTGCCGCCTGGTTTGTATTCTTGATGATTCCAATCATCGGTGTCATTGGTTTTATCTGTTTGTGTTATGACAAATAAAACTGGTGGTACTGTTTCATTTGATGAAAATACCTCTTGGTATGAATCTAGTGCCGACGCATAGTTTCTATCGTCGGCTTTAATTGCCCAAAGGACTAAATCAAGCTCAGGAGCTAGACTCTTGTATAGCGAGGTGTATTCTTTTTGATGATTTGGATCTTCGCCAATGCCGGGAACATCAACAAGAATTATTCCACCATTTTCTGAACCGAGTAAAATTTCCTGTGGTTCACGTGTGCAAGCTTCGACGTCGCTTATTTTTGCAACATCTTTACCAAACAAAGCATTACATAGGCTTGATTTTCCAACCCCGGAATTGCCAAAAACGCCAACCCGTGGAGTGTAAGCGCGTATTTTATTTATCTTCTCACCAATTTCTTTGATCAATTGTTCGTGAGTAATCTGTTGTTCCATAGCATTTCTCCAATGCAGGAAAGTAAGTGTGAACCTAACGTTTGAAGTAACGGGCCGGCTTTAGCCGGTCCCGGTTGACTGAAGTGTTAGATGGCGTGATTTGCCGTGATTCTTCCACCAAAAATTCGGACAATTTCCTCAGTCGCGTCAATGCCGCCACTTGGGCACGCAAGCTGTAATAAAGTAATTTTCCCGGAGCTATGATCGATAAACTTTAACTCCCTGAGTTCAATGTCAGCATTGATGAATGCATCAACCCAAGAGCCAAAATCCCAAGGGGCCTCTACATTTGGGTTGAATTTCCATCGTTCTAGCCAGTAGTCAGACTCAACTTTGGTGTGAATGAATTTGGTATTGTAAAGCTCGCCGAGCACTTCTTTAAGGGCGACCTCATCTATTGTGCCCTTAAGCTTACCCTCGGCAATGAGATTAAAAACCGCAGCCATCGCTAAGGTTTGATCATCTCTTATTCCGGTGAACTCGATCGATGCCATGTCGTGCCATCTAACGTGGTGTATGCACCATGGTGCATAAAAAAATATCGCGACAACTGTCGGATAGCACGGCCGACAGTCGGCACTCCGGGTGTTTTTGCGGTACGCAACGTTCCTTATCCTCCAGCTGGGAAGCGCGCTGCAGGGAGGTAGGTCATGTATTTGGACATGTCGGATAACACCGAAAACACACCAAGAACTCGCTTGCTTGCATAGGTAAGGGATTGCCTGCGCTACCGTCACTACAGCCAGCGCACCGAGAAAGCTTACATCCACTGAATGAAATACTCTATCAGGTTTAACAGATTGCGCCATCCACAGGAAATGAGGTGACAGTCGCGGATGTGTTTTCCGGCTTGTCCGGCCATGGCGCACGATCTGCCAGCCTCAATGCAGAACTTTCCGTACAAGATCGTTTTCACGGTTGATTTTGCCTGCCTGCAACCGTCAAGGCCGGACGTAGGACTGCACCGCCTCGAAGCGCACCTTGGCACCGGTAGCCCGACGACGCTCGCGTCCGGCCGGTGAAGCGTTAATTGTGGCACCCTACCGCGGCGCACGCCGGACAGGCGTATCGTTGCCGGATCAGACCGGAGCATCATCGCAATGAAATCTCCCCTTTGGTTCCGTCCCCTCGCCCTTGCAACGCTTCTGGGCCTTCCTGCCCTGTCGCCGGCGGCGCCTGGCGTCGAGGTCGGCTTTTCACCCGAAGGCTCTGCACAGGCGATGGTGCTCCAGCTCATCGGCAGCGCGAACGCGAGCATCCGGATGATGGCCTACAGCTTCACCGCACCGGACATCATGCAGGCGCTCGTCGCCGCACAGGCGCGCGGCGTCGACGTCCGGGTCGTCGTCGACAAGAAACGCAACCAGGGCAAGGCCAGCCAGTCGGCGATGCAGTACGTCACCGGGCACGGCGTGCAGTTGCGGGTCGACGATCACTACAACATCCAGCACGACAAGGTGATCATCGTCGACGGCAAGACGGTGGAAACCGGCTCGTTCAATTACGCGCCATCGGCCGAGACCGAGAATTCCGAGAACGTCGTCGTCCTGCGCGACATGCCCGACATCACCCGGCAGTACATGGCGCACTGGCAGTCGCGCTGGGACCTCGGCGTGCCCTACGCGCCGCACTAGGGCACGGCCGGCGCCAGTCGCACGCGCAGGACGTCACCACGGCGCGCGCCCCCATCCGCGCAACGCGGGCCGTCTGGCGGCTGCAAGTGACTGGCGGCTGCACTAAGATGCCGGCTGTCGCCTTGCTCCCGTTCCGGCATGAATTTCGTTTCCTCGCAATTTCCGCTCTGGCTGCTCGCCCTGTCGTGGATGGCGGCCGTTTTGCTGCTGCTTCGTGCAGCACTGCGGGTCCCCTGGTTTGCGCTGTCGCAGTCGGCCATCACCGGCTGGCTGGGCGCCACCGTCGCCGCACTGCTGTTCTGGCAGATGAAGGCCAACATCCAGCCCGGACTGAGCTTCCACCTGATCGGCGCCACCGCGCTGACCCTGATCGCCGGGCGGGACCGCGCGCTGCTCGGCCTCGCCGCCGCGCTGGCCATCGACACCGGCTTCGGCCACGCCGACTGGGGCGCGTTCGGCCTGTCGTGGCTGATCACTGCCGCGCTGCCCTGCCTGCTGACGCAGGCCCTGTTGCGGCTGGCGCAGACAAGGCTGCCGCTGAACTACTTCGTCTACATCTTCCTCAACGCCTTTGCCGCCGCGGCGCTGTCGATGTGGCTGGTCGGGCTACTGACTTGCGGCCTGCTGGCAACGTTCGGCCCGTACACGTTCGACTTCCTGCTGACCGAGCAACTGCCGTACTACTTCCTGATGGGCTGGCCCGAAGCGTTCACCACCGGCACCAATCTGGCGCTGCTGGTGATCTACCGGCCGCAGTGGGTCGTGACCTTCGACGACGCCAAGTATCTGGCGGACTAACGCCCGGTACCGCGCCACTCGCGGTGCAGCAGCGCGTAGTCAGCCAGGTCGAGGAAGCGGCCGTCCTTGAACTCGCACTCGCGCCGTGTGCCTTCGTGCACGAAACCCAAGTCGACCAGCAGGCTGCTGCTGCGGATGTTTTCCGGTTCGACCTCCGCGGCAATCCGGTGCAGCGCCAGTGCGCCGAAGCCGTAGTCGAGCATTGCGGGCAGGCATTCGCGCATTACCGCGCGCCCCCAGAACTCGGGCAGCAACCAGTAGCCGATGTCGGCGTGACGATGATCGTGATCCCGGTCGTTGAACCCGCAGGCGCCCAGCAGAGTCGCTGGTGCATTGGCATCACCAATCGCCCACCAGATGCCGCGCTGCTCGACAACCAATTGCCGGAACCAGTCCATCTGCTGCTGCGTGTCGTCGCGCGTTGCGTACGACACGCCGTAATGCGCGATCACCTGCGGGTGCGACAAGCCGCGGAACACCGCGTCAATGTCGGACTGGACGAACTCGCGCAGCACGAAGCGAGCAGTCGCTAGCTCGGGGAAGTCGCTGTGGTTGGACATGGGCGGAACCGGAAGGATGCAACCGGAAATGACCGCGTAGACCGGCATCGGTTCCGCATCAGCGATCCCAGTCGGGGCTGGTGCCGAAAGCGGCGGCGATGCGCAGCGCCGACACGATGGCGTCTTCGGCCAGACCGTCGCCGGTCCATGCGCCCGCGTACCAGGTCGCACGGTGGCCTTGCAGCGCATCGACCTCTGCCTGCGCCTGTCTGCCTGCATGGTCGAGTACCGGCAGACGGCGCTCGACGCTGCAGATCATCCGTGCCGGTGCGACCAGCGGATCGATGCTCAGCAACAACGGCGTTCTGAACGGCAGCGCTTGCAGCCGGTTCAAATCCAGACTGAGGCAGGCCGCACCGTCGCGGCGTTGCAGCCAGTTGGCGACGGACCAGACCGCGCGCCGGCGTGGCAGCAGCCGCCGGTCGCTGTGCAGGCAGAACGACGCGGCCCGGAAACCCAGCGCGGCCAGCGCGGCCGTTTCGGCGCTGTCGGCATCGACCAGCAGATGCTGCGGCGATTTCAGCGCCATCACCGCCGCGTCGACCCGGTCGACCTGCCCGGCGGTTTCGATCAGCACGCCCAGCGGCTCGCGCCGGACCGCGAGTACCGGCGTGGCGGCACGGAAGTCGTCCATCCCCCCCGCCAGCACCGTCTGCCATCCCGGCGTCACGACGCTGCACCAGCGCCGGCCGAGGCGTTCGTGGTCGATGAACCGTCTCAGCAGCACGGCCGCCGGCAGCCCGGCGAAATCGATGTGCGGCGCCTGCCACAGCGCCGCAGCGAGCGGGCGCAGATAGCCGTCGCGGAATGCCGTCCCGTAGCCGGCCTGCGCCAGCAATCGGTTCACGCTATAGCGGGTGACGATTGCGTCGAGCAGCAGCGTATCGGCATGGCGCCGAAAGCGCCGGACGTCCGCAAGCAGACGCAGATACCCCGGTGACAACAGCAGGCGCCGCTGCGCGAACCGGTGTCCCGGATCTCCCCACTCGAGCCGGCCCGCATCGATCGACACCCCGAGCGTCGCGGCACAATCGCGTGTTTCCACCCGTTGCGAAGCCAGCAGCGCCTTCAGTTTCGGGCTGGCCGCACAGAACATCGGCAACGCGACATCGACCACGCATGACTGCCCGTCGAGGGTGACATCGACAACACGGCCTGCCCGATCGCCGCTGGCCTCGTACAGCGTTACCCGGTACTGCCTCGCCAGCAGTGCGGCCGTCAGCAGCCCGGCCAGCCCGGCACCGACCACGGCAACGCGGCTGCCCGGCACGGGTATCGCCTCGCTGCGCGCAGGCATGGCTCGTCCCTTCCTGACCGACGTTTTTCAGCCTAGCACCGTGCGCCGCCCTTGGTCTTATGCACCGCCCCGGCGGCGGCAAATGCGTTATCCTCTGCGGTTTTGCGAGTCGCCGCGATGAATCCCGCCCTGCTGCTGTATTGCCGACCCGGTTTCGAAGCCGATTGCCAACAGGAATTCGCAGCGCGCCATCCGCTCGATGGCCGCTGGCAGGTCGGTGTCGGCTATGTCGTGTTCGAGGCCGACGACAGCTACGAGCTGACGCAACTGCACCAGACGCTCGACGTCACCCGGCTGATCTTCACGCGCCAGGTGCTGCTGGCGCTCGCAAGGGTCGAGCTCGGCGAACGCGACCGGCTGACGCCGATCACCGATGCGCTCGACGCACTGGATGCGCGCTATGCCGCACCGTGGCAGGCCGTGTGGCTCGAGCATCCGGACAGCGACGCCGGCAAGCCGCTTTCGGGTTTCTGCAAGCGCTTCGGTGCCATCGTCGAAGCCGCGCTGCAAAAGCGCAAGGCACTCGACGCACGTCGCGGCCGCCACCGGCTGCACCTGTTCTTCACCTCGATGTCCGAGGTCTGGATCAGCGTCGCCAAACCGGCGCTGGCCAGCCCGTGGCCGCTGGGTATTGCCCGCGTACGCATGCCGACCGGCGCACCGAGCCGCTCGACGCTGAAGCTGGCCGAAGCGCTGATGCTGCTGGTGCCCGATGCCGAGGCGAAGATGAAGCCGGGCATGGTCGGTGTCGACCTCGGCGCGGCACCGGGTGGCTGGACCTTCCAGCTCGTCGCCCATGGCCTCAAGGTGTTCGCGATCGACAACGGTCCGATGAAGGGCGACATGGCGATCCACCCGCACGTGAAGCACCTGCGCCAGGACGGTTTCAAGTTCCGCCCGCCGCATCCGGTCGACTGGCTCGTGTGCGACATGGTCGAACAACCGGCGCGCATCGCCCAGCTGGTCGCCGACTGGTTCACCCGCGGCCATGTGCGCCACGCGGTGTTCAACCTCAAGCTGCCGATGAAGAAGCGCTGGAGCGAAATCGAACGCTGTTTCGACCTGATCGACAACGCGCTGTACAGCGCCGGCATCGACTACGAACTGAGCGCCAAGCAGCTCTACCACGATCGCGAAGAAATTACCTGCTACCTGACACGTACCAAAGTGCGTTGACAGCATTCGGTCGCGCTCACTAGGCTTACAGCAATCCGGCCGTCATGACGGCCGTACCGCTTTGCCCACAATAACGGAGATACACGATGTTCAAGGAATTCAAGGAATTTGCCATGCGCGGCAACGTCATCGACCTCGCGGTCGGTGTCGTCATCGGCGCGGCATTCGGCAAGATCGTCGACTCGCTGGTCAAGGACGTGATCATGCCGCCGCTCGGTTTCCTGATCGGCAAGGTCGACTTTGCCAACCTGTTCCTGACACTGTCGGACGGCAAGATCCCCGGCCCCTACGCCTCGCTCGACGCCGCACAGAAAGCCGGCGCGGTGACGCTGAACTTCGGCGTGTTCATCAACACCATGATCAGCTTCATCATCGTCGCCTTCGCGATCTTTCTGGTCGTCAAGGCGATGAACAAGCTCAAGCGCGAAGAGCCGGCCGCCGCGCCGGCCCCCACGCCGGAGGACGTGCAACTGCTGCGAGAAATCCGCGACCTGCTGAAGAAGTAAGCGGCAGCCCAAAAGAAAAAGCGCCCTGTCGGGGCGCTTTTTTTGCGTCTTGCGACCGGAACGCGGCCGCATCCCGCAACGTCAGGGAATGACGGCGAAGAAGAAGAACGACGCGAAGATCACCAGATGCACGATGCCCTGCAGCACCGTCGTCCGCCCGGTGGCCAGGCTCATCGAGCCGACCAGCAGCGTCAGGCCGAGCAGCACGGTTTCCTTCATCGGCAGCCCCAGCAGCAGCGGCTTGCCGGTGAAGACGAAAATGATCGCCACGGTCGGAATCGTCAGGCCGATGGTCGCCAGCGCCGAACCGAGCGCGAGATTCAGGCTGGTCTGCAGCCGGTCGGCACGTGCAGCACGCGCCGCGGCAATGCCTTCGGGCAGCAGGACCAGGCCGGCGATGACGATGCCGACCACGGCCTCCGGCGCACCGGCGTTCGCCACGGTCAGCTCGACCGCCGGCGACAGCACCTTGGCCAGACCGACGACGGCGACCAGGCACAGCAGCAGCAGGCCGACGCTGATCCAGGTCACTTTCAGACTCGGCGGCGCCGCATGTACGTCCTCGTTCGGACCTTCCGCGAGGAAATAATCGCGATGCCGGATCGTCTGCACGAACACGAAGGTTCCGTAGAGCAGCAGCGAGACGACGCCGATGAACGCCAGCTGGGTCGACCCGAGAAACGGTCCCGGCATCGCCTGCGCATAGCTCGGCAGGATCAGCGTCAGCACCGCCAGCGACGCAAGCACCGTCATCGCCGTGCTGGCGCCGCGCAGCTGGAAGTCCTGCTCGCGATGCCGCAAGCCGCCGAGCAGCAGGCAAAGACCCACGATGCCGTTGCAGACGATCATGATGGCCGCGAACACCGTATCGCGTGCCAGCGCGGCCTTGGCTTCACCACCGGGCAACATGACCGAGATGATCAGCGCGACCTCGATCACCGTGACCGCGAGTGCCAGCACCAGCGTACCGAACGGCTCGCCGACCCGGTGCGCCACGACTTCAGCATGGTGAACCGCGGCAAAGACGGTACCGGCCAGTGCCACACCGACCAGCATCAGGAATAGCGTCGCGCCGCCGGCAAACGGCGACGCAAACATCGCCCCCCAGGCAATCACGGGCAGCGCCCAGGTCCAGCGAGGTATCGTGTTCAGCGACAATATGTGCTCCTTGAAACAAACCGCACGCAGGCGGGTTCCGGTTGATGGGATAGAGAAAACTTAGTATCGCCCGCTTCCGGAAGCGAGCAGATTTCGGCCCGGCCGCTGCAACCCCAGCGGAAACCGGCCGGCGATTCAGTCGTCCATGGCTTCTTCGAGTACGGCGATGAAGCGGGCGTTCTCCTCGGGCAGACCGATCGACACGCGCAGGCTGTTCGGCAGACCGTAACCGGCCAGCGGCCGGACGATGACGCCACGCTCGAGCATGAAGCGGTTCAGCAGCCCGGCGTCACCGCAATGGAAGGTGACGAAATTGCCGTAACTCTGGATGAACGACAGCCCCATGCGCTGGAATGCCGCGGTCAGCTGCGCCATGCCGGCCAGGTTGACGCGGACCGATTCGGCAAGGAACGCATCGTCGTCGAGTGCCGCGCAAGCGGCCGCCTGCGCAAGACTGTTGACGTTGAACGGCTGGCGCAGCCGGTTGAGCAGGTCGGCGACCTCGGGTGATGCCAGTGCCATGCCGACGCGCAGGCCGGCCAGCCCGTAGGCCTTCGAGAAGGTCCGTACGACGATCAGGTTGGGAAACTGCCGCAGCCAGGCAATCGAATCCGAACGCTTTTCGCGCGGCAGGTATTCGGTGTACGCCTCGTCGAGCACGACCAGCACATGGGCCGGGCACAGCTCGAGGAATTCGATCAGATCGCCCGGTCGCGCGAGGGTTCCCGTCGGATTGTTCGGATTGGCGATCCAGACGATCTTGGTATCCGGCCGGATGGCCGCACGCATCGCTTCCAGGTCGTGGCCGTAGTCGACTGCCCGCACCGCGATGCCCTCGGCCCCCATCGCCTGTACAGCCAGCGGGTAGACCGCGAAGGCATACTGCGAGTACACCGACGAATCCCCCGCAGTCAGGAAAGTGCGGGCAATCAGGTCGAGTACGTCGTTCGAACCGTTGCCGAGGACGATCTGCGCTTCGCCGACGCCGAACTTCCGCGCGATCTTCGCCTTGAGCTCGTAGCCGCTGCCGTCCGGATACCGCGCCAGCTCGGCAAGTTCACGTTCGACCGCCGCCCTCGCCTTCGGCCCGATGCCGAGCGGGTTTTCGTTCGACGCCAGCTTGACGATGGTTGCCGGATCGAGACCCAGTTCACGTGCGAGTTCGCCGATCGGCTTGCCCGGCTGGTAAGGCGCGATGGCGCGGATATGATGGGGCGCGAGTTCGGCAAGCATGCTTTTTCCCTGCTTTCTGGAATGTGGACAGGTACCGCGAATCAGTCGTGAACGAGGGGCAGCCGAATCAGCTCTTTTTCAACAGATCCGCCTTGGCCCAGCGCGCCGGCAGTACCGGCGTGGCCGCCAGGGTATCGAGCAGCGCGGCCGGATCGTCGGCCACGGCAATGCGTTCGGCCTCCGTTTCGCGCACGAAACCTTCGGTCACGGTCTGGCGAATGAAGCCGAGCAGCTGGTCGAAGTAACCCGCGGTGTTGAGCACGCCGACCGGTTTGCCATGCAGGCCGATCTGCGACCAGGTCAGGATTTCGAACAGTTCGTCAAAGGTACCGAATCCGCCGGGCATGGCGATGAATCCGTCGGCGATGTCGGCCATCTTCGCCTTGCGCGTGTGCATCGAGTCGACCACCAGCAGCTCCGTGCATTCTGCCAGCGCCAGCTCCCGCTCGACCATGAACTCGGGAATGACACCGACAACGCGGCCACTGGCGCCGAGACAGGCCTGCGCGACGTCACCCATCAGCCCGACATTGCCGCCGCCATAGACCAGCGCGATCTGCCGCTCGGCGAGCTGACGGCCGAGGGTGCGCGCCGCTTCGGCGTATTCGGGACGGGCGCCGTGGCGCGAACCGCAGAAAACCACTACCGACTTCATTGTCCGATCTCCCTTCAGAATGAAACAGGCCCGGTATGGACCGGGCCTGTCGAATGGCTGGCAGCGTGCTCAGAGCACCGCTTGCGGATAGGCGCCGAGCACCTTGACGAAGGCCGACGTCGAACGCAGTTCGTCGAGTGCGGCAATCAGGTTCGCATCGCTGGCGTGGCTCTCCACGTCGACGAAGAACAGGTACTCCCACAGGCCGGTGCGGCTGGGGCGCGACTCGAACTTGGTCATCGACACGCCGTGACGCGCCAGCGGTTCGACCAGCGCATGCAACGCACCGGGCTTGTTCGGCGCCGAAATCACCAGCGAGGTCTTGTCCCGGCCGCTCTTGCTCACGTCCTGATAACCGAGGACGAGAAAGCGTGTGGTGTTGTTCGGCTCGTCCTCGATGTTCTCGGCCAGTTTCACCAGCTGGAACTTCTCGGCCGCCGCATCGCCGGCGATCGCCGCGGCGGTCGGATCGAGGCTGGCCAGACGCGCGGCTTCGGCGTTGCTCGCCACCGACACCCGCTCGACTTCGGCCGGCAGGTTGCGGTTCAGCCACTCGTGGCATTGCGCCAGACTCTGCGCGTGCGAATACACGCGCTTGATGCCGTCCTTGGTCGGGCTGGCACGCAGCAGGTGATGGTGGATCCGCAGCACCACCTCGCCGCAGATCTTCAGCGGCGAACTCACCATCAGGTCCAGCGTCCGGCCGACCGCGCCTTCGGTCGAATTCTCGACCGGCGCAACGACATAGTCGGCGGCGCGCGCTTCGACGGCGCGGAACGCGTCGTCGATCGACGCACAGGCCTGCGTTGCAGCAGCATGGCCGAAGTGCTTGATCGCCGCCGCCTGACTGAACGTGCCCTCGGGGCCGAGGAAGGCGATCGTCAGCGGCCGCTCCAGCGCCAGACAGGCCGACATGATTTCACGGAACAGCCGCGCCACCGTCTCGTCCGACAGCGGCCCTTGGTTGAGCTCGCGGATCCGTGCCAATACCTGCGCTTCACGTTCCGGCCGGTAGACGATGCCGCCGCCCTTGATCTCGCCGATCGTGTGGGCATGCTGCGCGCGCTGGTTCAGCAGTTCGAGCACCTGCGCGTCGATGGCGTCGATCGCGTCGCGGTGCACCTTCAGTTGTTGTTCCTGTTCGGTCATTTGTTCGGCTCGAAACGGGCCGCATCGATGATCGACCACAAGTGAATGATCCAGCCCATGAGAATGAACCACAGTGCGCCGGCCAGCACGAACATCAGCAGTGCGATCAGCGGCCGCCCCTGCAGCAACTGCCCGAGGCCGGGTACGAAGAAACTTGCCAGCGCGGCCAGTACGTTGCCGCCCGATCCTTGTCCTGTTGCCATGGGTTTATCCGTGGGTACGCGCGAATTCGCGCATGAACGACGCCAGCGTCTGTACGCCATCGAGCGTCATCGCGTTGTAGATCGACGCACGCATGCCGCCGACCGAACGGTGGCCCTTGAGCTGCAGCAGCCCCGCCGCCTTGGCATCGCCGAGGAAGGCGTCGTCCAGCGCGTCGTCGTGCAGCATGAACGGCACGTTCATGCGCGAGCGGAAGGGCTTCTCCACCGGGCAGGTATAAAAGCCGTTCGATGCATCGATCGCTTCGTACAGCAGCGCAGCCTTCTCGATGTTGACCTGCTCGATGGCCGCCAGGCCGCCCTGTTCGAGCAGCCACTTGAAGACCATGCCGGCCACGTAGATGCCGAAAGTCGGCGGCGTGTTGTACAGCGACTCGGCATCGGCGTGCACGCTGTAGTCGAGCATCGTCGGCGTCGACGGCCGGGCATGGCCGAGCAGGTCTTCCCGCACGATCACCAGCGTCAGTCCCGACGGACCGATGTTCTTCTGCGCACCGGCGTAGATCAGGCCGAATTTCGACACGTCGACCGGACGCGACAGGATGTTCGACGACATGTCGCAGATCAGCGGAACTTCCGAGTGCGGAATGAAGGGGAACTCGACACCGCCGATGGTCTCGTTCGAGCAGTAGTGCAGATACGCCGCGTTGGCGCTGCGCTGCCAGCTCGCTTCGGCCGGAATGCTGCTGAAATGGCTCTCTTCGCCCGATGCCGCAATGAGGACATTGGCAAAGCGGCGCGCTTCCTTGATGGCGATCTTCGACCAGTGCCCGGTGTTGACGTAATCGACCGTGTCGCCTTCGCGTGACAGGTTGAGCGGCAACATCGAGAACTGAAAATGCGCGCCACCCTGCATGAACAGCACCCGGTAATTCGACGGGATGTTCAGCAGCTTGCGCAAATCGGCTTCGGCTTCGTGAATGATCTGGGTGAACTCGCGACCGCGGTGGCTCATCTCCATCACGCACATGCCGCTACCGTGCCAGTCGACCAGCTCGTCCTGCACGGTCAACAGTACGTCGCGCGGCAGTACGGCCGGGCCGGCGCTGAAATTGAACACTGGGCTCATGTTTCGTTCTCTCGGTAGGCCGGCTCTACAAGGCCGGTGATTCGTTTTCCCGGGCTCAGGCCAGCAGGAAGTGGGCGCGGGCGGTGGCGACCGGTTTCGTCTCGCTCTCCTGCCACGCAGTCATCAACACATTGGCCACGCGTCGCCCCTGACGGACGATTTCGCAGCGGGCATACAGGTCCTGCGGACGACCGGCACGCAGGTAGTCGAGCGAGAAGTCGACCACGCGCGGCAGTACCGACGCCTCGTGCGCCCACATCAGATGCAGTACGGCGGCATTCTCGAGGAAACCGCCGATCACGCCGCCATGGAGCGCCGGCAACAGCGAGTTGCCGATGTTGGACTCGCGGAACGGCAGGACGAACAGCGGGCTGCCATTGTCGTCGCGAACCTCGGCGCCGATCAGACCGGCGTAGGGAATCCTGGCAAGCAAGGCACTCAGGTCGGCAATGCTGTTGATGGCGGGCGTCATCATGCCTCCTTGCCGTGGCTGGTACCGCGCGCGAACGTTGCCACCGCATAAGCCACCGGCTTGGCAATGTCGTTCTGAAAGGCCGTTGCCCGGGTGAACGCGATGTGCTCGGTCAGACGATAACATTCGGCCGTGCAATAGATCGGTGCGTCTGGCTTGGCCGGGCGCAGGTAATCGATGCGCAGGTCCAGCGTGGCGATCGCTTCGGGACCGGGCAGCAGCGTGAACAGCGATGTGCCGCTGGCGGTATCGATCAATGTCGTCACCGCACCACCATGAACGACGCGCGTTTCCGGATTGCCGATCAGCGCATCCTGAAAAGGCAGCTCGAGCGTGACCTTGCCCGCTTCCGACGCGACATGCTTGAGGCCGAGGGTTCTGCACTGCGGCAGCCCCTCGAACCAAGCCATGACCTCGGGAAAGTAGGACGGGACCGCTCGCGCTGCATCAGGCATCGGTTTGCTCCACGGCATCGGCGGCTTCGTCACCGCCCTCTTCGTCATCGGAATCGGTTTCGCAGACTTTTTCCAGACCCGACAGCAATTCGCCCTCGTCGAGGTTGATCAGGCGCACGCCCTGCGCGGCCCGGCCGGTTTCACGGATCTGGTCGGCCTTGGTACGGATCAGCACGCCGCCGGTGGTAATCAGCATCACGTCGTCGGTCTCTTCGACCAGACTCGCCGCGACCAGCTTGAGGCCCGTTTTCTCGGTCAGGTCCATTGCGATCACGCCCTGGGTGCCGCGACTGGTCAGGCGGAAATCGCCCACCGGGGTCCGCTTGCCGTAACCGCCGTCGCTGGCCGTCAGCACCATCTGGGTATCCGAGTTCGCCACCAGCAGCGAAATCAGCTTCTGTCCTTCACCCAGCTTCATGCCGCGCACGCCCTTGGAGTTTCGCCCCATCGGCCGGACCTTGCTTTGGCTGAAGCGGACCGACTTGCCGGCGTCGGAGAACAGCATGATCTGGTCGCCTTCGACCGCCTGATCTTCGTCGCCGTGCTCGTCGTCGACCACGCTTTCATCGTCGCTCGCCGCATCGTCATCGAGCACCGGGCCGCCGGCGCCACGTGTCAGTGCCACACCGACGAGGTAATTGCCTTCGTCCAGGTTGATCGCAATGATGCCGGCAGTCCGCGGGCGGGAGAAGTCGGTCAGCGGCGTCTTCTTCACGGTGCCGTCTGCGGTCGCCATGAAGATGTACTGGTCGTCGCTGAATTCCTTGACCGGCAGCACCGCGTTGATCTTTTCGCCTTCCTCGAGCGGCAGCAGGTTGACGATCGGCTTGCCACGGCTGGTACGGCCGCCTTGCGGCAGCGTGTAGACCTTGAGCCAGTAGACCCGGCCGCGCGAGCTGAAACACAGGATGTAATCGTGGGTATTGGCGACGAAGAGCTGGTCGATGAAATCGTCTTCCTTGGTCGCCGCCGCCTGCTTGCCGCGACCGCCGCGCTTCTGCGCCCGGTATTCGTCGGTCGGCGTCGCCTTCATGTAGCCGCCGTGCGTCAGCGTAACGACCATATCCTGCGGCGTGATCAGGTCTTCAAGGCACAGGTCTTCGCCGTGAGCGATGATCTCGGACTTGCGTGCATCGCCGAAGGCTGCCTTCACCTCGTTCATTTCGTCGGCGATGATCTGTGTCACCCGCTCCGGCCGCGCCAGAATGTCCAGCAGATCGAGGATCTTCTCCATGATCTCCCTGTACTCGGCGACGATCTTGTCCTGCTCGAGGCCGGTCAGGCGCTGCAGCTGCATTTCCAGAATGCGTTGCGATTGCGCTTCGGAAAGCCGGTATCCGTCCTCGCCCAGGCCGTAAATCGCATCGAGGCCGTCCGGGCGGGAGGCGCTGGCATCGGCACGCGCGAGCATTTCCTCGACCAGGGTCGAGCGCCACGTCCGGCTCATCAGGCCGATCTTGGCTTCGGCCGGCGTCGGCGCAGCCTTGATCAGTGCAATGATTTCGTCGACGTTCGACAGCGCAACGGCCAGACCTTCGAGGATATGGCCGCGTTCGCGCGCCTTGCGCAATTCGAACACGGTACGGCGCGTGACCACTTCGCGACGGTGCTTGAGGAAGCACTCGAGCACCTGCTTCAGGTTCAGCAGGCGCGGCTGGCCGTCGACCAGCGCGACCATGTTGATGCCGAAGCTGTCCTGCAGCTGCGTCTGCTTGTACAGATTGTTCAGTACGACATCGGGCACTTCACCGCGCTTGAGCTCGATCACCACGCGCATGCCGGACTTGTCCGACTCGTCGCGGATTTCGCTGATGCCTTCGAGCGACTTCTCGCGTACCAGATCACCGATGCGCTCGAGCAGCCGCGCCTTGTTCACTTGGTACGGCAGCTCGTCGACGATGATGGCCTGCTTGTCGCGCGACACATCTTCGAAGTGGGTGCGGGCACGCATCACCACACGGCCACGGCCGGTGCGGTAGCCTTCGCGCACGCCATGCACACCGTAGATGATCCCCGCCGTCGGGAAGTCCGGCGCCGGAATGATGTCGATCAGTTCGTCGACGGTCAGCTCGGCATTGGCCAGCAGAGCCAGCGCGGCGTCGATCACTTCATTCAGATTGTGCGGCGGAATATTGGTCGCCATGCCGACCGCAATACCCGACGAGCCATTGATCAGCAGATTCGGAATCCGCGTCGGCAGTACTGTCGGCTCGAGTTCCTTCTCGTCGTAGTTCGGCGTGAAGTCGACGGTTTCCTTGTCGATATCGGCCAGCAGCTCGCTGGAGATCTTTTCCAGCCGGCATTCGGTGTACCGGTACGCGGCCGCATTGTCGCCGTCGATGGAACCGAAGTTGCCCTGCCCGTCGATCAGCGTGTAACGCAGGGAGAAGTCCTGCGCCATCCGCACGAGGGCCTCGTAGGCCGCCGAGTCGCCATGCGGGTGGTATTTACCCAACACATCACCGATGACGCGAGCGCACTTCACATACGCGCGATTCCACACGTTGTTGCTTTCATGCATCGCGAACAGGATGCGCCGATGCACCGGTTTCAGACCGTCGCGCACATCGGGAAGCGCACGCCCGACGATGACGCTCATTGCGTAATCGAGGTAGGAGCGGCGCATCTCCTCTTCAAGGCTGACAGGGATCGTTTCTTTGGCGAAGCTAGGCTGTTCGGACATCTTCCAGGTCAATCGCTGGGCGCTGCAAGCGCGGGGAAAGAGAATTACTTGAGTGTGCGGAATTGGCAAATGCGTCAAGCACCGCGCAAAACCGTGCGCAGTCAGTGTAACATGGCAGTCAGCGCGCTCCAATTTCGTTGCCATGGCAACAAAAATTCACGCGCAATTCATTTGCCGCCCTTGTTCGCACGACATTAGAATGGGCGGGGTTTTGGAAAAAAAATGCCTTGACGCAGGGCTGTTGTCAGGTATATCCAGAAACAACAAGCTTGGTTGGTTCAAACACCATATCCAAATTTACCAGGAGAAAAACTATGCTGTCGCTCAAGCAAACCATGATGTCCCTTGCTGTCGTTTCGGCACTGAGCATGGGTTCGGCCATCGCCGCTACCACCGCTTACAGCACCAACGGCACCAACGTGGCGCCGACCAACGTCGAAGGCGTGGTGAAGAACTCGATCGGCGAATGCTGGCGCACTGGCACGTGGAGCAAGGACCAAGCGACCGTGGAAGGCTGCGACGGCTACGTGAAGCCGCAACCTGTTGCCGCTACCCCGGCGCCGGTTGCTCCGGCTCCGGCTCCGGTCGTGAAGAACAAGACCTTCAGCCTGCAAGCTGACGTGCTGTTCGACTTCAACAAGGCAAGCCTGAAGCCGGCCGGCAAGGACGCTCTCGACAAGCTGTACCAAGACGTCGTGAACTTCGATCCGAAGGAAGGCGAAGCAGTTGTCGTTGGCTACACCGACCGCATCGGTTCGGACAAGTACAACAACGCCCTGTCGCAGAAGCGTGCTCAATCGGTTGTCGACTACCTCGTCGGCAAGGGCGCTCCGGCTGACAAGATCCGCGCCGAAGGCCGCGGCAAGGCTGACCCGGTGACCGGCGATACTTGCAACAAGATCAAGGCTCGCAAGCAGCTGATCGAGTGCCTGGCTCCGGATCGTCGCGTCGAAATCGAAGTCAAGGGCGTGAAGGAAGTTGTTGTTCCGGCAACCAAGTAATTCCGGTTCCGTCCCGAAGCCCCGCCCTTGGCGGGGCTTTTTCATTTTTCAGCCTTACGGAGCAAGCATGAAGATCGTCCGATGGCTTCCCGCGCTGGCATTGACCGTTTCGGCTCTGGGCCATGCCGACGGGGTCAGCGACCTGAAGCGTTTTCTGTCGTCCACTTCGGGCGTGCAGGGCCAGTTCAACCAGGTGGTGTCGGGCAAGCCCGGTGCGCCGACGCAAATCAGCAACGGCGACTTCGCAATCCAGCGCCCCGGCAAATTCCGCTGGAGCTACCGCAAACCCTATGAACAGCTGATTGTCGGCGATGGCAAACGGGTCTGGCTTTACGACCCGGAGTTGCGCCAGGCTACGTCGAAGCAGCTTTCGGCTGCGCTCGAAAGCAGTCCGGCGGCGCTGCTCGCCGGCGACAACGCGCTCGACAAAACCTATACGCTCAGGAACCTGGCAAATCGCGACGGCCTGAGCTGGGTTGAAGCTATTCCCAGGAGCAAGGAGTCAACCTTCGACAGCATTCGCCTCGGCCTGAAGAATGCTCAGGTCGTGGCGATGGAGCTGCAGGACCATTTTGGCCAGACGACCAAGGTGTTCTTCAGCGGACTCACGCAGAATCCGAAGCAGTCTGCAGATCTGTTCCGCTTCACCCCACCGAAGGACGTCGATGTCGTCGAGGAATGACCTCTTCGCCGGCGAGCAGAATACGCATGAGCCGCTGGCCGAGAAACTGCGCCCGCGAACGCTGACCGACGTCATCGGCCAGCCGCAGCTGCTGGCACCCGGCAAGCCGCTCGCGCTTGCCGTCGCCTCGGGTCAGCCGCATTCGATGATTTTCTGGGGACCACCCGGTGTCGGCAAGACGACGCTGGCACGGCTGATGGCCGGCGCGTTCAAGGCCGAGTTCATTCCACTGTCGGCGGTCTTTTCCGGCGTGAAGGACATCCGCGCCGCCATGGAGCAGGCCGAGCACTATCGTGCCGGCGGGCACCGGACCATCCTGTTCGTCGACGAGGTCCACCGCTTCAACAAGTCGCAACAGGACGCCTTCCTGCCCTTCGTCGAATCGGGCCTTGTCACGTTCATCGGCGCGACAACCGAAAACCCGTCGTTCGAAGTCAACGCAGCACTGCTGTCACGCGCGCAAGT
The DNA here is from genome assembly GCF_014652315.1 of Jeongeupia chitinilytica. GTDB lineage: Bacteria > Pseudomonadota > Gammaproteobacteria > Burkholderiales > Chitinibacteraceae > Jeongeupia > Jeongeupia chitinilytica. The sequence continues at coordinate 234,509 of NZ_BMYO01000002.1, read as the reverse complement.
TTATGTGCTCAAGGCACTCGGAGAGGACGCGCTCGCCGAACTGGTCGCCCGGGCGAATTCGCAGTGTTATCCGGACCTCGAATTCCAGTCCGATGCGGTCACGCTGCTCACCGGCTATGCCGATGGCGATGCCCGCCGCCTGCTCAATCTGGTCGAGCAGGCGGCCAATGCGGCTGGCGCGCAAAATCGCCGGAGCCTTGATGCCGCATTTCTGCAGGATGCGCTGACGCTGAACAACCGCCGCTTCGACAAGGGGGGCGACGCGTTTTACGACCAGATCTCCGCGCTGCACAAATCGGTGCGCGGCTCGAACGCCGACGGTGCGCTGTACTGGTTCTGCCGGATGCTCGACGGCGGCGCGGATCCTCGCTACCTGGCGCGGCGCATCGTCCGCATGGCGTGGGAAGACATCGGTCTTGCCGACCCGCGCGCAATGACGATCTGCAACGACGCCGCCGCCACGTTCGAGCGCCTCGGCAGCCCCGAGGGTGAGCTCGCGCTGGCGCAGGCAGTGATCTACCTCGCGGTCGCCCCCAAATCCAATGCCGGCTACAACGCCTACAACGCCGCCCGCGCCATGGTCGGCAAGGACAAATCGCACGCGGTTCCCGAGCATCTGCGCAATGCACCCACCAGGCTGATGAAGGAGCTCGGTTACGGCAAACTGTACCGCTACGCCCACGACGAGCCCGAAGCCTATGCCGCCGGCGAAACCTACCTGCCCGAAGGACTCGAAGGCACCCGCTTCTACCAGCCGACGCCGCGCGGCCTTGAAGGCAGGATTGCCGAAAAACTGCACCACCTTGCCGAGCTGGACGCGGCCTGGCTGGCCGAGCACCGCGGAAAGTCCTAAGGTGCTTCGTGTAGAATGAACGTCATCCGCATCACTCGATAAACGACAAGAATCCAGCCCATGCTCGACATCAATCTGCTCCGCAACGACCTCGACGGTGTCGTTGCCCGCCTCGCCGCCCGTGGCTTTGCTTTCGATGCTGCAACCTTTGCCGCACTCGAAGCCGAACGCAAGACCCTGCAAACCGCGACCCAGGACCTGCAGGCCAAGCGCAACAGCGTGTCCAAGCAGATCGGCATCGCCAAGTCCAAAGGCGAGGACGTCGCTCCGATCCTGGCCGAAGTCGAGAACCTCAAGGGCGAACTGGCCGCCAACGAATCGGCCCTCTCGACCTTGCAGGACAAGCTCAACGGTCTGCTGCTGACGCTGCCGAACCTGCCTCACGAGTCGGTCCCGGCCGGTGACGATGAAAGCGGCAATGTCGAAGTCCGTCGCTGGGGTACGCCGCGCAGCTTCGATTTCGAGGTTCGCGACCATGTCGACGTCGGTGCGCCGCACGGTCTGGATTTCGAAACCGGCGCCAGGCTGTCGGGCTCGCGCTTCACGCTGCTGCGCGGCCAGATTGCCCGACTGCACCGCGCGCTCGCGCAGTTCATGCTCAATACCCAGACCGAAGAGCACGGCTACACCGAGGCGTATACCCCCTACATCGTCAATCCGGAAGTGCTGTACGGCACGGGCCAGCTGCCGAAATTTGCCGACGACATGTTCCGTGTCGAACGCGGTGGCACCGACGGTCAGACGCAGTACCTGATCTCGACCTCGGAGATCTCGCTGACCAATACCGTCCGCGACACCATCCTCAAGGCCGACGAACTGCCGGTCAAGCTGACCGCGCACTCGCCGTGCTTCCGCTCCGAAGCCGGTGCAGCCGGTCGCGATACGCGCGGCCTGATCCGCCAGCACCAGTTCGACAAGGTCGAAATGGTGCAGATCACCGCACCGGAGCAGTCGTACGCCGCACTGGAACAGATGGTGAGCCATGCCGAAGCGATTCTGCAGAAGCTTGAACTGCCCTACCGCGTTGTGGCGCTGTGCACCGGCGACATGGGCTTTTCGGCCGCGAAGACCTACGACCTCGAAGTCTGGCTGCCGGCACAGAACACCTACCGCGAAATTTCGAGCTGCTCGAACTGCGAGTCGTTCCAGGCCCGCCGCATGCAGGCCCGGTTCAAGAACGACGCCGGCAAGAACGAACTGGTCCACACGCTGAACGGCTCGGGCCTCGCGGTCGGCCGTACGCTGGTCGCCGTGCTGGAGAACTATCAGAATGCCGATGGCACCGTTACCGTACCGGCCGTACTCCAGCCGTATATGGGCGGACTGACCACGATCGGTGGTTGAACCGCATGACAAAAACGGTGATCCACAGGTCACCGTTTTTTGTTCCGGAGCCCGGCGAACGGTGGCCTGCTATACCTGAAGCAACGGCAGGCCAAACAAAGGGAACTTGCTCACCTTTGAAGAATCTGACTTGATCATGACTCCCATCACTCTCTGGTTGATTGCCGCCGCCGTGCTGGTCGGGCTGGAAATGCTCAGCGGTACCTTCTATCTGCTGGCCATTGCGGTCGGACTTCTGGCTGGAGCCGTCGCTGCGGCGCTGTCGGTATCCGTAGCGCTGCAGATCGCCGTCGCCACCCTTGCCAGCCTGGCAGCCGTTGCAGGCTTGCGCCGCTGGAAACACCGACAGCCCCCGCGGCAAGGCGGTGACAGCAACGCGCTCGACCTCGGCCACCTTGTCACGATCGAGCGCTGGATCGACTCACGCCACGCCCGGGTCCGCTACCGTGGCGCAGACTGGGATGCAGAGTTTGCAAATCCGGCCGATCGCGGCCTGACCCGGTTTTACATTGTCGGCCAGCGGGGCAATACCCTGCTGCTCGATGCCGAACCACCCCACCAACCCTGATGGAGTCGTTTATGTCGCTGCAGTTCGTCGTCGCGTTTGCGGTCATCGTCGTTATCTTCATTTCCAAGACGCTGAAAATCGTCCCGCAACAGCAGGCCTGGGTCCGCGAACGACTCGGGCGCTTTCACGACGTCCTCGAGCCGGGTCTGCGCATCGTGGTCCCCTTCATCGATCGTGTTGCCTACAAGCACAACCTGAAGGAAATTCCGCTCGACGTGCCGAGCCAGATCTGCATCACGCGCGACAACACCCAGCTGCAGGTCGACGGCATCCTGTATTTCCAGGTTCGCGATCCCAAGCTTGCTTCGTACGGCGCCAGCGATTACGTGCTCGCCATTACCCAACTGGCGCAGACGACGCTGCGCTCGGTCATCGGCAAGCTCGAACTCGACAAAACCTTCGAGGAACGCGAAGACATCAACCGCGCCGTGGTGCTGTCGCTCGATGAGGCCGCGTCGAACTGGGGCGTCAAGGTGTTGCGCTACGAGATCAAGGACCTGACGCCGCCGCAGGAAATCCTCCACTCGATGCAGAAACAGATTACGGCCGAGCGGGAAAAGCGCGCACTGATTGCGCAATCCGAAGGTGTGAAGCAGCAGCAGATCAACCTTGCCAGCGGTCAGCGCGAAGCGGCGATCCAGAAGTCGCAGGGTGACATGCAGGCGGCGATCAACCAGTCCGAAGGCGAGAAGCAGGCCGCAATCAATCGCGCCACCGGTGAGGCGCAGGCAATCCGTCTGGTCGCACACGCCACCGCCGAAGCGGTCGAAACCGTCGGCAAATCGATCGAAACCGGTGGCGGAATCGAAGCGGTCAACCTGAAGGTGGCCGAACGCTATATCGACGCATTCAGCAAGATCGCCAAGGAAGGCAACACCATGCTGCTGCCGGGCAACGTCAGCGATGTCGCCGGCGTCGTCGCCACGGCGATGAACATCGTCAAGGCCAGCAAGTAGCAGCAGCGGGCCGGGCACGGCCCGTTTGGTCGCCTCCTGACGCAACAACGCCGGCAAATGCCGGCGTTGTTCTTTTCGGGTACTCGTCCGGTTACAGGAACTGCGGTCCCTGCACGGCAAGCACACCGCTGCGACCGGGAATCTCGGCCATCTGAACTTCGTGATACGGCAGCTGGCCCAGGTCCAGCGCAGCACAATGTTCGCCAAGGCTGACGAACTGATAGCCCTGCTCCTGCCAGCCGGCAAGCAGCCGCTCGAACACCGGCAACAGCTTCATGCCCTCCAGCTCCGCGTGCAGCGTGTAAACATGACCGAAACGCGTTTCGGCTTCGGTCAGCCGCAGCAGATGTTCGTGGACGTTGTCTGGTGTCAGCCCGTCGATGCCGATCAGTTCGTCCAGCGTCGGCAGGGTCGTCGGCAGTTGCGGCACCCGGACCGGCTCGCCACGGACCATCGGCCAGAACGGATGGGTGCCGCGGCCGTCCGAGGCGTAACGCATGCCTAGGCGCTGCTCGAGCCGGTAGGCATGCGCATTCATCTGCCAGCCCGCCGCACCGTGCGTTTGTGGCGGTTCGCCGAAAATCTCGACATAACGCTCGATCGACGCGTTGAGCTCGGCAGCGGTCCACGTTTCGTCGGCGTCGGCGACGCCGTCCTGCCAGCGGATGTGATCCCAGGTATGCACGCCGCTCTCGAAACCGGCCGCAACGACCTCGCGCATCAACGGCGCACACCGTTTGCCGATGTCGGGCCCGGGCAACAGCGTGCCGTACAGCAGGGTCTTGATGCCGTAATGCTCCCGCACCGACGTGCGCGATACCTTCTTCATGAAACCCGGACGGAATACCCGTTTGATCGCCCGGCCGGTATGGTCCGGACCGAGGCTCCACAGAAAGGTTGCGTTGGCGTTGAAACGTTGCAGCAGGTCTACAAGCCGGGGAATGCCTTCGCGGGTGCCGCGATAGGTGTCGACATCGATTTTGAGCGTAAGCAGACGCATGGAGACTCAGGGCACCGGAACCGGTGCATTGGGGTGTGCCTTGCGGCGCAGCATTTCCTGCTGCATCGCGTCGAACTGGCGAACCAGTTGCTGTTTGAGAAAATCCGTACCGATGGCGGCCTGCCAGACCGAGCCGGGCGTCCAATCGGCGCGGTATTTTACTACGGTCTGCTCGCCACGCTGCTGCAGATCGCAAATACTTTCCATCCTGCCCGCATTGCCTTCGAGTGTTCGCGCCCGGATTTCGGCCATCGGCTGCAGACTCACATCGCGGACCGACTCATACGAAAACGGCAAGCCGACAACGGAATAATGACCGCGCTGGTGCACTTCAAGGTGGTTGGCCGACGTGACCACCGCGCGGCTTTCGTCCAACTGCGGCAGGAAGGCCGTCATGTGGTCGAAGTCGGTCATCACTTCCCATGCCAGCGCCTGCGGCACCGCAACGGCGAACTCGACGTTGAGCATCACGATGTCGCCATGGCGGACGACATCGGCGCGAATGGCATCGGGCTGCGCCAGGGCGACCAGCGGCCACAGCAAAACCGGCCCCCACGCGACCTTCACCCGAGAATTTCCTCGATCGCCAGTCCCAGCTCGTAGCATTCGTCGTCCACCGCATGGCAACGCACCACGCGCGCGCGCGCCGACAGCGGGTGCGTTCGACCGCCCTGCGGCGGCGGCAGCACGCACACCTCCAGCAACTCGTCTTCCTGCGGCACAAAGGCCGTGCGCACGGTCAGCCCGGTGACCGACAGATCGGCGCAGACGCCATAGTGCGAGCGACCGTCGGCGCTGCGCAGCCGAACCTTGCAATCCAGCGGCACGCGCAGCGCGCCGCGCGCATCGGGAGCCGGTAATCCGTGTTGCATGCTCATCTCCTGGGAACGGTTGACGCACCGGAGATGCCCTTCATCCGGCAGCACACCCGTTTTCTCGAATACCACTCAGCTCTCGCGCGTCACCCGCCAGACTTCTTCGAGGCTGGTCTGGCCCGAGCGCGCGCGTTGCTCGCCATCCTGCCGCAACGTCAGCATGCCACCCTGCATCGCGTGCTGCTTGACGGCCTGTTCGGTGTCGCGGTCATGGATCATGCCGCGCAAGGTTTCGTCGATCGTCAGCAGTTCGTATACACCCGAGCGTCCCCGGTAGCCGGTGTGGTTGCACGCCGCACATCCGGCCGGCCGGTACAGCGTGACCGCCTCGGCACACCCCATTGCCGCCCGCTCGGCATCGTCTGCAGCATAGGCAATCCGGCACTCGGGGCACAACGTCCGCGCAAGCCGCTGCGCCAGCACGCCGAGCAGCGAACTTGCGAGCAGGAAGGGCTCGATGCCCATATCGGCCAGTCGGGTCACCGCACTTGCCGCGTCGTTGGTATGGAGCGTCGCCAGCACCAGGTGACCGGTCAGCGACGCCTGAACGGCAATCTGCGCCGTCTCGAGATCGCGGATTTCACCGATCATGATCACGTCCGGATCCTGCCGCAGAATGGCGCGCAAGGCCCGGGCGAAACTCATGTCGATTTTCGGATTGATCTGCGTCTGGCCGACACCGTCGAGATCGTATTCGATCGGATCTTCGACCGTCATGATGTTGGCGGTTTTCGCATCCATGCCCGACAGCGCCGCATACAGCGTTGTCGTCTTGCCCGAGCCGGTCGGCCCGGTCACGAGCACGATGCCGTGCGGCTGCCTGAGCAACGCCTGCAGTTGCGCCAGCACCTGCCCGCCCATGCCGAGCTTCTCGAGATTCAGTCGCCCCGCCGACTTGTCGAGCAGACGCAGCACCGCGCGCTCGCCGTGCCCGGACGGCAGCGTCGACACCCGCACGTCGACGGGCCGCCCGGCGATGCGCAGCGTGATCCGGCCGTCCTGCGGCAGGCGTTTCTCGGCGATGTCGAGTCCGGCCATGACCTTGATCCGAGACACCAGCGCCGCATGCAGTGCTCGCTTGGGTTCGAGGACGTCGCGCAGCGTCCCGTCGACGCGAAAGCGCACCAGCGAGCGCGTTTCGAACGCTTCGAGATGCAGGTCGGAGGCGCCCTCGCGCAACGCTTCGGTCAGCAGTGCATTGATCAGGCGGATGATCGGCGCATCATCCTGCGCATCCAGCAGATCCTCGATTTCGGGCAGCGCCTGCACCAGCCTCGATAGGTCGATCTGCTGCTCGACATCATCGGCGACACTCGCCGCCTGACTGCCGTGACTGAACAGCCGCGACAGGCGGCGTTCGTACTCGCTGGCGTCGACCAGTTCGATGTCGAGCGGCCGGCCGGCGCTGCGCCGCAGCTCATTCAAGGCCGACAGCGACGCGCCACGACGCATCAGCACCTGCACGCTGGCATCGTCGCCGGCGATGTCGACGACGCCACGATCGCGGGCGAAATGAAACGGCACCAGCCGGTTCATGGCTGGGCAGCGCCCGGTACGCCCTGCACCGACGGTTCGGCCTTGGGCGTGACAGGCGCATCGGCCGGTTTGACCGGCTGGGCCGGCAATTCGGGCAGCACGACCTTGGGCAGATCGGGCAGGAACGGGTGGCTGTCGAAGCCGAACTTCGCCTGTTCGTTGCGCAGGTACTGGTAACGGTCGGTCGACAGCGTATCGCTGGCCGCGCCGTCACGCAGGATCACCGGCCGCAGGAAGATCATCAGGTTGACTTTGCCCCAGTTGCGGCTCTGGTACTTGAACAGATTGCCCAGACCCGGGACGTCACCCAGCCCCGGCACCTTGTTGACGGCGTTGTCGAGCTGATCCTGGATCAGCCCGCCGAGCACCACGACCTGACCGTCATCGACCAGCACCTTGGACTCCAGCGCCCGCTTCTTGGTCGCGATGCCGGCACCGTTGGTGTTGACCGTGTTGTCGATGGTCGACACCTCCTGGTACACCGACAGCGTGATGCTGCCGCCTTCGGATACCTGAGGCTTCACCCGCAGCGAGATACCGATGTCCTTGCGCTCGACCGTGGTGAACGGGTTCGGGTTGCTGCCGGTCGACGACTGCGTGCCGGTGATGATCGGAATGTTCTGGCCGACCATGATCCGCGCTTCCTCGTTGTCGAGCGTGATCAGGTTCGGCGTCGACAGGATGTTGGCGTCGCCGGTGTTCTGCAGCGCGCTGGCCAGCACGCCCAGCGTCGGGGTCTTGCCCCCCTCCTTGAACGGATTGCCGTTGACGACGCCGACGGTCAGCCCGGTCGGGATCTTGTTCGGGTCCTTGTTGACGATGCCGCTGATCAGGCTGCCGATGCTGTTCGACAACAAACCGAGCGCGCTGACGCCGATGCCCGACACGTTGTCGTTGCCGCCGCCGAGCAGCCACTGGACGCCGAATTCGCCGACCTTGGACGCGTTGACCTCGGCGATCATCGCTTCGACGTACACCTGCGCACGACGCACATCGAGTTTGTCGATCACCGAGCGCAAATTGTTGTAGACGTTGTCCGGCGCGGTGATGATCAGCGAATTGGTCATCGGATCGGCCTGAAGCAGCACCGTCACGCCACCGATCTGCACGCTGGCGGCCGAACTTCCTGTCGACACCGACGCGGGGCTGCTGGGTGGCAGCGACAGGCCGCCGTTGCTGCTGCCGGTCGACATGGGAGCCGTGCTGTTGCTCGCGGCTTGCGTGCCACCGCTGTCCTGGCCGGTCAGCACGCCCTTGAGCGTGGCGGCGAGCTTCACCGCTTCGGCATTGCGCAGATAGACGACGTGGATGTTGCCGCCGGCGGCGCCAGGCTGGTCCAGCGTTTCGATCAGGCGGCGGATCTGCTGGGCGTGTACGGCGTTCTCGCTGCGCACCAGCAGCGTGTTGCTGCGCACGTCGGGCACCACGCTGCTGCGGCGCGCCCCGTCGACCGGCGTCGTGCCGGGAATGGCCCCCTGCGCGTTGAGCTCCGGCATCAGCCGCGAAAGCATCTGCGACACGTCGACGGCCGAAGCGTACTTCAACTGTACCGGGAAGATGTCCGACTGCGCCGGCTGGTCGATGCTCTGGATGATGCGATTCAGCCGGCGGATGTTGTCGGCGTAATCGGTGATCACCAGGGTATTGGACGGTGCGTAGACCGAAATCGCGTTGTTGGCCGATACCAGCGGACGCAGGATGGGCAGGATCTGGTTGGCCGACTCGAACTTGAGCGGATAGACCTGCGTGACGATCCTGTCGCCGGCCGCACGCAATTCGCGACTTTCGGTCGGCCCGCTGTTGGTCTTGGCGTCGGCTTCCGGCATCACCTTGACCAGCTTGCCCGACTCGACCGCGGTAAAGCCTTGCTGCCGCAAAGCCGACAGCAGTACCGGGTAGACCGAGTCCTTGTCGACCGGCTGCGCCGAGACGATGTTGATCGTGCCCTTGACCCGCGGATCGATCAGGAAATTCTTGCCGGTAATCAGCCCGACCGCCTTCACGGTCGATTCGATGTCGGCATTGACGAAATTGAGCGTCACCTTGTTGTCGGCCGCATGGACATGAGCGGCCAGAAGGCTGGCCAGCAGAAGGCGGCGGGACGCGCGAAGCATGGATTTCATGGTGTCTTTCAAGGTTGGATTTGGTATTGCAGCGTGGTCGGCGCACCGCCACGCAACACCGAAAGCTTGATCTGGGCCTGCTGGCTGAAGACGGTCAGCAGCAGCGACATGTCGGCAGGCTGGGCAAGCACCTGGCCATTCACCGACTTGAGGACGTCGCCGGCCTGCAACTGCAGTGACCTGGCCAGCGGCTGCTGCGCCGGGTCGTTGATCAGGATGCCGCCGCCCGGGGCCGCCGCCAGTCCCTTGGCCCAGTCGGCGATGTTGCCCGCCTGCATTGTGGCGGCCAGCTGGCCGCGGTACAGCGTCTGCGCCGGCAACTCGCCCGTCGCCGGAGTTGCTGCCGCAGCCACGGGCGCAACCGTCGTGGTGGCCATCGCGCTGGCGTCGTGGCCGTCCAGCATCAGGATTTCGCGCCGGCCGTTGCGTTCGAGCTCGACCCGGTCGCGCGCCACACGGACCAGCTGCACGCCCGGTTGCACCGCCTGCCCGACACGGACCGCGACCGCGCTGGCTTCGATACCGCTGAAGACGGCCGCACTGCTGCGCTCGTCCCCGGCGATCACGGCAATCAGCCGCGCCGATAGCGTACTTGCGGTTTCGCTGCCGGCTGTTGCACCGAACCACGCCGGGGCGTTGCGCCAGACCAGATTCGGCACCGCCGGCGCGGTTTCTGGCGGTTTCAGCACCGGCACCGCAGACCGAGGTGCCAGGACCAGCCAGAACAGTCCGGCGGCAAGCCAGGCTAGGGCCAGCGTCAGCATGAATTCGAGCACCGGAATCGCCCTGCCCGTCGCAGGCCACTTCAGTTTCAGCGCAGGTACCCGTAGCACTTGTTTTTCCAGGAATTACAGTTTGGTTAAATTTTCTCAGTTTTTATACTCCAAGCACATTACAGCCGCCACCGTGTCCGGTTTTATCCTTCCGACTGCTGTTTTTTGAAAAAGGTGTTGACGGACCAAAACCGGCATGCTTTAATGCGCTCCTCGTTTGACGACGGGTGATTAGCTCAGTTGGTAGAGCGTCTGCCTTACACGCAGAATGTCGGCGGTTCGACCCCGTCATCACCCACCAGTTACCTTTGGTAAATGGCATAGCGAGACCGCTGCGGAGCGGTAGTTCAGTTGGTTAGAATACCGGCCTGTCACGCCGGGGGTCGCGGGTTCGAGTCCCGTCCGCTCCGCCAAGACACAGTGAAAAGCCAGCGTAAGCTGGCTTTTTGCATTTCCGCGTCACTGTTGCAACGCAGTCACCGTCGGCGGCACACCTGATGGTCAAGCCACCCGAGTGCCCGATACACTCAGGGCGTCTTTGACCCGACCCCGGACAGGCGCTCGATTCGCATGCGCTCCCTGCCCTCATCCGTTTTCATTGCCGCAACCATCGGCGTCGCCGTACTGCTGGCGATCAGCCACATGCTGCCCCTTGCCCCGGCCGGCATGCTGCTGTTGCAGCTGGGCATCGTCGCCTGTGCGCTGCTGTTGCTGTTCGGCACCCGTCAGCACGCACAAACCACCTCTTCGGCGTCGGACTTTGCCGACCTGCCCGCCTGCCTGCCCGACCTCGTCTGGCAAATCGACTACGCCAACCGCTCGGCGGTCGCGCTCAACACCTCGGGCTTCGACCAGCACCCGACGCCCGGAACCAACAACAACCGCATTTCGTCGATTTTTCCTGCCCGCATTGCCCGGCAGTATCTTGAAGCCCTGATCGCAGTACAAAGCAGCAACAAGCCGCTGCATTTCGAGTACAAGATCGGCAACGAAGCACGCAACGCGCGGGCGTTCGAAGTCCGGATGATGCCGCGCGACGCGCGCAGCTGCGTGGCACTGATCCGCGACGTCAGCGCCGTGAAGGACACCGAGGAAGCACTGTTCCAGCAACAGCTGTTCGTCAACCAGGTGATCGACGTCAGCCCCAACCTGATCTTCGTCCGCGACAAGCACGGCCGTTTCCTGCTGGTCAATCGCGCAACGCAGACGACGCTGGGCCACGACCTGCTGGTTCAATCGCATATGGGCATTGATGACGACGAGCTGCCGTTCTCGACCGGCGATGCCGAAGTTCTCGAACACGGCCAGACGATCCGGGTCGTCGATCACTGGACACTGCCGAACGGCCGCACCCACTGGTTCGACATCACCAAACAGCCGCTGGTACGCGATGGCGACGTGTACATCCTGTCGATCGCCATCGACATCAGCCACGTCAAGGCAGCCGAAGCGGCACTCGCCGTCACCGACCCGCTCGGCGGCGACATCGCCGATGCGCTGCCATGTGCCTTCCTGCTGGTCCGCGACAGCCAGATCGAGTTCGCCAACCTGCGCGCCTGCGAATTGCTGAACACGCCGCCGGTTGCCCTGCTGGGGCGCCCGCTCGACGTGATTGCCGGCGGAACACTGTTGCCTGGCGACGGCGAGACACAACGCAACAGCCGCTTCACCCCCGCCACCGGCAATGCGCCGCTGCTGAGCGAGGCACGAACGATCAGCAGCAACAACATGACACTGATCGTGCTGCACGCAGCCGAGTAGGCGTGCCGGCTGCACACCCACCAGCCGGCTCTGCGCAGTTCCCTGGCAGGTGCGGGTGCATTGACGCTGCGTGATAAAATGCGCGGTTACGCCAACGACGCCGCGCCGCAATGACCGCTTCCGCCTCCCTTTCCGATCTCCTGAGCCGGGTTCCGGCGCGCGAATACGCCCTGCTGGCGAAAAAACTCGCCACGCTCGATGCCCGGCGCGCTGCCGGCAAGCCGGCCGATCGGCTCGAAGCGCAATTGCAGCAGGAACTGGAACACGCCGCCGGCAAGACCGAACGCCGCCGCCAGAATCTGCCGGTACCGACATTCGACGAATCGCTGCCGGTCAACCAGCGCCGCGACGAGATCCGCGATGCGATTGCAGCGAACCAGGTCGTGATCCTGTGCGGCGAAACCGGTTCGGGCAAGACGACGCAGTTGCCGAAGATCTGCCTCGAGCTGGGCCGCGGCGTCAACGGTCTGATCGGCCACACCCAGCCGCGGCGACTCGCCGCGCGTTCGGTCGCCAGCCGCATCGCGCAGGAGCTGCAGTCCGAACTCGGCAGCATCGTCGGCTTCAAGGTCCGGTTCACCGAAAAATCCGGTGGCGACAGCTACATCAAGCTGATGACCGACGGCATCCTGCTCGCCGAAACGCTGTCCGACCGCGACCTGACTGCGTACGACACGATCATCATCGACGAGGCGCACGAACGCAGCCTCAACATCGATTTCCTGCTCGGCTACCTGAAACAGCTGCTGCCGCGGCGTCCCGACCTCAAGGTCATCGTCACCTCGGCGACGATCGACGCCGAGCGCTTCGCCAATCACTTCGACGGCGCACCGGTGCTCGAAGTTTCCGGCCGCACCTATCCGGTCGAAGTACGCTACGCACCGCTCGAAAGCCGCGACGAGGACGACGCCGAAATCGAGATGGAAGAAGCCATCGTCGCCGAGGTCGAGCAGCTGTGGCGCACCGACGGCGCCGGCGACGTGCTGGTTTTCCTGCCCGGCGAGCGCGAGATCCGCGAAACCGCCGAGGCCTTCCGCAAGGCCAAGCTGCGCAACGCCGAAGTGATTCCGCTGTTCGCCAGGCTGAGCAACGAAGACCAGCAGCGCATCTTCCGTCCCGGCAACGGCCGCCGCGTCGTGCTGGCGACCAACGTCGCCGAAACCTCGCTGACCGTGCCCGGCATCCGCTACGTGATCGACTCGGGGCACGCGCGGATCAACCGCTACAGCCCGCGCGCGAAGGTCGAGCAGTTGCTGGTCGAGAAAATCTCGCAGGCGTCGGCACGCCAGCGCGCCGGTCGTTGCGGCCGGGTGTCGAGCGGCGTCTGCGTGCGCTTGTATTCGGAAGAAGATTTCAATCTGCGCTCGCCGTTCACCGATCCGGAAATCGTCCGCTCCAGCCTCGCCGGCGTGATCCTGCGCATGGCGGCACTCAGGCTCGGCAAGGTCGACGCCTTCCCCTTCCTCGAAGCGCCGTCGGGCCGGCTGATCGCCGACGGCTATGCACAGCTGCACGAACTCGGTGCCGTCGACGACACCGACGAGCTGACGCCGGTCGGCAAGCAACTGGCGCGACTGCCGGTCGACCCGCGACTGGCGCGCATGCTGCTCGCCGGCCACGAACAGGCTTGCCTGTCCGAGATCCTGATCATCGCCTCGGGCCTGTCGGTGCAGGACCCGCGCGACCGGCCGTTCGACGCCCGCGACGCCGCCGACCGCGCGCAGGCGAAGTTCGTCGACGAGAAGTCCGACTTCCTCACCTATCTGAACCTGTGGGCCTTCTTCGAAAAGGCCGTCGCCGAGAAAACGTCGAACCGCCAGCTCGTCGAGGTGTGCCACACCCATTTCCTGTCGCACATTCGGCTGCGCGAATGGCGGGACCTGTACCGGCAGCTCGCCGATATCGTCGACGACCTCGGCTGGCGCCGCAACGAAGCCGCCGGCACCTTCGAGCAGGTCCACAAGGCGCTGATCACCGGCCTTTTGGGCAATATCGGCTTCAAGCAGCCCGACCGCGACGAATACCTTGGCGCGCGCGACATCAGGTTCAACATTTTCCCCGGCTCGGGGCTGAAGAAGGCACGGCCGAAGTGGATCGTCGCCGGCGAGCTGGTCGAGACGACCAAGCTGTACGCACGCGGCGTCGCGGCGATCGAACCGGACTGGATCGAGAAACTCGCGACCCACCTGACGAAGAAACAGTATTTCGACCCGCACTGGGAAAAGGCTGGCGCGCAGGTGATCGCCAGCGAGCGCGTCACGCTGTACGGCCTGCCCATCGTCAACCGTCGCCGCGTCCACTACGGCCGGATCAACCCGGTCGAGGCGCGGGAAATCTTCATCCGCGAAGCACTGGTCCGCTTCAACTACCAGACCAGGGCAAAGTTCTTCGACCACAACCTCGAACTGCTGCTCGAGATCGAGGAGCTCGAACACAAGGCGCGCCGTCAGGACGTGCTGGTCGACGAAAACGCGCTTTACGCCTTCTTCGACGAGCGCGTGCCGGCGGACGTCGTCAACGGCGCCAGCTTCGAGGCCTGGCTGAAGAAGGCCGAGCGCGACCAGCCGCAGCTCTTGTACCTGAGCCGCGAGTTCCTGATGAGCCACACCGCCGACGCGGTGACCGAGGAGCAGTTCCCGGTGTTCTTCAAGCTCGCGGAAGCCAGGCTGCCACTGGCCTACCGCTTCGAGCTCGGCCATGCGCTCGACGGCGTGACGCTGACCTTGCCGCTGCACCAGCTCAACCGCGTCAACCACGCGGTGTTCGACTGGATGGTGCCGGGCATGCTGCGCGAAAAGGTCACGCTGTTGGTCAAGTCGCTGCCGAAAACGATCAGGCGCGTCTGCGTGCCGGTGCCCGAGTTCGCGACGAAGATGCTGACCGAGCTCGACAAGGCCGATCGCGAGGCACCGTTGCTGCCGCAGCTGGCACACGCCGTCACGCGCGGCACCGGGCTGACGGTGACTGCCGAGGATTTCGATCCGTCGGTGCTGCCACCTCACCTCCTGATGAACTTCCGTGTCGTCGACGACGCCGGCCAGGAGCTTGCAGCAGGCCGCGACCTGATCGCGATCCGTGCCCAGCTCGGCGAAGCCGCGCAGCTGACGTTCCGCGACGAGGCCGACGATGCCGGCATCGAAAAATCCGGCATCGTGAAGTGGGACTTCGGCGACCTGCCCGAGCAGATCACCTTCAAGCGTCACGGTCGCAAACTGACCGGCTATCCGGCGCTGGTGCCCGACGAGGAGATCTGCGCAATCCGGCTGTTCGACACGGCGCACGCCGCCGACGACGCGCACCGCCAGGGCGTGGTGCGGCTGATGCGGCTCGAACTGAAGGAGCACGTCAAACAGCTCGAAAAATCGGTACCGAACTTCCAGCAGCATGCAATTGCGCTGCGCGGCACCCAGAACGCCGACCAGTTGATGGCGGACATCGTCGCGGCGATCTGCGACCGCGCCTTCGTCGGCGACGATGAACTGCCGCGCAGCAAGAAGGACTTCGACAACCAGAAGTCGCGCGCCAAGGTCCGGCTGCCGAGCGTGCGCGATGCGGTGGTCCGGACGCTGGCGGCCGTGGTCGCCGAGTATGTACCGGTGGTGATGGCGGCGAACAAGTCCGGCAACCTCGCCCACGCGCTGAACCAGCAGCTCGGCACCCTGGTATATCAGGGCTTCCTCGCCGCGACGCCGTGGGAGCAGCTGCCGCGGTTGCCGCTGTATTTGAAGGCGATCCGCGTCCGGCTCGAGAAGCGCGTCGCGAATCCGCAGCGCGACGGCCAGCGCAACGCCGAGATCACCGAGCTGTGGCAGCGCTGGGTGGGCGAGCTTGATCGCTGGCAGCGCGAAGGCCGCGATACCGCGCCGCTGGCACCGTTCCGCTGGATGATCGAGGAGCTGCGCATTTCGCTGTTCGCGCAGGAACTGAAAACGCCGTACCCGGTGTCGCTGAAACGGCTGAACAAGACCTGGGACGAGATCACCCGCCGATGAGGCCTGCTGCCAAACCGTACCTCGACCTGCGTGGCGCCTTGCAGGAGGTCGCCCCCGAAGCGGACCGGCGCCGGACCGCGCTGATCGTCGGCGCGGTCAACCGGCTCGGTGAGGCGCTGCTGAACCGGCTGCTGGTCGAGTACCGCCACGTCTGGGTGCTGACGAGCAAGCCGCTGCTCAGCAGTACGTCGCGCTGTGACGAAGTCCAGCTGGTCGGCGATCCGCTCGATCACGCCGAACTGGCAGCCGTCCGTCTGCCCAGGGTCGACGACGTGTATTGCCACGTCGGCGAGCGCGGTCTGGCGAACCAGCGGGATGCCGGCCTGCAGGCGGTACGCCACGAAGACATCGTGCCGCTGGCCGAAGCCGCGGCGCGGGCCGGTGCCCGACGCTTCTGCCTGATCGAGGCCATGCCGCCCAGTGCGCAGATGATGCGCCACCTGCCGCTGGCCGCCGGCGAAACTGGCCGGCAGCTGGCGCTGCTGCCGTTCGAGCGTGTCGCACATGTCCACCCGACCGTGTTCAGGACGCCGCCAACCGGGCAAGGCTGGCTGGCGCGGTTCCACGCGTCCTATCTGGCGCAGTTCGCCTACATGCTGCCGCGCTCGGTCACGCCACTGACGAGCCCGCGCATCGCCGAAGCCTGCACACGGTTGATGCAGTCGGCGGGGACCGGCCATCAGGTCTTCGACGTGCGTGACTTGCGGGCGCTACTGGGACTGGATTGACCGCGACTTGCGGCAACGTCCACGCGCCAGCTAAAGCCTGCGTTCCGATTGCGCTTGCAAGCCGGCCAGCGCCCCGCCACCAGCCGCCTGACTTCGGTCGCTCGCACTCCGCTCCGGCTTCAGCCGCGATACACCGAACAGCACCAGCGCCAGTCCGGCGATCTGGTAGACCGAAAGCGTCTCACCGAGCAGCCCCCACGACGCAAACAGGGTCAGCACCGGTCCCAGATTGCCGATCGCCGCAGCCTGAGCAGCCCCCATCCGCTCGATAGCCTGCGCCATCCAGTACACCGGCAGGACCGTCGACACCAAGGCCATCAGTGCGGCATACAGCCAGACCGCCGGCGGAAGATCGAACAACTGCAGCGGATGGCCGCGCAACAGGAAATGCGCGAGCACCAGCACCGAGGATGCGCTGCCTGCCAGCCCGGCCAGACGCATCGAACCGACGCGGCGCAGCATCGCGCCGGTACCCAGGTAATAGAGGGCGTAGGTGACCGCACTGGCAAACACCCAGGCCGCTCCGGTCCACAGCTGCGCTCCCTGTCCGGCCACGCCCGCATCGTGGACAAAGGCAATGCCCAAGCCCAGATAGCAGACCGCCATGGCCTGAACCACCGGCATGCCCGGCCAGCGACGGATGACCACGGCGTGGAACACCAGCACCAGTGTGGGATACAGGTAGAGGATCAGCCGCTCCAGCCCGGCACTGATGGACTCCAGACCGTAGAAATCGAACAGGCTCGACAGGTAATATCCCAGTGCCCCGAGCACCACCACGTGCATCAAGTCCCTGGCACCGAGCGCGGACCGGCTCGACGTCCGGCGGCTCAGCCAGATCAGCCAGACGAACAGGGGCAGCGCCAGCCCCATGCGCATGGTCAGCAGGGTCAGCGCACCAACCGGCGCGGCCGCGTAGCCCAGTTTGACGAAAATGGCCTTCAAACTGAAACCCGCAGCGGAAAGGATGGCGTACATGCGCCCATCGGCACACCAGCGCCGCCAGTTTTGCGTCCATGCGTTCATGAATGCCTGCCGTAGAAAAGACATCCTTATTCTGTCGTGAATCAACAGATCGTAGAATTAGCATTCCACGCACATTGCGTTCTCCAAATCAGAACACCATGCATCTGGATCTCGTCGACCTCAAATTGCTGCTGGCCATCGAAGAACTCGGCAGCCTGAGCAAGGCCGCGGCCACGTTTCCGATTGCCGTTTCGGCGGCCAGCAATCGCTTGCGCAACTTTGAATCGCGTTGTGCGCTCCGCCTGTTCGTCCGCAGCAGCGAGGGCATGCAGGCCACACCCGCCGGGCAACTGGTCCTCGACCGCGCGCGCCAGGTCCTGATCGAAACGGCGAAGCTGAACGACACGCTGGACGATCTCGCCGGCCAGCGCCGGGTGAGCTTGCGTCTGGCAGCCACCACCGTCGCCAACAGTACCTTTCTGCCGGCGGCGCTCGGCCCCTTTCTGGCCGACTACCCGGAGGTCGACCTGCAACTGGTCGAGCGCAAGAGCAGCGAGATTCTCCAGGCCGTGCAGGACGGCGAATCCGATCTCGGCGTGTTCGACGGCAACCTGCCCACAAACGCGTTGATGTCGCTGCCGTTCCGGCAGGACAGGCTGGTGCTGCTGGTGTCGCAAGCACATCCGCTCGCGGACACCGGCCATGTCCGGCTGATCGACGCGCTCGACTATCCCTTTGTCTGCCTGCCGCCGGATCGCTCCATGCAGCGTTTCATCGAGGAAATGGCCATCCGCAATGCCAAACCGCTGCGAATCCGCGTGCGGGCGCCCAGTTTCGGCACCATTGCGCAACTGGTGGCGCAACAGGTCGGCATTGCGATGCTCCCGGAAGCGGCTGCATCGCGATTCGTTCGCGAACTGCCGACCCGGATCGTGAGTCTGGGCGACACCTGGGCCAGTCGGGAACTGCGTATCTGTCTGCGAAACCGTGACGAGCTGTCGGTTCACGCGCAGCAGTTGCTGACCTATCTGATGCGCCCGCAGCCGGACTGAGGCTCATCGCCGTATGCCACGCGCCACCGGCATGACCGGGGAGGCCGCGGCTATGCCTTTACGAGACCCAGTGCAGGCAGCCCGTGTCGCGCCCGTGCATCGTTGCAGCGCTCGTCGCCTTCGGTGAACTCGTGGCAGGTGCTCGAACGCCGCGTGTAGATGCCGCAGCCGACCGAGATGCCCACCTCGCCCTGCAGCGCGATGCAATGCACCGGCGCGGTCTCGGTGCCGCGCATCGCCACCCGCCACGGGTTGATCGGCGTCGTCAGCTCGGCCGGCACCGTCCCGCCGGGGCAGGCATCGGTTTCACCCCAGTAGAACGACACGCGAAAGCTGGCGCAGCAGGCGCCGCAGGTTTGGCAGGCGGAGGACATCGTGCAGGAACCGGTAGTGGACGGTGCAGCGCGCACCGCGGCGGCGATCATAGCCAGCCGCCCCCCTGCCCGCTGTTGCGATCTGTAACCGTCGCGTTCCCGACACGTTTCGTCCCGCACAGCCGGCTGGCGGCACCTTCCCGCCCGGGACCACAGTCCGTGACGGCAAAATCATTTCCGATCAAGTAATGAAAATGTAATCATCTGCATTGCCATCAACCGGACGAAGACAATGCTGCCCTTCAAATCGGCCCGTCGCCTTGCTGCGCTGCTGTACCTCGCGGCAACGTGTACTGTTGCCGCCAATCCCGAACCCGCACAACTGACCGGCCACTGGTACCTGCAGGGCGTGCGCGAGGTCGGCTCCGAACTCCAGCTCGCGCCGGACCAACGCTTCGACTGGTTCCTGAGCTATGGCGCCATGGACGTCTTCGCGCAAGGCAAGTGGCAGCTCGAAGGCACGTCTCTGGTGCTGTCGACGCAACAACCGCGCAAAAAAGCGGACTTCCGCCCGTTTACGCCTGACGAGATGAATATCAGGAAGCCGGCCGAGCCCGGACAGTGGATTGCCATTGTCGGCGTTCCCCGGACGGGGCCCCAGCCCGGTGTAGAAGTGAAGTTCGAGGCCAAATCGGGGAAAACGGCGACGGCGGTGACCGAGCAGAACGGCGAGGCCGCTATCAGCATGCCCGACACGGAAAGCTGGTCACGCGTCGGCTTGCGCCATCAGGGCAGCAACACGGCATGGCAATGGCTGACCGTCCCCGAAGACCGGGCGGCCGCGCGCCTCGCCGCGTTCGCTCCCGCCGACATGAAGCTGCAGATGCCGCAGGCGTTCAAGACCATGAAACTGCGCGTCGAGAACGACCAGCTGGTCGTCGTCGACGGCGATCTCGAAGGCAAGCACTACACCAGACAGTGAGTCCGCTCAACGAAAGGTGGTGCGCGACACGACATTCCGTGTCACGCGCCGCCTCGGTCAAGCCAGGGCGTTCGCCACTACGCGTTCGGCCAGCCCGAACGACACGCTCATGCCGATACCGCAGGTGATCGCCACCACCGTAACGCCCGGCGCCGCCTCGCGCACGAGGTAACCGTCGGGGCCGCTGGCGTACACCCCCTGCCAGCGTTCGAGCACCGTCAATCGCCGCCCGAGCAGCGATTCGGCCAGCTGAAGCAGACGCGCATCGATCGCCTCGCTGTTGAACGGGCCCACCGATTCGCCGTAGCGGTGCGAGTCGCCGATCAGCAGCTCGCCCGTTTCGCCGACCTGCTGGACGATCAGGTGAATGCCCTCGGCAAGCCAGACCGGATCGGCGTCGTCGAGCTGGCGCCGCAACGCGGCCAGTGTCTCCAGCCCGGCAAACGAGCCGTAGCGCAACGTCGACATGCCGGTCATGAACGCCGGCCCCAGCGTCAGGCCGGGATTGGCGACGCGCAGCATCTGCAGCGCGCAACGCTGCAGGGGCGGCTCGGCATAGGCGTCGGAAAACAGCGTCTGGAAATCGTGACCGGCGCAAACGATGGCCTGCCCGGCCTGCCAGATGCCGCGACTCGTCGTCACCGCCGGCAGGTCGATCGCGTTGACCTGCGTACCGAACACGAACTCGACGCCATGCACCTCGGCCAGCCAGGCCACGATGCGCGGCAGCGCCACGCGTGATTCGAACGCGATCTCGTCGCCACTGAACAGCGCCCCCGCCACCTGCCCGGTCGGCAGCCCGAAATCGCCGACCTCGGCCGGGCTCAGCAGTCGCGTTCCGTACTCGGCACCGCGCAAGGACTGGAACTCGTCGAGCACGGCCTGCTCGACCGGATTGCGCGCCACGGTCACGCTGCCCTGCGTCTTGTGCCAGCAGCCGGCCCTGGGCAGGACGTCGAGCCAGATTTCGCGGCTGGCGTGCGCCAGCGCATGCATCTCGCCCTGCGTTTGCCCGAGCGCGAGACCGAGACCGAAATTGCGCACCGACGCGCCGAGCGGCTGCCTGTCGCGCTCGAACACGGTCACCCGCAGGCCGCGTTTGACCGCCGCCAGCGCATGCGCCAGGCCGACGATGCCGGCGCCGACGATGGCAACGTCGCACTGTCGTGCGCCCATCACGGCCGGTTGCCGCGCGGCTTGAATCACGGGCGCTCTCCACGCGCCAGACGTGCGTTGATCTCGTCGATCACCGCCGGCAGATCGGCAATGCTGTCGACGACGAAATGCGCACCGGCAGCGTAGAGCTTGGCTTCGGCCGGCGCCCGGCGCGCGGCCTGCTCCGCCGGGCTCAGCGCCGCCCACTCCTCGTGGGTCAGACCGACTTCGTTGCCCGACGCCGACAGGCCGACGGTCCACATCCCGGCGGCCAGCCCTTCGAAGATGCCCGGCACCGTGTCGTCGACCTTGACGCAGGCCGCAACATCACTGATGCCGAGCCGGTTGACGTTCTCCAGCGCCATCCACGGCCCCGGCCGGCCGCCGGCCGGCAGGTCGTCGGTGGCAATGGTGCAATCGGGGAAATAGCCGCGTCCCGCGGCAATCGGGATGAGCGTGTCCATGACCACGCGCGGATAGCCCGAGCACGAACCGATCCTGATGCCCTGCCCGCGCAGCACGGCGATCGCGTCAAGCGCACCGGGGATCAGTTGCGAGTACTGGCCGACCCGGGCCACCTGCAACGGCATGAACGCCTCGTAAACGGCATCGACGTCGCCGTCGCTCATCGCGCGGCCGTACCTGGCCTGCCAGCGTGCGGCGACCTGCGGCATGTCGCCCAGCGCCCGGATGTGGTCCCACTTGGCCAACCCCATCGGCACGCGTGCCTCGGCCAGATGGACGTCGATGCCGAAGCCGCCCAGTGCATCGATCAGCACCTGGGTTGGTGCGAACGAGCCGAAATCGACGACGGTACCGGCCCAGTCGAAAATGACGGCCTGCAGCTTGCCGGCATAGCGGCGGGTATAGCGGTAGTTCATGGGTATGCTCCTAGTAACACAGAGCGGCCGGAAAAACCCCGCTGGCAAGGCGTGCGAAGCGCAGACAGTACAAGCAAGTACGGCAAGCGAGCACAACGATGCCAGCGGGGTTTTGCCGGCCGCGACAGATCAGTGGGTCCAGCCGAGTTCGGCCAGTGCATCGGCAATCGCCGCCACCGCCTGGCCGATCTCGGCCGAGTCGATGGCGCCGATGCAGCCGACGCGGAAGGTTTCGAGCGCGGTGAGCTTGCCCGGATAAAGCACGAAGCCCCGCTCGCGCACCGCTTCGTAGAAGCGCTTGAAGTCGTAGTCGGGATGGTTCGGTGCGTGGAAGGTGACAATGATCGGCGCCTGCAGCGACGGTTCGAGGAAGAGCTTCAGCCCGATCCGTGCCAGCCCGGAAATCAGCTGGCGGCAATTGGCCGAGTAGCGGGCCAGTCGCGCCGGCTGGCCGCCTTCCGCGTGATACTGATCGAGCGCGGCCGCCAGCGCGGCGACAACGTGGGTCGGCGGTGTGAAGCGCCACTGGCCGGTTTTCTGCAGGTAAAGGTACTGGTCGACCAGATCGAGCGCCAGCGAGTGGCTGTTGCCGCTCGCCGCCAGAAGCGAATCGCGCCGGGCGATGACGAAACCGACGCCGGGCACGCCTTCGAGGCATTTGTTGCTGGTCGCGATCAGCGCGTCGAACCGGATCTCGCGCGCGTCGACCGGCAGGGCCCCGAACGCGCTCATGGCGTCGATGATCAGGCTGCGCCCTGCCCACTCGACCACGGCGGCAATCGCCGCCAGCGGGTTGACGATGCCGGTGCTGGTTTCGCAATGGATGGCGCCGACATGGGTGATCGCCGAATCAGCCGCCAGCCGCGCGGCGATTTCGGCCGGGTCGGCCGGCCGGTCGTCGGCGGTTTCGTACACGTCGACCTGACGGCCGATGACCCTGGTCAGTTGCGCCATCCGGCGGCCATAAGCGCCGTTGACCAGTACCAGCAGCTTGCCGTCCTTCGGAACCAGCGTGCCGATCGCGGCTTCGACGGCAAAGGTGCCCGAGCCCTGCAAGGGCACGCAGACATGCGTGTCGCTGCCGTGGACGATATTGACCAGGTCGTTGCAGACACCTGCCGTCAACGCGTTGAACGCGGAATCCCAGGATCCCCAGTCGGTCAGCATGGCGGTCTTGGTTGCCAGGCTGGTCGTCAGTGGCCCCGGGGTGAGCAAAATGGCTTCTCTCATCATTCTCTCTCAGTCATCTAGACGAATTTTTCATCACTAAAAAACCGGGGCACCGCCCCGGCCAAACTGCCGTCAACGCGTCCGCCACGCCTGCGTCTTGCGGCCCAGCCACCACGCGGTCAGGCTGAACACCAGGCAGACCAGGGCCGACACCGCCACGATCAGCGTCGCCATCGCGGCGGCGGCGGCGGTGTCGCCGGCGTCATCCATGTTCAGCACCGCGACCGAAGCCAGCACCGTATCGGGCGTGTAGAGGAAAATCACCGCCGACACCGTGCACATCGCCGACACGAAGTAGAACCGGGCGATATCCAGCATCGCCGGCAGGCACACCGGCAGCGTCACCCGCCACAGCGTGGTCCAGAACGGCACCTTGAGCGACGCCGCGACGGCTTCGAATTCGGCGTCGAGCTGCTTGAGCGCCGTGGTCGCGGTCAGGTTGGCCGTGGTGTAGAAGTGCGCGATCGAGCACAGCACCAGCACCGTCATCGAGCCGTAGAGGAAGTGCAGCGGATTGGCCGGATCGTTGAAGAAGAAGATGTAGCCCAGCCCGAGCACGAGACCGGGTACCGCCATCGGCAGGATGGCGAGCATCCTCACCAGCTGCCGCGCAACCGGTGCGACTGGCGTCTTTTCGGCCAGATAGGCACCGCCGAACACGGTCAGCGTGCCGAACAACGCGGTCGCCAGCGCCAGCTTCACGCTGTTGAAGAATGCCGCCCAGCCGCCGCCATCCATATTGTCGAAGTCGAAATGCGCCAGTGTCGGCGTCAGGTTGTACGGCCACAGCTTGATGAAGGCCGCGGCAACCGCGGTGCCGAGGATCAGCAGCATGGCTGCACCGATCAGTGTGCATGCCAGCACGCCGAGCCCGTCGACCCAGACATTCGGCTTTACCACCAGCGGTTGCGCTCGCGCGGTGAGCAGGGCCCGCTGGCGTTTCTGCAGCAGGTGGTCGATCACGAATCCGAGTACCGCCGGCAGCAGCAGCAGCACGCCGATGACGGCGCCCTTGGGGAAGTTCTGCTGGCCGATCACCTGCTTGTAGGCCTCGACCGCGAGCACGTTGTACTGCCCGCCGATGACCTTGGGCGCACCGAAATCGACGATGACCAGCGTGAACACGACCAGGGCCGACGAGATCAGGCCGTAACGTGCCGCCGGCAGCGTCACGGTCAGGAAGCGGCGGATGCGGCCGGCCCCGAGCGCCGTTGCCGCCTCGTACAGCCGTGCATCGGCAACCGACAGCGCCGTCACGAGGATCATCAGCGCATGCGGAAACGTGAAGAACACTTCGGCGATCACGATGCCCGAAAAGCCGTAGATGCTGCCGTCCGGAAACCAGCCCTTCAGCACGCCCTGATTGCCGAACAGGTAGACGAGCGCAATGCCCGGCAGCAACGAGGGTGCCAGCAGCGGAATCAGCGCGAGCGCGCGGAACAGCGGTTTGGCCGGCATGCGCGTCCGCGTCAGCGCCGCGGCAAATACATAGGCCAGGGGCAGCACGATCAGCGTCGTCGTCACCGATACGGCCAGGCTGTTCGATACCGCGCTCCAGAAACGCTCGCCCCCGGCAATCGCGACAAACTGCGCTAACCCGGCAAAATGGCCGTCGTCGCCGCTCAGCGCCTTGCCAAGGATGGCGGCCAGCGGCAGCGCCAGAAACACCACCAGTGCTGCGGCCAGTGCCCAGAGCAGGCCGGCGGCGGCGTACTGGCTTCGCTCCGGCGCAATGCGCGCCCGCGCCCGCGCCCGCAGCGCGATCATGCTGTCGCTCCAGCCGATGCCGCACCGGCAGGCACAAAGGCACGCAGGCGGTTCGCGGGCAGTGACACCGGCACCAGACGTTCGGGCGAGAGGTTCAGCCGCTCGAATTCGCCACGGCTGACGTCGGCCAGCAATGGCTGGCTGCCCCAGCCGGGCACCGACAGCGCAATCCGGTAGAAACCACCGAGCAGTTCGATCTTTCGCACGTGGGCCAGCGCGGTGTTGGCGACCTGCGCTTCGGCCGGGCTCCAGTTTGCGTGCAGCTGGACGTCCTCGGGACGGATGAAGAGTTCGAGCGGATGGCCGTCCGGTCGTGGCGGCGTCACGGTCGCACCAAGCAGCGCATCGCCCAGCAGCACCTGACCGACCCCGGCCGACGTCGCCGCCAGCCAGTTCGACTGGCCGACGAAGCCGGCGACAAAGCGGCTTGCCGGTCGCGCATAGATGTCCTCGGGCGTACCGATCTGCTCGACCACACCGTGGTTCATCACCACCACGCGGTCGGCCATCGTCAGCGCCTCCTCCTGATCGTGGGTCACCATGATCGTGGTGACGCCCAGCTTCTGCTGCAACGCCTTGATCTCGCGGCGCAAGTGCTCGCGCACCCGGGCATCAAGCGCCGACAGCGGCTCGTCGAGCAGCAGCAGCGACGGGCTTGTCGCCAGCGCCCGCGCCAGCGCGATGCGCTGCTGCTGGCCACCGGAAAGCTGTGCCGGATACTTGGACCCGGCGCCGGGCAGACCGATCAGCGCCAGCAATTCGGTCACGCGCAGCGCCTTGTCCTCGCGCCTCCCCTTGAGGCCGTAGGCGATGTTCTGTGCGACGGTCAGGTTCGGAAACAGCGCATAGCTCTGGAACACGATGCCGTAGTCGCGCTGCGATGCCGGCAGCCGCGTCACGTTGCGTTCGGACTCGCCGGCGGTCATGAACAGCGCACCGTCGCTGGCGGCCTCCAGTCCGGCAATGATGCGCAGCAAGGTCGTCTTGCCGCAGCCCGACGGACCGAGCAGACAGAGGAACTCGCCCTTCTTCACCGACAGCGAAACACCGTCGAGCGCCGTGAATGCACCGAAACGCTTGGCGACCCGCTCGATGCGCAAGGCATCGGCCACGGTACCGCTCGTCTGTTGCCAGTCGCGGTTCATTGCGCTGCTCCTGCCGTGGCACGCGCCGCGCTGCGGGCGATGGCGAGGAAATGGGCGAGTGGTGGCGTCGTCTTGCCGGCCACCTTGGCTTCGTCGTCCCAGCGCCGCAACGCAACCGCCGCCCTTGCATGCGGATTGGCGGCGAAGCGATCGGCTTCCAGTCCGTCCATCACGCCGCCCTGCAGCGCCAGCGATGCACGCGACGCGGCCGACAGCGCGGCCAGATAGCCCGGCTCGACCGCGCAGAGGTAGCGCTTGGCGGCCACGTGCAGTGCGATCGGCGCGATGACGTCGTCGGCAAACAGCGTTTTCAGCGCAGCCACACCTACCTGCTCATGCCGGTCGTCGATGCCGTCGGCGATATCGTCATCACCCTGTTCCGCGACAAGATGGCCGATGTCGTGCAACAGCGCCGCGGTGATCAACGCTGCCGGCGCACCGTCGCGTTCGGCGCATTCGGCGCTCTGCAATGCATGCGCCAGCTGCGAAATGGCTTCGCCACCATACAGCGCACCTGCCTGATGTCGCAGCAGGTTTT
This sequence comes from Jeongeupia chitinilytica, assembly GCF_014652315.1. GTDB lineage: Bacteria > Pseudomonadota > Gammaproteobacteria > Burkholderiales > Chitinibacteraceae > Jeongeupia > Jeongeupia chitinilytica. The sequence goes on along the minus strand of NZ_BMYO01000002.1, from coordinate 207,970 downwards.
CCAGTGCCAGCCAGTCGAGGGCCATGATGTTTCCGTTCCGTTCAGACATGGCGCCACTCTAGACGGGCTGTATTACGCGCCCATGACGTCTAGACGACTTTGGCGCCCGTGCCGGAAACGGAACAGCCCCGCATTGCGGGGCTGTCTGCTGAGCCGGTCCCGATTTACTTCTTCGGTTCGGATTTGGCGTCGTAACGCTTGGTCCATTCGGCCAGGATCTTGTCGCGGTTGGTCGCCGACCACTTCAGGTCCTGCTTGATCAGCAGCTGTTCGTAGTTGCCCGGAATGTGCGCGTTCGGCTTGGCGACACCCGGCATGGCGACGATGGCGAAGTTCTTTTCGTACAGCTCGTTGGCCGAGCGCGATGCCGACCAGTCGGCCAGCTTCTTCGCCGCATCGGCGTTCCTGGTGCCCTTCATGATCGCCGTGGCTTCGACGTCCCAGCCCAGACCTTCCTTCGGGAACACGAGATCGATCGGTGCACCGCCTTCCTTGAGCTTGGCCGCACGGTACTCGAACGAGATGCCGACCGGGAACTCGCCGGCCGCCGCCTGCTTGCAGGGCTTCGAACCCGAGTGCGTGTACTGGGCAATGTTGTCGTGCAGCTTGTCCATATAGGTCCAGCCGTCCTTCTCGCCGAAGACCTTGAGCCAGGCCGAGACGTCGAAGTAGCCGGTGCCGCTCGACGCCGGGTTCGGCATCACGATCTTGCCCTTGTACTCGGGCCTGGTCAGGTCATGCCAGCTTTCCGGCTTCTTGAGACCCAGTTTGGCCGCTTCGACGGTGTTGAAACAGATCGTCGCCCCCCAGACGTCCATGCCCACCCAGGCCGGCGGGTTGGCCGAATCGACGTAGGCCTTCGACAGCTTGTCGACGCCCTTGGGCGCGTAGGCCTGCAGCATGCCTTCCTTCTCGAGCACCAGCAGCGACGAGGCGGCAACGCCCATCACCACATCGGCCTGCGGGTTGGCTTTTTCGGCCAGCAGCTTGGCGGTGATGATGCCGGTCGAATCGCGCACCCACTTGATCTTGATGCCCGGGTTTTCTTCTTCGAACTTCTGCTGGTAGGCCTTGAGCTGGTCGGCTTCCAGCGCCGTGTAGACGGTCAGCGTGGTGTCGGCGAACGCGCTGCCGGCAAATACGCAGGCAAGACCGAAGGCGAGACGGTTGACGAGTTTCATGCTGCGATCCTTGTGGGGGGTGGGAAATCGCAGCGGATTCTAGGCAGCGCTTATTACGAGGTTGTGACGTCTAGACCTGTTGCAGATCCGCGTCCGGATGCGGTGCCGGACCGTTGGCACCAGATTCAGGTCGACAGCACCGTTGCCATGTTCGGCACCGCCGGTGGCATGTCGAAGCCCTTTTCCAGCCAGTGGGCCAGCTCGTCGGCCGGCATCGGCCTGGCTATCAGATAGCCCTGCGCCTCGTCGCACCCCATCACCGCAAGCGCCTGCCAGATCGCTTGCGTCTCGACCCCTTCGGCGACGACGTCGAGACCGAGGATATGGCCAAGCTCGATGATCGAGCGGACGATCGAGATGTTCTCGAAGTTGTGTTCCAGTCGCTCGATGAAGGTCCGGTCGATTTTCAGTTCGTGCACCGGCATCTGAGCGAGGTAGCCGAACGACGAGTAACCGTTGCCGAAATCGTCGATCGACAGCGACACGCCCAACTGGCGCAACCGGTCCAGATTGACGAGCAATTGTTGCGGCCGATGCATCATGCCGGTCTCGGTAATCTCGAGGCACAGTTGTGCCGGCTCGACGTGATGCTGCCGCAGCACACGATCGACAAAGGCCACGAAGGCGTCGTCCTCGACGTCGCTCATGCCGACATTGACCGACACGCAGAGGGTCAGGCCGCTGTCGTGCCAGCGCGCCAGCTGGCCGACGACTTCGTTGAGCACCCAGTGGGTGATCGATTTCAGCCTGCCGGTCTGCTCCGCAAACGGGATGAACTCGTCGGGCGTGATCCAGCCGCGTTCGGGGTGCGTCCAGCGCACCAGCGCCTCGGCCTTGTTCACCGAACCGTCCCGCAGCAGCGCCTTGGGCTGGTAATGGACCCGGAACTGGCCGCCGTCGATGGCTTCGCGCAGATCGGCGAGCAAGGCGGTCCGGTTGCGGCGATGCGTCTCGGTCTCGGTACAGTAGATCGCGTACGCCGCGTGATCGCGCTTGGCAAGGTACATCGCGACTTCGGCATGCCGCAGCAGCAGCTCCGCCGTGTCGCCGTGCTCCGGGTAGGCCGCCACGCCAATGCCGACACTGAGGTCGAGCCGCTGACCACTGACAATGACCGGATCGACCAGTGCGGCTTCCAGTCGCGTCATCAGCCTCGGCAGAGCGCCGATCAGCGTGTCGGGAAACAGCAGTGCAAATTCGTCGCCGGGCAGCCGGGCGCAAAGCTCGCCGCGCTGGTGCATCAGCCCGGACAGTCGTCGCGCCAGCGCCACCAGCATGGCATCGCCAGTCTGGTAACCGAGGTAGTCGTTCACGTACTTGAACTGGTTGATGTCGATCAGCAGCACGACAAACGGCGAACCGTCACTGACGATGTGCGCCTGCATCAGCTCGAGCATGCGGCCACGATTCGGCAGGCCGGTCAGCCCGTCCTCGAAGGCCTGCCGCAGAATCAGCCGTTCGCGTTCGGCAACGGCCTCGTTCATCGCATTGAAATTGTCGGCCAGCTCGATGAGCTCGCCCTTTCCCTTGAAGCGCAGCCGTGCGCTGTAGTCGCCGCCACGCATGCGCCGCACTGCGGCCAGCAGGGCCGTGATTGGCGCCGCCAGCCAGCCTGCCAGCAGCCAGGAAACCAGACCGCCGAGCAGAAACGCCAGCCCGCCACCGACGGCAGCCTGCATTCCGGCTGCCTGCAATGCGCGCTCGAACCCGTCATCGGCGCTCATCACCGCGATGCCGTAGCGTGGCGTGCCGTTGCCGGACGATCCGGGGAAGAACAGTACCCGCGCCACCTGCTCCTGGATGCGGGTTTGTGCGACCTGCGTCGTGTCGACTGCTGCGCCGACATCGAACATCTCGACCGGAATGCGGCTGTTCGCCAGGGCGTTGACGCTGGCTCCGGCAACCAGCCGCGGCACTTTGCCGGCAATTGCATAAAAACCCAGCGCATCCACACCGGTCAGGCGGCAATAGCGCTCCATCGCGGCCTGCAAGCGGGCCGGATCTTGCGCTTCGTCGTCGCCGAACAGGATGTTTCGTGGCGCCAGGCTCGCCGGCAGCAAGCGCTCGGCAGCGATGGCTGCCGAGCGCAGGCGTTCATCAATGCCGGAACGGATTGCCGACGCCTTGAGCCGGTACACGTAACCCGCACCGACGCTGCTGACGCCGAGTGCGATCAGCAGGAAGACGAACAGGATTCGGTTGCGCAGGCTGTAAAACCAGCCCGAGCCGGGCAGGGGCAAGTACATGCGGTCGTCCGTGTTGAGCTACTTCCTCAATTTATACGCGGTCGCAATAACTTACCAAAGACTTAATTCAAACCGCCAGCCATCCAAAGCGAAGCGAGCCGGCCGTCTCGTCGCGCAAGCGCAGCCCCCAGGTGTCCGATCTGGCCGCCTGCAGTTGCAGCGTCCGCTCGATCAGTTCGTCACGACGGAACGCATGCACGACCAGCTTGCTGCCGACCGGATAGCCCGACAGTGCACTGTCGAGGTTCGAGGCGCTGGTGCGCAGGCCGTCGAACGCAATCAGCACATCACCGGCAGCCAGCCCCGCCTCCCTGGCTGGACCGTCGTCGAAGACCTGGGTCAGCTTGATGCCGGCCGGATCGGCGGCAATGCGTGCACCGATGCTGACGCCGGCCACGATCGTCCCGCTGCGCCATCCGCCCTTGTCGCTGCCTCCGAGCGGCGGCCGCTGCTGTACGTCGACACCGAACGCATCGAGCAGGTCGGCCACCGGCAGTTCGCCGGTGGAGCGCAGTACCTGATCGAAAAACGCCTTGAGATCAACGCCCGAAACCTCGCTGGCCACGGCCTCCCATTCGGTTTCGCCGACGCCCAGCCCCTGCCGGTCGAAATCGCGCCCGAAGCGCTGCCACAGTGCGCGCATCACGTCATCGAGACTCCTGACGCCGCCGGTACGCTGGCGGATCGTCAGATCAAGGCAGAGCGCGGCGAGCGCGCCCTTGGTGTAGTAGCTGACCAGTGCGTTCGGACTGTTTTCGTCCTGCCGGTAGTACTTGACCCATGCATCGAGGCTGGCCTCTTCCAGCGTCTGCTGCCGGCGCCCCGGGGTGCGCTCGACACCGGTCAGCGTTTGCGCCAGCAGGTCGAGGTATTGCTGCGGCGTCAGGATGCCGGCGCGCAGCAGCATCAGGTCGTCGTAGTAGGACGTGATGCCCTCGAATGCCCACAGCAGCCGCGTATACGCCTCGCGATCAAGCGGATACGGCGCGTACGCGGCGGGCTTGATGCGCTTGACGTTCCAGCTGTGGAAATACTCGTGGCTGCACAGGCCGAGGTACTGGATGTAGCCGGCCTTGCGCTCGGTTTCGTGCGCCAGCGGCAGGTCCGGGCGGCTGGTGATCAGTGCGGTCGAGGCACGGTGTTCAAGTCCGCCGTAGCCGTCGCCGGTGACCATGGTCATGAAGAGGTAGCGCTCGAACGGCGCCGGCTCGCCGAACAGCCTGATCTGCGCTTCGCAGATTTTCTTCAGGTCTTTCTTCAGTCGCTTGAAATCGGTCCGGTGCCGACCAGCGATGACGACGTCGTGCGGGACACCGCAAGCCTTGAAGGTCTCCTGATCGAAAGTGCCGAGTTCGACCGGATGATCGATCAGCTCGTCGTAGTTGCGCGCACGATAGCGGCCAAAACCGCTGTCCTTGACCTTTACCGCCGGCAGCGTCGTTGCCACGCGCCATTGCCTAGCGGCCTCGCCGCGTGGCGCCGCGATGTCGACCTCGCACCGCTGCGACTCCTGACCGGCGACGGCCAGAAAGACGCTGGTGCCGTTGAAAAAACCGCGCATTTCGTCGAGGTAAGCCCCCCGCACCGACAGGTCGAAGGCGTAGACGCGGTACTCGATTGTCAGCGGTCCGGTGACCGGGGCGGCCTGCCAGCGGTGCTTGTCGAGCTTCCGCAGCTCGACCGGCTGTTTGCCGCTATACGCGGCAATACCGGTGATATTGCGCGCGAACTCGCGGATCAGGTAACTGCCGGGAATCCACACCGGCAGCCAGACGATCTGGCCGTCGGCGGCCGGTTCGGCGATCGTCAGCGTGACATCGAAGTAGTGACCGGCCAGATCGGCCGGGCGGATGCGGTAGTGCAGAGCGGACATGATTTTCCTTTTATCGCGCCAAGCCGACCTGGTTCCGGCCGGCCGCCTTGGCCTGGTAGAGCGCCGCATCGGCGGTTTCGATCAGCTGTTCGGCCTGCATGCCGTTGCCGAGCTGGGCGACCCCGGCGCTGAACGACAGCGCCAGCGGTTCGCCATTGCTGCAGAGATGCCGGAACTCACCGAATCCCAGCCGCAGCTCGTCGACCTGCTGCGCCGCACGAAGCAGCGAGGTATTCGGGAAGATGATCGAAAACTCCTCGCCGCCGTAGCGGCCGACCAGATCGGCGCCGGGAAAAGCCTGTCGCAGTTGCCGCGCCAGACTCTTGATCACCCGGTCGCCCACGGCGTGACCGTAGCGGTCGTTGACCGACTTGAAATGATCGATGTCGATCATCGCGAACGACAGCGGGTGGATCGTCTCGTGGGCGCGCGCCACCTCCTGCAGCAGTCGCTCGATCAGGTGGGTGTGGTTCAGCAGCCGGGTCAGGCTGTCGCGGCTCATCAGTTCGCGCAGGCGGCGGTAACGGTCGACCATCATCGCGACAATGTCGATCAGCTCGTCCGGGTCGTTGTTCTTCACCAGAAAATCGTCGCCCCCCATGCGCCGGGCCGTCAGCTGCCGGCCCCGCTGGGTTTCGCTCGACAGGAAGACGATCGGAATGCCGTCGAACGCCGGATTCTGCCGCAGCACCCGCGCCAGTTCGTCGCCGGTGCACTCGGGCATGTACATGTCGAGCAGGATCAGTTCCGGCTTTTCCAGTGCGATGAGCTGCGGCACCTTGAGCGGATTCTTGACGCTGCGCACGCGCATGCCCGCCATCGTCAGCACGTTGCTCGCCCAGTGCGCGAGCGTTTCCGAGTCGTCGACGATCAGCACCCGCGCCGGCTGCGGCGAACGGGCCTCGAGCATCCGGTCGATCTGGTCGATCAGCCGGTGGCCATCGAACGGCTTGGGCAGGAAATCGGTCACGCCGGCGCGGGCCAGCTCGATCTGTTCCTGCGCCGCCATCGGCAGCGACAGGTAGACCAGCGGGCCTTCGTGCAGGCGGGCAATCATCGGCAACAGCTGCGGCAGCGCCATGTCGTCACAGGCGGCTTCATCGACCAGCACCACCAGCGGTGCCTCGCCGTGTATCGCGGCCAGCAGCGCGGCAGCGCGGGCAAAGGCCGTCGCCCGCAGACCGTACATCGACAGCTGCCCGACGATCGTTTCAACGTAAGCGGCATTCCGGCACAGCAGGTAGATGGGTGCTACCGAGACATCGAACGACATGGGATTCAGCCTTGCTGCTTGCGCGAAAAGTCATGGAGTTGCCGCCGCCATTTCTTGGTCGGCCGGCCTTTGGACAGCGGGTGTTCGAACGTCGGTACCAGTTCGCGGTCGAGCGCCTGCTGCGCCCTCCTCGCTTCGCTGTCCGGCGTTTCCTCGTAGAGCGTGCGCGCCACTTCGGCCGGGCCACGCCGGTCGGACAAGGCCAGCACGACCAGCTCGAACTCGCCGTGTGCGGCCAGCACGCGCAGCCGGTCGCCGGCCTTGACGGTCCGCGCCGGCTTGGCCCGGTCGCCATTCAGATGCACGTGGCCGGCGTCGATCGCTTCAGTGGCCATCGAGCGGGTCTTGAAGAAACGCGCGGCCCAGAGCCACTTGTCCAGCCGGACCTTGGCCGAGGCCTCGTCATGTGCGGGCATGATGTCGCAAAGATGGTGAGATGGCGTAAATCTTACTACGCGTTCTGTCACGCCGCCCGGGATACGCAACTGCGCCGGCCAAAAACGCCAAGGATTGTCTGTTGCCGCAATGCCCTGTTTGGCGCACCCTGAAAGGCCCGTTCATGCAGGAGAAAGCCATGATCGTCGTCGTCACCGGCGCCAGCGCCGGATTTGGTCAGGCCATCGCTCGCCGTTTCGTTGCCGAAGGCCATCGCGTCGTCGCAACGGCCCGGCGGATCGACCGCCTCGAGGCACTAGCAGCGGAACTCGGCCCGACACTGCTGCCGCTGCAGCTCGACGTGACCGACCGAGACGCGGTCGCAGCCGCCTTCGCCGTCCTCCCCACCAACTTCGCTGCGGTCGATCTGCTGGTCAACAACGCCGGCCTCGCACTCGGACTCGAACCGGCGCAGCGTGCCGATCTCGACGACTGGGAGCGGATGATCGACACCAACATCAAGGGTCTGGTCTATTGCACCCGCGCACTGCTGCCGGGCATGGTCGAGCGTGGCCGCGGCCATGTCGTCAATCTGGGCTCGACCGCCGGCGAATGGCCCTATCCGGGTGGCAACGTCTACGGTGCGACCAAGGCCTTCGTCCACCAGCTGAGCTACAACCTGCGCGCCGACCTGCTCGGCACGCCGGTACGCGTGACCAATGTCGAGCCGGGCCTGTGTGGCGGGACCGAGTTCTCCAACGTGCGGTTTCACGGCGACGATGCCAAGGCCAGCGCGGTGTACCAGAACGTCCAGCCGCTGACCGCCGACGATATCGCCGACACGGTCTACTGGGTCGCCAGCCGCCCTGCACACGTCAACATCAACAACATTCAGCTGATGCCGGTCTGCCAGGCCAACGGACCGCTGGCCGTGCATCGCGGGTGAATGTCAGACCCAAACAACAAACCCGCCGATGGCGGGTTTGTTGTTCATGGTTCCCGGGTCAAAGCCACGGCTCGGTCAGCTCGATCCATTTCTGCCCGTTGTCGAGGCGAACCGGCGAATACACCTGGAAGTACACGTCGAGCAAGCCGTTTGCGAGCGGATCGACGTTCGTACCGATGTAGCCGCGTGCCTTGTAGTAGTGGTAGACGCCGTTGCCGTCGATGCGGAACACCAGACTGTTCTGCGCATAGGTCTTGCCGGTCTGCCACTGGCTGTAGCCGACGATCGGATCGTTGTACGGCGGCGGCGTCTTCAGCGTGTCGACCAGCGCCAGCGGACTGGCCGTCGAGACGCGGAAGTCGTCGAAGTAGGCGTACTGGTCGCTGGCCGGCGCCCAGTCGGTGCTGGAGCCGCCGAAGAAGGTGTCCATCTTGATTGCCGACACGCCAACCGCCGCGGCATTGCGCAGCAGCAGCCCGCTTTGCTGCAGCACCAGCTTGCCGTCGATCCACTGGCGGAACTGGCCGTTGGCCTGACCGGCGTCGTTCAGCACGACCTGCTGCGTCAGCGTGTACCAGACGCCCGGCTTGAACTTGGTCGCCACAGCGTAATAGTCGCCGCACTCCTCCTTCTTGCCCGGGTAGTACTGGTAACTGAAGCCGACGCCGTTCTCGCGCCACATCAGCCGGGTGGTGAAGCCGTCGAACGTGCCGTTCTGGATGCAGCCGGTCGGCGTATCGCCGCCGCCCAGCCCCGGCAGCTTGCCGCCCTTGACCCAGGTGAAGGCATTGTCGAAACGCAGCTTGTACTGCAGCCACAGCTGGCCGTAGTTGCCGCCGAGCGGCGCATCGAAGGTCATGGCCGAATTGCCGCCGATCTGGCCGGCCTTGTAGGTGACACGCAGCACCTTGTTGGCCAGGTTGTCCGGATCACCGACGATGGACAGCCGCCCTGCGGCGACGCCGGTCGACTCGCCCGGTGCGATTCCCCAGTCGGACTGGAACGCCGAGGCGGTATACAGGCCCACGGTGTCGTTCTCGAAGGTGTTCTGCAGCACCCAGCCGCCCGGAGTCGGTGTCGGTGTCGGTGTCGGTGTCGGTGTCGGTGTCGGTGTCGGTGTCGGTGTCGGTGTCGGTGTCGGTGTCGGTGTCGGTGTCGGTGTCGGTGTCGGTGTCGGTGTCGGTGTCGGTGTCGGTGTCGGTGTCGGTGTCGGTGTCGGTGTCGGTGTCGGTGTCGGTGTCGGTGTCGGTGTCGGTGTCGGTGTCGGTGTCGGTGTCGGTGTCGGTGTCGGTGTCGGTGTCGGTGTCGGTGTCGGTGTCGGTGTCGGTGTCGGTGTCGGTGTCGGTGTCGGTGTCGGTGTCGGTGTCGGTGTCGGTGTCGGTGTCGGTGTCGGTGTCGGTGTCGGTGTCGGTGTCGGTGTCGGTGTCGGTGTCGGTGTCGGTGTCGGTGTCGGTGTCGGTGTCGGTGTCGGTGTCGGTGTCGGTGTCGGTGTCGGTGTCGGTGTCGGTGTCGGTGTCGGTGTCGGTGTCGGTGTCGGTGTCGGTGTCGGTGTCGGTGTCGGTGTCGGTGTCGGTGTCGGTGTCGGTGTCGGTGTCGGTGTCGGTGTCGGTGTCGGTGTCGGTGTCGGTGTCGGTGTCGGTGTCGGTGTCGGTGTCGGTGTCGGTGTCGGTGTCGGTGTCGGTGTCGGTGTCGGTGTCGGTGTCGGTGTCGGTGTCGGTGTCGGTGTCGGTGTCGGTGTCGGTGTCGGTGTCGGTGTCGGCGATGGTACCGGCGTTGGCGTTGGCGTTGGCGAGGGTGTCGGGGTCGGGGTCGGGGTCGGCGTTACGCCGCAAGTCCCGCCGACCGACCACAAGGTTGGCGTTGCGGCCGGATTCCAGCCGGTGCCGACATAGGCGGTATGGGTGCTGCGCGCCGTGTAGACCACGCCGTTGTAAACCACCGTATCACCGGCGGTGTAGGTATTGCCCTCGGCCCAGTCGCCGCGGCAGGCTGCATGGCCGAGCACGCTCAAGCCCAACAGCACGGCAAATGCCGCGCCCTTTATCGTTTTCATCGCTCTCTCCATCCCCGGCGTCCAGCGCCTTTGTGATTGCCGGCCTCAAAACCGGTCGCGGAAAACGATAAGACGGGTCGGAGTGGCGGACAAGCAGCCGGCGGCAGGCGTCGCGGCGGACACGACAGACGGGCAAAAAAAACGGAGCCGCTCGGGCTCCGTTTTGTCGGGCGATGCCGAATCAGCTTTCGGCCTTGGCAGCACGACGACGCTCGTGTTCCTGCAGGTGGCGCTTGCGGATGCGGATCGAGACCGGGGTGATTTCGACCAGTTCGTCGTCGTCGATGAACTCGACCGCCGATTCCAGCGACAGCTTGATCGGGGTGGTCAGGCGCACCGCTTCGTCGGTGCCCGAGGCACGGACGTTGGTCAGCTGCTTGCCCTTGATCGGGTTGACGACGAGGTCGTTGTCGCGGCTGTGGATGCCGATCACCATGCCTTCGTACAGCTTGTCGCCCGGCGAGACGAACATGCGGCCGCGGTCTTCCAGCTTCCACAGCGCGTAGGCCACGGCTTCGCCGTTGTCCTGCGAGATCAGCACGCCGTTGTGACGGCCCGGCATGTCCGGCTTCACCGGCGCGTAGTCGTCGAACACGTGGCTCATCAGGCCGGTACCGCGGGTCATGGTCATGAAGTCGGACTGGAAGCCGATCAGGCCGCGTGCCGGAATGTGGTATTCCAGACGCGTACGGCCCTGGCCATCCGATTCCATATTGGTCAGCTCGCCGCGGCGACGACCGATTTCTTCCATGATGCCGCCCTGGTGTTCGTCTTCCAGGTCGATGGTCAGGTTTTCATACGGCTCGCACTTCTGGCCGTCGATTTCCTTGTAAACGACGCGCGGCTTGGCCACGGCCATTTCGAAGCCTTCGCGACGCATGTTTTCCAGCAGGATGGTCAGGTGCAGCTCGCCACGGCCCGACACGCGGAAGATGTCGGCATCGGCCGTGTCTTCGACGCGCAGCGCGACGTTGGTCAGCAGTTCCTTGGTCAGACGGTCGCGGATCTGGCGCGAGGTGACGAACTTGCCTTCGGTACCGGCCAGCGGCGAGGTGTTGACCATGAAGTCCATGTTCAGCGTCGGCTCGTCCACGCCCAGTACCGGCAGGCCGATCGGGTTTTCCTTGTCGCAGATCGTGACGCCGATACCGATGTCGTCCAGACCCGAGATGATGATGATGTCGCCCGCTTCGGCGCTGTCGACCGGCACGCGGTCCAGCCCCTTGAAGCCCAGGACCTGGTTGATGCGGCCCGACGCGACCTGCTCTTCGTGGTTCATCACCACAACCTGCTGGCCCGGCTTGATCCGGCCGTTGACGACCTTGCCGACGCCCAGGCGGCCGGTATAGGTCGAGTAGTCCAGTGCCGACAGCTGCAGCTGCAGCGGCGCTTCCGGATCACCCGGCGGGGTCGGTACGTGCGAGAGCACGACGTCGAACAGCGGACGCATGTTGTCCGATTCTGCCGCAAGGTCGAGCTTGGCGAAGCCGTTCAGGCCCGACGCGTAGATGATCGGGAAGTCGAGCTGTTCGTCGGTCGCGCCGAGCTTGTCGAACAGGTCGAAGGTCTGGTCGACGACCCAGTCCGGACGCGCGCCCGGACGGTCGACCTTGTTGATCACGACGATCGGCTTCAGGCCCAGCGCCAGTGCCTTCTTGGTCACGAAACGGGTCTGCGGCATCGGGCCTTCGACCGAGTCGACCAGCAGCAGCACGCCATCGACCATGCCGAGTACGCGCTCCACTTCGCCGCCGAAGTCTGCGTGCCCCGGGGTGTCGACGATGTTGATGTGGGTGCCTTCGTAGTCGATGGCGGTGTTCTTGGCCAGAATCGTGATGCCACGCTCTTTTTCAAGATCGTTGGAGTCCATCACGCGTTCATCAACCTGCTGGTTGTCGCGGAAGGTGCCGGATTGGCGCAGGAGTTGGTCAACCAGGGTGGTCTTGCCGTGGTCGACGTGGGCGATGATGGCGATATTGCGAAGGGCGCGGGTCATGGAATGCTGCGAAGGATTGGGTAAACCGTAGATTCTACCACGCGATCATGACGATTCGCTTCGGGCACAATGACCGTCCGGCACAAATTGCCATCGATGCGGCAAACGCCGCCTCGCCCGCAACAGCGAAAACGCCGGCACGAAGCCGGCGTTTTCAGGCGGAAAGCGATCCGCTCAGTGATGCGTATCCATTTGTGCGGCCTGGATGGCAGTCAGTGCAATCGTGAACACGATGTCGTCGACCAGCGCGCCGCGCGACAGGTCGTTCACCGGCTTCCTGAGGCCCTGCAGCATCGGACCGACGCTGACGACGTGGGCGCTGCGCTGCACCGCCTTGTAGGTGGTGTTGCCGGTATTGAGGTCAGGGAAAACGAACACCGTCGCCTTGCCGGCCACCTTGCTGCCCGGTGCCTTTTGCGCCGCGACATCGGCGACCGACGCCGCGTCGTACTGCAGCGGGCCGTCGAGCACCAGTTCCGGGTACTTTTCGCGCGCCAGTTCGGCGGCCGAGCGCACCTTGTCGACATCGGCGCCGGCACCGGACTTGCCGGTGCTGTAACTGATCATCGCGACCTTCGGATCGACGCCGAACGCACGGGCGCTGTCGGCGCTCTGCTTGGCGATCTCGGCCAGCTGTTCGGCGGTCGGGTTCGGGTTGATCGCGCAGTCGCCGTAGACCAGCACCTGGTCCGGCATCAGCATGAAGAACACCGACGAGACGATCGACGAACCCGGGGCGGTCTTGATCAGCTGCAGGGCCGGACGGACCGTACTCGCGGTGGTATGCACCGCGCCGGACACCAGACCGTCGACCTTGTCGACCGCCAGCATCATCGTGCCGAGCACCACGGTATCACCAAGCTGTTCGAGGGCCTGGCCTTCGGTCAGGCCCTTGCTCTTGCGCAGTTCGACCATCGGCGCGACGTATTCCTGGCGCACGAGGTCCGGATCGAGGATTTCCAGCGACGCCGGCAGCGTCACGCCCTGCGCGGCGGCGATCGATTCGATCGTCGCGCGCTTGCCCAGCAGCACGCAGCTGGCGATGCCCTTCTCTTCGCAGATCACCGCAGCCTTGATCGTGCGCGGCTCGTCCCCTTCCGGCAGCACGATGCGCTTCTTTGCGGCACGCGCCTTGCTGATCAGCTGGTAGCGGAACGCCGGCGGCGACATCCGGCCCGAGGCCGGAACACGCACGCCTGCAGCCAGCGACTCGGCCGACAGCTGTTCGGCCACCGCGTCGAGCACCGCATTCATCCGTTCGACGTCGTCGGCCGCCACAGCCGGAGGCACCTGGGCAATGCGTGCGGCGGTGCCAAAGCTGTCGGTATCGGTCTGCAGCACCGGAATGCCGCTGTTGAGGGCCATGGCGGAGAAATCACGGATGCGCTGATCGGGCAGGCTCGAATGCGTCAGGAGCAGACCGGCAAGCTGCACGCCATTCTTTGCGGCCAGCGCGGTTGCCAGCATGATGTCGTCGCGATCGCCGGCGCTGACAACCAGTGCCCCCGGCACCAGCCGTTCGACCACCTCGGTCACCGAACGGGCAGCAATCACGGTGTCGCGCACGCGACGCTTGGCGATCTCGCCCTCGATCAGCACCTGCGCATTCAGGTGGCGCGCCACGTCGAGCGTCCGCGGCGCCAGCAGCTGTGCGTCGTAACGGACGACGCCCCAGACCGGGATGCCGTCGATCGCCGGCTGCGCGGCGGCGTCGAACGTCGCCGGAGCCTTGTTGAAAATCACCCCGGCCACGTTCAGTCCTTCGTGGCGAAGCTGGGCAGCCAGCACTTTGACCTCGTTGACCGCGCCCGGCGCACCGGCATTGGCGATCAGCACGGTCTCGGCCTGCATCGCGCGGGCGATGTCGGCATTCAGGCCTGCGGTGAATGCGTTGTTCGGGTCGACATGCAGCCCCTCGACGACGAGCACGTCGGCCCCCTGTGCGGCGCGCATGCACAGGCTGACGATGTCTTCCATCAGTTCGTCGTTCTGCCCCGCCGCGACGCGGGCGATCACCTGCCCGGTCGACAGGCCGTTCGGCGTGTCGATCTGGCAGATTTCACGGGCGAAATGCGTCGAACGCTCGATCTCGTGGTGATCCTGCGAAACCGGCTTGACGAAACCGACCTTCAGCCCCTGACGCTGCAGGGCCCGGACGACGCCGAGCGATACCGAGGTCAGGCCGACGTTCTGCCGGGTCGGCGCGATGAAGAATGTCTGCATGTGTGATTTCCTTTGCAACGGCGCCGTGGCGCCTGAGCTACTGATTCTGTCCGGTCCGCGTTTCACCGGTTGGCGGCAGGCGGACGCGCAGCGTACGGATGTCTGATGCGGGAAATGTAGTCCATCGCCCCTGCCCCGTGGCGGTACTTGTTACGCCGCCAGCATGAAACTTGCGTGATGTCAGGCCGCGGTTTCACAGCCATTGACAGCCCCAGGATGTTTAAGTCAACAAATTTGACTATCTAGTCCCGCTTCTGCCGCAAGCGGCGTGGCGACTGCGCCGCCTCGATCCGCGGCAACAGGCGCAGATAGATCATGGCACCCACACCGCAGACGATGCAGCCGACGACGGTATCGGCCATTCTGGCCAGCGCAAAATCCGTTGCCGACATGCTGCCGCGCAGGATGCCGAAATCGAGCAGCACCATCACCAATGCGGTGATCGGAATCACCGCGACCCAGTAGTTGCGGGCCTGCGCCGCCGGCAGCCAGGCGGCCATCGCGGTCACGCACAGCGCCAGGGCCCATTCGGCACGGACGAAATGCACGATCAGCGCACCGAGCACGGCGCCGAGCAGCGACCCTGCCAGACGCTGGATCAGCTTGTGGATGCTGTGGCGCGGGTCGTAAACGGTGACGATGACGATGGTCAGCGGCACCCAGTAGGCGCGGGTCAGTCCAAGCCAGTGACCGACGACGTAACCGACGACGACCAGCACCATGAAATAGAAGGTGAACGCACCATTGGTGTGGCGACGGCGCAAAAGGTGCCGCGCCGCGTCGCGCAGCATCGGTGCACTCTGCGGTTCGGGACGGCGCGCGATGGCCAGATCGACCAGTACGGCAAACATGCCGGCAAGTCCGCCGACGATCACGTAGGTACCGCACAGCGGCGGCAGGTCGGGTGCACTGTCGCCGAAGAGAAAGGCGATCAGCCAGTACTTGCCGATGAATTCGACCGCGCTGCCCGCCCCCTGCAGCCAGCCGGCGACAGCGGTGAAGCCGAGCAGCAGCACCAGCGCCGAACCGGGCACGTAGTGGCCGACAACGCCGGCAATCCCGGCCAGCAGCATGCCGACGGTCATGTACAGGATGGCCGCCAGCCGTTCGCCGGTATCGCCGCCACTGTCGACAAACAGCGTGTAGAACCCGGCCACCGCACCGTAAACCGCAGGCAGGAACTCGCCCCGCACCAACGCGATCGTCAGCGGAAGGCCGACCGCGATGACCGCGCGCAGCATCTTGCGCCGGTTGACCGGCGCATGCTGTAAGGTCAGTGCTGGATGGGAAAACATGGCGGAACGGATTCGCACGCGGGCCTGAAAGCGCGAAATGTACGGGCAGTGCAGCCAATTGGCATTGGTAATGATGACGTAGTCCTGCAGCTGCACTTACATGAAATCATGTACTCCTCCAGACTTACTAATCATGACAATTACCAACAAGTTGGCCCGCAATTTCGAACGGATAATTCCATCGTCATGCCAACAATATCCCCAAGCGATATCCAATGGAAATAGCGGCATGCCCTTCGGGATACAGCCAGTGCAATCAGTTTGTGGATTGCATTGAAAAACCGGTTTAATTGTAATCAGGACAGCCATTCAAACCCGATTGCCAATGAACTCCCCCGACGCCGACAGGCGCTTGCACACTGCCGTTTCCATTCTGCTGCTGGTCAGTATCGCCCTGCTTGCGTGGCAATACCTCGGGCTGAACCGGGTCATGCGGATCGACGGCGAACACGCCTACGGCGTCGTGGCGATTGCCGACACCGATGAAGGCGGCACTTCGGTCACCAGCCTGCAGCGGCAGGGTCAGCGCCTGCTGTGGCGTTGCCGGTTGAGCCCGGTCTATGAATGGCCGTACTGCGAGCTGCGTTTCACCTTCAGCGCCGACCCGCATCAGGGGCTCGATTTTTCCCGCTTCTCCACCGTCGCACTCAAGGTGAAAGCCGACGGCAACGGTTCGCGGCGGCTGCGGCTGTTCCTGCGCAATTTCGATACCGGTAGTGCCAAGGCCGACAACCCGCTGACCTGGCGGCTGAACGAGCTGCAATTCGAACCGCATGCCGACGGCAGCGAAATCGAAGTGCCGATGCGCGCGTTCAACGTTGCGTCCTGGTGGCTCAACAACAACAACATTCCGATCGAACGTGCCGCGGTCGAAACGCACAACGTACCGATGATGCTGCTGGATACCGCCGGTGTCCGCGAGAAAGCCGATCTGGATTTCCGCATCGACTACATCGAATTCCGCGGCAAATGGGTCAGCATCGGTGAAATGGCGCTGTTCATCGTCGCGATGTGGCTGAGCGCCGCGCTGGTCTACCTCGCACACTGGCAGCTGCGGATGCGCAGCACGCTGGCACACAGTCGCGAACGCGAGGCCGAACTGCAGCAGCTCAACGCGGCGCTGATGCTGGAAAACGCCAAGATCGGCGAAAAGGCCAAACGCGATCCGCTGACCGGCGCGCTCAACCGCGCCGGCATTCGTGACGCGCTGCTCGATGAAGCGTCGCGGGCCATCACCGAGGAGCGGCCGCTGGCAGCGGTGTTCTGCGACATCGACCACTTCAAGCGGGTCAACGACGAGCACGGCCATGCCATGGGTGACGCGGTGCTGCAGCAGTTCTCGGCGCTGCTGCGCAAGCGCATCCGCCAGCGCGACTATCTCGTCCGCTGGGGCGGCGAAGAGTTCGTGCTGCTGTGCCCCGACACCTCGCTCGAGCACGCCGTCCAGCTGGCGGAAGCGTTGCGCCGTGCGGTCGAAACCAACCTCTGGCCCACCCGCCAGCCGCTGACCGCCAGTTTCGGCGTCACCACGCTGGCCACCGAATCGATCGCGTCGTTCCTCGAACGTACCGACCGGGCGCTCTACGAAGCCAAACACCTCGGCCGAAATCGCGTGGTCAGCGCCGGTGTGCCGCACGCCGCCACCACAGCGGTGGACCGGCCGAACACCTGATCCGGAAACGTTCCCGGACTCGACACCACAGCCGCAGCCACTGAAATCCGGCAGCGCATTCGGTCAGGCGCCATGGCCAACTCCGCATCGCGCCGGCATGACGCGCCGGTCGCCTGGGCCACCCATGCCGTCGATGCGGACATCGGCGCGTCCCGCCGATTTATACCCCCAGGCGCCCGAAGGTCTTTCCGCTTGAAATGCGTCAGGCCTGCTCCATCTAGCATGCATACAGAACTTCCGCCTGCGAGGAGAACCCATGCGTTTCGACAAGCTCACCACCAAATTCCAGTCCGCCTTCGCCGACGCCCAAAGCCTGGCGCTCGGCCATGACGCCGGCTTCATCGAACCGGTCCACCTGTTTGCTGCGCTGCTGAACGACAGCGACTCGGGCACCGCTGCGCTGCTGTCGCGCGCCGGTGTCAACGTACCGCCACTGAAAGCGGCTGTGAACACCGCGCTCGAACGTCAGGCCAAGGTCGAAGGCAACGGCGGCGAGATCAATGTCTCGCGCGATCTGGCCAACCTGCTGAACCTGACCGACAAGGCCGCGATCAAGCGCGGCGACGCGTTCATCTCGTCCGAACTGTTCCTGCTTGCCCTGTGTGACGACAAGGGCGAAGCCGGCCGGCTGCTAAAAGCAAACGGCGGCAACAAGGCGGCAATCGAAGCTGCGATCGACGCCGTGCGCGGCGGCGCGAACGTCAACGACGCCAATGCCGAGGAACAGCGCGAGGCGCTGTCCAAGTACACGATCGACCTGACCGAGCGCGCCCGCGCCGGCAAACTCGACCCGGTGATCGGCCGCGACGACGAAATCCGCCGCGCCATCCAGGTGCTGCAACGCAGGACCAAGAACAACCCGGTACTGATCGGCGAACCCGGCGTCGGCAAGACCGCCATCGTCGAAGGCCTGGCGCAGCGCATCGTCAACGGCGAAGTGCCCGAATCGCTGAAGCACAAGCGCCTCCTGGTACTCGATCTGGCCGCCCTGCTCGCCGGCGCCAAGTATCGCGGCGAGTTCGAGGAACGCCTGAAGGCCGTGCTGAACGACATCGCCAAGGATGAAGGCAACACCATCATCTTCATCGACGAGATCCACACCATGGTCGGCGCCGGCAAGGCCGAGGGCGCCATGGATGCCGGCAACATGCTCAAGCCCGCCTTGTCGCGCGGCGAACTGCACTGCCTCGGCGCGACCACGCTCGACGAGTACCGCAAATACATCGAGAAGGACGCCGCGCTCGAGCGCCGCTTCCAGAAGGTGCTGGTCGACGAGCCGAGTGTCGAGGCGACGATCGCCATCCTGCGCGGGCTGCAGGAGAAGTACGAGATCCACCACGGTGTCGACATCACCGATCCGGCCATCGTCGCCGCGGCCGAGCTTTCGCACCGCTACATCACCGACCGCTTCCTGCCGGACAAGGCGATCGACCTGATCGACGAGGCTGCGGCCAAGATCAAGATGGAGATCGACTCCAAGCCGGAATCGATGGACAAGCTCGAGCGCCGGATCATCCAGCTCAAGATCGAGCGCGAAGCCGTCAAGCGCGAGAAGGACGAAGCATCGCAGCGCCGTCTGGGCCTGATCGAGGAAGAGATCGGCACACTGGAAAAAGAGTATTCGGATCTCGAGGAAATCTGGAAGGCCGAGAAGGCCGCCGTGCTCGGTTCGCAGTCGATCAAGGAAGAGATCGAACAGGTGCGCAACGCGATGGATGCGGCACAGCGCCGGGGCGAATGGGACAAGGCCAGCGAGCTGCAGTACGGCAAGCTGCCCGAGCTGGAGGCCAAGCTCAAGGCCGCCGAAGCCGCCGAGGGTCAGGACAAGCCGACCCGGCTGCTGCGTACGCAAGTCGGTGCCGAGGAAATCGCCGAGGTCGTCAGCCGCGCGACCGGAATTCCGGTCAGCAAGATGATGTCGGGCGAGCGCGAGAAGCTCTTGAACATGGAGGACGCACTGCACAAGCGCGTCGTCGGTCAGGACGAGGCGATCACCGTCGTGTCGGACGCGATCCGTCGCTCGCGCTCGGGCCTTGCCGATCCGAACCGCCCGTACGGCTCCTTCCTGTTCCTCGGGCCGACCGGCGTCGGCAAGACCGAGCTGACCAAGGCGCTGGCCGAGTTCCTGTTCGACACCGACGAGCACATCATCCGGCTCGACATGTCCGAATTCATGGAGAAGCACAGCGTCGCGCGGCTGATCGGCGCGCCGCCGGGCTATGTCGGCTATGACGAAGGCGGCTACCTGACCGAGGCCGTGCGGCGCAAACCGTACAGCGTGATCCTGCTCGACGAAGTCGAGAAGGCGCATCCGGACGTGTTCAACGTGCTCTTGCAGGTGCTCGACGACGGCCGCCTGACCGATGGCCAGGGCCGCACGGTCGACTTCAAGAACACGGTGATCGTGATGACCAGCAACCTCGGCAGCCAGCAGATCCAGATGATGGCCGGCGAGGATTACCAGCTGACCAAGATCGCCGTGCTCGCCGAAGTGAAGGCGCATTTCCGCCCCGAGTTCGTCAACCGGATCGACGAAATCGTCGTGTTCCACGCGCTGGCAGCCGAGCAGATCAAGGGCATTGCCGCGATCCAGCTCAAGCGCCTTCAGGGCCGGCTGGCCGCGCTCGAGATCGGTCTCGACGTCAGCGACGCCGCGCTCGCGCAGATTGCCGAAGCCGGTTTCGATCCGGTCTACGGTGCGCGACCGCTCAAGCGGGCGATCCAGAGCGAGATCGAAAACCCGTTGGCCAAGCGCATTCTGGCCGGCGAGTTCGGTGCCAAGGATACGGTTCATGTCGACGCGGTCGACGGCAAGGTCGTGTTCCAGCGCTGATCCTGCGTGCCCTCACCGACACACCCCGCTTCGGCGGGGTGTTTTTTTTCCGGCGACAGCAGGCACAATTTCCGCTTGAATCGATGCGAATGCCCCCGATGTCCGAGGGAAGACCCCGCACCCGACCGGAGACCTCATGCCCCAAGCCAGCGCCAACGGACTACAGATCGAATACGAACAATTCGGTGATGCCGGTAATCCGCCCGTAGTGCTGATCATGGGTCTGGGCATGCAACTGATCGGCTGGCCGGACGAGTTCTGCCAGTCGCTGGCCGATACCGGGTTTCGCGTCATCCGCTTCGACAACCGCGACATCGGCCTGTCGAGCTATCTGGACGAGCTGGGCGCACCCAGCCTGCCCTGGAACCTGCTCAAACGACGCATGGGGCTGGCGATCAGGGCCCCCTACTCGCTCGACGACATGGCCACCGACACGCTGGCGCTGATGGATGCGCTCGGCATCGATGCGGTCCATGTCGCCGGCGTGTCGATGGGCGGCATGATTGCCCAGCTCGTCGCCGCACGGGCACCGCAGCGCGTGCTGAGCCTGACCAGCATCATGAGTACCAGTGGCGCAGCGGGTTTGCCCGGACCGACACGCGCGGCACTGGCGGCGCTGGTCCGCCGACCGCCGCGCGACGCCTACGCGCCGGGCAACCGCGACACGCTGATCGCCTGGATGATGCGCAACTTCGCGGTGATCCAGAGCCCGGGCTTTCCGACGCCGGCCGAAATGCAACGGGCACGCCTGCAGCGCAGCCTCTCGCGGGCCATCCACCCTGCCGGCGTGCTGCGCCAGCTGTTTGCCGTTGCCGCAGCGCCGGACCGCAGTCCGCTACTGGCCCGGCTCGATGTCCCGAGCCTGATCGTCCACGGCAGCCATGACCCGCTGGTCCGGCCTGCGTGCGGCCGTGATTGCGCGGCCAAGATCCCGCAGGCCCGGCTGGTCGAGATCGACGGCATGGGGCACGACATGGCACCCGGCGTCTGCGCCCGGCTGCTCGAGTTGCTGCCGGCACACTTCCGTACGTCCACGATGGCGGCCTGCGTCACCGCCTGAACCGTGCGGCGCGCCGCCGGTCGCGATCAGCGCGACTTGTCGAACTGCTGCAGCATGGTGTGCAGCTCGTCGGCCACCGCCGACAGCGCTTCCGCCGTCTCGCTCATGCCGGCAATCGCCACGCCGTTCTGTTCGGTCAGCGTGCTGATCCGTTCCATGCTCGCCGCTACGTCACCGGCGGCCTGCGACTGCTGACGCAACATGCCGTCGACCTCGTGCGCGGCACGCTCGACGCCACTGCTGGCATCGCAGATCTGCTGCAGGGTCTGTTCGCAATCGTCGATCATGGCCGTGCCGCGCTGCACCGCATCGACGGCCTGCGCCATGCTCGCCAGTGCCAGTGCGGATCGCTCCGCCATCGTCGCAATCGTGGCGCTGATGTCGCCGGTGCTCTGGCTGGTCCGCTCGGCCAGCTTGCGGACCTCGTCGGCGACGACGGCAAACCCGCGCCCCTGTTCGCCGGCACGTGCCGCCTCGATCGCCGCGTTGAGCGCCAACAGATTGGTCTGTTCGGCGATCTCCCGAATCGTCTGCGTCACGGTGTTGATGCTGCCGACGGCGTCGGACAGCGCGTCGAGCGTTGCCCTTGCCTCGTCGACGACGCCGACCACCTGCTGCGTCGCCCCCTGTGCCGCGCGCATCTCGCCGCTGCCGCGCCGCGCCAGTCCGCTGGCGTGGTCGGCATGCTGAGCGCTCTGCCGCGTCGACTCCTGGATCTCGTCGACCGAGACCGTCAGCTGTTCCAGTGCCGCCGCCACGCCGCTCACACCGTCCGACTGGCTTTGTGCCCGCCCGATCATTGCCACCGATGCCGCGGCAACGGCACCCGCACGCGTTCCGACGGTATCGGCGGCAGACACGACGTCGGCGATCACCGCACGCAGGCTGATGCGCATCGCCTCGATCTGCAACAGCAGCCGGGCGCATTCGCGCGGCGCACGCGTCCTGGTCTCGAAGCGGAAGTTGCCTTCGGCCAACTGGCCGACGGCTTCGCTGGCCGCCGCCAGTGGTGCCTTCCAGCTCGAGCGCAGCCAGAGCCAGCCGGCAACCGCGACAGCGGTCGCAGCCACCAGGCAGTAGCGCGGTTCAATCCACAGTGCAGCGCCGGACAGCATCAGCAACACCGCCAGCACCAGAGCCAGCCGCCATTCGAGTGCCAGCGTGTGCGGCCAGCGCGTCGCGGCCAGCGTCGCACGACCCGCATTGGCCGCAGCATAAAGACGCTCCGCATCACGGATCTGTGCAGGGCTCGGGGCATTTCGCACCGACATGTAACCGATCTTCTGCCCGTCGTTCAACAACGGCGTAACGAACGCTTCGACCCAGTAATGGTCACCGCTCTTGGCGCGGTTCTTGACGATGCCGCGCCACGGCTGGTCGGCCTGCAAGGTCTGCCACATGTCGGCGAACGCCGCCGGCGGCATGTCCGGATGGCGGACCAGGTTGTGCGGGCTGCCCAGCAGCTCGTCACGGCTGAAGCCGCTGATGTCAACAAATGCCGGGTTGGCGTAGGTGATCCGCCCCTTCAGGTCGGTTTTGCTGACAAGCGGACGGCGTGGATCGACACGGATTTCCTGCCCGCTGACCGGCTCGTTGCGACGCATCCCAATACCCCTGATTTTCTTGTGGTTATCCAGATGACGCGCATGTTACAACAAATATTACCAAACCCTTATAGGTGTAAACGCCAGCCACCACTGCCGACCTGCCGGTCGGCTTGCGTACTACTACTCAAGGCAGGGCCGCAGCCGAAATCAGTGATCGTGTGTAAGGATGTGCCGGTGCCGCAAACACGGCGTCGACGGTGCCGTGCTCGACGACTTCACCCGACTTGAGCACCATCACCCGGTGTGCAAGCGCACGGACAATGGCCAGGTCGTGCGTGATCAGCAGATAGCTGATGCCGTGACGGCGCTGCAGTTCGGCCAGCAGGCCGAGCACCTGTACCGCGATGTGGGCATCGAGCGCCGATGTCGGCTCGTCGAGGACCAGCAGGTCCGGTGCAACGATCAGCGCTCTGGCAATCGCAATGCGCTGCCGCTGCCCGCCGGAGAACGCATGCGGATAACGGTCCGCCACGTCGGCAGCGAGGCCGACCTCGGCCAGCGCGGCGATCACCCGCCGGCGCCGCTCGGCCGGCTCGAGATCGGGCTGATGGACGCGCAGCCCCTCGCCGACGATCTCGCCGACGGTGAGCCGGGGCGACAGCGAAGCGAACGGATCCTGCAGCACCACCTGCAGATGCCGTCGCGTGCGCCGCAGCGATTCGCCGGCCAGGCGTGAAAACGCCACCGCCTCGTCGCCGGACCGGAAGTCGATCTCGCCACGCGCCTCGCGCACAAGGCGCAATACCGCCAGCCCCAGCGTCGTCTTGCCCGATCCGGACGCACCGACAACCCCCAGCGTCTCGCCACGCGCCAGTTCGAAATCGGTCGGCCGGAGCGCATCGAAATGCTCGGGCGTGCGGAACCAGCCGCGCGAACGCCGGTAACGGCAGTGCAGCCCACGGGCGCGCAGCAGCGTCGCCGCCACCGCGGGGAGCGGCGCTGCCAGCCTGACGCTGCGCGCCGCCAGCAGCGCCCGGGTGTAATCGTGCGCCGGTTCGGCGAACAGCCGTTCGGTCGGTCCGGTTTCGACGATGCGCCCGTCATGCATCACAGCAACCCGGTCGGCAAAATCCCGCACCAGCGGCAGGTCGTGCGAAATCAGCAGCAACCCCATTCCCGACTCGGTAGCCAGCGACTTGAGCAGCACCAGCACTTGCCGGCGCAGGTGCGCGTCGAGTGCCGTCGTCGGCTCGTCGGCAACGAGCAGTTTCGGTTTGCCGGCCAAGGCGATCGCGATCAGCACACGCTGGCGCTGGCCACCGGACAGCTGGTGCGGAAAGCTGGCCAGCATCCGGTCTGCCTCGTCGAGCCCGACGCGCTGCAACAATCCGGCCATTTCGGCCTGTGCGGCCCGGCCGGACAAGCCGCAGTGCAGCGCCAGCGCCTCGGCCAGCTGGGCACCGACGCTCATCACCGGATTCAGGGCCGACAGCGGCTCCTGGAAGACCATGCCGATACCGCCACCGCGCAAGGCGCGCAGCCGGCGTGGCGGCATCGCCAGCACGTCGTCGCCGTCGAAACGGATTTCGCCGCCGTATTCGGCATCGGGATCGAGGCGCATCAGCGCGCGGGCCGTCACGCTTTTGCCCGAGCCGGAACCGCCGACAATCGCCAGCGTCTCGCCGGCGGCAACGAAGAACCCGACGGAGTCGACCGCCGGCGACCTGGCGCCGGGATAACGCACGCCGAGCGCATGCACATCAAGAAGCGGAGGACGGGTTTGCGGCATCATGCGACCATCTTATGTTACAAATCGTCATCCCCGCAGCGTCGCGCGGCGTCAGTGCCGACCGGTACCGACCGCCGGTGTGCGGCGCAACAAGCACCGGGGAACTTTCATGCCGCCCGCTTTTCTGGTTTTCGATGGGACAACTCAATTACTGGCTGCTGCTGGGCAGCTTTCTCTTGCTGCTCGCCACCTTGTCGAGCACCATCACCGCCCGTCTGGGGCTACCCCTGCTGCTGGTGTTTCTCGGCGTCGGCATGCTTGCCGGCGATAGCGGCCCGGGCCAGATCCAGTTCAGCAACTACCCGCTGGCTTTCGGCGTCGGCAACGTCGCACTCGCGGTCATTCTGCTCGCCGGCGGCCTGCAGACACGCATCCAGAGCTTCCGCGTGGCGCTCAAGCCGGCACTGTCACTGGCAACCGTCGGCGTGGTCGTGTCGGCCGGACTGGCCGGCGCATTCGCGGCATGGCTACTGGGGCTGCCGTGGCTGCACGCGATGCTGCTCGGCGCCATCGTCGGCTCGACCGACGCCGCGGCCGTCTTCGCCCAGTTGCGCTACGGCGGCGTGCGTTTGAACGAGCGCGTAGGCGCAACGCTGGAAATCGAATCGGGCGCCAACGATCCGATGGCCATCTTTCTCGTCATCACCCTGCTGAGCGTGATGACCGGCGCCAGCCAGCCCGGCGCACTGAGCATGCTGGGCGAATTCCTGCGCCAGTTCGGGTTCGGCGCAGTCGGCGGCCTGGCCGGCGGCTGGCTGCTCTCGCGTGCAGCGGCCCGCTTCACGCTCGCCGAAAGCCTGTATCCGCTACTGATCCTCGGTGGCGGGCTGATGATTTTTGCGGCGGTGAACAGCGCCGGCGGCAGCGGCTTTCTGGCGATCTACCTTGCCGGTCTCGTCATCGGCAACCGGCCGCTGCCGGCCAGCGAGAGCGTGCGCGGCATGATGGACGGGCTGGCTTGGCTGGCACAGGCCGGCATGTTCCTGCTGCTGGGGCTGCTGGTGACGCCAAGCCGCTTGCTGCCGGAAATCGCCCCCAGTCTGGCATTCGCGGCCTTCCTGATGTTCATCGCCCGGCCGATTGCCGTTGCACTGTGTCTGGTGCCGCTCAAGTTCAGCCGGCGGGAAATCGTCTTCGTCAGCTGGGTCGGCCTGCGGGGCGCCGTGCCCATCGTGCTCGCCACGTTTCCGATCATGGCCGGCGTCAGCGGCGCAGTAGCGCTGTTCGACATCGCCTTCGCCGTCGTGCTCGCTTCGCTGCTGATCCAGGGCACGCTGGTGCCGTGGATGGCCAAACGCTGCAAGGTCGAAGTACCCGATTATCCCGAGCCGCTGGCTCGCCACGGCCTGCGCCAGCCCGGCCGCGCGGACTGGCAGATCGTCCAGTACCGGATCGTTGCGGATGCACCCGGCGAACACAGCGTCGCCCATGCCGCGCCCCACCTCGAGCACGGCCGCGTGAAGCCGCTGGCCGTGCTGCGCGGCGTCCGGCTGACGCTGCCGCGGCAGGCGGAACGACTGCGTGCCGGCGACCTGATCGTGCTGGCCGCCACCGAGGATGCCCTGCCCGAGCTCGGCCGCTGGTACGGTGAAGCACAGAACGCGCGCATGGCCTACGAGCGCAGCTTCTTCGGCGATTTCGTACTCGATGGCGATGCACCGCTCACCGCACTGGCCGAGCTGTACGACTTCCCGGTGGCCGCCGGTGAGGCCGAGTTCGACGTGGCGACGCTGATCCGCAACCGGCTGCACCGGCCCGCCGTGGTTGGTGACCGGATCACGTTCGGCACTGTCACCCTGATCGTGCGGGAGCTCGAGCGTGGCCGGATCACCCGCGTCGGTCTGAAGCTGGACCACTAGCCGGGGTGTGAAGCAGTACACAGCGCCTTCGCTGCCCGGTTGCTAGACTGCATTCATTACGATTGCATGGAACGGACCCGTGAAAAAACTGCTCATTACCGGACTGCTTGCTGCGCTGCCGCTCGCTGCGCCACTCGTTGCCCGCGCGGCCGACGTCAGCATCGGCATTTCGGTCCCGGGCGTTTCGGTCTACATCGGCGACCGCGATGATCGCGGTTATTACTGGTACGACGGCCGCTACCGCGATCCTGCCTGGTGGAACGCACATCCGCAGTATCACCCCAAGTACGGCTACCGCAACCCGCGGGGCTATTACTGGGATGGCGGCCGCTACCGCGACGAGCAGTGGTGGAAGAAGAACGGCAAGCACGACGGCAAGCACAAGCATTACGACCATGACGACGACGATCGGGGCGGCTACCACTGCCCGCCGGGGCAGGCCAAGAAAGGCAACTGCTGACCGGAATACATCAGGACGCATGAAAAGACCGGCCACTGGCCGGTTTTTTCATGCGTCGGCGCGCGGGTCGAGTGCGGCCCGAAGCGCCTCGCCGATGAACACCAGCAGCAACAGCATGCCGACCAGCACCGCAAACGTCGGCAGCGAAATCCACCACGCGTCGAGGTTGGCCTTGCCCTGCGCCAGCAGCTCGCCCAGCGACGGCGTGGATGCCGGAACGCCAAGACCGAGGAAGTCGAAGCTCGTCAGCGCCAGCACCGCCCCCGACATCCGGAATGGCAAAAAGGCGATCACGGCGGTCAGCGAGTTCGGCAGCAAATGGCGCCAGATGATCTGCCAGTCGGTCAGACCAAGTGCCCTTGCCGCCAGCACGTATTCGAGGTTGCGGTTGCGCAGGAACTCGGCACGGACATAGTCGGCCAGCCCCATCCAGCCGAACACCGACAGCAGTACCAGCAGGATCAACAGGCTGGGTTCGAACATCGAGGCAAAGATCAGCAGCAGGTAAAGCTCCGGCATCGAGCTCCAGACCTCGATCAGCCGCTGCCCGACAAGGTCGATCCGGCCGGCAAAATAACCCTGGATGGCGCCGGCAACGATGCCCAGCGCACACCCAACCACGGTCAGCGCCAGACCGAACAACAACGAGATCCGGAAGCCGTAGAGCAGCCGGGCCAGGACGTCGCGCCCGCGGTCGTCGGTGCCCAGCCAGTTGGCCCGCGACGGCGGTGCAGGATTCGGACTGGGCGCGAAGTAATTGATCGTGTTGGCCGCATAAGGGTTGGGTGCAAACAGCGCCCAGTTGCCAGCGCTGCTCAAACGGTCCCGGATGTAAGGGTCGAGGTAATCGGCCGGCGTCGGGAAGTCGCCGCCGAAAGCGGTTTCCGGGTAGGACTGCACCAGCGGGAAGTACCACGCATCGTGGTAACGCACGACCAGCGGTTTGTCGTTCGACAGCAACTCCGCGCCGAGGCTGAGCACAAACAGCGTGCTCAGGATCAGCAGGCTGCAGAATCCCAGCCGCTGGGCGCGAAAGCGCCGCCAGGCGCGACGCCACGGCGACAACGGAACGCTGTCGGTCACGGTGGGTGCCGTCATTACGCCTTCGAGCGCCGGCTCGAGGATGGGCTTCATGCGGCAGCGCTCTCGAAGCGCAGCCGCGGGTCGACCAGCACGTAGCAGAGGTCGGACAGCAGTTTGGTCAGCAGACCGATCAGCGAAAACAGATATAGCGCGCCCATCACCACCGGGTAATCGCGCCGGATCACCGATTCGTACGACAGCAGACCAAGCCCATCGAGCGAGAACAGCGTCTCGATCAGCAGGCTGCCGGTGAAGAACGCGCCGACGAAGGCGGCCGGAAAGCCGGTGACGATCGGAATCATCGCATTGCGGAACACGTGCCCCCACAGCACGCGCCGCTCCGACAGCCCCTTGGCACGGGCGGTCAGCACGTACTGGCGGCGGATTTCCTCCAGCAGGCTGTTCTTGGTCAGCAGCGTCACCGATGCGAAGCTGCCGACGACCATCGCCGCGATCGGCAACACCAGATGCCACAGGTAATCGGTGACCTTGCCCAGCAGCGACAGGCTCTCCCAGCCGTCCGAGGTCAGTCCGCGCAGCGGGAACAGCTGCCAGAAACTGCCACCACCAAACAGCACCAGCAGCAGCACGCCGAGCACGAAGCCGGGAATCGCATAGCCGACCATCAGCACCAGTGTCGTCAGCCAGTCGAAACGGCTGCCGTGGCGCATGGCCTTCGCCACGCCGAGCGGCAGCGACACTGCGTAAACGATGAGAAAACTCCACACGCCAAGGCTGGCCGACACCGGCAGCTTGGACTTGATCAGTGTCCACACGTCTTCGTGGTGAAAATAGCTCTGGCCCAGATCGAAATGCAGGTACTGCTTGATCATCAGCCAGAAGCGTTCGGTGACGGGTTTGTCGAAGCCGTACAGCGCGCGGATTTCAGCCAGTTGCTGCGCGTCCAGCCCGCGATGGCCAAGCCGCGCGGCTGCGCCACCGCCGCCGCCGCCGCTCGCCTCGGCAAACGACGACGTCCCCTTCAGTTGCTGGATCAGCTCGTCGGCCGGACCACCGGGAACGAACTGGATCACCGCGAACGTCACCACCAGAATGCCGAACAGCGTCGGCAGCATCAGCAACAGGCGTTTGGCGAGATAGAGCGGCATGGGCGCAGTCCGTGGGTTTGTCCCACCTTAGCACGGCTGGCGCAACGCCGAAGGCTGCCGCGATAATGGCGGCCCCGACCGTTGCCGTGGAAACCCGATGCGCCTGACCATCCTGCTTTCCGTTCTGGGCCTGAGCGCCTGCGCCTCGGTGCCGCACGCCGACGAAGCCCGCCAGGCTTGCGCCGCGCTCGTTGCAGCCAGAACGAACACCGAAGTGCGCGTCGAGTCGGTCTACACGCTGTCGGCAACGGCGCTCGCCGTCACCGCCTACCCCAAGCTCGCCGGCGCGCAGGCCGTGCAGTGCCGTTACGACACCGCAACACAGCAGGCCCGGATCAACTGAGAAGCTTGCGCTTCGTCCGTTTGTTCACTAATTTCTTAATCAACAGAAATTACCGAACAAACAGATCATGACACTCACGCCGGTCAAGCAGAAATTCATCCTCCACTGGGGCGAAATGGGCACGCGCTGGGGCGTCAACCGCACCATCTCGCAAATCCATGCGCTGCTCTTCATCGCCGATGCACCGCTCAACGCCGAGGACATCGCCGAAACGCTGGTGATCGCCCGCTCCAACGTCAGCAACAGCCTGAAAGAGCTGCAGGGCTGGGGGCTGATCAAGGTGGTGCATGTGCTGGGTGACCGGCGCGACCACTTCGACACCAGCAAGGACGTCTGGCAGCTGTTCCGGACCATCGTCGACGAACGCAAGCGGCGCGAGTTCGACCCGACGCTGACCGTGCTGCGCGAATGCGTGATGGAGCAGGGCGAGGCCGACGACGAAGCCGCGCTGCAGCGCATGCAGGATGTGCTCGACTTCATGGAAACGCTGACCGCGTGGATGAAGGAGATGGAACGCCTGCCACCCGAAACGCTGATGAAGATCCTGAAGATGGGCGCAAAAGTGCAGAAGCTGCTGGGCCGCGACGCCGACTGAAAAGCCGCAGTTCCGGTTCCGTTCACGGTATCCATGAGGCGCAAACGACGTGAAGGCGCAACGCATTCCGCTGCTCGGCGCAGAGGGCTTCCTTGACCGGCCACCTTCGTGCCGGCATCCGCTTCTGCGTCAGAGCACCATCACCGCCACCCAGCCGAAGGCCAGCAGCGGCAGGTTGTAATGCAGGAAGGTCGGCACCACGGTGTCCCACATGTGGTCGTGCTGGCCGTCGACGTTGAGACCCGACGTCGGCCCCAGCGTCGAATCGGCCGCCGGGCTGCCCGCATCGCCGAGTGCACCGGCGGTGCCGATCATCGCCACGATCGCCGTGGCCGAGAACCCCAGGTGAATGCACAGCGGCACGTAGATCGTGGCGATGATCGGCACGGTCGAAAACGACGAGCCGATGCCCAGGGTCACGATCAGGCCGACCAGCAGCATCAGGAAGGCGGCCAGCGGCCTGTTCTCGCCAATCAGCGCCATCGAGCCCTTGACCAGCGTGTCGACGTGGCCGGTGGCCTGCAGCACCGCGGCAAAGCCGTTGGCGGCGATCATGATCAGGCCGATGCCGGCCATCATCTTCATGCCTTCCTGGAACAGGCTGTCCGACTGCTTGAACGACACCGCGCCGCCAAGCACGCACACGATGAAGCCGGCCAGCGCACCGAGGATCATCGAGTCGGCCGCAAGCTGGACTGCAAACGTCGCGACCATCGCAACCACGGCAACGATCAGCGACCGTTTCGTGTAACGCCCGCCTTCGCGCTCGACCGTCGCCAGTGCATCCAGATCGTAATCGCGCGGCTTGCGGTAGCTGAAGAACACCGCGATCAGCAGGCCGAACAGCATGCCGATCGCCGGAATCAGCATCGCGTGCATCACGTCGACGTGACTGGCGTCGAGACCGGCCTTGGCGATGTTGCCCAGCAGGATCTGGTTCAGGAAGATGTGGCCGAAACCGACCGGCCAGAACATGTACGGTGTGACCAGACCGAAGGTGATCACGCAGGCGATCAGCCGGCGGTCGACCTTGAACTGGCCGAGCGTATACAGCAGCGGCGGCACGACCAGCGGAATGAAGGCGATGTGGATCGGCAGGATGTTCTGCGACGCGATTGCCAGCAGCAGCAGAGCACCGATGATGCCCCACTTGATTGCACTGCCGCGCGTACCGCGCTCGGCCATGCGCGCCAGGCCATCGGCCATCGCGTGCGGCAGCCCCGACTCGGCCAGTGCCAGCGCGAAGGCGCCGAGCAGGCCGTACGACAATGCGACGCTCGCGCCGTTGCCGAGGCCGGAACCGAATGCCGTCAGCGTGTCGGCCAGCGGCATGTGGGCGACCCAGCCCGCGGTCACGACGGCAAGCAGGATACTGACGACAACGTTCACCCTCGCCAGCGAGAGCAGCAACATCAGCATCACGGAAATCAGGACGGCGTTCATGGCGTTTTTCTGGTGTGGGTTCGGACAAACCGGCGGACTCTACCGGCGAAACGGCGGGCCTGCATCGGCAATAACGCGTACAGGCCGGCAGCGGACGGGATTTTCGGCAAACTACCGGCGACCGGCGGTCGCCCACCACGTCTGGATCGCCCACTCCTCGGCGCCATAGTATTTCGGCAAAGTGGCCGGCCAGGCGTAGCCGGCGCGGAACGCAACCCGGTGCACGCGGTTGTGCCAGTTCGGCACCAGGTAATAGCCGGCACGCAGCACCCGGTCGAGTGCGCGACCGGCGTCGACCAGTGCAGCCCGGTCGGGTGCCTGAACGACGGCGTCGATCAGCGCATCGACGGCCGGGTCGCTGATGCCCATTGCATTGTTCGAGCCGGGCTCGTTGGCCGAGTGCGAACCGAAGTTACCGTAAAGCTCGTTGCCCGGGCTTTGACTTGCGCCAAACGTCACGACGGTCATGTCGTAATCGAAGGCGTCGAGGCGCTTCTGCGACAGCGCCAGATCGAGCACGCGGTAGTTGAGCGTGATGCCGAGTTTCTGCAGGTTGCGCGCGTACGGCGCGACCAGTCGCTCGAACGCCTTCTGGTACAGCAGCATGTCGATGACGAAAGGCTCGCCCTTCCTGTTGCGCAGCGCACCGTCGCGGTAGGTCCAGCCGGCGTCTTCAAGCAGCTGCCGCGCCCGCAACAGGTTCTTGCGCAGGCTGTCGGGCGGCGTGGTCGTCGGCGGCATCGTTGCGGTAACGAACACCGACGGATCGATCCTGCCGCGCAGCGGTTCGAGGTAGTGCAGTTCGCCCGGCCCGGGCTTGCCCCTGGCTTCGATCTCGCTGTTGGAGAAATAGCTGGGCGAGCGCGTGTACTGGTCGTAGAACAGCTGGCGGTTCATCCACTCGAAATCCATCGCCAGCACCAGCGCCCGCCGCACGCGCACGTCGGCGTAGTTCGGCCGGCGCGCGTTGATCGCATAGCCCTGCATGCCGGCGCTGTTCTCGTGCGCAAAGGTCTGCTTGACGATGCGGCCGTCACGGAAGGCCGGCCCGGTGTAGCCGCGCACCCACTGGCGCGCGACGTTCTCGAAGGTGAAGTCGAACTCGCCGGCCTTGAACGCTTCGAGCCTCGCCGTATCGTCCTGGTAGTACCGGTAGCTGATCCGGTCGAAATTGAACGTACCGAGCCGAACCGGCAGTTTCCAGCCCCAGTAGTCGGCGCGGCGCTTGTAGACGATGCGCTTGCCCAGATCGACCGATTCGATCGCATACGGACCACTGCCGATCGGCGTCTGCTGGACCCACTCGTCGAACGGCTTGCCGCCGCCCCACTCCTTCGCAAACACCGGCAACTGGCCGATGGTCAGCGGCAGCTCGCGGTTGTGCTGCCTGAAGCGAAAGCGCACCGTCCCGGCGTCGAGCACATCGACGCCGGCGACGTCGGCCCAGTACTGGCGGAACATCGGGCTGGCACGCTTGCTCGTCAGCGTTTCGAACGAAAAACGCACGTCGTCGGCACCGACCTTGCGGCCGTTGCTGAAACGCGCCTGCGGGTTCAGGTGGAATGTCACCGACAGCCCGTCCGGCGCAATGCGGATGTCGTCGGCGAGCAGGCCATAAGCCGACAAGGGCTCGTCCTGACTCTGCATGGTCAGACTCTCGAACACGAGCCCGTCCCCCAGCCCGCCGAGCCCCGCAACCGATCGCCCCTTGAGCGTAAAGGGGTTGAACTTGTCGAAATCGCCCATCGCCGCCAGCCGCAACTCGCCCCCCGTCGGCGCCTTCGGATTCACGTAATCGAAATGGGTGAATCCGGTCTGGTACTTCGGCACATAACCGAGCGCCACCGCGTAGTCGGCCCGGGCAGGCAGGGTTACGCACAGCAACAGGATGGCGGCGACAAGGCGCATGAAGGCTCGCTGGTGACAATGGTCTTGAGCAATCTTAGCAGCCGGCGCAGGCCCTCCCCGCCCATGATAAAATCGCCGCTTGTTTCTGCCCGGCTTGCCGCATGGCCTACCTCGCCCTCGATACCTCCACCGAACACCTGTCACTCGCGCTGTCGCACAAAGGCAGCGTGATCGCGCACGACTGGCACGTCGGCCAGCGCCACGCCGAACAGACGCTGCCGCGACTCGAAGCACTGCTGGCCGAGGCCGGCGTGGCCCGTGCCGACTTGCAGGGCATTGCCTTCGGCATGGGCCCCGGGTCGTTCACCGGGCTGCGCATCGGCTGCGGCATTGCCCAAGGGCTAGGATTCGGCCTGAACGTGCCCGTCATCGGCGTTTCGACGCTCGAAGCACTGGCGCAAGGCAGCGGCGCCGACAAGGTGTTTGCCTGTCTGGATGCCCGGATGCAGCAGGTCTACGTTGCCCGCTACCTGCGCGGCAATGACGGCTGGCAGGAAGTCGGCGAGGCGCTGGTCTGCAACCCGGATGCGGTGCCGGTCCCCGAAGATGCCGGCTGGACCGGCGTCGGCAGCGGTTTTTCCGCCTATGGCGATGTACTGGCCACACGCCTGGGCCAGCACCTTGCCGCCAGCGAACCGGCGCGTTTTCCGCTGGCGCGGGACGTACTGGCGCTGGCCTTGCCGCGCTTTGCCGCCGGCCTCGGCCGTCCTGCCGACGAGGCCACGCTGGTCTACCTGCGCGACAAGGTCGCGCTGAAAACCCACGAGCGTGCCGCCAAGTGACGCTGCGACCGCTTGTTGCCGGCGATCTCGATGCACTCGTCGCGCTCGATGCCGCAACCAACCCGCACCCGTGGAGCGCCGGACTCTGGCGTGATGCGCTGAACCGCGATCTGGGTACCGGACTGACCGACCCAAACGGAATGCTGATCGGCTTCACCGTCGCGAGCCGCGTACTCGACGAGGCGGAGCTGCAACTGATTGCCGTCTCGCCGGAACATCAGCGTCGCGGCCTCGGCCGGCACCTGCTGGATACCTTGCTGGCCACCTTGCGCCACGACGGCGCCGTGCGGCTCTTTCTGGAGGTCCGCGTCGGCAACACCGCTGCGCAGGCCTTGTACGCGCAATGTGGCGGCGAGATCGTCGGCCGGCGCAAGGGCTATTACGACCACGGCCGCGAAGATGCCCTGCTCTACACCTTCACGCTGAACGGTGAGGCGCAATGAGCCGCTACGCACTCGACGAACTCGGACTCGGACCGATCTGGATCCGTCGAGACCAGCTTGCCGCGCTGGCCAGCGATGCGGTGACCGAGGACGCCGCGGACGAGGCGCCCGTCAGCACGCCGCAACCGGCCATGCCGGCCGCTGCGGCTCCGATCGGTGCGCCGACGCCGGCAGCTGCAAAACAGGCCAGCCGCGCACCGGTCGTTGTCGTACCGGATGCACGAACCCGTGCAGCGCCGCAGGCCGAGATCAAGCCGACCGAGAACGAGCGCAGTCGCAGCATCGCGGAAATGGACTGGGAGACGCTGGAAGCGTCGATCCGGGGATGTACCGCCTGTGCACTGTGCGAGAACCGCACCCAGGCCGTTCCGGGCGTCGGCGATCGCACCGCGCGCCTGCTGATCGTCGGCGAAGCCCCCGGCGCCGAAGAGGACAAACGCGGCGAACCCTTCGTCGGTGCCGCCGGCAAACTGCTCGACAACATGCTTGCAGCCATCGGGGAAAAACGGGGGGACGGTGTCTACATCGCCAACGTGCTCAAGTGCCGCCCGCCGGGCAACCGCAACCCGCAACCCGCCGAAGTCGCCGAATGTGCGCCCTACCTCGCGCGGCAGATCGCGCTGATCAAGCCGACGGTGATCTTCGCCATCGGCCGCTTTGCGATCCAGACGCTGCTGAAGACCGATGCCCCGGTCAGCGCGCTGCGTGGCAAGGTGCACCGTCACGACGACATTCCGGTGGTCATCAGTTACCACCCTGCCTACTTGCTGCGCAACCTGCCCGACAAGGCCAAGGCCTGGCAGGACCTGTTGCTGCTCGGCGAACAGCTTGCCGCGGCAGGATCACGCTGAGCCAGCGTCCCGGCGTACCCGCAACGGGCTGGAGCCGCCTGTTGCGGCAGGCTACACCCGCTCAGCGATCCGGCAGATACGGCGAAGGATCGACAGCCTTGCCGTCGACGCGCACCTCGAAATGCATCCGGTCGTTCGGGACGCCGGCCGTTCCGCCGGCCTTGGCGATGACCTGCCCGGCCTGCACGCTGGCGCCATCCTTGACCAGCAGTTCGCGGTTGTACGCATACACCGTAATGACCCGCGCATCGTGCTTGATCACGATCAGGTTGCCGTAGGCGCGGATACCGCCACCAACGTAAACGACCTTGCCGCCAGCGGCAGCCTTCACCGGTTCGCCGGGCTGTACCGCCAGCGCGATCCCCTTCATCGTGCTGCCGTTGTAGCGCGCGACCACCTGTCCGGGCACAGGCCACGCCAGCCGGATGTCGACCGTCGCCGGCTTGGCGGGTGCCGGCACCGGTTTGCTCGATGACGCGCTGCTTGCCGGGCTGCCGCCTGGCGGCGTCACCCGCAGCAGTTGCCCGGTCTGGATATCGTTGTCGGACAGCTTGTTCCAGCGCTTGATTTCGGCAACGCTGCGGCTGTTTTTGGTCGCGATCCGCCAGAGCGTGTCGCCCTGCGCAACACGATAGTAACCGGCCGGCGCCGGACCGGCATCGGGTGTGCCGGCACATGCGGTCAGCAGGAACGCGACCGCCAGCGGTACGATCCGGGCGAGGAATGGTGAAAGGTTCATGCGGCGAATCTTACCGTGTCCGTGGATCACGCCGCCGTGATCGGTTTGGTCTTGCCAAACCGGGCATTTTCGGCCCCGCCATCTGCCGGTTGCGCCATCGTTCAGCGTTCAATGTACCGCCACCGGCTTGGTCGCCAGTTTTGCCACGAAAGGCGGAAGACGGCGTGCAATCAGGTAACTGAGCACGAGGATGGCGAGACAGGCAAAAAATGCCATGTGAATGCCGCTGACCAGCGCATGCCGGGCACCGTCGAGCAGCGATGCGGCATCCGCACCGGCCAGTTGGACAAGTCGGGTCTGGTCCTGTACCCGGAGCAGCAACTGCGGGCTGTCGAACAGCCGGGTGATGTCCGGGCTGCCGACTCCCGCAACCACCTCGCTCACCTGCTGACGGTAGCGCAAGTCCACGGCCAGCCCTGCTGCGCTCGCGCCGATCATGCTGCCCAGCATGCGGGTCATCTGGATCAGCGCCGACGCGACGCCGACATCGGCCCGGTCGACCGCGGACTGCACCTGGAGGGTCAGGTTCGGCAGCTGGAATCCCAGACTCAGGCCGCAGACGGCAAAGCCCAGCGCCATCAGCCAGTGCGGTGTCGCGTCATTCAGCGTCGCCAGCAGCGCGGTACCGAACATCAGCACCAGCAGCCCCCAGGAAATCAGCTTCTCCGGTTGCGGAAGGCGGGGAACCAGCCGGCCGTTGATGATGCTGCCGATCGTGATGCTGACCAGCAAGGGCGTCACCAGCACACCGGCGGTTTTCGGCGACAGGCCGAATCCGCCCTGCAGCAACAGCGGCGCATAGAAAATCAGCACGAACATCACCAGACCGGTGAGGAAACCCAGCGCGCACAACTGGCGCACTGCCTTTTCGGCAAACAGCCTCGGTGGAATCACCGGTGCGCGGCTGTGCCGCTGATGGCGGACAAACAGCCAGCACACCAGGACGGTGCCGGCGACCATTGCCCATATCCACGGATTGCCCATGCGCATCGTGCCGAAACGTTCGGTGGTGAAGAGGATGGCGCAGAAACCGATCGCCAGCAGGCCGGCCCCCAGCCAGTCGATGCTTCGCTCTCCGCCGTCGTGGTTGACCACGTGCGGCAGATAGCGCCAGACCACCGGCAGCGCCAGAACGCCGATCGGCAAATTGACGTAGAACACGCTGCGCCAGCCGAGGTGCTCGGTCAGCCAGCCGCCAAGGGCCGGCCCCATGGCGGTGGCGATGCCGAAGGTCGCCGACAGCATCGCCTGCCAGCGCACCCGCTGCATCGGGTCTGGAAACAGGTCGCTGACCGACGCGAATGCCGCACCGGCAAGCATGCCGCCACCGATGCCCTGCAAGGCCCGCGCCAGCACCAGCTGCAGCATGCTCTGCGCCATGCCGCACAGCATCGACGCCAGCGTGAACAGCACGATGGCCGTCAGCACAAAGGGCTTGCGACCGTAAAGGTCGCCCAGCCGCCCGGTGATCGCAATCATCACCGCATTGGTCATCAGGTAGGCCGACGCCACCCACGGGTACAGTGCGTAGCCCTGCAGCTCGGCAACGACACGCGGCAAGGCGGTGCCGACGACAGTCTGGTCGAGCGCGATGAGCATCATGACCAGACAGATGCCGCTCATCGCGGCAACCGATACCCAGCGCGAGCGTGTTTCCATGCCTCAGAGACCGCCGGCACGCGGCGGCAAGGCGGCGGCAAGGTGTGCGGTGGCACGCAAGATGTCGTGACGTGCTTCGTCGGACAGGCGATCGAGTACGTCACGCGAATGACCATCGAACATCGCGCCGATCTTGCGCGCATGGGCGACGCCGTCGTCGGTCAGCACGAGAATCTTGCTGCGACGGTCCTGCGGGTTCGGCGTGCGCTCGACCCAGCCTTCGGCGACCAGCTGGTCGACCATCCGGCTGATCCAGCTTTTCTCGAAATTGAGGATCTGTCCCAGCGTCGACTGGGTCATCGGGCCGACACGGTGCATCATTTCGAGCACACGGCTGTTCTGAGCCAGATTGAGCGCAGCAAGCTGATCCCGCTCTTCGAAGACAAAGCGCCAGACCAGCTCACGCAGCAAGCGTGCATCCTTGTCGACTTTCATGATTGTGGAACTCCATCGGTATTGCTGTGTTTTGAATGTAATCGCCACTGTTGCAATGCGCAACGAAATCTGCGTTATGCAACATGGCAATTTGTTTGGATGACAAACGCAACCCAACGTTCATTCGTAATGCTGCAGATATGAAAAAAGCGCACCCGCAGGTGCGCTTTTCAGCCGATGGCGGCTCAGCTGGCGTGCCGGCGCCGGAACAGCGGCATCGGTTGGGCGACGCTGCTCTGGTAGGACTCGGTGAAGTCGTCGAGGCCCTTCAGCGCCTCGCCGATGTCCTTGTCCTCGCGGATCACGAAGGCATTGAAACCGCAGCGGGTCAGGTAGTTGAGCGTGTCCTTGAACACGTCGCCGAAGGCGCGCAGCTCGCCGGTGAAGCCGTAGCGCTCGCGCAGCAGCCGGCCGATCGAGAAGCCGCGGCCGTCGGTGAAGGCCGGGAATTCGACGGCGATCAGCGACAGTGCGGCGGCATCGGCGCCGAGCAACTCGGGTTCGTCGTCCGGCGCGAACCACACGCCGACGTCACCGCGTGCGTTCAGTTCGGTCTTCTGCGCCAGATACTGCGCCAGTGGCACGATCACGGTGCCTTGTGCCGGTACCGCGGCAAACGCACCGTCTTCGGCGGAGCGCAGCAAAGTCGCGGTGTTGTCGACGATCTGCCGGTCGATGATCAGCTTAGGCATCGGCGACCTCCTTCGGAGCGCGTGCATTCGGTTTGCCGGCATAAACCCGGGTCTTGAACGGCTCCATGCCGATGCGATCGAACACGTCGATGAACGGCTCCTCGCCTTCGCGGGCGGCGACGAACACATTGATGATCTTCTCGATCACTTCCGGCATTTCGTCCTGTGCGAACGACGGGCCGATCACCTTGCCGATGCTGGCGCCGACGCCCTGACGGCCGCCCAGCGACACCTGGTACCACTCGGAACCGTTCTTGTCGACGCCGAGGATGCCGATGTTGCCGACATGATGGTGACCACAGGCGTTCATGCAGCCCGACATGTTCAGGTCGATTTCGCCGAGATCGTACAGGTAGTCGAGGTTGTCGAAACGCTCCTGGATCGCCAGTGCGATCGGGATCGACTTGGCATTGGCCAGCGAGCAGAAGTCGCCGCCCGGGCAGCAGACGACATCGGTCAGCAGGCCGACGGTCGGCGATGCCAGTTTCAGCGCCTTCAGTTCCTCCCACAGCGCCAGCAGATCGCGCTGTTTCACGTACGGCAGGATCAGGTTCTGTTCATGGCTGGCGCGCAGCTCGCCCAGCGAGTACTTGTCGGCCAGATCGGCGATCGCGTCGAGCTGGTCGCCGCTGACGTCACCGGGTGCAACGCCCGGATGCTTCAGCGACAAGGTCACACAGGCGTAGCCCGGCTGCTTGTGTGCGAACACATTGCGCTCGACCCAGCGGCCGAAGCCCTTGTTGTCCTGACGCGCAGCCACGAAACCGGCGTCATCACCGGCGAACGACTCGTAGGCCGGTGCGGTGAAGAACTTCGAAACGCGGTCGATTTCGCCCTGCGTCAGCGTCGTCGGACCGTCCTTCAGGTGGACCCACTCCTGCTCGACCTTGGCGCCGAATGCTTCCGGCGTCATCGCCTTGACGAGGATCTTGATCCGCGCCTTGTACTTGTTGTCCCGACGGCCGTAGCGGTTGTACACGCGCAGCACGGCGTCGAGATACGACAGCAGGTGCATCGGCTCGAGCCACGGCTTGATCAGGCTGCCGATGATCGGCGTACGGCCGAGGCCGCCACCGACGTAGATCTGGAAGCCGACTTCACCGGCCTCGTTGCGGATCACGTTGATGCCGATGTCGTGCACCAGGATCGCGGCGCGGTCCTCGGCGGCGCCGTTGACGGCAATCTTGAACTTGCGCGGCAGGTGCGCGAACTCGGGATGGAAGGTGCTCCACTCGCGGATGATTTCGCACCACGGGCGCGGATCGACGATCTCGTCGTGCGCGACGCCGGCAAACTGGTCGGTCGTGGTGTTGCGGATGCAGTTGCCCGAGGTCTGGATCGCGTGCATCTGCACCGTCGCGAGTTCGGCGAGGATCTGCGGTACGTCTTCGAGCTTCGGCCAGTTGTACTGGAGGTTCTGGCGCGTGGTGAAGTGGCCGTAATCGCGGTCGTAGGTCCGGGCGATCTTCGCCAGCACGCGCACCTGGCGGCTGGCCAGCTCGCCATAGGGCACGGCCACGCGCAGCATCGGCGCATGGCGCTGGATGTAGAGGCCGTTCTGCAGGCGCAGCGGGCGGAATTCATCTTCGGTCAGCTCGCCCGCGAGATAGCGGCGCGTCTGATCGCGGAACTGCGCTACGCGCTGATCCACGATTTTCTGGTCGAGTTCGTCGTAAACGTACATCGCGATCCTAAAGCGGCGAAAGGTGTCCAAGGCGCCACGAAACGTGAATACGCACGCGCCCATGAGGCAGGAACTATACCAGTTGCCGCCTTATGAACTGAATTACTGTGTTTTTATAAGTTGCAATGATTTGGCTATATAAAGGGACGCCGGTACGGCGCGGAACCGCGGCCCGTGATGCCGGGTCCACACGGCGTGCGGTCCGTTTGCCCCGGCCGGTACGCATTACTGCAATTGTGGGACCCCGACTGCGGCGGTAAGCTGACGCCACGTGTATTGATTCATTCAAGAAGAACGCCATGTCCCAGCCGCGCCAAGCCATCCGTCGTCTCGACTACACCGCCCCTGCCTACCTCATCGACCGCGTCGATCTGACCTTCGATCTCGACGACACCGCCACGCGGGTGACCAGCCGGCTGGTGCTGCAGCGCAACGCCGGCACGGCGGCGGACACGCCGCTGGTGCTGAACGGCGAGGCGCTGGTGCTCGAATCGGTCAAGCTCGACGGTGCACCGCTCGCCCCCGACGCGTACACGCTGGGCGACGACACGCTGACGATTCCCGCAATGCCGGATACGGCGATCCTCGAAATCGTCACCAAGGTCAATCCGGAAGCCAATACCGAGCTGTCGGGCCTGTACCTGTCGAGTGGCAACTTCATCACCCAGTGCGAGGCCGAGGGCTTCCGCCGGATCACCTTCTACCTCGACCGGCCGGACGTGATGGCCAAGTTCACCACGACGATCATTGCCGACAAGACCAAGTACCCGGTGCTGCTGTCGAACGGCAACCGTGTCGGCGAAGGCACGCTCGACAAGAACCGCCACTGGGTCAAATGGGTCGACCCGTTCAAGAAGCCGGCCTACCTGTTCGCCCTCGTCGCCGGCAAGTTTGTCGCGGTCACCGGCAGCCATACGACACCGTCCGGCCGCAATGTCGCCATCGAAATCTACGTCGAACCGGGCAACGCCGACCGCTGCCACCATGCACTCTCTGCGGCGCAGAAAGCCATGGCGTGGGACGAACAGCGTTTCGGCCTCGAGTACGACCTCGACGCCTACATGATCGTCGCGACCAACGACTTCAACATGGGCGCGATGGAAAACAAGGGCCTGAACGTCTTCAACAGCAAGTACGTGCTGGCCAAGCCGGAAACCGCGACCGACGCCGATTTCGACGGCATCGAATCGGTGGTCGCGCACGAATACTTCCACAACTGGACCGGCAACCGCGTCACCTGCCGTGACTGGTTCCAGCTGTCGCTGAAGGAAGGCCTGACCGTCTACCGCGACCAGGAGTTCTCGTCCGACCTCGGCAGCCGTGCCGTGCAGCGCATCCAGAACGTGCGCGGCCTGCGCGAATACCAGTTTGCCGAAGACGCCGGCCCGCAGGCGCACCCGGTCCGCCCGGACGAGTATCAGGAAATCAACAACTTCTACACGTGGACCGTGTACGAGAAGGGTGCCGAAGTCGTGCGGATGTACGCGACGCTGCTCGGTACCGACGGTTTCCGCAAGGGCATGGACCTGTACTTCAAGCGCCATGACGGCCAGGCAGTGAGCTGCGACGATTTCCGCGCCGCCATGGCCGACGCCAACGGCGCCGATCTCGAACAGTTCGGCCGCTGGTACAGCCAGGCCGGTACCCCGGTGCTCGACGTCGAAGGCGTGTACGACGAAGCCGCGCAGACCTATACGCTGACCGTCGCGCAATCGTGCCCGGCCACACCGGGCCAGGACAGCAAGCTGC
Source organism: Jeongeupia chitinilytica (assembly GCF_014652315.1). GTDB lineage: Bacteria > Pseudomonadota > Gammaproteobacteria > Burkholderiales > Chitinibacteraceae > Jeongeupia > Jeongeupia chitinilytica. Next base: position 165,774 of record NZ_BMYO01000002.1, on the reverse strand, counting down.
CGTTCCACATCCCGCTGGCGCTCGGCCTGCTGGATCGCCGCGGTCAGGAACTGCCGCTGCAGCTCGACGGCGAGACCGCCGCAGCCGGCACCAGCCGCGTGCTCGAATTGCGCAACGCGACAGAGACATTCACCTTCATCAACGTGCCGTATCACCCGGTGCCGTCGCTGCTGCGCGATTTCTCGGCGCCGGCGAAACTCGACTATCCGTACAGCGACGACGACCTCGTGTTCCTGATGGCACACGACAACGACGCCTTCGCCCGCTGGGAAGCCGCCAACCAGTATGCGACCCGCCTGCTGCTGCAACGCTACCGCGACGGCGAAACCGACACCCCGCCACCGGCAAAATTCGCCGCCGCAATGGCTGCCGTGCTGAACGATACCCGCCTCGACCCGGCGCTGGCGGCGCTGATGCTGACGCTGCCGAGTGACGCCGCGCTGTTCGAAGCCCTGGCCGATGTCGATCCGCAGAAACTCTGCGCGGTGCGCCAGAGCCTGAAGGAGACGCTGGCCCGCAGCCTGCGCCCGCAACTGCTGACGACCTACCAGAAACTCAACGCCGGTGCGCCCTACCGCTACGACGGCGAAGCCGTTGCAGGCCGCGCACTCAAGAACGTCTGCCTCGACTATCTGGCCGAACTCGACGAACCGCTGACCGCCGAACTGCTGGCCGACCAGTACCGCCACGCCGACAACATGACCGACCGGCTGGCCGCGCTGAAGGCACTGGCACAGCGCGACGACGGCGAATCCTTCGTCGACGATTTCGGCAACGTCTGGCAGGACGATCCGCTGGTGCTGGACAAGTGGTTTGCGTTGCAGGCGACAAGCCGCCGTCCGGGCGCCCTGAGTCAGGTGCAGGCGCTGATGAGCCATCCGGCGTTCTCGATCCGGAATCCCAACAAGGTGCGGGCGCTGATCGGTGCGTTCTGCCAGCAGAACCTGCAGCACTTCCACGCGCTCGACGGCTACGGCTATGCCTTTGCCGCCGACCGGATCATCGAGCTCGACAAGCTCAACCCGCAGATCGCCGCACGCCTGACTTCGTGCTTCAACCGCTGGACCCGGCTCGAGCCGGCGCGCCGGGCACTGATGCGGGCCGAACTCGAGCGCATCACCCGCGAACCGGGGCTTTCCGGCGACACCTTCGAGATCGCCAGCAAGGCATTGAGCGCAGGCACCTGATTGGTGCACTAGACTCACCGGGCCCATTCGGAACAGGAAGACGATGTGAAAGCCATCCGCATTCACCGCTACGGCGGCCCCGAAGTCCTGCAACTGGATGAAGTCCCGGTGCCGGTACCGGCGGCCGACGAGCTGCTGGTCCGCGTCAAGGCTGCCGGGGTCAATCCGGTCGACTGGAAGATCCGGGAAGGCTGGCGGGCCGACCTGCTTCAGCACAGGCTGCCGCTGACGCTGGGCTGGGACGTCGCCGGTGTGGTCGAATCGGTCGGCTCCTCGGTGACCGGCTTCAAGGCCGGCGACGCGATCTACGCCCGTCCCGACGCGTCGCGCGACGGCTGCTACGCCGACTATGTCGTCGTGCGTGCCGGTGAAGCGGCGATCATGCCGCCGACGATCACGTTCGACGAAGCGGCCGGCGTGCCGCTGGCGGCACTGACCGCGTGGAAGGCCCTGTTCGACGAAGCGGGACTCAAGGCCGGCCAGCGGGTGCTGATCCATGCCGGTGCCGGCGGGGTCGGCGGCTTCGGCATCCAGCTGGCCAAACATGCGGGTGCGCACGTGATCGCAACCGCGTCGACCGACAATCTGGCGCTGCTGCGCCTGCTCGGCGCCGACGTCGTCGTCGACTACACTCGCGAGAACTTCATCGTTCGTGCGCCCGACGTCGACGTCGTGTTCGACACCATCGGCGGCGAAACGCAGGACCGCTCGTGGGCCTGCCTCAAGCCCGGCGGCGTACTGGTGTCGGTGGTCTCGGAGCCGGACCCGGAAACCGCGCAGCAGCACCGGGCGCGCGGCGCACTGGTCGTCGTCCGGCCCGACGGCCCTCGTCTGGCCGAACTGGCCAAACTGATCGACGCAGGCGCCGTCACTGTCGTTATCGACGACGTCTACCCGCTGGAAGCGGCACGCGAGGCGCACGAGCACAGCCAGACCGGCCACGCCCGCGGCAAGATCGTGCTGCACGTCGCCGACTGAACGACCGGATCAGCGCGGGCAGGGAAACGTCACCTCGTGGATGGCCCGTTCCTGCTCGCACTCGGCGACGCTGAGGCCGCAGCCGCCACGCTGTCGTGCGCAGCTTCCCGCCTGCGCGCGCCAGGCATCGATCGGTACCGGCCGGCCGAAGTAGTAGCCCTGCGCCGCACCGACCTTCCTGTCGTTCAGGTAGGCGAGCTGCACCGGGGTTTCGACCTTTTCGACCACGACCTTCAGCCCCAGACTGGCGGCGATGTTCAGGACGCCGTCGAGCACCCGCTCGACTTCGCGGCGCTTGCCGATCCCGTCGAGGAACAGCCCGTCGATCTTGACGTAGTCGAAATGGAAGCGGTGCAGGTAGCCGAGCGAGCTGTATTCGGCGCCGAAGTCGTCGAGCGCCACCTGGATGCCGTGCCGGCGCAAGCGGCCGAACAGTGCGTTGATTTGCTCCGTCTGCGCGATCGTGACGAAGCTGCGCTCGGTCACCTCGATCACCGGCTGCAACTGCTGTGCCCGGACCGTTTGCCCCCAGTATTCGATGCCGGCGAACAGCGCCGCATCGTCGAGCAGTTCCGGCGGCAGGTTCAGCGCCAGCCGCGTGCCCCATGGCAATTGCAGCGCCGGCAGATCGGCGATCACGCGGTCGATCAGCAGCCGCGTCAGGTCACCGATGACGCCGGTTTTTTCCGCGCGGGCAATGAACAGGTCCGGCGGCACGAAGCGGCCGTCGGGCAGCGGCCAGCGCGCCAGCACCTCCACCCCGGACAGCACCTGACCGGGCAGATCGAACAGCGGCTGGTAGTACGGCACGATGGTCCCGTCGGTGACCGCCTTGCGCAGCGCCCGGTCGAACGCGCGCTCGTTGCTGGTCAGGCGGCGGCAGAATCCCAGCAGCACCCAGAGCACGCCGGCCACGATGAGGTTCCAGGTCACCACACTGTCGCGGACGTACTGCCACCACAGGGCGCCGTCGGCCTCGACATAGACCTGCACGCCCCCCGGCGCAGTCGCGGTGCCCCATTCGTGGCGGAACGCCGGCAGGTGCGACCCGACCCGCAGGTCCGAACGCAAGTAGGTGCTTTTCACCCGCAGCACCACCAGCCGGTAACGTGCCGGATCCTGCGTGCGCAGCAGGTCGAAAAAATACTCGGCCGACATGATGCTCAGGATGTTGAAGCCGTCCGCATACGGGTAATACTGCACCAGGCCCGCACTGCCCAGATTGAGCGGTGAAGCCGCCTGGTAGTTGTCGCCGACCAGCAGCCGGTCGAGCAGCCGGTCGGTCTGTGCCTGTGCCATGCCGGACAGCGACGTACACGCCAGTGTTGCCCCCTGCAGCACGCTGATGCCCTTCACGTAAGGCACGCTGTCGGCCAGTTTGCCCAGCGACGCGACAAAACGGTCGTCACACGGCGGCGATGCGCGACCCAGCCAGTGCCGGTGCGCTTCGTCGGCCAGCCCGTGCGACCGCGCCAGCACCTGTGCAATCCGCTGCGCCAGCGTGGCGGCAGTGCTGTCGAGTTCGTGCGCCACGCTGCACTGCGCGAACAGGAACAGGGCGGTGTTGGTCGCGACGATGGCGATCACGGCGGCCAGCAGCAGCAGCAGTCTGCGTCGGGCCTCGTGCCCGGGGGAACGGGAGACCGGCATCAGAGCACGTTCAGCCGGCGGAGTTTTTCAACGGCGCCGACGCGGTTGCCGACGCCGAGCTTGCCGTAGATGCCGCTCAGATACCACTTGACCGTCTGCGTGGCCAGACACAGTCGCAACGCCACCTGCTCGTTGGTCAGTCCCTCGGCAACCAGCCGCAGGATTTCCAGCTCGCGCTCGCCGAGACCGAGCGCCGGCTGCGCAACGGGCCGCTGCCCTCTGGCCGCGAGCACCCGTTCGGCGTGGGCCTGCTCGGCGGCAGTCAGGATGCGGGCCCCGGGTGCCGCCAGGCTCGCCAGCAGTTCGGTCAGGGCCGGCCCTTCGTCCAGGAAGGAACTGACCGTGCCGTTGACCAGGGCCAACTGCAGGGCCAGCTGCAACGACTTGCCGGCCGACACCCGCTCGTCGGCGCACAGGTGGCCCGCGGCCATCAGCAGGTGCAGCTTCATCCGCCGCCATGCGTGGCCGATCCGGGTCGTGTCGGCAATCATGGCGGCAAGGCGTTGCATGGCCTCGGCACGGTGGTGCCCGCCGGCATGCAGCATCAGCCGCAGGATCTCCACGCCAGCGCCTTCAAGCTCCTCGGCCGGATGAATGAAGCCCTCCGGCGCCAGCGGCCCGGTCTGGTCGAGCAGATCGCTGACGAACATGCGCAGCCGCATCGGGTCCTGCGTGACGATGGCGATGCGGGCCATTTCGAAGCCGATACGCCGCTGCACGGCGCCGTTCTGCGCATAGCGGTCTGCCAGCCGTTCGAGGACCAGCATGGCCTGCCCCGCCCCCTTCTCGATCAGCGTCAGGCGCGCGTCGACCAGCCCGGCCAGCAGCGTGGACAGCACCGAAGGCGAGCCCCTGTGCAGCCGCTGGTAGCGGTCCAGCCAGTCGCGCGCCAGATCGTACTCGCCCAGTTCGTACAGCAGCTGCAGCCGGTAGCCGACGCAGAACACGTGCATGCTGCCGGCCTGCGCCCGGGCGTCGCGCAGACGGAGCATGTCGTCGGCGTTCTCGAGCACGTCCAGCGCGTGCTTCAGGTCGCCGCCGGTCGCCAGGATCGCCGCTTCGAGGAAGTACGAGGTGAACAGGCCCTGCAGGTTGCCGACCTCGCGATGGATGCGTTTGGCCTGCATCAGCGCCGCCCCGGCCCTGGCCAGCTCGCCGTGGCTGATCTGGATCATCGCCAGCATGTTGTAGATGCGGCCGCGATTCATGTCGCCGACGCTTTCCAGCATCGGCATCAGTGCTTCGACACCCTGCAGGATGACCGCATAGTCATGCTGCGGAAATTCGGTCAGGATCAGTTCCTGCAGGTTGATGGTTTGCTCGACGAGCGGATCACACATGCCACGCATATTCGTTTTCATTTCCCTCAGGGCATTCAGCGCCTGGTGTACGTCGCCGGAAAAAAACAGGCTCCAGATGTAGCTGACGTTCAGACCGGTGTTGCCGTGCAGATATGCCGGCGGCAGCGCGCGGCACCAGTCGGTCACCTGCCTGAACTGCGCGCGGAACAGCAGGCTCTGCGCCAGTGCGGGCAGCCACTGCATGGCCGCCGCCCAGGCACCGGCTGCCATCAGCTGCCCGACTGCGTTTTCGGTCTGCCCCCGCGCGGCGAACCAGTCGGCCGCACGCAGGCGCAACTGCGCCAGCGCCTGCGGTGACACGCCCCCGGCAAGGTCCGCGGCGTGTGCAGCCAGGACCGGATGCACCCGGTAGCAACCCTCGCCGACGGTTTCGACCGGCAGCCCGTCGCGCACCATCGCCGCAAGACGGGGGGCGCTATCGTTGCGTCCGGACAACCGGTCGGCCAGTTCGGCCGGTACGTCACCCAGTGCTGCAATCGTGGTCAGGAAAACCCGGTCGTCGCTGCCCGCCGCCGCGAGCACTTCGTCGTCGAGGTAACGCGCAACACGCTCACGGTACGCGGCCGCGTCCGCTTCGCCGCCGTGGCCGTTCAGGCTCGACCGCAACAGCGCGGCGATCGCCGGCCAGCCTGCGGTCGCGTGCGCCAGGGCCGCCACGTCGGGATCGCGGCCGAAAGAAGCCCCGCCGCACAGCGCTGCGACCTCGTCCCCCCCCATCCGCAAGGCCGGCGTTCCGAGTTCGACGAGCCCGCCGCTGGCGCGCAGCGGTTCGAGCCCCTGCGGCCCGAAGCGGCGGGCCGACATCACCAGCGTCAGTGCGGGCGGCAAGGCCCCGAGCACCGTCTGCAACCAGCGTCCCTCGCACGCCGCCGGCAGTTGCTCCAGCGCATCGATGAACACGAATCGGCCGGGCCGCTCGTCGACGGACGCCTGCAGGGACCGCGCGGCGCGCTGCGGGTCCCGGTCCGCCGGCTCGGGGCGCAGCCATTGCGCGGCCCCCGGGCCCAGTGCGCGGAACAGCGACAGCAGCGCACAGGTCTTGCCGAAGCCGGCCGGCGCGTGCAGGACCAGTACGCGGCACCCGTGCAGCTGCGCAACAAGCCTTGCCTGCAATGCAGGCCGCGGCACAAGGCCGGACGGCGCCTGCGGCGGGTCGACAGCCAGCATGTCGGTGATCTCCAGTCACGCGCCGGCCACCCTCGGCAGCCGGATCGGGGTCAGACCTTGTAACGCGCCACGACGCCAAGCAGTTCCTGGCTGTAGCCGTGCAGCTGGCCGCCGACATCGGCGGTGCCCTGCGCGTTGGCACTGGTCTCTTCGGTCATCTGCGCGACCTTTTCGATTTCCTGCGCCATGCTGTTGCTGGCCATGCTCTGCTCGCGCATCGCATCCGAGATGTCGTTGACGCTCGACAGCACCGCCTGGGCACTGTCCTTGATCTGCGCCACGACCTCGCCCGCCGAGGTGACATGGCTCACGCCGGCGGCGACCTCTTCTACGGTAAGCCGGATCGCCGTCACCGTGTGCAGCGCCTCGCTCTGCATCTGCTCGATGGTCCGGGCGATTTCCTGCGTCGACGTGCCGGTCCGCTCGGCCAGCTTGCGCACCTCGTCGGCGACCACCGCAAAACCGCGCCCGACCTCGCCGGCGCGTGCCGCCTCGATGGCGGCGTTCAGCGCCAGCAGATTGGTCTGCTCGGCAATCTCCTTGATGGCCGTCACCACCGTGCTGATGTTCTCGGCCTTCTGCGAGAGCGCCTCGACCTGCTGCGCGGTCATGTTGGCCCGCTCGGCAATCCGGTCGACCTTCCGGATCGCCTCGGAAATCGCCTCGCCGCCGGTCACGGCCAGATCGCCGGCCTGTTGTGCCAGCACGCGCGTTTCCTGCGAGCGCTCGGCCACGTGCGCAATGCTGACCGTCACCTCTTCGACCGCCGCGGCCATCGCCGACGACGAACTGCTGACCATCTCGTTGGCGGCGGACAACTCCTGCGTGTTGGTTGCCAGTTCCGACGCGCGCATGCCGACATTGCGGCTCACGTCGCCGATCGTTCCCAGACTCTGCTGGACGATGGCCAGCAGACCGTTGAGCGCGGTCGCCGTCACGCCGATCTCGTCACGCGAACCTGCGGCAAAGCGCCGCGAGAAATCGAGCGTGCTGCCGATGTCGGCCGTTTCGCGCTGCAGGCGCCCCAGCGACTGCGAAATGCTGCGGGAAATGACGAAGCCGATCACGAGCAGTGCAATACAGCCGACCACACCGATCGTGGTTACCACGGCATACAACAGACGCAGATCGGCACCGACTTTTTCGCTGCCCTTTTTGCCCAGGTCGACGTTGAACCTGACCAGATCGGTCACGGCCACAAACACCTTGTCGGCGGCCGGCGAGGTGACCTTTCGCACGAAATCGACTTGCGCCTCGTTGCCTTCGATGGTCATCAGCTGATCACCGAGTGCATTCCATTTTTTGGTGGCATCCATCACCACATTGAACAACTGCCGGTCCTGATCCTTGATGTCCGGCGAATCGAGCTCGATCGCCTTGTCATAGGCATGCAGAGACTGGTCCAGCTTTGCCCGCGCAGCGAGGAAGCTCTCCTTGACCGCCTTTTCGTCGGCTGGCCCCACCGACGCCCACATTAGGGCCTGACGGCGCGCCTCGGCAAAGTTCTGGTTGATTTCCGGCACGGTTGCCAGTGTCGGCACGATATTTTCGGTGATGTCGTAGGCGTCTTCCTTCACGGCGGAGACGGTGACGAAAACGGTGCCCAGCAACAAGGCAAACGTCACGATGCCGACCGCATTCAGCAATACCAGCTTGGTTGTGATTTTCATGACCGTACTCCCGTTCGGGCCGGCCTTCCCGATGTCCGATAGATACCAGATTTCATGCTGCGCTCCACGCCCTGTATTTGTAAGAAACAATGAGAAATACACAACATGACATTCGGTTTTTTATGATTCATTACATCGCCATGTTGCCGCCGCAGAATAGTGAAGGCGGCCACTGCCAACAACGGCGATTCGGACAGACATTGATATTGGTCAATACGTGACAACGTCATTTGCGCTTGCCACCCGAACGGGTGGTGCCAATGCGTTTTTTTTGTGCATTGAAGCCGGAGCACGCCACACCGATGCGGTCATTTTCATTGAATAAATGTTTATTTATCCATAAAAATCATTTACTTAAATAAGATACATATCTTGAATGACTCGACCCTGACCTACCGAGAACGGATATCACCGCGCTTTGCGCACAGACTGGTATCCATACCCCGGTCATTGCCGGCCCGGTTCGAAGGCCGGATTGCCGATGCAAACGGCATGCAAATACCCGTACGGAATCGGAAACCGGTAAAAAGAAAAAGCCGGCGCATTGCTGCGCCGGCTTTAATCCGGATCAATTTTTTCAGACTCCATCAGAACAAAACTTTCACCTGGTGAAACCGTAGACATCCATCGCCAGAATGCGTTCGGTCACCCCGTCGTAATGACGCAGCGCCTGCGTCTGTTCGCCGGCAGCCCCCAGTGCCACGTACAGCGGCAGCAAATGCTCCTCGGTCGGATGGGCACGCTCGGCCGCGGGTGCGCGATGCCGGTAATCGAGCAGCGCGTCCAGATCGGCAGCCTGCAACCGGTCATGCATCCAGTCCTGGAATGCGGTCACATACGGTAGTGCCGGCGCACCGTCGAAGCCCGGCTCGAATTCGTACAGGTTGTGCGTCAGGCTACCCGAGGCGATCAGCAGCACATCGTCCGGCAACAGCGTTGCCAGCAGCTGCCCGAGCCGGTAGTGCCATGCCGGGCTTTGCCGGGCATTGATCGACAACGGCACCACCGGGATATCGGCGGCCGGGTAGAACGATTTCAGCGGTACCCAGCCGCCGTGGTCGAGGCCGCGTTGCGGGTCGAGCTGCACCGGCCAGCCGGCCGCTTCCAGCCCGTGTGCCAGTTGCTGCGCCAGCGCCGGATCACCCTGCGTGTCGTAACGCTGCTGGTACAGCGCGGCCGGAAAGCCGTAGAAATCGTGGATCGTGTCGTGCGCAGCTGCCGAACCGATCGTGGTGATCGTCGCGTTGTGGTGCGCCGAGACCATGACGATGGCACGCGGACGCGGCAAGCCAGCTGCGATCCGGGTCCAGGCCTCGCCGGTGTGGCCGGGGTCGAGCGCCAGCATCGGCGAACCGTGGGAAACATAGAAGGTAGGCAGTCGGGTCATCATCGTTCTCCTGGCGCGACACCGGACGGCCATCGGCCATCCGGGTTCGGGATTGTGGATTTACTTGCTGGCCGGGCTCTTCACGAGGGCCAGCTTGCCGTCGCCGAGCAGCGCCAGCACCGCGGCGGCCACGGTCAGGAACACCGGGTATTCCCAGCCGCCGTTCGGATTGCTGAACGACCAGCCGTTGCCGAAGTGGACCGTCGACGCGCCGGCCAGCAGCAGGGTCAGCGGCACGGCAACGAGGCGCGGCATCACGCCGAGGATCAGCAGTGCACCGCCGCCGATTTCGGCAAACGTCGTCGGATACGCCAGCCAGCCGGGAAAGCCGACCGAGGCAAAGAACTGCGCGGTGCCCGGCAGGGTGAACACCAGCAGCTTGGTGAAACCGTGGGCCAGGAACATCACGCCAAGGGCAAGGCGAAGCAGCAAGGCGGCATAGGGGGCGGTACGTTGGTCGATCATCATGGGGCTCCGTTCGGGATAGTGGCTTGAGTGGCGGCCTGTCTGTTGCAGGCGGTTCGGCATGTGCCGTTGCAGTGGTGCCACTTTAGGCCGGGTCCGGATCAGGATAAATATGCGATCATGTGATTGATTATCCCGAAATTCGCAACAATCAGATTTTTACCGTCGGAGCACGACCATCGACCGCTTTGCCGCCATGCAGGTATTTACCGCCGTCGTCGACGCCGGCAGCTTCGTGCGCGCCGCCGAGCGGCTCGAACAGTCGACCACCGCCGTATCGCGCCAGTTGGCCGAACTGGAAGCGCATCTTGGCGTGCGACTCCTGCAGCGCACGACGCGGACGATGTCGCTGACCGAGGTCGGCCGGGTCTATTACGCTCAGTGCGTCTCGCTGCTGGCCGAGCTGGCCGAGACCGAAGCGGCGGTCAGCTCGGCCAGCCAGATCGCCAGCGGCGTGCTGCGCGTCAACGCCCCGGTGTCGTTCGCCATCCGCCACCTCGCACCGCTGTTGCCCCGGTTCCGCACACTGCAGCCGCAGGTCGGCATCGAGCTGGCCGTCAACGACCGCGTCGTCGATCTGGTCGATGAAGGCTACGATCTGGCGCTGCGCATCAGCCGCCAGCCACTGGCGTCGACCTTGATCGCCCGGCGGCTGGCGCCGGTCCGCGTCGTCGTCTGCGCCGCGCCGGACTATCTGGCCCGCCACGGTACGCCGGCGGCGCCCCATGAGTTGGGCCGGCACCAGTGCCTCGGCTACAGCTACACCGATCGCGGCACCAGTTGGGAGTTCGCCGGCCCGCCGCCGCACAGCGTCGAGGTCAACGGCTTCCTGCGCGCCAACAACGGCGACGTGCTGGTCGAGGCGGCGATCGCCGGCGCCGGGCTGATCGCCCAGCCGACCTTCCTCGTCGGCGATGCGCTGCGCGACGGCCGGCTGGTGCGCGTGCTGGCCGACCATGCCCTGCCCGACTACACCGCGTGGGCGGTCTATCCGAGCCGGCGCTTCCTGTCCGCCAAGGTGCGCAGCTTCGTCGATTTCCTCGCCGCCGCCTGGGGCGACGCGCCGCCATGGGATGCCGGGCTTTGACCGTTCGTCGTTTCACGGCAAACAACACTAGACCGACCGGTCTACTCGAATTAAAGTGCACAGCATGAAACATGAACAACCCGACACCAAGCAGCACATTCTCGATACCGGCGAAGCCATCATCCTCGGCAAAGGCTTTGCCGCGGTCGGGCTGACCGAGATCCTGACCGCCGCCGGCGTACCCAAGGGCTCGTTCTACCACTACTTCAAATCCAAGGAGCAGTTCGGCAACGAGCTGTTCGAGCACTACTTCAGCAACTATCTGAAGGAGCTCGACGTGCTGTTTGCCGACGATGGCCGCAGCGCGCAAACGCGGCTGATGGCGTACTGGCACGGCTGGCTGTCGACGCAGGGCACCTGCCGCTGCGAGGAGCAGTGCCTCGTGGTCAAGCTCTCGGCCGAGGTCTCGGACCTATCCGAACCGATCCGCGACACGATCCGGAGCGGCACCGGCCGCGTCGTCGCCCGGCTGGCGAAGCTGGTCGAAGCCGGCCTCGCCGACGGTTCGCTGCCGGCGGCACTTGATCCCGAACACACCGCCGCAACCTTGTATCAACTCTGGCTCGGCGCCAGCCTTCTGACCAAGATCCGCCGTGACGACAGCGCATTGCAGACCGCGCTGGCTGCCACCCGCACCATGCTGAACGTGAGCGACTGAGCCCACGGCTGTATCCACCCGATGACGGCACCACAAGTGCCGTTTCTTTGACCCGACAACTAGACGACCGGTCTAATCCTACGGAGCACACCATGCAATCGTTCGACTTCTACAATCCCGTCCACATCGTTTTCGGTCAGGGCCGCATTGCCGACCTGGCCACGCTGGTCCCCGCCAACGCCCGCGTGCTGGTGCTCTACGGCGGCGGCAGCATCAAGAAGAACGGCACCTATGACGAAGTGCTCGCCGCACTCAAGGGCCACACGGTGTTCGAGTTCGCCGGCATCGAGCCGAACCCGCGCTACGAGACGCTGCTGAAGGCCGTGGCGCAGGTCAAGGCCGAGAAGATCGACTTCCTGCTCGCCGTCGGCGGTGGCTCGGTCGTCGACGGCACCAAGTTCGTCGCCGCTGCCGCACAGTACGACGGCGACGCGTGGGACATCCTCACCAGCGGCGGCGCGGTCGTGAACAGCGCCCTGCCGCTCGGCGCGGTGCTGACACTGCCGGCCACCGGTTCGGAAATGAATCAGGGCGCCGTTGTCACCCGTGAAGCGACCAAGACCAAGCTGCCCTTCCACACAGCCAAGGTGTTCCCGAAGTTCGCCGTGCTCGACCCGACCAAGACCTACAGCCTGCCGCCGCGCCAGGTCGCCAATGGCGCCGTCGACGCCTTCGTCCACGTCGTCGAGCAGTACCTGACCTACCCGACCGACGCCCCGGTGCAGGACCGCTTTGCCGAAAGCCTGCTGCAGACGCTGATCGAAGTCGGTCCGAAGGCGCTGGCGACACCGCACGACTACCAGGTGCGCGCCAACCTGATGTGGGCCGCGACGATGGCACTGAACGGCCTGATCGGTGCCGGCGTGCCGCAGGACTGGGCAACGCATCTGGTCGGCCACGAACTGACCGCGCTGTACGAGCTCGACCACGCGCAAACACTGGCGATCGTGCTGCCGGCGATGCTGCAGATCCGCCGTGCCGACAAGCGCGCCAAGCTCGTCCAGTACGCCGAACGCGTCTGGGGCATTCGTGACGGCAGCGACGACGAACGCATCGACGCCGCCATCACCAAGACCCGCGAGTTCTTCGAAGCCATGGGCGTCAAAACCACGCTGTCGGACTACGGCCTCGGTACCGACGCGGTCGATGCGGTGGTCAGCCAGCTCGAAGCGCACGGCATGACCACCCTCGGCGAAAAGCAGGACGTCACGCCGGCAGTCAGCCGCCGCGTGCTCGAAGCCGCCCTCTGATCAGCAACGGAGCACACCCATGACGACCAACCACCGCATCGTTCTGGCATCCCGCCCCAAGGGCGCGCCGACGCCGGACAACTTCCGCCTTGAAACCGAAACGCTGCCGGCGCCGGGCGCAGGCGAAGTGCTGCTGAAAACGCTCTACCTGTCGCTCGACCCGTACATGCGCGGCCGGATGAACGACGGCCCGTCGTACGCACCACCGGTCGGCCTCGGCGAAACCATGGTCGGCGGCACCGTCAGCCGGGTCGAGCAATCGAACCACCCGGACTTCGCACCGGGCGATCTGGTGCTGTCGTTCAGCGGCTGGCAGGCCTACGCGCTGTCGAACGGCGAAGGCCTGACCAGGCTCGATCCGGCGCTGACCCGGCCGTCGCTGGCGCTGGGCGTGCTCGGCATGCCCGGCTTCACCGCCTATATGGGCCTGCTCGACATCGGCAACCCCAAGCCTGGTGAAACTGTCGTCGTCGCCGCCGCCAGCGGCGCGGTCGGCTCGGTCGTCGGCCAGGTCGCCAAGCTCAAGGGTGCCCGCGTCGTCGGTATCGCCGGCGGTGCCGACAAGGTCCGCTATGTCGTCGACGAACTCGGTTTCGACGCCTGCGTCGACCACCGCAGCCCGAGCTTCGAAGCCGACCTCGCCGCCGCGACGCCCGACGGCATCGACGTGTATTACGAAAACGTCGGCGGCAAGGTGTTCGACGCCGTGCTGCCGCGGCTGAACGTCGGCGCCCGCGTGCCGGTGTGCGGACTGATTTCGCACTACAACGCCGAATCCTTGCCACCGGGACCGGACCGCACGTCGCTGCTGCTGGGCACGCTGCTGACCAAAAGCATCCGGATGCAGGGCTTCATCATCTGGCACGACTACGGCCACCGCTACCAAGAGTTCTTCGACGCGATGGCGCCGTGGGTGACCAGCGGCCAGGTGAAGTTCCGCGAAGACGTCGTCGACGGGCTGGCCAACGCGCCGGCCGCGCTGATCGGGCTTCTGGAAGGCAAAAACTTCGGCAAGGTCGTCGTCCGCATCGCCGACTGATCACGAAGACCCAAGCGTTTTGCAGTACTGCGTGCCGGCCCGGCCGGCACGCGCCCTTACCGCACCTTCATCCCCTACAGGACGGACATCATGTCGCTCGACAAACTGCTGACCCCGCTCACCATCGGCCACGCCACGCTCGCCAACCGCCTCGTCATGGCACCGCTGACGCGTTCGCGCGCCGCCCAGCCCGGCGATCTGCCGACGGCGCTCAACACCACCTATTACGCCCAGCGCGCCAGCGCCGGGCTGATCGTCACCGAAGCCACGCAGATCTCGCGTCAGGGTCAGGGTTACGCATGGACACCGGGCATCTACACCGATGCACAGGAAGCCGGCTGGAAGGACGTCGTCGACGCCGTACACGCCAAGGGCGGCAGGCTGTCGCTGCAGCTGTGGCACGTCGGGCGGATTTCGCACCACCTTCTGCAGGAAAACGGCCAGGCACCGGTCGCCCCGTCGGCGATCCGCGCCGAAGGCGCCAAGAGCTTTGTCGTGCAGGAAGACGGCACGCCGGCCAACGTGCAGACCGACACGCCGCGCGCGCTCGAGGCCGACGAGCTGCCGGGCATCGTCGCCGCCTACGCAGCCGCCGCAGCACGCGCCAAACGCGCCGGTTTCGACTTTGTCGAAGTCCATTCGGCCAACGGCTACCTGCTGCACCAGTTCCTGTCGACCAACAGCAACCAGCGCACCGACGCCTACGGCGGCAACCTTGAAAACCGTGCCCGGCTGCTGCTCGAAGTGATTGATGCCGTCGTTGGCGAAATCGGCGCCGACCACGTCGGCGTGCGACTGTCGCCGAACTTCGTCGCCCATGACATCCAGGACGCCGAATCCGAAGCGATGGCGACGTATCTGGCCGCCGAGTTCGCCAAGCGCGGTCTTGCCTACCTGCACATCGCCGAGCCGGACTGGGTCGGCGGCGCACCGCTGTCGGACGCCTTCCGCGCCGCGCTGCGCAGCCATTTCAACGGTGCGATCATCACGTGCGGCGGCTACAGCGCCGAATCCGGTGAAGCCCGCCTTGCCGGTGGCACGGCCGACGCGATCGGCTACGGCCGGCCCTTCATCGCCAACCCGGATCTGGTCGAGCGCTTCCGCCGTGGCGCGGCGCTGAACACGCCGGACCAGAGCACCTTCTACGGTGGTGCCGAGCACGGTTACACCGACTACCCGGCACTGGCGGACTGAACACCGTCCACTCGCGCCGAAGCCCGGCCTGGCCGGGCTTTTTTCATGCCCCTACCTTTGGCCTATGCCGCAAACGCCCCGGCTGTGCCACGATGGTGCAATCACGGACCGGAACCTCACCATGCAGATTGCCAGCTTCGACGACTTCCTCAATGCCGCCAGCCAGCAGCCCGAGCCGCAACGGCTGCTGTTCGTGTTCACCCGCGCCGAGCTGCCGGCCGACGCAACGGCAGAGGAAAAAGCCCGGTTCGAACGCGGCGAAGGCGGCGCACTGGCGCCGGTGATGTGTGTCGACAAGCTGCCGGCCGAGGTTGCCGGCTTTGCCGCACTGCGCGACGAATCGCACCGGACCGGCCAGCCCTGGGACGTCGTATTTGCCGCCGCACTCGGCGGCCACGGCGGACGGGTGCCGGACAGCCAGGCCGCCACCGCACCGCTCGAACGCATGGTCGAGATGGTCAAGCACGGGCATATCGGCCAGTTCCTCGCCTTCGGTCGCGAAGGCGACATCCTGCAGCTGAACTGAGCCGGGCGATGAGCGGACCGTTGCGCGGCAGCTGCCTTTGCGGGGACATCGCCTACGAGCTCGACCGGCTCGACCTGCCCATCGTACATTGTCACTGCCGGACCTGCCGCAAGGCGCATGCGGCGGCCTACGCCAGCACTGCAGGTGTCAGGCGCGAGCATTTCCGCTGGCTGCGCGGTGAATCGCAACTGGCGCGTTTCGAGTCGTCGCCCGGCAAGTTGCGCCATTTCTGCAGCCGCTGCGGCAGCCATCTCGTCGCCGAGCGGACAGGCCGACCCCACCTGATCCTGCGGGTCGCGACGCTCGACACCGATCCGGGCCTGCGCCCCGAGGCACACATCTGGACTGCGCATGATGTACCGTGGCTGGAAAGCGACGGCGTCTGCACCTTTCCGGAATGGCAGGACGGGCGCTGAGCGCCCCCCTCCGCATCACGAATCCGCCGGCCGGCGGTCCGGCGCCAGCGCCCCGTACCAGTAAGCCGCGGTCACGCCGCCGTCGACGAGGACGTCGCTGCCGGTGATGAAGGCACCGTCCGGTCCCGTCAGCAGCGCGGCGATCGTGGCAATCTCGTCCGGCGTACCGGCACGGCCGGCCGGGCTCAGCGCCAGCATGCGCCGGTAACCTTCGCCGCGCGGGCCGGCCAGTTCGTCCCTGGCCAGCGGCGTGATGATGATGCCGGGGCTGATCGCATTGACCCGCGCACCACGCTTCCCCCACTTCACCGCTTCGGCACGAACCCACAAGGCATTGCCGCGCTTGGCAATCTGGTAGGCATTCAGCGGATCGGTCACCTCTTGCAGCATCGGCAAGGCCAGCAGGTCGTCGGCCGGCGTCGTCGCCAGCGCGTGATCCTGTTCGGGCGACAGCCCCGGCAAGCGGTGCCCCGACTGCGACGAGATGACGATGCCGGCCCCGCCCGGTGCGATGATCCCGCCGAAGGCCTCGAGCACGAGCGCCGTGCCGTACAGGTCGACCCTGAGGATCACGTCGGGCGGCGCCTGCGACGGCGAAACACCGGCGGCGTGGATGACGCCGGTGACGCTACCGAGCGCTGCTGCTCTCCGCGCAAGCGCCTGCACCGACGCACGCGACGCGACATCGACCACCGCAGTGCTGACCCCGAATCCGGCGTCGGCGAGCCCGCTGACCGCGGCTACCGCGTTGTCTTCGCGAAGGTCGGCCACAAGAATGTGCTTGCCCGCGCCGACCCGGCGCGCGATGGCCACGCCGATGGCGCCCGCACCGATCAGTACCGTGATGTTGTTCATCGTTGCCTTCCTTTTCAGTGAAGCGGTAGGTGCGGATTCAGGCCGGGTACTGGTCGGCGCCGACGTGTTCCATGAAGTCGGCGGTCTTGCCGTCCTGCACTTCCTGAATGGCGATGTGTGTCATCGCCGTCGCCGGTACTGCGCCGTGCCAGTGCTTTTCGCCTTCGGGAATCCACACCACGTCGCCGGGGCGGATTTCCTCGACCGGGCCGCCCCATCGCTGCACCAGCCCGCGTCCGGCGGTGACGATCAGCGTCTGTCCGAGCGGATGGGTATGCCAGGCGGTGCGGGCGCCCGGCTCGAAGGTGACGGTGACACCCAGCGCACGCGCCGGCGCCTTGGCCGGAAACAGCGGATCGACACGCACCGTGCCGGTGAAATACTCGGCCGGGCCGCGCGCCGAAGGCCGGGAACCGCTGCGAATGATATCCATGGTGATCTCCTGTGAATGCCTTGCTGCCCGACTCGGCAGCCGATGGGGAGAATGTAGCCCTCGGGCTTCATGCGATTAAGTAGCCCAATCCGCACGTACTTATGAAAGTAAATCATCAATTGGGCATCATCCTGCACAACGGCCATACAGCAACGCCCTGAAACGACAACGCCCCCGCGCCGGCATCCGGCAGCGAGGGCGTTGTGTGGCCGTAGAACGGTCAGCCCTTGAGCGACGCCATGTCGATGACGAAGCGGTATTTCACGTCGCTTTTGAGCATGCGCTCGTAGGCGTCGTTGATCGTCGCCATGTCGATCAGCTCGATGTCCGAGGTGATGCCGTGCCGGCCGCAGAAATCGAGCATTTCCTGCGTTTCGGCAATGCCGCCGATCAGCGAACCGGCGACCGATTTGCGCCCCATGATCAGCGGCACCGTGTTCAGCACCGGATTCAGATCGCCAAGGTAGCCGACCAGCACCAGCGTCCCGTCGATCGCCAGCGTCGGCAGATAGGGGTTGAGGTCGTGGACGTAAGGCACGGTGTCGAGGATCAGGTCGAAGCGCCCGGCGGCAGCGGTCATCTGCGCGGCATCGGTCGACAGCACGATGTGGTCGGCGCCCAGTCGGCGCGCATCGGCCTCCTTGCCCGGCGAGCGGGTGAACAGCGTCACCTCGGCACCGAGCGCGCTGGCGAGCTTCAGTGCCATGTGTCCGAGCCCGCCGAGGCCGACCACGGCCACCTTGCGGCCCTCGCCGACTTTCCAGTACCGCAGCGGCGACCAGGTGGTGATGCCGGCACACAGCAGCGGCGCCGTACCGGCCGGGTCCAGCCCTTCGGGGACGCGCAGCACGAAGGCTTCCGACACGACGATCTGTTCGGAGTAGCCGCCGTAGGTCGGGCTGTGGTCATGGCGGTCGCGGCCGTTGTAGGTCACCGCCGGAAACTCGACACAGTACTGCTCCAGCCCGCGCTGGCACGGATTGCACACCCGGCAAGAGTCGACCATGCAGCCGACGCCGACCCGGTCCCCCGGCTTGAAGCGGGTCACCCCGGCACCGACCCGGGTGACGCGACCGATGATTTCGTGGCCGGGCACGACCGGATAGACGCTGTTCTGCCAGTCGTTGCGTGCGGTGTGCAGGTCGGAATGGCAGACGCCGCAGTACTCGATCCGGATCTCCACGTCGTCGGTCCGCGGCTCGCGGCGGACGAATCGGTAAGGCGCCAGCGGCGATTCGGGGGATTGGGCGGCATAGCCCAGCACTTCATGACTCATGGTCGGTCTCCAGATCGGCAATCGTTCGGGACATCGTTTGCAAAGGGGTCGGGGCGCGGCGGCGCCGTGCCCAGGATCTGAAATATAGAGGACGCGACGCGGCACGATTGGCTGCAATAATCGGTACAGTCTGATGAACCGGATTCATGAATGTCGCGCGCCAACCTCAACGACCTGCAGGCCTTCGTCTGTGTTGCCCGCACCGGCAGCTTTACCCGCGCCGCCGCGCAGCTGGGCGTTTCGCAATCGGCGCTGAGCCACACGATACGCGGGCTGGAAGCGCGGCTGTGGATTCGTCTGCTGACGCGCACGACACGCAGCGTCGCACCGACCGAAGCCGGCGAACGGCTGCTGGCGACCGTCGCACCGCGCTTCGACGACATCGAGGCCGAGCTGGCCGCACTGAGCGAGTTGCGCGACAAACCGGCCGGCACGATCCGCATCACCACGGCCGAGCACGCCGCCAACCAGGTGCTGTGGCCCAAGCTCTCGCCGCTGCTGCACGACTATCCGGACGTGAGGATCGAGATCAGCGTCGACTACGGCCTGACCGACATCGTCGCCGACCGGTTCGACGCCGGCGTGCGGCTGGGCGATCAGGTCGCCAGGGACATGATCGCCGTGCGCATCGGCCCGGACCTGCGCATGACGGTGGTCGGCACCGCCGACTACTTCCGCCGGCGCCCGCCACCGCAGACGCCGCACGATCTGGCTGCGCACGACTGCATCAACCTGCGGCTGCCGACCTACGGCGGCCTGCTGCCGTGGGAATTCGAAAAGGACGGCCACCGCCTCAACGTCCGCGTCAACGGCCAGTGGACGTTCAACGCGACCCAGCCACGGCTGCGTGCCGCGCTGGCCGGTTGCGGCCTCGCCTTCGTTCCCGAGGACATGGCGCAGCCGCACATCGACGAAGGCCGGCTGGTTCCGGTGCTGGCCGACTGGTGTCCGCGCTTCACCGGCTTCCACCTGTACTACCCGAGCCGCCGACAGGCATCGCCGGCGTTCGCGCTGGTGGTCGAGGCGCTGCGGCACCGGGAATGAGGCCGCAGCGCATCACCCGCTGCTACAGGTCGAACGACGCCTGCATGAAGTAGGTCCGCGGCTGGCCCACGTACTTGCCGTAGTTGTTGTCGGTCGAGCGGGTGTAGTACTCGCGGTCGAACAGGTTCCTGATCCCGGCGGCGAGCTTCATGTTGTAGAACTGCGGACCGAAGCTGTATTCGCCCCGGACGTTCCACGTCGCATAGCCGGCGATGTCGCCGTAGCGGCCATCCGGCGTTTCACTGGTGATGTAGTTCGGACCGGCGCCGGGCGAGTGCTGCTTCGACTGGGCGAAGCCGTCGACATTGAACGTCCACTGCGCACGCTGGTAACGCGCGCCGAGCGTGGCGACATTGCGCGAGTAGAACGGCAGGTCCTTGCCGGCGAAATCGCCCTGCTCCGACGTCGCCCGCGTGTAGACGTAGGTTGCGTAGGCGGTCAGGCCCTTGAGCACCTCGTCGACGTTGGCCAGATCATAGTGGACCGCGGTTTCGATGCCCTGATGCTTCGTGGCGCCGAGGTTGGTCCACTGGTCGCTGCTGTTGGGCTGGCCGGGGATCTTGCCGACGTACTGCATCTCGTTGTCGAAGTCGATGTAGAACAGCGTGACCTCGCCGCCCCAGCGGCCGTCGTCGTAACGCGTGCCGACCTCGTAGGTGTGCGCCTTTTCGGCGGTCAGGCCGTTCGCGCTCTGGTTGCCGCTGCCGCCCTGCGCGATCTGGAAGTACTGCATCGGCCCGAACGAGGTATTGGCGTTGGCGAACACGTTCCAGACGTCGCTGAGGTGGTAGCTGGCGTTGATCGATGGCAGCGGCTCTTCGTAACTCTGCTCGCGGTGGTAGCCGAGCATCACGTCGCGCCACTGCGTATCGATGATCTCGTAGCGCAGCCCCGGCACCACGGTCCAGCGACCGTAGCTGATCGTGTCGTCGATGTAGACCGCCTGTGCCTGTGTACCGCCGTTGCGGTCCTGCGTCAGCACATAGTTGCCCTTGGGCACGCCGCCGACCTTGACCTTGTCGGTCAGCGCCTTCTCGCTCATTTTCTCCTCGAGATAGCGGTAACCGACACCGACCTCGTGACTGGCCTCGCCCCAGGCGAACAGCTGCGAGAAGCGCGGCTCGATCGCGAAAGTGCTGTAGTTGCGCGGATACGCGACCAGCTGGGTCATGTCGTAGTACGCACCGTTGGCGATGTGGCTGCCGCGGAAGCTGTCGGTGTAGTAGGTCAGCACCTCGAACTTGCGCGTCGCGTCGACGTGGCTGTACTTCAGCGACGCATCCTTGCGGCGGCCGGCGAAGTCGTCGTAAGGCCGGGTCGACTGGAACGGATTCTGCGCGTACTCCTTCACCGACAGGCCGCCCGGCATGTCGGCACCGGCGTCGTAGTAATGCAGGCTGGCGGCAAGCGTGTCGCGCTCGGTGATCGCGTAGCTGGCCTTGAGCATCACGTCGTCGATATTGGTGTGATCGTTGTCGTCGCGATAGCCGTCGCCCTTGACGCCCGAATACAGCAGCGCCGCGCCAAGGCCCTTGTCGTTGGTGCCGCCGATCGCCGTGCTGACCAGTTCCTTGACGCCGCCATGTTCGGCACTCTGGATTTCGGTGCTGACGTTGGCGCCGAACTGCTTCGGAACCGAGCGGCTGACGAAGTTGATGATGCCGCCGACGTTCTGCGGCCCGAAGCGCACCGAACCGCCGCCGCGGACGACGTCGATCGCCTCGATGTTGCCGATCGACAGCGGCGCCATCGACAGCTGCGGCTGGCCGTACGGTGCGACCGCCAGCGGCACGCCGTCGAGCAGGATGGTCGAGCGCGGCGACAGCCGCGACGTCAGCCCGCGCACGCCGACGTTGAGCGAAATGTCGCTGCCGCCGGTACCGTTGTTCTCCTGCACCTGAACGCCGGGCACGCGGCGCAGCACCTCGCGGACGTTGGTGGCGGCGCTTTCGGTCAGCACCTGCTGGCTGACATAGGTCCGCGCACCCGGATGGTTGAGCACGTCGACGCTGCTGGCATCGTCAAGCCAGTTGCCGACCACCGACACCGTACCCAGCGTCGCCTCGCCGGCGGAGGTCGTCTCGGCGGCATGCACCTGCATCGCGCCGGCCACGCCCATGGCCATGCACGTCAGTCTGAAACCCTTGCTCACTTCACTTGCTCCCTCGCGACCGTCGAAACCGGTTTCACCGCCCGGCACTTCGACTGCATCGTCGTTTTGTTTTATTGATAATGAGAATTGATTATTAACCGCTTCGCCATGCCGGCGGCATCGGGTAAAGCCCGACCCGGCACGGACCTGCTCCAGTCAGCGTGGAAAATGCGGCTGCAGCACCACGTCGCTGGTCGCGGCGCAGCAGCAGGCCAGCACCTCGCCATCGGCGACGACGCAATCGGGCTTCGTCAGCCAGCGCACCTCGCCTGCCTGCAATGTGCTGCGACAACCGCCGCACTGGCCTGCGCGACACTGCGCGGCAGCGTACGGCTGCAAGGGGTCCAGCGCGGCGAGCAGCGTCGCCGTTTCGCCTCCGCGCACGCTGCGGCCGTCGGCCAGCGCGATGCGGACATCGCCCTGAGCGACACCGGCAGCCGGGCCGAACGATTCGCGGTGGATGCGTCCGGCGGCGACACCGGCCAGCGTCAGGCCGACCTGCACGGTGCCGGTCAGTCCGTCACCTGCGCAGAGCCAGACCGACGTGTTCGCCGGATGGCCGACCAGCGCCTCCACGTCGCGTGGCGTCAGCCGGCCGCGCTCGTTTTGCCAGTCGGCATCCGGCCCGGTCAGCCGCGGCCGGTAATCGAACCAGCTGTCCGACTCGGCCAGTGCGACCAGTTCGTCATGCCACAGCAGCGCATCGCGCGTCCGCGCCACGTGGACCAGCGTGACCCGGGCCGGCGGTGCCGCGCGCAGGCGGTCGAGCATCGCCATCAGTGGCGTGATGCCGATGCCGCCGGCGATCAGCAGCACCTCGTCGGCGCGCTTTGGCCGGCAGGCAAAGTCGCCGCGCGGCCGCGATGCCTGCAAACACGCGCCGACCGGCGTCGCGGCGATCGACGACGACGCGCGCCCTTCCGGTTTGATCGCAATCCAGTAATGCGCCGGCCGACGCTGCCAGCGTGCCAGCGAATAGCAGCGCGCACCGTCGTCGCCGTGGACCAGCAGGTGCTGGCCGGCACCGAACCGGGGCAGGCGCCCGCGCACCGGGGCCAGACGCAGACGGACATAACCGGCAATGACGTCGCGTTCGAGCACGTGCAGCGTCAGCGGGCGCGCCGTCGCGCGCCGGCGCCAGTCGCGCAGCGTCGCGATCCAGCCGCACGCCTGCCACCACAGCAGCGTTACGCACAGGGCGGCCACAACCGTGCCGATCGCCGCGAGCATCATGCGCCCGCCACCGCCAGACGCACGCGCCGCTGCCGGCCGCGCATCCACAGCCAGCTGCCCGACAGGGTCAGCATCAGCATCACCAGCGCGCAGGCATCGATCCACAGCCACTTGCCGTCCTGCCCGAGCAGCGCCTTGCCGGTGTGGATGTCGAACAGCAGCCGCGCCAGACTCAGCGGCGGGTCGACCTTGGGGAGGGAATCCAGCGCGGCAGCGACGGTTGCGTCAGCCTGCCAGTGTTCGCCGTCGGTACTGCGCTGCAGCTTGCCGGCTTCACCGGCGATCAGGCTGCCGTCGGCCAGCACGGCGACGGTGGTCACGTTGCCGGCCAGCTGCTTCGTCCATGCCGACGCATCGCGTCGGTACAGGCCGCTGCTGGTCGCGGCGAACACGCCCTGCGGTGCGTTGACGAACTGGAATACTTCGATCCGCTTGCCGGTCAGCGCCGGCTCGGCACGACCGGCGCGGATTTCCCACAGGCCGTGCTTGCCGCCGACGACCAGCGTGCCGTCGGCCAGCTGCAGCAATGCCTTTGCTTCGACCCGCTCGGGCACGTAGCCGGGCAGCCAGCGGCTCGAGGCATCGATTTTCTTCAGCTCCAGCGACTTGCTGTGCGAGATCAGCAAGGCGGTAACGCAGATCGCCAGAAACGGCAGCGCCAGGATCACCCCGGCCCACATGTGCCAGCGCCGCCAGCGCGACGGCATGCCCTTGTCGTTCATCTTGCCAGCCCGGGTGCGGAAAAGCGCAAATTATAAATGAATTCAATTATCATTTACCAAATTGCTTACAAGCGGTTACCAAGCATGCCGGCGTCCCCGCCACGCGAAAAAAAACCGCAGCCGAAGCTGCGGTTTTCCGGGGCGAAACGACGAGCGCTTACTTGTCGCTCAGTGCCACGACGCCCGGCAGCGCCTTGCCTTCGAGGAACTCGAGCGAGGCGCCACCACCGGTCGACACGTGCGAGACCTTGTCTTCCAGACCGGCCTTCTCGACCGCGGCCACCGAATCGCCGCCGCCGACGACGGTGATCGCACCGGCGGCGGTCGCTTCGGCCAGTGCATGGGCCACGGCGAAGGTGCCTTGCGCGCTGGCATCGATTTCGAACACGCCCATCGGGCCGTTCCACAGCACGGTCTTGGCCGACTTGATGATTTCGGCAAAGCGCTTGCGCGAGGCTTCGCCCACGTCGACGCCTTCCTGATCGGCCGGGATCGCGGTCGAATCCACCTGGACCAGACCGTCAAGCGTACGGGCATCGAAGTCCAGGTGCCTGGTGACCATGGTGTCGCTCGGCAGTTCGAGCTTGTCGCCGGCCTGCGCCATCAGCTCGCGTGCCAGTTCGACGCGGTCGTTCTCGCACAGCGAATTGCCGATCTCCAGACCCTTGGCCTTGAGGAAGGTGAACGCCATGCCGCCACCGATGATCAGCTTGTCGACCTTGGGCAGCAGTGCCTGGATCACGTCGATCTTGCCCGAGATCTTCGAGCCGCCGATGATCGCCACGAACGGACGCACCGGACGATCGACCGCATCGCCGAGGAATTCGAGTTCCTTCTTCAGCAGGTAACCGGCCGCGCGCGGCAGGTTGACGCCGACCACCGACGAGTGTGCGCGGTGCGCGGTACCGAAGGCATCGTTGACGAACACGTCGCCGAGCCTGGACAGCGAAGCGCGGAAGGCTTCGACCTTGGCCGGATCGGCCTTGACGCTGTTGCCGTCGGCGTCCTTGGCCTTGCCTTCTTCCTCGATGTGGAAGCGGACGTTCTCGAGCAGTGCGACCTGACCGGCCTGCAGCTTGGCGACGGCAGCCTCGACTTCCGGGCCGACGCAGTCGTCGAGGAACTGCACCGGCTTGCCGAGCAGTTCGGCCAGACGGGTGGCGACCGGCGCCAGCGTGTACTTCTCGACGCGCGCGCCGTTCGGGCGGCCGAGGTGGCTCATCAGCACAACCGACGCGCCCTGCTCCAGCGCGTAACGGATCGTCGGCAGCGCGGCGCGGATGCGCTTGTCGCTTTCGACCACGCCGTTTTTGACCGGGACGTTGAAGTCGACACGGATCAGGACGCGCTTGCCGGCGAGGGCCAAGTCTTCGATGAACAGCTTGGTCATGCTTTAGCTCCATTGAGTGGATTGGAAATCGATTGCGATTCTACCGGTTCCGGTCGCAGTAGTTCCGGAACCGGACGACTACATTGCGGTCGCGCAATGCCTTCAGGGTAGCAAGGTCACCGGCACGATATCGGCATAATCCCCCGGCGGCACCTGCTGGCTGCCGTAGAGCAGCGCCGTCGCGTAGGCCAGACTGGTGGCGCCGCCGCCCGACGCCGTACCGGAAATCGGCTGGCCGGTGGTGCCGTCGCCGAAAATCGTCGAGCAACTCACGTTGTTGACGCCGACGCACAGCTGGTAGTTCAGCCGTTCGGTCCCCCCGACGCGAAGCATGTAGCGGGCGGAAATGCTCTGGCTGTTCGTGCTGGGGCCGGCCTGCAGCGTGTACGAGGTCGACGTGTCGCAGACGACGACGATGTAAAAGTTGACCACACTGGTGCTCGACAGCTCGGGGTTGTACTGGCCGAACGACGGGTCCTGCCCCTGGTTGATCGAGCAGCCGGCACTCGCCAGGCGGGCGGCCAGCACGAGGAACAGGGCGAAAAACAGGCGGTGCATCGCTACTCTCCCGTGCAGCGCACTGGCGCCAGCTGCTGGACAACGTCGTTGCCGGCCGGCAGCGTCAGCGTGCCACGGCAGCGCAGCGCTTCCGCGTCGGTGACGACAAAACGGTACTCGCCGGCCGCCAGCTCGTCGACGTAGAAACTGCCGTCGAGCGCCGCCTGCAGCTTGCGCGTGCCCTCGGGCAGTGCCAGGCGGATCACGGCACCGGCCAGCGGTTGGTCCTGCCCGTCGACGAGCAGCCCGGCCCAGGCGCGGATCGGCGTGGCCTCGAAGCGGACCACGCGGCCGCTGTTGTAGGCGGGCTGGACGTCGCGCCGCAGTTGCGGCACCGCATAGTCGAGCGGCAGATCGTTCTGCACCAGTCCGATCTGCTGGGTGTTGTAGCTCGAGAGGTCCGGCAGCACCACACGGCCGTCGGCCCCGCTGCGGCCGACCACCTGACCGTTCTGCGTCACCGCGACACCGCTCAGCGGCAGCTCGGCGATTGCAAAGCTCTGGTTCACCTGCCGGGACAGCGCGGTCGCGCCGTCGGCATAGACCAGCGCGCCGGCCCAGCTTGCCCGCCATGCGGTCGACTGTCCCTCGTTGCGCGAGGCACTGAGCGACAGCTGGCCCGGCGCGAAGCGGCCGTCGATCGAACCGTCGACCTCGTCGCCACTGTCACCGTGCTGCGCGTTGATCCGGTAGCCCCAGCCTTCGCCGAACGGCGTCGAACGCGCGAGCGCGACATTGCTCTGCCAGTTGCCGTCGTTGCTGCGCTGGCTGCTGGCCGACGCGGTGGTCCGGCTGTCGAAAAACCAAGCCAGGTTCACGTAGCCGCCGAGCGAGCTGTTGTCGCCGGTGTCGGCCAGCGTCACGTTCATCGACAGCGAGACCGAACGCAGCGGTGCGACCGAGTAACCGAGGCGGTACTGGTTCTGCGTCGGCAAGGCGCCGCCGACCTGACGCGACCAGTCGAAGCTCCAGTTGCCCCAGGCCGGCGTCCCCCAGCTGCCGCCGGCACCACCGCTCCAGCGCGGCGGCGCGAAGCCGGTGCCGGCGGCGACGTAGCCCGGATCGATATGCTGGGCGAAGCCGCGCAGGCTCCAGTTGCGCTCGTCGAAGCGGTAGGAAAGATACTGCGCGTCGCCCTCGTTGCCGTCGTCGTGCCGCGCCCACGAAAATGCACCGGACAGTACGCCGGCGCGGCCGAGCCGCATCGTTACCAGCCCGCCGGCCGAGTCGTAATCGGGATTGCCTTCGGCGCGCGCGCCGACGGTCAGCGCATCGGTCACGCCGTAGCGGTGGTACAGCGAATACGCGAGACCGCCGTAATCGTCGAAGCCTTCGGGCCGGCGCCAGACGCCGACGTTGTAGTTGAAATCGTTCAGCCCGGCCTTGAGCAGGCTGTCGTCGAAGTAGTACGGCACGTTGATCGTCTGGCGGTTGCCGTACTCGTCGCGCAGCACGATCTGCACGTTCTGCAGGCCGGCGAAATAGCGCAGGTCCTGGAACTGGTACATGCCGGGACTCAGGCTCTCGGTGCGGATGCGCTCGCCGTTGAGGTAGACCTCGGCCGTCGACGGCGTGGTCACCGGTACCGTGGCCGACATCGACGGTGCGCTGTCGAAATCCTGCTGCATCGAGAACACGCGCGAAAAGCCGATCCCGGCCAGCTGCGGCGCGCTGCCGAGCGTGCCGGTCACCGGCGCCAGATCCCCGAGCGTCAGTCTTGCCATGCTGTCCGGCCAGTCGTAGGTCGCCGTGGTCGTAACGCGCTGCCAGCGCTCGTCACGGCCGGACGACTGGTAGTTCTGGTCGCTGCGCAGATTCCAGCCGCCGACGGACAGGTTGGCCAGCGGTGCAAAGCCGTAACCGTCGCTGCCGTCCGGGTTGCGGAAGGTCGACACGGTGTAGTCGAGGTAGCCGGAAACGCCGCCGCGCCAGACCTCGGCCGGCTGGGAGCGGCCGTACAGCGAGATCGTCTGCTCGCCGATCTGCGCCGGCGCGACGGTCAGCGATACCGTCAACTGATCCGGGTCGTAACGGCTTTGCATCTCCTTGGACGACGACAGCAGCAGGTAGCGCACGCCGTCGAACTCTGCCGACTGGCCGTCGGGCTTCAGCCCGAGCTGGCCCAGGTCGTCGCTGGCCAGCCAGAGCTGGCCGGCCTCGAGCCAGGCCCGCTGGGTACCCCGGTCGACGTCGTTGACACGCACGGCAACCAGCAGGGCTTCGGCACTCGTCGTGCCGGCGATCAGCGTCAGGACCAGTGCGAAGCAGCGCAGCAGCATCAGGCCTTGCAGTCGCCTGCGGTCAGGCTCAGCGGCACCGCCAGCGTTTTCCGGTCGAAGACCAGCGTCAGCACCGGCTTGGGCTGCCTGCACAGTGCCTCGGGCAGTTGGAAGCCGTAGTCGTGCGCCACACCCGGCAACAGGTACCAGTTGTCGAAACGGTCCACCGAGGTACCGTCCGAAAAGGTCGCCTGCTTGATCTTCAGCGTCATGTTGCCGTCGTTCTCGACCCTGACATCAAGCCGGCCCTTGGCCACGCCCGGTGTCACCCTTGCCGACGGTGCCGGCTGCTGCGGCTGGACGAAGACCGGCACGCCGAAGCTCACCAGCATGGCGACCTGGCCCTGCCGGTTTGCGCCGGCCACGGGCTGCTCGCTCACATAGAGACGGAACGCCTGTTCCTGTGCCCCGCGCTCGCCCTTCGGACCGAGGCGGATCACCTTGCTGCTCCCGGGGGCCAGTTCGAGCTGACGCGGAAAGTACACGAGCGCATCGGACGGCGTGTACTGGTCCTTGCCGGCCGCATCCTGCTGCCAGGCCTTCAGCGACACCGCCACCCGCAATATCGCGTCGCCGTTGTTGGTGACCGTGATCGCGCTGGCACGGTCCTGCGGGGAGAAATCGACACGGACCGGCGAGACGCCGAATCCGGCGGCCTGCACGGTCGCGGTAAAAAACAAAAGGCCGGCAAAGCCGGCCTTGATCTTGGTTATGAGGTTCACGGCGCCAGATCAACGGTCAGGATCACCGTGTCATTGTAATCGCCGATCTTGGCATCCTGATAGTCGGTGCCTTTGACACCGGCATCCAGCGTCAGTGAAATCGGCGTGCTCTGGCCGGTGGCGGTGCCGGTGGTCTTGTCCGGCGTCAGCGTGTAACCGATCACGTCGGTCGCCGTCCCGCCCGACAGCAGCATCTGCCGCTTGCCGCCACCATCCGGATTCAGGCCGTTGTCCAGCGACACCGTGTAGTTCACGCCGTTGGAACACCAGAAGCTGGTTGTTGCGGATTTGGTCTGGTCGCCGCCGCCGGGAGTCAGCGTACCGAAATCGATCACCACGTCGTTTGCGTCGACAAAGTCGCAGGTCCCGACCACCTTTGCCTTGACCTGCACATTCTTGTCGGCTGCATACGCGCCGCCCATGGACATCAGCAGCAGGGTGGCACCCATTACCAGGTTGAAGCCCTTGTTCATCATTGACTCGCTCGTTCCCGCGAAGGGAAGGTTGTTTTGATGAACCAAATTTTAGGCGAATGGGATATTCAAATAATGTATTAAATTACCGAAGCAATACGGTAAAACCCACATACCGATCAGGGAGAAACGGTCAGCACCACCGTGTCGGCGTAATTGCCGACCGGACTGTCGATGTAAGCGGTCGCCTCGATGCTGGCAGTCAGCATCAGCGAGATCGGTGTCAGCTCTCCCTGTCCGTTGCCGCTGGTGGGCGCAGCGCTCAACGCATACGGGATATAGCTACCGCTGTCGCCGCGCATCCGGCGCTGTTGACCATTCGGATATCGGCCCGGATCCAGCGTTACCGTGTACTGCGTACCGGTACTGCAGGTGAATGCCACCGACTGCGACACCTGCCGTGCCCCCTGCCCGGGGACCAGCGCGCCGAAATCGAGCACCACGTCGTCGGCGTTGCCGAACTTGCAGCTGCCCGGCACGGACGCCGTCACCGGCATGCCGCGCGTATCCGCCAGCGCCTGACCGCCGAGCAGCAGCAAAACGAACACCCCGATCCGCGTCATGATCTCCCCCGCTCCTGCCCCCTCGCCGTCCGATTGCGCGTCCGGGGCGACACCGCACCAGTATGCACGTTCAGAGAAAAGGAAACTCGACCTCGGGCCGGCGTCCCGACACGAGCTCGGCGATCGCATGCGCCGAACCGCAGGACTCGGTCCAGCCCAGCGTGCCGTGACCGGTATTGAGATACAGGTTCGCGATGCGGCTTTGGCCGATATAGGGCAGGTTGCCCGGTGTCGCCGGTCGCAGCCCGCACCAGAACTCGGCGTCGCCGTATCCGGCGATGTCGGGAAAGATCTCGCTCGTGCGCTGGATCAGCGCCTGGCAACGGACCTCGTTCAGCTCGAGGTTGTAACCGTTGAACTCGGCCGTCCCCGCGACACGCAGCCGGTCGCCCAGCCGCGAGAACACCAGTTTGTAGCCGTCGTCGGTCAGGCTCACGGTCGGCGCCAGATCGGTCTCGGCGACCGGAATCGTCGCCGAATAGCCCTTGGCCGGGTAGATGTCGAGCGTGATGCCGACCTGCTTCATCAGCAAGGGGCTGTAACTGCCCAGACAGACGAGGTAGGCATCGGCCTGCAGCAGTTCGGTCACGGTATCGCCGTCGTCGTCGTACTCGACCTCGACACCGGCGATCCGGTCGCCGGCCTGCTTCAGCCGGGTGACGCGTGTCTGGTAGCGGAAGGCGACGCCACGACTTGCGGCCAGTGCGGCGAGCTCCTCGGTGAACTTGCGGGCATCGCCCGATTCGTCGGTCGACGTATAGGTACCACCGACGATGGGCAGGCGGCTTTTGGCCAGTGCCGGCTCGATCGCGAGGCATTCGGCCGCGTTCTTCACTTCGCGGTCCAGACCGATTTCGCGCATCGCCGCCGCCGCCGGAATCGCCGCATCGAAATCGGCCTCGTCGGTGTAGTAATGCAGGATGCCCCGCGAGAGCTCGTCGTAATGCAGACCGGTGTCGGCCCGCAGCTGCTGCAGTTGCGCGCGGCTGTACAGCCCCAGCCGGACCAGGTTCTGCAGATTGCCACGGGCGCGCGCCGGCGTGCATTCCTGCAGGAAGCGCAGGCCCCAGCGCCACTGCGCCGGGTCCATTTTCAGCCGGAACAGCAGCGGCGCGTCTTCCTCGCCCAGCCACTGCAGGGTTTTCCACGGCGCCTTCGGATTGGCCCACGGCTCGGCATGACACACCGAAATCTGCCCGCCGTTGGCGTAGCTGGTTTCCAGCCCGGCGGCCGGCTCGCGGTCGACCACCGTGACCTCGTGCCCGGCCTGTGCCAGAAACCACGCCGACGTCACACCGACCACCCCTGCTCCCAGCACGATCACCCGCATCCGAATCCCTCCCCCCGCAAGAGACGGCATTATGCCGTGTGCAAAATCACACTGCCCGTCGACTTGGACACGCTTTGATCTGGGTAAATCTGTTGCGGGCTCAAACCTGCTGACCGGTCGTGCCCCCCACCGGCGACAAACCCGATCGATGATCTTTTATTCGTAGAACAATTGTTCTACAATCGGCACCAAGACAAACGACCCCCCGGATCGACGGACATGGACGACAACAAGAGCAAGGCGCTCGCTGCGGCACTGGCACAGATCGAACGGCAGTTCGGCAAGGGCTCCATCATGAAGATGGGCGAAAACCAGATCGAAAACGACCTGCAGGTCGTGTCGACCGGTTCGCTCGGCCTTGACCTCGCACTGGGCGTCGGCGGCCTGCCGCGCGGCCGCATCGTCGAAATCTTCGGACCGGAATCGTCGGGCAAGACGACGCTGTGTCTGCATGTCGTCGCCGAAATCCAGAAGCTCGGCGGCACCGCTGCCTACATCGACGCCGAAAACGCGCTCGACCCGATCTATGCAGCGCGTCTTGGCGTCAACGTGCCGGAAATGCTGATTTCGGCCGACATGCTGGTCCGCTCGGGCGGCGTCGACATCATCGTCGTCGACTCGGTTGCCGCACTGGTGCCGAAGGCCGAAATCGAAGGCGAAATGGGCGACGTGCACGTCGGCCTGCAGGCGCGGCTGATGAGCCAGGCGCTGCGCAAGCTGACCGGCAACATCAAGCGTACGAACACGCTGGTGATCTTCATCAACCAGCTGCGGATGAAGATCGGCGTGATGATGCCCGGCCAGAGCCCGGAAACCACCACCGGCGGCAACGCACTCAAGTTCTACGCCTCGGTCCGCCTCGACATCCGCCGCATCGGCGCCGTCAAGAAGGGTGACGAGATCATCGGCAACCAGACCAAGGTCAAGATCGCCAAGAACAAGGTCGCCCCGCCGTTCCGCATCGTCACCTTCGACATCCTCTACGGCGAAGGCATTTCGCGCGAAGGCGAGATCATCGAACAGGGCGTGGCACAGAAGATCGTCGAGAAATCGGGCGCCTGGTACAGCTACAACGGCAACAAGATCGGTCAGGGTCTGGAGAATTCGCGCCAGTACCTGAAGGACAATCCCGAGCTGGCTGCCGAAATCGTCGCCAAGGTCCGCGAAAAGATCGGCCCGGTACTGCCGCTGGATACCGGTGCTGCTGCCATCGACGACGACGCCGAAGCGCTGGCCGAATAAGCCACCATCGCCAAACGGACGGCCGGTTTACCGGCCGTTTTTCATTGCGAGCCCTTATGGCCCCGACCACACCGACGCTACGCAACCGCGCCCTTGCCCACCTCGCCCGGCGTGAATACGCGCGCCTCGAACTGCGCCAGAAGCTGTTGCCGCACGCCGACGGCGACGAGGCTGCGCTCGACGCCATTCTCGACGACCTTGTCGCTCGTGGCTGGCTGTCGGACGAACGCTTTGCCGAGCAATGGGCGCACTTCCGCTCGCAGCGCTACGGCCCGCAGCGGCTGCGCGCGGAGCTGCGGCAGAAAGGCGTCGACGATACACTGATCGATACCGCGCTCGAAGGCGTTGCCGACGACGAATTCGCCCAGGCGCGTGCGCAATGGCAGAAGAAGTTCGGCGCACCGCCGCAGGATGCCAAGGAGCGCGCGAAACAGGCGCGTTTTCTTGCCGGTCGCGGCTTTTCGCTCGACGTCGTCTACCGGGTCATTGGCGGCAGCGACGACGACACCGATTAAGGCGCAGCAACCAGTGCCTCGCGCACGTGGTCGATGAAGGCCCTGACCTTGGCCGGCACATGCCGCCCGTCCGGGTAGACCGCGTAGATGCCGGCCCGCGGCAAGGCATAGCCGCCGAGCACCCGCACCAGCTGGCCGGTCCTGACCTGTTCGGCCACCATGAAATCCGGCAGCGCCGACAGCCCGGCCCCGGCAGCCACCAGGCCCTGCAGTCCGGCGGTCGAGTTGACCTTCAACGCCGCCGTCACCCTGACCGCCTCGTCCCCGCCAGCCGGCGTGGCAAACGTCCAGTGCAGCGGTGATCGCAGCAGCGTCAGCGCCACCCAGCGGTGCGCCGCCAGTTCGGCCGGCGTCTGCGGCGTGCCGTGGCGCCGCAGATAATCCGGTGCCGCGACAACCCACTGACCGAAATCCCCGAGCGGCACCACCCGCAGGCTCGAATCCTTGAGCCAGCCCATCCGGATCGCCAGATCCAGCCGCGCATCGACCAGATCGACCTGCTCGCTGGCGGTAACCACGTCGATTTCCATCTTCGGATAGCGCTCGATGAAGCCGACGATCAGCGGCGCCAGTACGGTTGCCGCATACTCGGCCGACACCGTCAATCGCAGTAGCCCGCTCGGTTCGCGCCGACCCACGTCGAGCCGTTCGAGCGCTGCCGCCATCTCGTGCAACAGCGGCGCACAATCGTCGAAGAGCGCGCTGCCGGCTTCGGTCAGGCTGACCTTGCGCGTCGTCCGCGTGAACAGCCGGACTCCCAGCCCGGCTTCGAGCCGGCGGACCTGCAGGCTGAGTTGCGACTTCGGCTTGCCGGTGCGCTCGGCCGCAGCGGTGAAACTGCCGGTTTCGGCGACGGCGGCAAACGCCGCCAGCAGATTCAGATCGTGGGCCATTGCCATTGTTTCCATATCGACAACAGTCAATTATCGACTACGCGATTTATTCGCTCAATGGCAAGGCGCATCATCGGCACATCGATTGAACGGATGCCCCCATGTCCACCGAACTGATCCTGTTGTTCGACCCCAACTGCGGCTGGTGCTACGGCGCGCACCCCGCGCTCGCCGCGCTGCGCGACGCCAGCCCGCTGCCGTGGCGGCTGCTGCCGACCGGCCTCTTTGCCGGTGCGGACGACGTGCCCGCCGCCGACGCCTACTTCTGGCGCAGCGACCTGCAGATCCGCGAACGCACCGGCGTCGCCTTCAGCGAGACCTATCGCGACCGCGTTCTGGGTGGCGACACCGTCGTACTCGACTCGACCGCCGCCACGCTGGCCTGGCATCTGGTCACCCGCCAGCGCCCCGGACAGGCGCTCGACGTTCTACAACGGGTGCAGGCACTGCGCTACGTCGACGGCATGCTGGTCGACGCATCGCAGCTTGCCGTCCTCGCCGGCGAGTTCGGGCTTGAGGCCACCGCACTGCAGGCGGACTTTGCCGCCGGCTGGTCCGACGCGCTGCACCACGACGTTGCCCAGGCACGGGTGCTGATGCGTCAGCTCAACCTGCGCGGCGTGCCGGTGCTGCTGCTGCGCCGTGGCGACGACGTCGCCATCGTGCCCAATACCCTGCTGTTCCAGAACCCGGCCGCGCTGGTCAGGTTCGTCGCCACCCACGCCTGACCCCAAGGAGCTTTCCATGAACATCGCCCTCATCGGTGCCACCGGCTATGTCGGTTCCAAACTGCTTGCCGAAGCCCTCGCCCGCGGCCATCGCGTCACCGCACTGGTCCAGCACCCCGAAAAACTGCAAGCGCACGCCAACCTGACCGGCGTCGCCGTCAAGGTCCAGGACACTGCTGCGCTGGCAGCGCAGCTCAAGGGACACGACGCCGTGATCAGCGCCTTCAGCGGCCACGCCCAGAGCGACGTGCTCGGCTATTTCGTCGACGGCTTCAAATCCATCGTCGCTGCGACCAAGTCCGCCGGCGTTGCCCGTCTGCTGGTCGTCGGCGGCGCCGGCAGCCTCGAAGTCGCACCGGGCGTGCAACTGGTCGATACCCCCGAATTCCCCGAACAGTGGAAAGCCTCGGCACTCGGCGCCCGCGAGGCGCTGAACCTGCTGCGCGCCGAAACCGCCCTCGACTGGACCCTGCTGAGTCCGTCGGCGATGCTGCAGCCGGGCGAGCGCACCGGCCGCTTCCGCCTCGGCGGGGACCAGCTGATCGTTGACGCGGACGGCAACAGCGTGATTTCGGTCGAAGACTACGCGGTCGCAATGATCGACGAACTGGAAACGCCGAAGCACAGCCGTGCCCGCTTTACCGTCGGCTACTGATCCGGTTGCCGTCGTCCGCGAAGGCCCGCCCCCGGCGGGCCTTCGGCATTCTCCCAGGACGGCGGCCATTTGATTACTTTCGGGATTATTTTTGATGTAACAATTCCCGTTTACTGGCAGCATATCGGCATGACTTCCACTCCGCGTTTCCACATTCCCGGCTGGATGCTGCTGCTCGGCATCCTGACCGCGATCGGCTCGGTGTCGATCGACATGTACCTGCCGGCCTTCCCGGCCATCCAGCACAGCCTGAACGCCGGCAGCGGTGCGGTGCAGCTGACGCTGACGACCTTCTTCGTCGGTCTGCTGTGCGGCCAGCTGGTCTACGGCCCGGCCAGCGACCGTTTCGGCCGCAAGAAGCCGCTGGTGGCCGGACTGGCGCTGTACTCGCTCGCGTCGATCGGCTGCATGCTGGCACAGAGCATCGATGCGCTGATGTTCTGGCGCTTTATCCAGGCGTTCGGCGCGTGTTCGGGCATCGTGCTGGCGCGTGCCATCGTCCGCGACCGCTGCGACCCGCGCGAAGCGGCGCGCTCGTTCTCGATGCTGATGCTGATCATGGGCGTCTCGCCCATCCTCGCACCGCTGCTCGGCAGCTACATCCTGCAGGTGTCGAGCTGGCGGGTGATCTTCGGCATCAACGTCGCCTTCGGACTTGCCTGCCTAATTGTCGTCGTCACCTCGCTCAGGGAAAGCCGTTCGCCCGATCCGGCCACCTCGCTCAACCCGTTCAGCGTGTTCCGCGGCTACGTCGAAATCCTGCGCGACCCGCAGTTCAGCGTGCATGCGGTCTCCGGCGGCTTCGCCCAGGCCGGGCTGTATGCCTACCTGGCCGGCTCGCCCTTCGTGCTGATCGAACTGTTCCATCTCAGCCCCAGCGCCTACGGCTGGGTGTTCTGCGTCAACGCGGTCGGGCTGATCGGCGCCTCGCAGATCAACGCCGCCCTGCTCAAGAGCAACGGCATCTACACCTTGCTGCGCCACGGACTGACGGCGACGCTGGCCGCCGCCGTGATACTCGCCTTCGCCGGCCTGGCCGGTGTCGCGACCATGCCGCTGCTGCTGGCGGGGATCTTCTGCTTCATGACCAGCCTCGGCTTCGTCAACCCGAACGCCGCCGCGGCCTCGCTCGCCAACCACCCGGAACGCGCCGGCAGTGCCTCGTCGCTGCTCGGCACCCTGCAGTACGGTCTGGCCACCCTAGCGACGTTTGCGATGGGCATGATCCATGACGGCAGCGCCCGACCGCTGGCGCTGTCGATGGCACTGTTCGGCCTGATCGGCTGGGGCATCCACCGCCGCTTCGCCGGGCGGTCACCGCACTAGGCGACGACGGGCCGGCAACCGCCGGTACCGGCGCGCCCGCCCGCGCGACAAACACAGCCCGCCGCTATCCCCCGCGGCGGGCTTTCCTTTAGAATCCAAGGTTTGCATTTGCACGCCTTTCCGAGCCCTGCGCCCATGAAAACCGCCGAGATTCGCCAGAAATTCCTCAGTTTCTTCGCTTCCAAGAACCACCAGATCGTCGCCTCCAGCCCGCTGGTGCCGAACAACGACCCGACCATCATGTTCACCGTGGCCGGCATGGTGCAGTTCAAGGACTGCTTCCTCGGCTTCGACAAGCGCGCCTACACCCGGGCCACGACCAGCCAGAAATGCCTGCGCGCCGGCGGCAAGCACAACGACCTCGAGAATGTCGGCTACACCGCACGCCACCACACCTTCTTCGAGATGCTGGGCAACTTCTCGTTCGGCGACTACTTCAAGCGTGACGCGATCACCTTCGCCTGGGAATTCCTGACCAGCGCCGAGTGGCTGAACCTGCCCAAGGACAAGCTGATGGTCACCGTCTATGCCTCGGACGACGAAGCGTACGACATCTGGCACAAGGAAGTGGGCCTGCCGGCCGAGAAGATCGTCCGCATCGGCGACAACAAGGGTGCACCGTACGCGTCGGACAACTTCTGGACCATGGGCGACACCGGCCCCTGCGGCCCGTGTACCGAAATCTTCTTCGACCATGGCCCGTCGGTTGCCGGCGGCCCGCCGGGATCGCCCGACGAGGACGGCGACCGTTACATGGAGATCTGGAACAACGTCTTCATGCAGTTCAACCGCGACGAAACCGGCACGCTGCACCCGCTGCCCAAGCCGTCGGTCGACACCGGCATGGGCCTCGAGCGCCTCTCGACGGTGCTGCAGGGCGTGAAGTCCAACTACGAAACCGACATCCTCGCCGACCTCGTCCGTGCCGCCGCACGCGAAACCGGTGTTGCCTACAGCCAGGACGTGCCGTCGCTGAAGGTCATCGCCGACCACATCCGTGCCTGCGCCTTCCTCGTGGCCGACGGCGTGCTGCCTTCCAACGAAGGCCGCGGCTACGTGCTGCGCCGCATCGTGCGCCGCGCCGTGCGCCACGGTTACAAGCTCGGCCAGAAGAACACCTTCTTCCACAAGCTGGTCGACGACCTCGCCCGCGTGATGGGCGACGCCTACCCGCAACTGCGCGAAGGTCAGGCAAAGATCGAGGACGCACTGCGCGCCGAGGAAGAACAGTTCGCGCGCACGCTCGACATCGGCATGGCGCTGCTGGAGAAGTCGATCGAAGGCGGCAAGACCGTCCTCGACGGCAAGACCGCGTTCACGCTGCACAGCACCTACGGTTTCCCGATCGACCTGACCGCCGACATCTGCCGCGAGCGCAATCTCGAACTCGACATGGCGGGTTACGAGCGCGAGCTGAAGGAAGAACAGGAACGCGGCCGCGCCGCCGGCAGCTTCAAGATGACCGCCGGCCTCGCCTACGAAGGCAGCGCCTCGGCGTTCCACGGCTACACCGAGGTCAGCACCGAAGCCACAGTCATCGCGCTGTACAAGGGCAGCGAGCAGGTCCAGCAGCTCGATGCCGGTGATGAAGGCGTGGTCGTGCTCGACAACACCCCGTTCTACGCCGAATCGGGCGGCCAGGCCGGCGACGTCGGCGAGATCTCGGCCGCCGGCGGCCTGAATGCGCTGTTCGACGTCACCGACACCCAGAAGGTCAAGGCCGACGTCTTCGGCCATCAGGGCAAGCTGGCACGCGGCAGCCTCAAGGTCGGCGACAGCGTCACCGCGACCATCGACCTGCACAAGCGCCACGCGACCCAGCGCAACCACAGCGCCACCCACCTGCTGCACGCCGCATTGCGCGACGTGCTCGGTACCCACGTCGAGCAGAAGGGCTCGCTGGTCACGTTCGAGCGCACCCGCTTCGACTTCAGCCACCCGAAGGCGCTGACCGCCGAGGAAATCGCCAGGATCGAAGCGCTGGTCAACCACGTCGTGATGGCCAACCATGCGGTCGACGTCGGCCTGATGAGCTACGACGACGCGATCAAGGCCGGCGCGATGGCGCTGTTCGGCGAAAAGTACGGCGACGAAGTGCGCGTGCTGAAAATGGGCGACTTCTCGACCGAACTGTGCGGCGGGACCCACGTCCACCGCACCGGTGACATCGGCTTCTTCAAGATCGTCGCCGAATCGGGCGTCGCCGCCGGCATCCGCCGCGTCGAGGCGGTGACCGGCGAAGGTGCGCTGGCCACCGTTCAGGCCATCGAATCCGAACTGAAGGCCGCCACCGGCGTCGCCGGCGCCCAGCCGGGCGAACTGGTCGGCAAGCTCGAGAAACTGCAGGCCGAGCTCAAGGCCGCGCAGAAGGAAGCCCAACAGCTCAAGAGCCAGATGGCCTTCGGCCAGCTCGACCATCTGGTCGGTCTGGGCATGCTGACGATCAAGGACGTCAAGGTGGTCGTTTCCAACATCGACGCTATCGACGGCGGCACGCTGCGCGAAATGAGCGACAAGCTGATGGACCGCGTCGGCTCCGGCATTGCCGTGCTGGCCAGTACGCTCGACGGCAAGGTCAGCATCATCGCCCGCGTGTCGAAGGACCTGACCGGCCGGATCAAGGCCGGCGAGATCGCCAACCATGTTGCCTCGCAAGTCGGCGGCAAGGGCGGTGGCCGTCCGGACATGGCACAGGCCGGCGGCACCCAGCCGGAAAACCTGAAGGAAGCGCTCAAGAGCGTCGCCGACTGGGTCGAAGCCAAGCTCTGACCAACGCATCACGCAAACAGAACGGCTGGCCACCTGTGCCAGCCGTTTTTACATGAGAGAAAACATGACGCCTCGCCCGCAGCTGCAGACCGGCTACTACCGCCACTACAAGAACCTGAATTACGAGGTGATCGACGTGGTCCGGCATTCGGAAACGACAGAATGGATGGTGCTGTACCGCGCGCAGTACGGCGACTTCGGCCTGTGGGTGCGGCCGTACGACATGTTCTTCGAACAGGTGATCGTCAACGGCGAAACGGTGCCGCGCTTTGCCTGGGTCGGCCCGGCCGAATGACTGCCCGCAGAACCGATCCGGGCGAACCGCCGCTCGACTTCGGCGACCGTCTGGCCTGCGCTGCGCTTGGCGGGCTGTTCGGTGCACTCTATGGCCTGTTGCTGGCATTGCTGCTGATGTGGCTGTTCGCCGGTCGTATTTCGCTTGGGACAACCATTGCGGGCTCGGCGGCGTTGTTCGCCGTGATCGGCTTCATCCGTGGCCCGGTAGTCGGTGACCTGCTCGGTGCACTGGCACACTTCTGGTACGGTATCTTCAACGGACTGGCGGACTACACGCCTGACACCCCACCGCATGACACCGAACGAACACTGAAAACGCTGTTCTATTTCGGCTTTGCCACCGGTGCGCTGATCTGGCTGGCGCTCTGAAACGAAAAAAAGCCCCGCATTGCGGGGCTTTTTTCGGAAACCATCAGTGCCGCTGCGCGCTGCCCTGCGCCGTGCCGTGCCCGGCGAACAGCTGTTCGACATCGACCAGATCGAAGTGGTAACCCTTGCCGCAGAACTCGCAAGTAACATCGACCGAGCCTTTTTCGGCCAGAACGTGGTCGACTTCTTCGCGGCCGACCATTTCCAGCATGCCGCCAACGCGTTCGCGCGAACAGGTGCAGGCAAAGCGTGGCATCGCCGGGTCGAACACGCGGACCTGCTCTTCGTTGAACAGCCGGTACAGTACGTCACGCACCGGCAGACCGAGCATTTCCTCGTCGGTGATCGTCTGCGCCAGCATCTGGATACGCTCCCACGCGTCCGGATCGCCGTGCCCGGCCGGCATCTTCTGCACCATCAGTCCGGCCGACATGCCGTTGCCACACGCCAGCCACAGCCGGGTTTCGAGCTGCTCGGAATGCTTCATGTAGTGCTCGATGATCTCGGCCACATTCTGTCCCGGTTCCAGACCGACGATGCCCTGATAGGCCTCGCCCTCGTCCGGATCGAGCGTCAGCATGAAGCGGCGATCGTTGCCCAGCAGCTCGGCTAGCGAGACATCGGGGATGTCGCCTTCCCAGCGCGCCATTGCACGGATGGTGTTGTCGCTGGTCACTTCGACCACCAGCAGCCGGACCGCGCCGGTGCCGTGCAGCTGCATCACCAGCGTGC
The DNA here is from genome assembly GCF_014652315.1 of Jeongeupia chitinilytica. Classification (GTDB taxonomy): domain Bacteria; phylum Pseudomonadota; class Gammaproteobacteria; order Burkholderiales; family Chitinibacteraceae; genus Jeongeupia; species Jeongeupia chitinilytica. Next base: position 125,183 of record NZ_BMYO01000002.1, on the reverse strand, counting down.
CGTCGAACTTCAGCGTGGCCGACAACAGCGTTCCCGCCGCCATCAGTTCGCCGATGAAGCGTGCCAGTACCGGCGGGTAATCGTGGCGGGCCAGCACTTCGCGGTAGCTGGCATCGAGCTTGACGATCTCGCCGCGGACCGGCGCGTCGTCGAAAAGGAAACGTTCAAGCGTATCTTGGGTCATGGTTCTCTGCCGGCCTCGGCCGGGTACTCGTCTATGCACAAATCGTTTCAAGGCGCCGGTATGACCGGCGCCCGTTCAAAGTCCCAGCAAGGCGCGATCAATCTTCACCACCACCTTCCGGATCGGCATCGATTCGCCAACACAGCGGCCCGGCCGGTGCAGCTCGCCCGGATAGAACACCAGGAAATCGCCCGGCAGCAGCCTGATGCGCTGCTCGTTGTCCGGCGGGGCGAAAAACGCGATGTCACGGCTGTCGAAGAAATCGTCGAGCACCGCCAGTGCCGGATCGGCCGGCGCCACACCGTAGCCTTCCTCGCCGCTCAGCAACAGCTGGATGTCCGCATAGCGGCGGTGCGCTTCGGGCCGGCCGGCGTCGAACGGCTGGGTGATCATTTCCTGGATCATGAAGAACAGCCGGTCGCCGTCGATTTCGTAACGGCCGGCCGGCAGGGTGTCCAGATCATGCGCCGCCAGCGCCTCGAACGCGCGGTTGACCGCATCGGGCAGGACCGCACGCTGTTGCGGCCAGTGGGCAAGCTTACCGAGATACATGTTTCGCTCCGGTGTCAGTCGTCGTCCTGACCGAGATCGAGCAGATACTCGGTCATCGGCAGGCTCGAGCTGATGTCGAAGGTGCAGCCGACCTCGACGCCAATGCGGGCGATGTCGAGGGCGCTCAGATCGTCGCGGTCATACACCGCCTGCATCGCGCCCAGTGCATAGTCGTGGCCGCTGCCGATCGCCCAGAAACGGGCATATTCGTAGACTTCGCGCAGACTGTAGACCCCGAAGATGCCGTGCTTGTTGGCAATCAGCGCGGTCAGCTGGCTCGATTCGTACGGATCGTCCTCTTCCTCGTCGGGCTTGAGGAAGAACTCTTCCTTGAGCTTCGGGTGCAGCTTGCGGAAGCTCTCGAAAATCGCCACACGGCTGGAGAAATCCAGCGCCCTGGACTTTTTCAGCGCCGCCTGGATCACCAGATCGTGCGCGGCGCTTCCGGAAATCGAGAAATAGCTGCCATGCGACTTGAAGATCTTGTTCCACTGCGCATCGAACCCCGCGCCCAGCGCGGTATCGCCAAACGTGGACTGGCTGTCGGCCGCGATGGCGACCTGATTGTTCTTTCTGACGACGACGACGGTGGTCACCGGCTTTCCTTGATCAGTTGCACGAGTTTGTCCAGCGCATGCGCAACGGCCTGACGGCGCACTGCAGCCCGGTCTCCGCCGAACACGCAGCGCTCGGTGACGATGCCCAGCGGCGAGCCGAAAGCGAACCAGACGGTACCGACCGGCTTGTCCTCGCTGCCGCCGCCGGGGCCGGCAATGCCGGACACCGCCACGCCCCATTCGGCACTTGCCGCGGCCATCGCGCCCTGCACCATCGCCGCGACCACCGGCTCGCTCACCGCACCGAGGCCCTGGATGAAGGCCGGCGGCACGTCGAGCATGTCGACCTTGGCGCTGTTGCTGTAGGTCACGAAACCACGGTTGAACCAGTTGCTCGACCCGGCAATGTCGGTGATCGCGCCGGCGATCAGTCCGCCGGTGCACGATTCGGCCGTGGTGACGCTGTGGCCGCGCGCCAGCAGCAAGCGGCCCAGTTCGACCGCCAGCGCTTCGGTATTCAACATGGGGGCATTCATCGCATCCACAAGCTCAGTCGACCAGCAGCGGCGCCACCGGCGCCTTGAGGAAGTGTTCGCGGTAGAACTTGAGTTCGTCGATCGACTCGTAAATGTCGGCCAGCGCCTCGTGGCGGGCCTTCTTCTTGAACTGGCGATGCACGTCCGGTTGCCAGCGCTTGCACAGCTCCTTCAGCGTCGAGACGTCGAGGTTGCGGTAGTGGAACCAGACTTCGAGCCGGGGCATCCAGCGCGCCATGAAACGGCGGTCCTGGCAGATCGAGTTGCCGCACATCGGGCTGGTGCGTTGCGGCACGTATTGCTGGATGAAGGCCAGTGCTTCGGCCTCAACGGCCTCGACGCTCAGCGTCGACGCCTTGATCCGGTCGATCAGGCCGGAGCGGCCGTGGGTCGACTTGTTCCAGTCGTCCATCGCGTCAAGCACGCTGTCGGGCTGATGCACCGCCCACGCCGGCGATTCGGCCACGGTATTGAGCTGGCTGTCGGTGATCACGATCGCCAGCTCGATGATCCTGTCGTTCTGCGGATCAAGACCGGTCATTTCCATGTCCAGCCAGATCAGGTTGTTCTGGTCGACCATTGCACATCCTTTTCGGTATCGGGTTGGGCTGCCGCGCGGCGGGGGCCGCGCAGCTGCGAAGCTGTACCGATTTTAACACCGAAGCCCTGCCGGCCTGCGTCGACGGGCGGATTCACCGCCCTTGCCAGCCATACGACCGGCCGCCCGATTGACCGCCTGGCGGCCCGCTTTGTATGCCATTTGATTTGCTGCACTGCAGCATTAGACTGGAACAGGAGTCACCGCCCTGCCATGCGGCCTCCCGTCCTTCTCCCCCGGCGAACCGGCCGGGGATTTTTTTGTCCGTCGCCCACGCGGGCGGAGGCGAACCGTCGACAAGCGCAACTCAGCGCCGGGCGTAACGGGCGGTCATGAGCGGCGTCCACACCCCGTCCGGCCCCTGCGCTTCCGAGCGCATCACCCGGTGATCGGCGTCGACGATCTCGATCACGTCGTGGAACACGCGGGTCTGGCCGGGATTCATGTAGTCCGGCCCGGTCGAGGACAGTGTCAGGATGCGGCCGCCGGGATCGAGCTCACCATCGTAGATCCACATGTGCGTCATCATCGAGCCGACCCAGCTGCCGGTGAAACGCTGCGTGTCGGCGTTGAAACCCAGCGTGATCTGCATCGAGCACGGGTCGCCGTCGGGCATCGTGCTTCGCCCGTCGCCGATCACCCAGATGTCGCCCAGCGCACGGACGGACTCGGTGCCGCTGCTTTTCTCCGGCACCTGGCCGGGCGGCCCCTGCATCTCGCACTCGAACGTCCACTCGCCCAGCAGTTGTTGCAGCCAGCGGTGCTGCTGCAGGACTTCGGTTTTCATGGCCGGCTCCTTCAGAACCTGAAGATGCCAGCCTAGTCAGCAGTGCGGCGCAGCAAGGCCGTAAGCTGCCGAATGGCGGCGCCTTGAGCGGCGAAAAAAACCCGGTGCAACGGTGCTGGCAAAGCGTGCGAAGCGCTGACAGTACAAGCGGTACGGCAAGCGAGCACAACGCAACCCGCAGGATTTGCGCCCTGCAGGGAGTGCCCTTGGGGCATTTGTCGCGCTCAGTCGTCGCGGGTCAGCACTTCCAGCAGCTCGACCTCGAAAATCAGGTTCGAGTTCGGCTTGATGTGCGGCCCGATCTGGCGCTCGCCATAGGCCAGATGTGCAGGCACGAACAGCTTGCGCTTGCCGCCCACCTTCATCCCCATCATGCCCTGATCCCAGCCCTTGATGACCCGGCCGGTGCCGATCACGCACTGGAAAGGCTGGCCGCGATCGTGCGACGAGTCGAACTTCGTGCCGTCTTCCAGCCAGCCGGTGTAATGGGTACGGATCAGCGCGCCCTTGACGGCTTCGCGGCCCTCGCCAACGGCCAGGTCTTCGATCCGGAGTTCTTCATTGCTCATGGTGGCGCTCGATACGGTAAGGAGAAGAAGCCGAGGATTCTACCACCGCCCCCCTTTGCCGCCCGTCGGCCGGCCGTCGCGCCGCCTCTACCCGTCCATCCGTTTCAGTACCAGCAATGGTGCGGCTCCAGCGCCGATCATCCTGCCAGCTCCCTGCGCGCCGCAACACAAAACGCAACTTTTTAGTTGCATTTATCGGTCCGGATCGCATACTACAACAAGCAACCATTAAGTTGCCTATTGAAATCCCAAAGGAGCCCCATCATGAACGACTACAACCAAAGCCTTGTCCTGGCCGCCACGCCGGCCGACGTCTATGCCGCCCTCACCACGCCCGCCGGCCTGCGCGGCTGGTGGACGGTCGACAGCGATGTCGATCCGGCCGACACCGTTGGCAGCGAATTGCGCTTCCGCTTCGGCTCGCATTTCATGCACATGCGCATCGAGCAACTGACGCCGTCCGCCGAAGTGCATTGGTACTGCACTGCCGCATTCACCGACGTCGACGCCTTTACCCGCAAGGACGAATGGGTCGGCACGCGGATCAAGTTCCGTCTTGCTGCGGCCGGCGACGGCCAGACCCGGCTGGACTTCGTCCATCTCGGGCTGGTGCCGGCATTCGAGTGCTACGATTTATGCCAGAACGGCTGGCAGCACTTCCTCACCAGCCTGCAGCAGTACGTTGCCACCGGCACCGGCACGCCGTACCGCCCGGCCGAACCGCACCCTGCCGTACCCATCGCCGCCTGAAGGACCACACCATGAGCACTGTCAGCGAGACCGACCGGATCGAACGCAGCATCGTCATCAACGCACCCCGCGAGCGGGTGTGGCGCGCGCTGGCCGACGCCGAATCCTTCGGCACCTGGTTCGGTGCTGACCTCAAGGGCCAGACGTTTTTGCCGGGTCAGCGCACGCGCGGGCCGATCACCATCAAGGGCTTCGAGCACATCCACTTCGACGTGGTGATCGAACGGATCGAGCCGCAACAGCTGCTGTCCTATCACTGGCACCCGTATCCGGTCGACCCGACGATCGATTACGAACTGGAAACGCCGACCCGCGTGGTGTTCACGCTGCACGACGCGCCGGACAACACCACGCTGCTGAAGGTGGCAGAATCCGGCTTCGACAACGTGCCCCCGCACCGCCGGCTCGAAGCGTTCCGCATGAACGGCAACGGCTGGGCGGCGCAACTGGAGAATATCGCCCGTCATGCCAGCGCCTAGTCCCCTCGTTGCCCACGACCGCAGCGACGTCATCCACGCCAGCGACACGCTGGCGCGGGTGTTCGCCGCGCTGGGCGACCCGATCCGGCTGAAGCTCGTCGCCGTGCTCTGCGCCGGCGGCGCGCTCTCGATCGCCCAGCTCACCGCCAACACCGACATCAGCCGACAGGGCGTCACCAAGCACTTGCAGGTGCTGGCCGAAGCCGGCGTCGTGCGCGATGTGAAAATGGGGCGGGAACGGTTGTGGCAACTGGACCCGGCACAGATCGAAGGCGCCAGGCAGACGCTGGACGTGATCGGCCACGAATGGGGCATTGCGCTGCAAAAGCTCAAGCTCTTTGCCGAATCGCCGTAACCGGCCGCGAACACGGGCGACGGCCCGAGCCCGCCTCGCCAACGTCGCAAAGCAGCGCCCGGCGCACGTCGGGAAACCTTGCACCAGAAACGAAAAATGGTTATTTAAAAATCATTTAATATTCCTTTTTAACTTAAAGCGCCGCTTGTTAGATTGCCTCTTCGCCACGACACGCCCCTCTGTGGCCAATACATGAGGAAAATCCGATGAGCACACTGAATCGCTTCAAGTACTTGCTGCCGTCGCTGGCACTGGCCGGGGTTGCGCTCACGGCGCAGGCCGACGAGGTCACCGTCGCTTACCAGACGACGGTCGAACCGGCCAAGGTGGCGCAGGCCGATGGCGCCTACGAGAAAGCCACCGGCAGCAAGATCAACTGGCGCAAGTTCGAAAGCGGCGCCGAGGTCATCACCGCCATTGCGTCGGGCGACGTGCAGGTCGGTTACGTCGGCTCGAGCCCGCTGGCCGCCGCCGCCAGCCGCTCGCTGCCGGTGCAGACCTTCCTGATCGCAGCGCAGATCGGTTCGGCCGAGGCGCTGGTGGTCCGCAACGGTGCCGGCATCAGCAAGCCGGCCGATCTGGCGGGCAAGAAGATCGCCGTGCCCTTCGTGTCGACCACCCACTACAGCCTGCTGGCCGCGCTGAAGCACTGGAAGATCGACCCGTCCAAAGTCCAGATCGTCAATCTGCGGCCGTCCGAAATCACCGCGGCCTGGCAGCGTGGCGATATCGACGCGGCCTATGTCTGGGATCCGGCGCTGGGCAAGGCCAAGGAAAACGGCAAGGTGCTGGTGACCTCGACCGACGTGGCCAAGTGGGGCGCGCCGACCTTCGACGCCTGGATCGTTCGCAAGGATTTTGCCGAGAAGAATCCGAAGTTCGTCGAACAGTTTGCCCGCGTCACCCTCAAGGCCTACGCCGACTATCAGGCCAATCCGAAGGCCTTTGCCACCAACGCGGCCAATACCGAGAAAGTCGCCCGCATCACCGGCTCCAAGCCCGGGGAAGTCGCCGCGCTACTGGAAGGCAACCGCTATCCGGTCGCCAGCGAGCAGGCGAAAATCCTGGCGGCCCCCACCGTCAAGGCACTGACCGACACCTCGGCCTTCCTCAAGGATCAGGGCAAGGTCGACGCCGTCCAGCAAAGCTACACCGGGTACGTGAACGGCCGCTTCGTCCAGACGGCTGGCAAGTAATACATCGCAATATCACGGCCGGGCTTGCCCGGTCGTCCCCGCTCCTGCACAGGAATTCCCCCATGTCCTCGCTGATCGTCGATCGCGTTTCGGTACGCTATCCGGGTGCGCAAGGCACCGCGCTCTCGGATGTGTCGCTGACCGTGCCACCGGAAAGTCTGGTTGTCGCACTGGGCCCGTCCGGTTGCGGCAAGACCACGCTACTGAACCTGATTGCCGGCTTCATCAAGCCCACGAGCGGGACGATCACGCTGGATGCCGAACCGGTGACCGGCCCCGGCGCCGAGCGCGGCGTGGTGTTCCAGGACGATGCGCTGCTGCCCTGGCTGAACGTCGGCGACAACGTCGCCTTCGGCCTGCGCCTGCGCGGCGTACGGCAGCGCGAGCGCGAAGCCCGTGCCCGCGAAGTCCTGCAGCTGGTCGATCTGGCGGACCATGCCGGACACAAGGTCTGGCAACTGTCCGGCGGCATGCGTCAGCGCGTCGGCCTGGCGCGGGCGCTGGCGGCCAACCCGCAGGTCTTGCTGATGGACGAACCGTTCGGCGCACTGGACGCCTTCATCCGCGAGCAGATGCAGGCGCTGCTGCTGCGCATCTGGCGCGAAACCGGCAAACGGGTTTTCCTGATCACCCACGACATCGAGGAGGCCGTCTTCCTCGCCACCGATCTGGTGCTGATGTCGCCCGGGCCCGGCCGCATCGTCGAGCGGCTGCAGCTCGACTTCGGCCGCCGCCACGCAGCGGGCGAGCCGGTACGCAGCATCAAGGCCGAGCCCGATTTCATCGCCGTGCGCGAGCACGTGCTGGCGCGGGTCTTCGCCCACCGTACGAACCGTGCCGAGGGAGCCATCGCATGAACAGCGCCGAACTGACACTGGGCAAGCACGTTTTCATTACCGCCGAAGCCGCGCAACCGACGCCCCCCGAGGCCGGGCCGCGCAGTGCCCTGCGCATCAGCCTGCTGACGCTGGCCGGCGTATTGCTGCTATGGTGGGGCGTCTGCGCCAGCGGCCTGATTGCCCCGCTGTTCCTGCCGCCACCGCAGGCGATCGTCGCCAAGCTGTGGCTGACGGCAACCCGGGGCTATATGGATGCCACCCTCTGGCAGCACCTGGGCGCGAGTGCCTTCCGCATCGTGACCGCGCTGGTCGCAGCGGTGCTGTTTGCCGTGCCGGTCGGCATTGCAATCGGGCTGTCGCGTACCGCACGCGGCGTGCTCGATCCGCTGATCGAGTTTTACCGCCCCATTCCGCCGCTCGCCTACCTGCCACTGATCGTGATCTGGTTCGGCATCGGCGAGCTGTCCAAGGTCCTGCTGATCTATCTGGCCATTTTTGCGCCGATTGCCATCGCCACCGCCACCGGCGTGCGCAACGTCGATCCGACCCGGCTGCGGGCCGCACAGTCGCTGGGCGCCAGCCGCTGGCAGCTGATCCGCCACGTCATCGTGCCGTCGGCACAGCCGGACATCCTGACCGGCGTCCGCATCGGTCTGGGCACCGGCTGGTCCACGCTGGTCGCCGCCGAGCTGGTCGCCGCCACGCGCGGGCTGGGCTTCATGGTGCAGTCGGCGGCCCAGTTCCTCGTTACCGACGTGGTCGTGCTCGGCATCATCGTCATCGCCGTCATCGCCTTCACGCTCGAGCTGGGGCTGCGCGCCCTGCAGCGCCGGCTGGTGCCCTGGCAAGGCCAGTCCCGTTGAACCCGGAGTTCCCCATGCCCCATTCCATCACCCTCACCCCGCTCAGTCCCGCGCTCGGCGCCATCGTCGACGGCGTCTCGCTGGCCGGACCGCTGAACGACGAACAGCGCGAGGCGCTGAACGATGCGCTGCTTGCACACGAGGTGCTGTTCTTCCGCAATCAGCCGCTGACACCGGTACAGCAGCGCGACTTCGCCCGCCAGTTCGGTGACCTGCACATTCACCCGATCTACCCTAACGTGCCCGAAACACCGCAGATCCTCGTGCTGGACACGCACGCGGACAACCTGCCGGACAACGACAACTGGCATACCGACGTCACCTTCATTCCGACGCCGCCACTCGGTGCGGTGCTGTCGGCCAAGCAGTTGCCGCCTACCGGCGGCGACACGCTCTGGGCCAGCGGCACGGCGGCCTTCGATGCGTTGTCGCCGCAACTGAAAACGCTGCTCGACGGCCTGACGGCCACGCACGACTTCGCGCTCTCCTTCCCCGCCAGCCGTCATGCCGTTTCCGACGCGGGCCGGGCCCAGTGGGAAGCGACCCGGGCCAAGCACCCGCCGCTGTCGCACCCGGTGATCCGCACCCATCCCGTCACCGGGCGCAAGGCGATCTTCGTCAACGAAGGCTTCACGCTGCGCATCAACGAACTGCCGCCACGGGAAAGCGCCGCGCTGCTGGCCTTCCTCTACGCCCACATCGCCCGACCGGAGTTCACCGTGCGCTGGCGCTGGCAGGTGGACGACGTGGCGTTCTGGGACAACCGGACCACGCAGCACTACGCGATTGCCGACTACCTGCCGGCCCGGCGGGTGATGCATCGCGCCACCATTCTTGGCGATGCGCCGTTCTGATTTCTAAACTACGCCCACCCTCTCAGCATCGAGCCGCCATGCCCCGTTTCCACCATGCCCTCACCGCCCTGACCCTCGCCTTTGCCGCCATCCTGCCCGCCCACGCGGCAGACCTGCGCATCGGCCTTGCCGCCGACGTCTCGTCGCTGGACCCGCATTTCGTCAATATCGCCCCCAACATCGCGCTGTCGTCGCACCTGTTCGAATCGCTGACCAGCATCGACCCGAACGGCAAGCTGCAGCCGGGGCTGGCGACCAGCTGGAAGGCGGTCGATCCGACCACCTGGGAGTTCAAGCTGCGGCGCGGGGTGAAGTTCCACGACGGCAGCGAGCTGACCGCCGACGATGTCATCTTTTCGCTCGACCGCCCGGCCACGCTGACCAACAGCCCGGGGCCGTTCACCAGCTACACCAAGCCCATCGTCGCCAAGCAGGTGGTCGACCGCTACACGGTGCGCCTCAAGACCGCGACACCGTACGGCCCGCTGCCGCTGGACGTGAATTCGATCTTCATCGTCTCGAAAAAAGCCGCGCAGAACGCCACGCCGGAGGACTTCAACAGCGGCAAGGCGCTGATCGGCACCGGGCCGTTCAAGTTCGCCAGCTTCAAGCGCGGCGAAGCCATCGAACTGGTCAGGAACCCGCAGTACTGGGGCGAGAAGCCGGCGTGGGACAAGGTGACCTTCCGCATCCTGACCAGCGACGCGCCACGCCTGGCCGCCTTGCTGGCCGGCGACGTCGATGCCATCGAGAACGTGCCGACCGCCGACATCGCCCGGCTCAAGGCCAATCCCAAGTTCGTACTCGCGCAGCGTGCGTCGTGGCGCACGCTGTTCTGGCAGCTGGACCAGTGGCGCGACAACTCGCCCTACGTCACCGACAAGGCCGGCAAGCCGCTGGCCAGAAATCCGCTCAAGGATGTCCGGGTCCGGCAGGCCATTTCCAAGGCCATCAATCGCGATGCGCTGGTCGAACGCACGCTGGAAGGGCTGGCCATCCCCGCCGGCAACATCGTTTCGCCGGGCATCCTCGGCAATGCCAAGGCGTTGAAGCCGGAAGCCTACGACCCGGAAGGCGCGAAGAAACTGCTGGCCGCAGCAGGCTATCCGGACGGTTTCGCGCTGACGCTGCACGGCCCGAACAACCGCTACATCAACGACGAGCAGGTCGTGCAGACCGTCGCCCAGCTGCTGACGCGCGTCGGCATCCAGGCTAGGGTCGAAACGCTGCCGCTGTCGGCCTATTTCGGCAAGGCGCGGGCCGGCGACTACAGCGTGGCACTGCTGGGCTGGGGGTCGCTGGCGGGTGATTTTGCGCTGCGCTCGCTGGTCGGCACGCCCAATCCGGACACCGGCTGGGGCAGCTGGAACTGGGGCAGGTACAGCAATCCGAAAGTCGACCAGCTGGTAGCGGCCTCGCTCGCCAGCGTCGAGCCGCAGGAACGCGAGAAACTGGCCGAACAGGCCGCCACACAGGCGCTGAAGGACTATGCCGTCATCCCGCTCTACCACCAGTACGCCAGCTGGGGCCTGAAGAAGGGCATCAAGTTCACGCCGCGCGTGGATGAGTTCAGCTTTGCCTGGCAGTTCAAGCCGGAATGAGCGCGGCACTGATCCTTTCATACCGCATCACGTCCTGAGGCCTTCATGTCGGGCTTCATGATCCGGCGCCTGATTCAGGCGCTGCTGGTGCTGCTGACCATGTCGGCGCTGGTCTTCGTGGCCGTGTTCGCGATCGGCGATCCGCTGGCGCTGCTGGTCGATCCGCAGGCCGACCAGCACGACATCGCCCGCGTCCGCCGCGGGCTGGGGCTGGATCAGCCGTGGTGGGTGCAGTACGCCCGCTTCCTAGGCGCGCTGGTCCACGGCGATCTGGGGCGATCCTTCGTCCATGGCGAACCGGCGATCCGGCTGGTGCTGGAACGCATGCCCGCAACGCTGGAGCTGGCCGTTGCGGCGCTGCTGATTGCGCTGCTGGTGGGCGTACCGCTAGGGCTGTGGGTCGGGCTGCAACCCCGGTCCTGGTCGGCCCGGCTGATCGACGCGTTGTCGCTGCTCGGCTTTTCGTTGCCCACCTTCTGGGTCGGCATGATGTTCATCATGCTGTTCGGCGTCTGGCTGGGCTGGTTGCCGACCGGCGGGCGCGGCGAAACGACGCTCTGGCTGGGCATTCCGCTGTCGATCGGTTCGCTCGACGGCTGGCGCCACCTGCTGCTGCCCGCGCTGACGCTGGCACTGTTCAAATGCTCGCTGCTGCTGCGGCTGACCGCCAGCGCCACGCGCGAGGCATTGCGCCAGGACTACGTCCGCTTCGCCCGCGCCCGGGGGCTGCACCCGGCGCGGATCGTGTTCGTGCACGTGTTCAAGAACATCCTGATCCCGATCGTGACGGTCAGCGGGCTGGAATTCGGCTCGCTGATCGCCTTTGCCGTGGTCACCGAAACCGTGTTCGCCTGGCCCGGCATGGGCAAGCTGCTGATCGAGGCCATCGGCCAGCTCGACCGGCCCGTCGTTGTCGCCTACCTGCTGGTCACCGTCACGCTGTTCGTCACCATCAACCTCGCCGTGGATCTGCTCTATGCGCTGCTCGACCCGCGCGTGCGCCTCAGGAGCCGGTCATGAGCCGCCGCGGCTGGTTCAGCCTGATCCTGCTGGCGGCCCTGCTGCTCGCCGCGTTGCTGGCGCCGTGGCTGGCGTCGCAGAATCCGTACGATCTGGCCACGCTGGACATTCTGGATGCACGCCTGCCACCGGGCAGCGCGGCCCTCGACCACGGCGGCACCTACTGGCTGGGCACCGATGCACAGGGCCGGGACATGCTGTCCGCCATGCTGTACGGCTTGCGCATCAGTCTGGCTGTCGGCGTGCTGAGCACACTGCTGGCCCTCACGGCGGGCGTGGTGCTCGGCCTGCTCGCCGCCTGGCACGGCCGTTGGGTCGATGCGCTGATCATGCGCGTGGTGGACATCCAGCTCTCCTTCCCGGCCATTCTGCTGGCGCTGGTGCTGCTGGCGCTGACGGGGCCGGGCGTGTCCAAGATCGTACTGGCCTTGCTGGCGGCACAGTGGGCCTACTACGCCCGCACCGCACGCAGCGCCGCGCTGGTCGAGTGCCAGAAGGATTACGTCGCGGCGGCCCGGCTGTTACGGCTGCCGACATGGCGCATCCTGCTGCGCCACGTCCTGCCCAATTGCCTGCCCACCCTGCTGACCGTCGCCGCCCTGCAGCTTGCCGCTGCAATTTCGCTCGAAGCTACGCTGTCCTTCCTCGGGCTGGGATTGCCGGTCACCGAGCCCTCGCTGGGCCTGCTGATCGCCAACGGCTTCCAGTACCTGCTGTCCGGACGCTACTGGATCAGCGTGTTTCCCGGCCTGTTGCTGGTCGTCGTACTGACCTGCTGCAATCTGCTGGCCGATGCGCTGCGCCAGCGGGCCGACCCGCGCGAGGCCGGACGATGAGCGTCCTCGACGTGAAGGACCTCACCATCCACATCGGCGACACCAAGTCCCCTGCCCATGCCGTCGACAGCGTCAGCCTGCATATCGAGCGCGGCGAGGTGGTCGCGCTGGTGGGCGAATCCGGCTCCGGCAAAACGCTGACCGGTCTGGCCATTGCCGGGCTGCTGGACCCGCCGCTGCGTCGTGTCGGCGGCGAGATCACGTTGTTGGGCGAAAACTTGAGCGCCCTGCCCGAGAGCCAGCTGCGCCGGCGGCGCGGCGACCGGCTGGCGATGGTGTTTCAGGACCCGATGGCGACACTGAACCCGGTGCTGCGGATCGAAACCCAGCTGGTCGAAACCATCCGCGCCCACCGTAACGTCGGCCGCAACGCGGCCAGGGACGAAGCGCTGGCCATGCTCGACGAGGTGGGCATCACCCTCCCGGCACAGCGCCTGCGCGCCTACCCGCACGAACTCTCCGGCGGCATGCGCCAACGGGTGGCCATTGGCGCCGCGCTGATCAACCGGCCCGCCCTGCTGATCGCAGACGAACCGACCACGGCGCTGGATGTCACTTTGCAGGCGCAGATCCTGGCCCTGATCGACCAGTACCGCCGCGACCACGGTACAGCAGTGCTGTGGATCACCCATGATCTGGGGGTGGCGGCCGGCTTTGCCGACCGGGTGCTGGTGATGTATGCCGGCCAGATCGTCGAATCCGGCCCCTGTGCCCGGGTATTGCAAGCCCCGGCCCATCCCTACACCGCCGCCCTGCTGGGCGCGATTCCCGGCAGCGTACCGCCCGGCACGCCACTGGCCACGCTGCCCGGCCAGCCGCCAGGCCTTTCGCCGCCGCCCGAAGGCTGCCGCTTCCGCGCCCGCTGCCCGCGCGCCGCGGCCGCCTGCATCGCAGCGCCGCCACAAGTTGCCACCGGCGAGGCGCGGACGGTGCGGTGCTTCTTTCCCTTGGTGACCCCGCCATGAACGAACCCCTGTTCCATGCCCGGAACATCAGCCAGAGCTATGTACTGGCGAATGGCTGGCGCCAGCGGCGATCCACGCTGCAGGCGCTGGATGATGTCTCCCTCACCCTCCACGCTGGCGAGTCCGTCGGCATCGTCGGCGAATCCGGCAGCGGCAAATCCACGCTGGCCCGCATCATCGTCGGCCTGCTGCCGCCCACCGCCGGCGAGCGCTACTGGCAAGGACAACGCCTGCCGGACGGGCCGCACGCCGGCATCCAGATGGTGTTCCAGGACGCGGCATCCGCCCTCAACCCGCGCGCCCGCGTGACCGAACTGATCGCCGAAGCACCGCGCATTCACGGCTTGATCACCAGCGGGGAAAGCGACTTTGTCGCCACCCAGCTGAACCGCGTCGGGCTGGACCCGCAACTGGCGCAGCGCTACCCGCACCAGCTTTCCGGCGGACAGCGCGCCCGCGTCGGCATTGCCCGCGCACTGGCCGTGAAACCGCAGCTGCTGGTGTGCGACGAAGCCGTTGCGGCGCTGGATGTGCTGATCCAGGCCCAGATCCTCAACCTGCTGCAACAGTTGCGCCGCGAGCTGGGATTGACACTGCTGTTCATCAGCCACGACCTGGGTGTCGTGCGCCACCTGTGCGAGCGGGTCGTCGTCATGCACCACGGCCGGATCGTGGAGACGACCTCAGCAGGGCAACTGGCCGGCTTGCCCAGCTCCCTCTTCCGCTCCTGAACGGACCCCGAATCGAGGTCATCCGGTTGGCACCCGTTTTCCGGAGGCGTTCCGGGTGGCTAAGGTATGCTGGTCCGGGTGTTCGCTGCGTAGGGCGGATTCGGCGCGTAGCGACAATCCGCCGATTGTCTGCACCATTAACCTGATCCGGTGTGCCGCGATTCAAAAGCCAAACTGCCGGACCCGCCCGGCTGGCGGGTTACTTTCTTTGCTTCGCCAAAGAAAGGCGACCCCGCGCCTTACGGCCCTCCGGACTACCCTCGGTCGGTCGCGAGCCAAGCCATAAAGCCGACTTGTCTCTCTCCACTCCCTCGGCGCTTGACGAGGGGATAAAAACTGGCGCTCTGGATCCCGCGTTTTCTTTGCCTCGCGACGGAAACTGAAAAATCGCCGGGTTCAATTCACGATCGGCACACTATTAAACAAAACGGTGAATTGGCTCCGCCGAATCCACCCTACCGCCGGCGTAGGGTGGATTCGGAGTGAAGCGACAATCCACCAATTGCAGACGCGATCAAACCAACCCGACGTACCGCGGTGAAAACCGGCCATTACCGCCATTACAATAATCTCGACTACGAAGTGATCGACGTCGTCCGCCATTCGGAAACGACCGAATAGCTGGTGCTGTACCGCGCGCTGTACGGCGATTTCGGTCTGAGGGTGCGGCCGTACGCGATGTTTTTCGAGCAGGTGGAGGTGGCGGGCGAGATGGTGCCGAGGTTTTCTTATGTGGTGGATTCGGGGAGTTTGTAGGTTTTTTGCCGGTCGTGCGCTCTGGTCCGACTTCCGCGACTCGACTGCGGAAGGCTTGATGACTGATGCTGTTGGCGCTTCAGTTTCTTAAAAAACCCAAACCAAACAACCAAACCGCCGGTCCCGCCCGGCTAGCGCAATACACAAAAGGCGTTGGAATGATCAACGCCAGCCTGCGCTACAAGGCTGCAAATTGTCGACACCAACTGGTTTATCCAGCACACCACGGCAATCATCGATGATCATTATGCCTCTGCGCCAACGATCTATTAACAATTTTCTTATTCAAATCATCCAAACCGGTTATCCTAATTTTCTTAAAAAAATCATCCCCACCAATATCAACCAACAACTTCCCGACAACTTCATCCGCAAAACTGCTCGTCATTAGCGGCACGCCAGAGAAATCAATCTCAACGCCACAACCCGGGGACATATCCATCAGATTTTTAATCTTACTCCTAACAGGAAAACCTGACGCACGACTTCCAAATGAAGTTGCGCACCCAAGAATCTTAACCCTGAGGATATCTTGTTGATAATCCTCATACATAGATTCAATCCTAGATAGCGCCTCATGCACCTTACCATCAAACTTTAATGCATTCTCCAATAGCCCTATCGTAGAAAAATCGATCTCAGACACTATTAATGTACCATTAAATGGAGCCTTGTTAGTTCTTACCTCAACTTCTTCTCCGTGAGCATAAAGAGTCGCGTAACCTGAGGTTATTTTCAACATACCGCCACTTTTCGTACATATTTGGTGACTACCAAACAGCCCATTACCCTGTCCAACATTTTTATCACGAGTAATGCCCTCTTTTATTGATTCAGCAAGAGCATTTTCGTCACTTAAGTTTCTTCTACTTAAAACCCCAGAACGCAAACTATCAGGAATACCTATTCCAACATCGCAAACAATTAGAGAGATTTTCTTTTTATCCTTTCTAAACTTAGAAACCTGAACAAAGCCACAGTGCATATTTGAATGAACAAGAACATTGTCCGTCATTTCATTAGCAGCCCATTCGAAAGCTGCAAAATCGTTCTTTGATATACCATCAACATGAGTAAGAATCACATCAACGATTTTGCTAACTGCCTCATATTGCCCCTCGCTATCTGAGAAATATGTCGCAGGAACCTGAGCATATCCAAAAAACTCTCTATATGGATACATATCCGGTGATATATGATGGGCCCAATTAGTATTTACAAAGAGCCTTCTCATTTTCTCGTTCTTAGGCAACTTTATATTTATATCTATGCCATTACCTCTTCGATGGCGCGATATCGCACACAATGCAAGCATAAACTCTGGCTCAGCCTTGACACACCTTTCAAAATCAATGGTTATATCTTGATAACCCCGACCATCAATCGCGGAATAAATAGCAGCACTCAGCTCACTCAAATCATCAATAATTAGCTCTACCGGAGGGGTTATTATGTTCCCTCGCCTTTTAAACCTCATGATATTAGCCTTGTTTATTGGACGTTGCGATACAATGCGTGCCAGCATTAAACCATCGACAGCAATAAAAAAGGCATACCAAACGGCATACCTTTTTCCATAAAAATCAAACGTTATTAATCAATCCCAGCTCAACGCCCCGCCAGTCTGATACTCAGTCACCCGCGTCTCGAAGAAATTCTTCTCTTTCTTCAAGTCGATCATTTCGCTCATCCACGGGAACGGGTTGGTCACGCCCGGGAAGAGTTGGTCGAGGCCGATTTGCTGCATGCGGCGGTTGGCGATGAAGCGCAGGTATTCCTTGAACTGGCTAGCGTTCAGGCCCAGCACGCCGCGCGGCATGGTGTCTTCGGCATACGCGTATTCGAGTTCGACGGCTTTCTTGAACAGTTCGGTGATTTCGGCCTTGAACGGTTCGGTCCACAGCTGCGGGTTTTCCAGCTTGATGGTGTTGATCAGGTCGATGCCGAAATTGCAGTGCATCGATTCGTCGCGCAGGATGTACTGGTACTGCTCGGCGGCGCCGGTCATCTTGTTCTGGCGGCCGAGCGCGAGGATCTGGACGAAGCCGACGTAGAAGAACAGGCCTTCCATGATGCAGGCGAAGACGATGATCGAGCGCAGCAGTTGCTGGTCGGTTTCGAGCGTGCCGCTCTTGAACTCCGGGTCGGTCAGCACGTCGATGAACGGAATGAGGAATTCGTCCTTGTTCCGGATCGACGCGACTTCGTGATAGGCGTTGAAGATCTCGCCTTCATCAAGGCCGAGCGATTCGACGATGTACTGGTAGGCGTGGGTGTGGATGGCTTCGTCAAACGCCTGGCGCAGCAGGAACTGGCGGCATTCCGGGCTGGTGATCTGGCGGTAGGTGCCGAGGACGATGTTGTTGGCAGCGAGCGAATCGGCGGTGACGAAGAAGCCGAGGTTGCGCTTGACCAGACGGCGCTCGTCGTCGGTCAGGCCGTTCGGGTCCTTCCACAGCTCGATGTCGCGCTGCATGTTCACTTCCTGCGGCATCCAGTGGTTGGCGCACTGGGCCAGATACTTTTCCCACGCCCACTTGTGCTTGAACGGCACGAGCTGGTTGACGTCGGTGGTGCCGTTGATGACGCGCTTGTCGACGACGTTGACCCGCCCTTCGGTCGCGGCGTGGACGCTGCCGGCGCCGTGGGTGGTGGTGGATGGGGTGGCGTCTTCGAAGCTCAGCATGGTGCTAGTCCTTATCTGTCAATGTTTGTATCAATGCCGGGCGCGGCCGGTGCCGCGCCCCGTGTATTACTTGCTGCCCGGGTTCAGCAACTGAACCTGGACGTTGGAAAAATCGCTCACGCCCCACATCACCTGCATGTGGTTGAAGTCGCGGGCCTGCTGGTTGCTCAGCACGACGTCGGGCTGGAAGTTCATGTTCAGGTGAAAGTCACCCAGATACACCACTTCACCGGCCCTGATGCTGAAACGGTCCTGCCGCGGCAGGCTGATCACGTTGCGCATGCCGGCCTGTCCCAGCGTGTCCGGCATGCCCCAGTAGCCGTAGACATGGGTGATCGTGTAATCGCCCGGCGGCAGCGCGGCAAACGTCAGCCGGCCCTTGTCGTCCGGCACCTTGCCCGGTGCGCGGATGTAGTCCGTGTTCTCGCTGGCATACAGATTGCCGCCGATGCCGGCGCCGCTGAACACCAGATTGGCGTCGCCGGTGTCGGGCTGCAGGCTGTTCAGCGTGAACGCCAGCACCGCATAGCCCTGCCCCGGCGGTGGTACCAGTTTGCCCGCATCGGTCTGCGGCTTGAGCGACGCACAGCCGGCCAGCAGGATCAGCAGGCCGAGCGCCGCGGCGCGTTTGTACCATCCGTGGATACGCATCGCATCCTCCAGTCCGCCCGCAGGCGGCATCAGCTTCCGTACGGCAGGCTGCCGGCTTGCGGCAGCTTCACCTGGATGTTGGACAGCTCGTTGGCGGTTTTGCTCATCACCAGGTCATAAAAGTCGCGGCCGGCCTGATTGCTGATCGCGACCGACGGGTTGAAATCCAGCGCCACGTTGACGTTGCCGATGTAGACCACCTCGCCGGCGGCCACGGTGAACGTCTGCCCCAGCGGCAGCCACACCGGCTGGGTCCGCTCGCGGCCGCCCTCTTCGGTATGCCAGCTGCCCTGCACGTGCATCAGCTGGTAACGACCCGGCGTCAGGTTCAGCACGAAGCGCTTGCCGGGGACACTCGGCCCGTTGGGCGAGCGCACTTCATCGCCCTCCTTGGCCGTCAGCACCTGCTCGCCCTTCGGCCCGCGCAGCACCAGCGACACCCTGGCGTCATCCGGCTCCGGCGCCTGCCACGTCAGCGTCACCAGTACGCTGGCCTGCCCGGCCGGTGCTTCGAGCTTTTTCGGCTCGTTGCTGCTGAATACCTGCTGCATCTGCGTGCAGCCCGTCAATGCCAGGGCCAGACCCAGGCCTGCCAGAACCGTCTTCATTCCCTTCTCTCCCCGCTGGCCTGCTCGTTGGCGGCCTTGTTGGCTTTCTTGTTGAAACCGATTCATCAACCGCCTGCAGGCAAGCGGTTCAGGAATCGGGCCCGGCGAACCGGGCCATCTCGGCAACTACCGTCCAACCCGTTCCGGTAGGCGAGCGAGCCAAAGCAGTTTGCTATTCGCCCGAAGCGCAGACACCGGAGTGGCCGTATGGGCCATGAGGATGTCGAGCATCGGACGGAAGCAAAATGCGCAGGCGCAGCCGCCTAACGGGATGGGTTTATTGGCAGGCCTCGCAATCGGGGTTGTCGATCGAGCAGAACTTCATGTCGGTCGCCGGTTCCATCACCGGTTCGGCTTCCACCGCCGGCGCCGCAGCCACGGCCGCCGGCGCGCTGTAGCCGCCATCCACCGGCACGGCGTTCAGCTCGCCGCCACGGCCGGTCGACTTCTCGGCGTTCGATGCGGCCAGCGTGCGCAGATAGTAGGTCGTCTTGAGGCCACGGATCCACGCATGCTTGTACAGCTCGTCCAGCTTCTTGCCCGACGCACCGGCCATGTAGATGTTCAGGCTCTGCGCCTGGTCGATCCACTTCTGGCGACGCGATGCGGCTTCGACCAGCCACTTCGGATCCATCTCGAACGCGGTCGCGTAGATGTCGCGCAGGTCCTGCGGAATGCGGTCGATGCGGGCAACCGAACCGTCGAAGTACTTCAGGTCCGAGATCATCACCTCGTCCCACAGGCCGCGGGCCTTCAGGTCGCGCACCAGGTAGTCGTTGACCACGGTGAACTCGCCCGACAGGTTCGATTTGACGAACAGGTTCTGGTAGGTCGGCTCGATCGACGCCGACACGCCGATGATGTTGGCGATGGTCGCGGTCGGGGCGATGGCGACGCAGTTCGAGTTGCGCATGCCGACCGTGGCGACGCGTTCACGCAGCGCGTTCCAGTCCAGACGCTCGCTGGTGTCGACTTCGAGGAAGCCGCCGCGCTCTTCGGCCAGCAGCTTGAGCGAGTCGAGCGGCAGGATGCCGCGGTCCCACAGACTGCCCTTGAAGCTCGGGTAGGTGCCGCGCTCTTCGGCCAGCTCGGTCGACGCCCAGTAGGCGTGGTAGCAGACCATTTCCATCGACGCATCGGCGAACTCGACCGCGGCGTTCGACGCGTACGGAATCCGCTGTGCCAGCAGCGCATCCTGGAAGCCCATGATGCCGAGGCCGACCGGACGGTGCTTGAGGTTGGAGTTGCGCGCCTTGGCCACCGGGTAGAAGTTGATGTCGATGACGTTGTCGAGCATGCGCATCGCGGTCTTCACGGTGCGGGCGATCTTGTCCTGGTCGAGCACGACGGCGCCGTCGACGGTCTTCAGGTGGTTCACCAGGTTGACCGAGCCGAGGTTGCAGACGGCGATTTCGTGGTCGTTGGTGTTCAGCGTGATTTCGGTGCACAGGTTCGAGCTGTGGACCACGCCGACGTGCTGCTGCGGGCTGCGGATGTTGCACGGATCCTTGAACGTGATCCACGGGTGGCCCGTTTCGAACAGCATGGTCAGCATCTTGCGCCACAGCGTCAGCGCCGGCAGCTTCTTGACCACGCGCATTTCGCCGCGGGCGGCCTTGGCTTCGTAGCCGGCGTACGCCTCGGCGAAGTCCTTGCCGTACTTGTCGTGCAGGTCCGGCGCTTCGGCCGGGCTGAACAGCGTCCAGTCGGCGCCTTCGATCACGCGCTGCATGAACAGGTCCGGCACCCAGTTGGCGGTGTTCATGTCGTGGGTACGACGGCGGTCGTCACCGGTGTTCTTGCGCAGCTCGAGGAATTCCTCGATGTCCGCATGCCAGGTTTCCAGGTAGGCGCAGACCGCGCCCTTGCGCTTGCCGCCCTGGTTGACCGCGACGGCGGTGTCGTTCACCACCTTGAGGAACGGCACGACGCCCTGCGACTTGCCGTTGGTGCCCTTGATGTGCGAACCCAGCGAGCGCACCGGGGTCCAGTCGTTGCCGAGGCCGCCGGCAAACTTCGACAGCAGCGCGTTTTCCTTGATGCCTTCGTAGATGCCGTCGAGATCGTCGGCGATCGTCGTCAGGTAGCACGACGACAGCTGCGAGCGACGGGTGCCCGAGTTGAACAGCGTCGGGGTCGAGCTCATGAAGTCGAAGGTCGACAGCACGTTGTAGAACTCGATCGCACGGGCTTCGCGGTCGATCTCGTTCAGCGCCAGGCCCATCGCCACGCGCATGTAGAACGCCTGCGGCAGCTCGATGCGCTCGCCATCGACGTGCAGGAAGTAGCGGTCGTACAGCGTCTGCAGGCCGAGGTAACCGAACTGGTAGTCGCGGTCATGGTTCAGCGCGGCGCCGAGGCGGGCCAAGTCGTACTGGGCCAGACGGTCGTCGAGCAGCTCGGCGTCGATGCCGCGCTTGATGAATTCCGGGAAGTAGCGCGCGTAGGCGTGCACCATGTCTTCATGGCTGGTTTCCTCGCCGAGCACTTCGCGGCGCAGGCTGTCGAGCAGCAGGCGCGCGGTGACTTGCGAGTACGACGGGTCCTTCTCGATCAGCTGGCGCGCGGCCATGATGACCGACTTGCGCACTTCTTCGGCCGACACGCCGTCATAAATGTTCTTCAGCGCTTCGTTCAGGATGGCGGCCTGGTCGGTCACGCCGTCGAAACCGGTGCACGCCGATGCGATCAGCGCCTTGAGACGGCCCAGATCCAGCGGGCGGCGGCTGCCGTCTTCGTAAATCACGTTGATGCTGTCGTGGTGCTCGACTTCGTGCTCGACCCTGGCGTGCGAGCGCTCTTGCGAACGTTGTTCGCGGTAGATCACGTAGGCACGCGCGACGTCATGTTCGCCGGTCCGCATCAGCGCCAGCTCGACCTGATCCTGGATTTCCTCGATGTGGATCGCGCCGCCTTCGGGCTTGCGGCGCATCAGCGCGCGCACGACCGAATCGGTCAGGCCGGCAACGCGCTCGCGTACGCCCGCGGACGAAGCCGCCTGGCTGCCCTGCACGGCGATGAAGGCCTTGGTCACGGCCACCGAGATCTTCAGCGGCTCGAACGGCACCACGGCACCGTTGCGGCGGATGATCTTGTAGTTGGTGTACGCGCTGTTGTCGTGCTGCGCGGTGCTATCGAGGGTATCGGTCATTCGGCTTCCAGTGGTGCTATCCAGCGGGGCGTACATGCGCTCTGTTCCTTCTGGCTAGAGGGGATTCTGATGATGTGCACAAGTCTGTGAACACATTGTGAAGAAACACAATATCTTGTGTCTGCAAACTGCGATCAACACAAATACTAGGGGAAGTTCGCCGGCTAGTGCAACAGCGCGATGCTGTGATAAGCGACGGCCGGCAGGGGGTGAAAGCTGTCGTCGCCAGCGAAAACCGGGTAAGCAGAACCGGCCATGTCATGCGGATGTGCCGGCTCGCCTGGGTCCGCCGTCCAGACCGGATGCGGTGTTCCGGCGACGGGCCGCTCTATATAAGCAGATGCTTTTTTACAACAGGGCGCCCCCTGGCGCGCGAGTGTGAATTTCACCCGTTCGCCACCGGCTTCGCCCCCCCTGCGCGTGCCCGGATCAGAAGCCGCTTTCGCGATACAGCACCGCCAGCAGGTGCATGCCGCCTTCGACCAGCCAGCTGCGCCGGGCGCCTTCGATCTGCAGTTGCCCCGCCGTCTCGCGCAGGGCCGGCGGTGGCGTGTCGAGCTGGATCAGCACGTGGAAGACCGCCGGATTGGGAATCAGCTCGTTGCGCTCGCTCGAAACCGGAATCGGCCCCTTGTAGCGCGAGGCCAGCACCGGGTGCGACAGCTGGCGCACCTTGGTCCGGCCGACCGTGAGTACCTTGCCGCGGATCGGCGCGGCGTCGCCGACCGGGTAGAAGCGGACCGGATCGCCCGGGCGAACCCGGTCGACATCGTCCTGCTTGATGTAGCCGTCGATCTGCCAGCGGCTCGGGTCGAACAGGATGCCGATCGGCTCTTTCGAGCCGATCCACTGGCCGGCACGACGATCGGGGTCGACATCCTGCCAGACGCCGGCAAACGGCGCTTTCAGCTTGAGCCGGGCAATTTCCGAGCGCGCCGCGGCCGTCTCGCCCAGCTGGACGTTGATGCGCTGCCGGATCGACGCCTGCTGCTCCAGCCCGGCCGCATCGGCGATCAGCCCCGCCATCCGCGCCAGATAGCCCTGCAGTTCGGCTTCCGAGCGCCAGACCTGCGAGTCGATGTCGGGGTTTTCCAGTTCGACCAGCAAGTCGTCGGCCGCCACCTTGCCGACCGGATGCACCTGCTGCAGCCGTGCCGGGAACGGCGCAAAAACGCGAAGCTGGTGCTCCGCCCGGGCGACACCATTGCCATGGATTTCGGTGCGCCACGGCACCGCAACCACCACGGACAACAACGCCAGCAACACCCAGAAGCCATGCCGGCGGCTGACCAGCATGGCGGTGCGGTGCTGCCACCAGTATTTCAGCTCGCGGCCGATCGGCATCATGATGAACCAGGTGATTTCGACAAAAAACAGGAACAACCCGAGCAGCTTGAAAAAGAAGAAATAGACGGTCGCGGCAATCCCGAGGAACAGCACCAGCCGGTACAGCCAGGTGATGTAGGCAAACGCGATCAGCGCGGCGCGGCGTCTCGGTGTGAACGGCTCCGGCCACGGCTCGTCCATCCCCCAGAGCACGCGCCGCAGGCAGACCTTGGCATGCGCGGTGGCCCGCTCGTGCAGGTTCGGAAAGTCGAGCAGGTCGGAGCAGATGAAGTAGCCGTCGAAGCGCATGAAGGGGCTGGCGTTCAGTGCCAGCGACAGCGCCCAGCTCGTCGTCGCCAGATAGAGCAAGGCATTGCGCCACGGGCCCGGATCGCTCAAGGCCCAGCCCAGCGTCGCCAGCCCGGCCAGCGCCAGTTCGCACAGGATGCCGGCCGACGCGACCGCCAGCCGTTGCCGGGCATTGGGCAATTTCCAGCTTTCGCCGGTATCGGTGTACAGCATCGGCCACATCACCACGAAGGCGACGCCCATATGCGCGACCTTCAGCCCCAGCCGGGTCGCGACCAGCGCGTGTGCCAGCTCGTGCAGGGTCTTGGCGACGATCAGCGCCGCAGCAAAGCTCAGCACGCCCTCGGCCGAGAACGACTCGACCACCGCCGAAGTGAACGTGTCCCACTGGTGCAGCACCAGCACGATGCCGGTCAGCCCGGCGAGGATCACCAGTGCTGCGGCGTACGGGCTGAACAGCCAGTCGAGCCGGCCTGCGAGCTGCCCCAGCATGCGCTGCGGCCGCAACAAGGGAATGCGGAAGAACAGGTAGTGGTGCAGCCACCAGTGCCAGTTGAGCCAGGGAAGCCGCTCGTCGCCCCTCCCCTTTGCCGGATTCGCGCTGCGCAGCAGCTGGTTGCGCTCCAGAAACTGCTGGAAGGCGACGACCTGCGCCACGTCCGGATGCAGCGCCGTTTGCGTGGCGATCGCTTCGCAGATCCGCGCCGGCGTCTCGCCCCAGCGCAGCAGGCACTCGAACTCGAGCCAGCCGATCCGGTAAAAGCGGTTGAGCACCACGTCCTGAATCACCCAGCCCGGCTCGCCCTGCCGGTTCGGCGGCGCCGGCATCAGCTTCAGGTCTTCGCGCAGCGGCAAGACCGGCAGGTTTTCCGGCGACGTGCCGATCACCAGCCGGTCCAGGCGCGCACCGCCGCCAGCGGCCGGCGCAGCAGGTAGTACGCCAGCGTCACCCGCTGACCGTAGAGCTTGGCAGTCCCGTGCAGGCCCAGCCGCGCGTGGGCGGGTACGCCGTCGATGCTGGCCAGCAGCGGATAGGCAACCACGCCCGATTCGCTGGGCTTGGCCTGGTAACTGGTTTCGAGCACCTTGCCGTGCAGCGGCGTCAGCGGATAGGCCGTCAGGTAGAGCGTGACCTCGGCGCCGGGTTCGAGCGCGATCGCGTCGGCCACCGGCAGCTCGATCCGCATCGCCGGCTTGCCCGGATCGGCCACCGACAGGATGCGCTCGCCGGTCACCACCGGCTTGCCCAGCCAGTCGTTGACGTCGCTGAACACGGCGACACCGGCCTTGGGCGACTTGACCTGGCTGCGCGTCAGCTGCGCCGTGGCGGCCGCCAGCTCGGCGCGACGCTGCTGCGCCACACCGCCCAGTTCGGCGAGTTCGCCCTTGCTTTGCGGATTGTCGAAAGCACGCTGGCTCGCCGCCATCAGTTCGGCATCGGCAACGGCCACCTGCTTTTCCAGCACGCTGACGCGGTTGCGCAAGGTGGTTTCCTCGAGCGCGAACAGCGGCGTACCGGCCTCGACCTGCTGGTTCGGTCGTACCAGCATGCGCTCGACCACACCGTCGACCGGCGAGCTGACGACCTGTGCTTCGCGCGACACCACCTCGGCCGGCGCGAGCACGGTCAGCGGCACCGGCACGGCCATGATCAGCGCCAGCACCACCGCACCGATCGTGTACTGGCGTTTGCTCAGCCTGATCCGGAAGCGCCGCCGCCGCCTGCTCAGCGCCGCCCAGCAATACGACCAGGTCAGGCGCACCCCGTCGAGCAGGCCCGGGAACGCTTCCGGCGGCGGCTCGTCCAGCAGCACGCACAGCAGTCCCAGCCGGTGCCCCTCGCGGTCGAGCACCGGCAGGACCCAGGCGCCGGCCGGCCACCACTCCTGCCAGCCTTCGACCAGATCGTCGTCCAGCGCCAGCCGGTCGCGCGCCAGCCAGACCGGCGCGTCGCCGCCGGCCTGCGTTGCCAGAAAACGCCCGGCCCGCATCAGCCACACCAGATAGGGCGAATCCTCGCCGGGTTTGGCCAGACCGGACACGGCGAGCAGCTCCAGCCGCCCGCCTTCGTGCTCGGCAAACACCACCGCCTGATAGAACTGCAGGAACGGATAGAGATCGTTCGCCATCGAAAACGCGAGCGCGTCCAGCGACGGCGCCGCCAGCGCCAGGTCGCGCACCGCGTCCAGGCTCAGCAGGAGCTGCGGGTGGGGCAAGGATTCGTTCATTGCGCGTTCGCGAGTTGCGCCACGCCGCTCATGCCGGCCACCAATTCGGGGTACGCGGCGTTCAGGCGGGCCTCGAGCTCGACCGTCTGCGCCACCGCGTCGACCCGCGCATTCACGGCGCTGACCCTGGCCGCATAGGTCTTGCCGGTTTCGTGGATGGTCACATCCAGTGCAGTGCCCTTTTTCAGCTTCCTGAGCAGCGTCGACGGCACATTCAGCCGCACCTTGAGCGCACCGTCGCTGACCAGATCGAACAAGGGCGTCCCGGCCGCGACGGTCTGGTAGGGCTTGACGTAGACCTTGGCGATCCGGCCACCGAACGGCGCCGACACCTTGCAATAACCCAGCTGCGCGTTGGCCAGGGCCAGCGCGCCGTTGGCTTTCTCGACCTCGGTGCGTGCGGTCGCCACCTCGATGTCGCCGGCGGCGTTCAGCGCGTGCATGCCCTGCTTGGCGGTGAGGTTCTGCCTGGCCATGTTCAGCTCGGCCCTGGCGACACTGGCGCGGGCCTGAACCTCGCCGCAGCTGAGCGATGCCAGCGTCGCGCCCTTGCCGACGCTCTGGCCCAGCGAGGCGTTCAGCGTGCCCAGCGTGCCGGCCATCTGGCTCGACAGCGTCGTTTCCAGCACCGGCGCCAGCAGCACCCGCATGGCATTGGGGTCTTCCGGCACGGCCGGCTTGGCGGCGATCGCCCCCGCACTGGCCACGGCGGCCAGCAGCACGACCAGCTTACTGCGCAACCGGCACCGCCTCGACGCCGCTGGAGCCGGTGTTGAGAAGGTATTTCGGACGGCGGAGTTGTTGCTCGGTAACAGTGGCTTGAATGGCATTGGCGAGTGTTTTTACATCCTGTTGATCGATGGTTTCGGGCAGTACGTCGAAACCGACGGAGTTGTACATCCGGCCCCAGGCGGCCTGCGCGCTCGAGTACGCAGCCTCGCGCTGATAGCGCGACAGCAGGTAGCGTCCTTCGGCGCGGATGACTTCGAGCTGGTTGCCGATCGAGGTCGACTTCGCGGCACGGGCATATTCGAGCAGATTGGCGTCGACGCGCAGGCTGTCGTCGGCAAACGCCAGCTCCTGCGACGCCAGCTGGTAACGCAGGGTACCGATCCGGACCTGGGTCAGCACCGCCATCGACAGCGCGATGCGCCGGGTGTCGTCGGTCTGCGCCTGCGCCTGCTGCGCCGCATTGAGCGACGGCAGTTGCAGCAGCTGCAGCAGGTTCAGCGACACGCGGATCCCGGCCTGCGACCAGCTGTTGTTGTACAGATAGGCGTTCGAATCGTACTGACCGCTGAAATCGACACCGATGTTCGGCCACAGCTGCATCTTGGCGATGTCGATGTCGGTCTGGTTCACCCGTTTGCGGTACCACTCTTCCATGATTTCCGGCCGGCTTTCCAGCGCCAGTTGCTCGAGCTCGGCCACGTCGACGTTCGACGTCGGCAACGCCTGTTCGACCGACTCGGCCAGTACCATCTTCGTGCCCGGCGGCAGCGACATCAGCGCGACCAGCTCGGCCTGGGCGAACTCGAGGTCCTGGCGCCGCACCGTCAGCAGGTAGACCGAATCGAGCAGGGCGCGCTGGTAGGCCAGCGCCTCCTGCTTGGGCAGGAAACCCTTGGCCTCGGCCTCGCGCGCGGCCGTCAGCGCCTTCTGCGTTTGCCGCAGCAGTGCATCGACCTCGGGCTTGAGCCGCTGCGCCGACAGCGCACGCCAGTAGGCGTTGCGCACGTCCTGCAGCACGTTCTGCGCGACCTTGCGGCGGCGCTCTTCGGCCATCAGGATCTGGTCGTTCTTCTGCTGTGCGCGATAGTAGGCAATGCCGAAGTCGAGCACGCTCCAGCTCAGCGTCAGGCCGCTGAGATTGTGATAGCGCTCTTCCGAGGTCGACGGCCGAAGGCTGACCTGGCCGTCCTCGATGCCGATCGAGGTACCGCCGGAATCATTGTTGCGGCCGGTACGCCCGGCCGAAGCCACCAGCTTGGGCAGCATCTCGTAGCTGGAAACGTCGCGCAGATTGGCCGCCAGCGCGCTTTCCATCAGCTTGAGCCGGTAGTCGAGGTTGTACTTGAGCGCGCGTGCGGCCGCTTCGTAGAAGGTAATCGGCCCGGTCACCGGTTCCTGATTGGCATACATCAGCCGCTGGTCGTCGACGACACGCTTTTGCATCTCGTCCTTGCCGGCGGGTTTGGACTCGAAGTTCGCGCATGCGGACAGCAGTGCCCCCGCCATCACGATACCGAGCGTCTTTGCTGCGGGTTTTCTCATTTTTATCCCTTGTGTGCACCAGCGTTCTTTGGCGGTTGATCCACATGAAGTTTCTGCGCGGCCTGACGCAGTTGCGCCTTGAATCCGCTGGCGGTGGTCTTCGCCGCGGCCGGCGCCTCCTGCGGGACCGGCGCGTCGGCCAGATGCTCGCGCAGCGGCGCATAGATCGACGGATCGGACAGCAGACCGTCGGCACTCAGCGAAGTACGGCCATGGCGGAAAGTCATCCACGCCAGATCCAGATCGCTGAATTGCTGGCTGGCACGCACCGCCTGGGTCACGAACTGACCGTTCACCTGCCCCAACCGGGCGCCGATCGACGCGCTCCGGACCTCCGGACTCACCTGCCAGTTGATCGACGTGGCGTTCAGCGGCCGTGCATCGATCCGGTGCTCCAGGTTTTCGTCCCGGACCACCTGGGTGATGAACACCCCCGGATCGACATCCGGCAGCTGGCCGTTGCGGTCGCCGAGCTCGTCGATCGGGCGGTAATACTGGTCGCCGTCGGGACCGGTCGGATTGACGTCCGGCGGCGGCACGTAAGGCGCCGGGATCACCAGCCGGATCACCAGCGTCGCCTGATCGGTCGCGCCCAGCTGGTCGCTGATCGTGTAGGTGAAATCGTCGTGCAGCAGCGGCCCGAAGCCGGCAGCGGCCAGCACTTCCGGATTGCTCATGTCGA
Source organism: Jeongeupia chitinilytica (assembly GCF_014652315.1). GTDB lineage: Bacteria > Pseudomonadota > Gammaproteobacteria > Burkholderiales > Chitinibacteraceae > Jeongeupia > Jeongeupia chitinilytica. Next base: position 96,240 of record NZ_BMYO01000002.1, on the reverse strand, counting down.
TGTCGTAGCGGTAGCTGCCGTCGGCATTGAGGACCAGGGTGCCGTAGCGCCCCTTCAGCCCTTGGCCGACCACGCCGTCGGCGCCCTGTCCGGTTTCGGTGCCGGTACGCACCTTGACCACGGTCAGCGCATCGTTGGCATCGACATCGCTGTCGTTCGGCAGCACGTTGCCGCTGCCCTGCGGCGTCGGCTTGTCGCCATCGGCAATGCTGCTGTCGTCACGCGCCACCGGTGCATCGTTGGCGCCCTGGATGCTGACGATCAGGCGGGCGGTCACCGTCGCACCAGCCGCATCGCGCATCTCGTAGACGAACACGTCCGACAGCGGCTGATCGCTGGCACGCAAGGCCTGAACCGCTGCGTTGGTGTTGTCGACGGCATAGGTGTATGCGCCGTCGGCGTTCAGCGTCAGCCGGCCGTAACGGCCGTTCAGCCCGGTGCCCGCATCGCTGCTGGCGCCCGCATCATTGCTGAAGCGGACGACCTGTTTCGTCTCGCCGTTGGCGACGCTGTCGACATCGCTGTCGTTGTCGAGCACGTTGCCGCCCGGGTCGACACCGGCATTGCCGTTGGCAACACCGCCGGCCTCGACCGCCGTGGCGTGATCGTCGCGCGCCACCGGCGTGTCGTTACGACCGTCGATGGTAATCCGCAACTCGGCGCTGTCGTCGGCGCCCCAGACGTCGTTGATCGTGTAGGTGAACACGTCTTCGAGCGTCTGGCCGCTGACGCGCAGGGCCTCGACTTCCGGCAGCGTATTGTCGACCTCGTAATGCCAGCTGCCGTCGGCGGCGATCGTCAGCGTGCCGTAGCGGCCCTGCAGCGCCGTGCCGATGCTGCCGGCGGTGCCGCTGCCACCGGCATCGCCGGTACGGATGCCGACCACGGTCAGCGTATCGCCTTCCAGATCGGTGTCGTTGCCGAGCACATTGCCGCTCGGATTCACCCCGGCCTGGCCGTTGGCCACGCCGGATGCCTCGATCGCCTGCGCCGCGTCGTTTTCGGCGTTCGGCGCATCGTTGCGGCCGATGATGGTCAGCGTCAGCTGCGCCAGATCGCGCAGGCTGCCGCCGTCCTTGACCTGATAGGTGAACACGTCCCGGACCGTCTGCAGCGGCTTGAGCGCCAGCAGTGTCGCGTTGCCGGTATCGATCTTGTATTCGTAACTGCCGTCGGCATTGATGAACAGCGTGCCGTACAGCCCCTGGATCTGCGTGGCGACGCCGGCGTCGACCGAATCCAGCGTACCGCCGTCGGCTTCCGCACCGACGCGGATGCCGCTGACCAGCTTGATGTCGTTGGCGTCGACATCGGTGTCGTTGCCGAGCACGTTGCCCTTCGGGTTGACGGCCACCGACTTGCCGTTGTCGGTGATGCCCAAGCCGGTATCGTTGCCGGCCACCGGAGCATCCCAGGCGCCGTGAATCGGAATCAGCAGCCGCGCCGTAGCCGGCGCACCGGCCGCATCGACGATCTGGTACTCGAAGATCTCGTTGAGCTGGTCGCCGGGCTTCAAGGCCTGGACCGCAGCCAGATCGTTGTTCAGGGCGTAGTGATAGCTGCCGTCGGCGCTGATCGTCAGCGTGCCGTACTGCCCGGCCACGGAGACCGGGCCGGTGCTGCCGACGCTGGCACCGAGATTGCCGGACAGGTTCAGGCTGCGGGCGTTGGTCACCACGCGGGAGTCACCGGCATCGACGTCGCTGTCGTTGCTCATCACGTTGCCGATCGCATCGACCCCGATCGCGTTGTTGAAGGTGCCGCCCGCCTCGATCGTCGGCATGCCGATGTCGAGCGCAACCGGATTGTCGTTCCGGCCTTCGATGACCACGGTCAGCGTTGCCGTGCTGGTCGCGCCAGCAGCATCGCGGATCGTGTAGGTGAATACCTCGGTCAGCGTCTGCCCGGCCAGGCGCAGCGCCTGGACACGCGCGTTGTCGTTGTCGACAACGTAGCGGTAGTTGCCGTCGGCACCGAGCGTCAGCGTGCCGTAGTCCCCGGCCAGCCCCACGCCCACAGTGCCGTTCCTGCTGCCGAACGCCACCCCCGAGACGATCATCGTTTCGCCGTTGGCGGCGGTGTCGACGTCGCTGTCGTTGGCCAGCACATTGCCGGTCGGGTCGACCCCGGCGATGTTGTTGTTGACGCCGCCGGCTTCGACCGCCCGGGCGTCGTCGTTCTGCGCGACCGGCGCGTCGTTCGCGCCCGAAATCCGGATCGTCAGCGTGGTGAAGCTGCCCGGGCCGTGCGCGCCGTCGGTATCGATGACCGTATAGCCGAAGGTATCGACCAGCGGCGTCGAGCTTGCCAGCAATGCCTGTACCGCCGGCATGCTGTTGTCGACGCGATAGCTGTAACTGCCGTCGGCCTTCAGCGTCAGCCAGCCGAACTGGCCACGCAGCTCGGTGCCCAGCGTACCGACGGTGCCGCCGGCGGCATCGCTGCCGGTACGGACATCGAGCACGGCCTTGGTTTCACCCCTTGCAATGCTGTCGACGTCGGTATCGTTGCCCAGCACATTGCCGGTCGGATCGACACCCGGTGCATTGTTGCCGACGCCGCCGGCCTCGCGTGCCTCTGCCGTGTCCGCCACGCCGACCGGATTGTCGTTCTTGCCGGCAACCAGAATCACGATCGTCGCCGAATCGAAGCCGCCCTTGCCATCGCCGATCGTGTAGGTGAAGTATTCGACCAGATCGTTGCTCAGCCCCCGCAGCGCCTGGACAGTGGGATTGCTGTTGTCGACGACGTAGCTGTAGTTGCCGTTGGCATCGACGGTCAGCGTGCCGTACAGGCCCACGACGCCGGTACCACCCACGCCGCTACCGTCGGTCACCGGCAGGCCGTCGGCCTCTTTGCCGGTCCGGACGCCGTACACGGTGATCGGGTCGCCATCCGGGTCGAAGCTGCTCGCCGTGGCGTCGCCCCCCGGATTGATCCCCAGCGTACCGTTGGCCTCGCCGCCGGCCTCGATTGCAATCGCGCCGATGTTCTGCGCGACCGGCGGATCGTTGACACCGTGGATGGTAATGACGATCTGCGCCAGATCGGTCTGGCCGCCCGGGTCGCGAACCGCATAGGTGTAGACCACGGTCTTGGTCTGCCCCGCATTCAGGTTCTGCAGCTCGGTATTGCTGCTGTCGACATCGAACACGTAGGAACCGTCGGCGCCGATGCGCAGGCTGCCGTAGGCGGTGACGATTTCGGTGCCGTTGGCCGACGTCGTGCCCGCCGTGACCGCAGTCAGGCTGCCGGCATCGCCCTCGGCACCGACGCGGATGCCGCTGACGGTCAACTGCGCGCGCGTGTTGTCGATATCGCTGTCGACGCCGGTGCCCGAACCGGTGTCCGGATGGCTCGGCTGGTTGATCACGTTGCCCGAGGCGTTCAGTTCCTGCCCCGGCATATTGGTCGCCGCGACCTGGGCATCGTTGCTGTCGTCGGTGGCCACCGGCGCATCGTTCGCGCCCTTGACGGTGATGTCCAGCCGGGCGTAGTTCAGCAGACCGCCGGTATCGCGCAGCAGGTAAGTGAAATGCTCGACCAGCACGTCCCCGGTGTTCAGCTTCTGCACATCGGCGTTGGCGTTGTCGATCACGTAGGTGTACATGCCGTTGGCATTCAGCGTCATCGTGCCGTACTTGCCGACGACGACGACCGAAGTGCCGTTGCCGATCAGGGTCAGATCGGCGACTGCCGTCACTTCGTCCGGCTGCATGTTGGTCAGCGCGAAAATGCTGCGGCCGTCACCGGCATCCGGGTCGGTGTCGTTGACGAACACATTGCCGCTTGCGTCCTGGCCGCCGCTGCCGTTGTTGGTGCCGCCCTTCTCGATCGCCTCGCCGACATCGTCGCCGGCCAGCGGTGCGTCGTTGGCGCCCTGGATGCTCACGGTCAGCGTCGCGCCCGAGGTCGCACCGGCCTTGTCGGCAATGGTGTAGTCGAACGTTTCGGTCAACGGCGGACTGGACGGCAGCAAGGCCTGCACGGCCGGCAGCGAATTGTCGACCACATAGGTATAGCGGCCGTCCGACTGGACGATCAGCTTGCCGTACAGGCCCTGGATGGTTTGCGAGCCACCGTCTGCCACGGCGGTCTGCGCCGCACCGCCGGTCCCGACGCTGCTCACGCGCAGCACGTCCTGATTGGTCGCGATATCGACGTCGGTGTCGTTGGCGAGCAGGCTGCCGCTCGGGTTGACCCCCGCCTTGAGGTTGTCGTGGCCGCCGGCCTCGACCGCCTGCGCGCTGTCGTTGTTGGCCACCGGGGCATCGTTGACGGCGATGACGGTGATCGCCAGCGTATCGGTATCGGTCAGGCGGTCGGCGGCTTCGCCCGGCGTGCCGTTGCCGTTGGCATCGCCGAAGTTGCCCAGATCGTCGGTGACGATGGTCAGCGTATCGCTGCCGTTGAAGTTCAGGTCACCCTGATAGCGCAGCAACGCGAGCGCGGCATTCAGTACGTCGGTGTGACCGGTCAGCACCAGCGTTTTGGTACCGGCGCCGTTGATCGACAGGCCATTGACGGTGCCCGCCAGCGACAGCGTACCGTTGACCACGGTCAGCGTGATCTGCATGTCGCGCGAATTGGCGGCGACGCCCGAATCGACGTCGACGTCACTGACGCTCAGCCCGGTGATCGCGATCGGCGTGTCTTCGTTGCCCGACGCGGTCGTCGTGGTCAGGTGATTGACCGGCGCATCGTTCTGCTCGACATAGCCGACGTTGGCCTGCGAACTTGCTGCATCGCCGAGCAGGATCCTGATCTGTCCCAGCGGCGTCGACGTGTCGTTGTCGATGCGCACGCGCAGATCGCCAAAGTTGCCGGTGCTCAGCGCCGTGCTGGTGTCGACGTCGATCTGGTAAGTGCCCTGCGGCAGCACGCCGAAGCGGTAGTTGCCCGAAGCGTCGGTCGTGGTCGTGAAGACCAGATTGTCGGCGCTGGTCGAAATGTCGCCGTCGGCACCGGCCCACGTCAGCTTGACCGTCACACCGGCCAGCCCCGGGCCGTCCGGCACCGCGCTGCCGGTTGCGCTTTGCGTGTCGTTCCACAAAGTGCCGCTGACAATCCCCAGACCGGCGCCGTCGACACGGACGTAGTTGTTGACGCCGCCGCTGTCGTTGCGCTCGCCGCTGGCGCTGCCGTCGGCGCCGACCGACGAACCGCCCCACTGCGTGAACGACTCGGGCAGGCTGCTCCACGCCAGTCGCGCATCGGTACTGGCAATCGTCGTGGTATTGGGCAGATCGATCTGGTAGACGAACTTGACCGATGTCCCGGCGGCCAGTTTGTCGAAATGCACCGACACGCCGTTGCCGCCGACCGTGGCGCTGAAGCCGTACTCGGGCGGAATCGCCGTGCCGTTGATGTCGTACTGGACGCCGTTGATTTCGACGCGGACGCCGGTGGCGTTGCTGCCCTGCGGGTAGCTGTCCGTCAGCACCACATCGTAGGCATCGGCGTTGCCGGTCTGGGTGAAGCTCAGCGTCACCGTGGCATTGCCGGTGCTCGTACCCGGCTTCGGATCGAAGGCGGTGACGGTCTTGTCGAGCGGACCGAAGTTCGGCTCGACCACTTTTTCGTACAGCGTATCGACCGGCGACAGACTGGTGCTGCCGGAGAAATCCTGGAACTGCACCGCCAGCGGCGCCGCGATGGCACTGCTGTCGGCGACGTTGTTGACCCGGACGTTGAATTCGAGCGACAGGCCTTCGAAGTCGGCATCCTGATCACGGTTGATCAGCGTGCCGAGATGGAAGGTGATGACCTGCCGTCCCTGGCCATCGACCGTCACCTCGATGTAGGCGCCGTTGAGCACCGCCGCCGGCTTGGCCCCGGCCAGCTGCGGGTCGATCATCGCCGCTGCGCCATGCGTCTGGTTGCCGGTCAGATTCAGCGTCCCGGACGTCGTCAGGTTGAGCTGGTCGGACGAAATGCCGAGCTGGTTGGCGATGAAGGCCAGCAGCACCGTGCTGTCGCCCTCGACCAGACTCAGGCCCTTGTCGAGCGTGACGCGGATGCTGTAGTCGTCGGTCCGGCCCTCGGGCACCAGCGAGACGACGCGATAACGGATGATTTCGCCGACCGCGACGTTCTCGCTGTCGGCATTGGTCGGCGACGGTGCGGCGGTATCGCCCAGCCCGCCGACACGCGACACCAGCAGTGCCTGCGCAATCCGCTGGGTATAGGTGCTGTTGACGGTGTAGTCGTTGAGCGCCCCGCTGTTCAGCGTGCCGTCGGCACCGGTCCGCTCGCCGGCCGGGTCCGCAACCGTGTTGTTGCTGCCGTTCAGGCTGCTCCAGCTGACCGAGGCGGTGTTGCCGAACGCGGTTTCGCTTGCGGCGGCCGAGGTGACGATGCCGGAGAAATGCAGCGTGATGCTGCCGCCCTTGACGATGTCGATGTTGGCGCCGTTGACGGTACGCAGCACGCCGTTGACGATCTCGAAATCGACACTGCCGTTGTTGGTGGCACCGTTGGCGTAGCTGACGCTGATCAGCTGATAGTTCATCAGCTCGGGCGGCAGCACGTCGTTCAGCCGGATGTCGAAGGCATCGTAGTCCGAGCCCGCAGTGCCGTTGCTGATCGTCAGGACGTACTCGACCTTGTCGCCGGCGTCGACGCCGATCGCCGGCGCCGTCACCAGCGTCGACTGGCTGACCTGCAGGGTCGGTTCGACGATGGTGATCGTCGGCTTGCTGCCGGAAGCGGCAATGGTGCGGTCGGTGGCCGTGCCGCCAGCGGTGTCGCCGTCGGGGTCGCTGAACACGACGCGCACGTCGTTGCCGTGGGTCACGCCGGCCTGATTGCCGCTGACGTTGTTGGCGATCAGCCGGATCCGGATCACGAAGCTGTTGTTGCCGGCCACGTTGTCGGCACTGGTCGTCGCCGCGCTGAAGGTCCAGCGTGCGTCGACGCCATCCTGCCCCAGCGTGCCGGACACGCCGGTCATGCTGCCGACGGTGACGTTGCCGTTGAAGTCGGCACTCAGCGCCGCACTGCCTGCGGCGGTGGTGATCAGCGCATAGCCGACGCCGTTGTAGCCGGTATCCAGCCGCATGCCCGGCGGGATGAGGTCCTCGACCCGCAGGTTCTGGATGCCGCCCTCGGGCAGCGTCACGACGATGTCGTAATCCATGCCCTCGCCGATGACGAGGTTGCTGCCGGTGGTGTGGCCGGCGGTCGAATCGCCGTTGTCGAGACTGCCGCCGCCGAAGACGACACGCACGGACGGCGAGGCGACCTGCTCGCCGGCCTTGTCGATCACGTCGACCGGGGCGAAATCCTTGCCGTTGTTGACGCTGGCGTAGTTCGTCACCGCTCCCGCGCTTTCCAGCGTGGCTGCGGCGGCAATCGCCGCGTCGGCGCGCACGTCGTAGCTGATCACGACGATGTTGCTGCCGTCGGTATCGGCCGCAGTACCGGCGCGGCCGGCCAGCAGGCTGCCCTGTCCGCCGGCATCGAGGAAGGTGATGACGTTGCCGGACACGCTGTAATCGACACCCAGCTGCAGCTGCGTGCCGTCACCACGATAGATTTTCAGATTGGCCGCGGCGAGCGAGCCGCCGTCGAAGCTCAGGCCGGCCGGGATGTCGATCCGCACGGTCACGTCGAACGCATTGCCGCCACCGGAGTTCTCGATCGCCGTCGCCAGACGCAGCCGGTCACCGGCGTCGATGCCGGTGATGTCGCCGTTGACCGCCGTCAGGTCGGTGATCCTGCCGGTGAACGGTGCACCGCCCGAGCCGGGGGCGCCCCAGCTGCCGGTCGTGCCGGTGATCGTGCCGTTGCTGCTGCTGACGACGCCATGGCGTACGTCGAGGCTGGGCTCGGCGATCGACTGGATCGTCACCGCGTCGGACGAGATCAGCGGCGCGTGATTGATCGTGGTCTGCTGGTTCGACTGCGCCAGCACGGCCAGGCTGCGCTGGTCGGCAAACGGTGCATCGCCGACGCGGAGGGTGAATTTCAGCGCGATCCTGCTGCCCTGGGCCGCGTTGACCGCATAGTCGCCGAAATCGAAAATGACCGAGTTGCCGGGGCCGGAACGGACCGTGAACGGACCGAGATTGGTGTTGCCGCCGGGGCCGCCGACCAGCTCCCACTGTCCGGCACCACTGCCGTTGCTCCAGTTGATCGTCGACACGTCGAACAGCGGCAGCGGCAGGTAGGCGGTCAGCGTCAGGTGTTCGTAGTCGCCGGTAACCAGATCGTAGTTCAGGTCGAAGGTGACCACGTCGCCGGGGCGCAGCTCGCCATTGGCCGGCGGTGTGCCGCCGTTGACCTTGTCGATGTCGATATCGATCGTGCTGGTCGGGATCGTCACCGTGGTCGACGAACCGTCGGTTTGCGTGCTGCCGGACAGGTTCAGCCGGTCCAGCAGGACGGTGGCCGACACGCTGGCGTTGTTGCCGACCGCGTCGCCCTCGTTGATTTCCTTCTGGGTGTAATTGCCGGTGTAGCTCTGGGCGATGACCGCCGTGTAGGCGATCAGTGCGCCGGTTGCGCCTTGCAGTACGTCGTCGAACGCCAGATCGCCGACCAGATCGCCCGCCTGCTGCGCCTGCCGGATCGACGCCTTGATGTCGAAGGTGAGCGTGGTGACGCCATTGGCGTCGGTCGAACTGGTGTAGATCAGGTTGACCGTCTTGGTCACGCCGTCGACGACATAACTGAACGTGGGCGTACCGCTCAGCGTCTGGCCGTCGGCCAGCGTATCGACGACCTTGAACTCGCCCTGATTGAGGATGTTGCCGCCGAAGGCAAAGTAGTCCGAGATCGCCAGCTGCAACGAGTAGCTCAGCGTATCACCCGGCGTCAGCCCGGCGCTGCCGGTGTCCACCTGGATGGCCGCGACCTTGTGCAGCGTGATCGACTTGGCCACGAACGAGGCATTGCTGCCGGTGCCACTGCCGGTGAAATCGACCGGATCGCCCGAAGCCAGCCGGTCGCGCGGATCCAGTGGCTGCCACTTGCCGGCGGCCTGTGGCGTACCGAAGGTGATCGTACGCGAGCTGCCGGTGTTGGCGTCGAGCACGGCCGAGCCGCCGTTGTCGCTTTCGGGCACGTAGAACTGCACCACGATATTGCCCGGCGCACTCAGGCTGGCATAGCTGACGGTGTAGCTGCTGATGAACACCGTATCCGACGCGATGGCCGCATCGATCAGCACCTTGTCGGTCAACTTCACGCCGTTGCTCAGCGTCACCGAGGTCAGCGTGCCCCCGCTGCCCGGATCGATCTTGGTGACCTGAATCTGGTCGGGCACGGTCTGGGTGACGGTGACGTTGCTCAGGGTCTGGCCGTTGGCCGGCTTGACCGTGACGGTTTCCGAGTGGCGGTAGTTCGGGCCGGTCGGCGTCTCGCCTTCAGGCATGTCGACCGACTGCGTCAGCGTCACCAGCGTCGGGTGCACGGTAAAGCTGTGCAGCGTCTGCTCGACCCGGCTCGGGTCGACCGTCGGGTTGTTGGCCGAGTCGTTGCCGTACTGGAAGCCCGCACGCGCCTTGATCACCAGGTCCGGGCCGCCCGCGCCGCTGTTGTCGTACGCGGTGTCGGCCAGATTGCTCAGTACCGCGGTCACCTGGATGCCCACGGTCGGCTGGTCCTTGCCGATGCTGCTGAACGGCACCTGCAACACCACCAGCTGATCGCCGGCGCGCATGCCGTAATCGGCGGCGTTTAGCACGACCGGCTGGCCGAGATTGTCCTTGGCCAGCGGGTGCGTCGCCTTGCCCGAGGCGTCGAACGTCAGCACATAGCTCTGGATGTTTTGGCCCAGATACGACGCCGCGACGAAGGACACACCGTCGTCACCGTCCTTGCCGGTTCTGGGCAGGAACAGGTCGATGTAGGGCGCGTAACCTTCCTGCGTCGACGGGTTGGTGAAATTGAGCGTGAACGTCAGCTGGTCGCCGATCAGCGTGTCGGTCCCGCCGCTGGTGAAGCCGACCGTCGGGCTGGCATCGGCCAGCAGGCCGTTGAAGCTCGCCAGCGCCCGGTCGCTCAGCGCCAGTGCCTTGTCAACGTCGCCACTCCGGACTTCCAGCGTCCAGTTGCCGCCAGCGGCGGCATTGCCGGTATCGTCGCTCGAGGCCCCGACATCGGCTCCGGTTTCCTTGGCGAGCAATTGCACCAGCGTGCGGCCGGCCTCGCCGGCGCCGATATTGCAACCGTAAAGCTGGATATCGGCGCCGCTATTGAGTTCGGCCCGCCAGCCGGCCAGCGTATCGGCCGATTGACGTACAACGTCGCTGGTAAATACGCGATTGCCGAGATCGAATTGGCCACTGCTGCCGTGCGAGAAAATCTGGATCGAATCGACCTTGCCCATCGCGGTCAGTGCCTGGCTGATGGCCGCCAATGCATCGTCGCCAATGTTGACGATAATGGCCTTGCTGTCGGCCGGCAATTGCGCCAGCAGCGCATCACGGTTTTCAAGCCGCGCGTCGATCACCACCAGATTGCGCGGCGCCGGCGCGGATGCCGGTACATCGCGCGGTTCGGCCACCGCGGCCGGCCGGGTGACCGCGGCGGCATCCGCACCGGCATGATGCTGCTGGTCGACTGCCACGGCGGCGGCGCCGTCGAACAGGATGCGGGGTTCGAGTGCCATCGCCAGCGTGGTCGGACGCAGAATGCCCGCGGTGCGCTTGCCCGCCATATTGTCTTCACGTTTCACGATCGCCCCGCCAATTCATGGAAACCCGATTTCAATCATAGTAATGGATCGATTGGCGCAAATGCATAGTCGAATCCCCGGATATGACGCCATTACCAAGCCGGATTGCCTGAAAATGAATTCAGGCCCCGCAGCGGGGGCCCGAATCAATTACAAACAACATCAGATATATTCAGTCGAGCAGGTCCATATAATCCTTGCGCGTATAGCCCGCAATATCGGCCCACGGCCATCTGGCCGGCACCGCCTGCCTGGCGACGCTGATCCGGCTCCAGCTGCTGCCGTCGTCCCGGCCGGTTTCGATCGTCAGCGGCAGTTGCTGTGCCGACGACCAGAGTACGCGCACGTACTGCTTGTTCTGCCGCTGTTCGTACCAGTTGGCACCGGCCGGTGCCGGCTTGGACAGCTTGCTCATCCTGTCGAGCTGCTTGCGGTCGATCAGTGTTGCCGCGGCCTCCCACGAACCATCGAAGCCGACCTGCGCATAGTCGCCCTTGCCCATGACGATGACGGTCTTCTGCACCGGGCGGACGAAGTTCAGCGCGACCGCGCCCTTGGGATCGAGGTAGACGTACTTCGCCGCGGTGGCGAAGTTCATGTCGTGATGGTGGTCGTGCTCGCCGCCGTGATCGCCGTCGTGCGCCGACTCGGGCAGGGCATTGGCCGGCACGATGCGCTCGCTCCAGACCTTGTCCTTGCTGCGCAGCCAGCGCTCCTGAAACCGCGTCTGTTTGGTCACGCCTTCCGCGGTCACGACACGGCTTTCATAGGTAATCGTTGCGGCAGCATCGGGCAACGGTGCGGCGTGGCCGATCGAGGCAGCCAGCATTGTCAGGCCAAACATACTGCGAACCCACATGGTCATTCCTTGGAACCAGAAATCGATCGTTGAAAAGCAAAAAACAGCGCGCGGCAGGCCGCGCGCTGTCTGGAACGGAGCATCAGAAGCCGTAGGCCTGCTTGATCAGTCCGAACACCCTGGTGTTGTCGAGCGTACCCTTGAACGCCTTTGCACCGGCACCGGTGGCCAGCAGCTTGACGTCGCCACCGCCGTGGGTTTCCGAACCGTTGATCTTCACGCCGGTTTCCTGCTGGTAATCGTCGTGCAGGACCTGGGTCTTGTCGGCAGTGCCTTCGATCAGCGCGGTCCGCACCGGCTTGCGGTTCGGGCCGTTGCCGAACACCAGCGTGGTGTAGTTGTTGCCGTCGGCGTCCTTCAGTTCGGTGCCGTCCTTGTAGTTCTTCACCGTGCCGAGGATGTTGCTGCCGCGCTTGCCGTAGCCGTTGATCGTCATCGTGTGGTCGTGGTCGGCCGTGACGACGATCAGCGTGTTCTTCAGCCCCGGATCGCGCTTGTTCATTTCGTCGAGCGCGACCTTGATCGCGTCGTCGAACGCCACCGTGTCTTCGAGCACGCGCTTGGCGTTGGTACCGTGCAGCGCATGGTCGATCCGGCCGCCTTCGACCATCAGGAAGAAGCCGTTGCTGTTCTTGGCCAGCACCTCGATCGACTTCTGCGTCATCTCGGCCAGGCTGGGCTGGTTCAGCGCCCCCTTGGTCCGGTCGAGCTCGTAGTCCATGTGGTCGGCCGTGAACAGCGCGAACAGTTTGCTGGTCGTCGCGGTATTGACTGCCTTGAGCTCGGTGCCGGTTGCAGCGTAGGTGTAGCCCTTGGCCTTCATCTCGGCGATCAGGTCGCGGCCGTCGGTACGCTTGCCACCCGAAGCGGTCGGCAGGAAGAACTTGTTGCCGCCGCCCATGAGCACGTCGAGACCGTCACCCAGCTTGCTGTTGTAACCGGCGCCGCCCGGTACAGCCTGCGCGGCGATGGTGTTTTCGGCATCACGGTGGCAGACGTGCGAGTACGTCGCCGCCGGGGTCGCGTGGGTGATGCGGGTGGTGGTGATCGAACCGACCGCCTTGCCTTTGGCCTTGGCGATTTCCAGCAGGGTGTCGACCGGCTTGCCGTTGGTCCCCGGGCAGGTGCTGTCGGTGCCGGCGAGGTAGGCCTTGCCGGCGGCGTCGGTGGCCTTGGTGTCGGGCGACATCGAGATCACCTCGTTGTTCATCTTCACCCCGGTCATGTACGCCGACATCGACGGTGCCGAGTCGGTGGTCTGGGCATCGTTCGAGAACGTCTTGATCCGCGCGGTGCGGTCAAGCTTGTCCATGTTCAGGCTGCCCTCTTCCTTGTACTTGTAGATGCGCGAGGCGGTGACCGTCGCCGGGCCCATGCCGTCGCCGAGGAAGAAGATCACGTTCTTGGCTTCACCGGCGGCGTACGCGCCCTGGGCCAGGATGCTCAGGCAGGCGGTCGCGATCAGCGATTGTTGAATGCGTTTCATTGGTCCGTCTCCCTGACTCAGATACCTGATGCCTGACGCAGCAGGCTGAATACATTGGTGTTGTCCATCGTGCCGTGGAACAGGTCTGCGTTGTTGCCGATGGCGCCGAGGAAGACGTCGGTCCCGCCGTGGGTTTCGCTGCCGGCCGCCACGCGCACTACCGCTTCCTGGTGGTAGGTGTTGGCGAACACGGTTGCGTCGTCGAGCGCGGCAAAGTTCTTGCGATCGCCGGCCGGGCGGTTTTCACCGTTGCCGAAGCCGATGATCGTGAACGGCATGCCGTCCGAATCCTTGGCGATCTGGCCGTCGCTGTAGTTGCGCAGGAGGCCGAGCACGCCCGGATTGCCGGCCGAGCTCTTGCCGGTGCGGGCCGCGTAGCCGTTCAGTACCAGCGTGTGATCGTGGTCGGCAGTGACGACGATCAGCGTGTTCTTCAGCTCCGGATCGGTCTTCTTGACCTCGTCGATCGCCGCCTTGATCGCGGTATCGAACGCCACCGTATCCTGCAGTGCCTTCTTGGCGGTGGTCTCGTGCAGCGCATGGTCGATGCGGCCGCCCTCGACCATCAGGAAGTAGCCCTTGCCGTTCTGTTTCAGCGTCCGCATCGCCTTCAGCGTCATCTCGGAGAGGCTCGGCTCCTTGGTCGCGTCGCGGTCAAGGTCGTAGCTCATGTGGCTGGAGGTGAACAGGCCGACCAGCTTCTTGGTCCTGGCCGGATCGATCGCGTCGAATTCGGCCTTGCTGCCGGCGTAGCTGTAGCCCTTGGCCTTCAGCTCAGCGGTCAGGTCGCGACCGTCGACGCGCTTGCCGCCCGCCGCCACCGGCTGGAAGAACTGCCGGCCACCGCCGAGCAGCACGTCGACACCGTCGCCGAGCTGGCTGTTGAAGGCGGTCCCGCCCGGCACGAACTGCGCGGCGATGTCGTTCTCGGCATCGCGGTGGCAAACGTGCGAATAGGTTGCGGCCGGCGTGGCATGCGTCACGCGCGTGGTCGTGACGACACCGGTACCGTAGCCGGCCGCCTTGGCCAGTTCGAGGAAGGTCTGCACCGGCTTGCCGTTGGCCGTACCACAGTTGCCGGTCAGCTCCTTGGTCGGATCGACGGCCTTGGTCTCCTGGCTCATCGAGATGACTTCGTTGTTCATCTTCACGCCGGTCATGTAGGCCGACATCGACGGTGCCGAATCGGTGACCTGGGCGTCGTTGGAGAAGGTCTTGATGAACGCGCTTTCCGGCAGCGTATCCATCGTCAGGTCGCCGTCTTCGCCGACCGAGTAGATGCGCGCGGCGGTCATGGTCGTCAGACCCATGCCGTCACCGAGGAAGAAGATGACGTTCTTTTGTGCCGCCACCGGTGCCGGCGTCGGCGCGGGGGTCGGCGTCGGTGCAGCCGTACTGCTGTCGCTGCTGCCGCCGCATGCAGTCAGGGCGATGCTGATCGCGCTCGCCAGTAGATATTTTTTCATGAAAGCCTCCCTGTTTTTAGGCGTCGCCAGCCTAATGGGGAGGGATTGCACGCAAACTAAGCTTTCATGAAGGAATAAAGACGCTGTCTGCAATCATCCGGTCATCGACGCGGAAACGAAAACGGGACGACCGCAGTCGTCCCGTTTTGCCATCGGGGCCGAAGCCCGGATGCGTGCTTAGTGGTGGTGGCCGTGTTCGCCGTGCACGTGACCGTGCGCGATCTCCTCGCCGGTCGCTTCGCGGACGTCGACAACCTTGCCGACGAAACGGATCTTGATGCCGGCGAACGGATGGTTCGCGTCGACGGTGACCTGGTTGCCGGCGATTTCGACCACGCGGAACAGCAGCACGTCGCCGGTCTGCGGATCATCGGCTTCGAACATCATGCCGACTTCGACTTCCTGCGGGAACACGTCCTTGTCTTCGGTACGGATCAGTTCCGGCTCGTGTTCGCCGAATGCGTCGTCGGCTTCCATCACTACGTCGATGCTGTCGCCGACGGTCTTGCCTTCCAGCGCTTCTTCCACCAGCGGCAGGATGTTGTCGTAACCGCCGTGCAGGTAGGCAATCGGCTCTTCGGTCTTGTCGAGCTGTTTGCCTTCGAGATCGAACATCTCATAGTTCAGGGTGACGACGGAATTCTTGGCGATTTGCATTCGGGCTTATCCTAGCGATTGAACGAGGGTGAGTATTTCGGCCGCGTGACCTTTCGGCGTGACCTGATAAAAAGCGTGGCGGATCAGCCCCGCCTTGTCGATGACGAAAGTCGAACGCGCTATGCCATATCTTACCACGTCGCCCACCTGCCACTCGCGCAGCGCATGGTAGCGGCGGCTGACCTCGCCTTCCGGGTCAGACAGGAGGTCGAACTCGATGCCTTCCTCGTCGATGAACAGCTCGTGCGCCATGCAGTCGTCCATGCTGACGCCGAGGACGATCGCATCGTGCCGCGCCAGCGCCGCCACACGCTCGCTGAACTCGATCGCCTCGGTAATGCCGCCCGGGGTGTGATCCTTGTTGAAGAAGTACAGCACCACGTGCTGCCGGCCGCGGAAATCCGACAACCGGACCGAGTCCATGCCGGCATCGGGCAGTTCGAAATCGGGCGCCACTTCGCCAGGGTTCAGCATGCAAACCTCCCGTGGTGCGATAATCGACACATTCTCACAGTCGTTATAGTGTCCAGCCATGCCCATGCAACTTCTCGGTGGCATCACGCCCGAACAATTCCTCGCCGAATACTGGCAAAAGAAACCGCTGCTGATCCGTCAGGCGTGGACCGATTTTCCCGAGCTGATCGACCTCGAGCGGCTGACCGAGCTCGCCGGCAGCGACGATGCCGAATCCAGGCTCATCCAGATCCGCAACGGCAAGTACGAACTCGAACACGGCCCGATCAGCGAGCGCCGGCTGCAGAAGCTGCCGGAAACCGACTGGACGCTGCTGGTCAGCAACGTCAACCATCACGTCGACCACATCAGCGAGCTGCTGTACCGCTTCAGCTTCCTGCCCTATTACCGGCTCGACGACCTGATGATCTCGTACGCACCGCCGGGCGGCACCGTCGGCCCGCATTACGACTCGTACGACGTCTTCCTGCTGCAGGTCGGCGGCAGGAAACGCTGGCAGATTTCCAGCGATGACGCGGGCAATTTCGTCGAGGACGCGCCGATCCGCGTCCTCAAGGATTTCAACAGCGAGCAGGAATGGGTGCTCGAACATGGCGACATGCTCTATCTGCCGCCGAAATACGCGCACTACGGCGTTGCGCTCGATCCCGGGATGACCTATTCGATCGGCTTCCGCGCGCCGAAGACCCAGGAAATCGCCGGCAAGTTCCTCGAGTTCGTCCAGGACGAATTGTGCCTCGACGGCATGTATGCCGATCCGGACCGCAAGGTGCGCGCGCATCCGGGCGAGATCGACGACGACTTCATCGCCAGCATGGCCACCATGCTCAAACAGATCGAGTGGAACGACGCCACGGTGCGCCGTTTTGTCGGCCGCTATTTCACCGAGCCGAAGCCGCACGTGTTTTTCGATGCCCCCGACGATCCGCTCGACTTCGACGATTTCGCGGCACTGGTGGCCGGGTCCGGTGTCGTCCTCGACCTGAAGAGCCAGATGCTGTTCGAGCAGGACCGCGTCTACATCAACGGTGACGAAATTGCCGCCGAGGCCGAGGCTCTACCTGCGCTGCAGCAGCTCGCCGACGCTCGCGCCCTGCCCGCCGGCGACTACGACGACGCGGTGCTCGAAGCGCTGTACACCTGCTACGACTATGGCTTCCTTCACCCTGCCGGCTGAGCCCCCGGTCGCGATCGACCGGCATCGCGATTACGCCGAGGCGTTCGCCGCGCTGGTCGCCTCGGCGCGACGGACGCTCCTGCTGGCCGAGGACGATTTCCGGCTGGCCGATCTCGGCAGCCGGGCCGTTTGCGACGGGCTGTGGACGTTCTTCGTCGGCGGTGGCGAACTGAAGCTGCTGGCGTGGCGCAGCGGCTATCTGGCCAGTGCCGCACCGCGCTTCATGCAGCTGCGCGACCGCTTCGGCCACCGGATGCAGCTGATGCGCGTTGCGGAAGATGACGGAACGTCCGCCCAAGGTCTGGCGATTGCCGACGGGCAACACTACCTGAAGCGGCATCACGCCGACTGGCCGCACGCGACACTGGGCAGCAATCCGGCCGATGTGGCCTTACTGCAACAGCAATTTGACGCGTTATGGGCAAGCGCGCAGCCGGAATCCGCATGGAATCGGCTGTACATCTGAGCACGATGACCACGACATCATGTCGTCAGCATCGAGCCAGAGCGCGTCGGCGCTGGCGTCCGGCCGTCGGGGGCCGGCGGCAGTGGTACAGCAGGGCGGGTTCGTTCAGCCGCTTTGTACAAGTTGTTGCAATTGGCAGGCAATACGATGCACCCGAAGCCGCCCCTTGCCTACCTTTTTGCCAAAAACGTTGTTAGAATCTGGCCTTGTCGGTCGTCAAGTGATGCCTAACTGCTTTTAGAAGCCATCGATCTACGGTCGATAGCTCCAGTGGTTTTTTGTCCAACTCGTCTTTATTCAAAGGTTTGAAAAAAATGAAACAGTCTCTGCTCGTTGCTGCCCTGCTCGCCGTTGCCCTGACCGCTTGCGGCAAGAAAGAAGAAGCTCCGGCTGCCGCTTCGGCTGTCGTTGAAGCTTCGGCTCCGGTTGAAGCTGCTGCTTCGGAAGTTGCTTCGGCTGTTGAAGCTGCTGCTTCGGACGTCGCTGCTGCTGCTTCGGAAGTTGCTTCGGCTGCCAAGTAAGTCAAGCAAGCTGCAACAAAAAGCCGACCGTAAGGTCGGCTTTTTGCATTTCCGGCTTCCTCTTCACCGTCCCACCGTCTCCGACTTTCCACCATGTCCACACAGATCCTGCTGCCCCGCTGGCTGATCCAGATCGAAACACGCGAAGTGCTGACCGGCCACGCGCTGGTCATCAAGCAGGACCGTATCGTCGCCGTCCTGCCCGTTGCCGATGCCATTGCCCGCTTCGCGGACGCCGAACGCATCGACCTGCCCGAACACGCGCTGCTGCCGGGCCTCGTCAACCTGCACACGCACTCGGCGATGACGCTGCTGCGCGGCTATGCCGACGATCTGGCACTGATGGACTGGCTGAACGATCATATCTGGCCGGCCGAGGGCGCCCATGTGTCGGACGAGTTCGTCTTCGACGGCACCCAGCTGGCGATCGCCGAAATGATCCGCGGCGGCACGACCTGTGCCAACGACATGTACTTCCACCATGGCGCAGTCGCCCGCGCTGCGCTGGCCAGCGGCTTCCGGATGATGGTCGGCTGCTCGATCCTCGAATTTCCGACACCGTACGCAGCCGACGCCGACCAGTACATCCGTCGCGCGCTGGCCTGCATCGACGAGTTCGCCGGCGAGTCGCTGGTCGGTTTCACGCTGGCACCGCATGCGCCGTACAGCGTCAGCGACGCCACGTTCGGCCGGGTGATCACGCTGGCCGACGAGCTCGGGCTCGGCATCCATTGCCACATTCACGAGACCCAGGACGAAATCGACGACAGCCTGCGGCGCCAGCATGGCGTGCGCCCGCTCGAACGCCTGGCCCGGCTCGGCCTGCTCGACAGCCCGCTGATCGCCGCGCACATGGTGCACACCACCGATGCGGAGATCGCCTTGCTGGCACAACGCGGCGTCCACGTGTCGCACAACCCGGCGTCCAACCTCAAGCTGGCGTCGGGCTTCGCCCGCATTGCCGATCAGCTCGCCGCCGGCATCAATGTCGGCATCGGCACCGACGGTGCCGCCAGCAACAACAAGCTCGACCTGTTTGCCGAGCTCCGGCTCGCCGCACTGCTCGCCAAGGGACAGAGCGGCAATCCGACCGCCTTGCCGGCCTGGCAGGCGCTCGAGATGGCGACGATCAACGGGGCGAAAGCGCTCGGCTGGGATGACCGGATCGGCAGCCTCGAAGTCGGCAAGCAGGCCGATGTGATTGCAGTCGATCTGTCGGCACTCGGCACCCAGCCGGCTTATGACCCGGTATCGCACCTCGTCTATGCCGTTGACCGCAACCAAGTCAGCCATGTGTGGATCGCCGGCGTGCCGCAACTCGTCAATGGCGAACTGACACGTTTCAAGTCCGCACAACTGGTCGCCAACGCCCGGCGCTGGCAGGCGCGGATCGCGCCGCGCTGAGCATTACGGTTCAGCGGCGGCGGCGCTCGGGGTAAACTGGCGGTCTGACCGCATTTTCCCCGATACCATGACCAATACGCCGCCGAACGCCGCCCCTGTCAACGCCGATCAGGCCGAAATCGCCAAGTTCTCCGCCCTGGCCCACAAGTGGTGGGATCAGGACGGCGAGTTCAAGCCCTTGCACCAGATCAACCCGCTGCGACTGCAGTTCATCACCGAGCATGTTGCGCTGACCGCGCAGAAGGTCGTCGACGTCGGTTGCGGTGGCGGCATCCTCAGCGAGGCGCTGGCGCAATCGGGTGCACAGGTCACCGGCATCGATCTGGCGGAAAAGTCACTCAAGGTCGCCAAGCTGCACCTGTTCGAATCGAACATCTCGGTCGACTACCGCTGTGTGGCGGTCGAGGCCCTGGCCGACGAAGTCCCGGACAGCTTCGACGTCGTCACCTGCATGGAAATGCTCGAACACGTCCCCTCGCCGGCCAGCATCGTCGCCGCCTGCGCACGGCTGGTTCGGCCTGGCGGCTGGGTGTTCTTCTCAACGCTGAACCGCAATCCCAAGGCCTACGCACTGGCAGTGATCGGTGCCGAGTACCTGATGGGCCTGCTGCCGCGCGGCACGCACGACTACGCCAAGTTCATCAAGCCGTCCGAACTGGCACGCATGACCCGCACCGCCGGGCTGGAAACGGTCACGGTCAGCGGCATGAGCTACAACCCGATTTCCGGCATCGCCGCCCTGTCCGACGATGCCGACGTCAACTACCTCGTCGCCTGCCGCAAACCGTTGTAATCCACTGGACACCGCCATGATCCGCGCCATCCTGTTCGACCTTGACGGCACGCTCGCCGACACCGCCCCCGATCTCGGCGCCGCGCTGAACCGCTTGCTGGTCGAGGAAGGCCGCCCCGAGCAGCCGTACGAAGCAATCCGGCCGCTGGCGTCACACGGGGCACGCGGACTCATCGGTCTCGGTTTCGGTGTCGGCCCGGACGATGCCAGCTTCAGCGCGCTGCGCGAACGCTTCCTCGCCCACTACGCGACCGCCTTGTGTGAACGCACGGTCCTGTTCGACGGCGTGGCCGAACTGATCGCCGCCATCGGCGCGCGCGGCCTGCCCTGGGGCATCGTCACCAACAAACCCGGCCGCTTCACCGATCCGCTGGTGCGCGAGCTGCCGCTGCCGGTGCAACCCGGCTGCGTCGTGTCCGGCGACACCGTCGGCGTTGCCAAGCCGGACCCGAAGCCGATGCTGCACGCCGCCGAACAGCTGGGCGTTCCGGCCGCCAGCTGTCTCTACGTCGGTGATGCCGAGCGCGACATCGAGGCCGGCCGCCGCGTCGGCATGAAAACGGTGATCGCCGATTACGGCTACATCAGCGTTGACGACCAACCCATCGCCTGGGGCGCGGACCTGCGCATCGCCCACCCGCTGGACCTGCTCGCGCATTTGCCGGACTGAACCGGCACAAAAAAAAGCCCCGCATGCCGGGGCTTTTTTAAAGGGTAAGCCGGATCAGCGATTCACATCGACGATGAAGCGGCCACGATGCCGGCCGGCAATGATGTCGGCCGCAGCGCCAAAGGTATCGGCCAGCCCGATTTCGGTACTGGTGCTGGCGAGCAGTGCCGGATCGATCAGTCCCGCCAGCAGGTTCCATGCTTCCTGCCGCTGCGCCCGTGGAGCGTAGACGCTGTCGATGCCGTACAGCGTCACGCCGCGCAGGATGAATGGCGCTACCGTCGCCGGAAAATCCATTCCGCCGGCCAGACCGCAGGCTGCCACCGCCCCGTCACGTCGCACCTGCGCGCAAGCGTTCGCCAGCACATGACTGCCGACCGAATCGACAACGCCAGCCCAGCGCTCTTTCTGCAGCGGCTTGCCGGCACCGGACAGGCCGGTCCGGTCGATCACCTCGGCCGCACCGAGCGTACGCAGATAAACGGCCGCATCCGCCTTGCCAGTGACGGCAACCACTTCGAAACCCAGTCTGGCCAGCAGCATCACCGCCACCGAGCCGACGCCGCCGGTTGCACCGGTCACCAGCACCGGACCGCCGGTCGGGGTGAGCCCGTGTCGCTTCAATGCCTGCACGCACAGCATCGCCGTATAGCCGGCGGTACCGAGCGCCATTGCATCATGCGGGCTCAGACCGGACGGCAATCGCACCAGCCCTTCGGCCGGAACCCGGGCGCGCTGTGCCAGCGCCCCCCAGGTCGTCTCGCCGCAACCCCAGCCGTTGAGAATCACCTTCTCGCCCGGTGCAAAATCGAGCGAATCCGACTCGGTCACCGTGCCGACCGCGTCAACACCGGCCACCATCGGAAACTGCCGCACCACCGGCCCGCTGTCGGTCAGCGCCAAAGCATCCTTGTAGTTCAGCGTCGAATAGTCGACGCGCAACGTCACGCCCTGAGGCGGCAGAAGCGCGTCATCCAGCTCCGCCACCTGCGCCTTGAATTCGCCGTCCCGTGTCAGATAGACCGCCTTGAACATCCGTCCTCTCCTGCAACGCCCGAACCGGGCCATCTCCAACGATAAACCGAACCGCGCCGTCGCGTCCTTATCCAGCGCAAGATTTCCGCTGCGCCCTCCGCACGCAAACGCGGTATAATCACCTCGCTACATCTGGGGCCGCCATGGTTTCGACGGGGGTTACAAAGCGGATGAGGGCATGCCGGGATTTCAGTCACCCCGTAAAACGCTGAAAATTCTTAGTCGCAAACGACCAAGACTACGCTCTCGCTGCTTAATCGCGCGGGACTCTGCACTACTTCTCCCATCGGGTAGGCCGGGCAACCGGCAGCAGAGTCATTTAGATGGGATCGCTTCGGCTCGGGTTACTTGAGACGGAGTCAAACCTAAGGTAACTCGCTGGTGCCAAGCCCGTCGGTTGGCGTGTCACCGATTAAAAGTACTCAAATGAGCCAGACTACGCATGTAGAACTCTTCGTGGAGGGCTTTCGGACGCGGGTTCGACTCCCGCCGGCTCCACCAAATGACAGTTTCACGACATGTCGTGACACACCTATAAACCCCCGTAAAGCCTAGCTTTCGGGGGTTTTTCTTTGTCCGTAGCATGTCATCGCATGTCGCTACAGCCCACGTTTTTGATATACCTTTCGGTATACGGCGCCGGATGCCGAGCTGATGCTCCAAACGTATACCTAAGGATGCCCCAATGGCGCACCCTGCAAAGCCCCTGACCGATACCGCCTGCAGGAATGCCAAAGCCGGCTAGAAGGACTGCACACTGTTCGATGGGGGTGGCCTGTATCTGCTGGTGAAGCGAACCGGCGGCAAGCTGTTGCGGTTCACGTGCACCAAGCCCAACGGGAAATCCAGCCTGCTCTCGTTTGGCGACTACCCCACCGTTTCACTGACCAAAACCCGCTAGCAGCGCGAAGATGCCCGTTCCTTGTTAGCTGGCGGTGTCGACCCGCGCGAACAGTGGAAAGCCAACAACATTGCAGCCACCATCGGCAACAGCAACAGCTTCGAAGCGGTAGCGCGCGCCTAGTTCAACCACTCATGCCCTTCAGCACAACGCCATTGCAGCGGGTTCCAGACATCAAGGTAAGTCGTCGAAACACATTCACCACCATATTGACGAGCCAACTGCTGCATACGATCGAGTCCCAAGAGGTGGGCGTCATGGCCACACTGCGTGGCACCAGCATCCCTGCCTTGAGCTCGAACCGAAAATCAAAACCTGCGCAAGATGGGGTTTAGGCTGAAATATGACGCAATCGGCACAGGAACATCAAACCTGGCTAGTTCGGTTGTTAATCCAACTTGAAATTCACCTCGTTTTACACCACACCAACACGAATTATATCCACTTGCTGACTACCCATAGCCAACACCATAACGGCAGCAATCAGCGCTCCGCGCGCAAGTGCCTCATCAATCTTCTCAGAATACGCTACCAAATCCGGACTTTGACGGAGACATTGACTCATGGCGTTAATCCAGGCCAAACTAAGCTGCATATAAGGACCAAGCGATTGGGTATCCAAATTAATCGTCCCTTCTCTATCATCAGTCACTTTCAGGCCCAACAACAAGACCAAACTACTTTCATTTTGATACAGGGCCAGCTGATCCGCATTGTAATCCCCCCCCCAACACCCCGGTAGCACCGTTGCGCCTTGGCGCTCCGCCGTATTCCTGAACAGCTTCTGCCTGAGTCCCGCTTGCTCATGCTGATTATTCATTCAGAAATCCTTATCACGGCAACACAATATCTTTCATGAAATCCCAAGGGTCGACATATGACGCATTGGGCGTCATCGGCAACCAGTCGCTTGGTACATAATTCGATTTTGGATCTATTTCATAGCCGTGCATCCAGGCGATTTTGGCGAGCACCAGCACATCCAGACTCAGCAAGTCTTCGAGTATCGGCAAATCATTCCGCGCCTTGCGAATGCGTGGCTTCAACAACTCAGCCAGACATGCCTCCATCGTTGCTACATCACCGCTAGCCAATGCCTGCAAATACTGCATATCTGTCAACACATATGACTTGACGCTTTTCGGCGGATTAGCCAAAGCCAATGCCGTTTGCGCCTGAACCCGATCCCATTCGCCACGAATGGCCAGCTGACGTACCCAGCGCTGATGATTGTCATGCAGCGGTTTTTCGCGCGTTTCCAGTATCTCGCCCAGATCTCGTCCGGCATCCAGAGGGTACTGCTCTGGAAATCGAGCAACATGCTCTATTAGCCCAGAATGGTTCGAGAAAAGCGGCCTCCAAAAACGTAATGTAGGGTAGCCGAAGCGATGATTATGCGGAAGCTGGTGCAGCTGAATTTTTGCAGCAACATACAACCAGTACCGTAAATCAAGCAAACTTTTTCCATCAAAATACTGAAACAATGCCTCAACTTCTGCATAGTTCCCTAACAGGCGTTCACACGCGACTGGATCTCCAGTACCTGTTGAAATTCTCGCAAGTGATTTTTCAACATAAGATTTCTCCGAATCTCGAACACTGGCCAGAATCATGCAATTTTTGTCGGAAATAAGAACACTCACTTCACCCCTCCTACCTTTACAGGAACTGCCATTACATTCCCAGTCGTTTTGTCAACCGCAATCACCGCTGTTTTTAACTTACCATCTAGCATGGCGTCTTTAACTAAATTAATAGTTCTAAAGATCTCGGCCTTATCGGAAAAGCTAGCTTTTGCGGCAGCAACATCCAAGTTTCTCAAAACCTGATTAACCCATTCGTCTGAAAGCTGCGGATAGCCCCCAGCGGCATTCATCTCAAGTCGGGTTGAGAATTTTTTCATTTGCTTCGAATCAAGGATCAGCACCGAACCATCGCTGCCTTCCTTGATGAGCACATGATCAAACCCATTGTTGGCCCCGTACTTGCCCGCCAACGACTCGTAACCACTGCGAGCAGCCATCTTCTCGGCCAACTCCTCGGTCAGTGTACCCCCTAGATCACCGTTCTTCCTGATCGTATCCACCAGAGCCTGATCCTCGGCGTGCACCGATAACGTGACGCCGCACCCCAACACCTTGGATTTGCAGAGGTTCCCGCTCTTGCTCGGCAGCGCTTCCGGCAGGTGATTGAGGTCGTCCAACGTTCCAGGGCGCGGAGCCAACACCACCTTTGTGGTTTGCTGTGTCGTTTTACCAGCCGTCTTCTCGGCGGCAGCCAGAACTGCAGCCTTCTCCACCGATGCCTCGCTGATTGTCTCGACGAGCAACTTCCCCTTCTGTCCATAGCCAGCTGTGACAACGCCAAGCACGCCCCAGAAGCGATGGACTTCATCACCGTTCAGGTCCATCCCCGTGATCAAGGTCTTGATTGCGTCAACTTCCCCCATCACCGGCAGCAGTGTGCCAAGGGTAATTGCAAAGCGCTGCAATTCCTCCCGCTGGCGATCGTCCATCTTTGCGACGCACTGCTGGGGGCTGACGCTGGCACAATCGCCAGCTTTGAACATCCTTTCGATTCGCTCACGATCCAGCTTTCTCGCCGTCAACATGATTTGCTGCATCTGCTGTGGCGAGTCCCGGTTGTTCGCCATCTCGATTTGCGAGGCGCCAACCGCTTCGGCCACATTCCCACCTGCTGCTGCCACAATTCCGCCCATCAGCGCAGCGACCAGATTTTCTCTCTCCTTCTTTTCCCCGGCACTCATCAGCGCCGGATCCTTGTGCATCAGTTGATCAAGCAAACTGCTCATCACCACCGTACCGGCGGCCCCAAGTGCGCCGGAACTGCAGCTACTACCGGATGCCTGGCCCCCGGCGCAGCCAACCAAACCTTGCAGTGCGGCGCGTGCGGCCTCCGAGTCAAGCATGTCCGCAAGCTGTTTTACCTGGTTCGTCGCCATCCCTTGGACATACTTCACCACTGCCACTTGCGCCAATTGCCCGATGCCGCCCGCTACATTGCTACCTGTAGCAACGGTAAATGCGGTCAACACTTGGCTGTACGTGCCTCCGGGAGCCCATTTGAGCGCCTCTTCGTATTCGGCTTTTAGTTGCTTCTGTTTCTCCGGATCCTTCTCGTTGCGGAATGCCTTTTCCTTGGCATCCGCCTCCTGCGCCTTGACTGCCTGGAACGTCCCCACTTCCTGCACGAACGCCTGCGTCACCACGAAGCCACCGTGGACTTCCTTGGCGTCAAACTCGTCGTTCAGCGCCTGATGCGCATTGCTGGTGTCGCGGCTGATGCCGGCAACGGCTTCGGCAACGGTCTGCCCGGTCTTTTCCTGCTGTTTGGCGGCGTCGGTAATGACGATGCTACCGGCACTGATGGCGCTGTGGGTGGTGCTGCTTTGTTCTCCGCTGGCGCCCAAAACGACAGGGACAGTAGCACTCACGCCGGTTGCAAACTCCATCGATCCGGCTTTGAAACCCGGGCCGGGATCGGTCGCTTTTTTGTCGTCGCCAATCCCGCCCGAGACTGCCAGACCGACACTGCTGCCGCTGTATTCGGCGTGGTTCTCGATCTCGCGATAGCTGAGCGAGCCGGTGGTCAGCGAATTCTTGTCGGCATCCGCCGTGCTGGCGATCACGGCACCAGTCAGGTCGGTGTTGCCCTTGACCTTGATCTGGAAGCCCCCCTCGCCCGCGACGATGCCACTTTGTTCGATCACGCTGGCGTAGTCGTTCTTCATGTTTTCACCGCTGAAGCTAACGCCACCCGACCCGGTCGATGCGCCAATGCCGACAGTAATGCTGCCGCCTGCAGAGGTTTGCTTGCTGTCGTACTTGTGGGTGTCCTGCAGGCTCTCGATATTCAGATCCCCACCCACATCTGCGCTGACCTGCTCGGCACTTGCCACCGCACCGCGCAGATTGGTATCCCCGCCCGAAACGATGGTCAGGTTTTCACCGGCACCTACATGGCTGTTCTGCCAAGTACGTTCTTCACCATCGACATGGCCCTTGCTGGTGCTGGCCTCGACGGTAATCCCGACGGCGAAGCCACCGGCGCCCACGCTGGCAGCTACCCCGATCCCCCAACTGCTGCCGCTGTTCTTGCTGTGTTCGCTGTTGGTGTCGAGCGCGGCGAGCAGATTGACCTTGTTGTCGGCTAACAACGTGATATCGCGCCCAGCCGAAATATCGCTGCCGATGAGGTTGAGGTTGGAGGTTTCGCCCGCACCGGTGGCGGCAATGATCAGGTCACGACCCGCTTGCACGCTGCTACCGCTGTTCAAGGCAGATTGTTGCGTGCTGGTGCTTTGGCTCTTGCTCTGGCCGAAGGTGATGCTGCCGCTGACGCTGGCCATTTGTGTCGGGTTGACTGTAGCTGCACTCACCGCGTTGTAGGTTGCCAGCGCAGCAGTACCTGCGGCGAGTGCCTTCGTGCGCGCATCGCTGCTTTCCCGGCCCTGTTCGGCCATGGCGACGACGGTTTGCACTGCCGATTCGATCGGGCTGGAGACCTTGGTTGTCACCCCGGTCTGCGACATCTTGTGCGCTTCGTCGTAGCGGTACTGGTCGACACCCGGGTCGATTTGCACCTGTTTGCCGATCAGCATCGCATCATTGCCAGCGGCAATATCGGCGCCGGCAATGTGAAGGGCTTCGCCGGCAGTGATGTTGACGTCGCCAAAGGCGCTGGTGATTTCACTGCGGATGGTGCTCTGGGTGTTGCCTGCACCCCTCGCGCTGTCTTCAGTACGGCGAATGCCGTTGGTCTGACTGTTGCCGGTACCGCCCAAGTCGCCGAGGGTCAGTGAACTGGCTTGCTGGTTGGAGCGCTGCGCATCGTTGCCGGCAACGATACTGATGTTGCCTGCAGCAGCCAGATCAACTCCCATCAAGCCCGTGACGGCAGAGCCGGCGATCAGGATGTCGCTGGTCGAGCTGGAAATCGATACTTGTGAACCACTGATCAGGCTGGCGGTTTGGCGGCTGTTTTGCTGCTCCGAGTGCCCTTCGGTGCGCGACTGGTTGTAGGGCGACAGCGAGGTGCCACTATTGTCCGGCCCGCCGGAAATACCGCGGCCAACATCACCGAGTTGCGGTGCGTACAGCGAGACCCGCGTACCGCTGCTGCTCTGGCTGCTGCTGCTTTCCGATTCGCTGTTGCTGGCCACGACATTGACATTGCCGTTCGCCGCCAGCGTGGTTTTACCGCCCCCTTGCACCACCGAGCCGATGACGTTGATGTTGCCGTCCACCGCCTTGCCGTTGGCATCCAGCACACCGGAACCGGTCGCGATCAGCTTGATGTCGCCGCCCGCATTCAGCGTGCTGCCGATCGCTGCCTGCGAAGACGATTGCAGATTGATCTGGCTCTGACTGCGACCGAAGCTGATATCGACGTCGGGCGTGTTGAACACACTGGCACCCAGTTCTTTCATGACGCCGTCGTACGCTGCATAGCCTTTTTTAGTCGCAACCGTGTCCTGGAGGTTGCGCACCGTATCGATCGGCGTACCTACCACCTTCGTCGAGAGTCCGCTTTGCTTGCGCTCGTGGTTTTCCTGCGTCTCCAGCGTATCGATACCGTTGCTGATATTGATGTTCTGAGCACGGATACCGAGATCACCCTGCAGGGCGCTGAGGTCACTGCCCAGAATGTTGGCATCACCGCCTGCAACAATGGTCAGATTGCCTTCGGTCGAACCGACGAGGCTGCGGCTTTGGCTTTGTTTCGTCGCGTCTGCAACCGAATGGTCCTTGCTCTGCTGTTTGTCATAACTCATCGACATCAGACCGACCGACAGACCGGACTTCTTTTCTTCGCGGTAACGTTCCTCGTACACGGTATTGGTGGCCGCGACGATGTTGACATCCTTACCGGCACGCAGATCGACATCGTTGGTGCCGACAACATTGCTGCCAACCACATTCAGATTGTTACCGGCAACGATAGCGACGCTGTCGCCGCTGATGGTGCTGCCCACTGCGGTGGTCGTGACCGTTTCATCGCGCGTGCGCGTTTCGCTCTTCTTGAAGAAACCCTTGGTCTTCTGATGGGTTTCAGTGAGCGAGGACTCCGTTTCGATTTGCGCCCCCAGATTGACATCACCCGTGGCGGCAAGCTGAATCTTGCCCTTTTCACTGAGCACATCACTGCTGGTTACAGTCAGATTGCCGTGCTTGCCCTCACCCTGGCCCGCACCAATCGTGATGTTGTTCGTTGCCTCGATAGTGGTACTCACCAAGCGCTCACTGCTCTCAGCAAGGTGATAGCGGTCACCGCCAATGCGCTGGTCAAAGCTGGCCGTTTCTTTCGCAGCCTTCAGCGTTACATCACCACCGGCAAGCAGCGTCAGTTGATCGCCCGCCTTCAAGGTTGCAGCAGTGGCGTTGACGTCGTTACCGACTTTGATTGCAAGGTTTTTTCCTGCAGAAATACTGCTGGCTTCAAACGTCGTCTGACTGGTAGTCGTGGTTGTGCCGTCCTGCAGGAACCAGCCGTTGCCAAGATCCTTGCCCGTTTGCGTATGGTTTTTTGTCGTCGCCAAGGTATCCAGCACCAGATTCCGACCGACATCGAGCGATACATTGCCCTTGGCATCGAGCTGGCTGGCAGTCAGGACCATATCCCTACCGGCATTCATCGCCAGACTGTCGCCGGCCTGGATCGTGCCGATGCGCATACCCGCAACGGTCAGGTTGGTCAGGTCGTTGCCGGCAACGAGCTTGACCGCGTTACCGCTGATCAGACCGGACTGGTTCAGCAGATCGCCTGTCGCGGCAAGGTCGATGCTGCCGGTGCTGCTGATCGTGCCGCCGAGGTTGCTGATCTGCGTGGCGGCAATCTTCGTCGCCGTCTGGCTCTGGATCACGCCACTGTTGGAGAGCGTACCGGTGCGCAGGTCGATACTGTCGGCCGCGAGCATGCCCTGGCCGGTTTGCATGACGTTCTGTTCGACGCCGGCGAGGTAGACCACCGGCACCAGAACACTCTGACCGTTGACCACACGGGTCTCGAGCCAGACCATGTCACGGGTCAGGCTGGCCATTTGCTCGCCACTGAGACTGATGCCGGGCGTGATGCCGAACTGCTGTGCATACGCCGCGCCGGCATCCATCAGCGCCTGGTATTCAGCCTGCTGGTCGGTGTAGCCGTCGAGGAAACGCCGGCCGGTCAGTTGGGCAATCTGGTCGGTAACGAGCTTGTTTTCATAGAACGCGTCGCCGAGGCGCTTGTGCGTGGCGGACGGGTCGATGTTCAGCCGGCCGAGCATGTAGTCGCTGCTGATGAACTTGCCGTACTGGGTAAAGCGCGGGTCGGTCTCGACCAGGTACTTCTGGTCCGGCATCGGGTTGATCCGGTACAGGCCGCTGGTCGGCAACTGATAGCCTGCGCTGATCGGATCGCCGCGCAGCCCGACACCCGCCACGCGTGCTGCCGTGGTTTGCCCCTGGCCCTGCAGTTGCGACGCATTTGTTTGCGTCGTGGTCGGGCCGGTCAACGTTGGGCCATCGACCGCCGATTGCGTTGCCGGGCCCTGGCCGGTCAACTTGACCGGTGCCGCGATGGCCGCAAGTTGACCACCGCCGGTATTGACGGTTGACGGATCGAGCCTGGCGACACCGTTCGCATTGATCGTCGAACCAACGATCGCCGGCGTGTGCAAGCCGGTCGTGATGTTGCGGATCGTTCCAGCATTGCCGCTGATGCTGCCACCGGCAGTGAAGCTGGCGCTGATGCCGGGCTTCAACACATCTTCGATCACCGTCGTGATCGGGCCGAACTCAAAGGTTTTCCGCTCGGAACCGCAGCCGCCGGAATTACCACCCGCCCCGCCGCCACACCATTTGGTTTCTACCGTTTTCTCGCCCGACTGGGTTTCGGTGATTCGCCGATAAGCCTGATAGCCGACGTTCTGCAACAGGTTCTGGTCGACACTCGCGTTGCCCCCCGCCGCGATCACGCTGGCATCGTTGATGACCGAACCGCCGGCCAGCGCCAATTGACCGCCAGCCAGGATCTTGCCCGCCCTGCCGCTTGTCGACACCGTGGCGTCAGTCGTGGTGGTATAGGTCGTTGCAACCGTGGTGGTGGTCGTACTGCCACCACCGGGCGGGCCGCCGACCGGCTCACCACCCTGGGAGGTCGTGGTCTGTTTGACCGGCTCGGTACTTGTCGAGATTTCCGAATAGGTAATCGAATCCCACTGATTGCGGATTTCACCGGCGCGGATGCCGACATCCCCGTCGCCCTGGATCGTCGACGACTGGTTCAGCACCCGCCCGGCGTTGCCAACGCCATCCTGCGCGGCAATGTTGAGATTGCCGAGGCTGTACAGATCGCCGCCGGCGGTGTTGGTCAGGTCACCGGTGTAGAGGTTGAGGTTGCGGCCGGCGGCAATGATGCTGCTGTCCGGATTGCCGTTGCCGGCATTGGCGATGCTGCCGGCACGCAACGTCACGTCGCCGCCGAAGATGGCGTTGCGGTTGAGGATGCTGCCGGCGCCGAGTTCGACACGATCGCCGAACAGCGTGCCCTCGTTCTGCAGGTAGCCCGTCGAAATGCGCAGGCCGTCATTGCCCGAAAGTTCGGCCCCCGCCCGGTTGTAGACATTGGCACCGTTGAGACTGAGCGTGCCTACCGCGCCAAAACGCGTCCGGTTGTCGATGTTGCCGTTGGTGTTCAGCGTCAGGTCGTGGTTCGCGGTCCAGCCCATGCCGGCGACGAGGTTGATGTCGCCCTGCAGGTTCAGCGTCAGGTCGTTGCCGGCGTTGATGTCGCCCAGACCGTAAAAGCCGGCGCTGGTCAGCATGATGTTGCGGTTGGTTGCGATCCGGCCACCGCTGTTGTCGGTCTGGCTTGCGCTGATGCTGGCATCGCCACGGCCGTTCAGCACGCCACCGGCGTTGTTGAACAACGGCGTGTTCACGCTGGTGTTGCCGACCGCGAACAGGGTGCCGCCACCGTTGTTCAGCTGGGTAGTTGCGGTCACACCCAGGTCGGCACCACTGGTCAGCGTACCCCCGGTGTTGGTCAGGGTGGCAGCGCCGATCTGGGTGTTGCCGTTGCCACCGATCAGGCCATTGCTGTTGTTCAGGCCTGCGCCTGCGCTCACCGTGGTTTGCGCGCTGCCGCTGTTGGCGATGCGGCCGCTCGCGTTGTCGATGCTTGCAGCGGTCGCCGACAGCGCGTTGGCCGCGTCGACCTTGCCGCCCTCGTTGTCGAGCTTGCCATTGGCCCGGACGGCAACGGAACGCCCCTGCAGCTGACCGCCCCGGTTGCCAAGCTCGTTGCCGCTGACATCCAGCAGCTGGCCCGCGCTGATCATGCCGGTGTTGTTCAATTGCGGCGCGGTCACCGTGACGTTGCCGTTGCCGCCGATCAGCCCCGCGTTGCTCAACTGGCTGCCGGCGCTGATGCGACTGTCCCCGCTCACCGCAACCAGGCGGCCATTGGCGCCGTTGTTCAAGGTGGCCGCGCTCGCGCTCAGGCCATTGCCGCCTTCGACGGTGCCGCCGGTGTTGTCGAGCGTACCGCTGACGCCAAGATCGACAACGTCACTGGCGGTCAGTACACCGCCTGCAGTGTTGTTCAGGTTTTGCGCGGTGACCGTCAGCCCGCGATAGGCCGCGACATTGCCGGCGACGTTGCCGAACTGATCGGTCGAGATCCGGATCGCGCCGTTGCTGCCGACCTGGCCCGCGGCGTTGTCGAGCGTACCGGTCAGCGACAGCAGGCCAGTGCCGGCATGGGCAATCCGCCCGCTACCGTTGAGGATTCGCGCGCTTTGCAATGCGAGGTCTTGCGCTGCACTGCTGATGCTGCCATTGCGGTTGTCGAGCAAGGAGGCGATGGTCCAGGCCCCGTTGATGGTGCCGGTCTGGATGAATTTGCCACCGCTGTTGCTCAGCGTCGGCGTGGTGACGGCAAGCCGCTCGGCCTGGACGGTGCCGCTGTTGCCGACGCTTTGCGTGGCGTTGAACGTGACCTGCTTGGCCGCGACCACGGTGCCGCTGTTGTTCAGCGTCTCGGCCGCAATGCCGAGATCCTGCATGCTGGTCAGCGTGCCGCTGTTGCTCAGCTGCTTGCCGTTCAGTTGCAGCTGGCCGTTGGCACCCAGCGTGCCGGTGTTGACGATGTTGCCCGTCGCAGTCACGGTCGCGTTGCCGGCCACGGCCACCGTCCGGCCACCGTTGTTGAGGCTGCCGGTATTCAGCGTGAGACCGTTACCGGCTTCGATATTGCCGTTGGTCGAATCCAGTGCACCGGCACTGTTGATTACCAGCGCCGCACCGGACGCCAGCGAGCCCGACTGGTTGTTGACCGATTGCGCATCGATGTCCAGTTGCCGCTGCGCCACCACCTGCCCCTGGGCATTGGTCAGCATCGTGGTCCGGATCGCGATGTCGCCGTTGCTGACGAGTTTGCCGCCGCTGTTGTCGAGCGGGCCGGTCAGGCTCAGCTTGCCGTCACCAGCCAGCGCGATCTGGCCCTCGGCATTGTCGATCTGCGCCGCCACCAGGGTCAGGTCCTTCGCGTTGGTCGCAATCGTCCCCTTGCGGTTGTCCAGCGCACCGCTGATCGCGAAGCTGCCGTTCTGCGCGCCGGTCTGGCGGATGCTGCCCTGCTGATTGTTCAGCTGGCCTACGGTCAGCGCCAGACGGTCCGCCTGCAACTGGCCCGCATTGCTGTTGTCCAGCGTGGCCGCATTCAATTTCAAGGTGCCAGCGCTGCCGATCAAACCACCCCGATTCGCCAGTTCGTTGCTGGCGGTCACGATCATGCTGCCGGCACCGGCCTGGATCAGCTGGCCGCCGCTGTTGTCGAGTTCGGCCGCATCAATCCGGTGCTGGCCGCTGCCGCTCAGGCCGATCCGGCCGGTGTTGGTCAACTGGCCGGCATTCAGCGTCAGACTCCGGGCCGCGCTTCCGACAGCACCACCGCGATTATCGAAGACATCCGTCAAAGCCCACTGCGCATCGCCGTTGCCGACCTGAATCAGCTGCCCTCCGGCGTTGATCAGCGACATACCGGCGATACTGAGCAAATCGCCCTGGATCGTGCCGCTATTGGTAGTGTGTTGTGCCGTGAGCTGCAAGGCGCTGGCGGTCACCAGCTTGCCGCCGTTGTCGAGCTGAGCGGCCTTGATCGTCAGGGCCTGAAGCGCGGATAACGCACCGGTGTTGTCGAGCCGGCCCGCGGTCATCAGCACATTGCCGTTGCCGCCCAAGGTGCCCTGATTGCTCACGGTATCGGCGGTAATCACACCGTCTCCGCTCAGCACCAACACCCGGCCCAGGCCATCATTGTTCAGGCTGCCGCTCCTGAACGTCAGCCCTTCGCCGGCTTCGATCGCACCGTCGCGGTTATCGAACGCGCCCACGTTATCGATCCGTAGCGCCTTGCCGGCGGCCATCGTGCCGGACCGGTTCAGCACTGAACCGGACACCACGTCGAGTTGCCGTTGCGCGGCGATCTGCCCCCGCGCGTTGTTCAGCGTTCCGGCGTTGATGGCGACATCGCCGTTGCTGGCCACCTTGCCATCGCTGTTGTCCAGCGCGCCATTCAGGCTCAGTTTGCCGTTGCCCGTCAGGACGATCTGCCCTTCTGCATTGTCGAGCTGAACGGCAGACAGGCTCAGATCCTGCGCATTGGTCGCGATCACACCCTTGCGGTTGTCAAGGGTGTCACTGATCGAAAAACTGCCGTTTTGCGACCCGGTCTGGCGGATGCTGCCCTGCCGGTTGTCCAACTGCCCGACTGTCAGCGCCAGCCGTTTGGCCTGCAACTGACCTCGGCCGCTGTTGTCCAGCATGGCCGCGTTCAGTTGCAGCTCGCCGTTTGCACCGATCAGGCCGCCGCGATTGACGATGGCCTCCGTCGCCGAAACCTGCAGCGTGCCGGCGCCGGTCTGAGCGAGGCTGCCACCGCTGTTGTCGATGTTGCGCCCAGCCATCGTCAGCTGCCGTGCCGAAACCGTCGCGCCACGGGTATTCAGACCTGCAGCAGCACGCACGGCGAGGGTGCTTCCGGCCGAAACCGTCGCTTTGTCGAAAGTGACATCACCCTGCGTGGCCTGAACGTCCAGCGCATTGGCGCTTTGCAGCTTGCCGCCGCTGGCGTCGATGCTTGCTGCGCGGACCGTGGCATTGCCGGCTGCGACGGTCTGGCCGGTCAGGCTGGCATTGCCGACACTCGCCACCGTCAGCGAGCCGTTGCCCTGGATTTGGCCATCGGCCGACAGACCGGCCGCCAGCATCCCCTGCTGCGCAAGGCTGCCCGTCTGCAGGTCCGCATGCTGTGCGCTTGCAATCACCCCGGTGTTGACCAGTTGCCCTGCCGCCTTCACCGCCAGGCTTTGCGTTACGTACAGTTGCCCGGTGTTGGCGATTTCGGCGCCGCTGAGCATCGCTGTCGCTGCGGTGGTTTTCCCGCCGAGCGTCAGTTTGCCGGCACTGTCGATCTGCAGATCCTGCGTTGCCGCAATCGTGCCGACGAGGTTCACGCCGACGCCGGCTTCGGTACCGATCAGGCGAATCTTGTCGGCATACATCCCGCCGAGCTGGGCAACGTCGATCGATACGCCGGGCGCGTCGGCATCGCCGGTTCCCGCCTGTACCGCGAGATCGGCGTAGTTCGCCGTGGCCGTGCCGGCGACGACGTTCAAGTGCCTGGCGTAGACGCCGGCATTGATCCGGACCGCGCGCGCGATCAGGTCGACCTGATCCAGATTGCCGCCGTTGAGTCCGGCGCCACTGACGGTGATCAGCCCGGTGCCGACACGGAACGCGTCAAGGCTGCCGCTGCCGCCGAAGACCGGCGTACCGGTCGTCAAGGTAGCGCGGTTGCTGTTGATGAAACCGCAACCGTCACACGATATCCCGTTGGGGTTGGCGACGATGATATTGGCACGCTGGCCGGCGACTTCCAGATAGCCGCGTAATGCGCTCGGATTGCCCGAGGTGACCTCGTTGAGGATCGTCCGCGCCGCACCGCCGGCCAGATTGGCGTTGCCGTCGACATAGCCACCCAACTGGGTCTGCACCAGGCCGGGCGAATTGTTGAGAATCGCGCCTTTTGCATCGACATTGAACTGGTTGTATTTGTTGTGCGATACACCGGCGCCATTGGGAGCGGCGATGTTGACGACGGGCAAACCGTTGGCCGTCGTCTGTACGGTTGGTCGCTGTCCGCCGGGCGCATTCGGGTCGGCGACAATCGGCCCCGCAGCCAGCACAGGCTGGGCAATGAAGCAGAACAGCGTGAATGAAAGCAAGACGCGACGCGGGAATGACAGGATGCCGTTCCCGCCGGCCGCCAATTCGATCGAAGCAAGCCCGGCCCGCAAATCGCCATTCCGATTCGCCATATCCGCAATGTCTTTTTTCATTTCAGCAATCCAATACCGTGCCCTGCACCCGCCCGAAGCGTGCAGAACCGAATGACCACAATTTCATGTTGGTGCCGTTCGCTACCCGGTCCGCGAACGGCACGCCGTCCCCTGCCGGGGAATCGGCCGGTGATTCATCGTTACAAGGCCGAAGCCAGCCGAAGGCATGCGCCCTCGGCAGGAGATGTCCGCGCGACTCAGTCCGTGCCGTATTTGGGCGAATGCGGCCCGTACAGCATGCCGTTCGGGCCACCGGCCGACAGCATGCGCACGCTGGTCAGACCGGCGATCGGATACGCGGCATCGGTGACGTTGTTGGCGATTTGCTTGATCGCTGCGGTAATCAGCATGCCGAGCAGACCGTTCGACGCGTTGTTGCCGTTTTCGCTGCTCGACGCCGATGCGGCGCCGGTCCAGAGCACGTCGCCGGTCTTCAGATCGACCAGCTTGGCGTTGGCGGCAACGACCGTGACACTGTCGAGGACCACATAGCTCGTCCCGTACTTGGTCACGGTGACGTAGAGCGCAGCGTCGGCGCCAAAGATTTCCCTGAGCTTGGCCGGCGCGACACCGTGAATTTCGGCCGGCAGGCCCAGACCGTTCTGCTTGAATGTTTCGTCGACCAGCGCCACCGGCATCACGTAGTAGCCTGCTTCGGCCAACGGGAAGGTCATCTGCGACAGCATGCCGTAGCTAGCGTTGACGTCAGGCGATTCGTTCAGTGGCGGCAACACCAGGATCGAGCGGGGCTTGCTTTGCTTGAACGCGGTGTAATCACGCGCAGCCTTCTGCGGCGTGGCGCATCCTGCGGCGAGCAGTACCAGCGACAGGCACGCGATCAGCTTCATTGCTTTTTTCATGATTCGTGCACCTTATTGCTGGTATTTCTTCAACAGGAAGTCCATATAGGCCACGGATTCCGGGAACAGCGCCTTCTCGGTATTGAACTGTTGCACCGCCTGGTCGCCCTTGCCGATCCCGGCATACAGCATGCCCAGATGTGCGTGATATCCCGGTGGCGGCATTGCGCCATTGGCACGGATTTTCTGGAAGCCCTCTTCCAGCGCGGCAATCTGCGTTTCCGGCGCGTCGCCCTGGAAATGCTTGTAGACCTGCTGCTGATATCCGCCCCACTGGTACAAGGTTTTCGGTGCGGTATTGCAGCCGGTCAACAACATGCCGCCGAGCAAGGCCACGGGCAGCACATGGCGCCCCATCCGTTTGGCTGTCATCTCATCACTCCCTTTTATTGTCTGGCCGCTTACTCTTTGGCAGGATTCCAGGCGCCCGATTCGGTCGCAGCAACCAGCTTGTTCACCGCCTCGCGCATCGCCAGGTCGAGCACCTTGCCGTTCAGCGTCGAGTCGTAGCTGGCCGTCCCGCCAAAGCCGATGACCTCTCGGTTGGACAGGCTGTATTCGCCGGCGCCCTGACTCGAATACACGACTTCGGACGTCGCGATATCGACGACGTTGAGACTGACCTTGGCATAGGCGATCTGCGATTTGCCGCGTCCCAGAATGCCGAACAGCTGCTGGTCACCGATTTCCTTGCGACCGAACTCGGTTACATCGCCGGTGATGATGTAATCGGCCCCCTTGAGCTTCTGGGCCTGCTTCTTGATCACGGCTTCCTGCTGCAGCTCCTTCATGTTGTCGCGATCGAGCACGTTGAAACGATTGGTCTGCTGCAGGTGGGTAATCAGGATCGTTTTGGCCTGCCCGCCCAGCCGGTCTACGCCATCGGAAAAAATGCCGCGCATATAGGCCGAGCGGTTGTCGAACTGTCCGACCGCAATCGGCGTACGCACACCGGTATAGGGCCGGCTGGCGCTTTCAACCTTCGGCACGGCCAGCGCGGTCGAGCTTTCGGTTGCACATCCGGATAGCAACGACGCCGCAGCGGCCACGGTCCCCAGCAATCTTGTCATCTTCATTTTCAACTCCTCCTGAACCCGTTCTTTGGTACGGCGCGTCAATACTGATAGACCAGCTGGAAGCCGGTTGTCGGCTTGCCGTCGCCGAAACCTTCCGGACGATAAAGCGGCCAGCCGACGAACACGTCGTAACTGACGCTGCCGGCAACACCGCCGGAGCCGCCCCGTAGTCCCAGCACCGCGCCGGCCAGTTTTGTGCCTGGCAGATGGATCGCATTCGGGCCATAGACCTGACCGTAGTCGAGCCCGACGTAGAGCGATTGCCCCGAACGCCACAGCGGCACGCCAAGCTCGTTGCGCCAGTAAAACCCCTTCTCCGCGGTCAGGCTGCTCTCGCCGTCGAAGCCGCGCACGGTGAAACGGCTGCCGATCGAGAGGTCGTCGGTGAAATACAGCGCATCCCTCGTCGTCTGGCCATGGAAGGTACCGGTGTACTGCAGCGGAACATCGGCAACCCTGAACGGCAGCACCAGTGTCGCGTCGACGCTTTGCAACTGGTAATAGAACGTCGGGACGTTGTCGCCTTCGGCAGGGAAATCCTGCATCGCACCGAACCACGGCACGCCCTTGCGCCAGGCGCCGGTCAGGTCGAGCTGTGCCTGTCCCCAGAACCGCCGGTAGTTGAAGCCGACCTCGGCAAAGCTGTTGGCGCGGCGCTGCACCTCGATTTCGGTATCGTCGATGAAGCTGTGGCTGATCCGCTTGCCCGTCTGGGCCTGCAGCGAAAACTGGGTCGACTGGTCGCGGTAGACCAGCCGGCTGACGCGCACCGCCATGTTGTCGGAGATGCCGCTGGAGACGAAATCCTGCGCGACGCCGGCGATCGTCTGGTGATAGCGCGATTCGTTGGCAGTCGCGGTCAAGGTCCAGTAACCCCACGGCACCGAGTAATACATGCTCTTGCCCAGCGTCCCCAACCCGCCGCGGTTGACGTCGGCATCGTGGGTGTAGCCGATATTGAGCAGATCGTTCAGGCCCAGCGGATTGTCCAGCGACAGCGACACACCGGCCTGAAGCTTGCCGGTGGCATGCGAACCGGTGTCATCCAGCGTCGCGACGACTTTCCACGGCTTGCCACGCTTGATGGCAATGACGACATCGCTCTCGCCGGCAACCTTGCCCGGGACGATCTGCATGTCGACATCCTGACTCGGGACACGCTTCATTTGCTCCAGCCCCTGCTCCAGATCGCGCAAGTTCAGCAACCGTCCTTTTCCGGTCGGGAAGGCGCTGCGCCAAGTGCCGTACAGCGACGGATCGGCGAAGCGGATTTCGCCAATCCAGCCCGGCATGACCGTCAGCGCCAGCACACCGGTGGACAGGTCCTGCTCGGGGACCAGCACACGGCTGGTGATGTAGCCATGGTCAAGCAGTTGCTGGGTCAGCTGCTTGGCGACGTACTCGACGCCCTTTGCGCCGATACAGCGCCCTGCATAACCGTTCGCAGTCTGCCTCAGCCAGTAGAAATCACCATCGAGCAATCTTCCCGCCCCCGTCAGCTGCAACGCATCCAGCGCATGCGACGGCACATCCAGTGCGACCAGGGTCACCGGGAAGCAATTTTTCTCCACCGGAAAGGAATCACCGGATGCAGCCACCTCGGGAGTCGGCAGGACCACGCGGGGTTCGCTGAGCCGATCCTGACGTTCCTGATCCTGCTGCCGCTGCTGCTGACGGATGATCTGCTCGTCGCCCTGCGGAATTGCATATGCAAAATGCGTAATCAACGAGAAAGCAGCCATCCACAGACCACACACCCGGACGGGTGCCCAACCTGCCTTCCCGTTCCCCGCAACACCCGCTTTACCCACTGACATAACGGTACTTTGACTCAACGACCACGCAATTCAACTTGGCAACATGGCGAGCCTCCTCGCACATGCCCCGTCAATGCCTACTGCACACCGACCAGAACGAGGTGACGGCGTCACCGTTTCGCCCGTCGGGCAGACAAGCCTCGCCAACCACAACAAACCAGAAAGAACCCAGTAAATTAGTAAGAAAAATACTACATCAAAGCTTATGGTTTTTATAAATCTTACAGAATTCTCGTGTTGCATTTAGGTAAAAATATGCTAAATGTCTAAGCCAGAAAAGCAGACACGGTGTCCAGCTGGAAGTTCCAGAGGCCTTACCCGCAAGAAAAAACAGGAACGAGCCAGTCAGAATTGACACTCATTTTCATGATCGCCTTCTGAACACGCCTGCCAGAATTACACGCATGCAGCCTCACAAACCGGGCACCGAAATCCGCCGGCTCTTCTCCGATCAGGGGGCCTGGAGCAGGCGTTGACGCTACGGGCCCAGATCGAATTGGCCAGTCGAATCCATCAGGCGAAAACGCCCCCAACTCGGCTCGCTCCTATTCAAACTGACCATCCAGTGCTGCTCCGAAGCCTGCGCGTCCAATCGTTTTCGGGCGTCACATGCCATCGGCCTTCATCCTGATGCCGGGTAGTACGTTCGCGCGTCTCGAACCGGAGCTGTTCGATCGCTTGTCGGAAGTGGCCTTTGCGTCCGGCTTGCCGCTGCTCGCCGCCAAGCCGAAACGGGTGCAGGCAAAGTCGGACGGCCTGCCGCTGGATCAGTACAAACAACGGCAAGTTCCGCGGCAGTTCGAACCGACCTGATCGGCACAGCCGCAGCCCCATGCCGACGGCGGCCCATACGGCCAAGGCCTTCGCCCAAGCTCGGTTGGGGCTGAATGATGTCGATCCCGCACACGATCTGCCTGCGGATCACACTTACAAGACTGGATGTGGACGAAACCGATTCCGTCAGCCGGACCATGCTGCTCGACTGCGTGCGGTTGCACCTCCGGCCCGTCAGCGGGGCCCGAGGCACGCTTTCGGAAAGCGATTTCGATCTGATCGTCCCGGCGTTTTGGCTGCGCGAGACCGGCGGATCCTCCGGCCGACGCGGCTGTGCTGCGAGTTGCAAGCACAAACCCAACTCACTTGCCGGGACCGCGAAGATAGGGTGATCGACAAGCATGGGCCAAAGACGCTGGCGCGTTACTATTTCCGCAACGCCGGGCTGACTGCTGCGACAGCAGGTCCAGCAGCAGCCAGCTCGGCCGAGATTCCCTTTTACGTACGGATCAACCAATGGGTCAGCGAAGTGCTCAAGGAACAGTCCTGATGCGGGTCAATCCCCGATGCTTTGCCTGGGCACGTGGTTGCTGGCAAGGATGGCAAGCCTTCTCGGCCCCAATGGCTCCCCGGCATGGCTGCCGGACAATCGTCGGAAAAATGAAACGGGCGCAACAGCCTGACTCGGAAGGCGCCGGGTAACACCGGGCGACACGACAGAACGCTTTACAAGATCAACGGGCTGTCACCCATCGCACGCCTGACACTACGACATCGCCGCCCTCTCGGGAAACCACGCCACTGACTGGTCCGCGGAACACCCTTCGCAACGCAGAATTGTCCTCTGCCGAGCGGCTGTTGTGGCGGGAGGTCACTGGGCAGGTCGCCTGACAAAAATAATCAAATTATCATTTAAAATCAATTATTTACACCAACATATCGATCTATTCAGTCAACCAGAACTTAAGCCCCATCCCCTTCCTGCGCACATGTTTACGCCGCTTGTTTCTCAGATAGTGATGCAATCGCCATTCTTGTGACACTGACGGCAACTGATCACTCGCCCAGAAATCGGCTCGAGTGCACGCCGAAAAAACCTGACAACAAAAATACGGTCAATCGACACAATTTAAAAAAAAGATAAAATAGCCAGCAACAATCAAGAAAGAACAACATAAGCAAGCAATGATTCTCAATCTATCGATCCTGATCGGCTTGGCTGTACTGTGGTTGGGTCTGCTCGGCTTTGTGATCCCGTTCAACGCCGGTGCAATGTCGGCGCCTTCACTGTTTGCTTTGCTGGTGTTGCCACCGATGCTGTTCGCGCTGGGCATCGCGTGCTGGCGCAGCTGGAAGACCAAGCGGGAAGCGGCAAAGCAACAGGCGGATGTTGATGCCCAAGCCAAAGCGCAGGCGGACCGGGTTGCCCAGGCCCGCCAGACCCACGATGCCGAGCTGCATGAACGTCAGCATTTCGCCGAGTGCCGGGCGGTCTGGGCAAATGTTGTCGCCGAATCGATGCCGGCGTGGTGCGATACCGCGCCCGCGCAAGCGCTGTGGACTCAGGGCGCACCGATCGCCGAAGTCTCCGAGCGCACTGCCGCCATTGCCGAAGCGCTGAGCGAGACCCTCGCCAGCGCCATAACGGAGACCCCCGCTCTGGCCTGGCTGCCGTTGTATGTCCTGCCCGGTCAGGGGCAGGATGGCCGAGCCCTGCTGGAGCAGGTCAGGCTTTCACTCCACGATGCGTTGATCGAAGCCGGCCACGATGAAGCAGCGACCACGGCCTGCAAATTCCTGCCCGGCAACGGCAGTCTCAACGACCGGGTGATTGCACTGTTGCGCAACGATCCGACGCAGCCGGGTCTGCTGCTGCTGGCGTGCGATTCGCCACTGGCAGAGCAGCCCGACGAAGACGAGTTCGAGCCGCTGGATCCGCAACAGGTCGAACTGCAACGCTGGCATGGCAAGCCGGGCCAGGCCGTCGTGCTGCAGCTGTTTACGCGCGCCGGTCTCGCAGCGCCCGTAGTGACCGCCGATACAACGAGCGATGAAGCGGATCCCTACCAGCCCTACTGGGAACGTGACCATGGCCGAAAGGACGATGCGTCGGGCTGGGGACGGGTCCCTGGACAATACCGTGCCGGCCTGACCGACCTGCCGCCGATTGCCCGCATCCACCTGAGCCGCGAACTCTACAGCGACAGTGCACTGCCGACAGGCAACAAACTCAGCCAGCAGCTGCGCGCCACGGTCGAAGGCGCACTGATCAACGCCTGCCTGCGGCCGTTACCGTTCGATCCGGCCGAATCGGGTGACGACCGGAGCCATACGCTCGCATGGCTGGCGCACAACTGCGGTGGCGTCGACGTCGGCGGATCGCGGTTGGCCGCGGTTGCGACGGTGCTGAGCTACTTCGAATCCGAACTCAATCCGATCAACGACGCCAGCAACGTCGTCACCGAATTCGGCGACGTCGGCGGCGCACGCAGCGCCTTGCTGAACGCCATCGCCATCACTCAGGCGGCGCAGCTGCAACAGCCGGTGCTGATCGCCGAGTTTGATGGCGAAACCCGGATCGTCAGCGGCGTGGTCAGCCACGCCCTTCCCGAGGAACAAACCACATGAAGAAAGTGATCCGGCTCGGCGATCCGACCAGCCATGGCGGCTCGGTCGTCAGCGCTTCACCCAACGCCAAGGCCATGGGCAAGGCGATTGCCCGGCTCGGCGATTCGGTCACCTGCCCCGAGAAGGGACACGGCAGCGTCACCATCGTCGAAGGCGATCCGAACTGGCTGATCGACGGCAAGCCGGTCGCGCTGGAAGGCCACAAGACCAGCTGCGGCGCCACACTGATTTCCACCGTCCCCAATGTCGCCAAGGGCTGAGTGCCTTTGCTCGGAACCGAACTCAATGGACAACAACCACAACGCCCGCCTCGAACTGCTGCTCGCTCCGATCAGTGCCGACTCCCCCGCCGGCGAGGACCTCGGCTACTCGCCACTTTTTGACGCGATTCGCGAAGCACGTCGTGCCGACGACCCCAGTCTTGATCTGGGCGACTGGGAATCCAGCCGCAAGACGGCCGAATGGAGCAAGGTCCGCCAGCTGTGCGACGACGCACTCGCCAGCAAGAGCAAGGATCTGCAGCTGGCCGTCTGGCTGGCCGAGGCGCTGACCAAGACCGAAGGCTTTGGCGGCGCCGCCTTCGGTCTCGACCTGATCGGGGGCTTGCTGAACCGCTTCTGGGAAACGCTCTACCCCGAATTCGACCCGGATGACCTCGACGAACGGATCGGCAAGCTCGAATGGCTCAACAGCCAGCTCGGCCTCGCCCTGCGTCAGGTCGCACTGGTCTCGCCGCAACACGGCGGCTACGACTGGTACCGCTGGCAGGAGTCGCGCGAAGTCGAAAACCTCGGCCTGCGCGACCAGGATGCCCGCTCCCGGGCAATTGCCGAAGGGAAGCTGGCCGGCGACGTATTCGACAAGGCAGTCAACGCCTGCGGCGCCCCCTGGTTTGCACGTCTGGTCGGCGAAATCGAAACAGCACAAACGGCGTACGGCACGCTCGACAAGCAACTGGACGAGCGCTTCGGCTACAACGCACCGAGCCTGGCCGAAGTGCGCGATGCCCTGAGCGCGATTGGCGACGTCGCGCGTAGGCTGCTGGAACAGTGCGGCGGCACGGTCGTCGCCGCGCCACCGCCGGCCGCCGCCGTCCCTGCGCCCGCAACCGAAATCGCCCCCTTTGTCCCGCCGACCGCGAGTACGCCGATGAACACGCCGCAAGCCGCAGTGAACCACGGCCCGGTGACCACCCGCGCCGATGCCGTGCGCCAGTTGCGCGAGGTCGCCCGCTACTTCCGTACCAACGAACCGCACAGCCCCGTCGCCCTGCTGGCCGAACGCGCCGCCAAGTGGGCCGAGATGCCGCTGGAAGAATGGCTGAAGACGGTGATCAAGGACGATTCGACGCTCGGGCAGCTGAAGGAATTGCTGGATATCCGCGCGAACGACTGAGCCTGTTCAGCGCCAAAACAAAACGGCCCTTCCGGGCCGTTTTGTTTTGTGGTCAACCGGCGATCAGCTCAGCTTCACCTTGATCTCGTCGCCCTTCACGCTCACGGCAATCTTCTTCACCGGTTTGGCCGCGGCCAGACGGCCCAGCAGTTCGTTGGAGATTTTCGCCAGCACCGTCCGGGTCAGGATCGCGTCGGCATCGCGGGCACCACTGTCGACGTCGAAGCAGCGCGAGGTGATCAGTTCGACCAGTTCGGCCGGGAACTCGACCTTGGCGTTGTGATTGGCTTCGATGCGGCGGCGGATCTTGTCGAGCTTGAG
Organism: Jeongeupia chitinilytica; assembly: GCF_014652315.1. GTDB lineage: Bacteria > Pseudomonadota > Gammaproteobacteria > Burkholderiales > Chitinibacteraceae > Jeongeupia > Jeongeupia chitinilytica. The sequence continues at coordinate 51,377 of NZ_BMYO01000002.1, read as the reverse complement.
CGCGACGATCTTCTGCAGCACTTCGTCGCTGACCGGGAAGTACGGCACGATGGTCAGCCGGCCGAGGAAAGCCGGCTTGAACACCTTCTGCAGCGTCGGGCGCAGCACTTCGACCAGATCGTCGGCGCTCGGATCACGGTTTTCGTCGCCGATCGTCACCCCGCCCTCGACTGCGCGCATCACTAGATCGGTACCTGCATTCGACGTCAGCAGGATGATGGTGTTCTTGAAGTCGACCTCTCGGCCTTCCGAATCCTCGAGCACGCCCTTGTCGAACACCTGGAAGAACAGCTCGAGCACGTCCGGATGGGCCTTTTCGACCTCGTCGAGCAGCACCACCGAGTACGGCTTGCGCCGCACGGCCTCGGTCAGCACGCCGCCTTCGCCGTAGCCGACGTAGCCCGGTGGCGAGCCCTTGAGGCCGGAAACGCTGTGCGCTTCCTGATACTCGGACATATTGATCGTGATCAGGTTGCGCTCGCCGCCGTACAGCGCCTCGGCCAGCGCCAGCGCGGTTTCGGTCTTGCCGACGCCGGACGGGCCGACTAGCATGAACACGCCCTTGGGCTTGCTCGGGTCGTCGAGGTTGGCCTTGGCAATCTGCACCCGCTCGGCGATCTGCTCGAGCGCATGGTCCTGACCGATGACGCGCTCGGCCAGCAGGCCGGCGAGTTTCTGTACCTGTTCAAGTTCGTTGCTGACCATGCGCCCCAGCGGAATGCCGGTCCAGCCACTGATCACGTCGGCGATGACGTTCTCGTCGACGCATTCGAATGCCAGCGGCAGGGTCTTGTGCAGCTCGCGCAGCTCGTTGCGCTTGGCTTGCAGCGGGCTGATCTTCTTGCCCTTGGCCGGCTTGGCGCCGCCACTGGTTGCGGCAGCCCTGAGCTCATCGATTTCGGCCACCAGCGCCTGCTGCGCCTGCCATTTTTGCTGCAGCGTTTCCAGGTCGGCGCTCAGCCCTTCACGCTGCACCTTCAGTTCAGCGATCCGTTCGGCGTGGCCTTCCTCGGTTTCGAGCGTGGCCAGTTCACGGTCGACGTTGCCGATCAGCGCTTCGACATCCTCGATCGGGCCGGGCCGACCGGCACGCGAGAGCGCAACGCGGGCGCAGGCGGTGTCGAGCACGCTGATCGCCTTGTCCGGCAACTGACGGCCGGCAATGTAGCGGCTCGACAGAATGACCGCTGCGGCCACCGCCTCGTTGAGGATCTGCACCTTGTGGTGTCCCGCCATGGCTTCGGCAATGCCGCGCACCATCTGCACGGCAATCTCCGGCGCCGGCTCGTCGACCTTGACGACCTGGAAGCGCCGCGCCAGCGCCGCATCCTTCTCGAAGTACTTCTTGTATTCGGCCCACGTCGTCGCCGCGATCGTGCGCAGCTCGCCGCGCGCCAGCGCCGGCTTGAGCAGATTGGCCGCGTCGTTCTGGCCGGCCGCACCACCGGCACCGATCATCGTATGCGCTTCGTCGATGAACAGGATGATCGGCACCGGGCTGGCCTTCACTTCATCGATCACCTGCCGCAGCCGGTTCTCGAACTCGCCCTTGACGCTGGCACCGGCCTGCAGCAGGCCGAGGTCGAGCGTGCGCAGCGTCACCCCGGCCAGTGCGGGTGGCACCTCGCCGCGGACGATCTTCAGCGCCAGCCCTTCGACGACAGCGGTCTTGCCGACGCCGGGCTCGCCGGTCAGGATCGGGTTGTTCTGGCGCCGGCGCATCAGGATGTCGGTCATCAGCCGGATTTCGGCATCGCGGCCGAGCACCGGATCGATCTTGCCGGCGCGTGCCTGCGCGGTCAGATCGATCGTGTACTTGTCCAGACCGGGCGAGCCGCGCTTGCCGGCGGCCGGCACGACGATCGGATCGCTGGCCTCGGGTACCGAATCGCTCACCGCGTTGCCACCTTCCTCGCCGTGGCGGCGCAGCGCCGCATAGCCCTGACGCAACGCCTGACGGTCCAGCTTGGCCAGCGCTGCGGCGGCGCCGTTGATCGACGCGCGCAGCCCTTCGTCGTCGAGCAGTGCCAGCAGCAGATCGAGGCTGGAAATCTCCTGTTCGCCATGCTCGGCACCGGCGATCAGCCACGCCTTTTCCAGCCAGCGCGGCAGCCAGCTCGACAGTACCGGATTGCGGGTATTGCCGCGCTTGAACTGTTCGAGCGTACCGTCGAGCTCGCGTTCGAACTGTGTCAGCGGGACACCACCGGCGCGCAGTGCGGCCGTGAAGGCGTTGTCGGTCTGGTCGATCAGCGACAGCAGGACGTGTTCGATCTCGATCTCGAAATGCGTACGGGTCACCGCGCGGTTGGCGGCGTCTTCGACCGCCGCGCGTGCTGTCGGCGTCAGCTTGGCAACCAGGGCTTTCAGGGGCGTGGGCATGGTGGATTCTCGTGTGGATGTCGTTATGGGTCGGTATGTATCAGTGCAGCAGCGTGTAACTCATCTCGTCCGGATCGGACTTCGGCATGCTGGCAACCAGCCAGGCATTGCCACCGAGCCGCAATGGCGAGGCGTCGTTCAGGACCGGTCTGGGGGTGTCGCGCCTGTCGAGCACCAGCCGCACGTCGCACGCCAGACCGTGACCGAGCGCGAACTGCAGCAGTTGCTGCAAGGCATCGGCCCCGGCGCCACCGGGCAGCAGCGCATCGAAGCGGGCGCGACGCAGCGGGCCGAGCCTGAGCTCGACCTTGGTCTGCCGGTCCCAGATCCGACTGCCGGCAAACGCCGACAGGCCCAGCTCGCAACCGGACTGCCCGAGTTGCGTCTGCTCGTCACGCGGGACGTCGATCCACTGGCCGGCAAACTGGCCCAGCTCGGCCCGTACGTCGAAGAAACCCTCGATCAGGGTCACCAGTGCCTGGCTCGACAATGGCTTCTGGCTCAGCAGGCCGGCGTAGTAGATGAACAGCGTCTCATCGAGACCGTTCTCGCCACCGAGCCGGTCGCGCAGTCGCGACAGCCCAAGCCCGGCCAGATCGAGCAGGTTGCGCGAGAAACCTTCGGTTTCGCCGGCCTCGGCCGCGAGCCAGAACCGGTACTTGCGCCACGCACCGTAGAATAGCGAGATCGCGCGATGACTGAACAGGTCGAAAAAACCGTGCAGCGCGGTATCACGGAAATGTGCCCGCCGTTCGATCAGCAGCTCGGTATAGCTGGTCGGCAGCACGCCCGACGGCCCGGTCAGGCCCATGAAGGCGACGCCGAGTTCATCCGGCGCCCCGGCTTCGGCATCGTCGTTCGCCGGCTGATAGCGCGTCAGTTCGCTCGGCGGAAACGACAGCGTCGCCAGCGTGCGAAACCGCAACTTGTCCGGTAGCGGCCCGCGACGTTTCCCCTGCTTGTGTGCGGCCAGCGACAAGAGCCGCACCGCCTGAAAAAAGCCGTATTGCGTCGCGTCGGCGGCGATTTCGCCGCTCAGATCACGATGGCTTCGCCCGCGCGTGCCGGCCATGCCGCCACCTCCTCGTTCTGTTGCACCGTGCGCACGCGCAAGCGGCTGAAACTGTTCGGCGCGCAATACAGCGCGAAAAAGCGCTCGAGCACGCTGGCAAACAGGTAAATGCCGCCGCCGACGTAATAGTCCTCGTCCAGCGTCAGCGTCACCTCTGTCCCGCGGACGAAACCGGAGAAATCCCGCCCGGCGACGCGCGTCACCGCGGCCTGGCTGCTGATCGCATGCAGGCCCTGGATCTGCCGGTTGGTCACCGGCGAATCGGTCAGGTTGTACAGCGCCAGCATTTCCTGCAGCGTGCTCTTGCCACCGTCGATGATCGACAGGTAGTTGAGCGACAGATGCGAAATCAGGCGCCACTGCAGGCCACGCTTCAGCGGCGCGCGCAGGCTTTGCGTCGGCTTGCGCAGCAGCTTGACGCGCTTGACCACCGAATGGCCCGGAAGCGAAAAATCGGTATGCGTGCCGGACTGGCTGCCGCCGAACGGAATCTGCTCGGGCAGGTCGCGGTTGCTGCACAGCAGCTCGAGGCTCAGCACCTCCGCCGCCGGGCGCACCGGGTTGAAATCCAGATCGACCAGATGCAGCTCCAGATCGCTGCCCTTGTCGCCGGCCCGCGGCGATGCCTCGCGGCTGGCGTGCCAGTAGAAGCGCGGCCCGCCCTTCTCGCCGCCATGGCGGATCGCGTAGAACGGCAGCACCTCTTCGCTGCTCTCGCTGGCACCGGTCTTTTCGACCCGTACCACGCGCGAAATCTGGATCACCTCGTACGCCGCCTGCTTGCGGCTGTCGGCCAGCACCGGGTACGACGCCTTCTGGTGCGTCACACGGATCGGCTCGCCCGGCTGGGTGAACAGGTTGACGATCGGCGTGCAGCCGAGCTTGAAGTGGTTTGCCGCCAGATGATTCAGCAAGCGCGCATGGCGCTCGGTCTCCGGGTACTGGCCGATCAGGCACTGGATCACCAGCTTGCCGCCGACCAGCCGCGGCGCCACTTCCCCAAGCCGGGTGACATCGACGAACAGGAACTTGTCCGGAAAGCTGAAGTACTCGGTGAGCAGCCGGTAGCCGACAAAGGAGCGCGCATCGTACTCGAGCACGCCTTCGTCGCGGCCGAAACCGACCGGCTGGATGCAGCCGCCCGGCAACTCGCGCGTGCGGGCCGGATCGTCGCTGCCGTCACCGACGCGCACGCGCTGGGTTTTCGACAGCAGCAGCTCGTACAGCAAGTGCATCAGCGCCGGTTCGCCGTCGAGGAAGAAGCGCAGCGATTGCAGATCGATCGCGGCAACATCCAGATCGCCGTGCGTTTCCAGTTCCAGCGTCAGCACTGCCGCCGCGTCGGGCGCCATCCGCCGCAGATGCCCCGAACCGCTGGTCAGCTCGAGCCGCGCGCTGGCGAGCGACAGCGGGTACAGGTCGACCGGGTAGCAGCTGCGGAACTTGCATACGACGCCGCCCATCGCCGGCGCATGCACCGGCTGCTGCCGCGCTACCGTATAGCGCTTGGCGATTTCGGGCCGTTGCGGGTCGCATTCGAACTGCACGATTGTCGTCGCCGGAATCGGCCGCAGATAGTGCGGATACAGCACGTCGAGAAAACTCGACGCGATCTCCGGGTACTCGTCATCGAGCTTGCGATGGATGCGCGCGGCCAGAAACGCGAACGACTCGACCAGCCGCTCGGTATGCGGATCCTCGCACTGATCGCCCTCCATTTGCAGCCGGCCGGCGATTTTCGGGTAACGCTGGGCGAATTCGCCCGACAGCTCGCGCAGATAGCCGAGTTCGCGTTCGTAATAGGGAAGCAGGGATTCGAGCATCAGTTTGAAGCGGTAAAAATGAGGGTCATTGTGTTTTCGAAGACTTGATTACGGCTTGGTCCCGCAACGCGCGTGCATTTTCCTCACGCAAGCGCACGCTGGCGATAAAACGCTTGAAATCCGGCAACGTGGCTTCTAGCGACTTTGCAGGTTGGTTGTTCATGATCGGGTCAGCATCGTAGGCAAAACCGTTCAACTCTGCGGCCACAGCCGGAACCATCAGGTCATCTGCCAAGCCGCTGAAACCGGCATCCACGTGATAAATCTCGCCCTGATTCTTCCGTATCTCGATATAGGGCTGACTTTTCTTATCGCGCCTTTCGATCCGAATGCGACCATCAGGCAGCTTCGTCTCCTTGTACGGCTTGGCATGAAAACCGGTCAGCACGCCCTGATAAGGTCCGACAGGCAACCATTCCATCGGTAAAACCAAGGTCTTCGTCTGCAGCTTGCCCATAAGCCCGGCCAAACCCTTGACCGCGACATCGGTCGCCACGCCTTCGCTGCCATCGACATTGGTCTTGAACTTTACCGTATACAACACGCCAGGCTCGCCTTTCACCCGAAAGGTGGTCTGGTCGTTATAGGGAAAACCGGATACACCGCGAATAAAACCGAATGGAATACAGAAACCGGCCTCTGGTGGGATTTCGCCCAACTTGCGTGTCTGAAAACGCTGCACGAAAGCCCTAGCCTCTTCTATTGAAGTATGTTTTTTGAATGAAAACTCGTAGAGGTATGGGGGCCGCAGTACCTGTACGGACTCGTTTGCCCAGAGGAAACTGTCGTGATCGATCCAGGTGGCCTTTGCAGCCAAGGATTCTTGAATCCAGTCTTCCATTTGCTTGACCTGTTCGCGACTAATTCTGATATCCGATTCAGTCGGCGTCGGATTTTCAGGGTTCTCTACATGGTTGGGATCCGTTTCGCTGCGCTGTTTTGCGTGAATGGCTTCCTGTAGTCGCTCCTGCCGGTCCTTGAGCTTTTCCTGCAAGTCGCGCACGTTAGCATCCCTTGCTTCGGTGGAATTGGCCAACTTGACAAATTCAGTGTGAGTCAAATCGCGTGCCTCCACGACTTTTACCCATGCTTCGCCGATATCGATGAGGTCGCCGCGCGTAAACAGGTTCTTCTCAAAACCGGGGCTGCCGCCGATGGCGACTTCGATCGGACCGGGCAGATCGATCAGGTGATAGCCGACGCACTCGGTCTGCCACCCCTGCGGCGGCCGATAATCCTGCTGCACAGCCAGTTTCCGGTCGTAATTCGGAGCTTTGGTGTCGGCCGGCGGCTCGCCGCACGCCGGCAGCGTGGCGCATAGCAATAAAAGCGGCAGAATAGAACGCGACATCAAACGACCCCCTGTCCAGTATCGGGCATAGGCCGCACCGCCAATTGGCTATCGTGGGTATTCGCCGGCATGCCTTGTTGGGCGAGTAACGACAGATTCATTCCGGAATAATTGTTTTCGCCTGCCGTCCACAACACCGGCAGCGCGACAATGAAGCCTGCGATGTTTCGAGGCAACTTGACGTCGGGCATTGGCCGCTTTTCGTCGTCCAATAGGCCAAGCAACGGTGGATCCCAAAAGCGCGGCTCCCACGGATGGATAATTGCCAGTTCCCCGCCTTTAGCAGGATCAAACGGATTGACATACCGCCAACCTGGCCACAACGAAGCACCACGCTTTCCCTTGACCAAATTGACCACCTCTGGCGAAGTGCCTGCCGGAGGCCGATTCATTTCCTGAAATGCACTGTCGTTGCGAGGAATGAATGGAAACGAAGTTTCATAGGTGGCGGCATTGGCCTGCGCACGCTTTTGAATTGCCTTCCAGGTCGCCGGATCAGCCGGTTTTTCCAATACCCCCGCCAATTCATTGGCCGGCCGCACCTTGCCACTCAGGCCAAAATGCTTCTTCCATAGGTCCACCCGCAATTGGTGGATCGCCGGGCTGACCGGGATCGGTGTGCCGCCGGTGATCGGCTTGGTCGTGCCCTGCGTGCCATCCTTGACCCAGATCGCCAGCTCGGAATCTCGATCACCCTGCAGGCTGCGATCGTTGATGTTGGCGCTCCCGAGCACGGCAACCAGATCATCGGCGATGACCAGCTTGCTGTGCACATAGATCTGCTCGGTCACCGGCTTGCCGTCGAGCATGTCCCAGTTGCGCAAGTTGAGCAGCGTGAGGTAATCCTTCCAGTCGTGCTCAAGATCCTGCTCGAGCTTCTCGATAGGCATGGCGACCACCTTGTCTCTCGCGGCACGGAGGCTTAGCCCAGGCGTCTTGTCCATCAGGCGCTTGACGCAAATGGCCCCTCTGATCCGGTTGATCAGGCTGTAGCTCCCTAGATGCAAGGATTGTTGCGTCAAGAACACCTGGGTCATGATGTTGAGCGTGTCCAGGGTGCCTTCCGGATGAACCGGCAACACCATGTAGACGTGGAAGCGCTCGCCGCGATTGATGGCGAACTCGATCCGTCGAGCTAGCGCTTCGCCGACCCGATTAAGCAGCGTGGTCTGATCATTCTTCATCTTCAGCGTCGCCTGAACCTGAATCCACAGGCCAAGCACCCGCTTGAACTCTTGGCAGAAGGCATATCCTTCGCGGGTATCCTGCAATCGACGCAGTTCGTGATAGTTGATCAGCGTGATATCGCGATTTACCAGTGCTGCATCCACATTGAGCAACTTGCGATAACGCTGATAGTTGGGTATCCGGGTGAAGTCCACCTGACTCCCCATGGGGCCGGAGAGCACCCGAGGGTTGTAACGGTCGAAATCGCCGTGCTCGCTCTGGAAAAACTGCCCTTCGATATAGAGAAAATGTTTGGCTTTCTCGATCACGTTGACGATGGCTTTTTGGCAATTATCCTGTGCCAGTCCGCTACCAAAACGTTCGGCCGATGCCATGCCCGGCGCCTTGCTCAGTGCGTCCTCCTCGTCTTTGAGCAACTGACGCGGCGCACTGCGCAGTACTTGTACTGTGAAACTACCGACCGGCGGGGCACGTTTGGGTAGGAGAGCCTCGGGGATGTAAACAGGCTTGGGCTGCGGGATCGGCGCTTGGCTGACCAGCCGCTTGATCCAACCGGCGATCGCCTGATTTTTGTAATCCCGATTCAATCGGCCCTGAATCGAGTTCCAACGCCGGACAAAGTTCATTGAAAGGTCATAGACGGAAGGCCCTTCCACTTTTGAATGAACGTCCTGCCAAGGCATACGTGGCTGCTTACTGGCATCGAGCATCTTTCCACCAGGAGGCAGTAGTCCGAATGCCGGATTCATCAAATACGAGTAAGACGTTTTTTGCTGGTCGCTCAGATGCATCAATGCCGCATAAACTTGCATCCCCAGTACACGTACTATTCCCGCCGCCTCATCGGTGTACTCGGAAGGCAGATCACTCAAATCACAATTGTTCAACCAGCCAAAAACAGCACCGGCAGCATTGGTGACATAGCCCCCGCCCAGCTGTCGCAGATTCTCCAGGCCTTTACGCCACTCTTTTGGTAGTTGCGCGTACGCGAGCCCCGCACGGTCTATGACTTCATCAGTCACCGCATTGCTGACCTTGGCCATCGCTTCGGACACGATGCTCGGTTTCCGCAGCCACTCGCCGAACTCTTCCCGACTCTTGTTGAAATTGGCTCTGAGATCGTCGGATGTTACCGCATCGCGCATGGCGCTTATGCCACGAGACACTTTTGACAGCGAATCCCCTTCCATCAACGCGGAAGAAAAAAGTTCGGCCGTAGTCAAATAATGGCGATACTTGTCTGGATCCAGATCGAACACGGGAGGGATGCAACTGTTGTACATCTCACGTCCCTTTCGTCCGGCACTGTCTGCTTTCAGACTGAAGGCATTATCGTCGCGTCGTCCGTAAGCCAGATCGATACCGCCAACATAAGCGTACTTATTGTCGATCACCACCAGCTTCTGGTGATGGGAAAACCCCATCGCGGCGCTCCCCATATCACTTTGCTCGATCGCGGGCATGCAAAATGCCCGTATCGGACCTGGCAATCCGGCATTCAGCAAGAACACCGCCAGCATCGTCTCGAAATCGTTGGTATCCAATCCCGCCTTGGGTGAGCACCATGGCATGATGTAAATTCGTACTGCGGGATTCTTCAAAGCCTTGGCAAGACAATCAAGCAGCCGCTTTCCCGGTGTTAGCAGTACGTCGAAATTGATCTGCCAGCCGGTGATGAAAATGCTTTTCTGGGCATTTTCGATTGCGGCTGCCACATCATCGTAATAATCCTTGCCCGTGGTGAAGAACTGCACCTTGTTGCCAGGACGGTCAATGGAAAACGCAGGCCCTTTGAACGTAGCTGCGGCAGCTGGATCATTCTTGATTGCAGAATCGGTCGAGAAAACAGTTGTCGCCGGTTTGCCGTCCAAAAGGGTAACCGCATTCACTTTTTTTCCAGAACTTCCGGATACCGGGTGCTTCGGACCTTTACACATCAACTTCCCTTTTTCCATTTGGCCAGCAGGGATTCCGCACTGCTCAGTTCGTGCGCCCTGGTCGCTCGACGAACATCCAAGGGCGAAGTGCCGGATAGTTTTCCATCCTGGATATCGTCTGCGTAGTCGAGTGCACCCAAGGCGTGCATCAGTTGCTCTTCCTCGGTCCAGCCAGCCGATTCCGCCACCATGTCCAGCTTTGCAAGCTGGCCCGCGCAGGTAATCCACAAGCATCCCGGACTTTTGCAGTGCTGCTCCGCCAACAGCTCTTCCTGTTTGGCGTCGAGCACGATCTTCCCTTGATCGTCGCTCACGCCTTCTGCAAGGACGTCAGTCTGATCGGTAATCCCGGAAAGGAAGTCCGTCAATACGGTAGGGCGCACGATTTGCCAGGGCATTTGCGCCAACGGATGACCGTGAGGACCCGGTATATCCATCAACCGTAAGTCGAGCTTGAATGGTGTCGGCTCCAGATCAATCACGGGAAACTTCGGCAAGACAACATTCGTACTCGCAGGCCCTTCGAGGCTATGACTCGCGCCCTTCACGTCGATCTTGCCCGGCGCATGAATCTCGATGTTGCCACCCTTGATCCGGATGTACGCCCCGCCCGAGGTCAGCAGGATTTCCTGCTTGGCGTTCCAGTTGATGTGCTGGTTGGCCGCCTGCTGGATGTCCCTGGCCGCATTGATCTCGACGTTGTCGCTTTGCGCCTGCACCTGGACCTTGCCCTTGGCGGCGATCAGCTTCAGCGCGATCTGGTCTTTGACGCCGGCGACGAACAGGCTGATGTGTTCGCCGACGTTGTGCAGCCAGCGCCGCCCTGATGTTTGTTGCGTATCGCGCTGGGCGATCAGGTCGAGGTTGCTGCCGGCGGCGATGGCCTGGCTGTTCGGGGTGGTCTGGGCGAGGCCGGCCGGGGCGCTGACGACGATCAGGGCTTGCTGGCCGGCTTGCTCGCCTTTGCCATCCTTTGACACGTTCGTGCCATTGGCCCAGCTCTTGAGGGCTTCCTTCAGGTGGTGCAGATGCCCCTGCTGCGTCTTGCTGGCCTTGGCATTGTCCTTGACGGTTTCGGGGCCGGTTTCGACGGTGTCGGCGAGCTGGTGGGTGGCGACGTCGCCAAGGCTGCTGGCCAGCTCGAAGGCAGCGTCGAGTTGCGACTGCGCCTGGCTGCGGTCGAGCTGGTTGCCGCCGGCGCCGTTGGCGGCTTCGGTGGTGATCAGCAGGCCGTTGGCAGCACGGATCGCGCCGTGCCGGTCGGTTCTGAGTTCGAAGCCTTCGCCGCGCGGGGTGCCTTTACCGTCGCTACGCGAGTGGATCAGGAAGCCCTGGTTGAGCTGGGTCTTGCCGTGCTCGGAACTGAGCTTGGTGCGGACTTCGCCCTGGGTGTCGTCGAACAGCAGTTCGCCGTACTGGCCACCGCCGTGTTCCTTGGTCTTGATGCCGGAGAGGGTCTTGTTCGCAGGGAGTGAGCCGGCGCCGCTGAACGCCGGGACCGGGTGGCTGCCGTTGTAGACGACGCCGGTGACCAGTGGCCGGTCGATGTCGCCTTCGAGGAAGTCGACCAGTACTTCCTGCCCGACGCGGGGAATGAACTGGTGGCCCCAGCCGGCACCGGCCGAGGGCATGGCGACGCGCAGCCAGCAGGACGACTTGTCGTCGAGATTGGCGCCATACTCGGGGTGTTCCTGAGTCCGTTGCCAGTGGAACTGCACCTTGATGCGGCCGAGTTCGTCGGTGTGCACTTCACCGTCACCGGGGCCGACCACGGTAGCGGTCTGCATGCCGCGGCTGGTGGGTTTGCCGTGCGGTGCATAGGCCGGCGTCAGCGGGATGCCGCGGCGCTGGGCATCAAATCGGGCATTGAACGGTGCGGCTTGCGTGCCGGCGGCGAGCTTTGCGCCCTGCAGCGACGGCAACAGCCGGGCCAGCTCGTCCGGCAGGTTGTTGCTGGCAGTGAAGCGCACGCCGGTGACAGTGAATTCGCGGTCTTCCGGGGCGTCGAAGTCGTGCGCCGGATGGTCAAGCAGCGTGAACCACCGGCCGGGCTCCAAGCTGCGCACCGTGGCTTCGCCGCTGAACCCCTTCTTGTTCAGGTCGTGCGCCTGCTGGCGCAGCCGGGCGTAGCGATTCAGGTCTTCGCCGTCGCTGCCGTAGTACAGCGTTTGCGGGTCATAGTCGTCGAGGCTGACTTCAGCTTGTGATCCACCACCCTGCTGGGTGCCACTGGTGCTGGCGGCGTCACCGGTGCGGGTCGGCTTGTAGTCGAAGCTGGTCAGGCTGGCCTGGCCGGGGCCGAGCTGGCGTTGCGAATCCCAGCCGGTGATGGTGTCGTCGGCTTCGGTCGCGTCGGCGCGGTGGAAGCGGATGCGCGCTTGTGCCAGTTGCGGCAGCGCGTAGGCGTCGTCAAACACCCGCATCGTCACCATCGGCGCCTCGCCGCCTTCATGGGCGAAACGGTAGCTCAGGCCCTCCTCGGCCAGCAGGCGCTGGATGAAGTCGAGGTCGCTCTCGCGATACTGAAGGCAGTAGCTGCGCGGGGCGTAGATCTGGCCGAGTTCGAACTCGACGGCGAAGTGCGACTGGATGACCGCGTTGCGGCCCTGATGCTCGGCAACGATCGCCTTGACGATGTCGGGAACCGACTGGTCCTGGAACACCCGGCTGGTGCGGCGATGTCGCAGCAGCGCCAACGGCGGTTCGATCGTCAACCGGTAGCGAGCAAAGCCGCCATCCGAGCCCAGCGATTCGGCCGTGGTGACAATGCCGGCACGGACCACGCTGCCACCGTCGGCGGTCTCGATCCCCAGTTCCGCCGGCTGGCCCAGCAAGGTCTTGAGTTCGAGCTCGGCATCCGGCGACAGGCACTCGAGTGCGTAGCGGTACGGTCTGGACAGCGCTTCATCGGCCTGCAGCTTCTGCGGCAGCAACTGCTCGCCGAAGGCGCCGCCCTCGCCCAGTTGCAGTGTCAGTAAACGCTGGTCCTGACTGAACGCGCTGGCAAACGCAGCGAGCAGCTGGTCGAGCATCACTTAGGCTGGAAAATCGATCTTGGCGGCGTGGCGCGGTTCGTCGGTCACGACCTTCACCTTGATCTTGCTGGCCGAAACACCGAGGTTGACGAGTTCTTTCTTGGCATTGTTGGCGCGGGCCATTGCCGCGGCCTTGGCGTTGCCGATTTCCTTGCGATTGCAGTAGCCGGTAATGACGATGGTCTTGGCCGTCACGGCCTGCGGCAGCAGCAGTTTGACCTGCGCTTGCGCCTGGTCATCCAGTTTGACGCTCTGGGTGGCGAAGGCCAGCAACGAGGGGTCGACCGCGTTGGTCGCCGCATCCTTCGCGACCGTGGTCGCCTTGCTCTTGGCCGCATCGGTCGCATTGGCCGCAGCAGCGTTGGCCGCCGATTTTCCCCATGGGCCCACGGCTTCTTTCGCCGGCGGATTCTGCGTGCAGGCGGACAAAAGGATGGCAGCAGTCAGGACAGCCAGGCGAAACATAAAACCTCCGGAAAAGTAAAAGCTTGGCCCGCCGTCACGGCGGGCCATTGCAACCGCGATTAAGCGATCGTCTTGTTGGCGGTCAGGTCCCAACCCGAGCTGACGTTGCCGCCGCCCGAGCCGTCTTCACGCTTCTGCTGGGTGTAGGTCCACTTGATCTTGCCGTAGCTGAAGCTGACCTTTTCCTGCGGGAAACCGCTGTCGTTGGCCGAGCCGGTCGGTTCGACCTTGGAAATCAGCACCTGCTCGAGCTTGACTTCCATGTACTTGACCTTGTCGCCGCCAGCACGGCACAGCTCGATGGTCACTTCCTTGATGTGCTTGCCGGTGCAGCACGCTTCGTAGATCTTCGGGCTGGCCTTGTCGAGGAAGTGCTCGATCTCGTACACGCCGTGGTTGACGCGCTCGGCGGTCGCACCACCGGCCGAGCTGGCCGTGGCTTGCGCCGGCTGCTCGATCTTGTGCGCAAACGACTGGATCTCGATCCACTCTTTGTGCTTGTCGTCGGTGCTTTCGCCGGGGATGCCGTCGATTTTCAGAAAGGCGTCGAATGCCATTGATTGAAACTCCTGGTAGATGGATGTGAATTACTCGGCGATCCGCTCAGCGCGCAGCCTTGGGCAGCTCGGCAACGAGCCGGAGCGAAATCGTGAGTTCGTCGAGCTGGAAGTGCGGGCGCAGGAAGGCCGCGGCGCGATACACGCCCGGCTTGCCCGGTACCTCGACCACGTCCACGCGGGCCTCGCGCAGCGGATACTTCGACTTGGCTTCCTGCGAAGCCGAATCGTCGAGCAACACGTACTGCGCCAGCCAGGTATTGAGGAAGTCCTGCACGTTCTGGCGGGTGGCAAAGCTGCCGATCTTGTCGCGCATGATCGACTTCATGTAATGCGCGATCCGCGACACGGCGAAGATGTACGGCAGCTGCGTCGACAACCGTGCGTTGGCGTTGGCCGAATCGGTGTTGTAGGTCTTGGCCTTCTGTACCGACTGACCGCTGAAGAACGCCGCGTAGTCGGTGTTCTTGCAGTGCACCAGCGAAATGAAGCCCAGATCGGACAGCACTTTCTCGGTCCGGTCGGTGATGGCAACTTCGGTCGGGCACTTGAGTGCAACTTCGCCGTCATCGGTATTGAAGGTATGCGCCGGCAGACCTTCGACCAGACCGCCGCCTTCGACGCCACGGATTGCAGCGAGCCAACCGAACTGCGCGAATGCATCGGTCAGGCGGGCGGCGTAGCCGTACACCGCGTTGGTCCACAGGTACTTGCTGTGGTCGGTACCGTCGACGTTTTCTTCGAAATCGAAATCCTCGACCGGAACGGTGTCGCGGCCGTAAGGCATGCGGCCGAGCACGTGCGGCAGCACCATGCCGACGTAACGCGAGTCTTCCGATTCGCGGAACGACTTCCATTTGGCGTATTCGACGGTGTCGAAAATCTTGGCCAGATCACGCGGCTTGCCGATATCGGCAAAACTCTCCAGGCCGAACAGGCCCGGGCTGGCCGCGGTGATCAGTGGTGCATGCGCCGACGCAGCCACGTGCGACAGCTCGTCAAGCAGGTAGAAATCTTCCGGATGACGACCGAACTCATAGTCGCCGACGAGGCCGGCGTACGGTGCGCCACCGAAGGTGCCGTATTCCTCTTCGTAGATCTTCTTGAACAGCGCGCTCTGGTCGAACTCCGGCGATGCCTTGAAATCCTTGACGAGATCCTTCTTCGAAACGTTCAGCACCTTGATCTTGAGCTGGGTGCTGGTTTCGGACTCGGACGTCAGGTACTTCAGGCCGCGCCACGATGCCTCGAGCTTCTGGAAGCTTTCGTGGTGCATGATTTCGTTCAGCTGCTCGGACAGCAGCCCGTCGATCTCGGCGATGCGCGCATCGATGCTGGCGGCAAGGTCCTTCGACAGTGTCACCGTACCGGCCAGCACCTGCTCGACGAGCTCGCCGATCAGGTCACGCGTATAGCCTTTCTCGTGTTCGTTGGTGGCAATCCGGCTCTGGTCGATGATGGCATCGAGCAGGCTCGACGATTCGGCGACAGCAGCGACGCCCTGCGATTGTTGTTCGGTTTGCATGCTGATGGCTCCGGGCTCAGGCGTTCGGGTCTTGCGGGCGGCTCTGGCTGATCTCGCGCAGCTTGTCGGTGTCGCGGACGATGTCGTCGAGCAGTGCTTCGAGCTTGTCGTTGCTGACAAGCTTGTTCTTCAGATCGGCAAGGCGTTTGCGGGCATCCAGCAGCTTGGCCAGCGGCTCGACCTGCTCGACCACCTTCTGCGGTTCGAAGTCGGCCAGTTCGCTGAAGTTGAGTTCAACGCCGAGCTGGCTGCCGTCCTCGGCCAGCTTGTTGTCGACGCGGTAAGCCAGACGCGGCGCCATGCCCTTGAGCACGTCGTCGAAGTTGTCGCGGTCGATCTGGACGAACTTGCGCTCCTTCAGCTTCGGCAGCGGTACCTTGCTCTGTCCGGAGTAGTCACCGAGTACGCCGAGCACGAAAGGCAGCTCCTTGGTCTCGATCGCATCGCCGACTTCCACGTCATAGGTGATCTGCACCCGCGGCGGGCGGACACGTGACAGCTTTTTCTGAGTGCTTTCCTTACCCATTTTCCCCACCAGTCCCGGTTAGTTTTTCACAAAAAATTAATTCAAACATAGGTAAATCAAAATTTACAAGTAAGATTTGAAACGATATTGCGTAATGAATCGAGTTTGAGCGTCGGGTCGGCCAGCTGCCGGCCGAGGATGTAAGCCGCCTCCGCGTAAGACTGATGTTTGGACCACGGCGCCTCGGCATCACCGGCGTCGAGGACCGACAACGGCGCAGGCGGCAAGCCCCAAAGCAGGGACATCAGCCTGTCGGTGAAGCGCGACGGCGAAATCGCCAGGTAGCGTCGCCCCTGCAGTGACACCGTCAGATAATGCGGATCCAGCCCGACGTGATCGCGCGTCGCGGCCTGATACAGCGTCAGCCAGGTGGCCAGCCCCAGCGTTTCCTCACCCGGACCATCGGGCAACGGCAACAGCATCGCCTGACGCGGTGCACTGCCGTCGTAGCGGCGAACGAAATCACCGTGGAACGCGAACGCCAGCAAGGTTGCTTCGAGTGATGCGCCACTGCCGCTGGCGGCAAGACGATCGTCGAGCTCGCGGGCCGAGGTCTGTCGCAAATGCCGCTCGAGCACCTGCCCGGCAAGATCCAGATCGGCGCCGGCACGGCCGTTCAGCGCCAGCTGCGCCTCCAGGAACTGCCGGCAAGCGAGCATCTCGACCGAGTTCTCGACCGCGCTGGCGAGCTGGTCGCGCAGGCCGGCAAAGAACAGCTCGTTGGCCAGCACCAGCAGCGACAGGTTCTGCGCGCCCTGGTCGAACGGCACGATGGCGCCGGCAACCAGCGGATAGCAGCGCCCTGCCTCGTCCCGACTGGGCTGCAGTACGCCGAAAAAGACCCAGCGCCGGTCGGCCGACACGTAGAAGAATTCGCTCGCCTCGGCAGCCAGATAGCGGTCTTGCCAGCCGGGCTGCTCGCTCGCCCAGCTCAGGCTCGCCGCCAGCAGCTGGTCGAACTCGATCGCGACCGGGTGCGATGCATTGACGCGGACAAAATCGCCACGGCGCGGCAGCTTGCCGAAAATCGCGTATTGCGGCGCAACCACCGGGTTGCGCATGAAAGTGATAGCCATCGTCGTCCTTACTGGGTAATCCGTTCCGGCAGGCTCAACTTGCGCAGGCTGGACAACTGCAGCGGATTCGGGCCGCTGACCATGCGGTAGTTGACGCGCACGACTTCGGCATCACCGGCGGCACCCTTGCGGATCGCCCAGCTCAGCGTGCCGCTGTTGTTGTCGCTGCGCTCGACATGCGCTTGCGCCAGCAGCTTGGTCCAGCCCATCCGCCCTTGCTGGTTCGCCACCACCGCACTGGCACCGTTGAATGCCACAACCTGAATGCGCGCGCCCTGGCTGGCGCCCGGATTCGGCCAGCTGAAGCTCTGCCACGGTTGCGGGCCGTTACGGTAGCGCAGCGTCTGGCCGTCGATCTCGACAACGATCTCCGACAAGCCCGACGTCGGCACCGGTTGCAGTTCGAACTTCGCGTCCGAGCCGTCCTGCGTCAGCGTCGTCCCGGCATCACCGAGTCGTGCCGCACCGGAAAGGAAGGCCGGCTGGAAGCGGATGCCGAGGTTGGCCCAGGTACGCGGCACCAGCACGTCCCCCTTCTTCAGCACCAGACCGTTCAGGTACTTGTCGACGAACTTGTCGAGTGTGCCGTCGTTGGGTTTGACGAACTTGGCGATGTCGCCGAGCGGCGCTTCGGCCTGGCTGTCGGTGAACGGATACTTGGATGACAGCGCCTTCCACTGCCCGTACACCTCTTTGTCCCACGCCTGGTTCAGATCCCGCTCGACCGGCGGCAATAGCACGGCGTAGGTCTGAACGAGCGGACGCACCAGCAGCGGACGGACCACTTCGCGCGTTTCCGCATCGGCGCTGCCGAGCATGGTGTTGTCGACGTACTGCAGCGTATCGGCCAGTTCGGAACCGCTGCCGTTCAGCGTCGCCTGCACCAGCTGCCGTGCGCCGCCGCCCTGGTCGTCGGTCGAGGCAATCTGCACCAGCTTGCCCTTGAGCTTGCCAAGCTGGTCGAGGTAACCGTTGATCGGCGCCGGCGAGCCTTCGTTCAGCCGTGCGACGGCGACGAACTGGCCGCCGACCTCACCCTTCTGGCCCGGCTGTGCGGCTTTGGGCTGGGTGCCGCCGTTGATCAGCGAGGTCGTTTTCTCCAGCACCGACTGCTTGGCGTTCTCGAGCTTGTTGCTCAGTTCGGACGGGTTGTCCCACGCCGTTTCGAATGCTGCGCGCGCAATGATCAGCTTGACCGGCGACGTCTGCGGGTCGGCAAGGCGCGTCATGCCGGCAGCGGCCTGGTTCAGGTCGGCAAAATCCTTGACCGCCACGCCCTGGAGGAACTTCTTCCATTCGCGGGCATAGTCGGCGCGATACAACGCTTCGAGTTCGGCGCGGTTCTTTTCCAGATCGCCGTCGCGACCGAGGTTGTCCTGCAGCGAAGCCGCCAGCACCCAGTCGTCGCTCTTGATTTCGCCGCGGCTCGCTTCGTCGATCGCACCGCGCATGTACTTGTCCCACGCTTCGCGGGTGAACGCACCCGGCACCATGTAGCTGCCGGCAACAATCTCCCCGTCCTTGCCGTTGAGGATGCGGGCGACCGTCAGCGGCTGGAAGCGGGTATTGGCACGCGCCTTCAGCTCGTTGTACACGCGCTCCTTGGCCGACAACCGGCGCAGCGAACCACGCAGCACTTCACGCGAACTGCTTACCGTCGCGGCGTTGTTGTCGATCGTCGGCAGATCAGGCTCCTTGATCTGCGAGACGTAGAACGCGACGATGCGTTCGGCCAGCGGGTTGATGTCCTCGAGCGGACGATCGCTGCGCTGCTGCTCCAGCCACGGCCGCCAGTAGCGCGGCAGCTGGTCGGACAGGTGCGCTTCGTCCATGCGGGTCTTGTCGTGCAGCATCAGGTAGGTCTTCAGCGCGTTGTAACCCTGCTCGAGTTTCACTTCGCCCTGGACAGGCGCAGCAGCAACGCCGGAAGCCGCTGCAGCGGTAGCCTTTTGCAGCGGCGTGATCGCGCTGAGGTTGATGACAGGCAGGCCCGGCTTCCTGACTGCCGGTTTCCTGACCGGTGCGCGTGGCGCAGGAACCGGCGTCGGTGCCGGCGCCACCTTCGGCGCGGCTTCGACCGGTTTCGGCGCTTCGGGGGCCGGCGCGGCCACCTTGATGTTGACCAGCGCGGTTTCGAGATTGGCCTTGACCGGCGCGAGCATCAGCTTGCGCACGCCCTCGAAGTAGTCCTTGCGCAATGCGGCCTCGACCTCGGCGCCGCGATACAACCCCATGCCGATCTGCCACGGGTGGCCTTCCTTGCGGTACTGCTGCAGCGTTTCGAGCCGCTTCTGCAGCATGTCGAGCGACTTGAGCCGGTCATAGATCTGCCCGCTGGCCGCCAGTTTTTCCGCCTTCACGCGCTCGTCGGTCGCGGCCGCAATCAGTTTCTGGTTGCCGATGTACGACCACGTCAGTCCGCCGGCAACGACCGCCAGCACCGACAGACCGGCGACGAGGCCGGCGAGGCGCCAGCGGCTGCCGCTCGGCCGGGTCTGCCGGGTGATCAGATGCTGGTCTGGGAAAATCACTTCGCGGAACAGGTCGCGCAGGAAGTAGCTGTACGACGCAGGCGACTGACGCGTTTCGAAGCCCGGTTGCGACAGGTCGAACTGTCCGGCGACGCGGGTCGCCGCGCCGATGCGCGGCACGCCTTCCTGCAGCGCACTGGAGAAGTAGAAACCGCGCAGCAGCGGTTTGGCATGGTAGGGATCGTCTTCGTGCAGCAGCGTGACGAAGCGGCAGATCGACTCCTTCAGCGCATGGAACTCGACCGGGAAGGCAAAGTAGGCCGGCTTGGCATTCGGGCCACGGTGCTGCAGCAGCTTTTCGTCGCCCATCTGCGACAGGCCGCGGTACAGCTGCTCGAACTGCTGGCCGGCAACGTGGCCGATGTTGAACCCGGCGCCCTGATCGTGGCTGAGCGTTGCACCCCAGACGCGGTTGCGCTCTTCCTCGGTCGCATCCTCGAAGAACGCGCCGAAACCGCCCAGCAGGTCGACCTTGGTGAACACCAGGTAGATCGGCACCTGCAGGCCGAAAATGTCCTCGATTTCGTGGATGCGCTCGCGGATCTGCCGCGCGTAGATCGCAAAGCCTTCGGACTTGTGCTGCGCCAGTTCGGGCAGGCTGATCGCGACGAGGATGCCGTTGACCGGCGCCTTGGCACGGTGCTTTTTCAGCAGCTTGAGGAATTCGAGCCACTCGACGCGATCTTCGCTTTGCGTGGCATAACGGCCGGCCGTGTCGAGCAGCACGCCTTCCGTCGCGAAGAACCAGTCGCAGTTGCGCGTACCGCCGACACCCTGGACGCCGGCCTTGTCACTGAACGGAAAGGTCAGACCGGACTGCAGGATCGCCGTGCTCTTCCCCGCCGCCGGATGGCCGATGATCATGTACCACGGCAGCTCGTACAGCGCCGCATTGCCGCGCGCCTTGCCGATGCGCGAACTCTTCAGCGTATCGATCGCCCCCAGCATGCGCTGACGCAGCAGGTTGACTTCGGCCCGCTTGTCGGCGCTGGCCCCCATCACCGCGTCATCGGCCTGGCGCTGCAGCATCTTCTCGATCAGCCCGCCGGCCCGGTTGGCGACCATCTGGCCGATCAGCAGCGTCAGCACCCAGAGCAGCATCACCCCGAAGATCCAGCCGAAGCGCGCTTCGGGAGAAACCAGACCGAGGAAAGGCCCGATGAACCAGATCAACGCGATCAGGATCAGGAAGCCGACGGCCGATGCGACCTTGGCGTTTTTCATCCAGCGTTTCATTGTGTACACAACCTCGTTACTTGCATTTCAAATGGCCTATCGCTTCGCGCGGGTCAGCGAAGCGATCGAGCCGGGCACTTCGATGTGGCCGTAATCCTTGAAGCTCCAGCGGCCACCCCAGGTCAGTTTTGCCGCATCGGCTTCCTCGCCGAGCGCGGTGTAGGCCTGCATCGCCCACGGGTCCCGCTCCGAGATCACGATCTTGCCGTTGCGCATCGGTGCCAGATCGACCGCCAGGCCGTACTGGTGCTTGCTCTGTCCGCCCTTGGCCTTGGTCACCAGGTTTTCCTGCGAGGCCAGCGAATCCTGCCGTTCGGGGCTGCGATAGCCTTCAAGCAAGGCCAGCGGATAGCCGCGGGCCTCCATCCTTGCCATCAGCGCCAGCACGCGCTGGACGAAGTCCGGATCGAGCCGGCTCCAGTCGCGGTCGGCACCGGCCAGTGACGGGCGCTCGCTGGTGACGAACATCGACGGCGGCAGCGGCGGCGGCGGAACGAGCTTTTCCTCGGTCAGCGCCAGTTGGATGTTGCGCAGCGATGCGTACTCCCGCGGCCCGAGATCACCGAGCACGTGGTAACCGGCCAGACGCAGCGTCAGCACAACCACCATCGCGATCAGCAGCAGCGACAGCAGCAGCAGGCGCCCCCCCCGCCAACGCGTCGGCGTGACACCGGCGGGCGTCACCGGTCCGGACACCGACTCGACGACCGGCACCGGCTGCGCGCGTGGCACGGCAACCGCGTCCATGTGCGGCGCAGCCGCATGTGCGACGGCCGATGGCGCCCAGTAAAAGAAACGCCACCCGATCCAGGCCAGCGCCGCCAGCAACAGCGACAGACCGGCCAGCAGCAGGACAACTTCGTTCAAATCGACCACTCGTCAGGAAACAGACGGTTAAATAAGAAAAACCTTAACAACAAGACAGAATTTACCAAGCAAAAATCAAACGCATTTCTTTCTGATTCGTTAAAAATTTCGGAGGGAATGTATAATATTTTTCCCGTCACATCAAAGTCATCTGAACGAGCATGGACATGAAACATCGCTTTTTTGTAAGGAAAAAGCCCGTTCGCTGCCTGATGGCCGCCTTGGCTGTAGCCACGCTGGCAAGCTGCGCTTCCGGTCCGAAGGAGTACGCAATCCAGGGCGAAGCCGCACCGGTCATCAATCGGGACACAGGCGGAAAGCCGCTCTCGATCGTGGTCCGCGTCTACCAGCTCAAGGACGCAGCCGAATTCAACAAGCTGACTTTCGATGCCACCTCAAGCGGAAAGCCTGACGCAGAGCTTTTAGGCAATGACCTGATTTCCCGCAGCGAACTGGTACTCGTGCCGGGCAGCAAACAGTCCATCAAGGACCTGATCAAGCCGGAGACCCGTTTTGTCGGGGTCGTCGGCTATTTCCGCAAGCCGGATCCGCACTACTGGCGCTTTCTGGTCGATGCCGGCGACGTCCGCAGCGACGGGCTGACATTCAAGGTGCAGGACTGCTATCTGCAGGTTCAGGTGCCCAAGGCCTTGCCGCAGCCGGGCGTACCGGCCGCTTTCAAACCTGACTGCGGCCCGGCCCCCAAAGCCGCCGGTCGCCGATAAACGCCCAGCCCGATTTGCAAAAAGGAGACGGCGAAGCCGCCCGAAGCATGCTCGACGCAAAACGCATCCTCTGGGGAGAAGGCATGTTCCTTCGCCCCCAGCATTTCCAGCAGCAGGCGCTGCATCACGCCAACCAGCTGACCCATGCCATCCACAGCCACCAGCGGCACCCCTGGGGACTGCAGGCACTCGAACTCGACGACGCCGCGCTGCGTGGCGGTCAGGTCCGGGTCGATGCGCTGTCGCTGCGGTTCCGCGATGGCACCGCCTTCCGGGCGCCTGCAAGCGAGCCGCTACCCCGCTCGCGCGATCTGGCCGAAATTCCGCAACTCGGCGTCGAAACCACGCTGTACGCCTGCCTTGCGCACCTGATGCCCTACGGCGGCAATACCGTTGCCGATGCAGCCGGCAGCAACCGGCCGACGCGTTTCCAGAGCCAGCAGCTGGCCAGTGCCGACCTGTACACGCAGGCACTCGAGGCCGACCTGAGCACGCTCGCACTGGACGTGCGCCTGATGGTCGAGGAAGAAAACCGCGACGGCTACGATTCGGTGCCGATTGCGCGGCTGGCCAAGAACGCCACCGGACAGTGGCAGCGCATCGACGACTACCTGCCGCCACTGCTGACCGTCAGCGCCGCCGAACCGGTGTCTCGCCTGCTGCGCCGCCTGCTCGACATCCTCGTGGTGAAAAGCCAGGCGCTGGCCGGTGCGCACCGCGAGCGCGCCAAGAACGTCATGGAATACGGCACCACCGACATTGCTTCGTTCTGGCTGCTGCACACCGTCAATCGCAATTTCGCCCGCCTCAACCATCTGGCCCGCTGCGAGCCGCTGCACCCGGAAGAGCTCTATCTGGCGCTCGCCGAGTTCTGTGGCGAACTGCAGACGTTCTCGACCATCTATTCGCTCGGCGATCTGCCGCCTTACCGGCACGAAGCGCTGTCCGACGTGCTGCCGGTGCTGGACGTACAGATCCGCGAATTGCTCGAGACGGTGATTTCGGCGCGGTACGCGGTCATTCCGCTGAGCCAGCCCAAGCCCTCGTTCCATATCGGCCGGCTCGAGAGCGACCGGCTGATCGACAACGTCGACTACTACCTGTCGGTACAGAGCGACCTGCCGGCCGCGCAGGTGATCGAGTCGGTACCGTTCAAGTTCAAGGTCGGCGCGCCCGACGACGTCGAAAAGATCCTCAACTCGGCACTGCGGGGCGTCAGTCTCGCTCACGTCGGCCAGACGCCGTCGGCAATTCCGGTCCGCGTCGGCAACCATTACTTCGCGCTCGAACCGCGCGGCGACATTTTCCAGCGCATGCTGCAATCCCGCTCGGTCTGCATCTACGTACCGCAGACCCTGGCCGAACTCCGGCTCGAGCTGATTGCCGTTTTCCGCTGACCCCCATTTACAAGGAAACGGCATGAACGCGCCCACCGAGATCGCCCACCCGCTCAGCGTCGAGCAACCCACTGCCCCCGCCCTGCGCGACATGCTCGAGGACGGCACCTATCTGCTGTTTCTGCTGCGTGACGGCAATGCACCGAACAGCGCGGCCGAGTTCAATCGCCGCGTCGACCAGTTCCTTGCCCAGTTCGAACGCCACGCCCGCCAGTTCGGCAAACCCGGCGAAGCGATCGACCAGGCCAAGTACGCGTTCTGCGCGTTGATGGACGAAATCATCCTCTCGTCGGATTTTCCGCTGCGTGAAGAATGGGAGCGGATGCCGCTGCAGCTGCGCCTGTTCGGCGAACACCTCGCCGGTGAAGGTTTTTTTGACCGGCTGGAAATGCTGCGCCTCGATCCGGCGAAGAACGTCGAAGCGCTCGAGGTGTTCCAGACCTGCCTGCTGCTCGGCTTCCAGGGCAAGTACCTGCTGGAAGGCAGCGAAAAACTCGGCTACCTCGCGCACCGGCTCGGTCAGGAAATCCAGCAGGTCCGGGGCGGCAAGGCCGAATTCGCACCGAACTGGAAGCTGCCGCAACGCTTCCAGGCCTTCGTGCGTCACGAATTGCCGCTGTGGTTGTACTTCGGCGTACTGGCGATTGTTGCCGTGGTGATCTTCGTTGCTTACCGCATGCTGCTCGGCCAGCAGGTCAGCAGCTTCATCGGCGGATGAGTCGCGCCGGTGTTTCGGTCCAGCCGTCGATTCTGGACCGCCTGCTTGACGACGAACCGGACCGCCCGCAAACGGGCGGGTGGATGCTGTTCGACATGGCCGACTTCAAGCGTGCGCTGGCGCGGGACCTCGAAGCCCTGCTCAACACGCGGACGATCGACTACACCGAAGTTTTCGAAGCGCATCCGCTGGCTGCCGAGACCATGGTCGGTTTCGGCATTCCCGACCTGTCGGGCGTCAGCCTGCTGAATCCGGAAGACCGCGAGCTGTTGCGCGAGCGGATACGCAAGGCGATCGAACGGCACGAACCCCGTTTGAGCCGGGTCCGCATCTCGCTCGAAGCGCCTCGCGAACTCGAACGCGCGCTGCGCTTCCGCGTCGACGCCATCCTCAAGGTCCATCCGCACAAGCCGCCGGTCGCATTCGACGCAACGCTGCAGCTGTCGTCGAACGTCTACAAGATCCGTCCGGGCGGCTGAGTCCGCGTACGGCTAGCGTGGCCGGCTGTTGAATTCGTCGAGCAGCTTCTGCTCGCGCAACAGCTCGAGTTTGTCCTGCTGCTTGCCGTGGCGCACCTTCAGCGCCTCGTAGGCCTTGAGCTTCTTCTCGCACTCGGCAAACCGGGCCAACGCGGCCTCGCGCTCAGTGGCAAGCCGGGTCACCTCGGCGGTCTGTTGCCTGGTCGCATCGTCGAGCTTGCCGAGAAACAACTGGTAATCGCGGAACTGCACCACGCTGATTCCGGTCTGGGCGCTTTGCGTGAGCTTGCGGCGATACTCGTCGCAATAGTGCTGGATCTGCGCCAGCCGGTCGCGCGCACCCTGCTCGGCCGCCTGTGCGGCCTGCAATGCCTTGGCTTCGCGCTCGCGCGCCTCGGTCGCGAGCTCGAGCAGGAATTCGAAGCGGAACTTGGCCATGCCCTATGATCCGCTCATGCGAACAGTCCGGCCAGCTTGGTCCGCGCGCCGGCATAGCTTTCCTGTTCGTGAATCCGCTGCTGCAGAAATCCCTCGAACGCCGGATAACGCCGAATCGCTTCGTCGAGCAGGCTGTCCGAGCCGGGCACATAGGCCCCGACACTGATCAGGTCGCGCGAACGCTGGTAGCGCGAGTACAGATACTTGAAGCGCCGCACCAGTTCGAACTCCTCCGGTGCGACGATGTCGTGCATGACGCGGGAGATCGACGCCTCGATATCGATCGCCGGATAGTGGCCGGACTCGGCCAGTTGCCGGCTCAGCACAAAGTGGCCGTCGAGAATCGCCCGCGCGTTGTCGGCGATCGGATCCTGCTGGTCGTCGCCTTCGGACAGGACGGTATAGAAGGCGGTAATCGAACCGCCCCCCTCACGGCCGTTGCCTGCCCGCTCGACCAGTTGCGGCAGCCGCGCGAACACCGACGGCGGATAGCCCTTGGTCGCCGGCGGCTCGCCAACCGCCAGTGCAATTTCGCGCTGTGCCATCGCATAACGCGTCAGCGAATCCATGATCAGCAGCACGTGCTTGCCCTGATTGCGGAAGTACTCGGCGATGCTGGTTGCGTACGCGGCGCCATAAAGGCGCAACAGCGGCGGCGTATCGGCCGGTGCGGCGACAACCACCGAACGCGCCAGCCCCTCGTCGCCAAGAATGTTATCGATGAAGTCCTTGACCTCGCGACCGCGTTCGCCGATCAGCCCGACGACCACGACATCCGCCGTGGTGAACCGCGCCATCATCCCGAGCAGGACCGATTTGCCGACCCCGGAACCGGCGAAAAGGCCGAGCCGCTGGCCGCGCCCGACGGTCAGCATCGCATTGATCGCACGTACACCGACGTCCATGACGTCGCGCACCGGCTCCCGGTCCATCGGATTGTAGGCGCGTGCGAACAGCGGCGCGTAGGCATCGACCTGCAGCTTGCCGCGTCCGTCGAGCGGCCGACCGAGGCCGTCGAGAATCCGCCCGAGCAGCCCCCAGCCGACCGGCACCTGCCGGCCATGATCCTCGAGCCGGCGCGCCGGCGGTTTGGGGTTGCCGTACTCGGGCATCCAGGCGGCCACATCCTCGTGCGGCACCACCTCGGCGCCGGGCTCGACGCCATAGACTTCGCTGATCGGCATCAGGAACAATCGGTCGTCGTTGAACCCGACGACGACCGCCTCGACCGGATGTCCACCCGGGGTCATCACTTCACACGATGCGCCAAGCGGCAGTTTGAGCCCCGCCACCTCGAGCACCAGACCCGAGACACGGACAAGCTTGCCGCGCGGTTTCCACGGGCGGACCCAGCGGACCGCGTCACCGCAATCAGCCAGGTACTGTCGGCAGACCTGCAGGCGCTCAGCCACCGCTGGCCGCACCGTCCTGCGGCGACACCGGTGCGTCCCAGTTCAATTCATCGCGCCCGGCGCGGTTCAGGACGCGCAACAGCGTACTCCAGCGGGCCGACAGTGCCAGATCGATCTGGGTCGAGGCGGTCTCGATCCGCGCATCACCGGCGCTCAGGCGCGGATCGGCGATCAGCCGCCAGTGTTCGCCGGACAGCTCGATCGCCAGCATCGGTTCGAGTGCGCTCAGATCGTCCGGGTGAAGATAAAGCCTCGACGTGCCGCTCGCCGGCGGAATGCCGGACAGCGCTTCGACAATCGCCGGTAGCAACAGCTTGCGGTCGGCAGCGACTTCCTGCCTGACCAGTTCGCGCGCCAGCACCAGTGCGAGATCGAGCACCGATTCGGCCAGCTCGCGCTCGGCCCCGGCGGTCACGTTCTCCAGTGATTGCAGGACGTTCTTGAGTCGGCCGATCTCGTCCTCGGCAGTCAGACGGCCCGCCTCCAGCCCGGCGTCGAAACCTTCGCGCATCGCCTGCTGCTCGATCGCCTCGATCTCTTCGGCGGTCGGCAGGCTGACTTCGGCCATCGGCAGCGTCTCGACCGGCATGCGCTCCGGCTCGGCCGGGATCAACGGTTCGGGCTCGACCACCACCGGCGGTACGGGCGCAGGCACGACAGGCATCGCAGGCTGCCGCGCGCGCCGCTCTTCGTCGATGCCGCCAAGCTCCCAGCGCTCCCAAGCGGTGAGCTCCTCGCGCGGAATGACGCGCCGATGCGGGCCGGCCATCGCTTACTCGACCAGTCCTTCGTCGCCCTTGCCGGACAGCACGATCTGTCCTTCGTCGGCAAGTCGGCGGACGATCTTGAGGATTTCCTTCTGCTCGGCCTCGACTTCGGACAGTTTGACCGGCCCCTTGGCCTCGAGATCGTCGCGCAGCATTTCGGCGGCGCGCTGCGACATGTTCTTGAACACCTTGTCCTTGAGGGCTTGGCTCGTGCCCTTGAGCGCGACGATGAGCGAATCGGACTGGATTTCGCGCAGCAGCATCTGGATACCACGATCGTCGATATCGAGCAGATTGTCGAAGGTGAACATCTTGTCCTGGATCTTCTGCGCCAGCTCCGGATCGTAATCGCGGATGCTCGAGATCGCCGATGCCTCGGTGACGCCGCCCATGAAGTTGAGGATTTCCGCGGCCATGTGCACACCGCCCATGGCGCTCTTCTTGATCTTGTCCGATCCGGACAGCAGCTGCGTCAGCACGTCGTTCAGCTCGCGCAACGCCGCCGGCTGCACCCCCTCGAGCGTCGCGATCCGCAGCAGCACGTCATTGCGCAAGCGCTCGACGAAATGCGCGAGGATCTCCGACGACTGGTCGGGTTCGAGATGAACGAGAATGGTTGCAACGATCTGAGGATGCTCGTTGCGGATCAGCTCGGCCACCGCCGCCGAATCCATCCACTTCAGCGATTCGATGCCGTTGTTGTCGTTGCCCTGCAGGATACGGTCGAGCAGGTTGGCGGCCTTGTCCGAACCGAGCGCCTTGGTCAGCACCGAGCGGATGTACTCGTCCGCGGCGCCGAGATTGGCACGGCTCTCCGTCGAGGCAACAAAGTCCTCCAGCGCAACATTGACCTCCTCGCGCTGCACGTTCTCCATATTGGCCATCGCGAAGCCGAGCCGCTGCACTTCCTTCGGCCCCAGATACTTGAACACCTCGACCGCGGCTTCTTCGCCCAGCGTCATCAGCAGGATCGCGGCCTTGCGCACGCCTTCTTCGTTCACTCAACCCACCTTGTTCGGATTTGCCGCTTCTTCTTCGCGGGCCATCCATTCGCGCAGGATGGTCGCGACCATGCGCGGATCATTCTTGGCGATTTCCTTGCCCTGCTGCAACCGGTCGGCAAACGCCGACAGCCGCACATTGTCTTCTTCGGCTTTTTCCTGTCGCTGCGCGGCATGCGCCTCGTCGGCGGCCAGTGGCTCGCCCAGCTCCAGATCGACCGGCTCAGGCAGCTCACGCGCACGGGCAAGGTCACGCATCAGCGGCCGGACGACGAACAACAGCAGATACAGTACCGCCAGCGCAATCAGGCCGAGCTTGAGCAGGTCGGTCATGTTGGCACGGGCAAAATCGAGTGCCTTCTCCTGCAGCGGCTTTTCGGCCAGCGGCTGCGAGTCGGCAAATGCCGCATTGACGAGGTTGATCGAGTCGCCGCGGTCCTTGTTGAAACCCATCGCCTCGCGCACCAGATCGTTCAGCTGCGTCATTTCCTGCTGGCTATACGGCACGTAGGTTGCCTGGCCGCTCTTGTCGCGCCCCGGCTTGTAGTTGACCACCACCGCCGCCGACAGTCGTTTCACATTGCCGACCGGCTGCTTGACGTGCTGGATCGTTTTGTCCAGCTCGTAGTTGGTCGTGGCGTTCTTGCTGCTGTTGGTGTTGCCGGTACTCGATGCGGCAACATCGGAGGCCAGCGGCACACTGATCGGCGCGACTGCGGCGCCGGGGGGCTGGTTCGACAGTGCGCCAGGCACCCCGCCAACGGCCTCGGTAACGTTACGGCCCAGTTGCTCGGCAGTCTGCTGGCTGCGAATGGCAGCCTCGTTAGGCGGACTGTTCGGCTTGAAGGTTTCGCTGGTCTGCTCGACTTCGGCAAAATCGACCTGTGCCGTCACCTCGGCGCGGACATTTTCCTTGCCGACGATCGACGCAAGAATGGCCTGAATGCGCTCGACATAGTTTTTCTCGATCTGCTGCACGTAGACGAGCTGGCGAGCATCAAGGTTGGGCTGGTTCAGGTCCTGTGGTCGCGACAACAGATCGCCGTTCTGATCGACGACGGTCACGTTCTTGGCCGGCAGATCCGGAATGCTGGCCGACACGAGGTTGATCACGCCAGCGACCTGACCGTTGTCGAGCGAACGCCCCGGCTGCAGGGTCAGCAATACCGATGCGCTGGGCTTTTGCTGGTCACGCAGGAACACCGTCTGCTTGGGCATCGCCAGATGGACACGGGCCTTCTCGACGACCGAGATCGTTTCGATCGAACGCGCCAGCTCACCTTCGATGGCACGCTGATAGTTCACCTGTTCGGCAAACTGCGAAACCCCGAACTTCTGGTTGTCCATGATCTCGAAGCCGGCATTGCCGGCACGCGGCAGACCCTGGGCGGCCAGCTTGAGACGCGTGTCGTAGATCTTGTCGGCAGGCACGGAGATGGTTCCGCCAGCATCGAGCTTGTACGGCACGTTCATCTGCTGCAACGACTGCACGATGGCGCCGCCGTCTTTGTCGGGGATATTGGTATAGAGGATGCGGTAGCTGGGCGTGCTGCCGAGCAGCCACACGCCAACCGCTGCAGCAATCAGCACTGCCGCGCCGATCATCATGGCGAGCTTGCGGCCATTCGGGATGGCGGCGAATCGCTGACGCCACGCTGCGGCCCCCTGCCCCGATCCGAGATTGCCGCTGGTCGCGCCCGCTTCAGCCATAGAAAATCAAACTAGGATAGTTGGAATCATCAACACGCCATTCTAACTGTTTTCAACCTAGCACAGTAAGCCAGCACCGAAGTGCATCATACCTGCATGTTCATCACTTCCTGATAGGCGCTCACCAGCTTGTTGCGGACCTGCACCATGGTCTGGAAGCTCAGGCTGGCCTTCTGTAGCGACACCATGACGTCCTGCAGGTCAGCCTCCGGGGCACCGGCCTGAAACGCGGCTTGCTGGGCCTGCGCGGATTGCTGCATCTGGCTGACCTGATCAAGCGAAGACTTGAGCAAGCCGGCAAAATCGGCACCGCCGGTAGCCTCCGCTGCGGGCGTACTCTGCCCCGCCGCCTTGGCCGACATGGCCTGCAACTGTCCGAGCAGCTGGTCGATACCCTGAACGCTCATGAATAATGTCCTGATTACGAATGATCTTGATCAAGCAAGATACGCGCCAGTTCAATCGACCCGTGGATCGCCGGCCTCGCGATACTGCTGCAGTTTGTAGCGCAGGGTCCTCTCGCTCATACCCAGACGTTCCGCCGCCAGCTTGCGCACACCATTGACGGCCGCCAGCGTCTCCAGAATATGCTGTTTTTCCAGCTCGCGCATGTCGGCAGGTTTGGCGACCGTTTCCGGTAGCGCGGACGCAGCGGCGGCAACACTTGCCTTCCCCACCGGCAAATACAGGTGTTCGACGGCAATTTCGTCCCCCGGGGCCAGAATCAGGGCCCGCTGAACGACATTGTCCAGCTCGCGGATGTTGCCATCCCACGAATGCGCCTGCAAAGCGGCAGAAGCGGCAATCGAGAGGGCCGGCACACGGCGAAGCTGCACAGCAGCATGACGGGCGAACATGCTCTTGGCCAGCGGCAGAATATCGTCGGGCCGCTCACGCAGCGCCGGCAAATGCAGCGGAAACACGTTGAGCCGGTAATACAGGTCTTCGCGGAAACGACCACCGGCAACTTCGGCTTGCGGATCACGATTCGACGTTGCAAGCACCCGAATGTCCACCGGCACCGGCCTGACACCCCCGACCCGTTCGACCTCCCGCTCCTGCAAAACACGCAGCAACTTGGCCTGCAGCGACAGCGGCATTTCGGTGATTTCGTCCAGCAACAGCGTTCCGCCATTGGCTTGTTCGAACTTGCCGACATGCTGCACCGCAGCACCGGTAAACGCGCCTTTTTCATGACCGAACAACGTCGACTCGAGCAGCTGCTCGGGAATGGCTGCGCAATTGATGGCAACGAACGGCCTCGCGGCACGCGCACTTCGGCTGTGGAGGAAACGTGCCAGCACTTCCTTGCCGGTACCCGACTCGCCGGTAATCAATACCGATGCATCCGCCCTGGCGACCCGTTCCGCGACATCAAAAATCCGCCGGACAGCCGGGTCCTCGGCGATCACTTCGCCATCCTCGCTCCCCGGGAGCAAGTACTTCGCCACCTCCTGCAGCAACAGGTCCGGCTCGAACGGTTTGGGCAGATAATGGCAAGCGCCGGCATGCAGCGCTGCAACGGCACGATCAACAACCCCGTAGGCGGTCATCAGCATCACAGGCAGCCACGCGTAGCGCGCCTTCACTTCACGCAGCAACGCTTCGCCATCCATCGGCTGCATCTGCACATCCGACAACACCAGACCGACCCGCTGCCCGCTGGCCAGAAGCGTCAACGCTTCGCTGCCATCGCGTGCGCTCAGGACAGCGTGCCCGCCAAGCATCAGCGTGTCACACAAGGCCTCGCGCAACGCGTCGTCGTCCTCGACAACCAGGACCGGTAAAGCCACGACTCGATTCTCCTTGGGCTAGTTGGGACGGAGCAGCGCGACGCGTGCCAGCAGACGCTCCGGAATCCGTGACAACGGCAACACTTCGTCGACACCACCGAGTGCAATTGCCTCCTTGGGCATGCCGAACACGGTTGCGCTGGCTTCATCCTGCGCAAAATTGTACGCGCCAGCATCGCGCATGGCGCGCATGCCTGTTCCCCCGTCCTTGCCCATGCCGGTCAGCATGACGCCGATCGCCCTCGCCCCCACCAGCTCCGCCACCGAACGGAACAGCACCTCTACCGATGGTCGGTGGCGGTTGACCGGTTCGTCCTGCGACAAAGCGCAACTGAGTCTTCCTCCCAGACGGGCAAGCTGCAGGTGAGAGTGCCCCGGTGCCAGGTAGGCGCAGCCGGGTTCAAGCACATCGCCATGCCGCGCTTCGCGGACGTTCAGCACACACAAACCGTCGAGGCGCCGCGCGAACGATTCGGTAAACATCGCCGGCATGTGCTGAACGATCACGATCGGCGGCAGGGAAGCCGGCAGCGGCACCAGAAGCGCCTTGAGCGCTTCGGTACCACCGGTCGAGGCACCAACGGCAATTACCCGACCGTCGATCGTGGCCGGCCGCGTGATACCTAGCGAAGAAACTGTCTGCATCGAAAGAAATCTGAGGTAACCGCCAAGCGGTCAGGACAATTCGCCACGCGGAGTCGGAGGCGCATCAAGCAGATAATACGCGACCACGTCGTTGCCGGTATCACCGAACACCAGCACACTGGCGAGCGCACGCACCAAAGCGAGACCAGTCCCCTGGCCGGACTCACCGGGCGGAGCCGCATGGCCACGCCAATCAAAACCGGCACCACTGTCACGGACATGGATCTTCAGCATGTGCTGATTATGACAGCGCAACCCAGCCAGCTCGATTTCGATGCGCCCCGACGCAAGCCGCGACAGGCCATCCTTCCTCGCAGACAGGTAAAGCTCGCGCCCACCCGGCCGCTGTTTCAGATCCGTGTCGAGCTTCAACAGACCGTGATCGAGCGCATTGGAAAACAGCTCGGTCAGGATCAGAAAAACGTCGGACTGGTGCGGCATCAGTACTTCGATCTCATTCACGAACGACATCATGAACGGCACGGTGTTGAGATACCTGAGTTCGGCCGCGCCCAATTGCAGACCGTACTGCCACGACGGTTCCGCACTCACAAACAGCTCACCCAGTTCGGCAGCGGTCAACTGGCGCGCTTGCGCTTTGCCCCCTCCCCGCAAGCGACTGCCAAAATGCCCCATCACCAACGAAATATCGTCATGATGCGCGGTTTGTTGCAAATGCTCGTCCAGCCCAGTCTGAATCCCGGTCAGGCGTCGCGACGCGGGTAGCTGCAAAATTCGCTGCAACTTGAGCAAACCAAACGGCTGACCGTCACGATTGCGTGCCTCGATCAGTCCGTCCGAAAACGCCACGACCGTACCAGGGGCATCGAAATAAAAACGCTCGGTCGACGTATCGACATCATGCGTTTCGGTGATGCCCAACGGCAGATGGCGGGATGCCCAGCGGTGACGTACGACTCCACTATCGCCGACAATCAGCACCGTCGGCATTCCGCCGTTCCACACCTCGATACAGCCATTAGCTTCATCGATTGCAATCAGCACCACGGCGACAAAGCGGCCGACGGGCAGCACCTGGCGCACCTTCTTGCTCATTTCAATCAGGATATCCGGTACGGTGTAACCCTTCTCGGTCATGCTGTAGAAGGGTTGTGTCAGCGGCAGCACATTCAGTGCCGCAGTGAGCCCGTGACCGATGCCGTCGGCAAGCATCAGATGCAGGACTTGGCCCGGTGTCCGCGCCGCGGCAATCATGTCTCCCGAAAGGCTCTCGGCCGGCGACAGCCAATACTCGAGCTGAGCATCGGAAAGACGCTCGGCGTTGACCATCTGCTCCATCAGATGCTGGACGACCCGCTTCTCTTCCTCTGCGCGCGCATAATAGTCGGCCAGTTTGGCCGACTGTTCACGCACCTTGCGATTGAGTGCCAGCGTGCGCTGAAAGGCCTTGAGTTTGGCCTCCAGCACACGAAGGTTGACCGGCTTGTTGATGTAATCATCGGCCCCCAGTTCGATGGCCTCGGCCAGTCGGCTTTCCTCGCCGATCCCGGTGACGAAAACGATGGGCACCCAAGTTTCACCTGCCTCCGCCTTGATCGTCGCCGCCGCCTCTGCCCCGGAAACGACCGGCATCATCATATCCATCAACACCAGATCCGGCTGGCATTCACGCCAGAGACGGATCGCCTCGCCGCCATCGCGGGCCGGAATGGCCACATGCCCCAAGGCCTCGACGAAGCGGGAAATCAGCAGCAATACCGCCTCGGTATCGTCGACGACGAGAATGCGCACGAATGACTCAGCGGATCGTGAAAATCTTGCCGAAACAGGCGATCTCCAGCACCTGCTTGACCGTATCGCGGCAGTTCACCAGCGCCAGACTTTTGTTGACCGCACCGATTTTTTCCTTCAGCAGCAACAACATGCCCAGAGCCGAGCTGTCCAGATAATTGACGTTCTGAAAATCGACGAGCACTTCCTTGACCACGGGATCGGCAATCAGCGTCTCGCAGACCTGGCGAAACTCGCGATGGGCGCTGAAATCAAACTGCCCAGAAAGCACAACCCGTCCCACATCCCCTTCAATCTGCACGGTAGGCGACATTTTCCCCATCCAACCTTTTCTAGAAGACCCACATACAGCACATCAGATCAAGATCATGCCCATCAGGCATGTCTGTCGTGCCGACATCAAACATTAGAGACGTCATTCAGAACTGGCAACCGAACAACAAATTCCGTGCCTTCCCCCAACACCGAACTCACCGAAATGGAGCCACCGAAACGCTCAATCAGACTGTGCACGATCGCCAGACCGAGTCCGGTTCCCTCCTTGCGGGTCGTGAAGAACGGTTCGAACAGTCGCTCCACGGACTCGGGCGGAACCCCGCACCCCTGATCTTTTACAGCTATTGTAGCGAAACCGGAAGCACAGCAAGAAGAAAGCTCTATGCAAGACTCAGAACCGCTCGCCTGCATCGCATTCTCAAGCAAATTCAGCACCAGTCCAACCAGCGCTTTTCGATCCGCCAGCACTTTAACCGCCTGCCCCGAGGGAGAGAAAACAAGACGCAGCTGCTTTGCCTCGAGTTGCGGCTCAATGGTGTGAACGGCCTCGAGCAGGCAGTCATCAAGCGGTATCGGTTCCATATCGAGGGTGTTGCCGCGGACAAAATGCAGCATGTCCTGGGTCAGCGCCTCAAGGTGACGCAAACGATCAACGGTTTTGCCGGCAAAGCGGCAACGATCTACATCGCCAAGCTGGGGACGCGCCAGATGTCCGGCATACAGCAAGGCCGTCGCCAGCGGTGTCCGCAACTGATGCGCCAGTCCGGCAGCCATCTCGCCCATTGCCGCAAGGCGCTTGTGCTGCGCCAGCGACTGCTCCAGCGCCCATGTTTCGGTCAGGTCCTGTACAAGCAGGATGCGGCATGCCTCCTCGGGCACATTGCTGCCGACAAGCCGCAGGCGCGACACGCCGCGTACATGAGAATACAGCCAGCAATCGGCCTCGCCCGGCTGCAGATGCTCGGTACTGAAGGACGACCAGTCCATGCCTTCCGCCAGTGGCGCCAGCAAACTGCGCGCGGCAGCATTCAGCATCGTTACCTTACCCGTCGCGTCGAGCTCGACCACGCCGCCGGGCAGGCGTTCCATCAGGATGGCAAGGCGGCGCGACAACGCAGCCTTTTCGTCGAGTTCGCGCCGCAACTGACCGTTGGCGATTTCCAGTTGGCCGGTGAGGGTCAGCACCTGCTGCTGTAGTTCGGCGTAAGCATTGCTCAATTGTTGCGATGCTTCGGTGAACAGCGAGAAGGCTGCTTCGAGCTCGTGCGGATCTATGTTGTTTCCGGGTGCAGCCACGTCACCAATCCTTGTTGCGCATGCGTTTTTACATTATAAATGGGCTGGAAAGCCGCACCCTGCCTCGTTTATCAGCAAACCCTAAGGTTTTGGAACATCCTGCCGATATACTGGTTCGAGACCCGCAGTGGTTATATGGCCGTTCGTCCGACACCAGGACAAATACTTACATCCAGCGGCAGAAATATCAGGTAATCAGGAGCCCCGCCCGTGTCCGACCTTCTGAAGAAAATCGACGCAAGAACCAAACTTGCCGGCACGAACAAGCTGGAAATCCTGCTGTTCACGCTGGGCGTCGACGCCCGCACCGGCCGTCGCGAAAACTTCGGCATCAACGTCTTCAAGGTGCGCGAAGTCATGCGCACCCCCGAAATCACCCAGGCGCCCGACATGCCGCCGTCGGTCGAAGGCATGGTCAGCCTGCGCGGTGCGCTCGTCCCGGTCATCGATCTTGCCAAGTATGCCGGGATCAAAACCGGCAGCAAACCGGAGATCATGATCGTCTCCGAGTACAACGGCCAGACGCAGGGCTTTCTGGTCGAAGCGGTCGACACCATCCTGCGACTGGACTGGTCACTGATGCGCGTTCCGCCCGACATGCTCACGGTGCAGATGGGCGGTCTGGTCACCGCAGTGACCGAACTCGATAACGGCAAGCTCGTCATGATGCTCGACGTTGAAAAAGTGCTGGCCGAGACCACGCAGACCGATCAGGCGATCGATGTCGGTGCCGTGGTCCGCCACCAGAAGTTCGGCGACATGATGGTGTTCTTTGCTGACGACTCGGTCGTGGCCCGCAAGCAGATCGAGATGACGCTCGATGCGATGGGGGTTCGCCACCAGCAATCGATCAACGGCAAACGCGCCTGGGACGAACTTCAGCGCATCGCCAAATCGGCCGAAATCCGCGGCATTCACGTGCGTGAGATGCTGCAGCTGATCCTGACCGACGTGGAAATGCCCGAAATGGACGGCTACATGCTGACGCGGATGATCAAGAGCGATCCTCGCTTCGCCGGCATTCCGATCCTGATGCACTCGTCGCTGTCGGGCAACTCCAACCAGAAGCTCGGCCAGTCGGTCGGCGTCGACGGCTACGTGCCCAAGTTCGAGCCGCACAAACTGTCCGAACTCGTAGCCCAACACCTTCTGAACGCCTGAGGCGTGACTTTCGAACGGAGCCTGCCGTGAGCCTCACTCCCATGAATCTGCTTGACGATGTCGATGCCCGCACCAAACTTGCCGGCTCGAACAAGATGGAAATCCTGCTGTTCTCGCTCGGAACGCGCGAGACCTTCGGGATCAACGTGTTCAAGGTTCGCGAAGTCTCGCAGACACCGAAGATCACCAAGACTCCGAACATGCCGTTCGGCGTCGAAGGGGTGATCTCCCTGCGCGGCAACATCATCCCGGTGATCTCGCTGTCGAAGTTCGTTGCAACCCAGGAGCGGCCGACCGGCGAAGCCAATGCGACGATGATCGTCACCGAGTTTTCCAAGCACACCCAGGCCTTCCTCGTGCACGAGGTCGACCGCATCATCCGTGTCGACTGGGACAAGGTCCGCGCACCGGAAAACATGCTCGCCGGCAATCAGGCGTTGATCACCGCAATCACCGAACTGCCCGATGGCAAGCTGGTGTCGGTGCTCGACGTCGAACAGATTCTCGCCAGCGTCATCGGCGAACCGCCGATTCCCGAGCTGCAGCAGGTCGGTCTCGAACACGACCAGTTCCTGTTCTTCGTCGACGACTCGGTCGTTGCCCGACGCGAAATCGTCGGCGTGCTCGACAAGATCAACGTCAAGTACCACCAGGCCAACAACGGCAAGGAAGCGTGGGACAAGCTCAGTGCACTGGCCGGCCGTGCCGGACACGACGGCGAACCGCTGTCGCAGAAGCTGCGCCTGATCCTCGTCGATGCCGAGATGCCGGAAATGGATGGTTACGTGCTGACCAAGCACATCAAATCGGATCGTCGCTTCGATGGCATTCCGGTGGTCATGCATTCCTCGCTATCATCCAATGCCAATCGCGCCATGGGCGCGAGCGTAGGCGTCGATGCCTACGTCGCTAAATTCGACCCGATCGTGCTGGCCGACACGCTGGCGCCGTTGCTGACGGCCTGACCGCCGCAGCCGGCCTGCACCCCTGAGTGAGTACACGCTATATGTCCGATAACAACCTGCGCTTTCTCGTGGTGGATGACTTTTCCACCATGCGTCGCATCGTCCGCAACCTGTTGAAGGAACTCGGCTTCGGCAATGTTGAAGAAGCCGAAGACGGCCAGATTGCGCTGCAGAAGCTCAAGAACGCCCCGTACGATTTCATCGTCACCGACTGGAACATGCCGAACATGACCGGCATCGAGCTGCTCAAGGCAGTACGCACCGACCCGCAGCTCAAGCACCTGCCGGTGCTGATGGTGACGGCCGAGGCCAAGAAGGAAAACATCATCGAAGCCGCCACCGCGGGCGCCTCGGGCTATATCGTCAAGCCGTTCACCGCGGCGACCCTCGACGAAAAGCTCAAGAAAATTTTTGCCAATCTGAACAAGTAAGTCGCCCAGGCGCCTTCCGAGTACACGCATTCAGGAGTCCGACGTGAGCGACCTTGCCAACAACAACGCAGACAACGCCGATCTGGAGGCACTGTTCGACAGCATTGCCCAGTCGACCTGGGACAGCACGCCAGCACAGGCCGTTGTGGCCGAAGCGGCTGCGCCAACGGCGGCTTCGACCGACGAGCTTCAGGCCGAGCCGGCCAAGGCAATGTTCTCGCACATCGGCCAGTTGACCCGCAAACTGCACGACACGCTGCGCGAACTCGGCCTCGACAAGTCGCTGGAAAAAGCCGCGTCGCAGATTCCGAACGCCCGTGATCGCCTGTCCTACATCGCGACGATGACCGAGCAGGCCGCCGACCGGACGCTGAATGCGCTGGATGCAGCCAAGCCGCTGCAGGACCGCATTGCCGGGGACGCCCGCACGCTTGGCGGTGAATGGGATCAGTTGCTGGCCAACAAGCTGTCGGTCGACGAATTCAAGTCGCTGGTCCAGCGCACCCGTGCCCACCTGGCGCAGACGAATGCCGACTCCGAGCGCGTCAGCAGCCAGATGCTCGAAATCATGATGGCGCAAGACTTCCAGGACCTCACCGGCCAGGTCATCAAGAAGGTGCTCGACATGGCCAAGGACATGGAAGCCCAGTTGCTCGACTTCCTGGTGATGTTCTCGCAACAGCAGGCCAAGCACGAAGAAAGCGGCCTGCTCAACGGTCCGGTCATCAACAGTGATGGCCGAACCGACGTCGTCACCAATCAACAGCAAGTCGACGACCTGCTCGAAAGCCTCGGCTTCTGATCGTCACCGCATTTTTCGGGAGAGCCCAAATGAATGATTTCGCCGGCATGGATGACCTGCTGCAGGACTTCATCACCGAATCCACCGAGCTGATTTCCGAGGTCGACAACAAGCTGGTCGAACTGGAAAAGCGCCCGGATGATCGCCATCTGCTGAACGACATTTTCCGCGGCTTCCACACCATCAAGGGTGGCGCAGGCTTCCTCAACGTCGACGCGATGGTCAGTCTGTGCCACCGCACCGAGAACCTGTTCGACAAGTTGCGCAATGGCGAAATGACCCTGTCGCCCGAATACCTCGACGTCATCCTTGCCGCCACCGGCGAAGTGCGCGAGATGTTCGGCGCGCTGGCGCAAGGCCGGATGCCGCAACCGGTCGAGCCCGAACTGCTCGAAACGCTGGACGCCGTGCTGCGTGGCGAAATTCCCGGTGCTGCCAAGTCCGCCGCACCGGTCGCGACGCCGGCAGCCAGCGCGCCTGTTGCTGCGCCGGTTGGTAACGAACCCGACTGGCAGCATCTGTATGACGCATTGCTCGGCAACGAACCGACTGCGGCAGCTCCCGTCCCCCAGGTCGCCATGGCGATCGCCGAACCCGAAGTCATGCTCAACGAAACCGCACCGCGCCTGCCGGCCAAATCCGCCAACCTCAGCGCAGCCGCCGGCACGCAGGAAACCACGATCCGTATCGACACCCATCGCCTGGATCAGGTGCTGAATCTGTCGGGCGAAATCGGTTTGACCAAGAACCGGCTGACGACGCTGCGAAGCGACGTCGTGTCCGGCAAGATCGACGGTTCGACACTGAAGGCACTGGACGAAGCGATCAGCCAGCTCGACCTGCTGGTCGGCGACCTGCAGAACGCGGTGATGAAAACGCGGATGCAGCCGATCGGCCGCCAGTTCCAGAAGTACCCGCGCCTCGCGCGCGATCTGGCCCGCCAGCTCGGCAAGGAAGTCGAGCTGGTCATCAGCGGCGAAGAAACCGAACTCGACAAGACGATGCTCGAGGACCTCAACGACCCGCTGGTGCACCTTGTGCGCAACGCGGTCGATCACGGCGTCGAAACCATCGAGGACCGGCTGGCCGCAGGCAAGCCGGCCAAGGCCATCGTCCAGCTCAGCGCCACCCAGGTCGGCGATCACATCCTGATCGAGATCACCGACGACGGCCATGGCATGCGCCCGGACGTGATCCGCAAGAAGGCCGTCGACAAGGGGCTGATCGATGCCGAAACGGCCAACAGCCTCGACGACAAGCAGAGCCTGCAGCTGATCTTCCTGCCCGGCTTTTCGACCAAGGACCAGATTTCCAGCGTCTCCGGTCGCGGCGTCGGCATGGACGTGGTCAAAACCAACATCCAGAAGCTCAATGGCCGCATCGATATCCAGTCTGTCGTCGGCGAAGGCACGCGCTTCTCGATTTCGCTGCCACTGACGCTGGCGATCCTGCCGGTACTGGTGGTCCGAGTCTGCGATCAGGCCTTTGCCGTCCCGCTGGCGATGGTCCGCGAGATCATCCCGATCGACAACCGCTCGATCCAGGAAGTATCCGGCCGCGCCACCATCGTCGTCCGCGACGAGATCCTCCCGGTCAAATCGCTGGCCGGCCTGCTCGGCTGGCCGGAAACCCAAGTCCCGCGCTTCGGTGTCCTGATGCAGAGTGCCGAGCACTCGTTCATCCTTGCCGTCGACAGCTTCATCGGTCGCGACGACGTGGTGATCAAACCGCTGCAGAACATTCGCCCGCTCGGTGTCGCAGGCGCAACACTTTCCGGCGACGGTTCGGTGGTGCTGGTGCTCGACATGGAAGACCTGCTGGCAACGCCGGCAGCCGAGACCGCGGCACCAAGCGCTACCCGCTGGCTCGCCACAGCATGATGAGGCGTTAAAAGATCAGCAACGACTGATACAATGGCCGCCAACCCGCCCCGCACGTGGACACAACGATGACGCAAGATCACGCATTCATTGGCCGCCAACCGATTCTCAACCGGCAACAGCAGATCATCGGTTACGAACTGCTGTTCCGTTTGGACAAGGACGCGCAAAGCGCCGAATTCACCAGCGACATGCAGGCCAGCACCAATGTGCTGGTCAATACGCTGACCAATATGGGTACCGACTGGCTGGTGGGAGGCAAACTTGCCTTCATCAACGTGGCCGAGTCGATGCTCGAGAGCAATTTTC
This sequence comes from Jeongeupia chitinilytica, assembly GCF_014652315.1. GTDB lineage: Bacteria > Pseudomonadota > Gammaproteobacteria > Burkholderiales > Chitinibacteraceae > Jeongeupia > Jeongeupia chitinilytica. Next base: position 9,849 of record NZ_BMYO01000002.1, on the reverse strand, counting down.
TCGAGCTCCTGCAGCCGCAGCGTGTCGTACTGGAAGTCGTCGAATCGACCCAGCCATCGCCGGCCTTGCTGCAGCGGCTGCAGAACCTGCGTGCGCAGGGTTTTGGCATTGCGCTCGACGACTTCGTGCTGACGCAGGAAAGCATGCATTTCCTCGAGCACGCCAACTACATCAAGCTCGACATCCAGATGCTCGGGATGCCGCAGGTACCGGCACTGTCGCAGGAACTGCGCAAGTTTCCGGCACTGCAGGTCGCCGAAAAGGTCGAAACCAAGGCCGAATTCAAGCAATGCCTCGAGATCGGTTTCGACTGCTTCCAGGGGTACTACTTCGCGCGCCCGGAAACCTTGTCGGCCAAGGTCATCCACCCGAGCTACGCCAACATCCTCAACCTGCTGAACATGTTGCGCAACAACGCGGAAATCCGCGATATCGAGAACGCGCTCAAGAGCGACGTTGCGCTGTCGTTCAAGCTGCTGCGCTACATCAATTCTGCCGGTTTCGGTCTGTCGTGCGAAATCCAGTCGTTCCGACACGCAGTGACCATTCTCGGCTACCAGAAGCTCTACCGCTGGCTGACGCTGCTGCTGGTGACCGCAGCGGCCGAAAGCGGCTCCCCGCCGGCCTTGCTGAAGACCGCGGTGACCCGTGGCCGGATGGTCGAATTGCTGGGTGCCCACTATCTGGACGGACAGGAAAAGGACAACCTGTTCATTGTCGGCATGTTCTCGCTGCTCGACGTCCTGCTCGACATGCCGATGGACCGCGTGCTGGAAACGCTGATCCTGCCGGAGAACATCTGCGATGCGCTGATCAACCGCAGCGGCATCTACGGTCCCTTCCTCGAGCTGGCCGAAGCATGCGAAGACCCAGACATGTCCGAGGTGCCGCGCCTGACCGAGCAGCTGCAAATCACCGCCGACGTGCTCAACCGCGCGCACATCAGTGCGCTCAGCTGGGTCGAAGAGCTGGATCTCTGAAGCTTCAAGCCTCCTCTCCTCAAACAAAAAGCCCGTCTTTCGACGGGCTTTTTGTTTTGGCGACGGGCGTTTACTTGTCGCCCAGCGAGTCGACACGCCAGCCCTGACCGCGGCTTTCGACCACGGCCTTGAACTCGGCCTTGCCGACACCCTCGACCAGCTTGGCAAAGTCCGGGTAGTTGGCCAGAACTTCGGCGTCGCCCTGCCACGATGCCGGCGACTCAATCTTGTAGGTGTAGCGGACTTCGTGACGACGGAAGTCGCTGCGCTCTTCGGTGGTCTTGTCATCGACGATCTTGTCGACTTCAAGCGTGCCGCTGCAGAAACCGGGGCCTGCCGGATCGGCCAGCCCCGTGTAGGCTTCGCGGCCGGCATCGGTCGGTTCGAACTCGACCTTGCCACCCTCGGCCGGCACGGCCTTGATCAGGCCGATCTTGACCAGCGTTGCCAGCTGCGCACCGTTGGGTTCGGTTTCCTTGGCAAAATCCTTGGCGACCGGCTCGGCGAAACGTACCGGCATCGGAATGCAGCTGCGCTCGGCCGTATGCAACTCGTTGTTCAGTGCACTGATGATTTCGGCCTGGTCGACCTTGACCGTCGCCTCGTCGGCGTCACCGCCCTTGCCGCACGCGCTCAGCCCTGCCGCCATCAACAACATCACGCCGGTCTGCTTCAGATAACGCATGGGATCTCCTTGTCGGTGCCGCCGTCACACTTCGCGACCAAAACGGCTTGTTACAAAATGTAAGAAGAATAATACCGAAAAATGCCCGGGCTGCGAATTGCGCTGGCGCAACTATTGCTTGCACTGCACAAGCACGCGCGATGAATGCAGGCAAGGCAGGTAGATCCGGCAACGAGCGATTGGTTCAAGCAATGCGGAGTGGTTTCGTCGATCTGTACCCAGCGCCGTCCTTTGGGTGCTAGCCAGTCAACGACAGTACGCTCAGGAGGCGGCGGTCATTGCACCCTGATGCGACAGGGCGGCAATCAGGTCCGACTGCGTCACCATGCCGACCAAACGGCCATCGGCATCCACGACAGGCAGTCGATGCAGGCCACGATCGGCCATCAGCGGCACCAGTTCGCTCACCGCCGTGGTTTGCCTGACCGTGACAGTGTTCCGGCTCATCAGCGCGTCGACGGTCAGTGCCGGATCGCGATGTTGCGGCAACGCCATGGCGGTATCCGCCTCGACATGCTTGAGAAAATCGACCAGCGCCAGAATGCCGGCAACCCGCCCGGTGCCCGGTTCGATCACCGGCAAGGCACCGATCCGGTGGCGCCGCAACAAGGCCCAGCCTTCGCTTGCCGGCGCTCCGGTCGGCACCGTGACGAGATCGCGCGACATCAGCTGGCCGCAGTCGATGTCGTGCCACTGCCGCGCATTGGCGTGCCGTTCCGCGCGCGCAACGATGTTGCCGAGCTCCTCGGCACTGACGTCGACCATTTCGCCGAGTTCGCGCATGGCTGCGGTCAGGTCATCTTCGCGCAGCCCGACGCGTGCCGTCGGCAGCGGATCGCGGGTACCGTGCGGATTGTCCTGAACCCTCGCCAGCGGATAGCGTCGGCCACGCACGCTGTTGTTGGCAATCAGCGCCACGGCCAGCAGGATCAGCGCGTTCACCAGTACCGGCATCCAGACGAAACCGAAACCGAGGTGCGTGACGGCATCCCCGCCGAGCACTGCCGTCAGCGCCGTTGCGCCCCCGGGCGGATGCAGACAGCGCGCGTACAGCATTGCCGCGATCGACAGCGCAACGGCAAGCGCGGCGACAAACTCGAGCGGCAGCCACGGACCGAGCCAGCGCAGGCTGGCAACCCCAATCAGTGCCGATAGCACCTGACCGCCGATCAGGGCCCAAGGCTGGCCGACCGGGCTGCTGGGCATGGCGAAAATGATGACCGATGCGGCGCCCATCGACGCCACCAGCCACGGCAACAACGCCGGCCCCAGCAGCAAGTGGGTCGCCAGACCGCAGATCAATATCGCCAGCAATGCAAAACCGACCGCCCGCCAGCGCTCGAGATGACCGACAGTCGGTGGGGGCGGAACAAAACGGGACAGACGGCGTGGCCAGCGGGCCGGATCAAGCAAGGTTTTCATGCGTGGCGTTCTACGGTGAAGCGAATGGTTCACCAAAATGGTGCGGGAGACCGACTCTAGCACCGGTGGCTTAGCGGGTGAAGCTGATCCCGAATCGCAGGCTCTGGGTACTTTCGTCGTAGGTGCGCAGACTCTCGCCGTAGCCGCTCCAGTACTGCAGGTAGGCATACAGATCCAGTCCGGAAATCGTGCGCAGCGGATAGCTCAGGTCAAACTGCACACCGCCCTTCCCGCCTTTGCCCAGACGCGCCAGTGTCGCGAACATCAGCCCGTCGCTGCTGCCGGCTCGCAAGCGCCAGTCGACATAACCGCGATAATCGGCAATGTCCGGATTGTCGGACAGGCTGCCGAGGTAGCTGTACAGCATCGGCTGGAACACCAGATTCGTTCCCTGCGGATCGCCGAACACGAAGCTGGGCCGGATGAACAGCTGGTTGAGACTGCGCGAGGCGTCGCCGCCCTGACCGTTCGACTCGTGCCGGTAGCCGACCGCCACGTCGGTGCGGCTGACGCCAGGCAACGTCAGCACATTGGCCTGTTCGTAGTAAAACTCGGGCTGATAGCTGGTATCGAAGAACGGGCTCGAATCGTCACCGATATCCCAGAGCGACGTTTGCGTATAGGCGAAGCGCAGTCCTGCCAGCCAGGGATTGCGATGGACATACTCGTTCTCGGGATCGAAAAACTGGTACTTGAAGCTGAACTGGAAGCGCGCATCGTCGAGCGCGGAATCGACGATGAAGTACATCGGTTCGTAGGCGGAGAAGCGCTGCGGCTTGTAGTCGGCCAGGGTCGTGTTGCGGATTTCCCGGTCGGCGATGGCTTGCGGTGCCGATGCGGCCGGCGTGGTATCCGGCTCGGGCTGCGTTGGCGGCAAGGCCGCTACCGGCTGCACCGGCGCTTCGATGCGGTAGCGGACCAGCCTTGCCGACGCGGCCGGCACCTCCAGCGGCGTCGTGCTGTCGGTACTGCACTCCTTGCCGCCCGGGCAGATGAGTCGCGCCGGCGGCGTGAAGCGTTCCGCTTGCTCGCCGCGATTGACGAACAGCACGTCAACGTCGTTCCCGGCCGGTTGTTGGGGCAGGAAGACCGTCTCTGCCGCGATGGCTGCGGCAGGAACGGCGATCAGCAATGGTGACAGGTAGCGGATGATCATGCGGCGGATCCCGGTACGGCGCGCGTTTGGACGTCGTTCCCGGCGGCGGAACAAGGCCGGGCGATGCCTTCTGCATTCAGTATCTGCCACGACCGCAATGCAACGCGAGGGTAATGCATGCGTCGGGAATAAAAAAAGCGGACCGGGGTCCGCTTTTCGTTCAGCGCTTGCGCCGTTTGCCGCGTGCGTCCTTGAACCGGTCGTTGACCTTGTCCTCGTAGCGCTCGCGGAAAGCGAAATGGCTCTCGAGCCACATGACGTTGATGATGCCGAAAGCCAGCGCGGCGGCAAGGCCGAGTATCCAGGCGAAATACCACATCGTTCGGGCTCCTCTCAGTAGCTCGTATGCGTTTCTTTGCGGATCCGGTCAACCGTGACCGTACCGCGCATGACCCGGTAAACCCAGGTGGTGTAGATGGAAATGATCGGCAGGAACACGATGACCACGCCGAGCATGATGGCCAGCGTTTTCCGGCTCGATACCGAGTCCCAGACCGTCAGGCTGGAATTGATGTCGAGCGACGACGGCAGTACGAACGGGAACAGCGCCAGCCCGGCAGTCAGGATGATGCCGGTGATCGCCAGCCCGCTGGCGAGGAAAGCCGGCCACTGCCAGCGCAGATAGCCCGACAGCGCGGCCAGTAACGCCCCGGCAAGACCGGCGACCGGCGCCAGCCAGGCCAGCGGCCAAAGGCTGAAGTTGGCCAACCAGCCCCCCTCGCCGACCTGGACCGATTTCGACAAGGGCGTCACCACACCGTTGACATCACCGATCTCGGCAATGTGCAGTCCAGCCAGCTGCCTGACCCAGATGCCGCCCAGGGCAAACAGCAGCGCGGTAACCAGACCGAACGCAATGACGGCCGTTCGGGCACGACGCTGGACATCGGCATCGGTGCGCAGATGCAAGAAGGTCGCGCCGTGCAGCAACAGCATCGCCAGCGACACCACCCCGCAGAACAGCGAGAACGGGTTGAGCAGGGAGAAGAAGCCGGCGCCGTAGCTGACACGCATCGTATCGTCGAACCGGAACGACAGGCCGACGAACAGATTGCCGATCGCCACACCACACAGGATGGCCGGCACCAGCCCGCCCACGAACAGGCCCCAGTCCCAGGTGGTCCGCCAGCGCGGATCGGTCACCTTGCTGCGATAGTCGAAACCGACCGGCCGCAGGAACAGCGCGAACAGCAGCAGCATGAAGGCGATGTAGAACACCGAAAATGCCGCCGCATACACCAGCGGCCATGCGGCGAAGATCGCACCGCCGGCAGTGATCAGCCAGGTCTGGTTGCCTTCCCAGGTCGGACCGATCGCGTTGATCGCCACGCGGCGCTCCTCGTCGGTCTTGCCGACAAAGGGCAGGAGCGCAGCGGCGCCGAGGTCGAAGCCGCCGGTCAGGGCAAAGCCGATCAGCAGCACGGCGATCAGCGCCCACCAGACCAGTTTGAGTGTTTCGTAATCAATCATCATCAGTCCCTCATGCCTGTTGGGCTTGGGCTTCGCGGAAATAGCGGCCGGTGTGCAGGCTCGACGGGCCAAGGCGGATGTACTTGAGCATCAGGTACATTTCGACCGCGAACAGCAGCGAATAGATGCCCAGCAAGCCGATCAGGCTGAAGTGCAGCTGCCCGGCATCGAGCGCCGACGCCGAAAGGCGCGTCGGCAGGATGCCCGAGATCGTCCACGGCTGACGACCGTATTCGGCGACAAACCAGCCGCACTCGATCGCGATCCACGGCAGCGGAATCGACCAGACCGCCAGCTTCAGCAGCCAGCGCTGCGGTGCGAGATTGCGGCGTGCCAGGAAGTAGAACGAGGCCGCGAAAATGAACAGGAACCACATGCCGAGGCCGACCATCACCCGGAACGACCAGTACAGCGGCGCCACTTGCGGAATCGTGTCGTTGGCCGCGGCCTTGATCTGTGCTTCGGTCGCATCGATCACGTTCGGGGTGTACTTCTTCAGCAGCAGCCCGAAGCCAAGGTCCTTCTCGTGTTTGGCGAACTGCGCCTTGACGGCTTCGCTCTTGTCGCCGGCCTTCATCTTGCTCAGCGCGTCGTAGGCCTGCATGCCACTGCGGATGCGCACCTCGTGCTCGACCTTAAGGTCCTTGATGCCGGTGACCTCCTTGTCGAGCGAACGGGTCGCAATCAGACCCAGCACATACGGAATCTTCACCTCGTAGTGGTTGCGCTCGTTTTCCTGGTCCGGAATCGCGAACAGGTTGAACGCCGCCGGCGCCGGCTGGGTTTCCCATTCGGCTTCGATCGCGGCCATCTTCACTTTCTGTACTTCACCGGCGGTATAACCGGACTCGTCGCCCAGCACCGCAACCGACAGCGTCGAAGCCAGACCGAACCCGGCGGCGATCGCGAAAGAGCGCAAGGCAAAGCCCGTATCGCGCGCCTTCAGCAGATACCAGGCCGACACGCCGAGCACGAACATCGACGCCGCAACATAGCCTGCCGCCACGGTGTGGACAAACTTGACCTGTGCGACCGGGTTGAAGAACACCTCGCCGAGGCTGGCGAGCTCCATCCGCATCGTTTCCGGATTGAACACCGCACCGACCGGATTCTGCATCCAGCCATTGGCGATCAGGATCCACAGTGCCGACAGGTTCGAGCCGAGCGCGACCAGAAAGGTCACGAACAAGTGCTGTCCCTTGGACAGCCGGTCCCAGCCGAAGAAGAACAGCCCGACAAAGGTCGACTCGAGGAAAAACGCCATCAACCCTTCGATCGCCAGCGGCACGCCGAAAATGTCGCCGACATAGTGCGAGTAGTACGCCCAGTTGGTGCCGAACTGGAATTCCAGCGTGATCCCGGTGGTCACGCCCATGGCGAAATTGATGCCGAACAGCTTGCCCCAGAAACGGGTCATGTCCTTGTAGACCTGCTGCCCGGTCATCACGTACATGGACTCGCAGATCACCAGGATCCACGACAGGCCAAGCGTGAGCGGTACGAACAGAAAGTGGAACATCGCGGTCAGGCCGAACTGCAGCCGCGACAACTCCACCACATCAGCGGCGGGTAGCATTGTTATCTCCAGGGACGGTTGAGCGGTGATCGGCAGCTGCGGGCTGCCCCAGCAGCTGCTGGTTGATGGCCGTTTCGGGAACGGTCATTTTCTTGGCCAGTGGCGCGGAGAACCACAGCCGCCATGCGCCATAGAGCAGCAGGCACTTGATCAGCAGCATGATAGTAATTTCCGCCCACAACGGCAGACCGGTTCGGCGCCTCACTTGACCTCCTTGCCGCCGATACGGAGTCGTTCAGCCATCTCCAGCAGTTTGGTCACCCGCGCCCCCAGCTGCATGAGCTTTTGCAGGGTTTCCGGTGACAGGCGATGGACTTCGTCGAACCAGCCGGTGGTCATTTCGATCAGGTCGTGCATTTCCCGCATCCGCGCCTGCGCATGGCGCTCGGTGTCGTCCTGTGCCGGCTCGAGCAAGGCATCGCGCAACAACGACAGGGTCGGCTCGACCTCGCGTCGGCGCTTCTCTTCGGTCAGGGTGCGGAATATTTCCCAGACGTCTTTCGGCGTCTCGAAATATTCGCGCCGGTCGCCCGGTTGATGCAGCAAGCGCACCAGACGCCAGGCCTGCAGCTCTTTCAGCCCCATACTGACGTTGGAGCGCGAGAAGCCCAGCGCCTCGCCAATCTCGTCGGCATTGAGTGGCTCGGCAGAAAGGAACAACAAGGCATAGATCTGCCCGACGGTGCGATTCACACCCCAGCGGCTGCCCATTTCGCCGAAGTGCAGCACGAAACGCTCGGTGAGCGGAGACATCATTCCAGCAGTTCCTGTATTTTCAGTATTTCCTGAAATTATAAAACAAACTTGATCTCGGACAAATCCGGATTTCAGCAAAAAGCGCTGGCAAGCCCCGAAAAAAAAGCCCTCCGCATGGGAGGGCTTCGTACATCATTGCTGTGCAGGCTTATTTGCAGACGCCGAGGTCTTGCCACACGCCCCACTGCCCGGACTTGCTCGGATCGTCGCCAACCGTCCACCACTTGTTCTTGTAGTTGTGACCGAGGTAGCTGACGGTACTGCCCGGATTGGCATACGTCGTACCGGCAACCCAGGCTGCCGCGCAATTCGACGAAGGCGCCGGCGTCGGAACCGGGGTCGGAACCGGCGTCGGAACCGGCGTCGGAACCGGCGTCGGAACCGGCGTCGGAACCGGCGTCGGAACCGGCGTCGGAACCGGCGTCGGAACCGGCGTCGGAACCGGCGTCGGAACCGGCGTCGGAACCGGAGTCGGAACCGGAGTCGGAACCGGAGTCGGAACCGGAGTCGGAACCGGAGTCGGAACCGGCGTCGGCGTCGGCGTCGGCGTCGGTACGGTAGTACCGGCAACGTCGATTGCGTAGGTATACGACTTGCCGTCACGCGAATAGACGCGGTTGCTCGTCGCGTTCTGTTCCGGCACCACGGCACCACTGCTGTTGAGTACGCCGGCAACGATGTAACGCGATGCGCTGTTGATCGCCTTGGCCAGGTAGTACGGCCAGTTGGCGGCACGGAACATTTCCGCACCGGTCACGCTGTCCCAGCTCATCACGGCGCTGATCGACTCGAGGTCGCCGCCGTTGGCGTCGAACAGACGCAGCGTCACCTTGGTGTCCGAAGCCAGATCCTGCGAGGCGCGGATCTGCCCCAGTTCCTTGTAGGTCGACACGACGGCCGAGAAGCGGACGTCGGAGCACGAATAGAACGCTTCGGCGCTGTCCGAACGCTGCCAGGTGTTGTAGATGATGTGCGCGCCGGTCTTGTTCTTCGGCAGCGGGCAGGTCAGGTGATAGCGCTTGGTCGCATCCGGCGCGGTATTGCCCAGTTCGCAGAACTTCTCCAGATCGCTCCACTTCAGCGGCTGTGTCTGATCCCAGCCATCCTTGGTCACGTAGAACACCCAGTTTTTCGTGGCATGCGTCGCCGGGGCGTTGTAGATGAACTCGAAATTGCCATTGGCATCCGGCGCGATCGGCGAACTCACCCAGTCGGTACGGGCAAGATTCAAGCCGGCATAGTTCGACTTGCCGCCACCGCACAACTGGCCATCCGGAACAAATGCCTGATGGTTGCCGTTCGGCAACTGGTTCACGCCATTCCAGTCATACAGCATCTGCGGGCCCGAAATGGCAACGGCGGCCTGGCAGGCAGCCGATTGCGGGGCTTCGGGACCTTCCTTGAAGCAGTTCAGTACACGGCTGACTGGCACTTCCATCGAGCCATGTGCAAGCGCCAGATTGGGTACCAGCGAAAAAAACGGCAAAAACAACGCACTCCAGTACAGCTTCATCCTCGTCTCCTCCAGACTTGTTCTGGCAACAGGGCAAATCGGGCGATCAATAAGGCTGATCGACCCGGTTTGTGTGCCATCTTGATTAGCTTTCAAAATCATGAACTTAGACTTTGAAAGCGAGACAATCTAGCACTGAGCAGGAGAAGAGTTCAAAGCCGTACGGCACCGGCAAACGGCGACTGGTATGTTTTTGCAGCCGTCGATTCGCACCAAAGCAAAAACCCCCTGCAGCATGGCTGCAGGGGGTTTGCATGGGGAGTCTGGCGATGACCTACTTTCACACGGGAA
>NZ_BMYO01000001.1 GCF_014652315.1 Jeongeupia chitinilytica | reverse complement strand
GCCATGCATCGCACTGCCAATCCGCGTCGTTCACTTCACGCCATGCTCGGATGGCTCGCACTCGGCTCGCGACAGTCCGAGGTCCAGCAGATTCTGGAGCAGGCGGTCGATGCCGTGGTGAGCATTGATGGCGAGAATCGCATCACCTTCTACAACGCAGCAGCCGAACGCCTTTGGGGCTATCGTCGGGATGAAGTGATGGGCCGGAACGTCAAGATGCTGGTACCTCGAACAATCGAGTCGAAACATGACGAGTTCGTCGAGCGCAACCGTCGCACCGGGGAGGACCGGATCGTGGGGACCAGCAGAGAGGTCATGCTTGAACGCAAGGACGGCACAGCCTGCTGGGCCAGCCTGTCGTTATCCCGGGTCCGCACCGGCAACCGCGCTGGCTATACCGCTTTCGTACGCGACATCACCGCCGAGCATGAGAGCCGCGAAATCATCACGCAGACGCTGGAACAAGCCATCGATGCGGTCGTCACCATCGATACGCAGAACGTGGTTACGTTCTTCAACAGCGCGGCCGAAAAGCTGTGGGGCTACGAGCGAAGTGAAGTCGTTGGCCAGAACGTGAAAATGCTGGTGCCACGCGGCATTCAGCCCGCCCATGACGGTTTGGTGAATGCCAATCGAACAACCGGCCAGGACAAGATCGTCGGGACCAGCCGCGAGGTGGAGATCGAGCGTAAAGATGGCGGCAAGGTCTGGGGAAGTCTGTCGCTCTCGAAGGTCGTACTGGGTGACAAGGTCATCTACACCGCCTTCGTGAAAGACATTACCCGCGAGCGCGAAGCGCGTGAGGTCATCAACCAGACGCTGGAACAGGCACTGGACGCCGTTGTGACGATCGATCCGCAAAACAACGTGACCTTCTTCAACGCCGCTGCCGAAAAGCTCTGGAACTTGAGCCGTGACGAGGTCATCGGCAGGAACGTCAAGATGCTGGTGCCGCAGGGCATCCAGGGGGATCACGACCGCTTGGTGAACACGAACCGCGCGACCGGACGCGACCATATCGTCGGCACCAGCCGGGAGGTCTGCATCGAGCGACGGGATGGTTCAACGGTCTGGGGCAGCCTGTCGCTGTCGCGGATCAAGCTGGGTGACCGGATCAGCTACACCGCCTTCGTCAAAGACATCACCCGTGAGCGCGAAGCACGAGAAATGATGAATCAGTCACTCGAGCAGGCGCTCGATGCCGTCGTGACGATCGACGAACACAACAACGTCACGTCGTTCAACGCCGCAGCCGAAAAACTCTGGGGTTATGGCCGGGCCGAGGTCATCGGCCAAAACGTCAAAAAACTTGTCCCGGCGGCCATCCAGGACCGGCACGACAGCCTGGTCAATGCAAACCGCACGACGGGACAAGACAAAATCATCGGCACCAGTCGCGAGGTCGAGATCGAGCGCAAGGACGGCAGCAAGGTCTGGGGACAACTTTCGCTTTCCAAGGTCCGACTGGAAGGCAAGATCGCCTATACAGCCTTCGTCAAGGACGTGAACGGCATCCACCAGGCCCGCACCACGACCGACGCCGCCATGGCCGCCCTGCTCGCCTCCAGCGAACAGATCGGTGCCATCGTCACCGTCATCGATGGCATTGCCTCGCAAACCAATCTGCTGTCGCTGAATGCCGCGATCGAAGCTGCTCGTGCCGGTGAAGCCGGCCGGGGCTTTGCAGTCGTTGCCGACGAAGTACGGAACCTGGCAACCCGCTCTGCCGAATCCGCGCATGAAATCGGCAGCCTGGTGGATCAAACCAAATCACGCATCAGCGAGCTGGCCAGTTCGCTGGCACGACTGGGCGCCGGGGTTAAGTAGGTGTGCACAGGTTCGGGATGGCGCCGCCTGAGCCAGTACACGCACAGTGCCCTCGCAAACTCCGACTACTGCGGAGGCGGCGCCCCGCCCAAAAAATCGGGCCGATTCAATCAGCTGAATTCTTAGGTCAGTTCAGCACGCGGCGTTGCCGCAATGGTGTCGACCGGCACCCCGTCATCAGCGGCCCAATCACTGAAGCCGAGATAGTAGACGTCGACCCGTGAGAAACCGGCGGCGGCAGCAGCCAAACCGGCAAACGACCCACGGCCACCTGAACCGCAATGCGTGATCAGTCGCTTGGTACGGTCGAGGCCATGTTGCTCCAGGATCGCGCCGATCATTTCGCCAGGAAGTAGCCCGCCATCCTCGGCAAAGAACAGCCGGTGGTCGATCGACACCGCCCCCGGGATGTGCCCGCCCCGCGCGTAACTGTCTGCCTTGATGCCGGTGTATTCATCCTGAGTACGGGCATCCCAGATCTGGCTGTCGGACTGTTGCAACCTCGAAAGAACTTCGACGCGATCAATGAGCCCGGCCCAAGATGGGTCGTGATCCTGTTTGGCTTCGCTGGCTGTCCGACTTGCAAGTGGCGCCCCGTTCAAGAGAAACGGCCATCCACCATTGACGACCCGGGCGTTGATTCCGAAATACTGCAGGATGAACCACGCCCGCGCCGCTTCGGTCATGGTGCCATCGTCGTAGATTGCAACTTGCGTCGTGCGATCAATGCCCATGCCGGCAAACCGGGCCAGCCAACCGGCGGAGTCCTCCAAGCCCGTTTCTGCCGCCTTGGCCAGCACACGCCACGCCTTTGGCACCAGATGGATTGCATCGGGAAGGTGGCCGGCGTCATACGCCTCCTGCGACCGGACATCGAGATATCGGAGCACCGGATTGGCAAGGGCTTCGGCGGCGGAGAGCAAAGGGCTGGAGGTCATGGATGCAATTTGGCAACGAAGAAAGGTGCGGCATTGGCCGCACTGGAAACGGGATCAGATACTGCGCTGGTTCACGCGCTGGGACAGTGCCTCGGCACTTTCCTTGCGTTCGCTGTAGCGGTCGACCAGATAAGGTGCGACGTCGCGCGTCAGCAGGGTGAACTTCACCAGCTCTTCCATCACGTCCACAACCCGGTCGTAATACGAGGATGGTTTCATCCGGCCGGCATCGTCGAACTCAAGAAAGGCCTTGGGGACGGACGACTGGTTCGGGATGGTGATCATGCGCATCCAGCGACCGAGAATCCGCAGCTGGTTCACGGCATTGAACGACTGCGAACCGCCCGAGACTTCCATCACCGCAAGTGTCTTGCCCTGCGTCGGCCGTACCGCACCGATCGACAACGGAATCCAGTCGATCTGCGACTTCATGATGCCGGTCATCGCGCCATGCCGTTCCGGCGAACACCAGACCATGCCCTCCGCCCATTGCACCAGTTCGCGCAGTTCCATGACCTTCGGGTCGGACTCCGGTGCTTCGTCCGGCAGCGGGAGTCCCCGTGGATCGTAGATGCGGACTTCCGCGCCCATCGCTTCAAGCAATCGTGCTGCCTCTTCGGTCAGCAATCGGCTGTACGAGCGCTCGCGCAGCGAGCCGTAAAGCAGCAAGAAGCGCGGCGGGTGTGTAGAGGCACCCATTGCGGCAAAGCTGGTTGCTGCCGGCTGCTGAAACAGCGCTGCATCAATATTGGGAAGCTGGGACTGCATCTCGGACACGAGACCTCCTTCTGTTGGATGTTGCTGGATCACGGAAAAATCAGCACCGGAATCGGTGCACGGGTTGCGGCAGCCTTCCAGACAACGCCTTCGATCGCATGGATCAATCCACCGGTGTGCTGCTTGCCGATCACCAGCAGGTCGTAATCGCCACGCTGGATGAATGCCAGCAGCTGCTCGACTTCATCACCCCATGTCACCTCCAGCGCCAGCGGCACACCCAGTGCATCAGCACGCTGCTTCAGTTGCTCGAACTGCGGTGCAATCTGTACTTTGACCTTGCCGATGAAATCTTCGTCGGACTTGCTCATGACGTTATCGAGCTGCGCCCGAATGGCCAGCAGGGTTACCGACGCCCCTGCTGCCTTTGCCGTTTCCAATACCTGTCCAGCGGCTTGGTCAGAGAGGTGAGCGATATCGAAATCGACCAGAATCTTGGTGAACATGCGAGTTCTCCTTGATAACCCGGGCACACGCTCCCGCCCGGCACTACTTGTTGACGCGCTGACCGTGCTCGTCGATCACGACCTCGCCGTCTTCCTTGCTGAATGCGCCTTGCTGTGGCTGCGGCAGAATGTCCAGCACCAGCTCGGAGGGCCGGCACAGCCTGGTGCCCAGCTCGGTAACGACGATCGGCCGGTTGATCAGGACCGGATGCTCGAGCATGAAACCGATCAGCTGATCGTCGGTCCACTTCGGATCGTCGAGGCCGAGCTCGTCGTACGGCGTACCGCTCTTGCGCAGCAGCGCACGCACGCCGATGCCCATCGCAGCGATCAGCGCCACCAGCTCGTCACGACTCGGCGGCGTTTCCAGATAGTGGACGATGGTAGGTTCGACCCCGCTGTTGCGGATCAGTGCCAGCGTGTTGCGCGACGTGCCGCAGGCCGGGTTGTGATAGATCGTGACGCTGCTCATGTTGTTTCCCTGTGGGTCGGTCAGTGGACTTGCTTCGCGCCGCGCTCGTACCACGGCTTGCTGGCGTTGACGATGCGCACCACCATCAGCATCACCGGCACCTCGATCAATACGCCGACGACCGTCGCCAGCGCTGCACCCGATTCGAAGCCGAACAGGCTGATTGCGGCTGCAACGGCGAGTTCGAAGAAATTCGACGCACCGATCAGCGCTGACGGACATGCGACCGAATGCTTCTCGCCGACCTTGCGATTGAGCCAGTACGCCAGCCCCGCGTTGAAGCACACCTGGATCAGGATCGGCACGGCCAGCAGCGCGATCACCAGCGGCTGCCTGATGATGGCATCGCCCTGAAACGCGAACAGCAGCACCAGCGTGGTCAGCAGCGCAGCGATCGACCACGGCTGGATCTTGTGCAGCGCCGCGTCGAACGCGGCCTGCCCCTTGGCGAGCAGCGCCTTGCGGATCACCTGGGCGATCAGCACCGGGATCACGATGTAGAGCACGACCGACGTCAGCAGCGTTGCCCACGGCACGGCAATGCTCGACACGCCGAGCAGCAGGCCCACCAGCGGCGCGAAGGCGAACACCATGATCAGGTCATTCAGCGCGACCTGCGACAGTGTGAAGTAGGCGTCACCGTTGGTGAGCCGACTCCAGACAAAGACCATCGCCGTGCACGGTGCGGCGGCGAGCAGGATCAGTCCGGCGACATAACTGTCGAGCTGTTCCCCCGGCAGCCATTGCGCAAACAGCACACGGATGAACAGCCAGCCGAGCAATGCCATCGAGAACGGCTTGACCAGCCAGTTGATGAACAGTGTGACGCCAATACCCTTGATGTGGCCCTTGACCTGATGCAGTGCGCCGAAATCGATCTTCAGCAGCATCGGGATGACCATCACCCAGATCAGCAGGCCGACCGGCAGATTGACCCTGGCGACCTCCATCGCGCCGATCGCCTTGAACAGTTGCGGCAGGCCCTGGCCGAGGCCGATACCGACGACAATGCAGCCCAGTACCCAGAGGCTCAGGTAGCGTTCGAAAAAGGAGATCGGCGCCCCGATGGCGCGCGGGTCAGGATCGCGTGCGGACATGTTTGTCGTTCCGGTCAATCATCAGCAGCAGTGGCGGGTATCGACACCACAAGGCACGCCGCCGCAGCAGTTGTCGGTCAGGAAGGCCAGTAGCGTGTTCATCGCCGTGTAGTTGGCCGAGTAGTAGATGAAACGCCCGTCCTGCCGTGCGGAGACCAGCCCGGCATGCGCCAGCTCCTTCAGGTGAAAGGACAGCGTGGCCGGGGCCACGCCGAGCGCGTCGCCGATGCGGCCGACGGCGAGCCCTTCCGGCCCGGCAGTCACGAGCAGCCGGTATACGGTCAGGCGGGTTTCCTGTGCCAGTGCGGCGAGGCGGACGACGGCGTCTTTGTTTTCCATATTTCCATAATCATGGAAATATGGAATTCATGCAAGAGACCGACGACAAGTCCGGTGGAGAGACCGGGCCTGAAACGGGCATTTCTTGCCCGCTGTCGACGAAAAAAGGGCTCCCCGAAGGGAGCCCGTGAATACCGCTCAAACGTGCGGAAGGAACCGGATCAGCCGGCAAACACGCCCTGCTGCTGCAACGCGTGCAGCGCATCGGCAGCGGCGGCGATGACGAAATCGATCTGCTCTTCGGTATGTGCACCGCAGATGAAGTTGACGTCGCGGCGCAGCAGCACACCGCGACGGGCCATGGCGGCCTGGAAGGGCTGCATCAGCTTGACGTGCTTGGCCGGATCCCTGGACATCAGGAACAGCGGGATCGGATCGTAACCATGGATGCGCAGCGGCGCGCCGACCGCCTCGGCAGCAGCGTTGACGCCGGTACGCAGGTGCCGGCCCAGTTCGGCGATGCGGGCCACGTAATCGGTTTCGCGGTAGACGCCGATCACGGCTTCGCAGACCGCCAGCGACAGCACTTCGCCGCCGAAGGTCGTCGACACCTGCAGCTCGTCCAGGCGGCGCAGGTGGCGTTCCGGCCCGGCGATCGCCGACAGCGGCATGCCGGCGGCAATGCCCTTGGACAGGCAGACCATGTCGGCATCGACGCCGAAGAATTCCTGCGCGCCGCCCAGTGCCAGACGGAAACCGGTCACGACTTCGTCGAGGATGAACAGCGTGCCGTTGGCCGTGCACGCGGCGCGGACTGCCTGAACGAACTCGCGGCTCAGCACGCGGTTGTACGGCACCGACAGCAGCACGCACGCGAGCTTGTCGCCGAGTTCGGCAATCTTCGCCAGCAGTGCCGGCTCGTCCGGCGGCGTGAACAGCGGCATGCGCGTGGTGTTGTCGGCCACCGCCTTGGGCACGCCCGGGGTGTCGAACTGGAAATGATCATGCCAGCCGTTGTAGCCGACGGTGATGATGTGCTCCCGACCGGTAATGTGGCGCGACAGGCGCACCGCGGCCGAGGTCGCGTCGGCACCGGTCTTGAAGAAGCGGGCCATTTCGGCATTCGGAATGATCTCGACCAGCGCCAGCGTCGCGCTGATTTCGACTTCGGTCGGCAGCGAGTGCAGCACGCCCTTGGCCAGATGCGACTGGATCGCGCCGACCACGGCCGGGTGGTTGTGGCCCAGCGTGTTGGCGGCCAGGCCGCAGATCATGTCGAGGTACTGGTTGCCGTCGACGTCGTCGACCAGCGCGCCCTGACCACCGGCGAGGTAAACCGGGAATTCGCCGAGGGCGAACATTTCCGGGCGCTTCATCATCGACTGGGTCACGCCCGGGATGAGCTTGCGCGCGGCTTCAAGCATCTGCATCGAACGCTCGATGTTCAGCGGGCCGGTAATGGCGCGCGGCAGGGTCGTGGGCTTGCTGGCAACGGTTTCCATGAGTTTTCCTTGGCGTTTACTTGGTTTATTTGATCAGGGGGATGAAGTCACTGCAGTCACGCGGCCACCGCGACAAGGCGGCGAACGCGGACCAGCAGCCAGAGCAGACAGAGCGCGGCCAGACTGCTCGCCACGGCCAGCCAGCCGACGGTGCCGAAGCCTTGCAGCGCACCGACGGGTGAAACGACGATCATGTGGCCGGCGACCCAGGCGCCGAGGCCCGATGCACCGTCACTGGCGGCGATGTTGACCGCGAGGTAGCGGCCGCGCAGATGCGGCGGCACCATCCCGGTCAGCAGTGCCATGGCCGGGATCGCCCGCCCTGAGGTCAGCACCATGAAGGCGATGAAGACCGGCAGGACCAGCCACAGCGGCGACGGCGGCAGATGGCTGAACATCAGGTGCGGCACCATGCTGGCCAGCACCAGACCGACGAGCACCTGCGCCTTGCCGAAGCGGTCGACCAGCTTGCCGATGCGCGGCATCGCGTACAGCGTCGCCGCGCCGGCCGCGCAGTACAGCCACGGCAAGGTATCGAAGGCGATGCCGACGTTGCCGACCAGATACGCACCGAGATAGGGAATCAGCAGGAAGCTGGCGAACACCACGGTGAACGTCAGCAGCCAGCCCAGCGGCAGGCCCGGCATGCGCCAGATTTCGCCAAGGCCGCTGCGCGGCGCTTCGCCGTTCAGATGCCCCTTGATCGCCGGCAGGCACCACGCCAGCAACACCCAGAACACAGCGGCCAGCGCTGCCACGCCCCAGAACGGCAGGCGCCAGCCGCCCATTGCCGCCAGCGCCAGCCCGACCGGCACGCCGGCAACGGCGCAGATGCCGAAGGCCGACATCACCGTGCCGATGGCCTGACCGCGGCGTTGCGGCGGAATCACGTCGGCGACGATGGTCATCACCACCGCCCCCATCAGCCCGGCGCAGCCACCGGCAACGAAGCGCGCCGCCATCAGCCAGCGGTAATCGGGCGCCAGCGCGCAGGCCACCGTCGCTCCGATGAAGCCGGCGTACAGCAGCAGCAGGGTCGGCTTCCGGTCGAAACGGTCGAGCCAGAACGAGCCGAGGACGCCCATCAGCGCCGACGCAAAGGTATAGGCGGACACCAGCAGGCCGAACTGGCCGGCATCGATGCCGAACGCCGGCATCAGCTCGGGCGCCAGCGGCATCAGGATCATGAAATCGAGGATATGGCTGAACTGCAGTGCAGCCAGCAACCACAGCAACTGCTTTTCCTGCCGGGGTTCGAGCAAGGACATCGGGTATTCCTGGTGTAGCGGATCAGGTGATCCGGTGGGTGAATCTGGTCATCAAGCGATGGCAGGCGAAACGTGCACAGCCAATGCACCGGCGACCCAATCAGCATGCAGTGATCCGGGGCCGATAAAAAGCTGCAAATGCGAATCAATTGCGTTTCTCAAACGAAAAATTCCGTACGACAAAAGTCCCAAGCAAGTTTTTCGGGCATCGTTATGCCGGTCGGATACCACACCAATAATGATTTTCATTATCATTTAAAAGCAGATCGCAAGTCCCCTGAGCAACACCGGGAGCCCAGTGTGCAAAACCGCCGGCGTCCGGGCCATCCGGCCCCGTCCCGAGGGTCGGTCCGGCCCAGCCAGCGGACGTCCGGACCGGTGTGCAATCACTGAGACCTGCACAACGGTCCCGGCAAGACGCACCGATGCAACCGGGTTTTGCGAACCGCTTTTACCCAGCGCAGCGAAGCACAGACCGCTGCCCAACCCCCGGATCCAAGCGATCCAGGCCGTGCCGCACGCCCGTGCCCGGCCACCCCGAAGCCTTGCGAGGACGCCATGAATTCCAAGCTGCTCGACGCCAATCCGCTCGCCGCCACCCCGATTGAAACCCCGGTTGCCGCCAACACCCTGCTGGACGACTACGGCGACGACGCCACCTTCTTTTACGCCTCGCCACGGCTCACCTTCCTGGGCAAGGGCCTGCATGCCCGGCTGCGCGAGCCGGGCCGCGAGGCCTTGCTGGCCCATCAGGTCGGTGAACTGCTCGCCGGTGCCCGCCAGGCGGGTATCGCCGCGCCGATCGTCGCCGGCGCCCTGCCCTTCGACGCCGACGATGCCGCCGTGCTGTTCGTGCCCGAACAGATCATCCGCGCCGGCCGGCTGGCGCACGGCCAGATTCGCGCCGCCGCGCCACAGCCGCTGCGGGGCGAGATCCGCCAGGTGCCCGAAGCGGCGGTCTACCACCACGCGGTCGAAGAAGCGCTGCACCGTTTTGCGACAACCCCGCTGGAAAAAGTCGTGCTATCGCGCGCACTCGAAGTCCATGCCCCGGGCGGCATCGACGCGCGCGCACTGCTGACCCAGCTCGCCGCCCACAACCCGAACGGCTTCACCTTCGCGCTCGATCTGTTCGAACGTGGCGGCCACAGCATTCACCGGCCGCTGCGGCTGATGGGCGCCAGCCCGGAGCTGCTGGTCTCGCGCCATGGCCGCACGCTGACCGCGAATCCGATCGCCGGCACGCTGCCGCGCAGCAAGGATCCGGTCGAAGACGAGGCACGCGGCCAGTCGCTGCTCGCCTCGGTCAAGGACCTGCACGAGCACGCGCTGGTCGTCGATGCCGTGGCCAAATCGCTGGCGCCGCTGTGCAGCACGCTGATCGTGCCGCCGAAGCCCTCGCTGATCAAAACCGCGACGCTGTGGCACCTGTCGACCATTGTCCACGGCGAAGTGGCCGACCCGTCCACCAGCGCGCTCGATCTGGCACAGGCGCTGCATCCGACACCGGCCGTCTGCGGCCATCCGCGCGATCTGGCCCACGCGGCGATCCGCGAGCTCGAACCGTTCGAGCGCGGCCTGTTCACCGGCATGGTCGGCTGGATCGACGAAACCGGCGACGGCGAGTGGGCAGTCACCATCCGCTGCGCCGAGGTCGACTCGGACAAGGTTCGCCTGTTCGCCGGCGCCGGCATCGTGCCGGCATCGACCCCGGAAAGCGAACTGATCGAAACCGCCGCCAAATTCCGCACCATGCTCAATGCGATGGGGCTGGACGTTCCGCTGGAGGAGCTGCTGTGACCGCCGCCCCCCCTCTCCGCCATCTCGACGGCTTCACGCCGTGGCCGAACACCGTGGCTGAACGCTACCGCGAACTCGGCTACTGGCGCGGCGAGCCGCTCGGCGCCATGCTGGCCCGCGTCGCCCGGCAACATCCGGGCCGTACCGCGCTGATCTGCGGCAAGCGCCATATCTCCTACCGCTATCTCGACGAGCGCGCCAGCCAGTTGGCCGCCGGCTTTGCCCGGCTCGGCATCGCGCCGCAGGACCGCGTCATCGTGCAGTTGCCGAACATCGCCGAGTTCTTCATCGCCTGCTTCGCGCTGTTCCGCCTCGGCGCCATCCCGGTCATGGCGCTGCCGGCGCACCGCAGCGCCGAGATCGGTTTCTTCGCCGAAACCACCGGTGCCACCGCCTACGTGATCGCCGACCGCCACGGCGGCTTCGACTACCGGACGCTGGCGCGCGACGTGCAGGCGCACAACCCGGCACTGCAGCACGTGGTCGTCGTCGGCGACGCGGCCGAATTCACCGACCTCGATGCGCTATACACCGAACCGGCCGCACAGGCCAACGTCGACGCGTCGCAGGTCGCGCTGATGCAGCTGTCCGGCGGCAGCACCGGTACGCCGAAGCTGATTCCGCGCACCCACGACGACTATCTGTACAGCGTGCTCGAGAGTGCGCGGATCTGCGGCTTCGATGCCGATACGGTCTATCTGGCCGCACTGCCGGTGTCGCACAATTTTCCGCTGTCGTCGCCGGGCACGCTGGGCACGCTGTGCGTTGGCGGCACCGTGGTGCTGGCGCGTGATCCTTCACCGGAAACCGCCTTTCCGCTGATCGCGACGCATCAGGTCAGCGTCACCGCGCTGGTACCGGCGCTGGCGCTGCTGTGGCTGCAGGCCGCACCGCAGCACGCGCCGCTCGCCTCGCTGCGGATGCTGCAGGTCGGCGGTGCCCGGCTGTCGGTCGAGGCGGCACGCAAGGTCAGACCGCTGCTCGGCTGCCAGCTGCAGCAGGTATTCGGCATGGCCGAAGGCCTCGTCAACTACACCCGCGCCGGCGATCCGGAAGACCTGGTGATCCAGACCCAGGGCTGCCCGATCTCGCCGCATGACGAAATCCGCGTCGTCGACGACGACGACATCGACGTGCCCCACGGCGAGACGGGCCACCTGCTCACCCGCGGGCCGTACACGATCCGCGGCTACTACAAGGCCGCCGAGCACAATGCCCGTGCCTTTACCGCCGACGGTTTCTACCGGACCGGCGACCGCGTCCGGCTGACGCCCGAGGGCTATCTCGTCGTCGAAGGCCGCAGCAAGGACCAGATCAACCGTGGCGGCGAGAAGATCGCCGCCGAGGAAGTGGAAAACCACCTGCTGTCGCATCCGCAAGTGCGCAACGCCGCGCTGGTGGCGATGCCCGACAACTGGCTCGGTGAAAAGAGCTGCGCCTTCATCGAACTGACCGGTCCGAGCGAGACACCGGCCTTGCGGCTGGCGCTGCAGCTCAAGACCCATCTGCAGGGCCGCGGCCTTGCCGCCTACAAGATTCCCGACCACATCGAGTTCGTCGATGCCCTGCCGCTGACCGCGCTCGGCAAGGTCAGCAAGGAAGCGCTGCGCCACCGGCTCGCCCGGTCCGCCTGAGCCCTCCCGCACCCGACTATCGACACGACCCGACCTACGAAGAGCATTCCCATGGCCATTCCCCGCATTGCTTCCTATCCGCTGCCGACCGCTGCCGACCTTCCGGCCGGCAAGGTCGACTGGACCCCCGACGCCCGTCGTGCCGTACTGCTGGTGCACGACATGCAGCGGTACTTCGTCGACTTCTACGACCGCACGCAAGCGCCGGTGCCCGAGCTGATCGCCCGCATCCGCGCGCTGGTCACCCGCTGCCGCGCGCTCGGCATTCCGGTGGCCTATACCGCGCAGCCCGGCAACCAGAAACCCGAAGACCGTGCCCTGCTGACCGACTTCTGGGGGACCGGTCTCGCCGCCGACCCGGCGCTCACCGACATCGTCGCCGAGCTGGCGCCGACGCCGATCGACACCGTCTTCACCAAATGGCGCTACAGCGCGTTCAAGCGCAGTAATTTCGAGCAGTGGATCAAGGACGCCGGCCGCGACCAGCTGATCATCTGCGGCGTCTACGCCCACATCGGCTGCCTGTCGACGGCGCTCGAAGCCTTCATGCTCGACATCCAGCCCTTTCTCGTCGCCGATGCCGTCGCCGATTTTTCGCGCGACGAGCACCTGATGGCGCTGAACTACGCCGCTGGTCGCTGCGCGAAGGTGACGGCACTGGCCGATACGCTGGCCGCGCTGCCGCTGCCGGCCCTGACCGCCGGTCTGGTGCGCAGCGACGTGGCGGCGCAGATGCAGCTGACCCCGGCCGAGCTGCAGGACGACGACAACCTGCTGCTGCTCGGCCTCGATTCGATCCGCCTGATGGCGCTGGTCGAACGCTGGCGCGCGCTCGGCGCCGACGTCGGCTTCGTCGACCTGGCCGAGACGCCGACGCTGGACGCTTGGACCGCAAGGCTGTGCGGCGAGGCCGCCCATGCCTGATCACAACGGGACATCCACCGCGGGGCTGCCGATATCTGAATCAGAAGCGGCCCTGCCGCTCAGCGAGGCACAGCTCGGCATCTGGCTCGGCCAGCAGCGCGCCGGCTTCGACAGCACCGTCTACCACGCGGCCGAAGCACTGATCCTCGACGGTCCGCTCGACGTTGCGGCCTTTACCCGCGCACTGACGCTGACGCTGGCCGAAGCCGAGGCACTGCACGTGCGTTTCGTCGAGACCGACGGCCAGCCGGTGCAGATCGCCGGTGTTCCCCCCCGCGCACTGCAGGTTCGAGACTTCGGCGGCGACGCCAGTGCCGACCATGGCGCACTGGCGGCCGCCTTCGACGCCGAACTCGTCAAACCGTTCTCGCTGCCGGACGGCCATGTGTACGACCATGTGCTGTTCAGGCTTGGTCCCCAACGGCATGCCTGGCTGCAGCGCGCGCACCACATCGCGCTCGACGGCTTCGGCTTCAACCTGATCGCCCGGCGCGTCGCCGAGCAGTACCGCGCGCTGACCGGCGGCCAGCCCCCATCCGCAAACGCCTTTGCCGCGATGGCACCGGTGCTCGCCGAAGAATCGGCCTATCTGGCGGACAAGGCCGTCACCGACCGCGACTACTGGCTGGCGACGCTGGCCGGTGGCGCCGAACCACCCTCGCTGTCGAGCCGCACGCCCGACGCCCTCGCGCGCGGCTTGCGCGCCGGCGGACGGCTACCGGACACACTTGCCGCCAGCCTGAAACAGCGCGCGCGCGAGTTCGCCGTCGACTGGCCGGAACTGCTGCTTGCCGTCATCGCCGGCTGGCTGCAACGCGAACGCGGCGGCGGGGAAACCACGCTCGGCCTGCCGGTGATGCTGCGGCTGGGCAGCGCGGCACTGCGCGTACCTTGCATGGCGATGAACATCATTCCGCTGCGCACCACCACACCCGACACGGCCGATCTGCGCATGCTGGCGCAGACAACCCGCGCGGTCATGACCGGCGCACGCCGCCACCAGCGCTACCGTTACGAGCGGCTGCGCCACGACCTCGCCGCGTCGGCGGACCATCCTGTCAGGCCGTTCGGCACCGTCGTCAACATCATGCCGTTCGATTACCCGCTGGCCTTCGGCAATTGCACCGCCAGCGTGCACAACGTCTCGGCCGGACCGGTCGACGATCTGTCGCTGGCGGTCTATGTGCGCGGTGACGCCCTTTACCTCGATCTCGACGGCCACCCGGAACGCTACGACCGCAATGCGCTGGCCCGCCATCGCAATACGCTGCTGTCGCTGCTGGAGAACTGGCTGGCGCTGCCGCAGACGGCGCTGGCGGATTGGCCGACGGTGCCGCAGGTCCTGCATGGCGAGCCGCCGGCATCGGACGCCAGCAACGTGCCGGCCCGAATCGCCCGCCAGGCCGCCCGGCAACCCGGCGCGGTCGCGCTCGTCGACGGCCCGCTGACCTACAGCTACGCGGCGCTGCATCTGGCCGCGCTGCAACTGGCCGGACGGCTCGCCACCGCCGGCGTCACCCGCGGCGACCTGGTCACCATCCGTTTGCCGCGCGGCAGTCAGGCCGTGATCGCCCTGCTGGCGATCCACTACGCCGGTGCCGGCTATGTCGCGCTCGACCCGAGCCACCCGATGGCACGGCATCAGGCCGTGCTCGATCAGGTGCAGCCGCGCGTGCTGCTTGCCGACAGCGACAGCGGACTGAACCTGCCGAGCAGCACGACACTGCTGTCGCCGGCGGGCGGCGCACATGGCACCCCCCTCGCGTCCCCGGTCGTGACGGGCGACGACGATCCGGCCTACCTCGTGTTCACCTCGGGTTCGACCGGCGCACCCAAGGGCGTCGAAATCCGTCACGGCGCATTGGCGCACTTTGTTGCCGCCGCGGCGCAGCGCTATGACATCAGCGGCGCCGATCGCGTGTTGCAGTTCGCGCCGCTGACCTTCGACGCCAGCGTCGAGGAAATTTTCGTCACGCTGTCGGTCGGCGCCACGCTGGTGATCCGCGACGATGCGATGCTCGAATCGATGGGCGATTTCCTCGCTGCCTGCGCGCGTGAACGCATCACCGTGCTCGACCTGCCCACGGCGTTCTGGCACGAACTCGCCTACAGCCTGTCAACGCAATCGCTCGTGCTGCCTGCCGATCTGCGCGCAGTGATCATCGGCGGCGAAGCGGCGCAAGCCGAGCGGCTGGCGCAATGGCAAGCCGTCGCCGGCGAACACGTCCGGCTGTTCAATACCTATGGCCCGAGCGAATCGACCGTCGTGGCCACCAGCGCCGACGTCTCGGACTGGCATCCCGCCGGTGGCGACAGTGCCCTGCCAATCGGCATCCCCTTGCCCGGCCTCGCCGCCGTGCTGCTCGACGCCGACGGCACGCCGCTACGCGGCCATGACGTCGAAGGCGAGCTGTACCTGATCGGCCCGACGCTGGCCGCCGGTTATCACGGCCGCGCCGACCTGACCGACGAACGCTTCGTCACGCTGGACACCCTGCCCGGCGCGCCCCGCGCCTACCGCACCGGCGATCGTGTCCGCTGTCTGAACGGCGTGCTCTACTTCGCCGGCCGCGTCGACGACGAGTTCAAGATCAGCGGCTATCGCGTCTCGCCGCTCGAAGTCGAAACCGCGCTGCTGCGCCACCCGCAGCTGAAATCGGCGGCAGTGCTCGGCCAGACGCGCGCCGACGGCAACAAGCAGCTGGTTGCCCACCTTGTCGCAGACGCCACTAGCGATCGCAGCGTCGACACCGCCAGCCTGCGTGCATTCCTTGCCGAAACGCTGCCGGCGGCGATGATCCCGACAGTGTTCCACTTCGCCGCATTGCTGCCGACCAATGCCAGCGGCAAGATCGACCGCAAGGCACTGGCGACCCTTGCACTGGAGGACACCGCGGCCGTCACCGTCGACGATCCGCTGCTCGCCACCGTACTGGCCGTGTGGTCGCAAATTCTCGGCATCACGCCGATTGCGCCCGATGCCGATTTCTTCGCGCTTGGTGGCCAGAGCCTGCAGATGATCCAGATGGCCAACCGGCTCAGCGGCGAACTCAAGCGCCCGGTGCAGGTCGCCACGCTGTTCCGCCATCCGACCCCGGCGGGACTGGCGCAGGCGCTGGCTGCCGGCGAAACGACCGCGCACACCGGCATCAGTGCGGCGATGCTCGCCGATGCCGACGTTCCGGAAAACTGGTTCACCCCTGCCTCGGCGGCGGCGCGGCTTGTCGCAACGCCCTCCGGTAGCCACGCGGCATCGGCCGTTCCGCCGCAGCGCATCCTGCTGACCGGCTGCACCGGTTTTGTCGGCGCCCACCTGCTCGACCGCCTACTGCGCGAAAACGCGGCGACCATCGTCTGCCTGGTCCGCGCCGGCAGTGACGGCGAAGCGCTCGAACGCGTGCATGTCGCACTGGCCCGCCATGGTCTGTCGCGCCCGTTGCCGGTCGGGCGGATCGAGGCGATCGCCGCCGATCTGGCCGAGCCGCAACTGGGCCTGAGCGATGCCCGGTTCGCCGAACTCGCCGGCTCGATCGACACGATCTGGCACAACGCCGCGCAGGTCAGCGTCGTCCGCGACTACCGGAGCCTGCGCGCCGCCAACGTGCTGGCGACGCGCGAGCTGGTCCGCATGGCAGCACCGCAGCGCGTGCCGCTGCACTACATCTCGACATTGGCGGTGGCGCTGGCGCCCGAAGCGGCCGAGCGTTTCGTGCCGGCACACCGTGGTCTGGCCGACGGCTACCAACAGAGCAAATGGCTGTCGGAACACGTGCTGGAGAACGCGCAGGCCCGTGGCCTGCCGGTTGCCGTGTACCGGCTGGGGCGTGTCGTCGGTCCGCGTAGCCGGCCTTGGGTCAACCCGCAGGATCTGGTCTGGCGCATCGTCCGGGCCTCGGTGCGCGCCCGTTGCGCCCCGGCTTTCGATGTCGAAGAAGTCTGGACACCGGTCGACGTCGTTGCCGATACCGTGGTGCGGCTGGCCACGGCCGGCTCGGCAACCAGCTCGACGACAGCGGGCGGCGTCTACCAGCTGGCGTGCAACGGCAGGGTCGGTCTGGCCGACGTGTTCGCGGCGCTGACCGTGTTCGGCTATGCGCTCGAACGCTGCAGCATGCCCGAATGGCTGACCCGGGTGGCGCTGCACGCCGACGAAAACGATCGCGCGACACTGTCGTTCTTCGAAACGCGCAGCAGCAGTGACGTACTGCGCATGGGGCCGATCCGCCACGACCGCATCCTTGCACTATTGCCCGACGCCGACGCCGCACCGATCGACCGGGGCACGCTGTTCGCCTACTTCGGTCAGGCGGTCGCCAGCGGGTTGTTGCCGGCGCCGCTGACGCAGCCGGCCTAAACGCAGGTTGACGTGGGCCGGCCCGATCGGCCGGTCCACGCACTTGCATCAAGCTGTCTCTCGTCGTTGCGTTGCTATCATGACGGCTTGTCCGGATTCAGGAACGCCTTCATGCCCTTCCCGCTGCGCCATATGCTGGCCGCCCTTCTGGCCGCCGGCTTCGCCCAGTCCGCATCGGCCACCGCATTGAGCGAGTGCCTCGGTTTTGCGCCCAAAGACAAGGTCCTGATTGTCAACGCCGACGACATCGGCATGCATCCGGACCTCGACAGGGCCGCGTTCGCGCTGCTGGACCGGCAGAAAATCCAGGACCTGTCGATCATGCCGCCGACGCCGAATTTTGCCGCCGCAGCGAAAATGGCAAGGGACCGCAAACTCGCAATCGGCGTACACCTGACGCTGACCAACGAGTGGCAGGACAAGCAGCCCTGGGGCAGCGTGCTGCCGAAAGCCGAGGTACCGTCGCTGTACAACCCGCAAGGCCGGCTATGGGCCACGACACAGGAGGTCGCCAAGCATGCCGATCCGGTCGAGGTGAAGAAGGAGCTGCTGGCGCAGATTGCCAAGGTACGCGCAGCCGGGCTGACGATCACCCATCTCGACGCGCACATGGTGTTCTGGGCCGCCAGTCCGGCGCTGCTGAAAATCTACACCGAGCTGCCCCGCGAAACCGGCATCCCGATCGTGATGCAGGGCTTCTTCATGCCGGTGGCCAAACAGCTGGAAGCCACGCGCCAGATGCAGGCCGAGGGCATCGTCACACCCGATGCCTATTTCATGCACTACAACCCGGACCAGCGCAAACCCGGCCAGCGCTACGCCGGCTACGACAGCTGGATCACCACCCTGCCGGCCGGCATCAGTCATCTGGCCATCCACCCGGCCGAAGACAGCCCGTCGTCACGCACCAGCATCGCCGATCTGGTCCTGCGGCTGTCGGACTTCGAAGTCTGGAACGGCGCGGCGATCCAGCAGCTCGGCAAGGACCTCAAGCACACCGACTACCATGCGATGCGGGCGCTGCAGGAAAAGGTCAATGCCGGCGGCAAGCACTGCCTGAGCCGCTGACCGTCCGGATCAGCGGCCCAGCGTCGCCCCGCCGTCGACGACGATGTCCTGCAGCGTCACATGATTGGCGGCATCGGACAACAGGAACAGCACCACACCGGCAATGTCCTCCGGCGTGGCGATCTTTTTCAGCGGAATGCCGAGCCGGTAGCCGTCGAGCGAGCCGGCAATCACCCGCGCGGGGCCGCTGTCGTCGGTCCACAACTGCCGCTGCATTTCGGTGTCGGTCGAGCCGGGCGAGACGATGTTGCAGCGGATGCCGTACTCGGCGAGTTCGAGCCCGAGACAGCGGGTGAATTGCGCCGACGCGGCCTTCGACGCGCAGTACGCCCCCATCAGCGTGCGCGGTGTCGACGCCGCGTTCGAGCCGACGGTGACGATCGCACCCTTGCGGCGCGCCTGCATCCGTGTGGCGACGGCGCGGCTCAGGTGGAACACCCCGTGGGTGTTGACGGCGAAGGTTGCCATCCAGTCGTCGACCGGCAGCGCGGTCAGTGCGCCCATGCGCAGGATGCCGGCCACATTGGCCAGCGCGCCGATCGCACCGATCTCGGCCTCGATCTGCGCCACGGCCCGGTCGACCGCCGCGGCATCGCACACGTCGAGCACCAGCGGCGTCACGCCGGCGACGCCGGCATAACGTCGCGCGAGCACGTCGGCATTGCTGTCGAGCGCGACCACCTGCGTCCCCTGCGCCACCAGCGCGTCGACCACGGCGGCGCCGATGCCCTGTGCCGCACCGCTGACGACGGCGATTCCGCTTGTTGCTGCCATGTTCCGCTCCGGATTTCGTGAGCCCCGAAGCTAGCATCAACGCGGCTCGACGCCATTTTGGCCAGCGCCGATTTCCTTTGAATCCGAGAAATTTTATGCGTCCGCCGCCGCAGGCTTTGCCCCCGAGGACGACCGCATCGTCATGCGAGCGACGCCAGTCGGGGTTAAGATTGCAACCATGGTTTCTGACAACGACTTTCCCGCTCTGGCCGTCCTGCCGTCCGGCGTGTGCATGAGCGCGCAACGCTTCGGTTTCGACGAAGCCGCGCTGCAACGCTACGATCCGGCCTTGCTGCCCGCGGCCTTGGCCGGCGCGGCGCTCAAGCGCAAGGTCGAGTTCCTGGCCGGCCGCTACTGCGCCCGGGATGCGTTGCGGCAGGCCGGTCATGACGGCGAGGCCGCGCTGGCCGTCGGCGACGACCGCGCACCGCAATGGCCGGCCGGCTGGGTCGGCGCAATCACGCACAGCCACGGCACTGCCCTTGCCGCCGTCGCCCCGGCCGCGTTGCAAGCAGGGCTCGGCATCGACGTCGAGCCCTGGGTCGACGCCGCCCGTGCCGAGCGCCTGCGTGATCAGGTCGGCACGACCGCCGAATGGCAGCACTTACCGGCCGGCACAAGCGAAGCCGAATGGTTCACGTCGGTGTTTTCGATGAAGGAAAGCCTGTTCAAGGCGCTGTACCCGCAAGTCCGCCGCTACTTCGGCTTTCACGATGCCGAGGTCGTTGCCGCCGGCACCGGTACGGCGACGCTGCGGCTGACGACAACGCTGTCCGACGCCTGCCCGCAAGGTGCCGAGTACACCTTGCAGCTCGCGCGCAGCAACGATTTCGTGCTCTCGCTGTGTGCGGTCCCGGCCGGCCATCAGGGCTGACCCCGCTACAGTGATGTATACCGCCCCACCCCCTTTCCGGATGACCGCATGACGCTGACCGCCCAGATCGCACTCTTCCTCGCCGCAGCCGTCGCGCTGGTGCCGTTGTTCCGGCTCAGCGGACTCGGCGCCGTGCTCGGCTACATGACCGCCGGCGTGCTGATCGGGCCGTGGGGGCTCGGCCTCGTCAGCCAGGTCGACAGCATCCTGCACTTTGCCGAACTCGGCGTCGTGCTGCTGCTGTTCATCATCGGCCTCGAACTGCAGCCCAGCCGGCTGTGGGTGCTGCGCCGTTCGGTCTTCGGTCTTGGCGGCGCCCAGGTGCTGCTGACCGGCAGCGTACTCGCCGGCGCGGCCTTGCTGTTCGGCCTGACCGTCGAGGCTGCCGTCGTCGCCGGTTTCGGGCTGGCGCTGTCGTCCACCGCCTTCGTGCTTCAGATGCTCGCCGAGAAAAAGGAGCTGACCGCCCGCTATGGTCGCGACAGCTTCGCCATCCTGCTGTTTCAGGATCTGGCGGTCATCCCCTTCCTCGCGGTGCTGCCGCTGCTCGGCGTCGCCGCGATCAAGAGCGCCGAACCCGGCTGGCTCGGCGCCCTGCGCGTGACCGGCATCGTCGTCGGCGTCATCCTTGCAGGCCGGCTGCTGCTGCGGCCGGCGCTGCGGCTGATCGCCCGTTCGGGCAATCCGGAAGTGTTCACCGCGGCGACACTGCTGGTGGCGCTCGGCACGGCCATCCTGATGGAAAACGCCGGGCTGTCGATGTCGCTCGGCGCCTTTCTCGCCGGCGTGCTGCTCGCCGATTCGGAATACCGCCACGAACTCGAAGCCAACATCGAACCGTTCAAGGGCCTGCTGCTCGGGCTGTTCTTCATCGCCGTCGGCATGTCGACCAATCTGGGGCTGCTGTCGACCAAGGGGCTGCTGATCGCCGGCCTGATCGCCGGGCTGGTCGCGGTCAAGTTCGCCGTGCTCTACCTGATCGGCCGGATCAGCAAGGCCGGCGACTTTCATGCCCGCCGGCTCGGCGTCGCACTGGCGCAGGGCGGCGAGTTCGCCTTCGTGCTGTTCAACCTCGCCGTGCAACAGAAAGTGATGGATCAGCCTCTGGCCGACCTCCTGGTCATCGTCGTCACGCTGTCGATGGTCGCCACACCGTTCATCGTGTATGCGCACGAGCACTGGCTCGCGCCGCGGCTCGACCGCAAGCCCAAGCGCGAATTCGACGTGATCGCCCCCGAACACGCGACACCGGTCATCATTGCCGGCTTCGGCCGCTTCGGCCAGATCGTCGGCCGGGTGCTGCGGCTTAAGAAGATCGGCTTCACCGCGCTCGAAGTCAGCGCCGACCAGGTCGACTTCGTCCGCCGTTTCGGCAACAAGGTGTTCTATGGCGATGCCTCGCGGCTCGACCTGCTCCGTGCCGCCCGTGCCGACGAAGCCAAGGTCTTCGTGCTGGCAATCGACAACATCGAGGCTTCGCTCAAGACCGCGCAGATGGTGCGCGAGCACTTTCCCGACCTGAAGATCTACGCCCGTGCGCGCAACCGTTTCCACGCCTACCGGCTGATGGATCTCGGCGTGACCGCGCTGCAGCGCGAAACCTTTCTCGACAGCCTCGAACTTGCCGGTCAGGTGCTGACCGGGCTGGGACTGAGCGATGCGCGCCGCGACCGTACGCTGGCGCTGTTCCGCGCGAACGACGAGTCGCTGCTGCAGCGCCAGCATGCGGTGTCGCACGACGAACAGCAGATGATCCAGGCGACGAAGGACGCGATGCGCGAACTCGAAAGCCTGTTCGAATCCGACAGCAGTGCCGTGGACAAGGAGGACAACGCGTGAACGACGAAAGGGAAAACCGCTGGTTGCTGTGGCTGGTCGCCATCGGCTTCTTCATGCAGACGCTCGACGCGACCATCGTCAACACCGCGCTGCCGTCGATGGCGGCCAACCTCGGCGAAAGCCCCTTGCGCATGCAGTCGGTGGTGATCAGCTACATGCTCACCGTTGCGCTGCTGATGCCGGCGTCGGGCTGGCTGGCCGACCGCTTCGGCACCAAGCGCGTCTATCTGGCGGCGATCATCCTGTTCACGATCGGTTCGCTCGCCTGCGCGCAGGCGCACGCGCTGTGGCAGCTGGTCATCGCCCGCGTCATCCAGGGCATCGGCGGCGCCATGCTGCTGCCGATCGGCCGGCTGGCGGTGCTGCGCGCGTTTCCGCGCACGCAGTTCCTCGCGGCGATGAGCTTCGTCACCATCCCGGGACTGATCGGCCCGCTGATCGGCCCGACGCTGGGTGGCTGGCTGGTCGTCTATGCTTCGTGGCACTGGATCTTCCTGATCAACATACCGATCGGCATCCTCGGCGCCATCGCCACGGCACGCTTCATGCCGGCCTTCTTCGGCACCGACCAGCAGCGTTTCGACACCGCAGGCTACCTGCTGCTGGCATTCGCGATGGTGACGATTTCGGTCTCGCTCGACGGCCTGGCCGAACTCGGGCTGAAAACGGTGATGGTGACGCTGCTGCTGATCGCCGGGCTGGCCGCAATCTGCGTCTACGTGCTGCATGCCGGCCGGCACGAGAAACCGCTGTTCAGCCTGACGCTGTTCCACGTCCGCACCTACACGATCGGCGTCTGGGGCAACCTGTTCGCGCGGATCGGCGCCGGTGCCGTGCCCTTCCTGATCCCGCTGATGCTGCAGGTCAGCCTCGGCTTCTCGCCGCTACAGGCCGGGCTGATGATGCTGCCGACCGCCGTCGCCGGCCTCGCCGCCAAGCGCTGGGTCACGCCGCTGATCCAGCGCTTCGGCTACCGGCGCGTGCTGGTCTCGAACACCTTCCTGACCGGGCTGATGATCATGAGCTTCGCGCTGTTCTCGGCCAACGAACCGCTGTGGCTGCGCATCGTCCAGCTGGCGCTGTTCGGTGGCGTCAACTCGATCCAGTTCACCGCGATGAACACCCTGGCGCTGAAGGATCTGGAAACCTCGCAGGCTTCGGAAGGCAACGGCCTGCTGTCGATGATCATGACGCTGTCGATGAGCCTCGGCGTCGCCGCCGCCGGTGCAATGCTCGGCGCTTTCAGCGACTACTTCGGCCATGCCGAGGCCGGCACGGCGCTGAGCGCATTCCAGGTCACGTTCGCCTGCGTCGGCGTCATCACCGCGATCAGCGCATGGATCTTCTGGCAGCTCGACCCGAACGACCGCGAATGCAGCGAAGCGGGACATGTCGAGCTTGAGTGAGGTCAACGCTGGCGGCATGACGCCATGAAAAACGCCGCCCTCGGGCGGCGTTGTCGTCTGCGGCAGGCGTGATCACGACACCACGTTGCGCGGCTCACCGCGCAGGAAGGCATCGACGTTGTCGATCAACTGGTCGGCCAGCCGCTGCATCGTCTCGGCGCCCGCCCAGGCAATATGCGGCGTGATGATCAGGTTGGGCAGGTCGACATCGAGCAGCAGGTTGCCGTTGCGCGGCGGCTCCTCGATCAGCACATCGAGCCCGGCACCGCCGATGCGGCCGGTCTGCAGAGCTTCAAGCAGCGCCGTTTCGTCGATCAGTCCGCCCCGGGCGGTGTTGATCAGTACGGCGTCGGATTTCATCAGGCCCAGTTCGCGCTCTGCGATCATGTTGCGGGTCCGCTCGTTCAGCGGGCAGTGCAGGCTGATGACGTCGGCCTGCGCGATCGCCTGATCGAACGGCACGTAACCGGGGCGCAGACTGGTTGCTTCCTTCTTCTCGGCAAAGATCACATGCATGCCGAGCGCGCGCGCCAGCTTGCCGAGCGCCTGACCGAGCGCGCCACTGCCGACGATGGTCAGCGTGCCACCGGCCAGATCGTGCAGCGGCGCACCGAAATGGCAGAAACCCGGTGCGCGCTGCCATGCGCCACCGGCCAGATCGCGCCTGTACGACAGTAGCTGGCGTTTCAGTGCCAGCATCAGCATCAGTGCGTGTTCGGGCACGCCGGCCGTTGCGTAATCGCGGATGTTCGACACGACGATGCCGCGGTCCCGGCAGGCGGCCAGATCGACGATGTTGTAACCGGTCGCCGCGACAGCAATGCACTTGAGCTCTGGCGCGCCGTAGATCAGCTCGGCAGTCAGCGGCACCTTGTTGCTGATCGCCACCGTCGCCGTCCTCAAGCGCTCCCTCGCCTCGTCGATGCCGGTTTGTGCATATTCGACCCAGCGGTGCGGCGCCTCGGGCCGGCGCACCGTTGCGGGCAGGGTTTCGCGATCGAGGAAGACGATTTCGGGGCTCATGACGGCTCTCCGGGCAAGGGGTTGAAATGGCCTGCTGCGAATTCGACCAGCGCCGCGCCGATTTGCTCCGCAACCGGTGATTGTTTTGTCCAGTGGTGCCAGAAAAGCGGCACCGTCAGCGTGGTTGCGCCCAGTCCGACCAGACGGCCGGCACGCAGGGCCGCGGCCGCCTGTGCCTTCGGCACCACCGCATAGGCGATGCCGGCGAGCGCGGCGGCGTAGAGCGCGTTCGACTCGGGGATCACGTGTGCCGGATAGCTGCCTTCGGCCAGACCATGCGCTTCACGCAACCAGCGCCGGTGCAGGCTGTCGCGATGGGCGAACACCGCAGCCGGTGCGGCGGCCAGTGTCGCGGCGTTCAGGCCGGCCTTGAAGTAGCGTTCGGCAAAATCAGGGGTTGCGACCGGAAGGTAGTCCAAACCGCCGAGCGGCCGTACAGCGCAACCGGGCACCGGCGCCGCCTCGCTGGCGATGCAGCCGACGACGGCGCCGCGCCGCAGCGATTCGAGCGTGTACGCCTCGTCGTCGATCACGCAGTCGAGCAGGATGTGCTGCGCCGCCAGCGCCGGCGCCAGCGCGGCGATCAGGCCGACGGCAAGGCTGTCGGCGTTGACGCCGATCGCCACGCTGCGCCAGGCGTCGGCCGCGCCGGCGTCGCGCGCCAGTTCGGCCTCGAGCTGCTGCACCCGCCGCACGTGCGCAAGCAGCCGTTCGCCTTCGGGCGTCGGTGCGACCGGATCGCGCGACAGCAGCACGCAGCCGTGTTTTTCCTCGAGCTGGCGAATCCGCTGCGACACCGCCGACTGGGTCAGGTGCAGCCGGCGCGCGGCACCGTCGAAGCTGCCGGCGCGGGCAACCATATCGAGCGCTTCGAGGAGCTTGTAGTCGAGCATTAGCGGCGCTGATCGGCAATTAGAAAAGAATGTTTTACCACGCCGCGCCGGGCTGGTTGAATACGCGGCGACAATCAATCCCGCAATCCATCCCGATTCCCGAAGAGATACCCCGATGAAACCGGTCAACGGCCCGCAGCTTGCTTCCCTCGCCCGCCAGTACGGCACCCCGCTCTGGACCTACGACGCGGCGGTGATCCGCGAACGCATCGCCCAGCTGCAGCAGTTCGACGTGATCCGTTTCGCGCAGAAAGCCTGCTCGAACACGCACATCCTCAGGCTGATGCGGGCGCAGGGCGTGAAGGTCGACTCGGTGTCGCTCGGCGAGATCGAGCGCGCACTGGCCGCCGGCTACGACGCCAGGGGCGACCATCCGGGCATCGTCTTCACCGCCGACCTGCTCGACGAGGCGACGCTGGCCAAGGTCGTCGAGCACGGCATTCCGGTCAACGCCGGCAGCCCGCAGATGCTGGAACAGCTCGGCCGCGTCAGCCCGGGCCATCGCGTCTGGCTGCGCATCAACCCGGGTTTCGGCCACGGCCACAGCCAGAAGACCAACACCGGCGGCGAAACCAGCAAGCATGGCATCTGGTTCGAGCATCTGGCCGAGGCGTATGCACTGATCGACCAGTACGGCCTCGATCTGGTCGGCCTGCACATGCACATCGGTTCGGGCGTCGATTACGAACACCTCGGCAACGTCTGCGGCGCAATGATCAAGGAAGTGAAGGCGTCGGGCCGCGACCTGAAGGCGATCTCGGCCGGCGGCGGCCTGTCGATTCCGTACAGGGTCGGCGGCGAACGCATCGACACCGCCCACTACTTCAGCCTGTGGGACGCGGCACGCAAGGAAATCGAGGCGCATCTCGGCCACCCGGTCACGCTGGAAATCGAACCGGGCCGCTTCCTCGTTGCCGAATCGGGCAAGCTGGTCGCCGAAGTACGGGCGATGAAGGACGTCGGCAGCAACCATTTCGTGTTCTGCGACGCCGGCTTCAACGACCTGATGCGCCCGGCCATGTACGGCAGCTACCACGAAGTCTCGCTGCTCGACGCCGATGGCCAGCCCAAGCAGGGTGGCGAGCGCGCCAGCGTCATCGCCGGGCCGCTGTGCGAGTCGGGCGATGTGTTCACGCAGGGCGAAGGCGGTACGGTAACGCCGCGCGATCTGCCGGCAGCCGAAGTCGGCGACTGGATCGTCTTCCACGACGGCGGTGCCTACGGCGCGAGCATGTCGAGCAACTACAACACCCGGCCGCTGATTCCCGAAGTCCTGATCGACGGCAGCGACACCCGGCTGATCCGCCGCCGCCAGACCGTGGCCGAACTGCTGGCACTCGAATCGGTATGATGAAAAGGGAATTTTGTAACAAAGAGTACACTTCCCCCTGCTGCTAGAATGCCGACGGCCCCTGTTTCAGGGGCCGTTTTCATACAAGACAACAGGAGAGGCGATGCTCGCACTCGATACTTACGGCACGCTCGTTGCCGCCTCGCTCGTGCTGCTGTTCGGGCGCAAGATCGTCGCCGTCACCCCGCCGCTGCGTGCCTACAGCATTCCCGAACCCGTTGCGGGCGGCCTGCTGGTTGCCATCGTCCTGCTGCTGGCGCGCATCACCGCCGACGTCCAGGTGCAGTTCGATACCAGCATCCAGACTCCGCTGATGCTGGCCTTTTTCGCCAGCCTCGGCCTCGGCGCCGATCTGGCCAGCCTGAAAAAAGGCGGCAGGACCGTCGCGATCTTCCTGTTCGTCGTGCTCGGCCTGCTGCTGGTGCAGAACACGCTCGGCGTCGCGATCGCGACCGCACTCGGCCTGAATCCGCTGATGGGCCTGCTGGCCGGCTCGATCACGCTCTCGGGCGGCCACGGCACCGGAGCGGCCTGGAGCAGCGTGTTCACGCAGACCTACGGGCTCGAATCGGCGACGGAAGTCGCCATTGCCTGCGCCACTTTCGGCCTCGTGCTCGGCGGGCTGATCGGCGGACCGGTCGCGCGGCATCTGGTCAAGAAAGTCGCGTTGCCCACCGGCGAAGCCGCCGACACCTCGCACCCGATGGCGTTCGAGCAGCCGAAGGCGGTCCGGCTGATCACCGCTCAGGCCTTCATCGAAACTCTGGCGCTGATCGTCGTGTCGCTGGCCGGTGGCCAGATGATCGCCGGCTGGCTCAACGGCACCTGGCTGGAACTGCCGACCTTCGTCTGCGTGCTCTTCGTCGGCGTGGTGCTGCGCAACGGCCTCGGCAAGCTCGGCTGGTATCACGTGTTCGACCGTGCGGTCTCGGTACTCGGCAACGTCAGCCTGTCGCTGTTCCTGGCGATGGCCCTGATGAGCCTCAAGCTGTGGGAGCTGACCTCGCTGGCACTGCCGATGCTGACCATCCTGACCGTCCAGACCGTCGCCATGGCGCTGTACGCGATGTTCGTCACCTTCCGCGTGATGGGCCGCAACTACGATGCTGCGGTGCTGGCCGCCGGCCATTGCGGCTTCGGCCTCGGCGCGACGCCGACGGCGATCGCCAACATGCAGGCCATCACCGACCGTTTCGGCCCGTCACACGTCGCCTTCCTCGTCGTACCGATGGTCGGGGCGTTCTTCATCGACATTGCCAATGCGATCGTGATTAAACTGTTCCTGTTCCTGCCCATTTACGGCTAGGGTGACGCATCGTCACCTCGAGGAAATGATCATGGCCACCGCTCACGTCTACCTGGCCCCCGGGTTTGAGGAAGTCGAGTTCGTCAGCATCGTCGACGTGCTGCGCCGCGGCGGCGTCTTCGTCTCGACCATTGCGCTGGACGACACGCTGTCGGTCGAAGGCGCGCACGGCATCGTGATCCAGGCCGACCTGCCGTTCGCGGCGGTGGATGGCGAGATCGCCGATGCCATCGTGCTGCCCGGCGGCGGCCCCGGCACGCAGGCACTGGCTGCCAGCGCGGACCTCGCCGACCGGCTCCGTGCGTACCGCGATGCCGGCAAACGCGTCGCTGCGGTCTGTGCCGCGCCGACGGTGCTTGCCAAGGCCGGGCTGCTCGAGGGCAAGTCGGCAACGTGCTTTCCCGGCTGCGAGCCGGTGCTGGCCGGGCATGGTGCCACGGTCAGCACCTATCAGGTCGTTACCGACGGACTGATCACCACATCGCGCGCCGCCGGCACCAGCGGGCAGTTTGCCCTCGAGGTGTTGCGGCTGCTGGCCGGCGACGCCAAGGCGCTCGAGGTCGGCCGGGCGATGCTCTACCTCTGAGCCTTACTGCTGGACCCGCAAGCCGTTGAAGATCATGCCGCGGTCGCGGTTGCCTTCCAGACCCACGGTATACAGCGTCGTCCCCGCCGCATCCAGATAGGCGATCCCGTTCAGTTCGACACTGCCGCCACCACCGATGCATCCGGTGCCGGTCAGCGTCAGACCCATGTCGTACAGGTTTGCGGTTGAACGGGGGCTGAATTTGCCCGAGAACGTACAGCTGGTGCTGGTGCCGACCACGGTACCGTTGGCGTTGATGCTGAACGACACGCTGTCCGTCATCGTTCTGGTCGCGTAGCTGCCCTTGAACACGCCCGCCAGCTTTGCAAGGCTCGGCGTGCCCTCGTATTGCGACGAGTAACCGGTGTTGAAGGTGCCGGCCGCGGCGCCATTCAGCGTCAGCGTTTTCTTGGTCTGATAGGTGCCAGCCACCGATGGCTCGGTGCGGCTGTTGCCTAGCGCGTTCAGGTCGACCGTACTGGCCGTGCTCAGGATGCCATTCGCGGCGGTGAACTTGCCCTGCAACACACCGGCCAGCGTCGCCCCGGAATTCGGCAGCGAATACAGGAACCAGTAGCTGCCATCGTCGAGCACGAAACCGGTGACCGTCCGGTTGCTGCTCGTCGAACCGACCCACATGCCTTCGGCCGGACTGCGACTCCCGGTCGCGACCTCGCTGCTGTTCGTCGAACTCGTGGTGTCGGTGCTGCTTGGACTGCTCGGGTTGCTGGTGCTGGTCGGACTATTGGTACTGCTGGTGCCGGTCGTCCCGCTTGAGCCTCCCCCGCCACCACCGCCCCCGCCACAGGACGCCAACAGCGAACACAGGACCAGCCATTGGAAGTTCGACCGCAAGACACATGATTTGCTCATCATCGCCACCCTTTGGGGTTGTCAGCCTGCCTTTCCAAGCTATACAACCCTTCAAGGCGGCCCCAAGCGAACGCGTGCCCTTCCGTCGGATTCTGCGGAACTTGTCAGCCGGCCCTGGCCAGCTGGTAAATGGTCTTGCCACGCAGCTTGAACAGGTCGGCCGAGTGGTAAAGGTTCTCCGAATGCCCGACGAACAGCAGCCCTTCGGGCTTCAGCAGCGGTGCAAAGCGCTGGAGGATGCGCGCCTGCGTCGGCTTGTCGAAGTAGATCATCACGTTGCGGCAGAAGATCGCATCGAACGGTCCGCGGACATGCCAGGTCGGCGCGATCAGGTTCAGCTGGCGGAACGTGACCAGCGACTTGAGTTCGGGCCGGACCTGATAGCGGCCATCGGGCTGGCGGACAAAGAAGCGCCGCACACGCGCAGGATCGAGCTTTTCGACGTCGTCACCGCTGTAGATGCCGGTACGGCCGGTTTCGAGCACATGGGTGTCCAGATCGGTTGCAATGATCTGCACCGGCGGCGTCAGGGTGTCGAAGGCCTCACAGGCGCTGATCGC
Organism: Jeongeupia chitinilytica; assembly: GCF_014652315.1. GTDB lineage: Bacteria > Pseudomonadota > Gammaproteobacteria > Burkholderiales > Chitinibacteraceae > Jeongeupia > Jeongeupia chitinilytica. The sequence goes on along the minus strand of NZ_BMYO01000001.1, from coordinate 637,839 downwards.
CATGCTCCATGCCTCTTCACCGGTACTGCTGGCCGAACACCACAGCTGCAGGGTACCGCCACGCTCGCGCTGCGCACGCAGCTGGTCGATCAGTGCCGGAAAATGGTGCGCTTCGCGGAAAAACGACGTCAGATTGGTCGTCAGCGAATTGGTGAACAGCTCGAACTCGCGCGTATCTCCCGACTCGATCCGGTGCAGGTACTCACCAAAACTGTTCAGCCCCAGCGCACGCAGGCGCCGCGCCAGCCGGCCGTAGACCATGTCCTCCTTGCCCGGCGCCAGCGCGATGCCGGCGTAGTCGTAGATCATCTTGCGGATCTTGTCGAAATCCTGCGTGGAAAACGGAAATTCGCGGGACGGAGAAGTAAACATGGGAATCCTTGAATCCGGTGTTCAGTGACGGGCCAGATGCGTGGCCAGCCGTGATGCATAGTCGAGCGGCACAACCAGCTGGCGCTGCCCGGTCTCGGCCAGCAACAGGTTAAGCCGGCCCAGCCGGTCGGCCAATACGGCCTTTTGCGCATCGTCGCTGATGTCGGCCAGTTGCAACGCCAACTCGACCGCTTCCTTGTGCATCTCCAGTTCGGGCGGCAGGTAGCCGGCGTTCTTCAGCACGCGATATGCAATCCGCTGGTGCTCGGGGACGAGCGGGTCGATGTCGTCGGGCAAGGGCTGGCCGGCACCGGGCAGGTTGTCGAGTTCACCGGCATCGCGCGCCTGTGCGATCCGCCGTTCAGCCAGTTCGGTCAGAAACCACATGCCCTGTCCCTCCTACAACCCCAGCTCGGCCCAGATCGCATCGATACGGGCGACGACATCGGGCTGGCGCTCGATCACCCTGCCCCATTCGCGGTTCGTCTCGCCGGGCCACTTGTTGGTCGCGTCGAGCCCCATCTTGCCGCCGAGGCCCGAAACCGGGCTGGCGAAATCGAGGTAGTCGATGGGCGTGTTCTCGACCAGCACGGTGTCGCGCACCGGGTCCATCCGCGTGGTGATCGCCCAGATCACTTCCTTCCAGTCACGCGTATCGACGTCATCGTCAACGACGACGATGTACTTGGTGTACATAAACTGGCGCAGGAAGGACCACACGCCGAACAGCACGCGCTTGGCGTGGCCCGGATACTGCTTTTTGATCGAGACGATCGCCATCCGGTAGCTGCAGCCTTCGGCCGGCAGGTAGAAGTCAACGATCTCGGGAAACTGCTTTTGCAGGATCGGCACGAACACTTCGTTCAGTGCCACGCCGAGCATCGCCGGCTCGTCCGGCGGCTTGCCGGTGTAGGTGCTGTGATAGATCGGGTTGTCGCGGTGGGTGATCCGGTCGATCTCGAACACCGGGAACCAGTCCTGCTCGTTGTAGTAACCGGTATGGTCGCCGTACGGTCCTTCGAGCGCGTGCAGGTAGCCGCCGATTTCCTTGACCGGTACGCCATGCCCGGACACGCCCTCGAACCCCGGTGCGCACGGCTTGATCGCGCCCTCAAGCACGATCTCGGCCGTCGCGGGCACTTGCAGATCACTGCCGACGCATTGCGTCAGCTCGGTCTTGCTGCCGCGCAGCAGTCCGGCGAACTGGTACTCGGACAGCGTATCGGGCACCGGCGTCACGGCACCGAGGATGGTCGCCGGGTCGCACCCGAGCACCACGGCGATCGGGAAATCTGTGCCGGGATGCTGCTTGGCATGCTCGCGAAAATCCAGCGCGCCGCCGCGATGCGCCAGCCAGCGCATGATGACCTGATTCTTGCCGATGACCTGCTGGCGATAGATGCCGAGATTCTGGCGCTTCTTGTTCGGCCCGCGCGTGACCACCAGCCCCCAGGTGATCAGCGGCGCCACGTCGCCGGGCCAGCAATGCTGGACCGGAATCGTCGCCAGATCGACGTCGGGGCCTTCGACCACGTTCTGCTGCACGGCGCCCTTGCGGACTTCCTTCGGCGCCATCGACAGCACCTGCTTCAGGAGCGGCAGCTTGTCCCACGCATCCTTGAATCCCTTGGGCGGCTCGGGCTCTTTCAGGTAGGCCAGCGTCTTGCCGATCTCGCGCAGTGCGCTGACCTCCTGTGCCCCCATGCCGAGCGCAACGCGTCCGGGCGTGCCGAACAGGTTGCCGAGTACCGGCATCCTGTAACCGGGCACGTTCTCGAACAGGATGGCCGGCCCCTGCGCGCGCAGGGTCCGGTCACAGATCTCGGTCATTTCCAGTACCGGCGACACCGGTATCCGGACACGGCGGGCTTCGCCCAGCGTCTCGAGCTGGGCAAAAAAATCGCGCAAATCCTGGTATTTCATCGCGGCAGAATCGGCCTGAAATCAAAGCCGTATTTGACCACAAAACCGGGCCCCAAAACGACAACGCCCGGCTCGGCCGGGCGCTGCGCGGGTTCTTGGCCGATCAGTCGACCGACAGCGTCATTGTCGCGCGGTAGCTGGCGCCCGGCGCCAGTTCGGCCGCGTTGTCGAACACGTCGCCGCGCTCGACGCACAGGTACTGCGACCACGCGTCGCCGATGTCGGCCATGTTCGCTGCAGACTCGGCCCACGGGTTCCAGACCACGGCGCTTTGCGTGGTGCTGTCGATGCGGATCGTCCGGCTCGGTGTGGTGATCGTCTGCACCGCCGGGACATTGACGTAGACGCGATCGGTCGGGCCGGCGAGCTGCAGCGCCCCGCTCTGGGCATGGCGGGTGTTCGCGCCACCAACGGTGTTGATGAACGTCGTACCGTCGAGGCCGCCGATGGTTGACTGCCGAACATCGTCAACCGCGAAATAGGTGTGGAAGGCCTGGCTGAACGCGACCGGGGTGCGGCCCCGGTGTTCGAAGCGGAGGTCGAGCGTCAGCGCACTGCCGACGGTCACCACCAGTTCGGCACGGAAGTCCTCGCCCCACAACTTCTGCGACAGGTCGCTTGGCTCCAGTACCAGCGTCACACGGGTGGCACCGTCCGCCACGGTCTCGGCGGCCGCAAGCTGCCACTGGCTGATGCGCGCAAAACCGTGTGCCGGCTTGCCGTCGGGATGACCGCCGAACCACGGCAGGCACAGCGGAATACCGCCGCGGATCGCCTTGCCTTCGGTAAACGCGACTTTCGGCGACAGCCAGAATACGTCCTCGCCGCCCGCCGGCACGAACGACACCAGATGCGCCCCCTGCAGCGCGATCAGTGCTTTGCCCTGTGCGTTTTCGACCGCCAGCAGCGGCAGTCCGCCCTCGCCACCAAAAACGGTCGACGACGAAATGATGGAGACGCCGTCTACATCGGTCAGGCGCGAATCGAAAGCGGAAAGCGAAGTCATGGTGTCATCCCGGGTAAAACGCCGATTCTAGACCAAAGCGATGCCGGCCGGACCGGCGGTGGCGCGAAACGCAAAACCGGCCAAATCCGCTTACGCAGCGCCTAAGCCTTGCGCAGCGGCACCCAGACCAGTGCATCGCCGTCGATCACCGCTTCGCCGCGGACCGTGCAGCGTGTCACCAGCCGCGCACGCTGTTTTTCCGGCATCAGCTCGCTCACCGTTGCACTGGCGGTCACCGTGTCGCCGATCTTCACCGGCTTGAGGAATCGCAGGTTCTGCGCCATGTAGATCACGCCCGGACCGGGCATGCGGGTGCCGATCACCGTCGACAGCAGCGACGCGGTCAGCATGCCGTGAATGATGCGGCCGCCGAAACGCGTCTCGCGCGCGAACTCCTCGTCGATGTGCATCGGGTTGTTGTCACCGGACAGGCCGGCAAACAGGACGACATCGGTCTCGGTGACCGTTTTTCGGTATTCGGCCGACAGGCCGATCGACAGGTCTTCAAAGCCGTATTGCATGTGTACCTCGGCGCAGCCGTTAGAATTGGGACAACGTATGCATATGCTGTGACAAGACGATGTTCAAGGTACTGGTTCCGGTCAAGCGGGTCGCCGATCATGCGATCCGCGTTTCTCCGCGCAGCGACGGGCTCGATGTCGACCTCGCCAACGTGCGCATGGCGATGAATCCGTTCGATGCCATCGCGCTGGAGGAGGCCGTCCGGCTCCGCGAGGCCGGGCACGCCGGCGAAATCGTTGCGGTCAGCATCGGCCCGGCCGAGGTCGAAGAGACCTTGCGGCAGGCGCTGGCACTGGGCGCGGATCGCGCCCTGCACATCGACGTGCCGCTCGCCCCGGAACCGCTGCAGGTGGCCCGGCTGCTGGCAACGCTGGCACGCAGCGAGCAGGTCGATCTGCTGCTGCTCGGCAAACAGGCGATCGATGACGACGCGAATCAGGTCGCGCAAATGTGCGCCGGCCTGCTTGGCTGGCCGCAGGCGTGCTTCGCATCGGCCATCCGCGCCGGTCATCCGGACTGGCAGGTGGAACGCGAGATCGACGGCGGGATCGAGACGGTCGAGTTTGCCCTGCCGGCAGTGATCAGCGCCGATCTGCGCCTCAATACACCGCGCTACGTGAAACTGCCGGCGCTGATGGCCGCCAAGCGCAAGACCATCGAACAGCTGGCGCCGGCGACACTGGGCATCAGCATCATCCCCCAATGCCGGCGTCTGGCGGTGGCGCATCCCCCCGCACGTCCCGCAGGCATTCGCGTGACGTCGGCCGACGAATGCGTCGCCGCGCTCGTCGCGCGCGGCGGCCTCGGTCGGGCCAATACAGCCCTTGGTACCAGACCGGCGCCGTTCGATTCATCGTCGCGCGCGCTGGTGGTCACCCATGGTGTGCCGGTGGCGGAAATCCCCGGCCTGATCAGCGCGGCGGTACGGCTGGCGGCCGACATCGACGTGCTCGCCGATCCGGCGACCGACGATGCCGTGCTGCAGGGCGCGACGCAGCGCCTGCACTGCGAGGCCGTCCCGACCGACGTCGTTGCCCTGGCGAGCTGGATTGCGGCACTGGCCCGGGACTATCGCTACGTGATCGGCGCCGCCGACAGTACGGGCAAGGACTGGCTGCCGCGCGCCGCCGCACTCGACGGCGCACAGCCCTTCAGCGACGTCATCGAGCTCGTCTCCGGCGACACCGTACGACGGGCGATCCATGCCGGCGACCTGATCGAAACGGTACAGAGCGGACAACCGCGGCAGTGGATGACGGTACGCGCAGCGGCCTTCCCGCCTGTGGCTGGTGACCTGCCGGTCCGGCGGGCGGTGTCGCCACCGGCTTCGGTAGCGACACCGCTGCTGCGTGTGCTCGGACGCCAGGCGCAGGGCGGCCTGGCGCTCAAGGATGCCCGTGCACTGGTTGCCGGCGGTCGCGCACTGGCCTCGGCGGACCGCTTCCGACTGGTGCTGCAACCACTGGCAGAACGCCTAGGGGGCGCACTGGCGGCATCGCGTGCGGCAGTCGACGCAGGTTACGCACCGAACAGCTTGCAGGTGGGCCAGACCGGGCAGATCGTGTCCCCCGAACTCTATGTCGCTGCGGGCATCTCCGGCGCAGCGCAACATCTTGCCGGCATGCGCGACAGCAAGCTGATCGTCGCGATCAACACCGACCCGGATGCACCGATGATGCGGCTGGCCGACATCGCCTGGGAGGCAGACCTGTTCGAGGCCGTGCCGGCGTTGTGCGGCGCACTCGACGCCTATTGCAGGCGCAGCACCGGGTTGTAGTCGTTGCGCGACGGCTTGAGCCGATCCGGATCGAGCCAGCGGCCGATCCATTTGAAAGTCCGCCGGTAAGCATCGTCGGTCGCGGTCTGGTTCGGCGCAATCGTCACCCCGTAGCTGGGGTCGACCGCTGCCGGTACATCCTTGCGGACACGCGTGCCGTTACCCGGCACGTCGAAATCGTGATAGGTGTCCGGATAGGTGACGAGGTGGAAGGTATCGTCGGCCACCTTCTCGGCGAGACGCTGACAGGCTTCCGCCGGTGTCCAGTCGTCGGCTTCGCCGATCAGGATCAGCGTCGGTACCGCCGGCACGTAGCGGGCGCGGCGCGCCAGCTGCGCGCACCCCGGATAGAACGCCACCGCCGTCTTGATGCCGGGCTTTTCCTTGCCGACCAGGTTCAGCAGCGTCGTCGCACCGTTGGACCAGCCGAGGGCTCCGACACGATTGGCGTCGATCTCCCGGCGCAGCTTGAGCCAGTTGACCGCACGTTGCGCATCGTCGACGCGCTGCTGCACATTCACCCTGCGTTCGCTGGCCGGTACCGTGCACTGTTCCCGCAGACCGCGGTTGCTGAAACTGTCGAGCAGCAGTACGCCATAGCCGAGTTCCTGCAGCAGACTCGCCATGCGCGCATGGCGTACGGTCAGCACGCCGGGCCTGCTCCACAGGCCGCCACAGCCGTGCAGCAGCAGCATGGCCGGTGCGCGCTGGGCGCCGTTCGGTGGCGGGAAATACTCGCCCGTGAGAGTGGTACCGTTCGAGCCACCGAACGCGACCGGAACCGCGAACGCCGGGATCGGGGCGAGCAGCAGCAGGCCCCACAACAGGGATTTGATGACGTCACGCACTTGAATGGACAATCCCGAATCTGCCTTCACAGCCAATACCGCATCGGCGCCGGAAATGGCCCCGAAAAACGTCGCAATGTAGCACAGCGCCGGCCGCAGGCCCAACCGCGACCGCATTCCTGACAGACGTAGACCCAAGCAGCAAGGATGCTGGTAGCATGCCAGCAACAGTCAACCCTGAGCCGATCATGAGTGACACACTGAGCTACGAATTCTCGGACAACGGTGTGGCAACGGTGACGTTGCACGCGGACGGCACCCAGACCGTCAACGAAATCCTCATTGCCGAGCTCACGGCCTGCCTGACGGCATTGTCCCAGAATGCACGCCTCCGCGCTGTAGTGCTCAAGGCACAAGGCAGCGACTTCTGTACCGGCCAGGACGAACGCTGGCAGGCCAGGATGCTCGAACATGACCAGGACCACCATTTCGACGAAGCGCTCGAACTGGCGCGGCTGCTGCAGCTGGTCGACCGGATGCCGGTGCCGACGATTGCCCGTGTCCACGGTCAGACCGTCGGCGTCGGCGTCGGACTGATTGCCTGTTGCGACCTGATCGTTGCCCACCGCGACAGCCGTTTCGCCGTGCCCGACGTCCGCGCCGGTCTGGTGCCGGCGATGATTGCCCCCTACCTGGTTACCCAGATCGGCGTGAGCGCCGCGCGGCGCTATCTGCTGACCGGCGAGCATTTCAGTGCCCAAACCGCGCAACAGATCGGTCTGGTCCATGAGCTCGGCAACGACGCGGCCGAGATCGAGCAATGGTGCGACATCTGGCTCGCCGCCGTTCTGCAGAACGGCCCGCATGCCTTGTTGACGGCCAAACGGCTGATTGCATCGGTCGCGCACCGGCCGATCGACGACGCCATGAACTCGGATCTGGCGCACCGTCTGGCCCACCTGCACCGTCATCCCGAAGCCGAGGAAGGCATACGCGCGCAGCTCGAATCGCGGCTGCCGCGCTGGCGTTCGACGTAAAAATAAGAACGGCGGGTTTCCCCGCCGTTTTGTTTGCCGAAGCGCTTACTGCGCAGGCTTGGCCTGCAGTGCCCGACCGTACTCGATCTTTGCCGACTTCCGCAGGCTGTCGATGTAGTTCGCAATCTCGACCTGCCCATACATCTGACCAAGTCCCTCGCGCATGCGTTGCAGCAGTTGCGGGTCCAGCTGCGGTGCCGGGGTCGACTTCTCGACGCGGAACAGGACATAACCCTGTTGCGGCACGACATTGCCGACATAAGCCGGCAGCTTGTCCGCCGGCGCACGGAACACCGCATTCAGTGTTTGCGGATCGATGCCGCGCTGCTCGCCACGATTGAGCTCGCCACCCGGTTGCCAGTCGGCGGCAACGGTCTCGCCCTTCTGCAGCGCGGCCAGCTTGCGCGCGCCGTCGTCCTGGGCCAGCTTCAGTGTCTTTTCCTGCTTGAGCTTGGCCGACAGCTCCGCCGATACGGTCGCCAGCGGCGGTACCGCTGCCGGTTTGTGCTCGACGATGCGCGCCGACACCACTGTACCCGGCGCCACTTCGATCGCTTCGGTATTGTGTTTGCCCTTCAGGACGTCGTCGCTGAACACCGCGTCAAACAGCTTCGGATTGTTCAGTTGCGGATCCTGCGCGCCCTGGCGGGTCACCCAGCCGCTCTGTTGCACCTGCAACTTGAACTGGTCCGCGGCCGGCTGCAGGCTGCTGCCCTGCTGGTAGACGACTTCGTTGAATTTCTCCAACTGGCTCTGGAACGTGGTCTGCGCCTTCTGCAGCTTGAGCTTCTGCTCGATCTCCGGCTTCAGGTCGGCCAGCGTACGGCCACGCACGTCTTCAAGCTTGATGATGTGGAAACCGAAATCGCTCTGCACAACGCCGCTGAGCTGGCCCTTTTCAAGCTTGAACACCGCATCGTCGAACGGCTTGACCATGGCACCGGGACCGAACCAGCCCAGATCGCCACCCTGTTCCGCCGAACCCGGATCCTGCGAATACTGCTTGGCCAGCTCGGCGAAACGAGCCGGGTTGGCACGGACGTCCTTCAGCACCGTCTCGGCTTTGGCCTTGGCTGCCGCCACCTGTTCGGCGCCGGCCCCCTTGGGAACGGCAATCAGGATGTGCGCCGCGCGGCGCTCTTCCTTGCCCAGATCGGCCTTGTGCGCGTCGAAATACTGTTGCACCTCGGCATCGCTGACGGTTTGCGCCTGAGCCAAATCGGCCTGCGACAGCACGACATAGGCCAGTTTCACCATCTCCGGCGTTTTCAGTTCCTGCTGGTGCTTGTCGTAGTACTGCTTGATCTCGGCATCGCTGACGTTGACCTGGGCAAGGTAGTTTTCCGGCTTGAGCAAGGCCACCGAGACCGTGCGCTTTTCACCCAGCAGCTTGGCCATCCGGTCCATCGTCCGTTGCGACTGGAAGTTGCCGGAAACGAAGGCCGACAGCAGCTGGCGAAGGGCAATGTCGTCGCGCAGACGTTCTTCGAACTGTGCGACCGTCATCTGCTGGGCCGCCAACAGTTCCTCATAACGCTTCGGGCTGAACTGGCCGTTTTCCTGAAAGGCAGGAATCGCCATGATGGCTTTCTGCAACTCGGCGTCGGTCGCGGCAAAGTTCTGCTTTGCAGCGGCTTGCAGCAGCAGTCTCTGCTGAACCAGCTGCTCGACGACCTTGGGTTTTTCTTCGTTCGAGACCGGACGGCCGCTGGTCGCCTGCGCCACTTCACGCTCGGTGATGCGGCTGCCGTCGACCTTGGCATAGAAGTCGTCCCCGCCTTGCATCGCGCTATAGCCGGACACACCGAAGCCAACCACCAGCCCCAACGCCACCAGGCCAAGCACGACCTGAACGGCCGTTTTGTTTTTCTGGACAAGATCAAACATGGATACGCAACTCCGCGAGAATTCGCGGAGTATGATGCCAGAACCGCACCATGCTGTCTCGAATGGCAGGGGCATCGTCGTTTCGTAGAAATGAAACGACAGAAAAGCAAAAAGCCAAGCTTTCGCTTGGCTTTTTGCTCAAATCTGGCGGAGCGGACGGGACTCGAACCCGCGACCCCCGGCGTGACAGGCCGGTATTCTAACCAACTGAACTACCGCTCCAGAAGAGAAAGCGATTATATCGTGCTTCAGAAATTTTGCAAACTTATTTTTGCTTCAATTTACTGACCAACAAATTTCGCTTTATTGGTGGGTAGTAGTGGATTCGAACCACCGACCCCCTGCGTGTGAAGCAGGTGCTCTAACCAACTGAGCTAACCACCCAACCGTTTCGTCACTGCATCAGCAGCAACGAAAGAACATCATTGTACTGCATCTTTCAGCGATTTGCCAGCCCTAAATTTCGGCTGTTTCGCTGCGGCGATTTCAATGGTTTCGCCGGTACGCGGATTGCGGCCGCTGCGGGCTTCGCGCTCGGCAACGTAGAAGGTGCCGAAACCGACCAGCGTCACTTCGTCGCCGCCTTGCAGCGCCTTGGAAATGGCTTCGATTGCAGCATCGAGCGACTTGCCAGCGGCAGCCTTGGACAGGCCTGCAGATTCAGCGATAGCGTCGATCAGTTCAGATTTATTCACTTACGTCCCCTTTCATTCTGGTTGGTTAGGTCCGGCGGGCCGATTGCTAGAGAGTTTATAGCAAGCGGCAAAAATACGTGTCAACTAGTGTTTCGTCTGATGCGAGCGGGATTGCTCGTCCTCGGAAGCTGCATTCTTGCTGACAATTTCGGTCGTGCTTTCTGCGATTTGTTCAAGCGCGACGGGCTGCCTTTCCAGCGCAAAGCCCAACACTTGATCAAACCATTTCACGGGATGAATGACAAGGCCACGTTTTACATTGTCAGGAATTTCAGACAAGTCCTTCACGTTGCCTTCCGGAATCAATACCTGCTTGATTCCGCCGCGATGCGCTGCCAGCAGTTTTTCCTTCAATCCACCAATCGGCAACACTTCGCCACGCAGGGTGATTTCACCGGTCATCGCCACGTCGCAGCGAACCGGAATATCGGTCAGCACCGACACCAGCGCCGTCGCCAGGGCAATACCGGCGCTCGGGCCGTCCTTCGGCGTCGCCCCTTCGGGCAGGTGGACGTGGATGTCCTTCTTTTCAAAGGCATCGGTGCCGATACCGAGGCGTTCGGCACGACTGCGAACGACCGAACGCGCGGCTTCGATCGACTCCTTCATCACGTCGCCAAGCGTACCGGTGCGCAGGATGTTGCCCTTGCCCGGCATCGTGACCGCTTCGATCGTCAGCAGCTCGCCGCCGACTTCGGTCCATGCCAGACCGGTGACCTGGCCGACCTGGTTCTGTTGTTCGGCAACGCCATATTCGTAACGCTTCACGCCGAGGTACTTCTCCAGCGTCTTCGGCGTGACCAGCACCTTCTTGGCCTGCGGCTTGAGCATCAGGTTCTTGACGACCTTGCGGCAGATCTTGGCGATCTCGCGGTCGAGCGAACGGACGCCGGCTTCGCGCGTGTAGTAACGCACGATGTCGCGCACTGCGGCTTCGGAAATGTCGAGTTCGCCGTCGGCCACGCCGTTGTTCTTGGTCTGTTTCGGCACCAGATACTTCAGCGCGATATTGACCTTCTCGTCCTCGGTGTAGCCGGACAGGCGGATGACCTCCATCCGGTCGAGCAGCGCCGGCGGAATGTTCAGCGTATTGGCCGTCGCCACGAACATCACGTCGGAAAGGTCGTAGTCGACTTCCAGGTAATGATCGCTGAACGCGTGGTTCTGTTCCGGGTCGAGTACTTCGAGCAGCGCCGACGACGGATCGCCACGGAAATCCTGACCGAGCTTGTCGACTTCGTCGAGCAGGAACAGCGGGTTCTTGACGCCGACCTTGGTCATGCTCTGGACGATCTTGCCCGGCATCGAACCGATATAGGTGCGACGATGGCCGCGGATTTCGGCTTCGTCGCGCACGCCGCCCAGCGCCATCCGGACGAACTTGCGGCCGGTTGCGCGGGCAATGCTTTCACCGAGCGAGGTCTTGCCGACGCCGGGCGGGCCGACGAGGCAGAGGATCGGGGCCTTGAGCTTGTCGACGCGGGTCTGCACCGCGAGATACTCGACAATGCGTTCCTTGACCTTCTCGAGTCCGTAGTGGTCGATGTCGAGCACTTCCTCGGCACCAACCAGATCCTTGCTGATCTTGGTCTTCTTCTTCCAGGGCACGCCCAGCAGGGTGTCGATGTAGTTGCGCACGACCGCTGCCTCGGCGCTCATCGGCGACATCATCTTCAGCTTCTTGAGCTCGGCATCGGCCTTTTCCCGGCCTTCCTTGCTCATGCCGGCGAGCTTGATCTTCTTTTCCAGTTCTTCCAGATCGGCGTTCTCGTCGAGCTCCCCGAGCTCCTTCTGGATCGCCTTGACCTGTTCGTTCAGGTAGTACTCGCGCTGGCTCTTCTCCATCTGCCGCTTCACGCGGCCACGGATGCGCTTCTCGACCTGCAGGATGTCGAGTTCGTTCTCGAGCTGCTTGAGCAGGTGATCCATGCGCCGGCCGACGTCGGGCATTTCCAGAATGGCCTGCTTCTGCTCGAGCTTGAGCGGCAGGTGCGCGGCCACGGTATCGGCAAGACGGCCGGCCGATTCGATCCCCGACAGCGAGGTGAGGATTTCCGGCGGGATCTTCTTGTTGAGTTTGACGTACTGGTCGAACTGCGCCAGCAGTGCGCGACGCATGGCCTCGACTTCGTGGCCTTCGTGCTCGTCACCGTCGAACGGTGTCGCGTCGGCATGGAAGTAGCCGTCTTCGTCGACCAGCGAAGTCACGGTGGCACGCTGCACGCCTTCGACCAGCACCTTGACGGTACCGTCGGGCAGTTTCAGCAGTTGCAACACCGTGGCGATGGTGCCGACCGGGTAAATGTCGGCCAGCACCGGTTCATCTTTCTGCGCATTCTTCTGCGCGACAAGCAGGATATGGCGCCCGGCTTCCATGGCCGCTTCCAGCGCCTTGATCGACTTGGGCCGACCGACGAAAAGCGGAATCACCATGTGCGGGAAGACGACGACGTCCCTCAGCGGCAGCATCGGGTACGCGGCGGATTCGGTCTGCGGCACGTGCGGCTCGGACATGTTGTTTGCCTTGAATGAGGTTGCTATGCGTTGTTCGAATAATGTGGGCGGCCCGGCGGAACTTCAACGCCCGGGCGTCCACGTTGCCCAAAGATAACCGCCCGCACAGGGCGGGCGGATACTGGATCAGGCAGCTTCGGGCTGGTCCGGCTCGTCCACCGCGCCGTAAACCAGCTGCGGTGGCGTCCCGCTGTCAATCACGGCCTTGTCGACAACGACCTTGGCCACACCCTCGAGTGCCGGCAGCTCGTACATCGTATCCAGCAGCGTCCCTTCGAGGATCGAACGCAGGCCACGGGCACCGGTCCGGCGCTCCATCGCTTTCTTGGCGATCGCAGCCAGCGCGTCGGCTTCGATGTCGAGCTCGACACCCTCCATGTCGAACAGTGCCTGGTACTGCTTGAGCAGCGCGTTCTTCGGTTCGGTGAGAATGTTGACCAGCGCGGCTTCGTCGAGCTCGTCGAGCGTCGCGATCACCGGCAGACGACCGACGAACTCCGGAATCAGACCGAAGCGCACCAGATCGTCGGGTTCGACGTCGTGCAGCACGGTGCCGAGACCGGCCTTGTCGTCCTTGCTGACGACCTCGGCGCCAAAACCGATCCCGCCCTTGACCGAGCGGTTGCGGATGATCTTCGCCAGACCTTCAAATGCGCCACCGCAGATGAACAGGATGTTCGTGGTATCGACCTGCGGCATCTCGTGATTCGGATGCTTGCGGCCGCCATGCGGCGGCACCGACGCCACGGTACCTTCGACCAGTTTGAGCAGCGCCTGCTGCACGCCCTCGCCCGACACGTCACGGGTAATCGACGGGTTTTCCGACTTGCGGGCAATCTTGTCGATCTCATCGATATAGACGATGCCGCGCTGCGCCTTCTCGATGTCGTAGTCGCATTGCGCCAGGAGCTTGGCAATGATGTGCTCGACGTCTTCACCGACGTAGCCGGCTTCGGTCAGCGTTGTCGCATCCGCGATCACGAACGGCACGTCGAGGAGCTTGGCCAGCGTCTGCGCCAGCAGCGTCTTGCCCGAGCCGGTCGGCCCGATCAACAGGATGTTCGACTTGGCGAGTTCGACGCCCGACACGGACTTGCTGCCCTTGGTCGAGAGTCGCTTGAAATGGTTGTAGACCGCCACGGCCAGAATTTTCTTGGCACGTTCCTGGCCGATCACGTACTGGTCGAGCGTGCCGCGAATCTCGGTCGGCACCGGCAGCTTCTTGCTGCCGTCGGCCGCCGTTTCGACTCCGGGCAGTTGCGTGGCCTCATCCTTGAGGATGTCGGTGCACAGCTCGATGCACTCGTTGCAGATGAACACCTGCGGGCCGGCGATGAGTTTCTTCACCTCGTGCTGGCTTTTGCCGCAGAACGAGCAGTACAGCAGTTTTTCGTTGGTCTTGTCGGTCATGGTCCCCCCTCCTTGAGGTTACGCTTCGGGGTGGATGCGCACAGCGTATCAGCAAATCACCCGGCGCCGCGCGCCGGGCGAACAAACATCGTTCAGTCGAATACTCAGGCAAGTGCCTGGCGGGAGACCAGCACGTCGTCGATCAGGCCGTAGGTCTTGGCTTCGGCAGCGCTCATGAAGTTGTCGCGGTCGGTATCGCGCTCGATCGTTTCGATCGGCTGACCGGTATGCTTGGCAAGCATTTCATTGAGCGAACGCTTGGTCTTCAGCAGCTCGCGTGCGTGGATCTCGATGTCCGACGCCTGACCGGCCAGACCGCCGATCAGCGGCTGGTGGATCATGATGCGCGAGTTCGGCAGCGCAAACCGCTTGCCTTCGGCACCTGCGGCCAGCAGGAAGGCACCCATCGATGCGGCAAGGCCGTTGCACAAGGTCGACACCTTCGGCTTGATGAACTGCATCGTGTCGTAAATCGCCAGACCGGCCGTGACCGAACCGCCGGGCGAGTTGATGTAAAGGTGGATGTCCTTGTCCGGATTTTCGCTTTCCAGAAACAGCAGCTGCGCGACGATCACGTTGGCCGTGGCATCGTTCACCGGGCCGACCAGAAAGATCACCCGCTCGCGCAACAGCCGCGAGTAGATGTCGTACGCGCGCTCACCACGACCACTCTGTTCGATCACCATCGGCACATAGCCGAGGCCTTGCGGGTCAAATTCCGATCGTTGCATGATCACCTCAAATGAGTGGGTTGTTTTCTTCGCTACCAGACGACAACGGCCGGCCGGTTGCAGCAGCGCACCCGAAGGTCACGTCTGCCGCAGCCCGGACCGGCCGCTCAGCAAGGGAGGAAACTTAGCCCTGCTGGCCCATCAGCTCTTCAAAGCTGACCGGCTTTTCAACAGCCTTGGCCTTGGACAGAACGAAGTCCACGACATTGTCTTCGAGCGCCATCGATTCCGGACCGGCCAGACGCTGGCGGTCTTCGTAGTACCAGGCGATCACGTCGGCCGGATCTTCGTAATTCTCGGCCAGATCCGCGATGATTGCCTTGGTCTGTTCCGGTTTGGCTTCCAGACCGTTGGCCTTCACCAGTTCGGCCAGCACTAGACCGAGGTGCACGCGACGCTGCGCTTGCGCTTCGAACATGGCCGGCGAGAACGGTACCAACTTGGGGTCGATGCCGCGCTGTTTCAAGTCCGCCTGGGCCTGTTCGGCCAGACGACCGATTTCCAGACCGACCAGCGACTTCGGCAGGTCGACCGGCGCCGCTTCGATCAGCGCGGTCATGACGTTTTCCTTGGCGCGGGCCTTGAGGCGGAAACGCACTTCGCGCTCGAGGTTCTTCTTCACTTCGTCGCGCATCTTGGCCACGTCGCCGTCGGCAATGCCCATGGCCTTGGCGAAGTCTTCGTTAACTTCCGGCAGCTGTGCAGCAGCGACGTTCTTGACGGTGATCGCGAACACGGCGGTTTTGCCGGCCACGTCCTTGCCGTGGTAGTCGGCCGGGAAGTTGACTTCGACGTTCTTGGTTTCGTCTTCCTTCATGCCGCGGATGCCGGCTTCGAACTCGGGCAGCATCTGGCCCTTGCCCAGCAGGAAGGCGTAGTTGTCTGCCGAGCCGCCTTCGAAGGCTTCGCCGTCGATGGTGCCCTTGAAGTCGATGATGACGCGGTCTTCATCGGCGGCAGCGCGCTCGACGCGCTCGTAACGGGTGCGCTGCTTGCGCAGGATGTCGACGGTCTTGTCGATTTCGGCATCGCCGAGGGTCAGCGTCGGCTTTTCGATTTCCTTGCCGGCGAGATCGCCGATGGCGACTTCCGGATAGACTTCGAAGGTCGCGATGAACTGGAAATCACCGTCTTCGGCCGCATCGGCCTTCGGCTCGAAACGCGGGTAGCCGGCAACCTGCAGCTTCTGTTCCTGCACGGCTTCGCCGAACGAGCGCTCGACGGTTTCGCCAAGCACTTCTTCCTGAACGCGGAAACCGTATTGCTGTGCAACGATCTTGATCGGCGCCTTGCCCGGACGGAAGCCGGCAATCTTGGCGGTCTTGGCCACGCGCTTCAGGCGGGCATCGACCTGCTTGCCGATTTCTTCACGCGGAACGGAGAAGCTGAGACGGCGCTCAAGCCCGTTCAGGGTTTCCAGTTGTGCTTGCATCGTAACCTTCCTTGGAATTTGAGTGTCGCTCGCGGCGGCGACAGGGGCCGCGATCAGGGTTCGGGGCTGGCCGTTCCGGCAGAACACCCTGGCAGTGGCCGCAACCGGCGTATGCCATTCGGATGTTCGGGTGGTGCGAGCGGAGAGACTCGAACTCTCACGTCTTGCGACGCTGGAACCTAAATCCAGTGCGTCTACCAATTCCGCCACGCTCGCAACGCCGGCGACTGAACCGCGCATCGAAGCGAGGCAGCCTGCAGACAAGCCTGCGATTATAGGGGAAAGCGCCGCCAAAAAACAAACCGCAGCCAAACGCGTGCTGCCGCCGCTTGGCCGCAACACGGCTGTGTCATACTCGCGACGACTTTCCCACCCTGTCGCCCCGTCGCCACATGCACTCCGACCACCGCTACCCGCTCGTTCGCGTCCTGATCGACGGAGATCCCGCATCGCCGGTACCACTCCGCTGGTGGGCAGGCCAAACCGGCGCCGTGGCGGCGCAGGGCGAATCGCTACCGGATGCCCTGCCCGCTGCGAACCGGCTCGAATGGCTGATCCCCCCTGCCCTTGTTGGCCTGCACGTGCCGACGCTGCCGCGCCAGTCGCCGGCCAGGCTACGCGCGCTGTTGCCGCACACGCTCGATGACGAGCTGCTGGTGCCGGTCGAATCACTGCATCTGGCAATGCAGCAGCAGGCCGACGGCCGAGTCGAGGTACGCAGTATCGACCGGACCTGGCTATCGGCATGGCTGCAACGTTTTGCTACGCTCCATCGTTCCCCCGCTGCTGCGTGGGCCTTGTCTGACCTGCTGGACCCGAGTCAGGGCGCCCAGCAACTGCCGCTGGCACCGGGCGCCCTGCTGCGCGACGACGCGGGGGATGTGGTCTGGCTCGACGATGCCGAGTTGGCCGGCACACTGATTGCCGACGCTACGGTGGTCGACCTCGATCAGCTTGCGTTGCGACAGTGCGACGGCGTCAACGTCCTGCAAGGTGCACTCGCACCGCGGGTCACGCCCCGCTTCGACTGGCGCCGCTGGCAACGGATCGGCACGCTCGCCGCGATTGCACTGGTCTTGTGGCTGACCAGCGACATCGCACGCTGGTGGCAGTTGCGCCAATCGGTCGAATCCACTCGCCAGGCCTTGCGGCAAAGCTACGCGGCGGCGTTTCCGGGCGAGCCCGTGGTCGATCCGGCATTGCAGCTGGCGAGCAAACTGCGCCAGACCGGAAAACAGGCCGACACGCTGACGGCACGACTTCAGCGGCTCGACGGTGCCGGCATCGGCGCAAGCGCGATCAGCCGCATCAGCTACCAGAACGGCCGGCTGACGCTGATGCTGACGCCGGCCGCGGCCGACACCTTCGCGGCACAACTTGCTGCTGCCGGTGAAACCTTCACCCGCGAACCGGCCGGCGCCGACCAGGTCCGGTTGCAATGGTAATGCCCATGTCCAGACTCCAACCCCTGCAAACCTGGTGGCGCGGTCGCGAACCGCGCGAACGACGCGCACTGTCGATCGGCGGCGCTGCGCTTGCCGTTGCCGTGCTCTATGCCGGCATCTGGCAGCCTGTATCGCAATCGTCGGCCCGGCTTTCCCGACAATTGCCCGAATTGCAGGCCAGCCTGGCCGAGCTGCACCGCGGTGTTGCTGCGTTCAAACAATCAGGCGTTCGTCGCGCAACCATTGAACCCGGCGCGCTACGCCAGCACGTGCAGGCCACACTGGACGCGCAGCAGCTCGGCGCCGAACTGCAGGCCCTGCCGGGCGATCAGGTCCGCATCGTCATCGGCAGTGCGCCATTCGATCGCGTACTGGCCCTGTTGGCCGCGCTGGAAAACGATCAGCAGCTGCACATCATCCGCGCCGAGGTTCACGGCCAGCGCGGTACGGTCCAGGCCGAACTGGTGGTCGAAGCATGAGCCGCCGTACATTGTGGGGGTGCGGCCTCCTCGCTTTTGCCCTGTTTGCCCTCGTTCGCCTGCCCGCGTCTCTGCTGCTCCGGGCTGTACCTGCACCGTTCCAAGTGTCCGGCATCAGCGGCACGCTGTGGGAGGGGCGCGCAACACAGTTTGGCCTCGACGGTCAGGAGCTGGTCCGGGACCTCGCGTGGCAATGGCAACCTGCGGCGCTGCTGCGCGGCCAGTTCGGCTGGTCGCTGAACAGCGGCAACCCGGGCACACCGGTAACGGCAAGATTGCTGGCCGGTTTCGGCGGTCTACGCATCGAAGACCTCAATGCGCGACTGCCGGCTGCACCGCTGCTGGCGCTGGCCAAACCGCTGGCACCGTTCCAGCTGGGCGGCACGCTGCTGATCAACGCCGGACGGATCGACCGCCATACACTGACCGGAACCACCGTACTGTGGCAGGACGCCAGCTCGCTGGTGACGCCACAGGCCAATCCCTTCGGCAACTACAGCATTGCACTGCAGCGCAACGGCGACACGCTGGACTGGCAGCTGGCGCCGCAAGGCGGCCGGCTCGACATCAGCGGCAAGGGATCACTCGGCCCGGCAGGCCCGCAAGGAGCATTGCGTTTGCAGGCCGCCGATGGCCAGGCGACGCTGTTTGCCCCCCTGCTCGAACGCCTGCCCGGTGACGGCAAGGCCCGCACGCTGCAGCTTGGCGCCGTGTCGCATTGACCGGATGCCCCCAAAGCCGGCGGGGCGCAGGACAGTAACGTGCCACCAAGCCCAATGCGTACACCGGAGCACAACGACCCAAGGTCACGGCACAGCTGCTCGAAGCGTCACAAGCCGCTTATAATCGCGTTCAGTTCACTGTGAATGCCCACGGACCCCGACATGAAAAAAATCGAAGCGATCATCAAGCCGTTCAAACTCGACGAAGTGCGCGAAGCGCTGTCCGACCTCGGGATTTCCGGTCTGACGGTGACCGAAGTGAAAGGCTTCGGTCGCCAGAAGGGCCACACCGAGCTGTATCGCGGCGCCGAATATGTCGTCGACTTCCTCCCCAAAGCCAAGGTCGAGGTCGTCCTCGCCGACGATCTGGTCGACAGCGCGATCGAAGCCATCGTCAAAGCGGCCAACACCGGCAAGATCGGCGACGGCAAGATCTTCGTCTCGCCGGTCGAGCACGTCGTGCGCATCCGTACCGGTGAAATCAACGAGCAGGCGCTCTGAGTCGACCGCACCTCGTGACCAGCCCGGCGCCGCCGGGCTTTTTCATGCCTTGCCGAGCAGGAGCGGACATTCGGCGGGCAGATGGCAACGCAATGCCCCCGGCTCGACTTCAATGCGGAACTCGGTACCGGACAACGGTTCGCCGTCGAGGTTGAGGTTGATCTCGTGCGGCGTGGCAATCGTCAGCCACGGCAGCTTCGCCGTCAGCACCCGCTCGCTGTTTCCACCGTCGATCCACTGCTGCAGCAAGGCCGGCAGCAGTTCGGTACCGGTGACCAGCCGGAGATCGAGCAGTCCGTCGTCGAGTCTGGCATCCGGACACAGCCGGTGGCCGCCGCCGGACTGGGCGCCGTTGCCCAGCCCCAGCACCAGAAACTGCCCTTCCCATTCGAAATCCGGACCGCTCAGCCTCCCGGCATCGGCCGACAGACTCCCGAAGCGTGTCAGGCCAGTCAGCAGATAGGCGAATCCCCCGAGCAGGGCTTTCTGCTCCGGCGGTGTTTCTACGGTGATCTGCGTACCGAATCCGCCGGTGGCCATGTTGATGAAGCCGCGGTCGTTGACCCGGACGGCGTCGATCGGGACCGGTGGCTGCAAGGCCAGTACCAGGGCAAGGTCGGGTTCGAGCGGGATGCCGCAGCCGCGCGCGAAGTCGTTGGCCGTGCCGAGCGGCAACACGGCCAGTGAAGGCCGCTGAGGTGCGGGCAGCTTCAGCAGGGCCACTACCAGCTCGTTGACGGTCCCGTCGCCTCCGCCGGCGACCACCGTGTCCAGCCCGAGCCGGCGGGCCTCGTCGACGTAACGTGCAGCGTCGCCGCCTTCCCAGGTCAGTCTGACGTCGACGTGGTGCCCGGCCTCGCGCAGCGCGGAAACCGCATTGCGCACCGCGGCATTCGATGCGGCCTTGCCGTTCAGGATCAACATCATGGTCGTCGTCATGCGGCACTCCCCAAAGGACCGGGATCAGTATGCGGCGTTTTGCCGTCAGACGTCCTGCGGGTCGACGTCGATCACCCAGCGCACGCCCTTCGGCGGCTTGGCCACAAGCAACTCGGCCAGGTGAGAGGCCGCCGCGACGACCGGACCGCGCGTCGGCGCGGTAACCAGCAGTTGCGCCCGTTCCCAGCCGGCCTTGCGGCTCATGGTCGCCGCGATCGGCGTCATCGCCTGCACGCCCTGACCCGCCAGCGCCCCGCGCAAGGCGTTCAGGAAGGCCAGCGCGGTCTCGATGCGCTTGGCTTCGGCGCGGATCATCAGCCACGCCGCACACGGCGGCAGCAGCAACTCCCGCCGTGTCGCCAGTTGTTCGTCGGCAAACGCCGCATAGTCGCCGGCGAGCAGCGCCGCATAGAACGGGTGCTCGGGATAGCGTGTCTGGATCAGTACCTGGCCGGGCTGTCCGGCCCGGCCGGCACGCCCGGCCACCTGCAGCAACTGTGCAAACAATCGTTCTTCGGCCCGGAAGTCGACACTGAACAGACCTGCATCGGCATTGAGGACCACCACGAGCTGCAGATTGGCAAAATCGTGGCCTTTGGCCAGCATCTGCGTACCGACGAGCAG
The DNA here is from genome assembly GCF_014652315.1 of Jeongeupia chitinilytica. GTDB lineage: Bacteria > Pseudomonadota > Gammaproteobacteria > Burkholderiales > Chitinibacteraceae > Jeongeupia > Jeongeupia chitinilytica. The sequence continues at coordinate 617,035 of NZ_BMYO01000001.1, read as the reverse complement.
TCGCACCCGGCCGTCGTGGACCTGCGCCAGCATCGCCTCGAGACTGCCTTTGCGGCGGGTATTGTCACGATCGATGCGCAACGGCGGCGTATCGGGAAAACGCGCGGCCAGCGCATCCTCGATGCGCTGCGTGCCCTGCCCCAGCGGCTTGAGGTCGGCGTTGCCGCAATCGGGACACTCGGCCGGAATCGTGCACTCGAAACCGCAGTGGTGACAGCGGAGGCGGCGATCGCCCAGATGCAGCACCAGCCTGGCCTCACAGCGTTTGCAGTTGCTGACCCAGCCGCACTCGTTGCAGGCAAGGACCGGCGCGTAACCGCGACGATTGATGAACACCAGCGCCTGCCCGCAGCGCGCCAGCGTCGCGCGCAGCCGCTCCAGCGCCAGCGGATGGATACCGTCCTGCAGCGCGATCCGGCCGGTCGGCAGCAGCTCGAGGGTCGGCGCAACCGCGCCGGCAACGGCACGCACCGGCAGGTCCAGCCGCGTATAGCGCCCTTCGCTGGCATTCTTCCAGGTCTCGATGCTCGGCGTCGCGGAGCCGAGCAGCACCGGCAGCTTGCGGTCGCGCGCCCGCCATACCGCCAGATCACGCGCCGAATAGCGCACGCCTTCCTGCTGCCGGTACGAACCGTCATGTTCCTCGTCGACTACGATCAGCCCCAGCCGTGGCAAGGGCGTGAACACCGCCAGCCGCGTCCCGAGGACGATGCGCGCGTCGCCCCGCGCCGCCTGCAGCCAGTTGCGCGTACGCTCGCCATCGGCCAGACCGCTGTGCAGGCTGACGATCGCCTCGTCGGGAAAACGTGCGCGAAAGCGCGCCTCGAGCTGCGGCGTCAGATTGATTTCCGGCACCAGCACCAGCACCTGCTCGTCGCGGGCCAGCCGCGCGGCAATCGTGCGCAGATAGACCTCGGTCTTGCCCGAGCCGGTCACGCCGTAGAGCAGGAAAGCGGCATACCCGTCGGCGGCATCCACCGCGGTCACGGCCGCGGCCTGCGCCGCGTTGAGCGCCGGCAACGCCACCTGTCGCGGTACGCCGCCAGCGCGTACCGGCGCAACGGCAACGACATCCCCGCTCGCCTGCCACTCGCCCAGCCAGCGCAGCGCGTCGCCAGCAACGTCGCGGACGGCTTCACGCGCTTGCGGCGTGCGCAACAGCTCGGCGAGCTGGCGCTGCTTTCTGGCCCGCGGCGACAGCCGCGCCAGCAGGCCATCGGCATCCACGGCCTGCCAGTGCCAGTGCGTACCGTCGCCGGCCCACGGTCTGGGCTGACGCAGGGCGGCCGGCAAGGCGGCCGCCAGCACCATGCCGAGCGGGGCAGCATAGAAGTCGGCACAGAACCGGCACAACGCCATGACGTCGGCCGGCAGCGCCGGCAGATCGGCCGGCGCTTCGGCGATGTCCTTCAGCTTGGGGAAATCGGGCGGCACGTCGCTGACCGCCAGCACGACGCCGGACAGTGTCTGACGGCCAAAAGGCACGATGACCCGTTCGCCCACGCCTGTCACCCCCGCTGGCGCCCGATAGTCGAAACTGCGCGGCAAGGGAAGATCAAGTGCGACCGATAGGTAGACGTACGGCATTCTGGACGGGTTCAAGACGGAATATTGCCGGTCGAGAAAACTACCCACAAATTGTGTGGATAACTTTGTGAACAGCTGGTGCGGATGTGCCCCAAAGCCAGCGTTGCTCTTGATTCAGCTAGGTTGCACAAATTTTAAACCGAATACGCATTTCTTTATAAATCAATGACTTACGAAAATAACGCAATTCCGGAATATCGGCAGATCGGGCTTGACAAGCCCGATCACTCCCGACCTGCCTTTGTTAGTAACTTACGGTCAGCATCAGTGTAATTTCTGACGAAGCAACGCTAAATCCTTGTCACATTTGAGATTTTGCGTTGCAACATGACATTAGCGTGAAAGCTTGTGTACGGCCTCGACCAGTGCGGCAACATGCTCCGGCGGCGTGAACTGGTTGATGCCGTGACCGAGGTTGAAGACGTGACCGCTGCCGCCGCCGTAGGACGTCAGCAAGCGCGCCACCTCGGCCTCGATCGCGGCCGGTTTGGCGAACAGCGCATTCGGATCGAAATTGCCCTGCAGCGCGACGCGGTCGCCGACACGGCGGCGCGCATCGGCCAGGTCGACGGTCCAGTCGAGTCCCAGCGCATCGCAGCCGGTATCGGCCAGATCCTCGAGCCACAGGCCGCCGCCCTTGGTGAACAGGATCACCGGCACGCGACGACCGTCGGCCTCGCGCTTCAGCCCGGCCACGATGCGGCGCATGTAGGCGAGCGAGAACTCCTGGTATTTGCCGTAGGCCAGCGCCCCGCCCCAGGTATCGAAAATCTGCACCGCCTGCGCGCCGGCATCGATCTGTGCGTTCAGGTAATCGGTAACGGTCTGCGCGTTGATGTCGAGGATGTGGTGCAGCAGCTCGGGCCGGTCGTACATCATCGTCTTGACGCGGCGGAAATCGCTCGAGCTGCCGCCTTCGATCATGTAGCACGCCAGCGTGAACGGACTGCCCGAAAAACCGATCAGCGGCACGCGCCCGTTCAGCGCCTTGCGGATCGACGACACCGCATCGAACACGTACTGCAGTTCGGACAGGTCCGGCACCGCCAGCTTGCGGATGTCGGCCTCGTCCCGCAGCGGCCGCTCGAACTTCGGGCCTTCGCCTTCGGCGAAATACAGCCCCAGTCCCATTGCGTCAGGCACGGTGAGGATGTCGGAAAACAGGATCGCGGCATCGAGCGGAAAGCGTTCCAGCGGTTGCAGCGTGACTTCGGTCGCGAGTTCGGTGTTCTTGCACAGTTGCAGGAAGGAGCCGGCCTGCTTGCGCGTTGCACAGTACTCCGGCAGATAGCGGCCGGCCTGGCGCATCAGCCAGACCGGAGTGTAGTCGACGGGCTGGCGCAGCAGTGCGCGCAGGAAGGTATCGTTTTGCAGTTGGGTCATGAGTCGTCGCTCCCGGTTCAGGCCAGCTGCCAGCCGCCGTCTCCGAGCGTTTCCAGGTGGTGATTGTGAAAGGTCCGCAGCGTCGAACGGTGGCCGACACTGACGATGATGCTGTCGGGCAGCCGGTCTTCGACCAGCTGGTAGAGGATGGCTTCGTTGGCTTCGTCCAGCGCCGAGCTGGCTTCGTCCATCATCAGGACAGCCGGGCGGATGAACAGCGCGCGGGCAAAGGCGATCCGCTGCTGCTCGCCCAGGCTGAGGATGTGCGACCAGTTGTCGACGTCGTCGAGCCGGCCGACGAGATGCTCCAGCCGGACAGCCACGAGCAGTGCGTTGAGGTCGGCATCGTCGCTCGACGGCTGGGCCGGATAACACAGCACTTCACGCAGCGTGCCGAGCGGCAAGTACGGCTTCTGCGCCAGGAACAGCACGCCGCGCTCCATCACGTAGGCCATTTCGCCATCCGAATACGGCCAGATGCCCGCAAGCGTACGCAGCAGCGTCGATTTGCCGCTGCCCGAAGGGCCCTGTACCAGCAACCGGTCGCCGGCGCGCAGTTCGAGCTGCAGTCCGCTGAACAGCGGCGTGCCGTCCGGCTTGCGCACGTTGAGGCCGTCGATCCGCAGCCCTTCGGCCGCTTCGGCCGGGCGGACGACCGGCAGCGCGTCGGCCTTGGACAGACTGTCCTCGAACGTCACCAGCCGGTCGATGATGGCCTTCCAGCTGGCCAGCGAAGCGAAACTGCCGATGACGAAATCGAGCGCACCGTAGACCTGACCGAAGGCGCTGTTGATCTGCATCAGTCCGCCGAGCGGGATCTCCTTGGCGAAGTAGCGCGGCGCGGCGACGATCATCGGGAAAATGATCGCCAGTTGCCCCCAGAACGAGGTGAACCAGATCAGCCGCTTCTGCCGGCGGACCAGTGTCCAGTAGTTGGCGATGAAGGCGTCGATTCGCGCCCGCAGCGTCCGTTGTTCGCCGACCTCGCCGTGATACAGCGCTACCGACTCGGCGTTTTCGCGCACCCGCACCAGCCCGAAGCGGAAATCGGCCTCGCGACGCTGTTGTTCGAAATTGAGTTTGACCAGCGGCCGGCCAACCAGCACGGTCACCACCGAACCGACCAGCGCGTAGATCAGCGCCACCCAGACCATATAGCCCGGAATGTTGAACTCGTGACCACCCAGCGTGAAGTGCAGCGGTCCGGACAGCGTCCAGAGGATGGTGACGAAAGAAAAGAACGTCACCAGCGAGTTCATCAGCCCGAGCGAGAGCCCGAGCGTCGTGCTGACGAAGGCCTGGGTGTCTTCGGCGATCCGCTGGTCGGGGTTGTCGGTGTGCCGGTCGGTCAGCTGCAGGCGGTAGTAGCCCTGATGCGCCAGCCAGCGCTGCGACAGGTGGCCTGCGAACCAGCGCCGCCATTTGATCTCGAGCACCTGCTGCAGGTAGAAGCGGTAGACGCTGATGATGATCCAGATCAGCGCCAGCCAGCCGAACTTGACGATGGCCGCCTTGAAGCCGCCCGGATCATAGTTCTGCAGCGTGTTGTAGAAGGTGTTGTACCAGCTGTTGAACAACACGTTCATGTAGACCGAACCGAGGTTCAGGCCGACGACGACGGCGAGCAGGCCATAGGCCTTCCACTTCTCCTCGCTGGTCCAGAACGGTTTCGCGAGTCGCCAGAACTGCCGGAACAGGTGGCGGACGGTAGGTACATTTGCGGGAGCGGATGCCTGCATCGCGTCGGGGCCTCGGAACGTGAACGGGCGAGACCGGCTCGCCCGCGGGAATCAGCGTGGTTTGATTATGGGCAAGGACGTTGCGTCCAGCCTTTTTTGCTGCGCCGGCACTGCCAGTCCTGTCGCACTGCGTCGATTTTCCACACGTCGTCGAAACGCATCGCGAAGACGTAACGCTGGACGGCAACGGCATCGTCGAGCAGACCGCGCATCTCGACCCGCAACGCCACCTGATCCGGAATCTCGCCGCCCTTGCCCTGCTGGTCGATGACCAGTTGCCGGTACTCGCCGAGACCGTGCTCGTCGGCGATGCGGTCCTTCAGGTAATCGAAGGCCACCTCGACCGGCGCGTGGCCGGGCTTGCCGGTGTAGACCGGCAAAGGCGCGGCAACGGCCGGTGCCGACGCGTCGGCCAGCGCCGCACCACTCAGGCACAGCACCACGGCGCACAGCAGCGCGCGCATCAGCCGTTTTCCTTGGCCCACGAATCGCGCAGTGTCACGGTGCGGTTGAAGACCGGCTTGCCACCCGCCTTGTGGTCGTGGCGATCGGTCACGAAGTAGCCGAGGCGCTCGAACTGGTAGCGCGTTTCCGGCGCGGCATCGCTGACGCAGGCTTCGACGTAACCGGTGACGACCTTGAGCGAGTCGGCATTGATGAACTGCTTGAAGTCGACGTACTGGCCGTCGTCGCCACGCACCGCGTCCGGGCGGGCCTCGGTGAACAGCCGGTCGTACAGGCGGACTTCCGCCTCGACGGCATGTTCGGCCGAGACCCAGTGGATCACGCCCTTGACCTTGCGGCCGACCGGGTTCTGACCCAGCGTGTCCGGATCGATCGAGCACTTGAGCTCGACCACCTTGCCGTCGGCATCCTTGACCACTTCATCGCACTTGATCACGTAGCTGTAGCGCAGGCGGACTTCGCCGCCCGGCGTCAGCCGCTGCCATTTCGGCGGCGGCACTTCGGCAAAGTCGTCGCGCTCGATGTAGAGCTCGCGCGCGATCGGCACCAGGCGCTCGCCGAACTCCTCGTGGTGCGGATGGAACGGCGCGCTGCGCGAGCCGGTGGTTGCCGGGTCGAAGTTGGTCAGCGTCACCTTGATCGGATCGAGCACCGCCATGACGCGCGGGCTGGCTTCTTCCAGCGTTTCACGCACGGCGCCTTCGAGCGACGAGAAGTCGACGACGTTCGGCGTTTTCGACACGCCGGCACGCTGGGCGAACAGGCGCACGCCTTCCGGACTGTAGCCACGGCGGCGCATGCCCGAAATCGTCGGCATGCGCGGATCATCCCAGCCGTCGACCAGTTGCTCGTCGACCAGTTGCTTGAGCTTGCGCTTCGAAGTGACGACGTACAGCGTTTCGAGGCGCGAGAATTCGATCTGCTGCGGATGGTTGCCGATGCTGATGTTGTCCAGCACCCAGTCGTACAGCGGACGATGGTCTTCGAACTCCAGCGTGCACAGGCTGTGGGTGATGCCTTCGATCGCGTCCGAAATGCAGTGCGTGTAGTCGTACATCGGATAGATGCACCAGTCGTTGCCGGTGCGGTGATGTTCGGCCCGCTTGATCCGGTAGATCACCGGATCGCGCATGTTCAGGTTCGGGCTCTGCATGTCGATCTTCAGCCGCAGCGTCTTGCTGCCGTCGGCGAACTCGCCGGCCTTCATTCGGCGGAACAGGTCGAGGTTGTCGTCGACCGGGCGCGCACGGTAGGGGCTCTCGCGGCCCGGCACTTCGAAGTTGCCGCGGTACTGGCGCATCTCTTCAGGCGTCAGGTCACAGACAAAGGCCTTGCCGGTCCGGATCAGCTCTTCGGCGTAGTCGTACAGCTGCTGGAAGTAGTCCGACGCGAAACGCGTCTCGCCGCTCCAGTCGAAACCGAGCCAGCGCACGTCGTCCTGGATCGCCTGGACGTATTCGTCCTCTTCCTTCTCCGGATTGGTGTCGTCCATGCGCAGGTTGCACAGACCCTGGTAATCCTGGGCGAGACCGAAATTGACGGTGATCGCCTTGGCATGACCGATGTGCAGGTAGCCGTTGGGCTCGGGCGGAAACCGCGTCTGCACCGTGCTGCGCTTGCCGCTGGCGAGGTCGGTATCGATGATGTGGCGGATGAAATTGCTGACCGGAAGCTCGTTGCTCATGCTCGATGGGGCTGTCGAATGGCTCAAACCACCGATTATCCGGCTCGCACGGCAAAATCGTCAATAATCAATGACTTAGATACTACGGAAGTGGTTGATCTGAAACGGCTTTGTCAGAAACGTGCCTTGCGCCGGAATCAAGCAAAATACACTCAGAAATCCAGACTCAGGCCGGTGATCCACTGGCTGGATCGCACGCTGCCCAGGCTGTAGCGGGGATCGACATCGCTGGCGCCGATACCGCCGTCGGCACGGTTTCTGGCCCAGGTCAGATCGGAATAGAAATCGAGGTACTGGTTCATGTGCAGGGTGTAGCCGGTCCCCAGCACCATGGTGCCGATATCCAGCGCAGCGAACGCGCGGTCCTTGACCCGGGCCACGCCCAAATGCAGTTCGTTCTGGCCGAATGCATAGCCCAGCTGCGACCAGATGACCGACCGGTCCATGGTCCGGTCTTGCGCCATGTGTTTGTAACCCAGACTCAGCGTCACGCTTTGCCAGCTGTATTCACCGGCAAGGAAATGCTGCCGCAACGGCGCTACAGGACGATCCGTTTGCTGCCCGACAAAACCCAGATCGACACGGAACCGGTCTTCCTGCGCGTAATGCAGCAACACGTCGTGAAAACGCTCGAGCCAGTCATTGTCCGCCAGCAAAACGGCGAGTTCGCCGCTGAACCCGGCGTATTCCGGGCTGGCATAGGCCAGGGTGTTTTTCACCCAGTCGGCCATCCGCAATACATTCAGCCGGCCATAGCCGCTATAGCTGACCGGCCAGTTCAAGCCGTGCGTGCCGTATTCCTCGTCGAGCAACCGCCAGCTGGGCGAGCCGTTCGTTCCCAGCTTGACCGTCCCCCAGGTGTCGGACTGATAACCCAGATAGGCCTCGCGGTTGCCCGGTTTGCGCTGACTCGCGGGCCGCCAGCTTTCCAGACCGGTATCGACCTTGACCACCAGCCGGTCGTCATCCGGCAGCGCATAAGCCAGATCCAGCGCAAAAACCGGGTCGAGCTCGGTGTTCCACTTGTTTGCGCCTTTCGAAGCCGCATTGCGGTGGATTTCCCCCGCCAGCGAGCCGGACACCCCGAATGTCCAGCGCTGATAAGACCAGCTCAGTCCGGCCTCCGCCTCCTCGTCGTCGTCCGCGGACGACGCATCGGGCTTTGCCAGGCAAGGCTGGATCAACAGCAGGGCAAGCAACAGGACACCGGATTGGCGGTGGTTCATGGCATGACTCTGGCAAATTTTGCGCAACGGAATCGCTATGTAACGCGAGACGGGGGAACACGGCCAGCTTTTCAAACAGGCTGCACACTCCGCCGCGATCCAACCCGGCAAGGTGCTTTTTCGACTCAAAGCAACCGACTGCCGGGAAAAGGCCCAACGGCGGAAATCGTCACCCGTAGGCGGGTCTAAGCTCATGGATAGATGCGCAACGGGCGCAGCGATTCGATGGCAAGGAGATCGAACCATGAAAGCGAGCGACTACCCCCACATGCTGACGTCCTATCACCAGGGCTGGGACGAACTGAAATCCCGCCATCCGGCCAGCCTGAAGATCCTGCTGTCACTGGTGATCCCGCTGTCGCTGCTGCCGGCGGCAATGATCCTGTACGCCGGGGGCGTCAACGGCAACTACTACGCACCCGAAGCACCTTTCTCGCGCTGGATCGCCGTTGCGACGATCTTCTTCTGCGCCGAAATCGTCACCGTCTCGCTGATGGCGACGGTCATCCGCCAGGTTGCGGCAATTCGCGACTTTTCGACGGACCGTGACAGCGCCTATCTGCTTGCGGCACTGGCGGCGGTTCCGCTGTGGCTGTCGGCCCTGACGCTGTTCGTGCCCAGCATCGCGTTCAATGCGCTGTGCGGAGCGATCGGACTCGGCGCGGCCTTCTGCCTGCTGTACCACGGAGTCCCGTCGCTGCTCGGCACCACCGAGGACATCGAGGCACAAGACGTCGCCTATCTGGTGATGTCGGTCGGCGCTGCAGCCTGGGCACTGCTGTGCGCACTGGTGCTGGTGCCGCTGTTCTTCTGACGCTGGACCATCATGAAAAAACGGCCCCGAGGGGCCGTTTTTTTTGTGCATCGCCTACCGTCAGACGTCCTGGCCCTCGACAATGCCCTCGTGATGCTTGTCCTGCGGCAGCACGAAGTTGAGCACGATCGCCAGCAGGCTCACGAGGCCGACGCCAGCCAGATTCAGGTCGCCCAGTTGCAGCGTCAGGCCGCCAACGCCGCAGGTGAGTACCACGGCAACGATGACCAGATTGCGCGGTGCCATCAGGTCCACCTTGGCGTCGATCAGTGTTTTCAGGCCGATCGAGGCAATGGTCCCGAACAGCAGCACCATAATGCCGCCCATCACCGGCAGCGGAATCGACTGCAGGATTGCATTGAACTTGCCGAAGAACGCCAGAATCACCGCCAGCACCGCCGCCCAGGTCATGATCACCGGATTGAAGTTCTTGGTGATCATCAGCGCGCCGGTCACTTCACCGTAGGTCGTGATCGGCGGGCCGCCGACGAGGCCGGCAAAGCAGACGCCCAAGCCGTCACCGGCCAGGGTCCGGTGCAGGCCCGGCGACGCGGTGTAATCCTTGCCGGTCACCCCGCCGATCGCCATCACGCCACCGATATGCTCGATGGCCGGCGCGATCGCCACCGGCATCATGAACAGTGCCGCCGCCCAGCTGATTTCAGGATGGACAACGTGCGGCAGTGCAAACCACGGTGCAGCGGCGATCGGCGCGAAATTCACCACGCCCATCAGCACGGCAGCACCGTAACCGACAAACACACCCGACAGGATCGGCACCAGTCGCAACATGCCGCCGGCGAACACCGCGACGACGATGGTCGTCGCCAGCGAAATCGCCGCCAGCAGGATCGACGTCTGGTACGGAATCAGCTGCTTGCCGCCGCCCTGCCCCATGGCCATGCCCGATGCGGCAACGGCAACCGACAGACCGATCACCATGATCACCGGACCGATGACCACCGGCGGCAGCAGCCGGTGGATGAAGGCGATACCGCGCCAGCGGATCAGCCCGGCGACGAGGAAGTACATGAAGCCGGCGGCGAACAGACCGAACTGCGTCGCCGCCTGCCCCCAGGTATGGATCGAGAAAATGATCGGGCCGATGAAGGCGAACGACGAACCGAGGAACAGCGGCACTTCCCGCTTGGTGACGAACTGGAACATCAGCGTGCCGATGCCGGCGCCGAGCAGTGCCAGCGCGGGGTTGAGCCCGGTCAGCAGCGGCACCAGGACCAGCGCGCCGAAGGCGACGAACAGGATCTGCGCGCCCGAGATCGCTTGTTTGACGGTGGAGAACATGGTCATCCCTGTGTTGGTTTTGTTTGGGAGCGGCTGATTGCCGCAGACACACGAAACGGGCGCCTGTTGGCGCCCGTTTCCGGATTCGGTCCGCTCAGCGCGTCCCGAAAATCTTGTCGCCGGCGTCGCCGAGCCCCGGAATGATGTACCCGTGCTCGTTCAGGTGCGAGTCGAGCGATGCGGCGTAGATCTGCACGTCCGGATGCGCTTCGTTGACGAGCCTGACCCCTTCGGGCGCCGCCACCATGACGATGGCCTTGATCTCCTTGCAGCCCTTGCGCTTGAGCATGTCGATCGTCGCGACCAGCGAACCGCCGGTGGCGAGCATCGGATCGATGATCAGTGCCAGCCGGTCGTGAAGGTCACCGACGAACTTTTCAAAGTACGGTTCGGGCTGCAGCGTTTCCTCGTTGCGCGCCAGACCGACGACGCTGATCTTGGCCGACGGCACCAGATCCAGCACGCCGTTGAGCATGCCGATACCGGCGCGCAGGATCGGCACCACCGTCATCTTCTTGCCCTTGATCTGCTGCACGTCGACCGGACCGCACCAGCCGTCGATGGTCACCGGTTCGAGCGGCAGGTCACGTGTTGCCTCGTACGCCAGCAACCGGGCCAGCTCGTCGGTCAGCATGCGGAACTTGTTGGTGCTGATCTCGGCGGCGCGCAGCAGGGAAAGCTTGTGCTGCACCAGCGGATGGTTGACGACGTGAATGTGCATGGTGAATCCCGACAGATAGATTGTATGAATTGATTGTATCCGTCCGTGGCGCAAGCGCCATTGACGAAAGTCCGGGTTTGCCGCCTAGCTGCGGAACATGAAGTAGACCGCCCCGACCAGGCAAAGCCCGGCCCAGACAAAGTCCAGCTTGAACGGCTGGCCGGCATAAAATAGAGCGAAGGGGACGAAAACCGAGAGCGTGATCACTTCCTGGATGATCTTGAGCTGCGCCAGCGAAAACGTGCCGTAACCGATCCGGTTGGCCGGCACCTGCAGCAGGTACTCGAACAGCGCAATGCCCCAGCTCAGCAACGCAGCGATCACCCAAGGCTTGCTGTGTGCGAACTTCAGGTGGCCATACCACGCGAACGTCATGAACACGTTCGAGGCAATCAACAGCAGGATGGTCTGCAATCCAACAGGCAGGGGCATGATCCGCAACCGGTAGCCGGGTTTTGATAGAATCGCCGCAGTCTACGTCGGCCGAATCGCGCCGAAAACAGGAATTATGCTCATGCGTTTGCGTCGCCTCTCCCTTGCCCTGCTACTGCTTGCCGGAACCGTTCAGGCTGGTGACAAGGAAGATATCCAGCAGCTGCTGCAGGCGCGTCAGTACGCCCCGGCGCTCGAACGCGCCGACCGGGCACTGGCCAAGACGCCGAAGGACCCGCAAATCCGCTTCCTGCGGGGACTGGCGCTGACCGAACTCGGCCGCAGCGACGATGCGATCAAGACTTTCGTCAGTCTGTCCGAGGACTATCCGCAACTGCCGGAGCCGTACAACAATCTGGCCGTGCTGTACGCGCAACAGAACCAGTACGACAAGGCACGCACTGCGCTGCAGATGGCAATTCAGACCAACCCGAGCTACGCAACCGCGCACGAGAACCTCGGCGACCTGTACGCACGGCTGGCATCACAAGCCTACGACAAGGCGCTGCAACTTGAAGGCAACAAGGGCAGCGCGCAGACCAAGCTCAAGCTCGTCAACGAACTCTTCAGCCGCAACGGCACACCGGCACGGCCGGCAGCAACGCCAAGCAAGGCGCCCGCGCCTAGCCCGGTAGCCGTCGCGATGGCGCCGGTCAAGCCGTCTGCCGCGCCGGGTCCAGCGGTGGCAGCGACGCCGGCACCGACGCCGGCACCGACACCCAAACCGACCCCTGCGCCAACGCCGGTCCCGCAACCCTCACCGACGCCGACGCCCGCCCCCAAACCGGCCGTCGATGCCCGCCAGCAGGATGTTGTCGCCGCCGTGCAACGCTGGGCGCAGATGTGGGAGCGTCAGAACGTCAACGGCTATCTCGGCGCCTATACCAAGGACTACGCACCGGCCGGGCAGAGCCACGCGAACTGGGCCAAGGAACGTCGGGAGCGCGTTGCGGCGCCGAAGTCGATCGAAGTCAAACTGTCCGACATCCGCGTCGATTTCAGCGACGACAAGACCGCCAAGGTCCGACTGCGCCAGAGTTATCGCTCGGACCGGCTGACCAGCACCACCGGCAAGACGCTGATCCTCGAAAAGAGCGGCGGCGAATGGCTGATCCGCGAAGAGCGCTCGGGCCGCTGACAGGCTGAATCGTCATGTCGACCACGTTGTCCCGGGCCCGCCGGCTCGTCGCCGTACTCCTGCTTCTGGTGCTTGCACCGGCGGCCCAGCCGAAATTCACCGCTCCGATGAGTGCGTCGCTCGATGCCGAACCGCAATCGCGCGAGGGGCGTGCCGCCAGCGGCTCGCCCGAGCAGATGATCGTCGCGGCCATCGATGCAATCCGCGCCGGGCGGATGCGGGATGCACGCGCCACCGTCGACGCCCTGCTCGCCAGCGAGCCCGACTACCGCCTCGCCCACCTGCTGTCGGCCGATCTGTACGCGATGCGCAGCGGCCCGCTGCGCGCCGTCGGCGGTGCGGCCAGCGGCCCGGCGGACGTCCTCGAAGGATTGCGGCACGAAGCACTGGCACGCGTCCAGGCAGCACGCAACCCGCCACCGGCCGATGCACTGCCGGCCAACGTGCTGATCCTGTCACCGAAACAGAAGCACGTCGTCGTGGTCGAGGCCGACACCTCGCGCGTCTACCTGTTCCGCAACGACCAGGGCGTGCCGAAACGGGTCAGCGATTTCTACACCACCATCGGCAAACTCGGCGTCGACAAACAGAAGGAAGGCGACCAGCGCACACCGCTCGGCGTCTACTTCGTCACCGGCGAGATGCCGCGTGCGCAGCTCGACGCGATGCTGGGCAAGAAGGCCGACCTGTACGGCATCGGCGCCTGGCCGATCTCCTATCCGAACGAGCTCGACCGCCAGCAGGGCCGCACCGGCCACGGCATCTGGCTGCACGGGGTTCCCTACGATACCTACGCACGCGCGCCGTGGTCGTCAAACGGTTGTGTCGCGCTCGGCAACGAGGACATGCGCGCGCTGTCGACCAGCCTGCAGATCGGCGTGACACCCGTGGTCATCGTCCGCAAGATCAACTGGCTGCCGCGCAGTGCATGGCAGCAGCAGCGCCAGGCAGCACTGGCCATGCTCGACCAGGACCGGGCAACGCCGCCTGAGGGGCTCAGTCTTTTCGGCGGCAACGTCGCATCCGAACAGCGCGTGGCAACCTTCGACGACGCGCAAACACCCGGCGGCGTGCGGCGCCAGTACTGGCAACGTGTCGACAACGACTGGCGCATCGTCTGGGACGGCGCAGCGAAATCCTGAGCGGATCGCCATGAAAAAAGCCCGGATAATCCGGGCTTTTTCGTGTGCGACAGTACAAGTCAGAGCGTCAGACCGCCGGTCACTTCGATCGCGGCGCCGTTGATGTAACTGGCTTCGTCGCTCGCAAGGAAGGCATAGACGTTGGCGATTTCCTCGGGCTGAGCCAGACGGCGCATCGGCACTCGCTCTTCGAGCGCGGCAATGACCTTCTCCGGCATGCTCTTGAGAATCGGTGTCGCCACGAAGCCCGGGCACACGGCATTGGCGCGAATCCCCTTCTTGCCCAGCTCCTTCGCCCACGTTTTGACGAAGCCGATCACGCCGAATTTGCTGGCTGCGTAGTTGGTCTGGCCGAAGTTGCCGTAGACACCGACCACCGACGACGCATTGAGGATCACGCCACCACCCTGCGCAACCATGGTTTCGACCACGGCACGGGTACAGTTGTAGACACCCTTGAGGTTGATGTCGATGACCTGATCGAACTGGTCGTCGGTCATTTTCACCAGTTGCGCATCAAGCACGATACCGGCGTTGTTCACCAGGACATCGATCCGGCCAAACCCGGCCTTGACGCCATCGACCATGGCGGCGATCTGTTCGCGATTGGTCACATCGACGAGGTGGCCGCTGGCTTCCGCGCCACCGGCAACCAGCTCGGAAACGACGTCGTCGATCCCTTTCTGGTTCACGTCGCACACGGCAACCCTGGCGCCCTCGGCGGCAAACTTTTTCGCCGTTGCGTAACCGATGCCGCTCGCGCCACCGGTGATGATTGCTACCTTGCCCTTCAGTCTCATCTCAAATACCCCGTTCCGCATCGCAAAATAGTCCCGTACCCGGGCTCACGAATGCAGGATAGTCAGATTTGTGCGGCGCAACAACCTTGAGCCGACCGGTGTTTGAACCTGTCAGGCGGCCGGATTGCGTCCTGGCGGAACGGCGTTGTACTGATCGATCAGCGTGCGGCAATCGACGATGCGCAGATCGTTGTCACGCGCAAAGGTCATGATGAATTCGAACACCCGGGGGTCGATTTTCTCGAGCTGCTTGTCGACGGCTACGCAACGCACGTTTTCGTGCACCATCGGCCGGACATACGGCGCATAGGACAGCTTCTGGTCGAAGCCGAATGTGGAAAGAATGCCCGACAGCCGCTCAGCCCAGTCGCTGGGGCGGAATTCCCGTCCGTTGCTGGTGATGCCCTGGATGATGATTTCGTATGGATTACAGATCATTGGCAGTCTGCTGAATGGAGGACTCGGGGACGTTCATGCAAGCGCCGAACAGCGCGAATTGTACCACCGCGCGCCAGCGAACGAACGGGTCCGGGCATCCGGATCTCCCCCAACTCCAAGCAGCGTTCTTGCCAGTAACCGACAAACCGCTGAATAATAGCCGTTTTATTAGAAAAAACGCGTGCGCGATTGCCGCGACGACAAAGGCCTGCCGATGCGTCATTACCTGCAATTTTCCGACTTCTCCCGCGAAGAGTACGACTACCTGTTCCAGCGCACCAAGATCATCAAGGATCGCCTGAAGGGCGGCGAGCTGTACCAGCCTTTTGTCGGCAAGGTACTCGGCATGATCTTCGAGAAGTCGTCGACGCGTACCCGTGTCTCGTTCGAGGCCGGCATGGCCCAGTTCGGCGGCCACGCCATGTTCATGCAGAGCAAGGACACCCAGCTCGGCCGCGGCGAACCGATCGAGGACGTCGCGCAGGTCATCAGCCGCATGGTCAACATCGTCATGGTGCGCACCTACGAGCAGAGCATCATCGAACGCTTTGCCGAAAACTCGAAAGTCCCGGTCATCAACGGCCTGACCAACGAGTATCACCCCTGCCAGATCATGGCCGACATCTACACCTACATCGAACGCTTCGGCTCGATCGAAGGCAAGACCGTCGCCTGGATCGGTGACAGCAACAACGTCAGCCGGACCTGGCTGCAAGCCGCGAAAACGTTCAACTTCAAGCTCAACCTCGCCTGCCCGCGCGGCTACGAGATGACCGTGCTCGACGGCCAGACGTACGGCAGCGAGCACTTCGAGCAGTTCTACGACCCGTACCAGGCCGCGCGCGACGCCGACATCGTCACTACCGACGTCAGCGTGTCGATGGGCTACGAACGCGAAACGCTGCAGCGCAAGAAGGACTTCATCAATTACAAGGTCTCGGAAAAGCTGATGATGCAGGCCAAGGCCAATGCCCTGTTCATGCATTGCCTGCCGGCACACCGTGGCGAGGAAGTCGATCCGGAAGTGATCGACG
This sequence comes from Jeongeupia chitinilytica, assembly GCF_014652315.1. Classification (GTDB taxonomy): domain Bacteria; phylum Pseudomonadota; class Gammaproteobacteria; order Burkholderiales; family Chitinibacteraceae; genus Jeongeupia; species Jeongeupia chitinilytica. The sequence goes on along the minus strand of NZ_BMYO01000001.1, from coordinate 601,130 downwards.
GTCCGCAATCGGTCGTCTGGGACGAAGCCGAAAACCGCATGCACACGCAGAAGGCCGTGATCGAGTACCTGCTGCTGGGCAAGATCGAGGACTGATTCCGCCGTGAGCATTCTGGGCATCACCGACATTGCGACCTACCTGGTCGGTACCGCGGTCATCATCCTGATGCCGGGACCGAACTCGCTGTTCACGCTGTCGGTGGCGGCCAAACGCGGGACACGCGCCGGTTTCGCTGCCGCCGCCGGCGTAGTCACCGGCGACTTCGTCCTGATGCTTGCCGCCGCACTCGGCGTCGCCTCGCTGATGAAGGCGTACCCGGTGGCCTTTGATGTCGTCCGCTATGCCGGCGCAGCCTATCTGGGCTGGCTGGGGCTGAAGCTGGTCTTCGGCCGCCGTCGTCATACCGACGCCGGCCAGCCGGACGTCCCCGCCCAGCATGCCTACAAGCAGGCATTGTCGATCTCGCTGGTCAACGTCAAGGCCATCCTGTTCTTCATGGCCTTCTTCCCGCAGTTCGTCGACCCGGGCTATCCGCACGTCGGGCTTACCTTTGCCGCACTCGGCCTCATCGTGCAAGTGGCCAGCATCAGCTACCTGAGCCTGCTGATTCTCGCCGGTTCGCGCATTGCCCAGCGACTGGCGCGACGACGATGGATTGCGCCGTTGCTGGGACGCTTCACCGGCCTGCTGTTTGTCAGCTTCGGCGCCAGACTCGCCCTCGGGCGCTGAGGCTCCGGACCGTTACCTCCCGGTTGCGCGCATGCAACCGCTCCTGTTTCACCCAACTGTTACCGATCGGGGAACTCCATGTCTGATGTAAAGAAAGTCGTACTCGCCTACTCGGGCGGCCTGGACACGTCCGTGATCCTGAAGTGGCTTCAGGACACCTATCAATGTGAAGTCGTCACCTTCACCGCCGACCTCGGTCAGGGTGAAGAGCTGGAGCCGGCACGCCAGAAGGCACTGAAGTTCGGCATCAAGCCGGAAAACATCTACATCGACGACGTGCGCGAAGAGTTCGTCCGCGATTTCGTATTCCCGATGTTCCGTGCCAACGCGCTGTACGAAGGCGAATACCTGCTCGGCACCTCGATCGCCCGTCCGCTGATCGCCAAGCGGCTGATCGAGATCGCCCGCGAAACCAAGGCCGACGCGATCAGCCACGGCGCAACCGGCAAGGGCAACGACCAGGTCCGCTTCGAACTCGGCGCCTATGCGCTGATGCCGGAAGTGAAGGTCATCGCACCGTGGCGCGAATGGGATTTGCTGAGCCGCGAAAAGCTGATGGCCTACGCCGAAGCCAACGGCATCGAAGTCGACATGAAGCACAAGAACGGCGGCGCCCCGTACTCGATGGACGCCAATCTGCTGCACATCAGCTTCGAAGGCCGTCACCTCGAAGACCCGAAGGCCGAAGCCGAAGAGTCGATGTGGCGCTGGACCGTATCGCCGGAAGCCGCGCCGGATGCCGCCGAATTCGTCGATCTGGAGTTCGAACACGGTGACGTCGTCGCCATCAACGGCGTGCGCCTGAAGGCCCACGAAGTGCTGGCCAAGCTGAACGAACTCGGCGGCAAGCACGGTATCGGCCGTCTCGATCTGGTCGAGAACCGCTACGTCGGCATGAAGAGCCGCGGCTGCTACGAAACCCCGGGCGGCACCATCCTGCTGAAGGCGCATCGCGGCATCGAGTCGATCACCCTCGACCGTGAAGTGGCGCACCTGAAGGACGACCTGATGCCGCGTTACGCCAGCCTGGTGTACAACGGCTACTGGTGGGCGCCGGAGCGCGTCGCCCTGCAGACCCTGATCGACCATACCCAGAAGAACGTCAACGGCTGGGTGCGCGTCAAGCTGTACAAGGGCAGCGTCTCGGTCGTTTCCCGCGACTCGAAGGACACGCTGTTCGACCAGACCATCGCGACCTTCGATGACGACGGCGGCGCGTACAATCAGGCCGACGCCGGCGGCTTCATCAAGCTGAACGCGCTGCGCCTGCGCATCGCCGGCAAGAAAGGCCGCTGATCGCGATACCGACTGCCACGCCGGGTTTAAGCCCGCGCGGCGGCCGGCCGCTATTCCCCACCATTCAGACAGACTGCGGACCCGATGCTCGACGCCTTCCTGAACATGGACGAAGAGACGTTCACCACCCTCTCGGTGACCATTCTCTGCACGGCACTGATTGCCTACATGTGCTTCATCATCTACAAGCTGGCCAAGGATTCGAAAGCCGGCCGCTACGGCACGATCGTGCTGGCCTTCGTCCTCGGCTTCGGCATGTTCGGATTCATCGTCAAGACAGTGCTGACCGAAGTCCTGCAAAAATAACCCCCATTCAACAAGGAGTTGTCCGTGTCCCAGTTCGACAATGTCGCCGTCGTCAAGAAAGCCAACGTCTACTTCGACGGCAAGTGCGTCTCGCACACCATCATTCTGTCCGACGGCAGCAAGAAAACCGTCGGCGTGATCCTGCCCGGCACCTACACCTTCAACACCGGCGCGCCGGAACTGATGGAAATCGAAGACGGCCATTGCGTCGTCAAGGTCGCCGGCAGCGCACATCCGGTTGAAGTCATCGGTGGCCAGGCCTTCAATGTGCCGGGCAATTCGAGCTTCGACATCGAAGTCACCGAAACGCTGCATTACGTCTGCCACTTCGACTGAGCCAGACCCGGGGCGGCGCAAGCCGCCCTTTCCGCTTCAAGCCAGCAAGAGAACTGCCATGCCGTCATTTGATATCACCTCCGAAGTCGATATGGTCGCAATGAAGAATGCGATCGACATCGCCGAGCGTGCGATTGTCAACCGCTACGATTTCAAGGGCACCAGTGCCAAGGTCGAGCTGCAGGAAAAGGAAGAAACGATCACGCTGTACGGCGATTCGGACTTCCAGCTCGACCAGATCAAGGAACTGCTGTTTCCGGCACTCGAAAAGAAGGAACCGGACAGCAGCAAGCGGCTTGAAGCCGCCGACGTCCAGAAGATTTCCGGCAACAAGGTCAAGCAGGTGCTGAAGATCAAGGCCGGCGTCGACCAGGAACTGGCCAAGAAGATCATCAAACTGATCAAGGACGCCAAGCTCAAGGTGCAGACCGCGATCCAGGGCGACGCCGTCCGCGTGACCGGTGCCAAACGCGACACGCTGCAGGAAGTCATCGCACTGATGCGCAAGTCGATCACCGACTTCCCGCTGCAGTACCAGAACTTCCGCGACTGAGCGGTCGCGCATGCGCCTAGCCCTGCTGCGCTGGTCCGGACGCCAATCGCTGATCAGCGGTGTCGTGACCGTGCTGTTCGCGCTCGGCCTGCTGCTGATCCTCAGCCTGCAGATCAACAGTTCCTACCGGGCCGAAGTACAGCGGGCCCGCGACGAAGCACGGAATCTCGCCGGCGTCCTCGAAGGGCAACTCGGTTCGGCGCTTCGCGAGGTCGATCTGGTCGTCAATGGCCTCGGATTGCAACTGCAACCTGGCGACCTGAGCAGCCCGGATCTGGGAGAGGCACGCAACAAGACGCTGCAGAGCCTGCTGCTCGATCAGCTGGCGCAAATCCGCCAGCTCGACAATCTCGCGCTGTTCAGCCCCGATGCGGTCCTGACCCATCGGGCGCTGGATACGCCGGGCAGCAACATTCCGCTCAAAGCGGAAGCGCTGGACCGGATGCGCAACAACCCCTTTATCGAACGGGACTACGCCAGACTCGACGGAAAAGGTGGCCTGCAGCGTCCCGGCCTGATCATCGTCCACCGCGTAGAGATCACGCCGGGACAGCTCGACGGCTGGGTTGGCGCGACGATCACCACCCAGTATTTCGACCGCGTATTCGGCAATCTGGCGCTCGGCCATCAGGGCGTGGCCATGCTGGTCGACGAGCGCCTCGGCGTCATCGCCAGTTATCCGCCGCAACCGGCGGGTTTCGAGCCGGATGCCGCCACACTGCGCGCACTGCGCGACGGTGCCCAGGAAGGCATCCAGGTCCGCCAGACCCGCATCGACGGCATCACCCGCCAGACGGCCTACCAGCAGATCGGCGACACGCCGTTTTTTGTCGCCGTCAGCCTGTCCTCGAACGACTATCTCGCACGCTGGCACGCCGAAACCCGCTATTACCTGATCGGTGGTGCGCTACTGATGGCCATGGCGCTGCTGATGGCCTATTTCTTCTGGCAATCGCGGCAGCTGTCGACCCATCTGCGTAGCAAGGAAAAGCGGCTGGACGCCAGCGAATCGCGCTTCCGGCAGATGATCGAAACCACACCGGTCGCACTGGTACTGAGCCGTCCGGGTGACCACTTCATCACCTACATCAATCAGCAGGCATCGCAGATGTTCGCGCTGCCGCAGGCCACCGCGCTCTCGATGCGCGTGTTCCAGCTGTATCAGGACCGGCTCGACTTCCTCAATCAACTGGAGAATGTTCGGCAGAGCCAACCGGTGCGCAATCTCGAAGTGCGGTTGCGTCGGAGCAATGGCGAGACGTTCTGGGGCCATCTGTCGATGTCGCTGGCACAGGGCAGTGCCGGCACCACCCTGCTGATCGGCATCAGCGACATCACCGAGCACAAGGCGCTCGAATCCGAACTGCAACGTCGCGCCACCACCGATGGTCTGTCGGGGCTGGCCAATCGTGCGCATTTCATGGACGTGTCCAACCACGAACTGATCCGCGCCCAGCGCTATGGCCGGCCACTGACGTTGATGATGATCGACATCGACCATTTCAAGCGCATCAACGACGCGTACGGGCACGATGCCGGTGACGCGGCCATCCGGGCCATTGCCGCGCTTTGCCGCAGTACGCTGCGGGATGCCGACGTGATCGGCCGGCTGGGCGGCGAGGAGTTCGCTGCGCTGCTACCCGAAACACCGATGCCGATGGCGCTGCTGGTCGCCGAACGCCTACGTGCCCGGATCGAAGCGCACGAACTGGTCATTCCCAGCGGCGAAACGATACGTTTCACTGCCAGCATTGGCATCACGCCACTGGAGCCGGGCGACACGCTGATCGACCCGCTGCTGAAGCGGGCCGACCTAGCGCTCTACGACGCCAAACATGCCGGTCGCAACCGCGTTTGCCAGCAACAGAGCGCCCTCATACCTTGACCGGCATCAAGGCCTGCCGAACATCCCTTCGGCATATTGGGGCATCGACGCAGGAGCCCCGAAAATGGAAAACACACCGCTACAAACACTGCTTACGTCCGACATCGGCCTCTTGAGCCTGTTCACCATCGTGTTCGTCTGCGGCATGGCCGGCTACCTCTTCTGGTTCGTGCGACGCAACATCCTCAACGCGGTCGACCCTGACGCACCGGCCAGCACCAAGGAATAAAAAAACGGCGGGATTTCCCGCCGTTTTTTTATTCGCCGCCGCCTTCGGGCAGCTGGATCAGGTAGAAACGCTCCCGGCTCTCACCGGCGCGCTGCCCCTCCCAGCGGATCCACGATCCCACCGGCGGCGTTCCCTGCCGCAACACCAGCGAGCATTCCGCCGCCGCAGGCCCGCTGCGAAGGCGGATGCCGGCAAAGTAATCGAGTGACGCCAGCATCGATGTCGATACCTCGCCGGCAATGCATCCCGGCGGCACTTGCTGGTCCAGCGCCTGCCGCAGCGACATCACGACATCCCGATAGCTCTTGGACGCATCCAGCCAGGGTTGCCACAAACCGATCAGCACCCCCCAGAGCAGGGTCACGCCGCAGGCCCAGTTGGTTACGGCCAGCCGACCCAACGGACGTTTGCGTACCAGCACCCAGCACCAGAGTGCGCTGATCGCCGCCGCACTGAGCAGACCACCGAAGTGCCAGGACGGCTCGTAAGCCGGACTCGCAGCCTGCAGCGCATTGCCCCAGCTTGCAGGGGCCCCGAGATGCAGGATCAGCCAGCCCAGCCACAGCAGCGCGGCACCAATGCCGAAGGTCATCACGCCAAACCAGTTCAGCGCAGCCGCCGCCCCGCGCCGCAAGCTGTCGATGCCGGCCCCCGCCAGCAGCGACAGCGAGGGCAACAGCACGAGCAGGTCCGATTCGCGCACGTCACCGGCCAGCAGCAGCCACAGCAGACCGAGCCCGGCCATGATCAGCGGCAGCAACAACTTCGGCTGTGAACCGAGCTCGGCCCGGTTGCTCCAGATCCCCCAGCACGCCAGCGGCAATGCCGGCCAGGCGAACCATGGCACGACGGCCAGCACATAGCCGGCAGTTCCCAGCCAGGCGGAGCTGCCGATACCGTCATATGGTCCGAAAGCAAACAGGCGCAGCCACTGCGCGAAGGCCGCTGGGTCATACCGAACCAGATCGATCAGCCAGATGGCCCCCACCGGAATGGCAATCACCAGCGCGGCAAGCAACGTCACCAGATAGGCGGACCGGCGCCAAGGGCCGAGTGCCCCGACCACAACCGCCATCAGTACAGCCAGGCCGAGCTGCCCGAGATTGCTGCCAGCGATCAGCACCAGCCACACCAGACCGAGCAGCAACCCCGCCAGCAGCGGCTGGCGCCGCGCATACGCCAGCGCATAGGCCAGCCACGCGAACGCGGTCAGCGTGAGGATCGGTGGCGCCAGGTGATGCCCCCAGACGACGAGGCCGATCGAACCGATCAGCACCATCACGCAGACGCGTCCCTGCCGCCGACCGAACAGTTCGCGCCCGGCCAGCCCTACCCCCCACATCGCCAGAGCAGTCCACACGCCGGTAATCAGTCGTGCGGCGTCGTGAACAGCGAGGCCGAGCTTGCCGAGCGGCCAGGCCAGCAAGGCAGCGCTCCAGTAATACAAGGGTCCGGCGATCAGATAAGGCTGTTCGCCAAAGAACGGCAGCGACCAGTGCTGGCCGGAAAGGAATCGGCCGATTACCGCTGCCGTTTCCAGTTCACCCGGCTTCCAGGGATCGTGACCGACCAGACCGGGAAAGACCCAGAACACGCACAGCAGCAACAGCAACCAGGGTTTGTCGGACGGCGGGGGCGGCGTTTCTCGCTCGGAAGGCGGCAGATAGGTCAGCATGCGGACGCGGATCGGAGAAGGAAGGAAAAGGATAAGCGCAGAAGACAAAAAAGGCAGCCGTAAAGCTGCCTTTTTTGTTTGACCGGGTTCCGGCTTACTTGCTGTACATCGCGTACTTGTTGCGGAACTTCTCGATACGGCCAGCGGTGTCGACGATCTTCTGCTTGCCGGTGTAGAACGGATGCGATTCCGACGACACGTCCAGACGCACGACCGGGTAGTCCTTGCCGTCGGTCCACTTCATGGTCTCACCGCCCTTCGGCTTCAGGGTCGAACGGGTCAGGAATTTGAAGTCAACGCTTGCGTCGAAGAAGATGACTTCGTTGTATTCGGGATGGATATCGGCTTTCATGGCTTTTCCTAGAGTTTGCGCGCCGGGATTGTGCCGGCGCAAGACGCAACATTATTCCAGATCGGACTGCTCGCGGCAAGATCGGGATTAGCGGCGCATCGAATCGAAGAAGTCGTTGTTCGTCTTCGTCGCCTTGATCTTGTCGAGCAGGAATTCCATCGCCTCGAGATCGTCCATCGGGTACAGCAGCTTGCGCAGCACCCAGATCTTCTGCAGCTGTTCCTGCGGAATCAGCAGCTCTTCGCGACGGGTACCCGAGCGGTTGATGTTGATCGCCGGGAACTGGCGTTTTTCGGCCATGCGCCGGTCGAGGTGCAGCTCGTTGTTGCCCGTGCCCTTGAACTCTTCGTAGATCACGTCATCCATGCGCGAACCGGTGTCGATCAGCGCGGTGGCGATGATCGTCAGGCTGCCGCCTTCCTCAATGTTGCGGGCCGCGCCGAAGAAACGCTTCGGACGCTGCAGCGCATTGGCATCGACACCACCGGTCAACACCTTGCCCGATGCCGGCACCACGGTGTTGTAGGCGCGTGCCAGACGGGTGATCGAGTCCAGCAGGATCACGACGTCCTTCTTGTGTTCGACGAGGCGCTTGGCCTTCTCGATCACCATTTCGGCAACCTGGACGTGGCGCGTGGCAGGCTCGTCGAAGGTCGAGCTGATCACTTCGCCGCGCACCGAGCGCGTCATTTCGGTCACTTCTTCCGGGCGCTCGTCGATCAGCAGCACGATCAGCTCGACATCGGGATGATTGGCAGTGATCGCGTGGGCGATGTTCTGCAGCATCACCGTCTTGCCGGTCTTCGGCGGCGCGACCAGCAGGGCGCGCTGGCCCTTGCCGATCGGCGCGATCAGGTCGATCACGCGACCGGTAATGTTCTCTTCGGCCTTGATCGCCCGCTCGAGATGAAGGCGCTGATTCGGGAACAGCGGCGTCAGGTTCTCGAACAGGATCTTGTTCTTCGACACTTCCGGCGGCTGGCCGTTGATCTTGTCGACCTTCACCAGCGCGACATAGCGCTCGCCTTCCTTCGGCGTACGGATTTCACCTTCGACGGTATCGCCGGTATGCAGGTTGAACCTGCGGATCTGGCTCGGGCTGACATAAATGTCGTCCGGCCCGGCAAGGTAGCTGGTGTCCGGGCTGCGCAGGAAACCGAATCCGTCCGGCAGGACTTCCAGCGTACCGTCGCCGAAGATGCTCTCGCCCTTCTTGGCCTGGTTCTTGAGCAGCGCAAAGATGAGGTCCTGCTTGCGCATGCGGTTGGCGCCGTCGATTTCGAACTTCGTGGCCATTTCGACCAGTTCGGTAACGTGGAGCGGCTTGAGGTCGGACAAATGCATAGAGGGCGGCCGATAGGATATGGGCTGTGGAGTCGGAAAGACTGGAACGGGTGCGGGAACGGCTGCGCGGGAGAACCCCGGCGCAAAGAATACTTGTAAGCGTATACGCCAACAAAATGCAATGTCAAGGCGGGCAACCGTGGGAGTTGCCCGCCTTGCAAACCGCCAACGGTGTTGACGGTCGGGGAATTACAGGTTGCTGTCGAGGAATGCGGTCAGTTGCGACTTCGACAGGGCACCGACCTTGGTGGCCTTCACTTCGCCACCGACAAACAGCATCAGCGTCGGAATGCCGCGAATGCCGAATTTCGGCGGCGTAGCCTGGTTTTCGTCGATGTTGAGCTTGGCGATCTTGAGCTTGCCGGCGTACTCGCCCGCCACTTCGTCAAGAATCGGCGCGATCATCTTGCAAGGGCCGCACCATTCAGCCCAGTAGTCGACCAGAACCGGGGTCTGCGCCTGCAGCACGTCGGCGTCGAAGCTGGCGTCGGTTACTTGCACGATATGTTCGCTCATGAAAAATCTCCGCTTAGGGGTAGTCGGTTGCCGCACCGCTAGGACGGCAAGGCGTTATCGAATCAATGGGGGCATTTTATCGTCATTCAACCGTCAGCCGGTAAAAACGATTCAATCGCAATGATAGCCTCAGCCTAGGCACTTACAGTGCCGCGCCGACCGCATCGGCCAAGCGCTCGACTGCGGTCACGGTCATCCCTTCGATCGGCGATCGCGGCCGGTTGGCCTTCGGGACGATGGCGTGGGTGAAGCCAAGCTTGGCGGCCTCGCGCAACCGCTCCTGCCCGCGCTGTACCGGCCGTACCTCGCCTGCCAGGCCGACTTCGCCGAACACCACCAGTTTGTGCGGCAGCGGCCGGTCCTTGAGCGACGAGACGATCGCCAGCAGCATCGCCAGGTCTGCGGCCGGCTCGCTGATGCGCACGCCACCGACGGCGTTGATGAACACGTCCTGATCGAACGCGGCGATGCCGGCATGCCGGTGCAACACCGCCAGCAGCAAGGCCAGCCGGTTCTGTTCGACACCGACCGCCAGCCGCCGTGCCTGCGGCGCGTGCGCATCGTCGACGAGCGCCTGCACTTCGACCAGCATCGGCCGCGAGCCCTCCTGCGTCACCAGTACGCACGAGCCGGGTACCGGCTCCTTGTGCTGACTGAGGAACAGCGCCGAGGGGTTGGCGACTTCCTTGAGGCCCTTGTCGGTCATCGCGAACACGCCCAGTTCGTTGACCGCCCCGAAACGGTTCTTGATCGCCCGGATCAGCCGGAAGCTCGAATGCGTATCGCCTTCGAAATACAGCACTGCGTCGACGATGTGCTCGAGCACGCGCGGCCCGGCCAGCGCACCTTCCTTGGTCACGTGGCCGACCAGCAGGATCGTCGTGCCGTGGCGCTTGGCAAAACGGGTCAGCTGCGCCGCACACTCGCGCACCTGGGCGACACTGCCCGGTGCACTGGTCAGCGCCTCGGTGTACATCGTCTGGATCGAGTCGATGACGACGACCTGCGGCTTTTCGCGGTCGAGCATCGTCAGGATGCGTTCGAGGCCGATCTCGGCGAACAGCGACACCGGCGCATCGGCCAGATCGAGCCGCTTGGCACGCAACGCGATCTGCTGCGCCGACTCCTCACCGGAGACGTAGAGCACCTTGCGTTCCGGTGCCAGCCGGGTCAGCGCCTGCAGCAACAAGGTCGATTTTCCGATGCCCGGATCGCCACCGATCAGCACCACGCCACCGGGGACCAGTCCGCCACCGAGTACGCGATCGAGTTCTGCAATCCCGGTCGGCGTGCGCGGCAGCTCCTCGGCATCGACGTCGGCGAGCTGGCGGACCTGCCCGTCGGCGGCCAGCGCGGCAAAGCGGTTGCCGCTGCCACCGGGTTTCGATTCGGCGATCGCTTCGCTCAGCGTGTTCCATTCACCACAGCTCGGGCACTGCCCCTGCCATTTGGGCGAAAGGCCGCCGCAGGCGCTGCAGCTGTAAACGGTTTTGTCCTTGGCCATGGAAAATCGCGGTCGGGGTTTCGGCCCGCCATTGTAACAGCGCAAACGGCCCGCACTGGCGGGCCGTTCTGCTGGGTAGAACCGGTGTCAGAGGTACTTGAACAGGCTCATGCCCTGCACTTTCGAGTACGTCGCCCGTGCCGCGTCGAGCAGCGTCTGGGTAAAGGCAAAATCGCTGATCGCCTTCGAGTAGTCGAGGTCCTGCAATCCGGACAGGGTCTGGCTGTACTGCAGGTCGAGGTCTTCATTGGTATTGCGGACCGACTCGGTCTCGTTCATCCGCGCACCGATCTTCGACTGCGTCGACAGCACGCTGTCGAGCGCGTTCGACAGGTTGCCGATGACCCGGCCCAGACCGTTCTGATAGGTCGCCTTCGAATTCTCGTCGAACTGCGGCGCACCGAGGATGTTGGAGAAGTCCGCCAGCATCGAGAACATGTCCTGGCTTTGCGAGGGCTGGACGCTGAAACTGTCGCCATTGGCCGGCACGCCCTTGATGCCGAGCGACACGCCGGCATCCCAGGCCGGTCCCGCCGGATCGGTCGGCAGCTGCTTGAGCTCGATCTCGCTGCCGGCGTTGTACGCGCGCGGCATACCCGCCGGACGCGTGCCGGTCGCATAGTCGAAACCGTCGATCATCGACTTGTTGCTCGTGGCGTCGACGATGTCATATGTCGTCACGCCGGCGGCATCGACGTTGAACGCAACCTTGTAATCCTGCACGTTGCCGGCGGCCGACCACTTGAGCGGATTGGTCACGGTGCCGATGTCGACCATGCCCGAGCCGGTATTGCCTGCAGCGGCAGCAGTCTGGAAAGTGCCGTTGCCGTTCTTCACCGAACCGAACACCGTCGTGCCGGACTCCGAAATCGGCAGGTTGCGCGATGCCGAAATCTGCACCAGCCGCTGGCCTTCGTCGCCGAGGTACTGGACGTTGCCGAAGCTCGATTCGGAAAACGGCTTGGTGCTGCCGCGAAAGCCCGAGAACAGGTACTGGCCCGACCCGTCCGTGGTATTCGCCAGCCCCATCAACTCTTCGTAACGCGACTTCAGCTCGACGTTGATCGACTGCCGGTCCGCGGCACTCAGGCCGGGATTGCCGGCCTGGACTGCAAGCTGCTGGACGTTCTGCACCAGCTCGGTCACCTGCTGCAGCGTCGACTCGGTCAGACCGAGCGCCGAATCGACGGCCTTGCTGTTGACGCTGTACTGGGTGTTGATCGACTGCGCCTGATTCACCGACAGCACGCGCGACGCGCCGATCGGATCGTCCGATGGCGTGAGGATGCGCCGGCCGGTCGACAGCTGGTTCTGCAACCTTGCCTGCAGCGACTGTTGCGACTGCATGCCGCGGCTGCCGATGTCGTAGACGGTGGAACTTGCAACGCGAATGGCCATCTGGATCTGCCTCAGTTCGCGATCTGCAGGATGCTCTGGAAAGCCTCCTGCGCGATCTGGATTACCTTGCTTGCCGCCTGGTAGGCCTGCTGGTAGCGCAGCAGGTTGGCGGCCTCTTCGTCGAGATTGACGCCGGACACCGAATTGCGGGCATCGGTTGCCTGCTCCAGCACCGTATCCTGCGCGTCCGACATGATCTTGGCGTCGTTAGTCTGCACGCCGACCTGCGACACCAACTGGCCGTAGGCGTCCTGATAACTCACATTGCCGTTGACGAGCTTCTGCGTCTGCAGCGCAGCCATCGCCAGCGCATTGCGGCCGTCGGCATCGCCATTGGTGTTCGGGCCGATGTTGACGACGTCGCCGGTCGCCGGCGTGCCGTCGAGCTTCATCGACCAGCCATTGGCCGAGACGGTCATGCCCGGCGTGTAGGCCTGCGCCGGGCCGGTAACGCCGGTCACCGTATCGGTGATGGTGAAGCTGGTCGGCGAGGTGAAGTTGATCGTCACCGGGTTCTGCAGCGATGCACCGGGTTTCCAGGTGGCATCGGTCACCGGCACCGTCGTGGCCGGCTGCGTGTAGGTCAGCGAGCCGGTATTGGTTTTCGGTGCGGCCGCGACGACTGCGCCTGCCGCCGCAACGCGCGACGGTTCGGTCATGCTGACCGATAGGCCGCGAATGAAACCGGCCGTCGGCTGGATGTTGAACCGGTCGCCGGCCGCCATGTTGCCGCTGCTGATCGACAGCTGCAGGCCGTCGACGCCGACCGGGCCGGCCGCGACCTGCGCCGGCGTGAACACGGTCTTCTGCTTGTCCGACTGCCGCGTCAGGATGTAGTTGGTGCCATCAAAAGCAAATTCGTAATTGCTCGACGTCAGCTTGCCGACGTCGCTGATGTAGCCGCCCAGTTGCGCGTTGCCGGTGTTGGCGGTGTTCGAATACACCTGTCCCAGCGTCGGTGCACCGGTGGTCGGATCGGTATTGAAGCCGAACATGCCCGTGCCCATCGCCCCGGTCAGATCGACGCCGGCACGCTGCTGGGTATTGAGCGTCTGGGCCGTCACCAGCGCAATCTGGTTCAGCGACGACTGCGCGGTATCGAGCGTCTTGCTGCGGAAATCGAGCAGGCCCTGCAGCTTGCCGCCGGTCAGCTGCGACTCGGGCAGGAACACGAGGTTGTTGTTCTGCTTGTAGACGACCGACATCCGCTGCGGATCGCTGGGCGACGGCTCGACGCCAAGCTCGAACGGCTGGTTGCCGACCACGAGGCTCTGGCCATTGCCGATGAAAATGTTGATCGAGCCGTCCTGCTGCGTCGTCGCGGTTGCCTTCACGAAGGTATTGAGCTGCTTGACGAGCTCGTCGCGCTGGTCGAGCAGGTCGTTGGGCGGATGGCCGGAACCGCCCTGCACGGCAATCTGGTTGTTGAGCTGGGCAATCTGCTTGGAAATCGCATTGATGCTCGACACCGTGTTGCCGAGCTCGCCGTTGAGGTTGTCCCGCAACTCGGTCAGCCGCTGGTCGAACACCTGGAAGCGGTTGACCAGCGTCTGCGCCGACGACAGCAGTGCCTGCCGTGCCGGGGTGCTCGACGGATTGGTCGCGACGTTCTGCATCGCACTGAAGAAGTTCTGCAGTGCCGGCGTCACGCCGGCGGTCGGGTCGGCAACGATGTTGTCGACTTCGGTGAGGTGCGACAGCAACTCGTTGTAATAGCTGGCTTGCGACTGCGCGACCTGGACGTTGCGGGTCAGGAACTGGTCGAAGGAGCGGCGGATGTCGTCGACACGCACGCCAAGCCCGACAAAGCCGTTGCCGGTGCTCTGCGGGTACGGCGCGCTCTGGACGATGTTCTGCCGCGAATAGCCGGGCGTACTACCGTTGACGATGTTGTGACCGGTCACCGTCAGGCCGAGGTTGGCCGCATTGAGGCCGGAAACGCCAATCCCGAAGATACTGGAAGCCATGTTTTTACTCCGAATTCATCTGTATATCGGCAGGACGGGCATTAACTTGAGGTCGAACCGGCCAGTTGCCGGCTGATTCGCCGTGCAACCGACGCGAACTTGTCGACGTACTGCGGATCGGTGGCATAGCCCTTGGCCTGCAGTGCCCTGGCAAAGCCGAGCGCATCCTCGCCCTTGCCGACCGCGTCGGCGAAGCGGCGCTTGAGCAGCCCGGCGTAGTCGGCCAGTGCATCGGTGTAGGAATCGTAGGCACGGAAGGTCTCGACCCGCTTCTGTGCGACTCCGTCGACGTATTCGGTCGTGGTCACGTCGACGGTCTTGCCCTGCCAGTCCTTGCCGGCCTTGATGCCGAACAGGTTGTGGCTGTCGCCACCGGCCGCGTCGCGAATCGGCTTCCTGCCCCAGCCGGTTTCGAGCGCGGCATGCGCCAGCAGCAGCTGCGGTGCCACGCCCAGCGTCGGCGCCACGGTCTTTGCCGCGGCAAGCACGTTGTCGACAAAGCCGCCATTCGCCGTCGAAGCGGCAGAATTTGCCGCCGCACTGCCGCCGGTGACCGGTGCCAGCTCGCCCTGCTGCAGCGACTTGTGCCGCTGTACGGTCTTCAGCAGCGCCGGGTTCTGCATGACCTCGAGCTGCCTTTCGATCGCGCCGGCCAGCCCGACCCCGCCCTTTTTCGCCAGCATCAGCGACATCTGCTGGTCATACATGCCGCGATACAGATCGGTAGCGGAGGACTGCAGCTCGTCGTAATGCGGCGAGGCGTCACGCATCGACTTGACCAGCTGCTGCATCAGCATGCTTTCGAACTGCTGCGCGACCGCGTGGGCGGCCGCCTTCGGCGACGACTTGATCGTCTGCCGCAAGGACTCGACGCCCCGGGTGTCGGTGGCGAAGTCCTGACCGGTCAGAACGGGCTTGGTGGTGATCATGAAAAAAACCGCGGCAAGGTTACCGCGGTTTATAAGCAATTGCTGTGCCTGCCGATCAGATCACTTCGAGTTCGGCCTTCAGGCTGCCCGCCGCCTTCATCGCCTGCAGGATCGCCAGCAGGTCCTGCGGCGTCGCGCCAACGGCATTGAGCGCGCGAACCACGTCGCGCAGATTGGCCGCCTTCGGCAGGCGGACGACACCGCCCGAATCGGACTGAATCTGGATGTCGGCATTCGCCACGGTCCGGGTGCGCCCACCGGCAAGCGGATTCGGCTGCACCACCTGGTTGTCGGTCGTGATCGTCACCGTCAGGTTGCCGTGCGAGATGGCGCACGGATCGATTTCGACCGACTGGTTCATCACCACCGAACCGGTGCGCGCGTTGATGATGACCTTGGCGACGACCGGCGCCGCATTGACGTCGATGTTCTCGAGCCGGGACAGGAAGGTCACGCGCTGGTTGGCATCCTGCGGCGCGCGGACCTGCACGACACGGCCGTCCAGCGCCGCGGCAACCGGGCCGAGGTTGCGGTTGATCGCCTCGACCATGCGGCTGGCGGTGGTGAAGTCGGTTTGCAGCAGTTCGAGCTGGACGAACTCGCTGTTGTTCATGGCATTCGGCACCGCACGTTCGACGGTCGCGCCGTTCGGAATGCGCCCCGCAGCCAGCGAGTTGATCGTCACGCTGCTGCCGGCCGCCGCAGCGCCGGCACCCGGAATGATGATGTTGCCCTGTGCCATGCCGTACACCTGGCCATCGGCGCCCTTGAGCGGCGTCAGTACCAGCGTGCCGCCGCGCAGGCTCTTGGCGTTGCCGATCGACGAAACGGTCACGTCGAGCGGCTGGCCCGGCCGGGCGAAAGCCGGCAGGTTCGCCGTCACCGTCACCGCGGCCACGTTCTTCAACTGCAGGTTCCCGCCGGTCGGCACCTGAACGCCGAGGTTGTTCAGCATGTTGATCACCGACTGCACGGTGAACGGGGTTTGCGTGGTCTGGTCACCACTGCCGTCGAGGCCGACAACGAGGCCGTAGCCGATAAGCTGGTTGTCGCGCACGCCGGCGACGGACGCCAGTTCGCGCAGCTTCTGCGCCTGCGCGGCCGGTGCGATCGCAATGGCCGCCAGCAGCAGCGCCGGCATCAGTTTACGCAGCATGTCGGTCTCCTTAGTACGGGCTCAGACTGAGGAACAGCCGCTGCAGCCAGCCCACCGAATTGGCGTCGGCGATTGCGCCCTGCCCCACCTGTTCGATCCGCGCATCGGCGACACGCGTCGACGACACGACGTTGCCGGTCTTGATGTCGAACGGATTGACGACGCCGGTGAAGCGCCAGGCGTTCTGGTAGCCGTTGACGGCAATCTGCTTTTCGCCGCCGACGACCAGATTGCCGTTGGCCAGCACGTCGATCACCGTCACGGCCAGCGTACCGCGCAAGGTGTTGCTGTTGTTGGTCGCGCCCTTGCCGGAGAAGGTATTGCCGGCCGACATGCTGACGTTGGCGTCGAAGAACTTGCTCAGGGCACCCGGGAAGTACGGCAGGTCGCCCGAGCCGCCGATCTTGGTGCTGCCGTCGCGGTTGGCGCTGCTGGTCGACGAGTTGCTGGCGCTGAGGTTTTCCTCGATCTGGATCGTCAGGACGTCGCCGACGTAGCGCGCGACGCGCTCTTCGAACAGCATGCGCGACGACGTCGTCTGGAAGATCGCACCCGGGTTCTGCTGGGTGGCGACCGGCGGCAGCGGTCTGGCCGTCGTCGGGGCCGAAACGATCTGGGGCTGCATCGATGCGCATGCCGACAACAACGTCGCCATGACCACACTCAAAACACGCTCGATAGCCTTCACTACGGTTTCCTTTTTACAGATTGGACAGACGCTGCAGCATCTCGTCCGACGTCTTCACCGCACGCGAATTGATTTCGTACGCGCGCTGCGCCTCGATCAGGTTCACCAGTTCTTCGGTGACGTTGACGTTCGAGGTTTCGACATAACCCTGGTTGATCGCCCCGAGCCCGTTGGTGCCCGGCTGGCCGACGTTGGGCGCGCCCGAGGCGGCGGTTTCGAGCATCAGGTTGTCGCCGACCGACTGCAAGCCGCCCTGGTTGATGAAGCTGGCCAGCTGGATCGTGCCGAGCTGCACCGGTGCCGACGTCGCGCCGTTGATCACGGCGGTCACGGTGCCGTCCTTGCCGATCGTCAGGCTGGTCGTTCCTTGCGGGACCTGCAGCGCCGGCTGGATCTGGTAGCCGCTGGCGGTGACGACGTTGCCCTGGTTGTCGACCTGGAACGAGCCGTCGCGGGTATACGCGGTGTTGCCGTCCGGCAGCGAAATCTGGAAGAAGCCCTGGCCGTTGATCGCCATGTCGAGGCTGCCGTCGGTCAGCTGCAGATTGCCCTGCGTGAAGATGCGCGCGGTACCGACCGGCTTCACGCCGGTGCCGAGCTGCAGGCCGGTCGGCAACTGCGTCTGCTGGCTGGTCGATGCACCGGGCTGGCGCAGGTTCACGTACAGCAGGTCCTCGAACACCGCGCGCTGACGCTTGAAGCCGTTGGTGTTGACGTTCGCCAGGTTGTTGGAGATGACGTCGACGTTCATCTGCATGGCGTCCATGCCGGTCTTGGCAGTCCAGAGCGAGCGAATCATGACTATCCCGAGAGAGATTGATTGTTTTTGTAGCGATCCGGTGCGGGGCACCGTGATCCGCGACGCGCCATGCGCTGCCGCTTATTGTGTTTGGGTACTGCGACGACGGGTACGGCTTGCGTACGGCGGTCTCATCACGCGTTGAACGCCATCACCTGCGCCGCTGCGCGGGCGTTGTCGCTGGCCTTCTGCAGCAGCTGGATCTGCACATCGTACTGGCGCTGCGCCGAGATCATGTTGACGAGTTCGGCCACCGGGTTGACGTTGCTGCCTTCGAGCATGCCGCCCGCCAGCTTGACGTCGGCCGAGGCCGGCGCGGCCTCGCCCGAACGCTGGCGGAACAGCCCGTCACTGCCGCGCTCCAGCCCGGCCACCGCCGGGTTGACGAGCTTGAGCCGGCCCAGATCGTTGTTCTGCGTGACATCGTCGAGCGAAACGCCGCTGATCGTGCCGTCCGGGCCGATCGTGATCCGGGTATTTTCCGGAATCGTGATCGGACCGTTCTCGCCCAGCACGACCGCGCCGCTGCGCGTCTTCAGCAAGCCGGCAGCGTCGATTTCGAAACTGCCGTTGCGCGTGTACGCCTCGCCGGTTCCGGTCTGCACTGCAAACCAGCCGTCACCGTCGATGGCGGCATCGAGCTCGCGACCGGTCTGCATCAGCGGTGCCGGAGTGTAGTCGGCACCGGTGGTCTGCTCGGTGACGAAGGCGCGCGTCGGCAAGACACCGCCGAGCACCGGCAGCGCACGGAACGCCGCCAGCTCGGAGCGGAAACCCGGTGTCTGCGAATTCGCCAGATTGTTCGAGATCGTGCTCTGGCGCAGCATCGTGTGCTTGGCGCCGGACATCGCGGTGTAGATCAGCCGGTCCATGTTTGTCTATGTCCCGCCGGCTTAGCCGAGGTTGACCAGCGTTTGCAGGATGGTGTCCTGCGCCGAAATCGTCTTGGCGTTGGCCTGGTAGTTGCGCTGCGCCGTGATCAGGTTGACGAGCTCGCCGGTCAGGTCGACGTTCGAATCCTCGAGCGCCGACGACTGGAGCGAACCGAGGTTGCTCGACCCCGGATCGCCGACGTTGGCCGCACCCGATGCGAAGGTCTCGGCCCAGCGGTTGTCGCCCAGCGGCTGCAGGCCCTGAACGTTGGCGAAGTTCGCCAGCACGACCTGACCGATCACCTTGGTCTGGCTGTTCGAGTACGAACCGACGATCACGCCGCTCTTGTCGACGCTGATGCCGGTCAGCGTGCCGTCGGCGTAGCCGTCCTGCGTATAGGTCGCACCGAAGGCACTGCCGAACTGGGTGCTTTTGGCGAACGACACCGGGAAGGTGAACGGGCTGGTTGCGCCGTTCGGTGCCGCCAGCGCGGTCGTGTAGGTGAAGCCGGCGGCATTGGTCGTCGGATTCGACGTCGTGTCGAGCTTGCCGTTGCCGTCGAAATACAGATAGGCCTGCGTACCGGCCGTGCCGGTTGCCGGTACCGGGTTGGCGCCGTCGAACGACGTCTGCACTTCCCACTGGTTCGTCGCGGTCTTGGTGAAGTAGAAGGTCAGCGAGTGGCGCACGCCCTGCGCGTCGAACACGCTGGCCGTGGTCGCGTCGCTGTAGGTGGTCGGGTCCTGCACGTTCAGCGGACCGGTACCGGCCGGCGGTGCGGCACGGTCGATGATGGGTTTCGAACCGTCGAGGTTGGTGATCATCGCCAGACCGGCGTTGGCCAGGCCCGACGCGCCGGTGGCGCTGGCGCCGACATTGCCGACGGTCAGCTGCAGCGGCTGCGGTACGCCGCCCTTGTTCAGCAAGCCGCTGCGCGGATCGACCGGCCAGCCGGTGAGTTTCTGGCTGCCGTTGACGATGTAGCCGTTGCGGTCGAGCTGGAACTGGCCGTTGCGGGTGTAGCTGACGCTGCCGTTGCCGTCGACGACGCGGTAGAAGCCGTTGCCGGTGATCGCCAGATCAAGCGGATTGCTGGTGGTGCTGATGTTGCCCTGACCGAACTGCTGCGCAACGTTGTCGAGCCGCGCGCCGATGCCGGCCAGCGTGCCCGAGTTGGCGAAGGTCGCCGCGTAGATGTCGGCGAACTCGGCACGCGAACCCTTGTAGCCGACGGTACTGGCGTTGGCAATGTTGTTGCCGATCACGTCCAGACTCTTCGACGATGCGTTCAGGCCGCTCAAACCCTGTTGGAAACCCATTTCTGCCTCCGAAGGCCGGTCTACCGGCCCGATATCGTGTTATGGACCGGCGTTTCAGCGCAGTTGCTTGATCTTGTCGAAATCGACGATGGTGCCGTCGGTGAGCTGCACCTTGGTGCCGTTGCTCGCCAGCGTGACACTGGCCGCCTTCTGCCAGCCGAACACGTCGATCGCCTGTTCCTTGCCCGACGCGTTGATGCTGGCTGCGAGCACGTGATAGCTGCCGGCCGGCGCCTGCGTGCCGTCGGCCAGCTTGCCGTCCCACTTGATGCTGATGTAGCCGGTCTGCGAAGCCGGGATGTCGACCTTCTCGATGACGTTGCCCGCCGCATCGACGATGGCAAGCTGCGTGCCCTTGTGGCCGGCCGGCAGGTCGAGGCCGAGATCGACGCCATCCTTGCCGGCGTAATCCAGTTCCTTGACCGGTGCCATCACGTCCTTGCCGACCACTGCAGCCGCCTGCAGCCCCTGTGCACCGGCCATGCTCGCCATCATCTGCGTCATCGTCGTGTTCAGCTGCTGGATGCCGGTGACCGTGTTGATCTGCGCCATCTGCGACGTGGTCTGGGCGTTGTCCATCGGGTTCATCGGATCCTGGTTCTGCATTTGCGTGATCAGCAGTTTCAGGAAGCTCTGCTGCATGTCGGCAGCGGTGTCCTTGGCCTTTTCGGCCTTGGCGTTGAGCGTGCTGTAGTCGAAACCACTGGTGGCGTTGACGGCGGACATGGCGGTCTCCCGGACGGATTAGACTTGGCCCAGCTGCAGCGTGCGCTGCAACAGGGTCTTGGCGGTGTTCATCACGTCGGCGCTGGTCTGGTACGAACGCGACGCGGAAATCATGTTGGTCATCTCTTCGACGACATTGACGTTGGGCATGGCCACGTAACCGTTGGCATCGGCCAGCGGATTGGCCGGCTCGTAGACCAGCTTCGGCGGCGCCGGGTCCTCGATCACGCCGGCGACGCGCACGCCCGGCGTGCTGACGCTGCCGCCGGGCAGGGGCGCGACCTGAAACACGACCTGACGCGCGCGGTAGGGCTGACCATTCGAGCTGGTCGCCGACTCGGCATTGGCAAGGTTGCTCGCAACGGCATTGAGGCGCTGCGATTGCGCCTTCATCGACGAGGCAGCGATA
Organism: Jeongeupia chitinilytica; assembly: GCF_014652315.1. Lineage (GTDB taxonomy): Bacteria > Pseudomonadota > Gammaproteobacteria > Burkholderiales > Chitinibacteraceae > Jeongeupia > Jeongeupia chitinilytica. The sequence goes on along the minus strand of NZ_BMYO01000001.1, from coordinate 580,141 downwards.
TCGAAAACCTGAAACAGCGACATGGCGGGCCTTATTGGTTGCTCAGGGCGGTCTTGATCGACGAAATCCGGCTCTGCATGAACGTCAGCGCCGCCTGGTAGCGCAGCGTGTTGTCGGCAAACTGGCTCATCTCGTTGTCCATCTCGACGGTGTTGCCGTCGATGGCGCCCTGCGCCGGAATCCGGTAGCCCAGTTGCGGTGCCAGCGGATCGGCGGCGGCGGCAGGCTGCAGGTGGCGCGGGTCGGTCTGCTTCATCACCGGCTGCGTGCTGCCGCCCATGGCGGCTTTGAACGCAGCACCGAAGTCGAAATCGCGCGCCTTGTAGTTTGGCGTATCGGCATTGGCGATGTTCGCCGCCAGTACCTGCTGACGCTCGCTGCGGAGCCTGAGCGCGGTTTCCTGTGGCTTGAAGTAATCGTCGATGCGTCCGAGCATGGAGTGGGCCGGTCTGGGTCAATCACGGATTCCTGATAAAGCAGGAAGCGTGCCATCACGGGCAACGACCAAAAACAAGGCCCGGCAGCGAAGGCCGGGCCTGTTGGCAATGCGGCGGCGGCAAGTTTTGCCGCCCTGCTGCCGGATTCGCCCGCCGTTGGCGGCGCCCGGCAACCGGCCTCAGTGCAGCTTGCGCTGCGGGCAGGTGTCGCACGGGTTGCCGGCACAGTGGCCGAGCTTGTCCAGGGTTTGCGACAGCGAGCAGACCGAGCGGCGGCAGGCCACGAAGCGGATGTTTTCCTCGTTCGCCAGCTCGCGGTAATGGCGCATGACGTTGTGGCCGAGGAAGTCGGTAAACAGGATGATCAGGTCGACGCCCTTGAGGCTGGCCGGCTTGCGCTGGTGCGCGGCGTGGCGACCGGAGACGTGCTTGTGGATGGTGATGCCGTAGCGGTTGAGCAGATCCGGAATGTTGCCGAGCACATCGGCGCCGACCAGGTAAGCATTCATGGGATTTTCTTCCTTGTATGATGATATGCACCCGGCTTTTGCCGCCGGTGGAAAGCATTCAAACATAAATGAGATTCATTATCAATAATGATTCTCGATGCCGTCCGCATGCCTCCTGACGAACGGCAGTCACCACAATCGACACCACGACACCACGACACCACGACACCGCCATGCGACTGATTACGTTGATCTTCCTGTTCTGCCTGTCGCTGCTGGCCCACGCCGGCGATGCCTCGGCTCCCGCATCCCTGCCGCCGGCAGCATCCGGTGCGGACGAAGTACCGCTGGTGCTCAACAACCGCACCATCGTCGTCTTCCGCGGCAACCTCCTCGGCTCGACACCGCAGCAGCGCAAGGAGGCGGCCGAGAAGCGCATCCGCCGGCTGGTCGGTGATGCAACCCCGCTGAAGCTGTCGGTGCGCACCAACGACGAGGGTGGTTCGCTGATGTACGACGGCAACCCGCTGTTCTTCATCAGCACCGCCGACGTCGACACGCTGGCCGGCGAAACGCTGCACGGCGATCTGGAGAGCGCCAAACAGGAACTGACCGACCTCTTCACCGACATGCGCGGTTTCGACAAGCCGCAGGAATGGCTGCTGGCGATTGCCAAGGCCGTCGTCGCGACACTCGTCTTCGGCCTTGCGCTGTGGCTGCTTCGGCGCGTCTGGCAGCTGTGGAGCCGGCTGGTCCGCTTCGTGCTCGGCCGGATCATCCAGAAGCTCAACCACATGCGCAGCGTCGTACCGGTCCGGCTGATCAAGCTGGGCCTGCGTCTGCTCGGCTACCTGATCTTCTGGCCCAGCGCGCTCGGCATCGCCTACGTGTGGATGTCCTTCGTCCTGCGCTGCTTCCCGTACACGCGGATCTGGGGCGAGCAGCTCGACGCGGCGATGCTGGCGCTGGCCAGCCAGTTCGCCATCGCCATCCTCTCGGCATTGCCGAGTCTGGCGGTCGTCGTGCTGATCCTGCTGCTGACGCGCTGGTTCGTCCGCGGCATCAACTACCTGTTCGTCCAGGTCGAATCGGGCCGGGTCCAGCTCGGCTTCTTCGACGCCGACACCGCCGCAACGACGCGCAAGCTGCTGTCGGTTGCCGCCTGGCTGTTCGCCGTGGCGATGATCTATCCCTATCTGCCGGGGGCGAATACCGATGCGTTCAAGGGCCTCAGCGTCATCGTCGGCCTGATGGTGTCGCTGGGTGCATCCAGCGTCGTCGGCCAGTTCGCCTCGGGGCTGATCCTGATCTACTCGCGCTCGATCAAGGTCGGCGAGTACGTGCAGATCGGCGACGAGGAAGGCACGGTGATGGAAATCGGCATGTTCGCCACCAAGGTCCACACCAATCTGCGCGAGGAGGTCAGCATCCCGAACTCGGTACTGGTCAGCCAGAGCGTGAAGAACTTTTCGCGCCTGGCCCGCGGCGGCGGCGTGATCTGCAAGATCGTCGTCACCATCGGCTACGACACGCCGTGGCGTCAGGTTCACGCGATGCTGCTCGAAGCGGCAAAGCGCACACCGGGACTGCGCCAGGACCCGCAGCCGGTGGTCTACCAGACCGCACTGTCGGATTTCTACGTCGAATACCACCTGCGCTTCGCGCTCGACGAGCCGCGCTTGCGGCTGCAGATCCTTTCCGAGCTCAACGGCAACGTGCAGGACGTGTTCAACGAATACGGCGTGCAGATCATGTCGCCGAACTATGAAGACGATCCGCACACGCCGAAGCTGGTCAAGCCGGAAGACTTCTATCTCGCGCCGGCCAAGCGTCCCGACGCCCCCTGAACATGAACCCCGCCAAGGTCGACCGCGCCCGCGTTCACTCGCTCGAGGACCTGCCGAACATCGGCAAGGCCTGCGCCGGCTACCTGCGGCGGATCGGCATCACCGCACCGGCGCAGCTGGTCGGGCGCGATCCGTACGAACTCTACGACCTGCTGTGCGTGGCGACGGCCACGCGGCAGGACCCGTGCATGATCGACGTGCTCGTCTCCGTCGTCCGTTTCATGGACGGCGAGCCGCCACAACCCTGGTGGGCGTATACCGCCGAGCGCAAGGCCAGGGAGGCCGCACGGCGCCATCAATCGGCACGGTAATCCGGGCATCGTCCGCTACCACCATACTGGGTGTCATCAAACCGACGCAGGTAATGGTGATGGACGAGCGAAAACCGATTTTCCTGAATCCCGGCGAAGGCCGCCGTTACGCAATGGGCCACATCGGTGCCGTGTTCAAGGCCGATCGTGCCGAGACGGCCAACGGGTATTCGATTTCCGAATGGTGGCTCGAACCGCATACCCGCGGCCCGGGTGCGCATCACCATGACGAAGACGACGTGTTCTTCGTCATCGAAGGCACGATGTCCTTCCTGCTGGGCGACGACTGGCGCGACGCGCCCAAGGGGAGTTTCGTGCTGGCGCCCGGTGGCGTGCAGCACGACTTCGAGAACCGCAGCGGCGCGCGCGCCGGTGTGCTCAACCTGTCGTTCCCGGGCGGCTTCGAGCAACACATGCCGGCCATCGTCGACTGGTTTGCCGCCCACCCGCCGGGCGACACCCGAGGCTGACCTCAATCGAAGGTCAGCACCACCTTGCCAAGGTTGCGGTTCTGCGCGACGTAATCGTGCGCGGCCTGCGCATCGCTGGCAGCGAACACGCGGTCGAGCGACGGCTTGAGCGCACCGCTGACGATGTCCGGCACAACGTGCTCGGCAACGGCCGCAGCCGTTCTCGCCTTGGCGTCGAGCGGCTGACTGCGCAGTGCCGAACCCTGCACGCGCTGGCGCTTGACCAGCAGCAGGCCGACGTTGAGCTCGGCTTTCGTGCCGCGCAGCAGGCCGATGACGATGATGCTGCCGTCCCGGTTCAGGCACTGCTGGTCGCGGCCGAGGTAATCGCCGCCGACGGTCTCGAGAATCAGGTCGGCCCCGCCGGCCGCCTTCACCACGTCGACGAAATCCTCGTCGTGATAGTGGATGACCCGGTCGGCACCCAGCGACGTACACCAGTCGGCCTTCTCAAGGCTGCCGACCGTGGCCAGCACCTCCGCACCGAGACGCTTGCCGAGCTGGATCGCTGCGGCACCGATACCACTGGCACCGGCATGGACCAGCAAGCGCTGCCCCGCACGCAGCCCGCCCAGCTCGACCAGATTGAGCCAGACGGTCATCCAGACTTCGGGCAGGCCGGCCGCTTCGGCCCAGCCCAGCGCGGCAGGCTTTGCGATGGCCAGTGCGGCATCGAGCACGCAGTACCCGGCATACGCGCCCCCCGGCACCAGACCGAAGACGGCGTCGCCAACGGCAAACCCGCTGACGCCCTCGCCCGTTGCCACCACCTCGCCGGCGATTTCCAGTCCGAGCACGGCCGATTCGCCGGGTGGCGGCGGATAGTGACCGGCAGCCTGGACCAGATCGGCCCGGTTGATGCCGGCCGCGCGGACGCGGACCAGCAACTGTCCGGACCCGGCCACCGGCCGTGGCAGCTCGCCCCAGACGAGGCGCGGATAGGCCTCGGGCAATACGGCTTGCATTGTCTCGGTCATGATCCCGCTCCGCTCAGGTTTCGGAAATCCCTGCCAGCTGCTCCTGCACGGTCTGGTGCGGCAGCGCGAGGTATTCCTTCGACTGCATTTCGGTCAGCCGGCTGGCGGTGCGGAAGAACTCGCTCGCCTGCGTGCCTTCGGTATACAGGTCGTCGACGCCGACCGCGGCCGACAGGATCAGCTTGACCCGATGGTCGTAAAGCACGTCGACCAGCCAGGTCAGCCGCCGCGCCTGGTTCGACGTCGCCGGACCCAGCTTCGGGATATTGGCAACGATCACCGTGTGGAAACGCCGCGCCAGTTCGAGGTAGTCGGCCTGCGCACGGCCATCGCCGCACAGCACCGCAAAATCGAACCAGACCACACCGTTGGCATGCCGCAGCGCGGTGATCTTGCGGCCTTCGATCGTCAGCGTTTTCGACAGTGGCGCACCGACCGCAACGGCATCGAAGAGCGCGGTGAGTTCGGCATCGGTCCCGGCGGTCACCGGGCTCAGATAGGTGCGTGCTTTCGACAGCGTACGCATCCGGTAATCGTTGCCCGAGTCGATATTGAGCACGTCGAGCTTGTCTTTGAGCAGCGCGATCGTCGGCAGAAAGTTCGCGCGCTGCAGGCCGTTCGGATACAGCCCGTCCGGCGCGTAATTGCTGGTCGCGATCAGCACCACGCCGCGTGCGAACAGCCCTTCCATCAGCCGGCCGAGGATCATCGCATCGGCGATGTCCGAGACGTGGAACTCGTCGAAGCACAGCACCCGCACCGCTTTGGCCCATTTGGCGGCCACGCCGGCCATCGGGTCATCGGTGCCGGCCTGTTTTTTCAGTTCGGCATGGACTTCCTGCATGAACTGGTGGAAATGCAGCCGCTTCTTGCGCTTGTACGGCAGGCTGGCGAAGAACGCATCCATCAGGAAGCTCTTGCCACGGCCGACGCCGCCCCAGAACCACAGCCCGCGCGGCAGTGCCGGTTGCGGCAGCAGCGATTTGCCCAGAAAGCGCCCGCGCTTCCGTTTGAACTCGACCAGTTCGTGCCACAGCGTATCGAGCCGGCCAATGGCCGCGGCCTGCGCGCCGTCGGCGATGAAGCCCTCCTGCCCCTTGAGGCTGTCGTACCAGGCTTGCGGGCTCTGTCCTTCCTGCGGCGGGGCGATCACGTGTTGCGACATGCGAAAAACCAGATGACGGCAAAGCGGCAATTATGACCGATCGGAAAGCAAAAAGCGCCGCCCGGGGGCGGCGCTCTTCGCGCAGGCTGATGCTTGATGCACCTATTGTCCGAATCGGTCCAGCGGGCCGGCGAGCCAAAGCAGGTCGTGCACGCCCGAAGCGCAGAAGCCGGAACGTACATTGAGTACGTGAGGACTTCGAGCATCGGACGGGCGCGAGAGGCGCAGGCGCAGCCCGCCTGATGGATCGATTTACAGAGCTGCGGCTTCTTCAGCCAGATACTTGGCGACGCCGGCAGCGTCAGCCTTCATGCCCTTCTTGCCCTTGTTCCAGCCAGCCGGGCAGACTTCGCCATGCTCTTCGGTGAACTGCAGGGCGTCGATCACGCGCAGCATTTCGTCGATGTCGCGACCCAGCGGCAGGTTGTTGACGACCTGGTGCTGAACCACGCCAGCCTTGTCGATCAGGAACGAACCGCGCAACGCAACGCCGGCGCCAGCCAGTTCGACGTCGTACGCCTGGCAGATTTCGTGCTTGATGTCGGCGACGAGGGTGTAACCGACCTGGCCGATACCGCCCTTTTCAACCGGGGTGTTGCGCCATGCGCTGTGGGTGAAGGCGCTGTCGATCGACACACCGATCACTTCGACGTTGCGCTTCTTGAACTCTTCCAGACGGTTGTCGAAGGCGATCAGTTCGGACGGGCAGACGAAGGTGAAGTCCAGCGGGTAGAAGAACACGACGGCGTACTTGCCTTCGGTGGCCTTCTTGAAGTTGAAGTTGTCGTCGATCTGGCCATTGCCGAGCACGGCAGAGGCGTTGAAGTCCGGAGCGTTTTTGCCAACGAGTACGGCCATGGAAGTTCTCCTGAATCGGTTTGAAAAAATCGCGTAAAAGATAGTCGCTGCAGCGAGTTGCTGTCCAATCGGCATTGTTGATGCAACCGATAGGCAATCTCTATCAACCAGCGAATCGCGCCCCAGTATACCTAACGCAGCATGTCACGCGCGTGAAGCACCAGTGCGCTCGGCTCGGCCTGCGTACTGGCGGCTTGCTGCTGCCCCGTCGCAGTTGCGGTGGCGGCGGCTCCCTGTCGCCAGTCGCGCCCGGCGTCGACGACCAGCCAGCCCAGATTCAATGCCGCAGCCTGCGCCTGTTCGGCACCGTCACCCCGGTCCAGCAGTGCGACAAAACGGGTCCGGCCGGCCGACACCCATTGCAGCAGTGGCAGGTCGGTATCGCTGTCGCCGAACGCCAGTACCGGCCGGCGGCCGATCACGCGTTCCACCGCCACCGGCTTGGCCGCACCGGTCAGGACGGTCTCGAACGCAGGACTGCGCACGATGGTTGCGCTGCCGCCCTGCAAGGCCAGCCTGGCCTTCAGCGTACTGGCGACGACCTGCTCCGGCGGCACGCCGTAGGCCCGCTCGGCCCACGGGCGCACGAAGCCGCTGTCGCCACTCGACACGATCCAGACCCTGAAACCACTGGTGCGCAGATACGCCATCAGTTCACGTACCTGCGCATAGCCCTGCGCGGCGCTGCGATTGGCCGGCTCGGCCAGCCAGTGCTGCACCCGCGCCGTCAGCGCGTCGACGCTGCCGTCGTGCGTTGCGGCAATCAGCGCCTGCGCGTCGGCAGCACTTCTCACCGGCTGGCCGGCCAGTACGGTGCTGAACGGCGCCGTTTTGGTCCACTCCGGCCGCTGCGGCGCCAGCCGTTTGACCTCGTCAACGGCAAACGCCAGTTCGGCGCTGCTGGCATACAGTAGCGGCTCGTCGACATCGAACACCGCAACGCGCGCCTCGGGCGGCAGGTAGTCGGGCGTTTTTTCCTTGCTGATACGCGCAACGAAACCGGTGATCGCCGTCTTGCTGGCGCCCTCCTGCCACGATGGCAACGGATCGGCATGGGCGGTTGCGGCGACGAACATCAGGATGGCAAGCAGGCGGGACATGGGCGACTCCATGACGGGGACTTGGTCCAGCTTAGAGCGCCTGCGTGCCCCGTGCCGGCCGGTTCATGGCCGCCGGTCCGGCGCCCGGCGCCGTGCCGTTTGAAAACCCTGCCCAAGGGCAAACCCCGACTACCGCTTGCCGCACCCCGGCGCTAGGCTCAAAATTCAAACAGTCTTTTGAAACAGTTTCTGCCGCCCTACCGGAGCCGACATGACCGCCTACCCCCACCTGCTCGCCCCGCTCGATCTGGGCTTCACCACGCTGAAGAACCGCGTGCTGATGGGCTCGATGCATACCGGGCTCGAAGAAGCGCCGGACGGCCCCGAGCGGCTGGCTGCGTTCTACGCCGAACGCGCCCGTGGCGGTGTCGCGCTGATCGTCACCGGCGGCATTGCACCGAATCCGGCAGGTCGCATTTACCCGGACGCAGCGATGCTCGCCAGCGCAGACGACGTCGCCCGCCACCTGCCGGTGACCCAAGCGGTGCACGCGGCCGGCGGAAAGATCGCGCTGCAGATCCTCCACGCGGGCCGCTACGCCTATCACCCGGACGCGGTCAGTGCCTCGGCCATCGCCTCGCCGATCTCGCCGTACACGCCACGCGAACTGAGCCACGACGACATCCTGCAGACCATCGCCGACTTCGCCAACACCGCGAGGCTGGCGCGCGAGGCCGGCTACGACGGCGTCGAGATCATGGGCAGCGAGGGTTATCTGATCAACCAGTTCCTCGTCGAACGCGTCAACCACCGCGATGATGACTGGGGCGGCACGTTCGAAAACCGGATGCGCCTTGCGGTCGAGGTCACCAAGGCGGTCCGCGCCGCCGTCGGCGATGATTTCATCGTCATATTCCGGCTGTCCCTGCTCGATCTGGTGCCGCAGGGCGGCACCTTCGACGAAGCCGTCCGGCTTGCCAAGGCGCTCGAAGCGGCCGGCGTGACGCTGATCAACACCGGCATCGGCTGGCACGAAGCGCGCGTACCGACCATCGCCCAGGCGGTGCCACGCGGTGGTTTCGGCTGGGTGACCGCCGCGCTGAAGCCGCACGTGAACGTACCGCTGGTCGCAGTCAACCGCATCAATACACCCGAGGTCGCCGAAGCGGTGCTCGACAGCGGCGCCGACATGGTCTCGCTGGCGCGACCGATGCTCGCCGACGCCGACTTCGTCGCCAAGGCCGCGCGCAACGCCGCCGACGAAATCAATACCTGTATCGCCTGTAACCAGGCTTGCCTCGACCACGCGTTCGAAGGCAAGCCGGCCAGTTGCCTCGTCAACCCGCGCGCCGGTCGCGAGACCGTGTTCGTGCTCAAGCCCGCCGCTGCGAAACAGCGCGTCGCCGTCGTCGGCGCCGGCCCGGCCGGCCTGTCGGCGGCGCTGACCGCAGCCCAGTGCGGCCATGCGGTGACGCTGTTCGAAGCGTCGGACGCCATCGGCGGCCAGTTCCGTCTCGCCAGCCATGTGCCGGGCAAGGAAGAGTTCCGCGAAACGCTGCGCTATTTCAACCGCCAGCTCGAACTCGCCAGGGTGGCGATCCGGCTGAATTCGCCGGTCACCGCTGCCGATCTGGCCGGCCATTTCGACCACGTGATCGTCGCCACCGGCGTCAAACCGCGCATCCCCGAGATCGCCGGCGTCAATCACCCGAAGGCCGTCGCGTATCCGGATCTGCTGTCGGGCAAGGTCGCACCGCAAGGCCGTGTTGCCATCGTCGGCGCCGGCGGCATTGGCGTCGACACGGCGGTCTTCCTCTCCGAAACCGATCATCACGGCGACGGGATCGGCGACTACCGCAAGGACTGGGGTATCGACGCGACGCTGACGCAGGCCGGCGGTCTGACGCCGCCGCATGCTACGCCATCGCCGCGCGAAATCTGGCTGATGCAGCGCCGCAAAGGCCGTCCGGGCAGTGGCCCCGGCAAGACCACCGGCTGGGTACACCGGCTGGAACTGCAGCACCGTGGTGTCCACCTGCTCGGCGAAGTCGAATACGTACGGATCGACGACACCGGTCTGACGATCCGCCACGGCGGCAAGGAGGAAACGCTACCGGCCGATCAGGTGGTGATCTGCGCCGGGCAGGAGTCGGTGAATGCGCTGTACGACGAACTGCTCGCTCGCGGCGTCAGCGCCTTTCGCATCGGCGGCGCAGAGAAGGCCGGCGAACTCGACGCCAAGCGGGCGATCGAGGAAGGCATGAAGGTCGCGCTGGCGCTTTAGACGACAAAACGGGCTGCAATGCAGCCCGTTTTGATAACAACGCAAGAGACCGGACCGGTCCCTCAACCGGTCCAGCCTGCTACCCTTTTACCCCAGATCCAGCGGCACGAAAATCTGTGCGTCGTCGCGCTGTACCAGCAGTGCAACATGCTTGCCCGCCTTGGCGGCCAGGCTGCGCAACTGCTCGACCGAATTCACCGGTGTGCCGTTCAGCGCCAGCACCACATCACCGGGCTGGATACCGGCCTTGGCGGCCGGGCCGCTGGCCTGACCGACGACCAGCCCGCTGCCGATGCCGCTTTCGGTTTTTTCCTGCGCCGTCAGCGGACGGACTGCCAGACCGAGCTTGGCCTGCCCCTGATCCTGCGGCGCCTGTGCCACCTTGGCATCCTTGACCGCGTCGATCTTCACCGGCAGGACCTTTTCCTTGCCGTCACGCCAGATCGTCATCGGCACCGTCTCGCCCGGCTTCACGTTCGCCACCAGCGGCGGCAGGTCGCCCGATGCGGCGATCGGCGTATCGCCGAACTTGAGCACGATATCGCCCGGCTTCAGTCCGGCCTTCGCACCCGAACCACCCGGATTGACGCCGCTGATCAGCGCACCGTTCGGCGACTTGAGCCCGAACGAATCGGCCAGCGACTGATCGACGTTCTGCACCATCACGCCGAGCTGGCCACGCACGACCTTGCCGTGGGTCAGTATCTGCTGCTCGACTTGCTTGACCACATCGATCGGGATCGAGAACGACAGACCCTGAAAACCGCCCGAACGGCTGTAGATCTGCGAGTTGATCGCGATCACCTCGCCGGCGGCGTTGAACAATGGCCCGCCCGAATTGCCCGGATTGATCGCCACGTCGGTCTGGATGAACGGCACGTAGCTCTCGTCCGGCAGGCTGCGCGACTTGGCCGAGACGATGCCGGCGGTCACCGAATTCTCGAAGCCGTACGGCGAGCCGATCGCCAGTACCCAGTCACCGACGCGCGAGGCGGCCGGATCACCCAGCTTCACCGTCGGCAGGTTTTTGGCGTCGATGCGCAGTACCGCCACATCGGTCGGCTTGTCGACGCCGATCACCTTGGCCTTGAATTCGCGCTTGTCGGTCAGCTTGACCGTGACTTCGCTGGCGCCGTCGACGACGTGCGCATTGGTCAGGATCAGCCCGTCCGCACCGACGATGAAACCGGAACCGAGGCCGCGCGTGACCTGCGGGCGCTGTGGCTGCATCGGCACGCCGAAGCGTCGGAAGAATTCGTAGAACGGATCATTCGGGTCCAGCTGCGGCCCCTGCTGCTCGTCGGCGGTTTTGGTCATGCCGGTGGTGCTGATGTTGACCACCGCCGGCCCGTAACGGGTGACGATATCGTTGAAGCTGGGCAGGCCCACAGCGGCCGGTGCCGACAGCGGCGCCGACTGAGCCGCGACCACCGGCGCCGGGGCCGCATCGGCCAGTGGCAGCGCACGGCTGCCGATGGCCCCGACCGCCCCGCCCAGCGCTGCCGCGACGACCAGCGCTGTCAGTTTCGGCCACCAGGTTTTTGCTTGGGAGGTATGGGTTGTCATCATGCTCGCTCCGGTATTGCTATTGGGTAGCGTCACCGTAAAGCAGCATGACTTAAAGAAAACTTAAGGGCACGACTTCCGCTCGCCCCGCGCCGGCGTGCTCAGACCGGTTTGACGGCAATCGCCTGCACCACCGCACCCAGCCCGGTGTGGTATCGCCCTTCGATCACCTCGCGTTCCAGTTCGCGCAGGATGCGGAAATCCAGCCCGGCCAGTTCGTCCCGCAGCATCGCCGCCGTCACCATCGTATCGGCCGAACTGCCGCCACCGGTGCCGTGCTGCAGCTGTGCCGGCGTGTACGCCTCGAGCAGGAGCACGCCACCCGGCTTCAGCGCTCCGACCACCTTGCGATGCAGCGCCTTGCGCAGCTGCGAAGGCAGCGGGCAGAAGATCGACACGATGCCGTCCCAGTACGTGTCACCCAATTCGAAGGCGGCCAGATCAGCGTGTACCCGCTCCATGTCCACCCCGTTCGCCGACGCCAGTCGGCCCGCCTTCTCCAGTCCCACCCTCGACGCATCGACGGCAGTGACGACATAACCCTGCGTTGCCAGAAACACCGCATTGCGTCCCTCGCCTTCGGCCAGGCTCAGTACCCGGCCCTTGGGTAGCGCACCGACGTTATCAGCCAAGAAGGTGTTCGGCGCGGTGCCGTAGGCATAATCATCGGTGCTGTAGCGCTCGTCCCACATGGTGTTTTCCGTTTGTATTGAAGGTGTCGAAATGATTCGGACGGATCGTACGGACAGTCTATTTCGCCTTCTTTGCCTTTGCGCCGGCCGCATTCAGTACCGCTGCGGCGCGGATCAGTGCGGTAAACGCCTCCGCGTCGATCTCCTCCCCTTTCTGGAGGTCGATCGCCCGCCGGGCGTTGCCATCGAGGCTTGCATTGAACAGCCCGGCCGGATCATCGAGCAACGCGCCCTTGAGGAAGGTCAGCTTCACCTTGGCCTTGTAGGTCTCGCCGGTGCAGATGATCCCGCCGTGCGACCACACCGGCGTGCCCATCCATTTCACCTCTTCGAGCACATCCGGCAGCGCCGCCTTGATCAGGTCGCGCAGCCTGCCCAAAGTTTCACCGCGCCAGTCGCCGAGTTCGCCGATTTTTCGGTCGATGAATTCGGATGGTGGCAAATCTTCATTTAGGTTCGACATGGCCAACATGTACCTCCAGTAGCCTGCAATTAAGCAGCATCGATCAAAAATCCGGCATCAACGGTTAACGATCAACCTCCAACGCCAGGTAATACCCGAGCGAATAGTAAGACGAAAAAACAACTTTCCAGCGGTCCATTTTAGCACTAACCTTGGCAAACCAACCGAATTGCCATCCATCCATCATCTACAAATAACGCACGAGCAGACAGACAACAATACATATTGAAATAATTAACGAACACATTTCAAGCATTGCTTTACCAAGCGAAAACCGATTCCGGAGAGCTCCTCATCTTCTTCCGTTTTATTAAAAAATCGGTCAGCACAAAAAAATCAATGCGAAAAAGCAAAATTGCAGTGACGATAATAACAGCCATGTAAATCAGCTGAGTCGTCATGCTCTGCCTAACGTTTGAATTAAGGAGCCGGCGTTAGCCGCCCCCATTTAAATGAAGTGTTAGGCGCGGCCTAGAGCCGATGCTGCAGAATGCCATTCTGCCCCCACTCTCGCATATATTTTGGCCTAGCTGCGACGGTCCTTTGAGGCTTGCGTGAGGATGAGAAATACAGCAAGCCCTAGCCATGAGAAGAAAAGTGTTACGAGAAACCAACCAAACTTTGCGCCGCCATGGGAACGGTCCGACATCGCTACCCAGATGATTGGCGCCAGGTAAATGCATAAGACCAGTAGCCCTGTCGATAGCCCGAGAATGTCATAATGATTCATTTGAAATCGTTCTTCCCAGCTAGCGCAGATCTACGCGCCGTAACGCCGCCTAACGTTTGACGTGAGCTGCCGCCGTAGCGGCGAAGCTGCGAAGGGAACCCACAAACGTAGCTTGTGGGCGGTCCCTCTCGACGGAATGGTTAGGCAATACCCCTGGATTTCCAGACATCGGATATTCCAGAGCCCAACAATTCCATTTCATCTGGAGTAAATATGTTTGATTTGATGCGATTACATACAAAGCAGGCAAATCTCGCATTCTGAGGTGTGTATCCCTTTGATGAGTCCGAGCGGTCCACTCCCAGACATTGCACGTGATATCCGCGTGGGTTTTTACGCCCTAAGCCAGTAAAAGCTGCTTCGGAAATATCGCAGTAACTACACGCTCTGTTAGCTGAGAGGCCGTACCACGTTAGGAAGGTTGGTTTCGTGAAACCGACAGCATGCCCTTCTTTTTTTGCGTTGTAGCTCAGGTTCTGCCAAGTCATGCAACCCTTACAGATCTTTGTTGAGCCGGCATAAAACTCATCAGCATTCAGCGTTCTATCGCATTTTGGACATACGGACATAGTGACTCCAATTGCCTAAGGTTTGAAGTAACGGGCCGGCGTTAGCCGGTTCTGGTTGACTGAAGTGTTAGGACCTTGCGTCCAAATTGAAATTGTCCAAATCTTGAATGCGGAGTTTCGTGATCTCTATTTTGCATTGCAATTCCTCTTGGCTACCATTGTTGCCATTTTTGTTTAGCACAACGTAAATGTTACAGTTTTTTTCACGAAATAGTAGCCATGTTTTCTGGGCAGAGATGACGGCCTTTCGTATTTCTGCTGTATCATAGTAGCCATCCGCTGACTTGCCTAGCGATTTCAATATTTCTTGATATTTATAATTAAGCCTGGCTTCAAGTTTTTCATATTCGCCTAGCAAACAGGATTTTGATTCTAATAGCGACTCAGGTGAATTGCAAGAAGCAACAACCGTAGTTGCTGCAATTGAGAATGCCAGTAAGGCGAAAATCTTCGGAGCCATGAGGTCCTAACGTTGAAATTGACTGGCGGGCGTTAGCCGGTCCCGATTGACTGAAGTGTTAGGCATTTGATTCTGCCATCCAAGCTTTGAACCTCAGCCAATCATTCCACACATTTTCCAAATCCAGGTCGCGATAGCCGCGTGACTCTTCCATGGATTGTTGAACGGAGCGTGGCGCCGTCATGCACACAGCGGAGCCACGGACAGCCAGAACTTCAGCTTCAGTTAAAGGCCCCCCTTTGTTTCGCTCCAAGTGAAGGAGAATTAAACAAAGCGGTGGCATTGGCATTATGACAAGACCTTCGTCGCATGATGTATCCATGGCGCTGGTGCCTAACGTTTGACATAACGGGCCGGCGTTAGCCGGTCCCGGTTGATGGAAGTGTTAGGCATTGCTCACCCTCATCAGCTGCATTGGAATAGCTGTCGAAAAGCCATGTCTAGAATAAAAGCCTAATAGCTCTGGCCGACAGTACAACTCAATGTGCTTTACAGCAACCAATTGGCTGTGCTCTTTGATTGTTGAGAGGAGTTTGCCTCCGAGGCCTTTTCCTCTTTCTTGATTGCGCACGATGACATCAAGAATCATTGCCTTAAATGTGTAGTCGGTAATAACGCGAGCAAAACCTACGAGGTCATTTGCTTCATTTATAAGGCCAATACAAATTTGAGATCCATTGACTACTTTCTTTGTATCCTCCAGTGAGCGCCCCTGTGTCCACGACTCCTGTTGATAGAGTTCATGGAGTTGGGTTACATGATTTTCGGTCAGCGTGTAAATTGTTTCCATGCGACAACCTTGAAATGCCTAACGTTTGAAGTAACGGGCCGGGTTTAGCCGGTCCCGTTTGACTGAAGTGTTAGATGGCGCCCAATTTATTCAGAAATTCCCTGGCTTCGCCTTCCCAAGGTTGGGCTGAGTAATAGTCTTCTGCATCGCCATTCAGGATGCGAAATTTCTTTCCTTTCCACATAACATTTGCACCGTCATGCGGTATTGGCACTAGGTCACCTTTCAGGATTTGAGCTAAATGAATTGTCTCGTGGGCAATCGCATATGAGTCACACTCCAAATCCCAATCATTCGCGAGAATCATTGTAGGGGTGTTGTCGATGCAAGTTGCTGCGGCAGCCGCTTGAAGATCATGAAGTAGTGCGGTGTTTTCGATAATTTTCCAGTGAAAATACTGGGGACTCTCTTGAAAAAACTCGTGAAGTTGAAGCATACGAATTATTTCATTTACAAATTGTTCTATGAGTTGGTGACGCATCGGAGCCCTGCTCATGCTAAAGCCATCTAACGTGGTGTATGCACCATGGCGCATAAAAAAATATCGCGACATCTGTCGTTATAACATCGGCGACAAACGCCAAAAATTGATTGAAAAAGCCAAGCAACCACAAAAAAACAAATAAAATCAATCAGCTACCAGCGCACACCCACCTCTTCCGGCTTGTCCAATAAAAAGCCAGACGCACCATGCTTACACGCTGACTTCATTCACCCGCCAAGTACTGGCAGCCTGTGTGCGATGCAGAATCGTAGCGCGAGGGGCAGCCCTTTTTGCCAATTCATTCATGGCCAGTCAATTTTTCATTGATTTTGCGACAGCAAAACAACCTTTACTGGATGGGTGAGCGCTGTGTGGCTCCATGCGGGGCTTGCGGCAGCACTACGGTCACCAGCAACCCGCCCAGCGGCGACGCGCGCAGCGAGACTTTTGCCCGGTGCGCTTCGGCCACGGCGCGAACGATCGCCAGCCCGAGGCCGCTGCCCGCGCCGGCGCTACCCGGGCGGCGGTAGAAGCGCTGAAACACCTGTTCACGCTCGGCTTCGGGGATGCCGGGGCCGCTGTCGGCGACGGTGAGTTGCGCGCGGCCCTCGCCGTCCGCGTCGATGCGGCGCAGTGCAACGTCGATCCGGCCACCGCTCGGGGTGTAGCGGATGGCGTTGCCGACGAGGTTGGCGACCAGCGAGCGCAGTGCATCCGCATCGCCAAGTACCTGCAGCTCGGGATCGATGTCAGTGGCGCCCAGATCAAGCCCGGCGGCGATGGCCAGCGGCGCCTGTTCGGCGAGCACGGCCGTCACGACGGGCGCCAGCACCAGCACCGTGTGTTCGGATGCGGTTTCGTTGCGCGCCAACGTCAGCAACTGGTTCAGCATGTGGCCGGCACGGGCGAGGCCGGCCTTGAGTTCGGCAATCGCCGCGGCACGGCCGGCATCGTCCGGTGCGCGCTCCAGACTGGCGAGCTGCAGCTGCAGCGCCGCCAGCGGCGTGCGCAGTTCGTGCGCGGCGTTAGCGGTGAAGGCGCGTTGCGCGGCCAGCGCATCGCCCAGTCGCAACAGCAGGCGGTTGGTTTCGTCGATCAGCGGCTGGACTTCGTCGGGCGCCAGATTCGCCGGCAGCGGCGCCAGCGCATCCGGCGTACGCGCGGCCACTTCGCGGCGCAACGCTTCCAGCGGCCGCAGCGCCCGGCCGATCACCCACCAGGCACCGAGCAGCAGCAGCGGCAAGGCGATCAGCAGCGGCACCGTGGTGCGCCAGGCGGTATTCAGTGCAAGCCGGTTGCGCGTCTGCATCGGCTGGGCGATCTGGATCACCTTGCCCGGCACGGCGACGGCATAGGTGCGCCAGTCGCCCTCGCTGGTCGCCGCGATGGCGTAGCCGAGCTGGACCTGCGCCGGCAGCACGCGGTGCGGGTGCGAGTAGTAAAGCTGCACGCCGTCCGGGTCCCAGACCTGGATAACGAAATCGAAGCCGGCCGTGGTTCGCAGCGACGAGCGGCCGGGGATGAAGGTCTGGTTGACCACCGACAGCGCCAGCTGGCGCAGCTGGTAGTCGAACAGCTCGTTGGCTTCGTTGCGGGTACGGTGGAAGGCCAGCGCAGCAGCGACGGCGATGACCAGCGCCATGCCGCCGAGCAGCATCAGCATCAGTTGCCGACGCAGCGAGCTCATGCGGCCTCCGGCGGCTGTTTGGGCACGTAGTAGCCGACGCCGCGCAGATTGAGTATCCACGCCGCACCGAGCTTGCGCCGCAACGCATGGATATGCACTTCAACCGCGTTGCTGGCGACTTCCTCGTCCCAGCCGTACAGCCGGTTTTCCAGCCGTGCCCGCGACAGCGGCGTGCCGGGTTTCTGCAGCAGCTCGAACAGCAGCGCGTATTCGCGTGCCGACAGCGGCACCTCGCGCTCGCCCAGCCAGACCTGATGGCTGGCCAGATCGAGCCGGAGCGCACCGTGCTCGAACAGCGGACTGGCACGGCCGGCGTGACGGCGCTGCACCGCGCGGATGCGCGCCAGCAGCTCGTCGAAATCGAAGGGTTTGACGAGATAGTCGTCGGCCCCGGCATCCAGCCCGGCGATACGGTCGGACACGGCGTCACGCGCGGTCAGGATCAGCACCGGCGTGGCACTGCCGCGCTGGCGCAACTGGCGCAGCACGGTCAGGCCGTCGGCGCGCGGCAGGCCCAGATCGAGCAGCACCAGCCCGTACTCCTGCTGCTGCAAAGCCAGATCGGCCGCCACGCCGTCGGTGGCGCGGTCGACGCTGAAACCGGCGTCGCGCAATCCGGCTTCAAGGTGACGGCCGATCATGTCGTCGTCTTCGGCCAGCAGCAGTCGCATGGTGGGCAGGCCGGCGGTCTGCCGGCGAAAGTCGGAATCCGGCTAGTCTTCGCCAGCGGCAGCCTTGGCGTCAATCACCGCGTTGATCGCACCGCCCTGCAGCGGCAGGTCCGAACTGGCCCAATCCTCGATCTGCACCTTGCCGGTGATCCGGTCGGTCCAGCTGCTGCCCTTGGCGGCCGTCGGTGTACCGGCTGCGGCAGCCGGCGCGCTGGCCTGCGCCGTTCCGGCAATCGGTTGTGCCACGGAGGGGGCTGCGGGACGCAACGGTTCGGCCGGCAACACCACCGGAACCGGCGTGGCGACAACCGGCGCCACCGGTGCGGCGACAGTTGCCGGTTTGGGCGCGGCCACCGCGGAGGACGCAGCAGATGCAGCCACGGCGCGGGCACGTGCATCACGGGCCCTGGCCTGCTCGGCCTGCAGCTCGACCGGCGCCGAGGTGTCGATTGCCAGCGCGGCCACCGGCAGCAGCAGCAACACGGCGCTCAAAAGGGTTCGGTTCATGCGCAAACTCCGGAAACGATGACGACCCGAACGGGCGCCCTGCCCGCACACTAGCGCCGGGCAACATCGGAGAAAATCAGGGTTTACCCATCCTCAAACCGGTTTAACCAGTTCATCCAACCGCAGTAAGCGGGACGCAAAACACACAGCAGGTGTGCGTACCCGCACTCGACAGCGCTGGTCACGCCGCCATTCCGGCCAGCCAGCCCGTAGCAACGATCGTCGGTATCGTTCGCAAGATGCATCCTTGCACAAGGAAGCAATGACAGCGCTACGGCACTTGTCAGTCCGTACTAGCTGCCGGTGCCGACATCCGCTCAAGATAGACCGACACGGCTTCGACAACGGCGATATCGGGCATCTCCTCACCAATGTTCAAGCTGTGCCACGGCACATCGGGAACAACGCCACGGCCGGCGATCGACCTGCTGCCGGCATCAAGCCATTCAACCCTGAACTGGCCCAACAGCATCGAAGCATCACCGGCAGTGTTGCTGCCAACGATCGTCGCCCTTTGGTAATGCTGCAAAGCGGAGGCGACAAGCTCGGCAGACCACGCTGTTTTCTGATTCACCAACACCCCTACCGGCACGGTCTTGAAATAGGCTGGGAGTTCCGCGAGCGGGTCGGGTGTTTTGTAGAATTTCTTGTAAAAGTCAGAGCCGGACCGGAGACGAACTGGCGCATCTTTGTCACTGCGTTTCAGCGTCGCCAGCGTGAGCCCGTCGGGCAGAAACGCCGACGCAAGCACGACAGCATCGTACATCGTGCCGCCGGTATTGCCACGCAAATCCAGAATGATGAACCGGGGCGCAGCGGCCGCTTGCCGCAGTACTGCCGCACCAAGATCACGTCCCAAGCCGGTATATATCTTGCCGATGCGGATCATCAGTACGTCGGGATCGGCAAATTTATCCAGTTTGAAGGCGTCGCGATTGTCATTAAGCTTGAAATCGATCGGCACAATGACCTTCGTCCCGATTGATTCGCCGCTTTTCAGCTTGGCCGGAACATACCGAAGCGATGCGGCGTATTTCTGCGCCGAGGCATCCAGCGCCGGAAATCCCGAGCTGAGCCTGATCGAGGTGTCTTCAACACTGCCATCCTTCCGCACGTTGACCAAGACCTGCACCAGACCTTCTTCGCCTTTCTCGCGGGATGTTTTCGGATACTCCGGTCGAGTGGGTACGCGCGGTTGAACCATGGTCGCCATGGGCTGCGGGCTGTCATCTGCCCAAACCGGCATCTGGCCGAGCGCTAAAACGGTCGCAAACAACATGCGAATCATGGCAATTCTTCGTCGGAAAAATAGATCTGGCACCGCAACCAGGCTCAAACCGGCCACAGCGGCGGCTCGGCCATCGCCTCGATCTGCTCGCGCAGCGCGTAGATGTGTTCCTGCCAGTAGTTCATGGTGTTGAACCACGGAAATGCCGCCGGGAAGGCCGGATCGTCCCAGCGCTGGGCCAGCCAGCCGGCGTAGTGGATCTGCCGCAAGGTGCGCATGGCCTCGACCAGATGCAGCTCGCGCGCGTCGAAATCGCAGAAGTCCTCGTAACCGGCAAGCAGGTCGGCCAGCTGCGAAATGCGTTCGTGCCGTTCCCCCGACAGCAGCATCCACAGGTCCTGCACCGCCGGGCCGCTGCGCGCGTCGTCGAAGTCGACGAAGTGCGGGCCGCCGTCCGTCCACAGCACGTTGCCGAGGTGGCAGTCGCCGTGCAGCCGGATCGCCTTGACGTTGCCAGCGCGTTCAAACGCTTGCGATACACTCGCCAGCGCATCGACGATTACCTGCTGGTAGGCCGTCTTCAGCTCGAGCGGAATGAAGCCCGAGTCGATCAGCCAGCGGCTCGGCGTTTCGCCGAATGACGCCGGCGTCAGCGCCGGCCGGTGTTCGAACGGCCGCGTTCCGCCGACGGCATGGATGCGGCCGAGGAAGCGGCCCAGCCATTCAAGCGTGCCCTCACGGTCGAGCTCCGGCGCACGACCGCCCTGACGTGGGAAGACCGCGAAACGGAAGCCGTCGATGCCGGTGTTCAGCGTGCGGCCGTTGATTTCCAGCGGCGGCACGGCCGGAATTTCCAGTGCCGCCAGCTCGGCGGTGAACGCGTGTTCCTCGAGGATCTGCGCGTCGCTCCAGCGCCCCGGGCGATAGAACTTGGCGATCAGCGGCGCGCCATCGTCGATGCCGACCTGGAAGACGCGGTTCTCGAAGCTGTTCAGCGTCAGCAGATGGCCGGAGGTGGCAAGGCCGACGGCATCGAGCGAATCGAGCACGGTATCGGGTGTGAGCGTGGCGTACGGAGTGGTGTTCATCGGCCGATTGTAAGCGATGCGCCGCGCGAGCACGCGATCCTGCAGCGTGGCCGGCGGCACGAACCGCCGCGCGCCACGGCTTGCCGGCTTCGTTGCAGTTACGTCAAGGGCAAGCTCGGCCAACGCCCGGCCCGGCGGCATACGCCACCATGACGACGGCATCGGCGCGGATGAGCCGCAGCGGTGCGCCGCCCGGCATCGGTGGACCGCCGTCCGGAAAGCGGCAACTCAATCACAGGAGCGTTGCAATGAAAATCGGAGTTCTCGGATCGGGCGATGTGGCCAAGACACTGGCCAGCGGTTTCCTCCAGCATGGCCATGACACGATGGTCGGTACGCGCGACACGCAAAAGCTGGCGCAATGGGCCGGCGACCACCCGCAAGGCCGGACCGGCAGCTTTGCCGAGACCGCGGCTTTCGGCGATGTCGTCGTCCTTGCCGTCAAGGGAGATGCAGCAGCGGCCGTGCTGGACGCTGCGGGCGCCGCAAATCTCGCCGGCAAGCCGGTCATCGACACCACCAACCCTATCGCCGACGCACCGCCGGACAACGGCGTGCTCAGGTTCTTCACCAACCTCGACGATTCGCTGCTGGAGCGGCACCAGCGGCAGTTTGCCGGCGTGCATTTCGTCAAGGCATTCAACTCGGTCGGCAACAACCGCATGGTCAACCCGCAGTTTCCGGGCGGAAAACCGACCATGTTCATCTGTGGCAACGATGCCGGTGCAAAGCAGACGGTCGGTGGCCTGCTCGACCAGTTCGGCTGGGAGGTGGCCGACATGGGTACGGCCGAAGCCGCGCGTGCGATCGAACCGCTGTGCATGCTGTGGTGCATTCCGGGCTTCCTGCGCAACGAGTGGACCCACGCGTTCAAGCTGCTGCACAGCAGCACCTGAAGCCCGCCACAGCACACAAGCCACGCGCACCGCGTGGTTTTTTCATCCCCTGCCATCCCCTGCGCCGGCAGTCCGGTCCGCCACCGCGACGATGAAAAGAACGCCGGCAGGCTTTAAAGTAGAGCCGCGTGCCAGACCGGCACGAACCGCGAGAATCCGATGCCCGCCTCCGTGCGACTGGCCAAACTGCGCTCCGGCCCGGCCGGCCGGCTTGATCCGCAACTGCTGCGCGTACTCGCTGCGATTGCCGCCGGCGTGATCGGTGCACTGGCGGTCTGGGTCTTCCATCAGGTGCTCGAACACGCCGAAACGTGGCTGTACGGTCATAGCGACGGGCTGGTCGCGGCCGCACGCGGATTGCCGGCATGGCAGCGCATCGTCACGCCGATGCTGGGCGGTCTGGCGGCCGGCACGCTGCTGTGGCGGTGGAACCGGTCGCGCGCCACGCCGGTGCGCCATGCGGACGACTACATCGAGGCGGTGACCATCGGCGACGGCCGGCTCGATCTGCGCGGCGGGCTGGGCAAGGTAGGCGCGTGCTTTCTGGTCGTCGTTGCCGGTGGCGCGGTCGGCCGCGAAGGGGCGATGGTGCTGCTCGCCGCGCTGGCCTGCTCCTTCATCGGTGCCCGCTGGCGCCACCTGATCGACCTGAAACTGACGGTCGCCTGTGGCGTCGCGGCGGGGTTTGCCGCGGCCTACCACGCACCGCTGGCGAGCTCGCTGTTCATTGCCGAGGTACTGCTGGGCTCGCTCGCGCTGGCGGCGATCGGACCGGTGATCCTTGCCGCCGTCACATCGGCGCTGATCACCCATGCGCTGGCCGGCGACGCAACGCTGTATCAGGTGGCCGCGAGCACCCCGCTCGATACGACCGGGCTGGCACTGGTCGCGCTGGCCGGCGTCGTGGCCGGCGTACTCGGACCGCTGTTCCTGTTCTGGCTCGACGGCAGCAAGGTTGCCTTTGCCCGGCTGGGCTGGCCACAACCGCTGACACTGGCCGCCGGCGGCCTCGTGGTCGGACTGGTGTCGGTGCTGCGGCCCGAAGCCTGGGGCAACGGCTACAGCGCGGTGCAGGCGCTGCTGCTGGAGCCGGCGACGTGGCAGATCGTCGTACTGATCCTGCTGTGCAAGCTGATCGCCGTGGCCGGCAGCATCGGCTCCGGCGCGCCCGGCGGCGTGTTCACACCGACACTGCTGGTCGGCGCCGCCTTCGGCCAGTTGCTGACCCACCTGGCCGCCCCGCTCGTTCCCGGCAGCGGCCAGCTGTTCACGATCGCGGGCATGGGCGTGTTCCTTGCCGCAACGACGCACGCACCGGTGATGTCGGCACTGATGGTGCTGGAGATGACCGGGCAGGTCCAGCTGCTGTTGGCGCTGCTGCCCGCCTGCGTGATCGCGGCCGGCATTGCCCGGCGTCTGCGCGCGGCATCGGTCTACGCCGGCCACTGACGGGGCCGGCACCGCTACAGCGGCGGCAGTGGCTTTGCCTCGACGACATAGGTGCGGCTTTCCTTGTTCTGCCGCAGCAGGAACGCCACGACGGAATCCACCGTGACCGTGTCGATATGCCCGCTCATCCGGCGGTCGGTCGGATGATCGTCGAACGCGACGTTGGCCCTGAAAAGACGTCCGCCGAGCCGCTTGAAGGTGCCGATCTGCAGGTCGCTGGGCTGGTAACCGGTCAGCTTCAACCACTGCTGCGCCTGCGGCCGCGCCACGATGTCGACATCCCTGCTCATGGCCGCCGCGAGCCCCTCGAGCACCCACTGGTTCGAGTTCTGGTACTTGGTCGAGAACGGGTAAGCCACCATGCTGTATCGGTCTCCGCGCAACTGCTGCATGGCGGCCGGGTTGGACAGCCACGCCTGCAGGCGCTCCTGTACCGGCTGCGACGGCACCAGAATCAGCGCATCGTAGGCAAACATATCGTCCATGAAGAAGTTGCCCAGCCCTTCGCGCCAGAGATCCGACTTCGCCGTACCGCACTCGTTGAGCAGGTGCGCAACCCGCCACTGCCCGTTTTCCTTCGGATCGCGCCACACGAACGCCATGTGCGAGTAGCGCATCCGGTATTCGGACAGATCCTGACCGACGCGGGCGATCAGTGCGACCGTCGGCTGCGGCTGGAGCTGCTCGAGCTTTTGCTGGCTGGCGTATCCGGCAGCCATGGCCTTCCTGAAGACTTCGGGTTTCGGCGGTGCCTCGCTGCAGGGACGGCCGGCCCAGGCCGAGGCGGCAGCGACCCCCAGCCACGCCGCCAGGACGAGTTTCGAGCAGCGCATCACTGCGCCTTGCCTGCGGAAACGCGGGACTGGTGCAGCAGGGCGGTGCCGACTTCGTTCGGGATGAAGGCCAGCATCTGCCCCGAAGCAACCAGGACATAGCCGGTACTCTCGGCGGTGACGCGAACCGACGTCCCGACTGCAACGCCGAGCGCCTTGAGCCTGGCTTCGCTGGCGTTGATGACGTACCGGCTGCCATCGCTGGCCTTTTCGACGGTCACGGCGCTCACCTCGCCTGCGCCATACCCCAGACCCACCACGGTCAGCACCACGCCCGCCGCGAGCGCGCCCGAAGCCTGAACCGGTTTGCCGGTGACCGACAGGAGCGGCGACATCACCGACATGTAGCCGCCACTCAGCATCAGGTCGCTGCCGTTGACATCGGCCAAGGCAGGGCCGGCACAAAGGCCTGCAAGCATCAGAGCGGGAACGGCACGGAACATCGTCATCACAAACCCCATTCAGCAGAAAAAACAGGATTGATGTCAGAAAAATCACAAAAAAGTCAAAATCATTTCGTAAGGAACGCGCCCTCACCGGCCCGACGACGGCACTTTTTTCCACGTCTGATCACGCGCGAACCGCCCGGCAGGCGTCCGCGGTTTGGCAAGCGGCGCCCAATGCCGGAAAATCCCGTCTTTGCAAAAGGTCTTCCCATGCTCAGCTACCGCCACGCCTTCCACGCCGGCAACCACGCCGACGTCCTCAAGCATTTCATCCTCGTCGAGCTGCTGAGCTATCTGAACCAGAAGGACAAGGCCTACTGGTATGTCGATACCCACGCCGGCGCCGGCCTGTACCAGCTGACCGAGGGTTATGCGGCGAAGAACGCCGAGTTCGAGGGCGGCATTGCCCGGCTGTGGCAACGCAATGACCTGCCCGAAGCGCTGGCGCGTTACGTCGAGGTGGTCCGCCGTTTCAATCCGGACGGCAAGCTGGCGTTCTACCCGGGTTCGCCGCTGGTCGCGCAGGCGGTGATGCGCCGCGACGACAAGCTGCGGCTGTTCGAACTGCACCCGAGCGACAGCAAGCTGCTCGAAGCCAACTGCGAGACGCTGGGCCGGCAGGCACAGGTCCAGCTCGGCGACGGGTTCAACGGCCTGAAATCGGTACTGCCGCCGCCGCCGCGCCGCGGCCTGACGCTGATCGACCCGCCGTACGAGGACAAGGGCGACTACCGCACCGTGGTCAAGGCGATGGAAGAAGGCCTGCGGCGCTTTGCCACCGGCACGTTCGCCATCTGGTATCCGACGCTGCAGCGCGCCGAATCGCGCGAGCTGCCCGAAGCACTGAAAAAGCTGCCGGCCAAAGGCTGGCTCGACGTGCGTCTGCAGGTGCAATCGCCGTCGGCCGACGGCTTCGGCATGCACGGCAGCGGCATGTTCATCGTCAACCCGCCGTATACGCTCGCCGACACGCTGAAACCGGTGATGCCGCTGCTGGCCGACGCACTGGCACTCGATACCGGCGCCGGCTTCACGCTGGAACACCATTCGGCCTGACTAGATCGTCCGGCGTATCGCACGTGCGCCGCCAGCGCCGATATACTGAACCCGACGTCATACAAGGAAAGAAACATGCGCTCGCTCCGCTTTCTCTTCGCCGGTCTGGCCTTTGCCGCACTCTCGCCCGCGTGGGCCGCGCCGATCAACGTCGCCGTTGCCGCCAACCTGCAGTACACGTTTGACGATCTGGCCAGGGCCTACAAGGCCGAGACCGGGCTCGACGTGAACCCGAGCTATGGCGCATCGGGCAAGTTCTTCGCCCAGATCGGCAATGGCGCCCCCTTCCACGTTTTCCTGTCCGCCGACGCGAACTACCCGCAGAAACTCGATGCCGCCGGCCTGACGCTCGAACCGAGCAAGGTCTATGCGCATGGCGCGCTGGTGCTGTGGACGCTGAAGGACCTCGATCTCAAGCAGTGGGACAAACTGGTCCGCGAGCCGGGCATCGAGCGCATCGCCGTCGCCAATCCGGAAACCGCGCCCTACGGCCGTGCCGCAGTGCAGACGCTGGCGCACTTCAAGCTGACCGAGGCAACCCATTCCAAGCTGGTGTTCGGCGAAAGCATCGGCCAGACCAACCAGTTCATTTCGACCCGCGCCGCCGATCTCGGCTTCACCGCCAAGTCCGTCGTACTGTCGACCGAAATGCAGGGCAAGGGCCGCTGGCTGGAGCTGCCGGCCGCCGCGTACGAGCCGATCGCCCAGCGCGCCGCGCTGCTCAAGTACTCCGCCGACCACGATACGGCGGACGCGAAGCGCTTCTACCAGTTCCTGTTCTCGCCAAAGGCGCAGGACATCTTCAAGCAGGCCGGCTACAAGCTGCCATGAACCGCATCCCCGCTACCCTGACCCGGGTCGAGCACGGCGCCGGCATGACGCTGATCGAGGCCGAAGCCGCGGCCCGCAGCGGCCTGCCGCTGGTCGCCACCATCGTCGGTGAAGTCGCCCTGACGGTCGGCGCCGCGGTCGTGCTCGCCTGCAAGGAAACCGAAGTCGCGCTGGCCAAGCACCTCAGCGGCGAGATCAGCCTGCGCAACCGCCATGGCGCACGCGTCGTGGGCCTCGACAGCGGCAGCGTGCTGACGCGCGTGCAGCTGGACTGGCACGGCCAGCGCATTGCCTCGGTCATCACGACCGGCTCGGCGCAACGGCTCGGCCTGCGCATCGGCGACGACGTCGAATGGCTGGTCAAGGCCAACGAGATGGCGGTGGAAACCGCGTGATCGCGCTGCAGGCGGCCGACATCCAGCCGTTCTGGCTGACGCTCAAGCTGGCCACGATCACCACGATGGTCCTGATCGTGCTCGCAATTCCGCTGGCCCGCTGGCTGGCGTTCGGCCGATCGCCGCTGCGCCCGATCGTCGAGACGCTGTGCAACCTGCCGCTGGTGCTGCCGCCCACCGTGCTCGGTTTCTATCTGCTGGTCTCGTTCAGCCCGGTGTCGTTTACCGGCCGCTGGCTGCAGGACGTGCTCGGGCTCAAGCTCGTGTTCACCTTCAGCGGCCTCGTCATCGGCTCGGTGATCTTCAGTCTGCCCTTCATGCTGCAACCGCTGGTGGCGGCATTCCGCCAGTTGCCGTCCAACCTGATCGACGCCGCACGCACGCTCGGCAAGACCGAAGGCACGATCCTGACCCGGGTGATCCTGCCCAACGCCCGTGCCGGCCTGCTGTCCGGCACCGTACTGGCGTTCGCGCATACCGTCGGCGAATTCGGCGTCGTGCTGATGCTGGGTGGCGGCGTGACCGGCGACACCCAGGTCGCATCGATCGCGCTGTACCGCAAGGTCGAGGCGCTCGACTACGCCGGCGCGCACAGCTACGCGCTGGTGCTGGTGTCGTTCGCCTTCGTCGTGCTGCTGCTGCTGAGGCTGATCCAGTCGCGCCACGAGACCCGGCCATGCTGAACCTGGCGCTGACCCACACGATCCCGACGCCGGAAGGCCCGCGTCCGCTGCACGTCGAGCTGGCGCTGTCCCCGGGCGAACGGCTGGCGCTGTACGGTCCGTCCGGCGTCGGCAAAACGACGCTGTTGCGGCTGATCGCGGGCCTTGCCCGCCCCGACCAGGGCCGGATCGCGTTCGGCGACACCGTCTGGTGCGACACCGGGCGCCGCGTGCACGCCCCCGCGCGCGAACGCCGTGTCGGTTACGTGTTTCAGGACTACGCACTGTTTCCGAACATGCGCGTCCGCGACAACCTCGCCTTTGCCCAGCCGACCCCGAACCGGAACCGGCTGGACGAGCTGCTCGCGCTGACCCGGCTGGCGCCGCTGGCCGAACGCTACCCGCACCAGCTCTCCGGCGGCCAGCGCCAGCGTGTCGCACTGGCCCGGGCGCTGGCGCAGGAACCGCAACTGCTGCTGATGGACGAACCGCTGTCGGCGCTCGATCCTGCCCTGCGCGTCGCGCTGCGCGAGGAAATCGACGAGATCCTGCACACGGTGCAACTGACAACGGTCATCGTCAGCCACGACCTCGGTGACGTGTTCCGGCTGGCGCACCGCGTTGCCGTGCTCGAACCGGGCAAGGTCGCCGCGCTCGGCACGCCGCGCGACGTGCTGCTGCCGCCGACACCCGGTGGCCGCCACGCGCTCTCAGGAACCGTCCTCGCCATCGAACCTGCCGACGTGCTCTGGCGCGTCACCGTCGCCATCGGCAACGACACGGTGGCAACGCTGAGCGCCGACGTCGACCAGCTCCGCATCGGGGCACCGGTGGCGGTGCAACTGAACGGCAGCAGCGCGGTTTTGCAGCCCGCATGATTGCGCTATTGCATCGAGGGATCGCTTGAACAGCGAGGAGAAACAAAAGCTTGTACAACGCATAGAGAATGCGTGGCGGGGCATCCCGCGTCCGGAAAAAGCGCATATTTCCGTACAATCAAACGACGACGGCGTCGCCGACTATTTCGCTGGAACACGCTGGCAAGGCCATAGCGTCGATCAGCTCAGGCGGCAAGAATCCGCTCTCTGTATTTTCTTTACGCCGGCAGCCTACCACTATTGGCTGCCCGCCTATTTGATCGCAGCCCTCGACGATCCCGTCGGTCTCGATGTCGTCACCGACCACCTGATCGGTTCGCTCTCACCGCACCCGCTAAAAAACAGCCTTGGCGCCAAGACGGCGGCAAGGCTGGCCTTGCTCACCAAGGAACAACTCGCGATCGTCATTTGCGTGTTTGAGCATATCGAATCGGTGTTTGCCGATCCGGACTGGCCAGAAGCCACTATGACTGAACGGATCGCCATCGAGCACCTCCACACGCTTCACGATGCGATGTAGCCTCAGCCGCAGAACCGCCCCAGTACGCAAGCCTCTCACGAACACCTATCGCCCATGAATATCGATGAACTACAAACCCGCCTGCGCGCCTTCAGCACCGAGCGCGACTGGGACCAGTTCCATACTCCTAAAAACCTCGCCAGCGCGCTGTCGGTCGAAGCGGCCGAACTGCTCGAACTGTTCCAGTGGCTGACGCCGGAGCAGTCGCAATCGTTGTGTGCCGACCCCGGGTTCGCCACCCGGCTGGGCGAGGAAGTCGCCGACGTGTTGCTGTACCTGCTGCGGCTGGCCGACGTCGCCGGGCTGGACCTGAACGCGGTGGTCGAGCGCAAGCTGGCGCTCAACGCCGAAAAGTATCCGGCCGACCTGGCCCGCGGTCATGCGCGCAAGCTCGACGCGCGCGAGGAGCGGTCATGAACACCTTCTTCATCACCGGCACCGATACCGACGTCGGCAAGACCGTCGCCACCTGCCAGTTGTTGCGCGGCTTTGCCGCGCACGGGCTGCGTGCGGTGGCGATGAAACCGGTCGCCTCGGGCTGCACCACGGTTGACGGTGAACTCGTCAACGCCGACGTCGAAGCGCACCGCGCTGCCGGCAATGTCCCTGTCCCGGACGAACTGGCCAGCCCCTACCGTTTTGCGCCGCCGATTTCGCCGCATCTCGCGGCCCGCGAAGCCGGAATCACGGTCTCGCTCGACCACCTCGCCGCTTGCGCAGCGCAGTTGCAGACGCTGACCGACGTGCTGCTGATCGAAGGCGCCGGCGGCTGGCACGCGCCGCTGACCGACGAGGCCGACATGCAGGTACTGGCGCAGCGCCTCAACGCGCCGGTGATCCTCGTCGTCGGCATGCGCCTCGGCTGTCTCAACCACGCACTGCTGTCGGCCAATGCCGTCGCCGCCGCCGGGCTGCCGCTGGCCGGCTGGATCGCCAACCGTATCGATCCGAACATGGACCGCTACGCCGACAACCTCGACTGGCTGAAGCGCTACCTTCCGGCGCCGATGCTCGGCGAAATCGCCCATACGCCGGATGCCGCGGGCGGAACGCTGGACACACCGGCCGTTGCGCAACTGATAGCGTAAGGTTGAAAGCTGCTTGCCGCCAAGGCCGGCCCATTGCACACTCGCGGTTTGATTCCGACCGGCTCATCATGCGCGCCTTCCGACTCCTGCTTTCCGTTGCCTTTGCCTTGCTGCTTGCCGCCTGTGGCCAGTCGACCAGCTTCCAGGGCAGCGACATTTCCGGTGCGAGTTTCGGCGGCGATTTCACGCTGACGGCGCAGGATGGCAAACCGCGTAAGCTCTCGGACTTCCACGGCAAGGCCGTCGCACTGTTTTTCGGCTACACCCAGTGTCCGGACGTCTGTCCGACGACGATGGTCGAGCTCAAGGAAGTGATGAAGCAGCTGGGCCCGGATGCCGACAAGGTGCAGGTGCTGTTCGTCAGCGTCGACCCCGCGCGCGACACCACCGCGGTCCTGGCGCAGTACGTGCCGGCGTTCGATCCGCGCTTCATCGGGCTGACCGGCAGCAAGGCGGACGTCGACAAGGTGGCCGGACAGTACAAGGTCATCGTCCAGCAGCAGGGCGACGGCGCCAACTACACCGTCGACCACAGCGCCGGCACCTACCTGATCGACAAGCAGGGCAAGCTGCGCGTGCTGGTCAACTACGGTGCGGGCAGCGCGGTGCTCGGCCACGATCTGCGTGCCCTCGTCCAGGAATAAGCTTCACCGATGCACGACCCGAACCTCCACCCGCTGGCCGAGAGCGACGACCTCGCGCAGTACACGCTGTCCAACCCGCTCGAAGTCGCCGCCGTGCTGCGCAACCTGATGAACCGCGGCGATTTCGTGACGATCTATTTCGACCGCGGCAAGTCGATGCTGACGACGCGCATCCTCGACGTCGACGTCAAGGCGCGGCGTTTCCGTTTCGACTGGGCCGGGCAGGACGCCATCAACCGCGCACTGCAGGCGTCGCCGCGCAACGTGTTCGTCGCGCTGCCCGACGGCGTCAAGGTCCAGTTCGTCTGTGGCGCGCCGACCATCGTCGAGTACGACGGTGCGTCGGCGTTCGAAGCCGCCCTGCCCGAGCAGCTCGTCAAACTGCAGCGACGCGAGTTCTTCCGGCTGCAGACGCCGATCGTCAACCCCTACCGCTGCCGCGTCACCCTGCCCGACGGCACTGCCGCCAGCTTCAACCTGCACGACATCTCGCTCGGTGGAGTCGGTCTGTGGGCTGGCGCCCTCAATGTCGGCCAGCTGACGCGCGGCGAGATCCTGCACGGCGCAGCGCTCGACCTCGGTGCCGGCATCGCCTTCCAGACCGACCTGTCGGTTCGCGGTACCCGCACCGTACTGCTGCCGCAGGGCGAGCAGCAGCTGCTCGGTTGCCAGTTCGTCGCGCTGCCGCGCGGTGCCGAAGCGGCGCTGCAGCGACAGATTGCCCAGCTCGAACGCGAACGCCGGGCGCTGACGGGCTAGGCCCAGCCACTTTCCCTGCAGCCCGAGAGGCATGATGTCCGAAACCGCGAAAGATCAGAACAGGTTGCACGATCGCGAGTGCGATGCGCTACGTGCCGTCGAGCAGGCAAGATTGGCGGCACTGGCAGAACGGAACATCGCCCAGGCGTCGCCGTTGCACGCGGCCGACTTCCAGCTGGTCACACCCGTCGGCATGACGCTGTCCAGGGACCAGTACCTCGGTGCCATTGCCGCCGGAATGCTGGTCTATCACGTTTGGAAACCGGGCCCGATCGATGTGCGCCTGTACGGAGAAGCAGCCGCGCTCCGCTACCGCTCGGACATGGAAGTCAGCTTCGGAACTCGCCACGTGCCGCGAACCGCGTACTGGCATACCGATCTCTACGAAAAGCGGAATGGCACGTGGCAGGTCGTCTGGTCGCAGGCCACCGGCATACAGCCGGTCACTTGACCGGACCGGCCCCCGCCTGCAGTCGGACGCTCTGCGCCGGGCGGCTCGCCAGCCAGTCCGCGACGCAGGGCCAGCGCAACTGCAGCCGCAGCTCGCGCCTGATCCGTGCGTTGTCGAGCCGGCGCGATTCGTTCAGGTAGCTCAGCAGCCCCGGCGACACCTGTGCCTGTGCGTCTGCACGGCTGACGCGCGGCACCCTTGGCAGGCCGAGCAGGTCGGCCACCTGATCGAACCAGTCCCCCATTCTGCCCGGCGCATCGTCGCTGGCGTTGTAGCTGCGCAGCGGCCGGGCACGGAACAGCGCCAGACAGACCGCGTGCGCCAGGTCGTCGGCATGGATATGGTTCGAATAGCTGTCTTCCGCCGCCGCAATCGCCGGCTCGCCGCGACGGACGCGCGCTTCCGGCAGACGGCCTTCGGCGTAGATGCCCGGCGCACGCAACAGACCGAGGCGAACGTGCTGGCGTCGCGCAAACGCGCGCAGCGCGGCTTCGGCATCGGCACGACGCTGCGCGCGCGGCGAATCCGGCGCGGCCCGACGCGTCTCGGTCACCCACGCGCCATCGGCATTGCCGTACACGCCGCTGGTCCCGATGTAAGCCAGTCGGCGCGGTGCAACATGGCGCTGTGATAAACTGGCCCGGCCCGGTCGCGCCAGTGCCGCCAGCAAGCGGCGGGTACGCAGGTCGCGTCCGCCGGTCGCCGCCGGTGGCGCACTGTGAATCACCCAGCGCGCAATCCCCGCCAGCCGCAGCGGAATGCCGTTGTCGAGGTCGGCCGTAACCGGGACGACACCCAGTACGCGCAGCGCAGCAGCAGACGCTGTCGAACGCGCGGTGGCGCAGACACGGAAACGGCGCTGCAGCCACGGCAGCGCTCTGGCCATTACATCGCCGCAGCCGACGATCAGCAGGCGCGGTTTCAGGTTCGGTTTACGCAAGATCAGCCAACAGACGAAGAAATGTCGAAGCAACTTACCATTCTGCCTTCGGGCCAGCAAATCAGCCTCGAAGGCAATGAAACTCTCCTCGATGCAGCCATGCGCAGCGGCTTCAACATGCCGTACGGCTGCAAGAACGGCGCCTGCGGCGCCTGCAAGGGCTTGGTCGTCGACGGCCGGGTCGAACACGGCCCGCATGCCGAGTCGGCTCTGTCGCAAACCGAAATGGAGCGCGGGCTGGCGCTGTTCTGTTGCGCCACCGCAGTCACCGATTCGGTGACGATCGAATGCCGCGAGGTCGCCGCGACCAAGGACATCCAGATCAAGACGCTGCCGTGCCGGGTGCAGAAGATCGACAAGGTCTCGCACGACGTTGCCGTGCTGTCGCTGAAGCTGCCGGCCACCGAGCGGATTCAGTTCCTCGCCGGCCAGTACATCGACATCCACACCAAGACCGGCAAGAAGCGCAGCTTTTCGATCGCCAACGCGCCGCATGACAGCGAATACCTGCAGCTGCACATTCGCCATGTCGCCGGCGGCGATTTCTCCGAATACGTGTGGAACGAGCTGAAGGAGCGCGAGATCTTCCGCTTCACCGGGCCGCTGGGCTCGTTCTTCCTGCGCGAGGATTCGGACAAGCCGATCATCTTCCTTGCCACCGGCACCGGTTTCGCGCCGATCAAGGGCATCCTCGAGCACGCCTTCAACAAGGGCATCCAGCGCGAAATGATCCTCTACTGGGGCGCGCGCACGGTCGACGACTACTACATGACCGAGCTGACCGATGCCTGGCAGCGCGAGCATCCGAACTTCACCTTCATCCCGGTGCTGTCCGAGCCCAAGGGCGAATGGGCCGGCCGGACCGGCTTCCTGCACGACGCGGTGATGGACGACTTCGGCAACCTTGCCGGCTGGCAGGTCTACGCCTGCGGCGCGCCGGTGATGGTCGAGGCGGCGTACCAGCACTGCGTCTCGCGCGGCCTGCCCGAGGACGAGTTCTTCTCCGACGCGTTCTTCTCGTCGAAGGACACCGCCAAGAAGTAAGGCGGCGGCAGTGCAAACGAAAAACCCGGCCATGCCGGGTTTTTTTCATCCTCGATGGCGGCCGATCACCTGTTCGCCTTCATCCCCGCAACCAGCGTCGTGATGTTGTGGCGGTACATGTTCAGGTAGCTGCTGGCCTCGGGCTTGCTCGAGAGCGCATCCGAGTACAGCTCGCCCTCGAGCGAGGCTCCGGTCTCGCGACTGATCTGGTCGATCAGCTTGCGGTTGCTGATGTTTTCGACGAACACCGCCTTGATGCCGCTCTGCTTGATCTGGCGAATCAGCCTGCCGACGTCCTTGGCACTCGCTTCGGCCTCGGTCGACAGGCCCTGCGGCGACAGCAAGGTGATCCTGTAACGCGCGCCCAAATAACCGAAGGCGTCATGGCTGGTGATCACCTTGCGGCGGGCTTCGGGAATCGTCGCGACCTGCGCATCGGCCCACTTCGACAATTCGACGAGCTGGTCGTCGTACTTCTTCGCGTTCGCCTGATACAGGCTGGCGCCGGCCGGGTCGATCTTCGTCAGCGCCCCGGCGATGTTCTTCACCATCAGCCGGGCGTTGCCGATGTCCTGCCATGCGTGCGGATCGGTACCGTGATCGTGGCCGTGATCGTCGTGGTCATCGCCGGCCATGGCACGCGGCTTGATGCCGTCGGACACGGTGACCACAGTGCCCTTGTACTTGCTCGACGCGGTCAGCCGCTTCATCCAGCCTTCGAAGCCGAGACCGTTGACGAAGAACACCCGGCTCTTGGCCAGCGTGCCGACGTCGGCCGGTGTCGGCTGGTACACATGGGCGTCGCCGTCGGCGCCGACCAGCGTCGCCACCTTGATGCGGTCACCGCCGACGTTCTGCACCAGATCACCGAGAATACTGAAGCTGGCGACCACCGGCAACGGCTCGGCCGCCTGCGCCATACCGCTCACACCGATGGCCAAGGCCACGCCGAGAATGCAACGACGGATCATGCTCAACTCCATTGAAACAAAGATGCGACTAGCGTGCGTCGCTTTGCGGACCGCGCTGCCCGCGCCAGCCATGCGGCGCCAGCGTCAGGGACAGCAGGTAGAACAGGCTCGCCACGAGGACGATGGCCGGCCCGGACGGCAGGCCCGCGTGGTACGACACCAGCAGGCCGCCGACCGTCGACACCAGACCGACCAGCCAGGCGACCCCCATCAGCCCCGGCAACGTATCCGCCCACAACCTGGCCACCGTGGCCGGCAACATCATCAGCCCGATCGCCATCAGCGTGCCCATGGCCTGGAAACCGGCGACAAGGTTGAGCACCGTCAGGACGATCAGCCCCAGGTGATACGGGCTGCCGCCGCGACCGGCCGCGGCGAGAAAATTCGGGTCGACGCACTCGAGCACCACACCGCGATAGCACAGCGCCAGCCAGGCAATACTGACGGTCGCCACCGCGGCCACGACATAAAGCGCGGCATCGTCGATTGCCAGTACCGAACCGAACAGCAGGTGGATCAGGTCGACCTGGCTCCCCCAGCGCGAGATCAGCACCACGCCAAGCGCCAGCGCCATCAGATAGAAGCCGGCAAAGCTCGCGTCTTCGTTCAGCACCGTGTAGCGCCCGGCCACGCCGGCCAGCACTGCGACCAGCAGCGCCGCGACGATGCCGCCGCCAGCGAGCCACGGCAGCGCGAAACCGCCGATCAGATAACCGACCGCCGCGCCGGGCAGTACCGCGTGCGAGAGCGCATCGCCCATCAGGCTCATCCGCCGCAGCACCAGAAGCACCCCGACCGGCGCGCAACTCAGCGCCAGCACCACGCAGCCGACCAGCGCCCGGCGCATGAAGTCGAACTCGGCAAACGGCGCAATCAACAGCTCATGCAGGCTCACGATCCCGCCTCCTCGGCCAGCGGGTTCACCCACAAGGAATGGCCGGTAAAACCGATCTCGGCCCGTGCCGCAGCCAGCACCGCCGGCGTCGTCCCCCAGGCCTGCACCGTGCCCGAGAGCAGCAAGGTTTCGTCGAAATGCCGCGAGACCAGATCCAGGTCGTGCATCACCGCGATCACCGTCCGGCCCTCCATCTGCCAGTCGGTCAGCTGCTTGAGCAGCAGGTCGCGGCTGGCCGGGTCGAGATTGTTGAGCGGCTCGTCGAGCAGCAG
Organism: Jeongeupia chitinilytica; assembly: GCF_014652315.1. GTDB lineage: Bacteria > Pseudomonadota > Gammaproteobacteria > Burkholderiales > Chitinibacteraceae > Jeongeupia > Jeongeupia chitinilytica. Next base: position 544,338 of record NZ_BMYO01000001.1, on the reverse strand, counting down.
CACCGGTGCGTCCTGCACCATCAGCCGCGCAAACCGCGCGCGCTGCAACTGCCCGCCCGACAGCGTGCCGATCGGCCGGTTGGCCAGCTCTGCCAGCCCCATGTGTGCCAGCGCGTGCGTCGCACGTTCCTGCTCGGCGCGATCCAGCCGGCGCCACGCTCCGCTACGCCGCCAACTGCCCGACAGCGCCAGCTCGGCCACCGTCATCGGAAACTGCCGGTCCAGCTCGGTGCGTTGCGGCAGATAGGCCACCCGCTCCGGCGCGTGGATCTGCCCCGACGCCAACGGCAGCAGCCCCGCCATCGCCTTGAGCAGGGTCGTCTTGCCGGCGCCGTTGGGACCGACGATCGCAGTCGAGCGTCCGGTTGCAAACGTACCGCATACCTCGGCCACCGCCAGTCGCTGGCGGTACTTCACGCAGACATGATCGAGCGTGATCATTGCAGCGACCAGTCCACCAGCGCCCAGACCAGCACGATCAGCGGCGACACCAGCAGCAGACGCTGCCCTGCACCGAGCGCAAACAGCCAGCTGGCCAGCCGTCTCGGCACGCTGGGGAGAGTATTGGAAACGTTATGAGTCATCACATGGCGTCCGTACGAAGACACGGACCGGTCTAATTGCAACTGAATTGCATTTTAGCCGTGAAACCGATCGCTGTGAATCAAATCGGCCCATTTCGTCACGCAAGAGTTCCCAAGCCCGCACCAAGCGGCTAGAATGCCGCTCTTCGCCGGTGTAGCTCAGTTGGTAGAGCACCTGACTTGTAATCAGGGGGTCGCGAGTTCGAATCCTGCCGCCGGCACCAGTAAAATCAAGGGGTTACAGATGATGAGTCTGTGACCCCTTGTTGCATTTCAGACTGGGACCCTGTTTATGTTTACAGTTATGGTTACAGTCAGCGAAGACTAGGCCCGAAGCCTGTCCTGTCGTGCACATCAACCCGTTTAAGTTCTACGTGCAGGGCGATCACGTTTGACCAGCCTGCACGATCGCCCCCGCGCACTCCCTCCTCGCTTCGCATCCCTGACCACATTCGCCGGCACTGCTCAGCCCGGCTCAATGCCATAGCTTTGCCTTGAGTTTTCCGACTCGCTGCACAACGATCCATCATGGTTCACACATTGGCGCCTCAAGAACCCGGAGACCCCATGACATCCCCCACGCTCTTCGATGCAGTGCACTGGCTTCGCAATGCGGATGGTCTACTGATCACCGCCGGCGCGGGGATCGGTGTTGACTCGGGCTTGCCTGATTTTCGTGGCGACGCAGGGTTGTGGCAGCACTACCCGGTACTGGGAGAGCGAAAGCTATCGTTTGCCGAGATAGCCAATCCGTTGGCATTCGACGATGATGCCAAGCTGGCTTGGGGCTTCTACGGCCACCGCTTGCGCTTGTACCGCGAGACCATGCCACACCGCGGTTTTGCCATCCTGCAATCGATCGCAGCCACGATGCCGCACGGTGCATTCGTTTTTACCAGCAACGTCGATGGCCAGTTTCAAAAAGCCGGTTTTGACGAAACGCGCATCGTTGAGTGCCACGGATCGATCCATCATCTCCAATGCACGCGCGACTGTGGCGCACCGCTTTGGGCTGCGACCCCGTTCGAACCCGAGATCGACCTCCTCGCCTGCCGCATGTTGTCGCCTTTGCCCTTATGCCCCAACTGCGGCGCACTGGCTCGTCCCAACATCATGATGTTCGATGACTGGTCGTGGCAGTCTGAACGCAGCGACCGGCAAGCCGAGCGCTACCGCCAATGGCGTGGGCAGTTTCAGCGTTTGGTTGTCATCGAACTGGGGGCTGGTGTTGCCATTCCAACCGTGCGCCAATTCAGCGAGCGAAGTCAGGCGCCGCTGATCCGCATCAATCCGCTGCATGCCGACGCCCCCGCCAGCGCGACGGCCTTCCCGATAAAGCAAGGTGCTCTGGATGGATTGACCATGCTGGGCAACGCCTTGGCCGATGAGATCACCGAAGCGTCACCAACTGCCGATACTTGAACCGCAGCGCATCAAGCATTTTTTGCCGCGCTTTCACGGTACGCATGATCTCGCGCAGCTGGCCGCGATATCGCCAGGAACAGAAACCGTGCTTGATCGCATTCAACGACGAACGAGCCTTACCCTGTTCCGTTCGCGGCCCGGTTGAACTCAACCACGGCTGCTGTTGCATGATTCGAAGACGCTGCTGCTCGCGCTGAGCTTGCGTCCACTGTCGTGGCATAGTCCATCTCCAAATTGAATAAGTCTTGCGGGCTGAATGAAGCTTTCATTCCCCGCCTATTGTCGCTTGTCACAGCATCCAGCCAACACAGAATCACAAGCCTGCAGCTGCAGAACTATTTACAAATCTGTCCAGTTTGCTGTGCTTTTCGAGTAAATTCAGCAGCGAACTATCCAACTGGTGCGTGAGATCGTGGCTTCTTCTGAAAATTTCGGATTTCTGGCCGAGCATTCGCAGCTTTTCGTGCAGCTCGCCTCGTCCGCTGAGCAGGCATTCGCGAGTGATCCGAACATCACATTGATCAAGCTTCGCCAGCTAGGAGAGGCCCTTGCGCAGGAGCTTGCGGTTCGCAGCGGTGTCGAATTTGACGACGGCACTTCGCAGAACGACTTGCTGTACAAACTCAATCGCGAAATCGGGCTGGATAACGAGATCCGCAGTCTGTTTCACACGCTGCGCATTGAGGGTAACCGCGCTACCCACGAGTTCCGGACCCAGCACAAAGAGGCCATGGATGGCCTTAAAGTCGCACGTGCGCTCGCCATCTGGTATCACCAGTCATTTGGTAGATCAGGAACGGCTTTCAAACCCGGTCCTTTTGTCCCACCAAGCGATCCAAGCGCCGAATTGCGGCAACTTCAGCAGCAGATCGAGCAGTTGCGTGCCGAACTCACCGACACAAAACAAGCGCTGGACAGCAATCAGCAACTGGCAGCACTGATTGCGAGCGAGAAAGAGCAATATGCAGTGCTGGCCGAACAGATGGACGCCGAGGCACGCACATTCGAAAGGATTGCCCGCGAACACGAAGCCGAATTGCAGGCTGCCCGCGAGGGTTTTGCCCGTCAGGTTGCCGAACTGCAGCGGGCCAATCAACAGCAATCGGGCGTAACACAGCAAGCACGGCAGAAAACAGCGGCAGCGACAAAGCAGCTGTATTTGAGTGAAGAACTCACACGCATCATCATCGATCAGCAACTCGTTGAAGCGGGCTGGGAAGCCGATAGCCAGATGCTGACGCATGCGCTTGGCGCAAGACCGCAGGCGGGCAAGAACCAGGCAATTGCCGAATGGCCGTGTGCCGGTAAACAATCAGCCGATTACGTGCTGTTTGCCGGGCTGGTGCCGATCGCCGTAGTGGAAGCCAAGCGCGAGAACGTCAATGTCGCCGGCAAGATTGGGCAGGCCGAGCGTTACAGCCAGAACTTTCGCGTCGAAGATAAGCATCAAGCAGCATGGCAGCTCAACGGGCTTGCCAAGCCTTGGACAGTGACCTCGGGGGCAACCTTCCACATCCCCTTTGTCTATTCCTGCAATGGCCGGCCGTACTTCAAACAGCTCGCCGAGCAAAGCGGTACCTGGTTCCGCGACGTGCGTAGCGCTGCCAATCTTGCGCGCGCGCTGGCCGACTTTCATCGCCCGGATGAATTGCTAGACCTGCTCAAACGCAGTCGCGAAGCCGCCGAGGACAAGCTGCGGCACGAAGGCTTTGCTTACCTCAAGGTGCGGGACTACCAGCAAAAAGCCATCGAAGCCGTTGAAGCTGCCCTGGCGGACAACCACCGCACCGCGCTGTTGACCATGGCTACGGGCACAGGGAAAACCCGCACCATCATCGGCCTGATTTACCGTTTTCTGAAGGCCGAGCGCTTTCGCCGCATCCTGTTTCTGGTGGACCGCACCGCACTCGGCGGTCAGGCGATCGACGCTTTCAACGAAGCGCCGCTCGAACAAGGACTCACGCTTTCCAAGGCGTACAACATTGCCGACCTGGGCGATATGGCCGCCGAAGCCGAAACCCGCGTGCAAGTCGCCACCGTGCAGGCAATGGTCAAGCGCGTGCTGTCCTCGGACAACCCGCCAGGCGTCGGCGAATACGACTGCATCATCGTCGACGAAGCACACCGCGGTTACACGCTCGACCAGGAGATGACCGAGGGTGAACAGGCGGTCCGTGACGAAAGCCAGTATCTGTCGCGCTATCGCCAAGTACTCGACTACTTCGACGCGGTGAAAATCGGCCTGACCGCCACGCCGGCCAAGCACACCAGCGATATCTTTGGTAAGCCGGTTTACACCTACAGCTATCGCGAAGCGGTGGCTGACGATTGGCTGATCGATCACGAACCACCAATCCGCTACCAGACGCTGCTCAGCCAGAAAGGCATCACTTTTGCAAAGGGAGAAGCGGTATCGGTCATCAATACCGATACCGGCCTGATCGAAGCCGCCGAACTCGACGACGAACTCAGCTTCGACGTGGAAAGTTTCAACCGCCGTGTGATTACCGAAGATTTCAATCGGGTGATCTGCGAAGCACTGGCACAGGAAATCGACCCGCTTGGCGAAGAGAAAACCATGATCTTCTGCGCGACCGACGCGCACGCCGACATGGTCAAACGCCTGCTGAACGACGCCTTCAAGGCGTTGTACGGTGACGATTACAATCATGCTGCAGTAGAAAAAATCACCGGCGCGTCGGACAAAGTGGATCAGTTGATCAAGCGCTACAAGAACGAGCGCTTTCCCAGCGTCGCCATTACCGTCGACCTGCTCACCACCGGCATCGACGTCCCGACGATCTGCCATCTGGTGTTTCTGCGCCGGGTACGTTCGCGCATCCTTTACGAGCAAATGATCGGTCGCGCCACACGCCGTTGCGACGATATCGGCAAGACCGTATTCAAGATTTATGACCCAGTCGATATCTACGCCGCGCTGCAGGACGTCAACACCATGCGGCCACTGGTGAAAGACCCGAACGTGACACTCGATCAGCTCGTCGATGAACTGCACAACCCCGCCAGCTATACCGCCATTGGCTCGACCGAAGGCAAAACACACGCTGACGATGTCCTCGCCATGGTCAGCCAGAAAGTGATGCGCGTGCTGCGCAAGGCGCACAACAAGGCTGAAAAGCGCCCGGATGTGCGCGGCAAGCTGGCCGAACTGGAGGCGCAATGGGGCGTCGCGCCAAACAAGTTGCACGCACACCTGCGTGAGCTCGGCCCCCGTGGTGCGGCCGATTTTGTCCAGCAACATGGTCGCCTGCTGAGGCAGCTCGACGAAGTGCGCCAGCTGATCGGCACGGATTACCGACCGCTGATCTCGCAACACAAAGACGAACTGGTTTTGCGCGAACAAAGCTACGGCGTGTACTTCAAGCCAGCTGATTATCTCGACAGCTTCAAGGATTTCATCGCCCGCAATCTCAACCAGTCTGCCGCGCTGTCGGTAGTGGTCAACCGGCCAAAAGACCTGACTCGCGCGCACCTCAAAGAAGTGCGTTTATTGCTCGACGAGCATCACTACAACGAAGCCAGCCTGAAAGCCGCCTGGCGCAATGCCACCAATCAGGAGATCGCCGCCAGCATCATCGGCTATATCCGCCAAGCCGCTTTGGGTGAAGCACTCATGCCGTTCGAACAGCGTGTGGCGCAAGCCATGCAGCGCATTTACGCCATGCACAGCTGGACGCCAGTGCAACGGCGCTGGCTTGAACGCTTGGCCAAGCAACTCACTCACGAAATCGTCATCGATACCGCCTTCGTCAACCAGGCCTTTGCCAACGACGGCGGCGCAACCCAGCTCGACAAGCTACTTGGCCAACAGTTGCCGAAGGTGCTCGATACGCTTGCTGCTTCGCTGTGGCCGCAAGCAGCATGAGCCGAATCGAGCCGTGATTCGGCTCATATTTGGTATGAGGCCGGTTAGGTGGCCATGTTTGTCACCCATAACAGAGCAACATAGCGATAATGCGCAGAGGATAGCTGGAGTCGACCAAGAGAAGTCGTCCAATCGCAATGCCCTGTAGGTTCACTATTCGGCCAAAAGCTGCCATTGGTGATAGATTGCAGTCAGCAAGAACCGACCGGCTGCATCTACAAAACCAAAGACGATTCAATACGCAGAATATTCAGTTGGATTGCTTAGAGACTGGTCATACCCAAACTAATTAATCATTGATAACTGCAGCACAACAAAGGCTACACAATGGGCTATCAGGCAACGTTTACTGGTTGGCAAAACATTACGCTCGAAGATTTGTTGGTGGCCTACCGCAAAGCCAAGGCAGATTGTTTTTTTGAAAACACCTTTCCTGCGGCCATAAATTTTGCAGACTACGAGCAGGATTTACTCGCCAATCTAAAAAAATTACTTGAATGCCTGCATTGCGATAAGGGATTTTCAGGCAATACAAATCTGCTGGGCAATTTTCGCCTTCTACCGAAAAAATTATCCAACAAGCCAAAGAAGAACGCTCCAGCAAATGGCCATGTACACTTCTCAAGTTCTGATCGCGCGGTAGAACACCTGCTTGATCACCACGACGTTACCCCAGAGTTTCGAGTAGTCGGTGACTTTCCCGTAGACACTCATATCCTATCCGCTTTATGGATCAATACCGTGGGGCATCAGCTTGATTCCAAACTGGCTGATAGCTGCTATGGCGCTAGGTTAAGACGCATTCGTGACGACGAGCTGTTTAGTGAACAAAAAGAAAAGCCATTTCATATCAGTGCTATTGGATCCTTCGCTCCGTACTTTCAGCCTTACCAGCAGTGGCGCAATGATGGTCTGAAAGCTATTCGCAGCGAACTTGAGCAAAACCGAGAAATTATCGCCGTCTCGCTGGATTTAAAAGGTTTTTATCATTTTGTCGATCCGATGGCTTTGGCCTCAGCTGTTCTCCATGACGAACTAGGCCTTAATCTGAGCGATGAAGAGCAGGCTTTTACCGCAGATTTTGCTAAATTCCTCAAACACTGGTCCGATGGGGCCGGTAAATTCTCGAAAAAAGTCACATCGGGGAAGGTCGCAATCCCTGGCGGTCTCGTTATTGGACTCACTGCCAGCCGCATTATTTCGAATGTTTTGCTATATCGCTGGGACAAGCTGATTCAAGAGCGCATTGCGCCAATTCATTACGGTCGTTATGTAGACGATATGTTTCTGGTGCTACGTGACACGAACACTATCAGTAATAGCCAGCAATTTATGAAGTACTTGCAGGACAGGATGGGGGCAGAGATCGTTTCTCAAGTAGGTCTGGCTGATGATCAAATTTGGCAGATACAACAGGGGGAGGATTTTCAAGGTCAGACGAAAATAATGCTGCAATCGGACAAGCAGAAGCTCTTTTTGCTGCAGGGTCGCGCCGGACTTGATCTGCTGGACAGCATAGAGAAGGAGATCGGAGAACTTTCTAGCGAACACAGACTCATGCCTTCACCAGATCAACTTGAAGACTCTACTGCTGCCCGCGTGTTATCGGCAGCGGGCAGTGTCGGCGAAAGTGCAGATACCTTACGGCGCGCCGATGGCTTAACCATTCGTCGTTTAAGTTGGTCTTTACAACTAAGGCATGTGGAAACTCTGGCCCGTGATCTACCGCCACAAGAGTGGCATGAGCAACGTGAGGAATTTTATCAATTCGCCCACAACCACATACTTCGTCCAGATAATTTATTTTCGCACTTCACCTACTTACCTCGTTTATTGGGTTTTGCCATTAGCTTGAATGAGTGGCGACAGGCGGAACAAATTGCATTGCGCGCATACAACTCCTTGAAAAAATTAGCAATAGCAATACCAAAAGGACAATCAATAACAGTTAATGGTGTTAACACCAAGGCCGGGAAAAACCTATGGCCAATGGTAAAAGGAACCCTTACTTGGTTATTTATTGATTCGGCGTCCCGTTATTACGACACCAATCAATTACTTGTCGAGCAGCATTCAAAAAAAGAGCAGCGCCTAGCCAGTTTGTTTTTGAAAGGTATCTTTGATAGTCTACTTGAAGTTGAAGCCTTGCTTGATTTTCGCTTTGATTCGGAAGACTTTGAAAGAAAAGCCACCTTGGTCGCCATGGCCGATCTAGCCAAAGTACCGTATAAGCGTATTTTGCATAGCAAATCTGCTGGTAAATTAGTAGATCAGCGCGAAAGCAAGAAAGAAAGGCGAATTTTAAAACTGATTGAAACCTCGCAGCTATTAAATACCGAAGTACTGAAAGGCTTCTTGAGATCAACCCGCCTTCGCCGGCTTGAGCCAGTTGAAGCCGGCAAACGTAAGAGCGAAAGTTTTTTGCCTTATCTATTCCCGACACGTCCACTAACCCCGGCTGAAATATCGGAACTTGCGCCCGAGTGCGTCGGTTTGCGAAGGGGGGACGGTAAACCTTGCCAAGAAAAACCGTCGGTGATTTGGGCGAAGTACACTCAAGCACTTCGGGGGGTATGGATAAAGCCAACACTGCTCGCCACAGAGCAGGAAGATAAAGACATGCCAAGTCTCCAGAGCTCACGCAAATACATTCGGATTGGCACAGACCACAAAAATAAAATCACTATTGCACTAACCAACCTAAAAACAGAAGACAAGGATTGGTCAGCCACGGCCTGCAATAGGCCAAATTTATCTCGCGAGAGATATCAGCGCATTTCAGAGCTGGTCAATCAGGCTATTCGATTAAAGCCTCGCCCCGATTACTTGCTATTCCCAGAGCTATCTATCCCTTTAAAATGGATAGATAGCTTGGCGGCAAGACTGAACACCATGGGTATAAGCCTAATTGCAGGAACCGAGTACCGCCACTTTGACAATGATCAGCTTCTGAGTGAGGCTTGTCTCGTACTTACCGACAATCGACTAGGCTTTCCAGCTACGGTGAAGATTTGGCAGCCCAAGCTGGAACCAGCGGTTGGCGAAGATAAGGAGCTGACCACAAAATATGGCAAGTACTGGGCGTTATCCAAACTGCACGGGAAGCGCAACAAGCCAGTTTATGTACACAACAATGTTCACTTTGGCGTCATGGTCTGTTCAGAGCTTCAAAACAGCAAAGCCAGAGTAAAGTTTCAGGGAGAGGTGGATGCCTTGATGGTGCTGAGCTGGAATCAAGATCTGGAAACTTTTGCTTCACTAATTGAATCCGCTGCGTTGGATGTGCATGCCTACACAATTTTAGTAAACAACCGGAAATACGGCGACAGCCGAGTACGCGCCCCTGCCAAAGAGTCATTTATGCGTGACATTGCACGTGTACGTGGTGGAAATAATGATTTTGTTATTGCCGCCACACTGGACATTGACTCCTTACGCGCATTTCAAAGTAGAGCCAAACGCTGGACAAACCGTGAGGATTCATTCAAGCCAGTGCCCGAGGGATTTAAGCTCAACAAAACTCGACGCAAGCTACCGCCAAAATAAAGTGGGGAATGGCGTTAAGAAGTTGAAGGGCCTATAGGACTTCTCAATGAAGCAATATTCAGCCTGAAATGGACACCTTTTAGCTTTGTAGTTCGCGAGTGGCTACGATGGGAGATTGTCGTCGTTGGCTGCAAGTACCCTCTACGCCTGTTATGGCCGAGGAGCAGTCAGCGAATCACTTTTCAGCGAAGGTCCGCTATGGAATCAGTCTTTTCACTGGGCCCGGGCGAGTAGCAGATTCGGCCGAGTAGAAGTTGCTCTTTAAAATTGCCTGCCGCTGGTCGACTTTGTCGAAGGAGCAGCCAACAGCATCACACGGTCGGAAGGCACGGCTCATGCATGGGACGACTTCCGGCCGGGTAGGCGCACCAGTCTTGCGCGTTCAGCATGGAAGGCCACGTCGCAAGCACTCGCTTCCTACGCAGCCTCGCCTAGTCCTGAAACAAGTCCCCGAACTGAGCCGATCAGGTCCCTAAATCAACATCATTCGAATCTGTAAATGAGCCGAATAATGCTACCATTCGGCTCATCGACCACCCCAAGCCAAAGACAATGAAGCACTGGATCTGGCTGCACCCTGATTGGCTCGCGCAGGAAGGCCCGCGCTTTGTCTGGCGCGCCGACGCGCTGGCGGATGCGCTGCGAGCGGCGCAATACCGCCAGGGCCAGCTGCTGGGCAAAGCCCAAGGGGCCGGGCCGGCGCTGTCGGCCGAATTCAGCCTGGATGCGATGCTGCAAAACATCGTTCAGTCCAGCGCGATCGAAGGCGAAGTGCTCAACGTCGGCTCGGTGCGCTCCAGTCTGGCGCGCAGGCTGGGACTGGATGCGCCGGCACGTGGCGAAGCCCGCAGCGAAGGCCTCGCGCAGATCATGTTCGACGCCACCGGCAATCTGGCCGAGCCACTCACGCTGCAACGCTTGCTGCAATGGCACCAATGGCTGTTTGCTGATGTGCCCGAGCTGATGGCGTTGCGCTTGCATGTCGGCGACTGGCGCGGCGATGAAACCATGCAGGTCGTGTCCGGCCGCATCGACAAACCCACCATCCATTTCGAAGCGCCGCCGCGGGATGTGCTCGATATCGAGCTGGCGCGCTTTGTCGTCTGGTTCAACGCCAGCCACGGCACGCTCGATCCCTTGCTGCGTGCCGCCATCGCGCATTTCTGGCTGGTCACACTGCATCCGTTCGAGGACGGCAACGGCCGCATCACCCGCGCGCTCACCGATCTGGCGCTGGCGCAAGGCGAAGGTCAAAGCGTGCGTTTTTACGCGATGTCCGCCGCCATTCAGGCGCAGCGCAAGCAGTATTATGATCAGCTCGAAACGCACCAATCCATTGCCCCCGACGTGCCGCTCGATCTCACCGGCTGGCTCGCCTGGTTCCTCGCCACACTGACGCAGGCGATGGATGATGCACTCGGCAAAATCGACCGCGTGCTCGGCAAAAGCCATTTCTGGCTGCGCTACCGCGACACCCAGCTACTGCCCGAGCAACGCAAGGTGCTCAACCGCCTGCTCGATGGCGATACCGACGAACGCGGCGGCTTCGAGCAAGGCATCAGCGCCAGCCAGTATCAAAAGGTTGCCAAGGTCAGCAAGGCCACGGCCACGCGTCACCTTGCCGACTTGCTCGCCAAGGGCTGTCTGTACCAATTGCCCGGCGGCGGCCGCAGCACCCGTTACCAGATCAATCTCGACGGCGCTCCCGGCGTCGTTAGCAAGGAACAAGCATGACCAATAACGACATCGTCCAGAAGCTCTGGAACCTGTGCGACGTGCTGCGCGACGACGGCATCAACTACAGCGACTACGTCACCGAACTGGCGCTGCTGCTGTTCATCAAGATGGAGCACGAAAACACCCAGAGCGGCATCCTCAGCACGCACAAACTGCCCGACTACGCGCGCTGGAGCGTGTTCACCAATCTCTCTGGCATCAACCTGCTAAACGAGTACCGCGCCACGCTGCTCAAGCTCAGCCAGCACGACGACCCGCTGATCGCCGCGATCTACGCCGACGCGCAAACGCGCTTGCGCGAGCCTCGCCATCTTGAGCAACTGATCAAATCGCTCGACGGCATCGACTGGTTCTCGGCGCAAAAAGACGGCCTGGGCGATCTGTACGAAGGCCTGCTGGAAAAAAACGCCAGCGAAACCAAATCCGGCGCCGGCCAGTACTTCACCCCGCGGCCGCTGATCGACAGCATCGTCGCACTGATGCAGCCGCAGCCCGGCGAAACCATACAAGACCCGGCCGCCGGCACCGCCGGCTTTCTGATCGCCGCCGACACCTGGATCAAGGCCAACACCGACGACCTCTACGACCTGACCGAGCAACAGCGCAGCTTCCAGCGCAACCACGCTTACTTGGGCATGGAGCTGGTGCCCGACACCCGTCGCCTCGCGCTGATGAACTGCCTGCTGCACGGCATGGAAGGCGACGACGCCGGCGTAGTTCACCTCGGCAACACCCTCGGCAGCGCCGGCAGCCAGTTACCCAAATCCAGCCTCATCCTCAGCAACCCGCCGTTCGGCACCGCCAAGGGCGGAGGCGGCCCGACGCGTGACGACCTCACCTTCACCACCAGCAACAAGCAGCTCGCCTTCGTCCAGCACATCGTCCGCCACCTGAAAGACGGTGGCCGCGCCGCCGTGGTGCTGCCGGACAACGTGCTGTTCGAATCCGGCGTCGGCGCCGACATCCGTCGCGATCTGATGGACAAGTGCAACTTGCACACCATCCTGCGCCTGCCCACCGGCATCTTCTATGCCCAGGGCGTCAAAACCAATGTGCTGTTCTTCAGCAAAGTCAGCCAGGCAGCCACCGCCAGCACGCAAAATGTCTGGGTTTACGATCTGCGCGCCAATATGCCGAAGTTCGGCAAGCGCACCCCGTTCACCCGCGGCCACTTCGCCGACTTTGAAGCCGCCTTCGGTACCGACCCGCACGGCAGCAGCCCACGCATGGATCAGGGTGAAACCGGTCGCTTCCGCGTGTTCGGCCGCGACTGGATCAAGGAACGCGGCGACAGTCTGGATATTTCATGGCTGAAGGACGACAGCGCCGAGGATGCCGCCGATTTGCCCGAACCGAGTGTATTGGCACGCGAAGCGATGGATGAATTGAATGGTGCCTTAGCCGAACTCGAAGCGATTCTGGCCGAGCTGGGTGAAGAGGTGGCGGAATGAGTGGCTTGCCGAAGGGGTGGGCAGAGTGCGAACTACAAGTAATCGCTGAAGATGTTTCATACGGCTATACGGCCAAAGCGAACTCTTTGAGCGGCGATGCCAGAATGCTTCGAATCACAGACATTCAGGACAACAAGGTTAATTGGTCATCTGTGCCGTTCTGCGACATCTCTCATGATGGCTTGGCTAAATACTCATTAAACGATGGCGATATAGTGTTTGCGCGCACAGGGGCGACAGTTGGGAAAAGCTTTCTGATTGTTTCCGACATCAAAAACGCAGTATTTGCTTCCTATCTAATTCGTGTTCGACCGACCTTGGTAGAGACATCTAAATACCTAAATTATTTTTTTGGTTCAGATTTTTATTGGAATCAAATAACAGAGTTTAGTTCTGGGATCGGCCAGCCAAATGTAAATGGCTCAAAGCTTAAAGCTTTAAAAATTCAACTCGCCCCGCTCCCCGAACAAAAACGCATCGCCGACAAGCTCGACGCGACACTGGCGCGGGTCGATGCCTGCCGCGAACGCCTTGCCCGCGTCGCGCCCATCCTCAAACGCTTCCGCCAGTCCGTCCTCGCCGCCGCGACCTCGGGCAGGCTGACCGAGGATTGGCGGGATTCAAGAAAATTAGCTTTAGATTGGGTCGACTCGACGTTTGGCGAAATTGCTCTTGATCTGCGGTATGGCACCGCCAAGAAGTGTAGCGAGGTAGCTATTGGATCGGCGGTCTTGCGCATACCTAATATTGGGGCCGATGGCGCGCCTAATCTGAACGACTTGAAGTACGCCGAATTTGATGAGATCGAACGCGCAAAACTAGTACTTCGGATTGGCGACCTCCTGATTATTCGTTCGAATGGTAGCGTCGATTTGGTTGGAAAGGCGTCTGTCATTGACAGTGCAGCAGAGGGCATGTTGTTTGCGGGCTATTTGATAAGGCTGAGGCCCGATGAGATCCGCATCATCCCGAAATTTTCATGGATGGTCATCAGCTCACCGCAGATTAGGCAAGTCATAGAAATGACGGCTAAATCGACCAGTGGCGTGAACAACATCAACTCGGAAGAGTTGCGCTCGTTGCCCTTAAGGCTGCCATCCATTGATGAGCAAACCGAAATCATCCACCGCGTAGAAACGCTATTCGCCTTCGCCGAGCGCCTCGAAGCCCGCCTCGCCGCAGCGCAAACCGCCGCCGACCGGTTGACGCCGTCGCTACTGGCCAAAGCCTTCCGCGGCGAGCTGGTGCCGCAGGACCCGAATGACGAACCGGCGAGCGAGTTGCTCAAGCGCCTGGCCACGCAACGCGAAGCAGCGCCGAAACCCAAGCGTGGACGCAAAGGGGTGCAGCCATGACCACGCTGGCTGATCTGAAACCCCGGCAACGTGCACGCGTCATGGATTTGCTGTCCGAGGTTGGTCTGGATGTCTCGGACTGGGCCAACTTCAAAGGTGGGGTAGCCAAGGCGGCTTCAAACCCGAAATATTGTTATGAGTGGTCTTTCCTGCAGGATGATCACCCTGCCATCGTTAATCTGTGGGTGGAGGAAATGGATGAAGACGAGGGCGTGATCAGCCATCGCTTTAACATTCGTGCCTTCGGATTGGACGCTGCCAGCAAGGGCAAGTCGACGTGGAAAAACCGTGCCGACCGCATGGATGGCGTGCTGCAAAAGGTCTGGCGCCATTCGCTGCCGGTACGCGTCATCCTGTGCGCAGGCAGAATGACGGATGCCGATGTCAACGAAGAGGTGGCGTCGCGAGTCCTGTACCGTGCCCTTGATGCACAGACTTGGGCATTGACGAAGTACGACATGATGAGCGGCGAATATCAGCTGGTTCGAGACGCCCCTCCAGGTCAATACGTGGATCAGTTCTCGTTGAATGTACAGCCAGAGCCTCCGGCAAAGGTAAGCCACGAAACCAGTTCATTTATCCGGAGTGCACGCGTCCGTATGCGCGTACTGCAGCATGCCGAGGGGCTTTGTGAGTACTGCAGCACCCCCGGATTTACCACGCACGACGGTCGCATTTATCTGGAAACCCACCACGTTGTTCCGCTGAGCGAAGGTGGCCCGGATGAGGTGGAAAATGTTGTGGCGCTCTGCCCGGAGCATCATCGCCGTGCACATTACGGCGATGATCGGCAGCAAATCCGCACAAAACTACTCGAAACCTTGTCCCAACGATCTGCAATCTTGCATACGGGCACATCGCCGCGTTGATCGAGGGCCGCTTCAAGGGACACAAACTGACCTGGCCGGTCGAAGCCATCCTGCAAGGCGCAGGGTTACACGACCTTGCGCAGCTCCGAAGGTGCCGACGGCGGCGCCGACATCCTCGCAGGCAACGGTCCGATGGGCTTCGGCCAGCAGTGCATCTGCGTCGAAGTGAAATCGGAAAGCGGCCCGATCGACCGGCCGACCGTCGACAAATTGCTCGGTGCAATGACCAAGTTCAACGCGAACCAGGGTTTGTTCGTGTCGTGGAGCGGGTTCAAGCCGAACGTGCAGAAGGACCTGGCCAGCAGTTTTTTCCGGCTGCGCCTGTGGGGCCGCAACGAGCTGCTGGAGCAATTGTTCGTGCACTACGACAAGCTGCAGGACGAACTCAAGGCCGAACTGCCGCTCAAGCGCATCTGGACGGTTTCGGTACCGGATGAGGGCTAAGGCTGTATCCACACACGCCCACTGATCTTGCCAATGCGGTACGCACTTTTCAGTTCGTTCGCGGAAAGTGCGTACTGCGTACCGAGCACGGTAGCTCCATCCTGCCACCAAGCCAAACCGCGATCGAATGCCCCCGAATACACTTTCCACTCAAGGTGCCAAGGGCATGACGGATGATTGCAACACGGCACCCGAATGACCCACGACGCCCCCGGATTCACACGGGGCTGCGTACTGCCCTGCGTTCAATCTCACCGCATTGATTTGCTCGCCCGAACGCCTTCGGCATCCATCCAGTGCGATACAGCGGGGCGCTGTAGAATGGGGAAACCGCCACGGCGATGGCGTGCATTGGCACATTGCTCCGGCTTCGATATGAACCGTGCTCTGAAGCGGAATGGCCAATGCTTCGGGCGTAGTCGCAGCCGCCAACACTTTGCTGATCTGCGAGCGGCCGTAAAGCCGACGCCCAGGCTGTCGCCGCTTGGTATCAACCTTGGCGATATAGCCCGCATGTTCGCGGCAGGCGTCCCTTGCAACATCGGAATCCAATGCATGGATTTTGAGCCTTCCCCGATCCTTGCTGATATGAAAACCCTCGATCCAACCCCGTTGTTTCAGGCGCTTCAATGCATCGACCAGCGTACCGATGTAATTGGCCTTCAGATCAAAGACCACCATCAGATGGTAGTGGGGATAGTCATCGCGCTTGTCGTCCGGCTCCAGCTCCAATGCCCAGACATAGCCCGGTCTTGATGCACCACGACGCGTGAAATGCTCGCACAGCAGCTGCATCACCTTGGCCATCGAGTCATCACGCAACAACGTCACCCGCACCATAGCAGCGGCCGGTCTGGCCATCTCTTGCCGCGCCGATGAAAGGACATCGTCAATCGCCGTCATGATGGGCAGGTAGATCGAGCGCTCGCCGCCGGTGGATAAAGGCAACATTGCCGTCTGCTTGCGCTGCGCCATCCGGGTCGGCGCTGCTGAGCCGCATTTGGATGGATTGGTCAGGCGGGCATTCATTGCCATGCCCCCTGCCCCGGCCAAGTAGTGCGCCCTTGCCCGCTCCCAGCCGCTGCAGGACTTTCCGCCTCGCACTGCTTTTGGCAGTACACAATCACAAACCGGACAGGAATAGGATTATTCCGGTGAGTGGCAGACCAGCTGAAGTCCAGCCGTAGCAGGGGCTTGGCAACCAGTGGGCGGGGCGATTTCAACGTGAGTTGTGTCACCTGCGCAATGCATTGCCTCAAACAAAAAACCCCGCATGCAAAGGCAGCAGGGCTTGGGGGTGGAACAGTGAAATCGAACCGCATCAGCTCACCTTCATGGCGAGCCATCGCTCGACTTCTTCGACAGGAAACAGCGTCACACCGCCGCAGCGGGCCGGACGAGGGAAAGTCGGGTCGGTTTGAAGCCAGCGATAAAGCGTCGCACGGCTAATCTGCAGGTATTCAGCCAACGCACGGGGGCGAAGATATTTCGTAGTCATGAACATCCATAAATGAAAAAGCCCCCGGCGTTATTGATTCGCAGGGGGCAACAAACTAAAAAACCCCGCAGTTGGGCGGGGTCATTGAATACCTTGCTAGGGTTGAACTGCATTCGTGCACGATCGGCACGGGTTTACACATCGTGAGCCACTTGCAAAAGCAGCCGGGGGCCTAAGCCAGAAGTCAAACTGGCGGCTGGCCGATAACAACCAGCTCGACCAGCATGGGCATTAAGTGGCGGCCAGAAATACAAAACCCCGCATCAATACGGGGTTGAAATTTCATTTCGAAGCATGGTTTGGTCGCCAAAACAGCCAGCCTATAGATTCGAGTGTACTAGGTTGCGCAGTCTCGCGGAGAGTCGTTTGCTCTCCTGCTGTATTTGTCGTGCACCAACCGCATCAGGCACGCGGCAACAGCAGCACATGATTGGCACCCGGATCAGCCAGCAACGCCAGCCGACGCCCCAATAGCTCAAAGGCTGCCTTGCGCTCCGCCATCAACTCTTGGCGCTGATAGGTGCGCGTCACCCTGTTCTTCTCGACGTGATTTTGACATTTGTCGATAACATGAGGCGCCACACCCAGCTCCCCCATCATGGTTGCGCCGGTTCGGCGCAAGTCGTGGCTGGTCCAGTGCCCGTTTTCCAGCACCAAACTCGCCGTTTCCTTTGAACGTCTCGACATGGGCTCTGCATCGGTACGTTGTCTGTCCGCGATCTGCTTAGTCGTGGTTTTGACGCAAATGTGCACGTCGTCGCTTTTGCCAGGCAAAACCCAAACCGGACTCGTCGCCACCTCCTGCAGAGCGCGGAATGCAGTAAGCGCAAACTCGCTGAGGTGGATAACGTGGGTTTCATTGTTCTTGGCGTTCTCCGCCGGAATGCGCCACAGACCGGCCGCCAAGTCCACATGCGACCATTGCGCCCGGCAAACCTCACCCACCCGGCACAGCGTTGCAAGCATGATCTGCACTGCAGCCTTTGCCCTTGCCGAGAGCTTGCTCGCAGGCAAGGCCGACTGCAGCAAATGGCGAAGTTCGCTTTCTGACAAAACACGATCACGCAGTTTCGAAGCATCGCCAATGCGGGTCTTCTTGATCGCCGCAGCCGGATTCTGGCCTTCATCAAGCAAGGCAGTATCAATCGCCCATTTGAAGCAAGCCGCGATATCACCCAAGGTCAGATGAGCGGCTCGACGAGCGCCGCGCGCCGATATCGCCTGCCCGATATTAGCGACCATCTGCCGCGTCACTTCATCGGCATAAACACTAGCAATGGCCGGGAGCACATCTTTCTTGTGCCGACGGATGATTTCAGCTTTGCCACGCAGCGTCTCAACGTGCGCCAGGCGGTAGCGCTCGAAAAGCTCTCCATACGTCATCCGCGCCGCAAGGCGAGCAGCCTCTCGCTCGGCGCTTTCCAGAGCTTCCTTGGCAGCATTCATTGCACGCCTGCGCTCGCTTTCCAGCATTTGGCGCGCCTCGGCCGGGTCGCCCCCCTTGGCCAGTTGCAGGCGACACCACGCCCGCCAGCGGCGAGCGGACAGCAATTTGTGCTCGCCAGACTTGGCCTCCCCGTCTCGCTCGCTCTCGTCCTCGTTCATTCCCAGCACACGCCGCCGCCCCTGAAACTGGTAGCGCATCTGCCAATACGCCCCGCTCGCAGTCACACGCAGCTCAAGACCATCACCGTCCCGCAAATACGCCTCGCGTTTGCCTTCCGGCAGCTTGGCGCTGTCGACTTCTTTGACCGTTAGCTTCTTGACCACCGTCTCTCACTCGCCAGTTTTATGGTTACACTTATGTTTACACATGGCGCGAGATTTTGTCGATCTACCTGAGACAATGTGAGACAAGTGAAATGCATAAATCAAGTATTTATGCGACCTACAGCCGATCTACGAAATACATCGGGACCGCAAGAGACATAAAATACCCTGACTTGTAATCAGGGGGTAGCGAGTTCGAATCCTGGCGCCGGCACCAGTACTATCAAAGGGCCTAGCTTCCGCTAGGCCCTTTGTCTTTTCTGGCTTGTTGGACAACTGTCTGAATAAAGGCCGGTCACTCCACTTCGCTGCCCTTGGCTCGACGCCCTTCATATCCCGCACCCCGGCCACCAACCTGAGCCCACGTCACCGACGTGCAAAAGCGTGTATCCGGACCACCAGAAAAATCAGCCGTCATCCCGATGACAGACGGATGCAGTCATGTCAGAATAGAACGAACGTCCTATTTCAATTGGCGGAGCACGCATGCAGCCTCGTTTAAACCTGATTTTGCTTGGCGTGGACGACATCGCGCGTAGTTCGGCTTTTTATGCCGCGCTCGGCTGGCTGGCCGCGCCGAGTTCGCACGCAGGCTTCGTCAAGATCGATCTTGGCGGTGTGGTGCTCGGCCTGATCGCCCGGCGCGATCTGGCTGATGACGCGGGCCAGCCTGCGTCGTTGCCGTCGCAGGCGGCGCACAGTGCGCTCGTCTACCTGACCCGGCAGCCGGGTGAAGTGGCTGAAGCACTGGCATTGGCGGTGAAACACGGCGGGACGCTGGTCAAACCCGCCACGCAGACCGCTTGGGGAATCGCCGGGTATTTCCGGGATCCCGACGGGCATCTGTTTGAGGTGTGCTACGAAGATGCCTGGGTGTTCGACGACGCCGGGCGCCTGCTGGTCTGAACCGCGATGACGGCACGAGCTTCGTAGTCGCGTCGATGCATGATCCGGCGCCGATTCGAGCGCGCTCGTCGCGTTCTGCGATTGCCGATTTGCAGGCAGGCAACGTTGCGACGCTTTGCCCGAATCAACGCACCGGGGCCACAGCGTTGACCGCGGCTACCACCTTGGCCGGTTGATCCTGCTGGATGTAGTGCCCCGAGTTCGATACGACGTCGACGCGCGATGCCCCGGTCAGGCGGGTCCAGTCCTGCGCCAGCTCGCGGTCGAGCCGGGCAAAGGCACCCTGCTCGATCGCGCCGTACTCGCTGCGCCTCAGCACCCGGGTCGGGATCGCCAGCGGGGTGGCCGCCAGCGCGCCCAGACAGTTTTCCTGTGCATCGAATTCGCGCCGTTCGGTACCGCTGAACGTTGTGGCCCGCAGCGCCGTGAGCACGCCGGCCAGCGCCGGCACGTCCTGCTGCATCCGCTGCCAGTGCGCCGGATACGTGGCGTCCACCAGCACCAGTCCGGCCACCTCCTGCGGGTACAGCCTGGCATAGGCGTACTGATACAGTCCGCCAAGCGAATGCCCGACCAGCACGTACGGCGGCGGCATCCGGGCCGCCAGCAGCAAGGTGTGCAGTTCGCGGGCGATGGTGCAGGCATCACGAGATTCAAGGCTGCTGGCACTGCTGCCATAGCCTGGGCGGTCATAGCTGAACACCGTGTACCGGCTGCTCAACGCCGGCACAACCAGCCGCCACGGGCTGCGGTCATCGCCCAACCCCGATTGCAGCACCACAACCGGCCCCGTCGAACCGGCAATGGCATAGCTGACTGCCGACCCGGCGACCTGTTCGGTACCGGTCGCGGGTAAGGACGTGCACGCCACCAATGTCAACAGACCCGCTGCCATCGATGCAAAACGGCGAAGTCGCAGGCGCATGGCGTAACTCCGGGAAGATATGACGGACAGCCGTCGCTCCCATCTTCACCCCGCCAGATTGAAACCCCGTGACAACGCCGCCGGCACCTGCAAGACCGCACAGACATTGGCCGGAACAATTCCCTGCCCCGGTGTTCAATCTTCACGGATTCGCAATGCGTGCCTGAACGCATTGCTGCAGCATGCCGGCGCTGCCGGTTCGCGGTCCGGCAGCCGGAGGTCGGTAAAGGAATCACGCGGTCCTGCCGGCACAGACTCGGAAAAGCGCGTAGCGGCACTCATATTGCCCCGGAACCGCGTATCCGTCGCGGCGTACCGTACGGCGGCTCGACGCGACGAAGCGATTCCTTCGCAGAGCGGCGTCACCGCCGCCGGATCTTGTGTCGCAGGTACAGCAGCACCAGGTAGATCGCGGCCGGGGGAAATGCCATTGCAACAATGCAGAACAGAACCAGACGCTTGACTCGGGAATCCATGTCTTTCAGCCTTGCCGGCACCGCACACCGACTGCGCCCCGGCCTGAATGCGCTCAGAAGCCCAGCGAGGCCCCGGCAACCACCCCGGCCTGCTCGCCGTCGTACGATGCCGCCAGGTTGACGTCGACCCTCGAAGTGACGTGCGCCATCACTCCCAGCGCAACCGCCGACTGTCCCGCATAGTTGCCGTATCCGACCGAGACGGCACCATGCGGGCCGTTGGCGTAATGCAGGCCGGTCGCGGCCAGCGCACCGGCGATGCCGCGTTCCAGCTTGTCGTTGCTGCTCCGGACTTCGCCGGCCAGCGTGTCGATGCGCTGATCGGTATAGTCGTTGGCCGCTTTCAGCGTCCGGACGTCACCGTCGGCCCGCGCCCGGGCCTCGGTATTGACGGCATTGATCCGGTTGACCACTTCATTGCTGATCCGGATCTGCTCGTTGTCGATCTGCTGCTGCTCGCCCTGAAACAGCCGGGCATTGCGCTGGTCGCCCTGAATCCTCGCCTGGGTTTCAGCGCCCAGGTCGGCATGGAGTTGCCGGTCGGCACCGCGTCGTTGCGTCGCTTCATCGTCCAGTTTCTGCGCATTCAGCGCATCGCCATCCGCCCGCGTTTGTGCTTCCTGCGCAATCCGCCCTGCATTGGCCTGATCCCCCGCCAGGCGCTCGGCCCGTTCGGCACCCAGCTTTTGCGCATTCAGCGCATCGCCGTTCTCGCGATCGATCGCTTCCTGGCCAAGCGCGGCCGAATTGGCCTTGTCACCGGCCTCGCGCAGTGACGCCTCCCGATCCAGCGCCCTATCCTGGCGGCCCTGATCGGCAAACAGCGTCTTGATATCGCCTTGCGACTTGGCCAAGCCATTGCCCAGCGTTTGCAGCTGTTGGTCTTGATGGGTGACTACTTGCTCCAGCACCTGAACGTCGTTGCTGTTATTGGTCGCCTCGCCCTGCAGGTGCAGAATCATGCCGCGATTGTCATTGGCATACCATTGCGTATGCAGCGCCTGCTGGATCAACGAATCCTGCTCCTGTTCATGCGTCGCGGCGCTGGCAGTCGTCACGACGTTCGCGGCGGCATACAGTGCCAGGCAGGCGACGATCCTGGTCGGTTTCATGGTGTTGCTCCTGTTTCACTACACGCGGCGCTCGCCGGCGTAGCCGAATCGTTGGGTCATTCGCAAAGGGAATGAAAGGAAGGGCGCCAATGTCGTGCGCCGGCCGCTCCCTCAAGCGGGCCGGCACACGACCCGGCAAAAATCAGGCGCAGTTGTTCGGCGAAACAACGCGCACGTCGCGGTAGCGGCCGTCGTTGGTAACGACCTGCACGCATTCGCGCGCCGCCTCGTTCCACCAGCTGGTGTAGCTGTTGTGCCAGCCCTTGCGGCCGTCGACGTTGTAGAAGCCGCGCTGGATCAGCTGGCTCTCACCGGACGACGCCCGTGCGCCGATCAGGTCGGCAACGGCGACGAAGTCCTGCCGGTGCCGGCCGTGATGGTCGCGGCGATCATCGTCATCGCGGCCACGCTGCTCGCGGTATTCGGCCAGCCCGGCGTCGTAGCCGGCGTTGTAATCATCGGAACGATCGATATTGTGGCGACCGTCATGATTGCGGCCGTCGGTATAACCCCGTTGGTATTGTTCATCCTTGTGCTGCTTTTCTTCGTCTTTCTGTTTGTGCTTGTTGTGCTGATACAGGGCAATGCCGCCGATCAGCGCCGCGGCCCCGGCGGCAAGCGCGACGCCCGAAACGCCGGCGCTTTTGACGTACTGCTTGCATTCGGCCTGTACCGTGCCGATTGCATCGATATAGCGATCATTCTTTTCGGTTGTCACCACACAATCCTCGCTATTCGAATTCCACCAGCTGACCCAGCGGCGATCGGTCCCCGCCTGCTCGTGGACCTGCTGATAGCCGCTGGACTTCAGCGTCGATTTGGCGTAACTCGAATCCGAACCGACCACGCTGTGCGGATCGAACGAAGCGGAAGCGCTTGCCAGAACCGGTTGAAAAGCAAATACGACCGCCATTACCAATGCACGATGTTTCATCGCCAACTCCTGTCAATTCAATCCCATCAAAAACCGTTCAAACCGGGTGTCAGGTTGAAACACACGCGCTTGACTCAAATACGATGTCGAATCCGGACAAACCGGCATCAAAGCGATAGCCGACGCCATAGACCGTTTGCAGACAACTGCATTGCACATCGACGCGCACGAAAACCCGGCGCAGTCGCACGATCGCCAGGCGCAGCGACGTGGCCGGCTCCTTTCGCCCGGTGAACGCCAGGACTTCCAGCTGCGAACGCGGCACGGTCCGGCCGTTCCTTTCCACCAGCGCACGCAACAACGCGCGCTCCCGCCCGCCCAGATCCAGACTGAAGCGACGCTGTAGTGAGTTCGGCTGGAGCGGCACGCTGACCAGACCCGTTGCCAGTGCAATGCGCAGACCGGATCCGGGGTGGACCAGGTGTGTGGCGAGCACCCGCTCCGTCTCTGTCGCAGCAATCCCAACAACCGCTTTCACGCCCTGCATGAATTCATCTCCCGACACCCCGCAATCCGGCCCGGACCTAGCGGTGCGTCGGAACATTCGTCTTGCTGGCGAATCGACTCTGAGCCAGCGGACATGCCGCGTAAATGGATCAAAAATTATTAAAATTTACGAAAAATCCAATTAATACAGCGCTGTTCGCCCCGATTCCCCTGAGCTATCATCGGGCTCCGGCTTTGAAAGCACCGCGCCGACGAATGCCGGTGTCGTGAATTTCTACGTCAAGGGAATATGCGTGTCAGGATCTCGCTTACTGTTCGGCTCGTTCGAGTTTCAGCCTGAGTTGCGCTATCTGACCCTGCACACACAGTCGCAAACGGAAACCCGGGTGCGCCTTTCCGGTGCAGAAGCCAGAATCCTTGCCCACCTGCTCGACCATCCCGGCCAGATCTGCAGCAAGGACGCACTGGTCGCCATCGGCTGGCAGGGCAAACCGATCAGCGCCAGCTCGCTGGCCGTGGCGATCTCCACCCTGCGCAGGCACTTGCAGACCGTCCCGCCGGAAGTGGAAATCCACAACCAGCCTCGTCAGGGTTACCTGTTGACGCTGCTGGTCGGATTGAAAGCCGAGTTTCGCCCCGCTGCGGTCGAAGCCGTGGCGATACCGGCCCCTGCCGGACCCCTGCACGATCCGCCCCCCGAGGCAGCACCCGCCCCCGCACGGCCCGACACGTCGCCCGTCCTTGCAGCAACACCCGCCAACGATGCGCGGAGATGCCGCTGGCGCGCCATCAATCTGATCTGCCTGGTTTTGCTGTTGGTGACGCTGCTGGTGAGTTATCACGAATGGATTGACGTCGACTGCACGCAGACCAATGGCAAATGGGTGTGTGCGGTCGACAATCACACCCCCCTTTCTGCGCAAACCGGACCGGTGCAATCGGGCAGCGTCGTGCTGATCTCCGGCCGGATGGTGAATGTCGTGAACACGAATCAGCAGGCCCAGCCGTGAAGAAAATCCATTTCATATTGCCGCTGCTGACGCTCGCACTTCTGGGGTTTGTTGTGGTCAACAGCATGGGCTGCAATTACGAAGTATCGATCAATCACCGCGGACTGAAGTATTACGGTGTCTGCCGCGGCGGCACGATAGACATCATCGAATCGGACGAATTGACCGGCACCCGCTGGTCGGTATCGGCAATTCAGATCTCGGTCGCCGATCAATTGATATTCCTGATTCGCGACCGACGAAAAACCCATGAAGGCAGCAGCGACATCCGCCCTCTGGATCCTTATCTGCAATCGCAATGGAAACGCAGCATCGTCAGTTATGCGTGGGTGCCGCTCGACAATAGTCAGGTCGCATTTTTTCAAACCGCGCCGCATCACGACATCTGGATTGGCAAACGCGAAGGCCCGATCAATCTGGTGGATTCCCTGTTTCCCCGCGAGCCGATCGTCGGCGGCAACAACTGAAGCCGGCGACCGGCCGGCAGGGTTCAGGGCACGCCAAGGCCCCGGCCGGGGCCCTGGTCAAAGCAAAGAACGCCCAAGCAGCGTTGCAATCGGCGAAGCTTCACCCTGCCGTGGCATGGATGACGCCGAGCCGAGCAACGGCTCCGCGCGTCGACCCGCGTACGTATCTGCCAGCTACTTCTCCATCACGACATTCCACGGCCCGTCGGCCTGGATGAAGAACACCGCGTCCTCGTTCCCCTCGACCCTCGCCGTGTGGGGCACCTTGTTCGTCAAAGCAAAGTAAGCCCCGGGCCCCAGCCGATAGTCCTTGCCTTCGACACTCAGCGTGATCGTGCCCGACAGCACCGTCACGTAGTGGTCCGCATCGTGATGGTGCCTGGGCGTCACCAGACCGACCGGATACTTCAGGAAGAACCGGCTCCGCTCCTGCTCCATGCGCCCCGAAACCGGCGCCGCAGCGATTCCGTTGCCCAGGTCCTTCCATTGCAGGTCCGTCCACGGCACCACGACGGCCGAACCGGCCCCGACAGCCAGCAACGGCGAACCGGCCATCAAGGCCGTCGAAACCAAAACGACCAGCATGCGTTTGAGTGTCATTCGAGCCTCCTTGCGACAAGGTTGGGCCCATCTCCAGGTCCAGCAGGGTTACTTCGCTGCCAGTAGATATTTAGGAGCTTAGCGCAATGAACAACGCGGTCGTTGCAAGTTCGAGTAGCTGGCTGCTTGCCGGGGACGTCCTCCGTTGTTCATCCCCCGCAAAAGTAGGCAGGTGCCGCTGGCCCGCGCAAGCGCTATGGTATGATCGCCGGTTTCAAAGCCGTCACGCCGCGTTGCGCAGCGATTCGGGAGTCTCCGGATCCGCCCAGCCGTCCGTCCGGCGCCAACCCCGGGCGACGCATCGGGGTTTTTCGTCTGCACTGCGCCTGTCAGGAGGCACCATGACCGAATCTTCGAACCGCAAACAGAAAATGGCCGAGGAACGCCAGGCCGCGTTTGCGCTGCTGGCCGAGCACTGGCCTGCCGTGTTCGATCTCAAGCAAACCAAACCGCTGGCACTGGACACGCGCGAACGCCTGAAGGCCGAGTGCGAGACCAAGGGACTGGATGTGGACAAGATTGCCCGCGCGGTCTTCCTGTGGGTGCGCCGTCCAGCCTATCAGGCGGCGATGGCTGCAGGCGGCCAGCGCTATGCCCTCGACGGCACGCCCAGCGGCGAGATGACCGCCGAACAGCAGTCGCACGCCGCAGCGGTCTCGACGGCTATCAAGGCACGGATCAAGGCCGCCGAGGACGCTCGCCGCGCCGAGCGCGCCAAGGAATACGCAGCAAGGCAGGCCGAAGCACGTCCGGCCCGCAAACCGGCAGAAGGCAACGGCAAGCCGGCGCAACCCAACGCCAAGCGCGGCAAGCCGGCCAGCAAGCCGCGTCCGGCCAAGCCGGCCAGCGCGCCCAAGGCAAGCCAGGCCTTGCCGGATACCGCCATGGCCAACGCCCTCGCCGCCGTGCTCGGCCGCAAATCCTCCTGAGGCGGCTCGGCGCCTCGCGCCGCCTGTGCCTCCCTGCACACGGCAGAACGGCCCTCGCCGTTTTGCCGAGCTTGCAGACCTGATCCCCGACACTGTTCGCTCCCTCTCCTGCCGCGCACAATGGGCCAATCCATCAGGAAACGCTAATGAACAGCACGCGGAACGGCGCCTTGCGCCTTGGCATCATCGGCTGCGGCCCGGGCAGCCACGGGCTGATGTGGGCCGGACAATGGCAGCAGCAGCCGGCACACGGGCTGGTCGCCGCACGTTTCTGGGATGCCGACCCGGCCGTGGCTGCGACGCTGGCGGCAGAAACCGGCGCCAGTCACGCTCTTTCGGCCGACGCGGTCGGCGATGACTGCGACGGCGTCGTCATCACCGGACTCGATCCGCGCGATTACCTGGCCCTTGCCCGTCCGCACCTGCTCGCAGGACGGCGCGTTTTCCTGAACCGGCCCCTGGCCGGCAGTCCGGACGACGCGCGCGAACTGCTCGCCCTCGCCGACCGGCACGGCGGTGCGGTCTACTCGGCGTCGGCCCTCATGCACACCGGTGCGGCCGCGCGGGTCAGGCAGGCACTGACCGAGATCGGGCCGCTGCGTTTTTTCACGCTGACCGGCCCCACCGACACGGCAGACTGGTACCTGCCGCACCTCTACGCCTGCCTGGCCAGTACGCTGGGCACAGGGCTGGAACGCATCGTCCACGCCGAACTGCCCTGCAACGACGGGAACCCGCACCAGCTGGTCGCGCCGGCCAGCACCCTCGTCGAATACGGTGCCGACTCGGCCGTCGGACCGGTGCGCGGTGTCCTGTCCCTGCTGGGCCCGGACAGCGCATGGTACGGCTTCACGCTGAAACTGTTCGGGCAAACACAATCGGCGCCCGAGATCGAATTCGATGTCGGCTACACCCTGCTGTTCGAGGCGATGCGGCGCTTTTTCACCGACGGAACGCGACCGATACCGGCGGATTTGATGCTCGAACAGGTTGACGCTTACTACGCCACGCTGGCCGCGGCACGCACCGGCAAGCCGGTCGCGCTGGCGACGATGAGGAAATCGACATGAACCGTGTGCGTCTCGGATTGATCGGCTGTGGCCAGTTCGGTCTGTTTCTTGCCAGTACCGCCGTCC
This sequence comes from Jeongeupia chitinilytica, assembly GCF_014652315.1. Taxonomy (GTDB): domain Bacteria; phylum Pseudomonadota; class Gammaproteobacteria; order Burkholderiales; family Chitinibacteraceae; genus Jeongeupia; species Jeongeupia chitinilytica. The sequence goes on along the minus strand of NZ_BMYO01000001.1, from coordinate 516,831 downwards.
AGACCGGTCGTACGCGCATCGTCGCCGTCACCGACGTCGACCCGGCGCGCAGCGCCAAGGCTGCGGCACTGCTGGGTGCCCGGGCCTGTGCCGACGAGGCGGCCCTGCTGGCACTGTCCGAGCTGGACGCAGTCCTGATCGCCACACCGCCGGCGCAGCATTGCGACAATGCGGTCCGGGCGGCCGGCGCGGGCAAAGCCGTGTTTCTGGAAAAGCCGATGGCGCTGGGCAACGCCGCCTGCGAGGCGATCAACGCGGCAACCGCCGCGGCAAACGTCCCGCTGATGGTCGGCCACGTGCTGCGCTGGTTCGAGCCCTACCGTGCGATCGCCGACCTCTACCGCGCCGGCCGGCTGGGACGTGCGCTGCACCTGTCGTTCTGGCGTCTGGAGCGCGACTTTCTGAACATCGCGCCGTGGAAAGCCCAGCGCGCCGGTAGTGGCGGCTATCTGTACGAAGTGGCCGCGCACGAGCTCGACTGGTTGCGCACGCTGCTTGGCGAACCCGAGTCGATCGAGACCCAGATCGGCAAGCAGCAACCGTCACCGCACGAGATCGAGGACACCGTCGCGCTGCAGCTGCGTTTTGCCGATGGCGCCAGCGCGCACTACCTCGGCGGAACGGCCTTCCCGGGCAACAGCCATGGTTTCTGCCTGCGGTTCGAGCACGCGACGATCAGCAGCGACGTCGCGTTCGACCCGGCCCGGGTCAGGCTGACGTCGCCGACCGGGCTGACGCTGGACGACCTCGCCTTTTCGGACGCCGACCCCTACCGGCAGGAGCTCGACGCCTGGCTCGACAGTCTGGCCGCCGGGCAGGCAATGCCGGTGACCGGTGCCGACGCCGCGGCCACGGTGCGCCTGATCGAGTCGGCCTACCGCGCCGGCCGCTGGTAAACCCCGCCGTCAGCCGCGCGCGCGGCTCCGCACCTTGACCACCGATGCGTCCAGATCGAGGTGGCGCAGCATTTCGATCGCGACCTGGTCGCGATCGTTGTCGACGCAGATCATGTGGTAGCTGTTTTCCAGCAGCACCATCCGCGCCATCCCGCCCATTTCCCGCACGAGGAATTCGGCCGACCGCGGACTGGTCAGGTCGTCCTCGCGGGCGTGGATGATCAGCGTCGGACTGCGGATCGCATCGAGACCCCTGGCCACCCAGCGCCGCAGCCGGTCGACCTGTTTGATGCACGCCAACGGCACCCACGGATAGTGGAAATCGTCGCCGCGCTCGAACTTGGCCTTGACGATGCTGCGCACCAGATCGTTCTTGACGCCGAACGGCTCTTCCTCGGCGATTTTCATGCCGCGGGCGAAGTACGGTATCCGGTAAACGATGTGGCGGAAGATCCAGTACCACGGCGTCGCCCAGCCATCGAGAAACACCGGTGGCGCCAGCAGCACGAGCTTGCCCGACGGCTGCGCGATCCGCTTCAGCGCTTCGACCGAAATCAGCGAACCGAGGCACATGGCGACGACGTGCAGCGTCTCGTGCTGTGCCGCCAACTCGCGGTAGCGTGCCTCGACCGTGTCGACCCAGTCCTCGGCCCGCACGTCGAGCAGGTCTTCGGGCTTGCCGCTGTGCCCCGGCAGCGTCAGCGTGTGCGCCTCGACGCCGGCACGCTTGAGGATCTTGTGCAGCGAACCGAGGTCGTACTGCGTGCCGCCCAGTCCGTGGACCAGCAGCACCCCGACCGGGTTGCGGGCTTCGGTGGCGTCCATGCGCTCAGCCCTGCTCGACACCGTGCTCGTCAAGACGCAACAGACCATCGATCCGGTAGACGGTATCGTCAAAGTCGATCACCGGCGCACCGATGTCCTGCAGCATCACGTAGTCGTTGTATCCGGTCAGGAAGCGGAAACGCTGGGTCAGCGCACCCGTATCGCCGTTGCCGCGCTGCTCGGCGTAGGCCGCGACACGCGCACGATCGTCCGGATGCACGCGTTCGAGAAACGCGGCCAGCGTCGGCAGGTCGGCCGGCGCAAGACCGAGCAGCTCGTCCAGCGGCCCGGCCCACACCGCGTTGCCGTTGCGCGGATCGACCTCGTACATCAGCTGGCGGGTGCCGATCAGCATGCCCTCCGACCGAACCTTCCACGCCAGCGCCTCGCGCAGCGCCTCGTCCCGGCTGGCGTTCATCGCCGCCATCAGCAAGCCGAGCAGCGCCGCAGCGCCCAGATAGAGCTGGACCTCCAGCAAGGGATTGCCGAGCAGGCCGGCCGAGGCGGCAAACGGGCCCTCGCCCTGATAGGTATTGAGCCCGGCAATGCCGGCCAGCACGACCAGTGCCAGCGTCATGCCGCGGCGCTGCCAGGCCATGGCGATCAGCACGACGAACAGCAGTGGCAGGTAGGAAAGCTCGTACTTGGTCGATTCGAGCACCATGGTCGCGGTCGGGCCGTCAAAGGCCAGCTCGGCCGACACGATCAGCGCGACAAAGCCCAGCAGCCCCTGCCAGGCCGTACGCCGCGGGGCTCCGGCCGAGCGCGCCGGATGGAAGCCGGCCCAGGCGATGACCAGCGGTGCGCCGATCAGCGCGCCGACACCGTCCGAGATCGCGAAAACCAGCGGATTCAGCCGGCCCGACACGAAGCCCAGACCGTGCAGCGCCGCAATCGACACGTAGGCGCCCGCAATGCAGCCGACGAGGACCAGCAGCACGAACCAGAACAGGCTGGCCGGCTGCGTAAGCGATGCCGGTTCGTCCACCCTGCGCCGCCATGCACCGGCGATGCCGGCCATGATCAGCAGGTTGATCACCGACAGCAGCAGCGACACCGCCAGCGGCCGGTCGTGCAGCAGTGCCATGCCGGTGTGCAGCGCCACGGCCACCAGCGCCCAGACCGGCCACTGCCGGTACGGCGCAAGCATCAGCGTACCCAGCAGAATGCCGGCCGCCGGCCAGACGATAGTCGAATGCGTGACCGGATCGCGCGTGCTCATGCTGAACAGCGCCAGCAGTCCATAGACGACGACGAAGAGGACAAGTCGGGGCAACGAAGGCATGCGCATGCGGGTCTCTACCGGAAGTGGAATCGCCCGGCTGCCGTCACGGCAACGCGGGTCTTTTGAAGATGGCCAGTATCGTGGCAGACGGCAATCACTTTCGCACGCCCGACACGGCGATGCGCGAAAGGCGGCCATCGTCGCCGGCCCGCGCGGGCTTGCCAAGCGGCACATTCACGCTGCATGCCCTGCCGTGTCCGGCGGCCCTGCGCCGTCACACCGGTGTACCCGCCGTTACGTGGCCGTACGTATTTCTCCGTTTCCGACGTCAGCGCAACAGCGCACCGTGCGTTTTAGCAGTGGCCCGGGGCGCGTCAGCAGGATGATGCGACCATGGCGTGCTCCCGCTCGCCAAGGGGCCGCACTTACACCGCAAACTGCACGAGACCCAGACGATGAAGCCGGAATTCGACCAAGCCGTACACGCCGCATGGCACGCCCGGGGCCCGCAACGGCCGGAGCTGCTGTGCGACGAAACGCTGCCGGACCTGCTTGAGACCACGGCAGCCCGCCATCCCGACAAGATCGCGCTGATTTGCGACGACCGTCAGCTCAATTACGCCGAGCTCGACCGGCTCAGCGCCCTCGCCGCCCACCACCTGCTCGAAACCGGACTCGAACCCGGCCGCATCGTCGGCCTGTGGCTGCCACGCGGCATCGACCTGCTGGTGATGCAGGCCGCGATCACCAAGGCAGGCGGTGCCTGGCTGCCGTTCGATGCGGACACCCCGGTCGACCGGATCCAGACCTGTCTGGAGGACGCCGATGCCGCCGGCCTCGTCAGCTGCGACGCGCTGATGCCGCAACTCGCCAGCCTCGGCCTGCCGGTGTGGACCGCCGAGGCGCTGCAGCGCCGGGTCGACGGCACCTTGCGCCGCCGCAACGGCCATACGCCCGAACACACCGCTTACGTGATCTACACCTCGGGCTCGACCGGCAAGCCCAAGGGCATCGCCATCAGCCAGCGCAGCATCTGCCACTTCCTGCGCAGCGAAAACGCCGTCCTCGGCGTACGCGGCGACGACAAGGTCTATCAGGGTTTCTCGGTCGCCTTCGACATGTCGTTCGAGGAAATCTGGATTTCCTATCTGGTCGGCGCCACCCTGTGGCTGGCGCCGAAAGCCATCGTCGCAGACCCGGACGCGCTGCCGGCAGCGCTGCAGAAACACGGCATCACCGTGCTCCATTGCGTGCCGACGCTGCTGGCGCTGTTCAGTCACGACGTGCCCAACCTGCGCATCATCAATCTCGGCGGCGAAATGTGCCCCGACACGCTGGTCGAGCGCTTCGCCACGCCGGAACGCCAGCTGTTCAACACCTACGGCCCGACCGAGGCCACGGTCTCTGCCAGTCTGGCGCTGCTGAAGCGCGGCTCGCCGGTCACCATCGGCAAGCCGCTGCCGAACTACGGCCTGCTGGTGATCAACGAAGCCGGCGACATCGTAGCTCCCGGTGAAACCGGCGAGCTGTGCATCACCGGGCCCGGTGTCGCCGCCGGCTATCTCGGCCGGCCCGAACTGACCGCGGAAAAATTCGTCACCCCGGTCTGGGGCGAGCGCATGTACCGCACCGGCGATCTGGCGCGCATCGACGAGGCCGGCCAGGTGCACTGCCTCGGCCGCGCCGACGATCAGGTCAAGGTGCGCGGTTTCCGCGTCGAACTGGGCGAGATCGAAGCCGCACTGGCGGAGCAGCCGAATGTCGGCACCGTCGCCGTCTCGCTGAAGCCGGTGGCCGGCATCGACCAGCTGGTCGCCTATCTGGTCGCCGACGGTCCGCTCGGGAGTCGGATCGATGCGGGCGCCCTGCGTCAGGCACTGCGCGAAAAGCTGCCGCCCTACATGCTGCCGGCGCTGTTCGTCACGCTGCCGGCCATGCCGCGCCTGCTGTCGGGCAAGATCGACCGCAAGGCACTCAAGGCGCTGCCGGTGACGTTCGAGGCCCGCAGCGGCGAATCGGACGAGCCGAGCGGCGAGGTCGAAACCGCACTGTTCGCCGCGCTCGGCCAGCTCTTTCCGGGCCAGCCGCTACGCTTTGCCGACGACTTCTTCGCCGACCTCGGCGGCCACTCGCTGCTGGCGGCACGGCTGATCTCGGCGCTGCGCAAGGCCCCGCAACTGGCGACGGCGTCGGTTCAGGACGTCTACCAGCACCGCACGCTGGGTGCGATCGCCGCGGCGCTGTCGGCCAAGGGGACAACGCAGGCCGGCCCGACTCGCACGCCGCGCCGGCTGACGACCCGGCCGCTGGCCCGCGCGCTCTGCGGCGCGGCGCAGCTCGCCGCGCTGCCGGTACTGATCGGCCTGCGCATGCTGATGTGGCTGGTGCCTTTCCTCGTCTACCACGTGATGACCGGCGGACCGGGCGACAGCGTGCCGCTGGCGGTGCTGACTGCGATCGGCGCCTACATCGCTGCCAACGTGCTGAGTTTCGCCGTGCCGGTCGCAGCCAAGTGGCTGCTGCTCGGCCGCGTCAGGCCGGGCCGCTATCCGCTTTGGGGCGGTTTCTACTTCCGCTGGTGGCTGGCGGACCGGCTGACCGATCTGCCGCCCAAGCACCTGCTGTCGAACTCGCCGCTGCACCGTGCATACCTGCGGCTGATGGGCGCGAAGATCGGCTTCGATGCCCAGCTCGGCGCCATCAACGTCCGTGCACCGGACCTGCTGCACATCGGTGCCGGCGCCAGTGTCGGGGCGTCGGTCAATCTGGAGAACGTCCGCGTCGACGGCGAAGAGCTCGTCGTCGGGTCCATCGTCATCGGCGAGCGCGGCTACGTCGGTTCGTACTGCGCAATGCACGAGGATTGCGTCGTCGGCACGGCGGCTCGGCTCGACGGCCTGTCGGCACTGCCGCCGGGCGGCCACGTGCCGGCCGGAGAAGTCTGGCAGGGCTCGCCGGCGCGCCGCACCGGCACGGTCGACGCGAACCGCCTGCCACCGCGCCCGGCGCACGGCCGGGGCGCCGCCGCGTTCGAGCTGGTGCTGCACTTCGTCTGCGCCGCGCTGGTGTCGGCAGTGTTCTTCCTGCCGGTATTCCCGAGCTTCATGCTGATCGACGTCGTTGACGGCAACTGGCTCGACCTGACCCAGAACCACGCACCGGCGGTGCTGACGTTCGCGTTCTACCTGCTGCTGGCACTGCCGGCGAGCGCGGTGCTGGTCGCGATGACGGCCTGCGTCGGTGCGGCATTGCGCTGGTTGGTGCTCGGCCGGCTGAAACCCGGCCGCTGGAGCGTGCACAGTGCGCTGTACCACCGCAAGTGGATTGCCAACCTGGTGCAGGAATCGAGTCTCGCCGTGCTGCACGGTCTGTATGCGACCGTCTATGCGCCGTGGTGGTACCGGATGCTCGGCGCCAAAGTCGGCCGCAACGCCGAGATCTCGACCGCGATGGGCGTCGTGCCGGACATGCTGACACTGGGTGACGAGACCTTCATCGCCGACGCGGTGATGCTCGGCGACGAGGAAATCGATCAGGGCTGGATGAGCATCAAGCCGACGGTGATCGGCCACCGCAGCTTCGTCGGCAACGGTGCCTACGTACCGGACGGCACGGTGCTGCCCTCGGGCGTACTGGTCGGCGTGCAGTCGCGTGCCCCGGCCGAACCGCGCAGCGGCGACACCTGGATGGGCTCGCCGCCGATGCTGCTGCCGGCGCGCGAACAGACCCAGGGTTTCCCGGATTCGCTGACCTTCCACCCGCCGGTCTGGCGCCGCATCGCCCGTGGCGCGATCGAGGCACTGCGCATCGTCTTGCCGACGTCGGTGATCATCGCCGCCGGCTACCTGATGGTGACCATCGTCGAGCCGTATGCCGAGCTCAACCACTGGGGTACCGTCACCGGCCTGCTGTGCCTGTTCGGCCTGCTCTACGGCATCGGCACCTTTGCCTTCGTCGCGGCGCTCAAATGGCTGCTGATCGGCCGCTACCGGCCGCGCGCGGTGTCGATGTGGACCCCATTCGTCTGGACCAGCGAAGCGATCACCAACGTCTACGAATCGATCGCCGTACCGAACTTCGTCAACTACCTGCGCGGCACGCCATGGCTGCCGTGGGCCTTCCGCGCGCTCGGCGCCAGGGTCGGCCGCAACGTCTGGCTAGACACCACCGACATGACCGAATTCGACTGCGTCGAACTCGGCGACGGCGTCGTGCTCGGTGCCGCCTGCGGCCCGCAGACCCACCTGTTCGAAGACCGGGTGATGAAGATCGGCCACGTGCGGATCGGCGCCGGCGTCCATGTCGGCACGCGCTGCACGGTGCTGTACAACGGCAGCGTCGGTGCCGATGCCGAACTCGGCCCGCTGACGCTGGTCAGCAAGGGCGAGGACATCCCGGCCGGCACGCGCTGGATGGGGTCGCCGGCCGGTCCGTGGCCGTCGGGCGCCGTACAGTTCGCACCGCAAACCACGGCGGCAACGCCCCGCCCGCAGGCGCAACAGGAGCCCGCGTGCGCGTAGCGCTGTTCGACGAGGTAATGGCGCGACTTGCGACAAGAGACCGCCCGCCGCATGGCACCCCGCCGCATGGCACTCCGCTGCTGGCCCTGCTGCCGGCCGCCGCCGACCGGCGCGACGCCCGTGTCGGGACACGCGGGGCCGCCTGCGCACTGGCCGCCGCGTGGTCGGGCCAGCCACACGCCGACTACCTGCGGCCGGACCGCGTGCCGCAGATCGTCGCCGGCGACGCGCGCTTTCACGTCAGTCTCGCCTACGGCAATCACGCATCCGGCAACGGCTGCGCGCTGATCGCACTGGCGCCGGTGACCGGACACGGCATCGCGGCGATCGGCGTCGACCTGTGTCCGATCGCGCTACCGGATGACTGGGACGACGTCGCCCGGCTCTACCTGCCGCCGGCCAGCCACGCCGCCGTGACGGCTGCGCCCCTCCCGGAACGTGCCGGTACCTTCGCCAGCGTCTGGTCGGCACTGGAAGCCTGCAACAAGGCCGCGCATACCGACCTGTGCGAATGGCATCCGTCGTTGACCGCCATTCACGACACGATCACCACCTTTTCGCTGGTATTGCCAAGCGATTACGCGCGCGGCTGGCGCGCAACACTGGCGCTGCGGCCAGCGTGAATTTTCCCGTTACGGCCGCATGAGGGGTGGACAAGCCCCGCGTTGCGGGCGTACCTTCCGCCGGTCTTTTTGAGATGGAGTTCCCTCGTGGAAAGTGGTTCTAGTTGCCGATCCTGCATCGGTCGCTAGCGGCGAGGTCAACGCAGGTCTTCCCCTGCTGCTGCCCTTGCCGATCTGGCGGGTAGTGGCGTCTTCCGGGCCCGACGGGTCCGTTCTTCTCCCTTCCTGAATTCTGTTCGTTCGTGACGTTCACGACGATGCCCTTGCGCGTCCGGCGCCAGTCCGGCACGCCTTGCGTCGCCGTGCGTTCACGACCCGTCGAGCCGGGCCGCCTGCGCGCGTCCCGGTCGGGGAAGTCGTATGCGTTTTCTCAAACTGCGCGTTCTCGCGCTCCTGCAAAAGGGCCTGTCGGCCCGCCAACTGCGCCGGCTGGCGCTGCTCGACCTGCTGCGCGGCCAGGCGGTCGGCCAGACGGTCTCGTCGCAACTGTCCGAGCGGCTGATCGCCCTCGCCCACCTCGTGCCGGTCGCGGCGCTCAAGCGGCTCGGCAGCCGCACCGACGGCCTCGCCTCCGATGCGGCCGAAGCCAAACGCGAACGCACCGGCCCGAACGAGGTCGAGCACGAAAAGCCGATGCCGTGGTCGACCCACCTGTGGCTGTGCTACCGCAATCCGTTCAACGTGCTGCTGACCGTGCTGGCGCTGATCTCGGCGGCGACCGACGACATGAAGGCGACCGTCGTCATCGCCACCATGGTCGGCATCTCGACGGTGCTGCGCTTCGTCCAGGAAAAGCGCTCGAACAGCGCCGCCGACCGGCTCAAGGCCATGGTCAGCAACACCGCGACGGTGCTGCGCGACGGTGTCCGGCTGGAACTGCCGATTCGTGACTTGGTGCCGGGCGACATCGTCCAGCTCTCGGCCGGCGACATGATTCCGGCCGACCTGCGCGTGCTCGCCGCCAAGGACCTGTTCGTCAGCCAGGCCGCGCTGACCGGCGAATCGCTACCGGTCGAGAAGTTCGCCGACCAGCCCGACCCTGCCGAACGCAACCCGCTGGCGCTGGCCAACCTGTGCTTCATGGGCACCAACGTCGTCAGCGGTTCGGCCACGGCACTGGTGATCGGCACCGGCAACCGGACCTATTTCGGCGCGCTGGCCGAGAAGGTCACCGCGCAGGACCGCGCGCCGACGCAGTTCCAGGCCGGCGTGAACAAGGTCAGCTGGGTGCTGATCCGCTTCATGTTCGTGATGGCGCCGCTGGTGCTGTTCATCAACGGCTTCACCAAGGGCGACTGGACCGAGGCCGCGCTGTTCGCGCTGTCGATCGCCGTCGGTCTGACGCCGGAAATGCTGCCGATGATCGTCACGTCGACGCTGGCCAAGGGCGCGGTGGTACTGAGCCGCAAGCAGGTCATCGTCAAGCGGCTCGATGCGATCCAGAACTTCGGCGCAATGGACATCCTCTGCACCGACAAGACCGGCACGCTGACGCAGGACCGGATCGCGCTCGAACGCCACACCGACGCGTGGGGCGAGCGCTTCGATACGGTGCTCGACATGGCCTACCTGAACAGCGCCTACCAGACCGGGCTGAAGAACCTGCTCGACGTTGCCGTGCTCGAACACGCCGAGCTGCAGGCCGAGTTCGACACCGACCACGGCTGGGAAAAAGTCGACGAGGTGCCGTTCGATTTCGTCCGCCGCCGGATGTCGGTGGTGGTGAAGCAGCGCGACGCGCAGCAACTGCTGATCTGCAAGGGCGCGCTCGAGGAAGTGCTCGCCGCATGCACGCACGTTCGTCACGGTGACGAGACGCTGCCACTCTCGGCCGGCCTGCTGACGCGGATCCGCGACGTCGCGGCCGGGCTGAACCGCGAAGGCCTGCGCGTCGTCGCCGTTGCCAGCAAGCCGGTCCCTCTGGACGTGACGAACTATGGCGTCGCCGACGAGCGCGAACTGGTGCTCGCCGGCTACATCGCCTTCCTCGATCCGCCGAAGGAAAGCACCGCACCGGCGCTGAAGGCGCTGAAGGCCGTGGGCATCGACGTCAAGGTGCTGACCGGCGACAACGAACTGGTGACGCTCAAGGTCTGCCGCGAGGTCGGGCTGACGGTGAACGGTGTCGTGCTCGGCGACAGGATCGATGCGATGAGCGACCTGCAGCTGTCGGTCGTGGCCGAAGCCGCAACGGTGTTCGCCAAGCTGACGCCGATGCACAAGGAGCGCATCGTCCGGCTGCTGCGCGAGCGCGGCCACGTCGTCGGCTTCATGGGCGACGGCATCAACGACGCGCCGGCGCTGCGTGCCGCCGACATCGGCATCTCGGTCGATTCGGCCGTCGACATCGCCAAGGAAGCCGCCGACCTGATCCTGCTGGAAAAGAGCCTGATGGTGCTCGAACAGGGCGTGACCGAAGGCCGCAAGACCTTCGCCAACATGCTCAAGTACATCAAGATGACCGCCAGCTCGAACTTCGGCAACGTGTTCAGCGTGCTGGTCGCCAGTGCCTTCATCCCGTTCCTGCCGATGCTGCCGATGCACCTGCTGGTGCAGAACCTGCTGTACGACATCTCGCAGATCGCCATCCCGTTCGACAACGTCGATGACGAGCTGCTGCAGAAACCGCAACGCTGGAACCCGGACGAACTGACGCGCTTCATGGTGTGCTTCGGGCCGATCAGCTCGATTTTCGACATCCTGACCTTCGTGCTGATGTGGAAGGTGTTCGGCGCGAACTCGCCCGAGCACCAGACGCTGTTCCAGTCCGGCTGGTTCGTCGTCGGCCTGCTGTCGCAGACGCTGATCGTGCACATGATCCGCACCCGCAAGATCCCGTTCATCCAGAGCCGCGCCGCATGGCCGCTGCTGGCGATGACGGCGGCGATCATGGCGATCGGCATCTTCCTGCCGATGGGCCCGCTGGCCGGCTACTTCAAGCTGCAGGCGCTGCCGCTGTCCTACTTCCCGTGGCTGATCGGCATCCTGCTCGGCTACATGGTGCTGACGCAGTTGATCAAGGGCATCTACGCCCGCCGCTACGGCTGGCAATGAAGCTCTGCGAATGAAACGCTGCTGGCGGCGTTGTGCGCACTCGCCGTACTGAACGTACAGTCTTCGTGCACACGCCTTGCCAGCACCGCTGCGCTGCGTTTCATTCGCAGCGCCCCGCAGAGACTGTCATCAAACATCCACATAATGAAGAACAACGGCGCCTGATCCGCGCCGTTTTTCCATGGAGCCTGCCGATGCAAGCCATCATCCAGTTCAACCTGCCGGCGCTGCTCGATTCGCTAGTCAGCCTCGTCACCGCCTTCGTGCTCGGTTCGGTGATCGGTTTCGAGCGCCAGTACCGGCAGCGCACCGCCGGGCTGCGCACCAACACGCTGGTCGCCGTCGGCGCGGCGATCTTCGTCGACATGGCCTACCGGCTCGACGGCAGCGGCGGCGCGGTGCGCGTCGTCGCTTACGTCGTGTCCGGCGTCGGCTTCCTCGGCGCCGGCACGATCATGAAGGAAGGGCTGAACGTGCGCGGCCTGAACACCGCGGCGACGCTGTGGGGTTCGGCCGCGGTCGGTGCCTGCGCCGGCGCCGATCTGATCGCCGAAGCGGTGCTCGCCGCCGCTTTCGTGATCGCGTCGAACACACTGCTGCGCCCGGTGGTCAACCGGATCAACCGGCTGCCGATCGACGACGCGCGCAGCGAAGTCACCTACCAGCTGTGCATGATCGTCGCCGACGACCGCCAGAAGCAGATGCTGGTCGAACTCGAAGCCCTGCTCGAGCAGGCCGACTACCCGCTCGGTGACCTCGAGATCGAGCCGTTCGGCGACGACGACGTCGAGATCACCGCGACACTGCAGTCGACCTCGGTCGATTCGCGCGAACTCGAGCGGATCAGCACGCTGCTCGTCGCCCGCCCCTATGTGAAGCAGGTGTTCTGGAACGCCAGTACGACCGAGTGACCGCCTCAGCCCGGCCGGACCAGATCGGCCAGCAACTCGTACGAACGCAGCCGGTGCTCGAAATCGTAGGTGTCGGTGACGACGATCATCTCGTCGACCTGGGTCTGGTCGAGCAGCGCCTGCAGCTGCCGTGCCACCGTCTCCGGCGAGCCGATCGCCGACGCCGCCAGCCGGGCGTTGACCTGCGCGGCTTCCAGCTCGTTCCACAAGCCGTCCATGGTCTCGACCGGCGGGTCGATCGGGCCGCGCTGGTCGCGGATCATCCGCAGCCAGCGCTGCTTCATCGACGTCGCCAGATAGCTCGCCTCGGCGTCGGTCGGCGCGGCGATCACGTTGACGCCCATCATCACGTAAGGCTCGGCCAGCTGCTTTGACGGCCGGAACGTCTGGCGGTACAGCTCGATGCCCCGCAGCAGGTAGTCCGGGGCGAAATGGCTGGCGAACGCGAACGGCAGGCCGAGCTGGCCGGCCAGCTGCGCGCCGTACGAGCCGGAACCGAGCAGCCAGACCGGGATATCCAGCCCTTCACCCGGGATCGCCCGCACGTGCTGGCCCGCACGGGTCGGCGCCAGATAGCCGCGCAGCTCGGCGACCTCGTCGGAGAATTCCTGCTCGTTGCCGACCAGATGCCGGCGCAACGCCCTTGCCGTCTGGCCATCGGTGCCCGGCGCACGGCCGAGGCCGAGGTCGATCCGGCCCGGGAACAGCGACTCCAGCGTGCCGAACTGCTCGGCCACGATCAGCGGCGCATGGTTGGGCAGCATCACCCCGCCCGAGCCGACGCGGATCGTCCGGGTCTGCGCAGCGACATGGCCGATCAACACGCTGGTTGCGGCGCTGGCGATGCCGTCGAGGTTGTGGTGCTCGGCCAGCCAGAAGCGCGTGTAACCGAGCCTTTCGGCCGTCTGCGCCAGCCTGGCGCTGCGGGCGAAGGCATCGGCGGCGTTGCCGCCACGGACGACTGTGGCGAGATCGAGGACGGAAAAGCGGATATCGGACAGGCGTTTCATCGTGAAGGCTCGCGGTTGACTGGACAGGCGCTCGGCAGGAGCGGCTCGCTAACAGGTGCTGGCGATGATTGCATTTTCAAGCACCAAGGCTCCGGTATCATCGCGACTCCTGACCGCAACGAGGCCACCGTGCCCTATCTCGCCGCCATCACCGTCATCTGGGCACTGTCGTTCAACCTGATCGGCACCTTCCTCGCCGGCCGCGTCGACGCCGATTTCGCGGTCCTGACCCGCGTGGTGCTGGCCGGTCTCGTATTCCTGCCCTTCCTGCGCTGGCGGCAGGTCAGCCCGCCGCTGCGTATCGGCCTGATCATGGTCGGCGCGATGCAGTTCGGTGTCACCTATCTGTGCCTGTATCGGGCGTTCCGCTTCCTGACCGTGCCCGAAGTCCTGCTGTTCACGATCTTCACGCCGATCTACATCACGCTGATCGACGATGCGATGAGCCGCCGCTTCAATCCGCGTGCGCTGCTGGCGGCGCTGGTCGCGGTGGCCGGCGCGGCCATCGTCCGTTATGACGCGCTCACCGGTGACTATCTCGCCGGCTTCCTGCTGCTGCAGCTGGCGAACCTGAGCTTCGCCGCCGGCCAGATCGGCTACAAGCACCTGTTGCGGCGCCATCCGAGCCCGCTGCCGCAACACGCGAGTTTCGGCCTGTTCTTCGTCGGCGCGCTCGCGGTGGCGCTGCCGTCGTGGCTGCTGTTCGGCAATCCGGCCAAACTGCCGACGACCGAGGCACAGTGGGCGGTGCTGGTCTTCCTCGGTCTGGTGTCGACCGCGCTCGGCTACTTCTGGTGGAACAAGGGTGCCTGCATGGTCGATGCCGGCCGGCTTGGCGCGATGAACAACATGCATATCCCGGTCGGCATCGCGATCAGCCTCGTCACCAGCCACCCGGAAGGTGGCATCGGCCGGATGCTGCTCGGCGGCGCGGTGATCGCCTCGTCGCTGCTGCTGGCGCCCAAGAAAAACCCCGCCTGAGCGGGGTTTGCCTTCACGAACACCTGTCGCACTCAGTCCTCGAGTGCGCTGTGGTGCGCCACCGCACCGTGCTTCCAGTAGCTGGCGGCACGGATGCGCTTCTTGTTGATGCCGTGCTCGTCGACCAGCACCTTGCGGATCGCCCCGATCACCGACAGCTCGGCCGCCGCCCAGACATAGCCTTCACCGGCAGGCAGCGCCAGCGCGCGTACGGCGCCCTCCAGCCGTTGCGGATAACCGGCGGGCTCGCCGTTGCGGTGCAGCCACGTCAGCGACACCTCGGCCTCGCTGGGCAGGTTGATTTCCTCGCCGGCATCGGCCACCTCGGCAATCACGATCGCGCGGGCGCCGACCGGCAGTTCGGCCAGTCGCCGGCCAATCGCCGGCAGTGCGGTTTCGTCGCCGATCAGCAGATACCAGTCGAAATCGTCCGACACGACGAATGAGCCTCGGGGGCCGCCGGCGCCGATCACCTGCCCCGGCGCGGCCTGCTCGGCCCAACTGGCGGCCAGCCCGTCGCCGTGCAGGGCAAAATCGATGACCAGCTCGCCCGCGACCGGATCGTAGCTGCTCGGCGTGTAGTCGCGCATGCTCGGCCGGATCGCGCCTTCCGGGTACTCCGGGCCGGTTTCGCTCAGCGACGGCAGAATCGGCGCAGCCTGGCCCGGCGCCGGGAAGAAGAGCTTCACGTGATCATCGTGCGAGGCCGAGACGAAGTCCTGCAGCGACTCGCCGGCAAAAGTCACGCGCAGCATGTGCGGTGCAATCCGCTCGGTTTTCCGCACCGTGATCAGGCGCAGCTTGAGCGGGTGGCGAACTCGGGTAACGCTGTGTTTTTCCTGGATGTGCTTTTCCATTCCATGTCCTCTTCAAGCCGGGAATTCAGCGGTGGCCCATGTTCCGCTGCAACAGGATTCAGTTCGGCGCATCGACAATCGCCCTCGCCGCATCCTCGATCGCCTTCGCCGCCACGGCCACCGACGCATCGCTCCAGCCGTGCTCGCGCAGCAGCAAGGCCTGCTTCAGCGTCTGCATCGCCTGCATCACCCGCTCCGGCGGCAGGTGGCCGGCCATGCGCCGCGCCATCAGTTCCATCCTCACCATGACGCCGTCGATCGTCGCCCGGTTTGCCGCGATGTAGGCCTCGCCGTCCGGCGTGACCGTGTAGTGGCGCTTGCCATCGGCATCGACTTCGCCCCTGAGCAGGCCCTGTTCGTCGAGCAGCGTCAGCGTCGGATAGATCGCCCCCGGACTCGGCGCGTAATTGCCGCCGAACTTTTCCTCGATCGCCTTGATGATCTCGTAGCCGTGGCGCGGGCTTTGCGCCGTCAGCGCCAGCACCACCAGCCGCAGGTCGCCGTGATCGAACACGCGGCCACGCCGGCCGCCGCCACGATGCCCCAGTTCGTTCCTCATGATGACGCGCTCCTTCGATATATCTAACGATGCAACTTAAGATATATCTTCAAGAGGTGAACTGTCCAGCGCGGACCGACGGAATGCAGAACGCCACCCGAAGGTGGCGTTGCTGATTCAGGCGCCGACGAGGCCGTCGACCATGATCTGGCTGAAGCCCTGCGAGCAGGGTTCGACCCGCCCGCGCACGCCGTAAACCTCGGCCAGCGTCGCACCGTTGATCACGGCTGCGGGCGGCCCCTCGGCGACCAGTTGGCCGGCCTTGAGCAGCAGCGCGCGGTCGGTGTGCCGCAACGCGACATTGAGGTCGTGCAGCACGATCACGGTCACCATGCCGCGTGCCCGCGTTTCCTGTCGCAGCAGGTCCATGACCTGAAACTGGTGGTTCAGGTCGAGCGCCGACAGTGGCTCGTCCAGCAACAGCACCGCCGGCGCGCGCACCAGCGCCTGCGCAATGCCGACCAGCTGCCGCTGGCCACCGGACAGCTCGCTCAGGTAGCGCATCGCCAGATGGCCGATGTCGAGCCGGTCGAGCACCTGCAGCACTTCGGCATGATCGCCGCCGCGTGCCAAGCCGACCGCCGTCGCCTGGCGGGCGACGAGGATGGATTCGAACACGCGCAGGTGGACCGTCGGCGGCAGCGTCTGCGGCAGGTAGGCGATATGCCGTGCCCGCGCGGCGAAATCGCCGTAGCCGAAGGTCTGGCCGTCGAACACCACCCGGCCGTCACAACGGATCAGCCCGGCAATCGCCTTGAGCAGCGTCGTCTTGCCGCAGCCGTTCGGGCCGAGCAAGGCGGTGACTTCACCGGGCTGCAGCGCGGTCACGTCCAGTCCGGGAATCACCTCACGGCGACCGTAGCGGACGCGGATGTTTTCAATCGACAAGGTCGTCATCATGCCCTCCCGCCATGGCGGAACACGATCGCCATGAACAGCGGAATCCCCACCAGCGCGGTGACAATGCCGACCGGCACGATCACGCCCGGGACGATGTTCTTCGACGCGACCGATGCGACCGACATCACGACGGCACCGACCAGCGCGCTCGCCGGCAGGTAGAAACGGTGGTCCTCGCCGACCAGCCTGCGCGCCATGTGCGGTGCGATCAGGCCGATGAAGCCGATCGTGCCGACAAAGGACACCGCCAGTGCGGTCAGCAGGCTGATGCGCGTCAGCGAACCGAGCCGCAGCCGGCGCACGTCGACGCCGAAGCTCGCGGCGCGATCCTCGCCGAGCCGCAGTGCGGTCAGCCGCCAGGCATTGCGCATCGACCACGGCAGCAGCAGCGCACAGGCGACAAACAGGGCGATCACCTTGGGCCAGGTCGCACGCGACAGGCTGCCCATCGTCCACATGATCACGCCCTGCAATGCTTCGGCCGTCGCCACGTATTTCAGCAGCGCCAGCAAGGCATCGAAACTGAAGAACAGCGCAATGCCGAACAGCACGACACCCGAGGTACTCATGCCGACGACGCGGGTGACGAAATCGAGCAGCCATGCGGACAGCATCGCAAAAATGAAGGCATTGACCGCAACGCTCCACTCTTGCGGCACGCCCGGAATCGTCAGGTCCAGCACCAGCGCCAGTGCGGCGCCGAAGGCCGCGGCCTGAGAGACGCCGAGCGTGAACGGGCTGGCCAGCGGGTTGTTCAGGATGGTCTGCATCTCGGCACCGGCTAGGCCCAGCGCCAGGCCGACGGCAACGGCAATCAGCGCATACGGCAGCCGGATGTCCCGGACGATGACCACGCTGCCCGGATCGGCGCCGGCCCGGTCGAACAGGGCCTGCAGGACCTCGGCGACCGGCATGCCCGACGGGCCCAGCGTGAAATCGAGCAGCAGCGACGCCACGATCACCACCAGCAGCACGGCGATGATCGCAAGGCGCCGGCCCAGCAGGCGCCGGTAGCCGGCGACGGTATCGGCCGCCTGCAGGAGGGCCACTTCCGGAGCGCTCACCGACTGCCCCCGCCCTCAACCCAGAATGTGCCCTGCGGCTGTACCGCGAGGAATTCCTTGTACATCGTGCTCCAGGTCGCTTGCGGATCCAGCTTCGCGAATGCAGCCGGCTGCAGCCATTTGGCCAGTTGCTGCACCAGCACGACGTGATACGGCGTCGTGTAGAAGTGATGCCACGCGCCATAGGTTTTGCCATTGCGAACGGCACCGAGCGCGCCCAGCTGCGCGCGCGTCGCCACCACGTCGAGCGATGCACGCGCCATGGCCGGCGACACATCCTGCCCGAGTTTGAGCCCGAGCCTGGCGTCGGGCGCTCCGGCGCCGGTCGCAATGTAAGCAGCCGGATTGGTCGCGATGACTTTCTCGAGGTTCACTTCGCCGATCTCGGTACTCAGCAGACCACTGCCGATATTGATGCCACCGGCCGCATCGATCATTTCACCGATATTGCCGTTGCCGGCCGTGGCAATCCCCTCCATGGTGCCGGCGCGCAGATCGAGGAAGACCTTGGGACGTTGCGACGACGGAATGCCCTTCACCGTGTCGGTGACCAGCTTCATGTTCTGTTCGTAAAAACGGATGAACTTCTCCGCCTGCGCCTCGCGCTGCAGGGCCTTGCCCATCAGCCGCAGGCTCGGCACGGCGTTTTCCAGCGGCTTGAGCCGGAAGTCGACGAAGATCACCGGGATTTTCGCGGCTTCAAGCTGCCTGACCAGCGGGTTGTGCACGCTCGGACCATGGCCGGCGAGGCTGAACACGGCGATATCGGGCTTGAGCGAGACGACCTTCTCGCCGCTGACGGTTGCTTCGCTGGTCTTGCCGATCAGCGGAATCCTGTCGATTTCGGGGAATTTGGCGCGGTACTGGCCATACGTCTGCGGATCGAGCTGGCGGAAATCGCCTTGCCAGCCGGCAATGCGCGCCACCGGCCTGTCGCCTTCGAGCAGCGCCAGCGAGTAAAACAGCCGGCCTTCACCGAGCAGGATGCGGTCGACCTTCTTCGGCAGTTCGACCTTGCGGCCTGCCAGATCGGTCACCGTCACCGCCCGGACCGGCCCCGCCAGCAATACCATTGCGCCGGCAAGCGCCAAACCGGTGTATTTCAGCCATCGCTGGATCATCGCTACTCCCCAATCTGTGGAACGTTCTTCAAATGAGAATGATTCTATACCGCATTTGTACGCCGACCGGTCCGAAAACGGTTTGCGCCGGCGCAAACCGGCATCACGCGCCGCGTGCGCCGGCAGTCCAGACCACCGGAAGCGGATTGGCACGCGTCATCAGCGCCAGATGCTCGACCAGCACCGATTGCAGCCGGGCCAGTGCTTCGTCGCTTTGCGAATCGCAATCGAAGCGCAGTTCGGTTTCGCTGGCGCTGAGCGTACAGGCACCAAAGGCGAACTCGGCCCGACCGTGGTGTTCGTCGAACTCGACCGGAATCTTCTTGGCAAAGTGCTTGCACAACTTGAACAGGAAACGGGAAGCATCCGGCGTGGCGACACTGGCGTAGGCTGCTGGCATTGAAAGGCTCACATCAAAAAAAGGAAAAAGCCCGGGACCGGCCGGGAGGCCGGCACCGGGCAAGAGGGATCGTTGACGATCAGAAGCTGGCGTTGAGGCTGGCCCAGTAGCGGCGGCCTTCCTGCACCATCCAGTTGCCGTCGAGGCCGTCGTAACGGCCGCGGTCGTCGACCGGATCGATTTCGTCGGTGACGTTGAGCACCGAGAAGTTCAGCGACAGGTTCTTGCTGAAGGTGTAGGTCGCGCCGATGTCGCCGGTGGTGTAGGCATCGGCCTTGCGCACGTTCATCGCACCGTTGCGGAATGCCGCCCAGTACTGCGTGCCGGTGTAGGTGATGCGGGCAAACGTGGTCAGCTTTTCGATCGGCGTCCAGTCCAGACGCAGGTTGGCCATGTGCTCGGGCGTCTTGTCGAGCGGACGGCCGTCGAGCGAGCCGCCGTCGAATGCCGGCTCGCCGCCCCCCTGGCGCTCGGACTTGGTGTAGGTGTAATTGCCGCTCACCTTCCAGTCCTTCGCGAACGGCAGCGCACCGCCGAGCTCGACGCCCTTGATGTTGACCTTGTCGACGTTGTCGTAGATGTAGGTGGTCAGTGCCCGGTTGTACGGGTCCGGCACGCCGGTATCGTAGCTGACGACCTTGTTCTTGAAGTCGTTGTTGTACAGCGTCAGGCTGGCGTTGGTGCCGTTCGGCGCGTCGTAGCGGATGCCGATCTCTTCGGTGACGCTGGTTTCCGGTTCGAGATCCGGGTTGCCGCACAGCGCGCCGCGCTTCTGGGTGCCACCGCCCGAGGTCATGCAGTAGCCCGGCGTGGTCTGGCGCAGCGTCGGCGCCTTGAAACCGCTGGCCGCGCCGCCGCGGACCGTGATCGTGTCGGTGACCTTGTAGACGGCATACAGACGCGGCGTCCAGTGGCTGCCGTAACGGTCGTCGTTGTCCAGACGCAGGCCGCCGGTGAGACTGAGCTTGTCGGTGACGAAGTACTCGTCCTCGGCAAACAGCGCCCACACCTTGTTGGTGACCGAGTCCGGGCTCGGGCGATGGCCGGCGACCGGCGATTCGTTGGCGATGTTCTCGAGCTTGTTGTGGTTGTACTGCCCGCCCAGCTTGAGGATGTTGGTATCGAATGGCAGCGTCACCAGACCGTCGAGCACGGTATTGGTGATTTCCGGATTCGACATCGACGCTTCGGCTCCGGCGCCGGAGTTCTTTTCCTTGCCGATTTCCTGGTACAGCGCCACGGTCGTCGTCCCCCAGCCCCAGCGGCCGTTGTGGGTAACCGCCCAGTTGGTGCGCTCGTGTTCGGTCCTGATCGCCGGATCGGACTCGGCAATCGACTTGCCCGGGGTGTTGGTGTAGGTCAGCTCGTTGTGGCCGGCCTCGATCGTGATGTCCTGATCCTTGTTCGGCGTGATCGTCAGCTTGGCACCGTAGTTCTTGTTCTTCGTGCCGTTGGCGCCTTCGGTGAAGTTCTTCGGGTAGTAGATGTCGTCTTCGCGGCGGTTGCTGTAGTCGCCGTAGATCTGCAGGCCGAGCAGGTCGTCCTTGAGCGGACCGCCGAGCCAGAAGCTGCCTTCGCCGGTGTTGCCGTAGTTCTTGTCTTCCTGCAGCGTGCCGCCGACCGTCACCGAGCCGTGCCAGGCTTTCTGTACCTTGCGGGTGATGATGTTGATGACGCCACCCATCGCATCCGAGCCGTACAGCGACGACATCGGACCACGGACGACCTCGATCCGCTCGATCGCATCCAGCGGCGGGATCTGGTACGCCTGCACGCCACCGGTGCCGCGGTTCATGGTTTCGCGGGTGTTCTGGCGCTTGCCGTCGACGAGGATCAGCGTGTACTCGCCCGGCATGCCGCGAATCGAGATGTCGGTTTCGTTGGGATCGGGACCGACAACGCTGACGCCTTCGATATGGCGAACCGCATCCGACAGGCTGGTGAACGGCTGGGTTTCCAGCTGTTCGCGGGTGATGACCGAAATGCTCGCCGGCGCTTCCTTGATCTGCTGCTCGTAACCGGCGGCGGTCACGACCATCGAATCGAGCAAGGTTTCGTTTTCAGCCGCCGTGGCGGGCGCGGCGGCCCATAGCGCGGATACGATCAGCGGGATCGGAAGGGACTTGAACGGGGGGATCATCTTCACACTCTCTGCAGCTACTTTGTAATTGTTTTGCGGCCGGCCCCATGCCGCCCGCCACTCAAATGAGAATGATTTGCATTTGAATTTAATGGCGCATAGTATTCCACACGTTCGTATGACAAGCGTTTGCGGAAAAACAGAAAAACCTTTGCAAACGCCATGACCAGGAACCTGCTCAAGGCCTTTTCGCAAAAAACGCGTGCGCGAAAGGCGGTTCGAAAAGACCTTGAACAGGCTCCGAGGAGAGCCAGAGATGCAGATCGCACAACACTTTGAACCGCTGCCGCTCCGCGACGGCCTGATGCTGACGCGGACCGACGCGCCGGTGCTGCACAAGCGCGACCTCGGTTGCACCGGCGCCGAGGCCGAACTCGATTGCGGGCTCAACCTCGCACTGTTCCTTGCCGGCAGCGCCGACGTGTCGTACGGCAAGCGCCGGCTGCAGCTGGGCTCGCAATGCGACGAAGCCGGCCGGCTCGTCAACGAGGCCGCGCTCGTCTCGGTGGCGGAGCCCGACGTATTCATGCGCCGCGCCACCGACAGCACCACGGAGCGCAAGGTCAGCCTGACGCTCAGCCGGGAATGGCTGGATTCCAGCGGCCTGCTCGACAGTGACGAGCACGCCGCGCTGCGCCGCTTCTGCACCTGCCACCTGTCGGTGCAGCGCTGGCGGCCGTCGGCCCGGCAGATTGCACTGGCCGAGGCAATGCTGCGCCCGCCGGCCTACGCGCCGCTGCTGGAAAAACTCTATCTGGAAAGCAAGGCGATCGAACTCGTCGTCCAGACGCTGGCGCAGATCTCGGCCCCGGCAGCGCCGGGACTGCGGCCGCGCGAAATGCGCCAGATGCAGGCGCTGCGCGACTATCTCGACAGTGGTGCCGCCGACGCGCATTCGCTCGACGACCTTGCCCGTCACGTCGGCCTCAACGTCAACGCGATGCAGCAGCGCTTCAAGCTGCTGTACGGCCACACGGTGTTCGATTACCTGCGGCTGCGCCGGCTGCTGGCCGCACGCGACGCGCTCGAGCGCGACGGCGTCAGCGTGGCCGAAGCCGCCGATCTGGCCGGCTACACCAGCGCCGCCAACTTCGCCACCGCGTTCAAGCGCCGGTTCGGCATCACGCCCAAAGCCGCCCGGCAACGCTGAAGTGCCGTTCCCGCGTCCGACCGAACATCCCTCTGCCAAACTGCCATGACACTGCCAACCCGCTGGCTTGCCCCGCTTCTGCTCTGCACGCTGATGAACCCGATCCTCGCCGCCACACCGCCCCAACCTGCCGCACCGCTGCCGCCCGCCCGGCCGCTGACGGTGAACGGCGGCGACGTGTATGACGTCAGGGCCAAAAGCAGCGGGCTCGATTACCGGATCTTCGTGTCCCGCCCCGATGCGCCGCCACCGGCCACCGGCTACCGGGTGTTCTACGTGCTCGACGGCAACGCGCACTTTCCGATTGCCGCCGGCGCGGCACGCATGCAGCGTCCGCTGCAGGACGTACTCGTCGTCGGCATCGGCTACCCGACCGAACAGCCGTTCGACAGCGACCGGCGCTACTTCGACCTGACGTCGAAAGTGCCGGACGAGCGCATTCCGAAAAAATTCGACCGACCGCCCAGAACCGGCGGCCGCGAAGCGTTTGCCGATTTCCTGCAACAACAGCTGTTGCCGGCGATCGCCGCCCGCTATCCGGTCAACGCCGGACAGCAGGTGCTGTTCGGCCATTCCCTCGGCGGCCTGTTCACGCTGCACCTGCGTTTCTCCCGGCCGACGCTGTTCGCCGGCTACATCGCCGCCAGCCCGTCAATGTGGTGGGACGAACGCGCC
Source organism: Jeongeupia chitinilytica (assembly GCF_014652315.1). Lineage (GTDB taxonomy): Bacteria > Pseudomonadota > Gammaproteobacteria > Burkholderiales > Chitinibacteraceae > Jeongeupia > Jeongeupia chitinilytica. Next base: position 493,920 of record NZ_BMYO01000001.1, on the reverse strand, counting down.
ATCGTCACCGAAGCAACGGACTACGCCGCCGGTCATCCTGACGATGCAGCCCGGCTGCTGATCACCGTCGGCGGCCGCGAAAACCAGTTCAACATGGCCGGCGACGCCGCCGCACTCGCGCAGCGGCTGGCGGCCGTTCCCGGCGCCGGCGAACGCGTGGCCTTCCAGCGTTTCGACGGCGAGGACCACGGCTCGGTCGTCCCGGCCAGCCTCGGCCGCGCGCTGCGCTTTGCCTTCTACCCGACCTTGCCGGCCACCGACACGACCGCCGGCCGCTAGCCACCCCGCGCGTGCATTGTCGGGACGCGGCCTCTGCCGCTAACATAAGCGTCCCTTTACAGCTCAAGGAGTGACGGGCCACGGCCCCTCACCATATGGACATTCCCAGTAGCAGCTTCGCATACGCTTATCCCCTTTCCAGTTCACGCCAGTCCGGACGTACCGCCGGGCTGACGCCAAGCCGGGCCTTCAGCCCGTCCGGCCGGGAGCGCTGAAATGGAGATCCTGCTGCTGCTGGGCCTGATCCTGCTGAACGGCCTGTTCGCGATGTCCGAAATCGCGCTCGTCACCGCGCGCAAGGCACGGCTGATGAAGCTGGCCGCCGACGGTGACGCCGCCGCCTCGACGGCACTGCGCCTCGGCGAAGACCCCACCCGTTTCCTCTCGACCATCCAGATCGGCATCACCTCGATCGGCATCCTCAACGGGATCGTCGGCGAATCGGTGCTGGCCGCGCCGCTGTCGGCATGGCTGCAGACGTTCGATCTGCCCGAAAAGACCACCAGCGTGTTTTCGACCGCGCTGGTCGTCGTGGTCATCACCTACGTGTCGATCATCGTCGGCGAACTGGTGCCCAAACGGCTGGGCCAGATGAACCCGGAAGCCATTGCCCGCCTCGTCGCGCGGCCGATGCAGTGGCTGGCGACGCTGACGCGTCCCTTCGTCTACCTGCTCAGCGTTTCGACGCACACCATCCTGCGCCTGCTCGGCGTCAAGCAGAACGGCAACCAGGGCGTGACCGAAGAGGAAATCCAGGCCCTGCTCGAGGAAGGCTCGGAATCGGGCGTGATCGAGCAGCACCAGCACGAAATGGTGCGCAACGTGTTCCGCCTCGACGACCGTCAGCTCGGCTCGCTGATGATTCCGCGCTCGGACATCGTCTACCTCGACCTGAACCTGCCGCTGGCCGACAACCTGAAGCGCATCTCGGAATCCGAGTTCTCGCGCTTCCCGGTCTGCAAGGGCGGGCTCGACGAGATCCTCGGCGTCCTGCACACCAAGCAGGTGCTGGCCTACACGCTGCGCGGCGAACAGCCCGACCTCGCCGCCGACCTCGTGCCCTGCGTGTACGTGCCGGAAACGCTGACCGGGATGGAGCTGCTCGACAACTTCCGCGCCAACAACATGCAGATGGTGTTCGTGCTCGACGAATACGGAGAAATCGAAGGTCTGGTCACCCTGCACGACCTGCTCGAAGCGGTGACCGGCGAATTCCATTCCGAAAACGCCGACGATGCCTGGGCGGTACAGCGCGCCGACGGCTCGTGGCTGCTCGACGGCATGATTCCGATCCCGGAACTCAAGGACCGGCTCGACCTGAAAACGGCACCGGAGGAATCCAAGGGCCGCTACCACACGCTGTCGGGCATGATCATGCTGCTGCTGGGGCACGTCCCGGCGACCGCCGACTTCGTCGAATGGGACGGCTGGCGCTTCGAGGTGGTCGACATGGACGGCAAGCGCATCGACAAGGTGCTGGCCGAAGCGGTCGACAGCGGCGAATCCACGCCACAGGAAGACGGCTGACGCCTACAGCGCCGTTCCCAGCCAGTGTCCGAGGCCGAAGGTGATCGCGGCCGCCGCACCGGCGGTCAGTGTCTGCCGGATGGCCGAGAACGCCGCCGAGCGCCCGTTGAACAGCGACGTGACCGCGCCGACCAGCAACAGCGCAGCCAGACTGAGTCCCGCACTGGCGGCGATGGCCACGGTCCCCTGCAGCAGCAGGAATGGCAGCAGCGGCATCAGCGCACCGAGCGAGAACAGCAGGAAGGACACGCCGGCCGCACGCCACGGGTTGCCCCCCAGCTCGTCCGGATCGATGCCGAGTTCTTCGCGGGCCAGCGCCTGCAGTGCGGTCTGCGGGTCCTGCATCAGGCGCGCCGCAAGCTGTTCGGCCTCGACCCGGGGCAGCCCCTTGGCGCGATAGATCAGCGCCAGCTCGTGCTGTTCGGCCTCGGGGGTCTGTTCAAGCTCCTCGGCCTCCTTCGCCAGCTGCGAACCGGCCAGCTCGCGTGCATTGGTCACCGACAGCCATTCTCCCAGCGCCATCGACATCGCCCCGGCCAGCAGCCCGGCCGCGCCGGTCAGCAGCACCACGTGCTGGGCACTTCCGGCGCCGGCGACGCCCATGATCAGGCAGAAGTTGGACACCAGCCCGTCGTTGACGCCGAGCACCGCCGCGCGAAGATCGTTCCCCGAGCCGACGCCACGATGCCATGGTTCGGCGCGTGAAATCGCCGCTCCGTCGACCGGGCCGCCCGCGACCGCACCGATGATCGCTGCGTGGCCGCGTTCGTCCGACGAGAGCGCCAGCGCATCGGCCTGGCCGGCGTACTTGTCGCGGTCCGCCGCTTCGGCGGCGGCGACGGAGGCGATGACGAAAGACGGGCCGAACCAGCGAATCAGCCGCCGCAACAGGCGGGTCTTGAAATCGGGGCGGAACACCGGCACGGCCGCACCTGCGGCCTCGAGCCGCTTGCGCCAGACCTGCGCGTGCCCGCGTTCGGCGTCGGCCAGCTGGCGGAAAATCTCCTGCCGGTCCGGATTGGGTTCGGCGTCGGCCAACGCCTGATACAGCGCGGCGCTGTTCTGCTCGTCGTGCCAGTTGTTCAGATAGCGGCGGATGGGGGATGCGGTTCTCACGCGGGGTTCACGTCGACTCGGACACGATCCAGCATACGCCGCAGCCCCCGGCCCACCAAACAGCCACCGGTCCCGCTCCTCGCGCCCTGTGGCTCCCGACAGTAAGCAGCGTCACAAACGGCACGCCAACGGGCCCGGCTGCCTGCCGGGCGGGACAGGCGCTGTGATACACTTTGCGGCCTCGTCGATCGCGCTGCACCAAGCGGCTTACCCGCCGCCGGCCCGCATTCCGCCACGCTTTGGCGCCATGTCCGGACCGCCGCTGCCGCCTTCGCACCGTCTTGAATTCCAGGCGCCGCCCCGCTTGCGCCGCGGCTGCCTGTTTCGGGCCGTCGCGGCCCTGCGCACTGGATACCATGTCTCACGAATCCCTCCCGCCGGACGCCGAACCGGATTTCGCCGAACCGGGCGATCACCGCCAGTTCCGTTTCGTCAAAACGCTGTCGTGGATCTTCGCGACGCTGATCGTACTGGTGATGGCGTTGCCGGGCGGCCCGCTGTTCGTGCTGTTCGGCCACGTCGGCTGGCTGCTGGCGCTGCCGCTGGCGCGTCAGGCCTGGCGCACCCGCTGGCCGCTGCAGGGCGAGCCGCGCCCCGGCCGGCCGCTGCGTGTTGGCGGCGCCGTCCTGCTGTTCACGACGCTGGTACTGGCCGACTATCTGGCCGGCGACAACGGTCTGCCGCAACTCGGCCACTGGCTGCTGGGCGGCCTTGGCCTTGCACCGGGCAACGCCGTTGCCGCACTCGTCACGCTGCTCCTCGGCTTCGGCATCGGCATTCCGCTGACGACGCAACACCACTGGCCGGCGCTGATCGGCGCAAGCGGTGAAGCGCTGCGCGAAGGCATCCCGGCACTGAAGGATTTCCACCCGTTCGAGCGCCTGGCCGACTGGTGGCGCGACCTGCGCGATACCCCGTATTACTCGCCACCGGCCAGCGAAACGGCAGAACCCGAACCGGAAGCCGATGAGGCGCCGTTCGATCCGGCCGAGTATGCCGAAAACACGCCGTCGATCGGCCTGCGCGAAACGACATCGAAAATGCTCAGCAGCGCCGGCAACGCCGCGTCGCAACTGCTGCCGACCGAGCGGATTTCGGGATGGTGGCGCACGATGCAGGAACGTCGCGCCGAAGCACGGCAGGCCGCGCTGGACAACGAAGCCGACGACGAGCCGGTCGAATCCGCGTTCGACCCGCTGCCGTTTGCTCCGCAACACGGCGACCGCCGCAGCGAAGCTGCATCGGTCGCAAGCGCATTTGCCGATCCGGTCGTGGCGGAACCGGTCCGCCGGGAGCCCGTTCCCAGCCGGCGCAACGCACCGGATGCCGGCGACGGCACGCATCGCAACACCGCTGTCGCAGCGCGTCAGCCGGTGCCGGATATTGTCGAGCCCCTCCAGCGCCCGACAGCCCGTGGCGCCGACCGGCCTGCGCGCCCGGTCGTCGAAGCCGCTCCCCGCCAGCCACTCGAGACGGCACAAAGGCCACGCCGCGAGCTGCCGGTGATCGGGCCGCAACAGGTGATGGACAACCTGCAGCGTGTCTACCGCAACCGGGCCACGCGCCCGAGCGCCGCGGCGCCGGCGGTCATGCCGGTGATCGGCGCCGACGAAGTCCGCGCACGCTTGCGCGAAATCCATGGCGAGCGCACACCGGCACCGTCGCCAAGCGCCGGCCGCACGGCCCAGACGACCGAACTCAATACCCGCACGCTGCGGATGCAGGCCGACCAGGCGCTGCGTGCGTCCGGGCGCGTCGTGCCTCAGCCGATCCAGCGCGCAGCCGCCGTGCCGCAACCGCGAGTGACCACCCGCCCTTTTCCGGGCAAGCCCGCCGCGGCAGCGGGCTCCAGCACGCCGCCGGCCAGCGTAACAGCGGCGCCGGTACCCGCCGCCCCCCCGATCACCCCGGCCACGGCTGAAACACCGGCGATCGCCGCTGCCGTGCCGGCCGCAGAGCTGCCGCCGCTCGAGTGGACCGGCGAGCTCATGGCCACCCGGCCTGTTGCGCCGATGGAGGTCATCGAGCCGCAACCGGTCGTCGAAGCGACCGTGACGGCTGCAGACGCCGAACCGGTCGTCGTCGATGCCGGGATCATTGCCGAAACCTTGCCGGAAACCCCGGGCGAGGACATCGCACCGTTCACCGGTACGAGCAGCGACGCCGGGCCGGAAGCCGGTTCGACACCGGCATTCATGCCTGCACCCCCGCCGATGGCAGTCGTGCCGCCTTCGATCGATGTGGCACCGATCGATGTGCCGCCAGTCCTTGCGATCGCCGAGCCGGTCCCGGCCACACCGATGGCCCCCGTTCCGCCGGCCATCCAGCCGCTTTCGTCTCCCGCGATGCAAGTGGCCGTCTCGCCATGGCAGCATGCGCCGACGACGCTCGACTGGGACGACGAGGAGCCGGCATCCCCCTCGCCCGCACCGGTAAACACCGCGACGGTGGCAGCACACGCTCCGGCGCCGATCCGTCATTACGACGACAGCGAGTTGCCGCCGGTATCGCTGCTGCAACCGGCGACCAGCGCAGTGCAGACGGTGTCGGAGGAAGAGCTGCTCGAACGCGGCATCCTGATCGAGGAGCGGCTGGCCGAGTTCAAGGTCAAGGTCGCCGTCGTCGACGCCTACGCCGGCCCGGTGATCACCCGTTTCGAGGTCGAACCCGCCGTCGGCGTTCGCGGTGCGCAGATCGTCAACCTGATGAAGGATCTGGCGCGCGCGCTCGGTCTGGCATCGATCCGCGTCGTCGAGACGATTCCGGGCAAGACCTGCATGGGCCTCGAGCTGCCGAACCCGACCCGGCAGATGATCCGGCTGTCCGAAGTCTTCAACGATCCGGTGTTCACCGAGTCCGGCTCGAAGCTGACGATGGCGCTGGGCAAGGACATCACCGGCCAGCCGGTCGTCACCGACCTCGCCAAGGCCCCGCACATGCTGGTCGCCGGCACCACCGGCTCGGGCAAGTCGGTCGGCGTCAACGCGATGATCCTCTCGCTCTTGTACAAGGCGACGCCGGAAGAAGTCCGCTTCATCATGGTCGACCCGAAAATGCTCGAGCTGTCGGTCTATGACGGCATTCCGCACCTGCTGGCGCCGGTGGTCACCGACATGAAGCTCGCCGCCAACGCGCTGAACTGGTGCGTGGCCGAGATGGAAAAGCGCTACCGGCTGATGAGTCATTTCGGCGTGCGCAACCTTGCCGGCTTCAACCAGAAGGTCAAGGAAGCCGAGAAGGCCGGTCAGAAGCTGACCAACCCGTTCACGCTGACCCCGGACAACCCGGAACCGGTCGAACACCTGCCCTTCATCGTCGTCGTCGTCGACGAATTCGCCGACCTGATGATGGTCGCCGGCAAGAAGATCGAGGAACTGATCGCCCGCTTGGCGCAGAAGGCCCGTGCCGCCGGCATCCACCTGATCCTGGCGACGCAGCGGCCGTCGGTCGACGTGATCACCGGGCTGATCAAGGCCAACATCCCGACGCGGCTGGCGTTCCAGGTGTCGAGCAAGATCGACAGTCGCACCATCCTCGACCAGATGGGCGCCGAAGCACTCTTGGGTCAGGGCGACATGCTGTTCCTGCCGCCGGGCACCGGCTACCCGCAGCGCATCCATGGTGCCTTCGTCGCCGACGACGAGGTGCACAAGGTCGTCGAGTACCTGAAGGACAAGTTCGGCGAGCCCGACTACATCGACGGCGTGCTCAACGGCGGCTTCGATGCCGAAGCAGCCGGCAACGCCGGCGGCGGCAACAGCGATGCCGAGGCCGACCCGCTGTACGACGAGGCGGTCGCCTTCGTGCTGCAATCGCGCCGCGCGTCGATCTCGGCAGTACAGCGTTCGCTGCGCATCGGCTACAACCGCGCAGCGCGGCTGATCGAAAGCATGGAGGCCGCCGGCCTCGTCAGCGGCATGGAAACCAACGGCAACCGCACCGTGCTGGCGCCGCCCTCCGAATGAGCCGAGAAACGCTGCCCGAGCTGTACCGCGACGATGCGCTGATCGCGGTCCACAAACCCTCGGGCCTGCTCGTGCACCGGTCGATGATCGACCGGCACGAAACGCGCTTTGCGATGCAGATCGTCCGTGACCAGATCGGCCGGCGCGTCTACCCTGTGCACCGGCTCGACAAGGGCACATCCGGCACGCTGATGTTCGCGCTCGATCAGGACACCGCACGGCTGCTGACGGCGGCGTTCGAGACCCGTGCGGTGGAAAAGGACTACCTGGCCGTGGTGCGCGGCTGGCTGCCCGAGACCGGCACCGTCGATCACCCGCTGACCCGGCTGGTCGACGCCTACGAGTTTGCCGGCGACGCCAGTGCGACCGACGCACAGGATGCAGTCACCGACTACCGCCGGCTGGCAACGATCGAGCTGCCGGTCGCCGTCGACCGCTACCCGACCAGCCGTTACTCGCTGGCCGCGCTGTCGCCGCTCACCGGCCGGCGCCACCAGCTGCGCCGCCACCTGAAGCACCTGAGCCACCCGATCATCGGCGACGCGACCTACGGCAAGGGTCGCCACAACCGGATGTTTGCCGAGCACTTCGGTGCCAACCGGATGCTGCTCGCCTGTACCGGATTGCACCTCGCGCATCCGCACACCGGGGCGGTGCTCGATCTGGCCTGCCCGCTGGCGGCCGACATGCAGAGCGTGATCGACGCACTGGGTTGGGCCGACGCACCACATCGCCGATAACGCCAATCCCGCCGCCGCAATCCGGCGCTAGAATGCACCTTGGCTGTGCACTCCCGGCACCTGCGCGGGCCCCACCCCGTCCCGCACCACCGCCCACCACCCCGAGGGCGATCCGCCGGCAGGCCCTATCCCGACCCGTTGTCGCGCAGCCGTTTTCAACGACTACGGCTTCCATTCCATGACTACCGCACAACCGGCCCACCGGCCGCTCAACCGCGACGACCTGCGCACGCTGACGCTGTCCGCCCTTGGCGGCGCGCTCGAATTCTACGACTTCGTCATCTACGTCTTTTTCGCCGCCGTCATCGGCACGCTGTTCTTCCCCCCGGACATGCCGGACTGGCTGCGGCTGCTGCAGACCTTCGGCATCTTCGCCGCCGGTTATCTGGCGCGCCCGCTCGGCGGGATCATCATTGCCCACTTCGGCGACAAGCTCGGCCGCAAGAAGATGTTCACGCTGTCGATCTTCCTGATGGCCGTGCCGACGCTGGCGATCGGCCTGATGCCGACGTACGCGAGCATCGGCATCGCTGCGCCGCTGTTGTTGCTGCTGTTCCGCGTGATGCAGGGCGCGGCGATCGGTGGCGAAGTCCCCGGCGCCTGGGTGTTCGTCGCCGAGCACGCACCGGCCAACCGCACCGGCGTTGCCGTCGGCACGCTGACCGCCGGCCTCACCGCCGGCATTCTGCTCGGCTCACTCGTGGCCACCGCGATCAACACCCGCTACAGCCCCGAAGACGTCGCCGGCTACGCGTGGCGGATTCCGTTCATTCTCGGCGGCGTGTTCGGCTTCTTCGCCGTCTACCTGCGCCGTTTCCTCGAGGAAACGCCGATCTTCAAGGAACTGCACGCCCAGCGCGCGATTGCCGACGAGCTGCCGCTGAAGGCCACGCTGCGCAACCACATCGGCGCCGTCGTCGTGTCGATGCTGCTGACCTGGGTGCTGTCGGCGGCCATCGTCGTCGTCATCCTGTTCACGCCGACGTATCTGCAGAAAGTCCAACACATCGTGCCGGCGCTGGCCTTGCAGGCCAACAGTCTGGCCACGCTGGCGCTGACACTCGGCTGCATCGTTTTCGGTGCGGCAGCAGACCGTTTCGGCGCACGCGCCACCATGATCGTCGGCTTCATCGGCCTGCTGGCCAGCAGCTACCACTTCTACACCGGCCTGCCCGGCGATGCCGGCAACCTGCTGTTCAGTTACGGCCTGACCGGTTTCTTCGTCGGTGCCATCGCCACGGTGCCCTTCGTCGCCGTCCGCGCCTTCCCGGCCGCGGTGCGCTTCACCGGGCTTTCGTTCTCGTACAACGTCGCCTACGCGATCTTCGGCGGCCTGACACCGATGCTGCTGACGCTGTGGCTGCAGAAGGATCCGCTGGCGCCGGGTCACTACGTTGCCGCGCTGGCCGTGCTCGGCATCGCACTGGCCTTCGTGCCGCTCGCCGGCCGCAAGACCACCTCCCCTGCGGCCAAACTGGCGGGCGAATCCGCCTAGAGCGGGTTCCCGTCAAAACGACAACGCCCGGCTGATACCGGGCGTTGTCGTTTTGACCGCCGCTTTGCCCTGCACTGGCGGCAGTCGGGTTCTGCACAAACCACAGTTGACGACGCCGCGTCAGCCATTCATTTACTCCGGGCTCAGAAAATTCTTACAATCCCTGTGCTACAAATTCAAACCATAAAAAAATTCCATTCAGGGAGCATAAATGACCCGGTCGATCATCGTTGTTGCTGCCATGGCCTTGTCCGCCTGCGCAGTCTCGACTCCGCCCTATTCCCCGTCCATTCAGAACATGCAAAAGTTTGAAAATGCCGGCGCAATGAAACTTGGCACCTTTGCGCTGGCAAACCCCGAACTGAACAAGGTCGGTTTGCGCGCATCTTCGCTGCAGTCATCGGTGGGGAAGACCTTTGCCGACTATCTCCACGACTCAACGAAACAGGAACTGGAACTCGCCCACCGGCTCTCCGACGACGCAGCAGTGGAACTTAGCGCTGAACTCCTGGAGAACACCGTGGATGCGAGCGGATTCTCGGTCGGCACCGCCAGGCTGCGTGCACGCTTCATGCTCAGGAAAGGTGCAGAGGCGACCTACAGCAAGGAAATCTCCGCGGAGAACGAATGGCCTTCTTCTTTTGCCGGCGCCATTGCCATTCCCGAGGCCGCGAACAATTACCCGATTACCGTACAGAAGCTGCTGGGCAATCTGGCCAGCGACAACGACTTCATCAATGCAACCCGATAAGATCCGAACAGAAATGAAAACCTTGCTCAAGACGCTTGCAGGCATCGCCGGTGCCGCCATTTTGCTCAGCCTGACCGGTTGCGCCCACCCGATTGTGATTACGCCGGAAAAACAGGCAGCACAGGCCGGTGCAGACAAACCTGCCAAAATCGACAAAACCGTTGCCTACTACATTTCGGCAGAAGATCGCAACCGCGAAGTCGTCACGCCGGGCGGCGGCGGCGACCAGGTGCGCTACCAGCCTTACCGCGATCTGGAAGTGGCCTATTACATGACCCTGGCAGACCGCTACAACAAGGTCGTCAGCCTGACGACTCCGGACGATGCCAAAGTGCTCGACGAAAAGCAGGTGAGCTACATTTTCAAACCGACGCTGACCACCGACTCCTCCTCCGACAGCATGCTGACCTGGCCGCCGACCCGCTTCTCGGTCAAGCTCGACACCACGGCGATTGATCGCAGCGGCAAATCCGTCTGGGTCAATCAGGTCACCGGCCAGGGCGAGGCCGAGTTTGACGAGTTCAAGCACAACTTCAACTTGTCTGCCCAACGCGCGAGCACCGATGCAATGCGGAAGTTCAGCCAGCAACTCACCGATGAAGCGGTTCCACAGTAGCGAAACGACGCAACAATCGGCAGGCCACGCCCGGGTTCACCGGGCGTTGCCGTTTTCTGCCGGCCCCGCAAGCGCGGCTTTGGTAGAATCGCGCCATTCCAACCGATTGGCGACAAGCAATGGCCCAGTATGTGATGTCGATGCTCCGCGTGAGCAAGATCGTTCCGCCCAAGCGGCAGATCATCAAGGACATTTCCCTCTCCTTCTTCCCCGGCGCAAAGATCGGCCTTCTGGGCCTGAACGGTGCCGGCAAGTCGACCGTGTTGCGCATCATGGCCGGCGCGGACAAGGAATACGACGGCGAAGTCCAGCACCTTGCCGGCGTGAAGATCGGCTACCTCGAGCAGGAACCGAAGCTCAACAACGAAGCCACCGTGCGCGAAGAAGTCGAAAGCGGCATGGGCGAAGTGATGGCCGCGCAGAAGCGCCTCGAAGAGGTCTACGCCGAGTACGCACTCGAAGACGCCGACTTCGACGCACTGGCCGAAGAACAGGGCCGCCTCGAAGCAATCATTTCGGCCGGCGCCGGCGACAACACCGAGCTGCAGCTCGAACTCGCCGCCGACGCGCTGCGCCTGCCGCCGTGGGATGCTAGGATCGGCAACCTCTCCGGCGGTGAAAAGCGTCGTGTCGCGCTGTGCAAGCTGCTGCTTTCGAAGCCGGACATGCTGCTGCTCGACGAACCGACCAACCACCTCGACGCCGAATCGGTCGAATGGCTGGAACAGTTCCTCGTGCGCTTCCCGGGCACCGTGGTTGCCGTGACCCACGATCGCTACTTCCTCGACAACGCCGCCGAATGGATTCTGGAACTCGACCGCGGCGAAGGCATTCCGTGGAAGGGCAACTACTCGAGCTGGCTCGAGCAGAAGGAAGCCCGCCTCGAGCAGGAAGCCAAGTCCGAAGGCGCCCGCATGAAGGCGATGAAGCAGGAGCTCGAATGGGTGCGCCAGAACCCGAAGGGCCGTCAGGCCAAGTCGAAGGCGCGGATCGCCCGCTTCGAGGAACTCTCGTCGTACGAACACCAGAAGCGCAACGAAACGCAGGAAATCTTCATTCCGGTGGCCGAACGCCTCGGCGACCGCGTGATCGAGTTCAAGGGCGTGTCGAAGAGCTTCGGCGACCGCCTCCTGATGGACAACTTCAGCTTCAACGCGCCGGCTGGCGCCATCGTCGGCATCATCGGTCCGAACGGCGCCGGCAAGTCGACACTGTTCAAGATGATCGCCGGCAAGGAACAGCCGGATTCGGGCGAGATCGACATCGGCCAGACCGTACAGATGGCCTTCGTCGAGCAGAGCCGCGAAGGCCTCGAAGCCGACAAGACCGTGTTCGACGACGTTTCGGGCGGCAACGACATCCTCAACGTCGGCAAGTTCGAGATGAGCAGCCGCGCGTATCTGGGCCGCTTCAACTTCAAGGGCGGCGACCAGCAGAAGAAGGTCGGCATGCTTTCCGGGGGCGAGCGTGGCCGGCTGCATCTGGCCAAGACGCTGCTGCAGGGCGGCAACGTGCTCTTCCTTGACGAACCGTCCAACGACCTCGACGTCGAAACGCTGCGCGCGCTCGAAGACGCGCTGCTCGAGTTCGCCGGCACCGTGTTCGTGATCTCGCACGATCGCTGGTTCCTCGACCGGATCGCCACGCACATCATCGCCGCCGAAGGCGATTCGCAGTGGACGTTCTTCGACGGCAACTATCAGGAATACGAAGCCGACAAGCGCAAGCGCCTCGGCGAGGAAGGTGCCAAGCCGAAGCGGATCCGCTACAAGCCGGTGACGCGCTAAGAACGGATGGCGGTCGGCAGATGCCGACCGCCAGTCCAATCGGGCTTGCTTTGCAACCCGCACAACGGGCCGGAAACGGCCCGTTTCTTCATGGAACCTCACACAAGACACATGCTGGATGCTCAACAGAACAACCCGCTGCACGGCGTGACGCTGGCGAAAATGCTCGAGGACCTGCTCGATTTCTGGGGCTGGGCCGAACTGGCGCGGCAGGTCCCGCTCCGCTGCTTTCAGTCCGACCCCAGCATCAAGTCCAGCCTGACCTTTCTGCGCCGGACCCCTTGGGCACGCGAACAGGTGGAAGCCTTTTACCTCTACAGCCTGCGCAATTACGGCCCCGACGCCCAGCGCTAGCCGCCGGCGTCCGGGCGCAGCATCTCGCCTCCGAACACACGGAGGGTCAGGCTGCTTTGCCGGCCGTTACGACAAAGGCATAATCACGCAGCTTCTTTTTTTCCAATCTTCCCGTTCAGAGCGCCCCATGTCCGACACGCCATCGACTAACCCGCCAGCATCGACCGGTTTGGGCGAAGTCATCCGTTGCGTCGCATTGGGCCTGCGCGACAGTATTCATCCGCGCTTGCTGCTTGTGTCGCTGGGCGTCTGGCTCCTGACTCTGGTGATCATGGCTGTGGCCTACTGGCTCGCCTGGGAACCGCTCAGTCAGGGCTTTGGCGCAGTCGCGCGCTTTCTCACACAAGACCTGCCCGGTCGACTGGGCTGGGCCCCCGACCCCGCCGGTTGGACAGGGCATGTCAACGCCGGCGCGACGGTCGGAATCGAATACGTACTGGCCTTCATGGGCTACGTACTTGGCACGATGCTGGTGGCGCGCATCGTGCTGGAAATGGTGCTGATGGGGCAGGTTCAGGCACTGGTGCTGACACGTTATCCGGTCATCGAAAACCACGTGTTCCGTCCCTGGCGCGCCAACGTAAGGGACCTGGCCGGCAATCTGGGGACGCTGATCATCGGCTCCGTGCTGTGCATGTGCATTCCGCTCCTCGGCCCGGTCTTGCTGGTGATGCTCAACGCGTACCTGAACATTCGCGGTCTGATCAACGATGCGCTGGATGGGGTAGCGACGGCCGAGCAGCAACGCCGATTCATTCGCAGTCATCGTTGGCAGATGCTGTGGGCAGGCCTGCTGCTGGGCGGCGTCACCCTGATTCCGTTCGCCGCGCTGCTGATGCCCGGCATGCTGGGCGCCACGGCCTGCCACTTGGGATTTCGCTGGCTGGCGCGGCAGCCGAAGCCCTAGTCAAGCAACGACTTAGCCTGCGACCCGCTGCCCCGGGCCATCCGGGCGGATACGACGGACTTACATATTGCAGGGCGACGGCAGCGATGATGCCGGCACGCCATCCACGTGGGCCACACCCTTGCTGCGCAGCCCGGCCACCTGCGCCTCGACCTCATCGGGCGTCAGTACTTCGTCGGCAGCGTGGAACACCCAGTCGACGTCCTGCTCCCAGCGCCGCAGCCCTTTTGCCGGGGCGAGTCCGTCGGCGATGAACCAGAGGTTGAAGTTGATCGACATCGGCACGCGCGGATAGCTGGCCTTGCCGTGCTCGCCGCTGCGCTTGCCGTCGACGAACCAGACCGTCTTGCCGTCCTTCACTTGCACGACCAGCGTGTGCCAGCCGGCCAGGTTGCCGCGTTCGCGGTGGCTTTCCACGTACGGCTTGAACGTCGGCTGCAATTGCACGGTTTCCCAGCTCGTCATGAACAGGGTCGGACCACTCGCGCCCCAGCCGCCGTGCGGCAGGTACTCGAAATCGAGCTCGCTGTAGTCCGGATCCATCTGCTGCCTGAGCGGGCTGATCGTGTAGAAGGTCTGCACGATGCGATCACCGTCCGGCCCGGACACCGGTACGTCGCTGAAACGCACCCGTGCGGCGTAAGTGCCGGCGAGGAACTTGCGCTGCTGGCACAACTGCGCCTGCTGCGTTTTTTCGCCGTCGGTCTGCGCGGAGAGCCGCAGCAACCGGTTGCCCTTGTGCTCCGGATCATCGACCAAGCCGACACCGCCCCAAGCTGCGCCGCCGACACCGGGCCAGCCGGCCTCGCTGCGAACGGTCCAGCCCTGCCGGGTCAGCGCAGCCGGATCGGCGTAGCTGAAGTCGTCGAACAACAGCTTCTGCGGCGGTACCGGCGCAGGTTTCGGACCGCAAGCGACCAACGGCAACACGGCCAGCAAAATCAGGGAACGCATCATGTCGACAGCCCTCACCGGGAGTATCAGGGTTTCGCGACCGGCCACCAGATTTCCATCGTCCGCTCGGCCTGCCCCGGTTCGCCCCGTTCGTCGTAGTATTCGAAACCGATGCGGGCAACGTCATGCCGGTAAGGCGCGCTCGCCTGCCATTGCTTGAGATCGGACCACCCCTGACCGATGGCCGCGATGAAATCGGACTCGCTCTGCGTCGGCGCAGTGGTCAGCACCGCGTAGTCGCCGGGGTTGATCGTCAGTGTCGCGTAGCCCTCCGGTACCGCAGTTCCGGCGGGCACGGCAAGACCGATCAGGTAGTTGAAGTCGGTCGACTGGTCGTCGAAACCGTAAATCGCGCCAAAGAAGGCGCGGGGCACGTCGTGCTGGCCGGGAATTTTTGCGAACAGGTTCTGCTCGAACACCCGGCGCCATGCCGCCGGAATGTCGCGATGGTTCAATCCGTCGCGCAGTGTCGTCGCGACATTGATGCCGATCAGCGTGTGTTGCGGATTGCAATCCAGACGCAGGTTCATGGCCAACTCCTTTCCGATGATGACGTCAATCTGACCCGGATCGTAGACCTGTGCGTCGACCACAACAATGTGCCTCTGCCGGTTAGGCAAGCGTGGCAAAACCACCTGGCTGGCCATGCGCCGCCCGGGCCGGTGGCTGCGTATAATCGCCCCGCTTCACGTCCGCCCTGCCAGCCATGCCCGCTCCGTACAAAAAACTGATCCACGTTTCCACGCTCGAGAATCTCGATACCTGGGCGCGCTACCGCAACGGCATGTGTCTGGACTGCCGGTCCGGCTGTTGCAGCATGCCGGTCGAAGTGAAGCTGCCCGATCTGGTGCGGATGGGCGTGGTCGATGCGTTCGAGGCCGAACACGAGCAGCCGAAGCAGATCGCCAAGCGGCTGCAGAAGGCCGGCGTGATCCAGCACTTCAATTTCAAGCTGAACGTCTTCACACTGGCGCAGCGCGCCAGCGGCGACTGCAGCTATCTCGACGCCGACACCCGCCTGTGCACGATCTACGACCTGCGGCCCAACACCTGTAGAAACCACCCGAAGATCGGCCCGCGCCCGGGCTTCTGCGCCTACCGCAACAAGTAACACTCGTTTCGAGCCCAGCCCATGACCGACGCCAAGCCCGCCATCCTGCCCCAGTCCTGCCCCAAATGCGGTGCGCCGCCCGACGTGCGCAAGGCCGGTGCCAACCGTGTCTGGGTGCAGTGCGCCAAGTTCGGCGCCAACGGCAACTGCAACGTGATCTGCTCGCCGCAGCCGACCCGCAAGGAAGCGGTTGCGGTCTGGAACCGGTTGAAGTAACCGAGTCCCAAAACAAAACGGGAAGGCAGCGCCTTCCCGTTTTGCATGCTCGCCGCTCAGCGATCGCCGCGGATCGGCCCGTACTCGATCGGCACCCAGGCATAGGCGTTGCCCTCGCTGCGCACGTGGCCAAGGCCAGGGAAAGGCAGATGCGCACCGCCGACCCAGAGCTTGTCCCTGGCTGCGTTGGCAAAGATGGCCTTGCGCGTCGCGATCGCCTGCTCGCTGTTGACGTCGAACTCGAGCGACACCTCCGGCCGGGAGAACTGTACCGAATGACTGTGGACCAGATCCCCCCACAGCAACAGGCTCTGGTTCTTCGAGCTGATCAGGTAGCCGGTATGTCCCGGCGTATGGCCGGCAGCAGCGACCGATGTCACACCGGGCAGCAGCTTGTCGCCAGCGCCGAACACCTTGAGGCGCCCCTGTCTGGCGTAAGGCAGAACCGAGTCCTTGGCCATTTTGAAGAACGGCTGCATTTCCTTCGGCGCCTTGCTGGCGGTTTCGTCGTCCAGCCAGAAACCGCTTTCGGCCTTGGACACATAGACATCGGCATTCGGAAACGCCGGCTTGCCGTCGTCGCTGGCAAGGCCACAGGCGTGATCGGGGTGCAGGTGGGTCAGCAGCACCAGATCGACCTGTTCCGGTGTGTAGCCGGCCGCCTTGAGGTTGGTGCCGATATTGCCCAAGTTCGGGCCGAAACACTTGCCGCTGCCGCTGTCGACCAGGATCAGCTTGTCGCCGGCATGCACCAGAAAGGCATTGACCGCGGTCTGCACGCCCGGCGTGGTTTGCAGGAACATCCGCGCCAGCAGCGTCTGGATATCCTGAGCGCTGGCGCCTTTCAGCAACTTGGGGTCGATATCGATGTAACCGTCGTAGAGCGCGGTGACGACGAAGTCGCCAAGCGCCATCCGGAAAAAGCCCGGCGCCTGGGTTTTCAGTTGCGCCGGCGGCGCGGCGTGCACCACGGGCGCGGCAAGGCCGGCCACGGCCAGCGCGAGCAGTATCGAGCCTAGGGACTTGCGGATCATTTCATCTCTCCGGGGGCGCGGCTTGTGCCGCTTGTCCGGAAAGATAACAAAACTTACACAAATTCAACAGAAAATTCAGGAGATCAAGTAAGCAAACCCGACGTCATCAACGCCGTCCACGGTCTGCCGTTTCCGTACTCGCCGGCACCAGCACGTCGACCCCGGCCGGAACGCTTTGCTGCTCTCGGGCCAGCCGGATCTGGTTTTCGATGTCGCTGATCCTGGCGGTGGTGATCTCGCCAGCGGCATTGGCCATGCCGACGATCAGAAAACCGGACAGCGACATCAGGGCAACGCGGGATTTCATGCTCATGGGATTGTCCTCGACGGGCGTCGCCCCTACGGGCGGCGAGGTTCATGCCTGGCCGGGCGGAACGCGCTACGGCAGCAGGCAAGGGCCGACCGGCTGAAGATGCGTACCCGCCGGCAGATATCAAGTCCTTAGGGGGACTCGAAATTTTGGTATCAGTTCCCAAGAGCGACCTAGCCAGGGCGGAACCATGCTAACGTCACGGCTTTGCCGCCCATACCCGAAACCCTTGCACAGCCTCAGTTCGCCCTCGTCCGTCGACCTGTCGTCCGAAGCGCCACGCACGCCGCGCTGGCTTTGGCTTGCGCTGGTGGCATCGCTGCTCGGCCACCTGTCGTTGTTGCTGCTCAAACCGCTGCAGCAGGGCGATACCGCCGCCGTCGATTCGCCACCGCTGCAGATGCGGCTGGTGCGGACCGCCAAGCCGGTCCAGCCGACGCCGCCCGTCCCGCCGACGCCCGCCGAGCCGCAGACCAGACTGGTCCCGGAAAAGAAGCAGATCCAGACGCGTGACCGGTCGGACCATGCTGTGCCGAAATCGGTCGCCAAACCGCTGGCACGGCGCAAGCAAGCCGCGGCCAGCGCCCCCCCCGCCGTACCGCAGAAACAGCTTGATCCGAGTTATCACGAGATCGAAATGAACGGCCTGGACGAGGCCATCGGTGTTCGCCCGGACGGCAAGCAGAAAAAGCTCGTCACCCGCTATGCCGACCTGCCCAAGGAAGGCAGCGACGTCGAGGAAGACAGCGCGACCCGCGCGCAGCAGCGGCCCGACACCCGGGCGATGTTCGGACTGTGGGAAGCCCAGATCCGCAACAAGGTCGAGCGCATTGGCACGATGAACTACCCGCGCGACGAAAAGGGCAACCCGCTGCAGGGGCTGCTGCGCTTCCGGCTGGTACTCAACGCCGACGGCACCATTTACGATGCCGGCGTCGAGGAGACCTCGGGCGATCCGCGACTCGACGCCGAGACGCTGAAGATCATCCGTTACGCCGCGCCGTTCGGTCCGGTTCCGCGCCCGCTGCTGGACAAAAACGGCCGGATCACGCTGGTGCGCTACTACCGCTTCGTCAACGAACGCACGCGCTGGAGCAACTGACCGCCCGGCCCGTACGGGCCGGCCTACGCAGGCTGGCGCAGCACCGAACGGGCTGCAGCGACGATGCGCCGGAACAGCGCGTCGACCATCGGCGCCTGAATCTGCCATGCGTGCCAGTACAGCGGTACATCGTGCGGTCTGGCCGGCAGCAGGTCGATCAGCGTGCCGGCGGCCAGTTGCGTACCGACAGCCAGCTCGGGCACGAGGACGTAGCCGACATCGAGCAGCGCGAAATCGACAAAGGCCTGCGACGACGGCATCAGGTGCGCCGGGTAGTGTCCCTCGGCAATGCCGAAATGGCGTGCCAGATAGCCGCCGAGCATGGCGTCCTTCCGGTTGTACAGCAGCCCCGGTGCCCGCAACAGTGCCGCCCGATTGATCCCGTCGGCAAAGTACCGGTCTGCAAAGCGCGGCGTTGCGGCACAAATGTAACGCAGCGCCCCCAGCGGTTCGGCGACGCAACCACGCATCGCATCGGACCTAGCCGACACGCACGCCAGCGCCTCGCCCCGTGCCAGCAACTCGTGGGTGTAGTCCTCGTTGTCGACCTGCAGCTCGACGGTGAACGGCGATCCGGCCAGTACGCCGGCCAGCACGCCGGGCAACCAGGCGTGCAGGCTGTCGGCATTGACCGCCAGCGCCAGACGCGACGGTCCCTCCCCCGGGCCGGCCAGCGTCCTCAGTGCCTCTTCCTCCAGCAAGCGGATGCGGTCCAGATAGCGCAGCAACGTCTGGCCGGCGCCGGTCGGCACGCAGGGTCGCCCGCGAGTCAGCAGGGTCTGGCCGAAGCGTGACTCGAGCGCGCGGATGCGCTGCGAAACCGCCGACTGGGTCAGGTGCAATGCCGTTGCGGCGCGCTCGAAACTGCCTTCGCGGACCACGCCCAGAAACGCCTCGGTGAGTTTGCCGTCAAACATGAATAAGAATTTCTGATGATTACTGAAACAGATTAATCCAGGTCGTCATCAGCAACGGCAATTTTTAAGCTGCAAGCCGACAACCACACCGACCGGTACCAGTCCGCCGCTCCCAAGCCACAAGGCCGGCGTGCAGCGGAACCGGCGGATGACAAGGAGCTTGCAGACATGAATCCGACCTTCTGGCAGGGGCTGGCACTGGGCGGAAGCCTGATCGTCGCCATCGGCGCCCAGAATGCCCACGTCCTGCGCATGGGCCTGTTGCGCCGGCACGCAATGCTGACCGCTGCGGTTTGCGCGCTGTGCGACATCGCGCTGATTTCGCTGGGCCTGCTGGGCATGGGCGCCCTGCTCGCCGATTCGCCGGCACTCATGGCGGCTGCACGCTGGGGCGGGGCCGCCTACCTGCTCTGGTATGCCTTCGGTTCACTGCGTGCTGCCTTCAAACCGGCCGCGCTGGATGCAACGCAACAGGGAAGCAGTCTCAACCGGCAGCAAGCACTGGCGACGGCGCTGGGTTTCAGTCTGCTCAACCCGCACGTCTATCTCGATACCGTGTTGCTGCTTGGCAGCGTTGGCGGCCGCTACGACGGCATCGCCCGCTTGCAGTTCGGCCTTGGCGCGGTGTCGGCATCGCTGCTGTGGTTCTTCGGACTGGCGCTTGCCGCAAAAGCCCTGGCCCCGTGGCTCGCGCGGCCCATGGTCTGGCGGCTGCTCGACGGGCTCACCGCAGCGGTCATGGCCGGGCTGGCAGTCATGCTGCTGCGCGGCTGAGGCCGGCGCGGCAAGCGACTTTGACATCGAACACCCCGTTGCAACGCAGAACCGCTTACACTTGGAGCTGACACCCGTTCAACGTATTCGCATAGCCAATGATCACGCTGTTCACCTTCGGCCCCGGCATGGGCCTGCCCGATCCCAGCCCCTTCGTCACCAAGACCGAGGTGCTGCTCAAGCTGTCCGGTCTGCCCTACCGGACGCAGAGCGGCAGCATTTTCAGTGCGCCGAAGAGCAAACTGCCGCACATCGACGACGACGGCCACAAGGTCGCCGACTCGACCTTCATCCGGGCGTATCTCGAATCGCGTTACGACCTCGACTTCGACGAAGGCTACTCGCCGTCGCAGCGGGCGCTGGCCTGGGCGGTCGAGAAGATGCTCGAAGACCATCTGTATTTCGCCGTGCAGGCGTTGCGCTGGGAAAACGACGCGAACTTCGAACGCGGTCCGGCCGAGTTCTTCCGCAACGTCCCCGCGCCGATGCGCGCCGGCGTCAAGGCCATGATCCGCCGCCGCGTCAGCCGCGACCTCTACGGTCAGGGCATGGGACGGCATACGGCCGACGAACAGTTCGAACTGGCCCGCCGGGACATCGATGCGGTCGCCGAACTGCTCGGCGACAAGCCCTATCTGCTTGGCGACAGGCCCTGCGGGACCGATGCGACGGTGTTCGCCTTCCTGCTCGGCACCCTGTGCCCGCGTTTCGAATCGCCGCTGCGGCGCTATACCGAACAGCACAAGCCGCTGGTCGCCTATGTCGAACGGATGATGGCCCGCTTCTATCCGGACTTCACCGGCTGCAAGAAGGACTAGCGCCGGACCAGACCGCCGCCGCTCAGGAAAAAGCGCTGCGTCAGCGCGAACGCACCGACCACCGGGATCACCGACAGCACGATTGCGGCCATCACCAGATTGGTCGAGACCGCGAACGGCCCGGTCAGGTCGTTGAAGATGCCGACCGCGAGCGGCATCTTCAGTCGCTCCTTCAATACCACCGCCGGCCACAGATAGTCGTTCCAGGCGGCCACGAAAGTGAACACCGCCAGCGTCGCGATCATCGGTCTGGCCATCGGTACCGCCACCCGGCACATCACGCCGAACTCGCCGGCGCCGTCGACCCTTGCCGCATCGAGCACTTCGGCCGGCGTATCCTGGAACGCCTGACGCATCAGGAACACACCGAAAGCACCGGCGACATTCGGCAACACCACCGCGACATAGCTATCGAGCAGGCCAAGCTGCGCGCAGGTGATGAAATTGGGCACGATCGCCACTTCGGCCGGCACCATCAATGTCACCAGCAGCAGCACGAACAGCGCGTTGCGACCGCGGAACGCCATCCGTGACAGCGCATACGCACACGGAATCGTCAGCAGCAGGACCAGCAGCGTGGTCGCGGTCGAGATCAGCAACGAGTTGCCGAAATAGCGCCAGAACGGCATTTCGTAAAATACCCGGCCGAACCAGCGCAAGCCCGGATCGTTCGGCAGGAAGGCCGCCGGGAATATCCAGATCCCCGCCCCGTCACTCGACAGTGCGGCCGCCGTGGCCCACCAGAACGGAAAGACGGTGAACGCGCCGAACAGCAGCAAGGCCGCATAGCGCGGCAGCGCCAGCACGGCATCGCGCAACTGCCGGCGCAATCGGTACCAGCGCGGCGGCGCCAGCGGTGGCGCAAGAACAAGTTCCCGATTCATGATCATCCTCCGCGGCGCAGCAGACCCTGTTCACCAAAGAAGCGCAGCTGCAGCGCGGCGAGCGCGAGACAGACCAGCGTCACGATCAGCCCCGCCGCCGCCGCCAGCCCGAAATTGTGGCCGTAGAACGCCACGCCGAAAACGTAGACCAGCGCCGTCTGGGTATCGGCCTGACCAGCCGTCAGCACGATCACTT
Organism: Jeongeupia chitinilytica; assembly: GCF_014652315.1. GTDB lineage: Bacteria > Pseudomonadota > Gammaproteobacteria > Burkholderiales > Chitinibacteraceae > Jeongeupia > Jeongeupia chitinilytica. Next base: position 472,067 of record NZ_BMYO01000001.1, on the reverse strand, counting down.
CCTGAAACGCCTTGAGCGCCTGGATCGTCGCCAGCAGCGTACACAGCAGGATCACCGGCTGCAGCGCCGGCAGCACCACGTGGCGCAGGCGCTGCCAGGCATCGGCACCGTCGATCTGCGCGGCCTCGAGCGGCTCGCGCGGCACGGTCTGCAAGCCCGCGAGGTAGAGCACCATGTAGTAGCCGACGTTCTTCCAGAACGAGAACGCCATCACCGCATACAGCGCCAGCTGCCGGTCGCCGAGCCAGTCCGGCTGTTCACCGAAGCCGATCAGGTGGACCGACTCCAGAAACCAGTTGAACAGTCCGTCGAAGCGCAGCACCTGCTGCCAGACCACCGCGGCAATCGACACCGCAATCACCACCGGCAGGTAATACAGCGCCCGGAAGAAGCCGATGCCCGGCATGCGCACATGCACCAGCAAAGCCAGCCCGAAGGCGCCAACCTGCAGCGGCAGGACCAGCAACAGGAAAATCAGCGAGTTCTTCAGCGCATGGCCGAAGCGCTCGGAGTCGGCCAGTTCGACGAAATGGGCAAAGCCGTTCCACATGCTGTTGCCGGTTTGCGGAAAGTAATCGCGGAATGCCAGCCAGAGGTTGAACAGCATCGGCCAGAGCGTGAATACCGCAAACACCGTGAAAAAAGGCGCAATGAACAGGTAGGCGGTACGCGGGTGGACACCGGGCATGGGCATCGGGTGCTCCTTGTGTGGTTGACGTAGTTTATGCATATCGACTACATAATGTCTTTGCCTTACTTGCCAACAAGAAATATTCGTGAATTAAAAAACACACAAACAAGTAAGATTGACGAATGCACACAGGGATTCCGATGCCATGAAGCCTGCGCCCCGCACCGTTTTCGGTTTTGCCGTACTCCTGCTGCTGTTACTGGCCGCGGCCTGGCTTGTCGTTGTCTGGTGGCCACCGGCGCCGCCGGCTGCGGGTCCGATCGCCGCCGAGGTGCCCAAGACGACGCAATCGGTCCGCACGCCCTTTCTCGACAACTGGGATCAGGTTCCGCTGGCGACGATGGCCCGGCAGGCCAATCAGCATCCGGGCGTCGTCCGGCTGGAAGGGCCGACGCACCGGCGCGTGATTGCGCTGACCTTCGACGACGGCCCGAGCCCCTGGACCCCCGACCTGCTCGACGTCCTGAAAAAGCACCGCGTCAAAGCAACCTTTTTCTGGCTCGGCAGCCAGATGGCCGGCCGCGAAGAGATCGTCCGCCGGGCACTGGCCGAAGGCCATACGCTGGCCAACCACAGCTGGAGCCACCCGAATCTGGCCGGCACCGACGAAAGCTATTTCTGGAACGAGGAAATCGCCCGCACCCAGACCGAATTCCGCCGCATCATCGGCAAGGCCCCGACCCTGATGCGTCCGCCTTACGGCAGCATCGACGACGCGCAGATCGGCATCGTCGGCAAACACGGCATGAAGGTCATCCTCTGGTCGATCGACGCCATCGACTGGTACCGCAACCGGATGCTGTTCGGTGCGCACGAAATCGAACGCGGCGTGCAACCCTATGTGCACGAAGAAGCGATCGTGCTGATGCACGACGGCGGCGGCAAACGCGGCGACACCGTGACCGCGGTCGACCGGCTGATCCCGTGGCTCAAGGCCGGCGGCTACGGCTTTGCCACTGTCGACGCGCTGCTCGGCGTGCCCCCCTATCAGCAGGAGGCGCATTGACGCTCTGCTTGCGCTGATCTGGCACGAATACGGGAAATCCGGGGCCACCACACCGGAACGAACGGGTTTACAGTAGTCCGGTTCACGTTCACGGAGACCGTCATGCACAAGCGCCTGCTCGACTGTAACGCCTCGGACCTTGCACGCATCGGCAAGGCCGACCTGCTGCACGCCATCCACGCCAGTGAGGGACGCGTGCTGGTCTGCGAAACCATCGGTGCGGTCCAGCCCATGCTGGTGACGATCAGCAATGCCGAGTTTGCTGCCAGCATGGGCGCCGACCTCCTGCTGCTCAACCTGTTCGACGTCAACCATCCGGTCGTCAACGGACTGCCCAAGGACACCGCGCCGGACGACGTGGTCCGCACGATCAAGCACCTGACCGGCCGGGTCATCGGCATCAACCTCGAGCCGGTGGACCCGGCCTTCGGCGAGAGCGAGGACGAGCTGTGGGGCATGCAGCCGGGCCGGCTCGCCACCGTCGCCAACGCGCAGAAAGCCGCAGCCATGGGGGTCAACCTGCTGGTGCTGACCGGCAATCCGGGCAACGGCGTGTCCAACGCGGCGATCACCCACACCCTCAGGGCGATCAACGCCGAGGTCGGCGACCGGCTAGTGCTGGTGGCCGGCAAGATGCATGCATCGGGCATCCTTGGCGAAGGTGCCGAGCAGATCATCACCCGTGCCGACATCGACGAATTCGTCGCCGCCGGCGCCAACGTCATCCTGTTGCCGGCACCGGGTACCGTGCCCGGCATCACGCTCGAGTATGTGCGCGATCTGGTCGGCTACGCGCACAAGCTCGGCGTGCTGACGCTGACTGCCGTCGGTACGTCACAGGAAGGTGCCGACGAGGCGACGATCCGCCAGATCGCGCTGATGGCCAAGATGACCGGCACCGATCTCCACCACCTCGGCGACACCGGCTACATGGGCATGGCGCTGCCGGAGAACATCACCGCCTACAGCATCGCCATCCGCGGCCGGCGCCACACCTACGCCCGCATCGCCCGCTCGATCAACCGCTGATCCGGCGTCCGCTCAGTGGCCGGCGCTGGGTCGGGTCATGTCCATCGGCACGATCCAGCGCGAATACTCCTCTTCGCTCAGGTAAGCGAGGGCCAGTGCCGCCTGCTTGAGTGTCGTGCCGTCGTGGTGCGCCTTCTTGGCGATCTGTGCGGCCTTGTCGTAGCCGATGTGGCGGTTCAGCGCGGTCACCAGCATCAGGTTCTTGTCGAGGTTCTCGTCGATCCGTTCGAGCGCCGGCTCGATGCCGACCGCGCAATGATCGTTGAACGCCGCGCACGCGTCGGCCAGCAGCGTGATGCTCTCGAGCACGTTGTGCACCATCACCGGCTTGTAGACGTTGAGCTGGAAGTTGCCCTGCGTACCGGCAAACGCCACGGCCGCGTCGTTGCCGAACACCTGCACGCACACCATCGTCAGTGCTTCGCACTGGGTCGGATTGACCTTGCCCGGCATGATCGACGAGCCCGGCTCGTTCTCCGGAATCACCAGCTCGCCGATGCCGCAACGCGGCCCGGACGCGAGCCAGCGCACGTCGTTGGCCATCTTGAACAGCCCGCCGGCCAGCGTGCGCAGCGCTGCCGACGTCTGCACCAGCGCATCGTGCGCAGCGAGTGCGAAGAACTTGTTCGGCGCATCGACGAAAGGGTGGCCGGTCAGCTTGGCGATGCGCGCCGCCGCCGTCGCACCGAACTTCGGATGCGCGTTCAGCCCGGTACCGACCGCAGTGCCGCCAATGGCCAGTTCCAGCAGCCCCGGCTCGGCCGCGACGATCGCCTGGAGCCCGAAGTCGATCTGCGCCACCCATGCGCCGATCTCCTGCCCCAAGGTCACCGGCGTCGCATCCTGCAGGTGGGTCCGGCCGGTCTTGACCACATGCGCGTAGTCGTCCGCCTTCGCCGCCAGCGTCGCCCGCAGCTTTTCCACTGCCGGCCGCAAGCGCGTGTGCAGTTCTTCGACGACGGCGATATGCATCGCGGTCGGAAAGGTATCGTTCGAACTCTGGCCACGGTTGACGTGGTCGTTCGGGTGCACCGGTGTCTTGCGGCCGAGTTCTCCGCCTGCGATCTCGATCGCCCGGTTGGCGATCACCTCGTTGGCGTTCATGTTCGACTGCGTGCCCGAGCCGGTCTGGAACACCACCAGCGGAAAATGCTCGTCTAGCTTGCCGGCGATCACCTCGTCGGCCGCCTCGGCAATCAGTGCCGCGACATTGGCCGGCAGCTCGCCAAGCGACAGGTTGGCCTCGGCGGCCGCATGCTTGAGAATGCCGAGCGCGCGAATCACCGGCCGCTGCCAGCGAAAGCGCGCAACGCCGATCGGGAAGTTGCCCATCGAGCGCTGCGTCTGCGCCCCCCAGTAGCGGTCGGCGCGCACGTCGATCGCGCCCATCGAATCGGTTTCGGTCCGGTACTCCGTCATCACGCTTTCTCCCAGATTTCCGATCAAAATGCCGCACCGGCGATGCCAGCATCGCGACCTGCAAATCGCGGTCGTACAATGCAGTTACCGCCTCTGCCCGTTCCTTCATGATCCCACGCCTACGCCACCTGCTCGCAACACTCGGCCTGATCGCAGCGCTGATTCCCCCGGCGCATGCCGACGACGAGCTGACGCTGTTCGATCCGGACGACGGCGCACTCGACCTGAGCGATTACCTGCTCAACCACAAGGGCATCTTTCCGGTCCCCATCCTCATCACCGAACCGGCGATCGGTTACGGCGGCGGCGCGATGCTGCTGTACTTCCGCGAGTCGTTTGCCGAAGCCGCCGCCGAGGGCATGGAAGAATCCGGCCGGAAAACGCCGCCGACAATCAGCGGCCTCGGCGGCTTCGGTACGCAGAACGGCACCTGGCTCGGCGCGGCCTTCCACTTCCAGCCCATCGACGGCGACCGGTACCGCTACCTCGGCGGCATCGGCAAAACCTCGCTCAATCTGGATTATTACGGCGCACTGAGCCAGGCGCGCAGTTACACGCTCGACGGCGACTTCCTGCTGCAGCAGTTCCTGTTCCGCCTTGGCGACAGCGACTGGTTCGTCGGGCCACGCTATGTCTACTTCAGCAGCGACGTCGGTTTCGGTGACAACAAGGCGACCGAACTGGGCGATTTCGACGCCAGCCGCCGCATCGGCATGGCCGGCCTCGTTGTCGACTTCGACAGCCGCGACAACATCTTCTTTCCGCGTCACGGCAACTATCTGGAACTCGAATTGCAAGCCGCGCGCGACTGGCTGGGCAGCAGCAGCGAATTCGAGCTCTACGGCGCCCGTGCGTATACATGGCTGCCGCTGTCGAAGGCCTGGACGGTCGGGCTGCGTGTCGAAGGCGACACGATCGATGGCGACTTCCCGTTCTACCTGCAGCCCTACGTCGATCTGCGGGGCGTGCAGAAGGGGCGTTATCAGGACAAGAACGCCGTCGCGACCGAAGTCGAGCTGCGCTGGGACGTCACACCCCGCTGGTCGCTGCTCGCCTTCGGCGGTGTCGGCAAGGCCTGGGGCACCTGGAACGACTACGGCGACGCGCAGACGGTCTACGGCTACGGCACCGGTTTCCGCTACCTGATCGCCAAAAAGCTCGGCATGGCGGTCGGCCTCGATTTCGGCTGGGGCCCCGATGGCGAAAACGCCTTCTACATCCAGGTCGGCAGCGCCTGGAAGTAAAGGCAAAGCATGACCGGCACGGGGCGAGCCTGTAAGCTGGCACTTTTCACCGATCCCGCCCGCCGCCGTGAAGTCCGAATCGCTCGTCCGCCCGTTCGCCTGCCTGGTGCCGCTCGCCCTGCTCACCGCCTGTGCCAGCCCGCCGCCCGCCGTTGTTCCCGTCACCCCGCCGCTTGCCAGCGCCCCCGCAGCCGTCGCCAGCGAAGCCGCGGTCGCCACGCCGGTCGATGTCGCCAGTGCACCGGTCTCGGCTCCGGTTGCCAGCGCCCCGGTCGTGGTCGAGCCGCCGCCCGTACAAGCCGCCCGACCGGGCGGTCTCAATCAGGCCGAAGCCAAAGCGCTGCTGAACAAGGTGTTGCCGGCAAAAATCCCGGGCCGTGCGGAGTGGAATGCCGACATCCTCGATGCCTTTACCGCGTTGAAGATTCCCTATACGCCGGAGTACTTCTGCGCCGCTGCAGCCGTGATCGAGCAGGAATCGAGCTGGCAGGGCGATCCGACCGTGCCCGGCCTGCCGACCATCGTCTGGAACAAGATCGGCGAGAAGGCGGCAGACAAGCACATTCCGCTGATCGCGGTGAAGACCGCGCTGCTGAAGACGTCGCCGACCGGCGAAAGCTACAAGGCACGCATCGACAAACTGCGCACCGAACGCGAGATGAACGCGATCTTCGAGGACCTCAGCGCCGACGCCGCGCGCCTCGGCCTGCCGATGAACATGAACAACCCGATCCGTACCGGCGGACCGATGCAGGTCAGCGTCGAATTCGCCGAGTCGCACGTGCGCGTCTGGCCCTACCCCTACCCGCGCACCCGCAGCATCCGCGACACGGTGTTCACCCAGCGCGGTGGCACGTATTTCGGTATCGCCATCCTGCTGCAGTATCCGGCACCCTATGACGACATGCGCTACCGGTTCGCCGACTTCAATGCCGGCCGCTACGCCAGCCGCAATGCCGCATTCCAGGCCGCGCTGTCCAAACTCAGCGGCCGGTCGGTCGACCTCGACGGCGACCTGCTGAGCTACCAGAACGGCCGGCCGGCGGCAAAATCGAGCGATGTAGAGGAAGCGCTGGCATCGATCTCGGGCCAGCTCGGGATGAACCGCGACGCGATCCGTCGCGACCTGACGAGCGAAAAACTGGTCGGCTTCGGCCAGACCGGTCTGTACAAGAAGGTGTTTGCGCTTGCCGATGCCAGGAACGGCAAGCCGATGCCACGCGTGGCGATGCCGCAGATCCGGCTGATCAGCCCCAAGATCACCCGAAAACTGACGACCGAATGGTTCGCCAACCGGGTCGACGGTCGCTACCAGACTTGCCTGGCGCGGGCGAAGTAATCACCGGGTGACACTCCTCGGTCGCCACGACGACATGGCGTTCAGCGCTGCTGCCGCACCGCCTGCGCGTAAGCCAGCGCATCGGGCATGAATGCCAGAAAGTCGGCTTCGAAACCGGCATAGTGCTCGCGCAGCTCGTCGGCAGCACCGGCCAGCGGGTTGTCGCGGCGGATCCGGTGCGCCGACATCCGGTCCAGCGCCAGCGCAACGTTGTCGATGTCCCGGTACGAGGCCAGCCAGTCGGTCTGCGCCATGCGCGGCAGCACGGCTACGAATCCGTCCGGCAGCCCGGGCTGGGCGGCCAGTTCGGCATACAGTCTGGCGGTAAACCGCGGCAGCGTTTCGCCGGGCGAAAATGCCGTCCAGTGCACGGCCAGCAGGTGGTCGTAAAACAGGTCGACCATGATGCCGCCGTAACGCCGCCGCAACGGGCTGACGCGGGCGCGGCTGGCGGCAAAGGCCGGGTGCAGGTCGGCATAGGCGTCGATTTCGCGATGCAGTGCCACACCGTCGGCGAGTGCCGCCGGCAGCGCGCCCGGCAACACGCCCTTGACGAAATCACCGGCGACGCCGCCGGCACGATCGGCGGGGGCCGGCCCTGCGAGAACGGCATGGGCAAGGTAGTTCATCGATCTTCCCGGGCGGACTTCCGCAGGTCAGTCCGACTGGCGCAACAGCGGGCCGACCCTGGCTTCGAGCAGGTCGACGAGTTCGGCCTGCATGAACCGATACTGATCCGGAATGGCAAGACAGACCAGTTTTTTGTCCCGCAGCGCACGGCCGAACCGGTTGTTCAGCAGGCGCTGGTGACGCTTTTCCATCACGCAGACCAGATCGGCCCACGCCAGCTGATCGGCGGACAGCGGCGTTTCCGCATCCGCGGCCAGCCCGGCCGAATCGGTTTCGACTCCCGGCCATGTGGCAAAAACCGTTTCAGCCGTCGGACTGCGCCAGCGGTTGCGGCTGCAGATGAACAGCACCCGCGTCACCGGTTGCGCGGCCGGAACTCGATGACCTGGGCGCCGTCGGCCCGCGCTTTCGGCGCATGCTCGGGCTTCCATGCGTGGCCGTAGACGACCTCGTAGCTGCAAGGCAGTACGCCGTCACGCCGGAAGGCCTCGTACTGGGCCGTCACGCGCTGCCAGGCGGTCTTGCCCATCATGCCCCGTCGCCGGCCTTCGGTGACATTGTGTGCGCCGATTCCTTTCAGGTCCTGCATCACGCTCTTCACGTCCGGATAGGTCATGGTCAGCGTTTCCATGTCCATCACCGGGGTCGAAAAGCCGCTGTGCGACAGCGCATCGCCAAGGTCGTGCATGTCGATGAAGCGGTTGACATGGTTGTAGCCGTCGACGCCATCGAAGGCCGCACGCAGTTCCTTGAGCGTGTCGGGCCCCAGCGTCGAAAACATCAGCAGGCCGCCGGGCTTGAGTACGCGCAGGAACTCGCAGAAGGTTGCATCCGGCGTGTTGCACCACTGGATTGCCAGATTCGACCAGATCAGGTCGACCGATGCATCGGCCAGCGGCAGCGTTTCGATGTCGCCGCACAGTTGCACCGGGCGGTTGCGCTCGAACCGTGACAGCAGCTTCTTCAGGCCGCCGCCGGCGTGGCGCTCCCGGGCGATCTGCAGCATCGCCGGCGCCAAGTCGAGTTCGACCAGCTGGGCCTCCGGATAGCGTGCCAGCAGCGCCTTGCCCATGTAGCCGGTACCGCAACCGGCATCGAGCACCCGTGCGGGGCGCATCCGCACCAGATCGAGCCGGTCGGCCATCCGGTCGGCCACCTCGCGCTGCAGCACTGCCGCCGCATCGTAACTGGCGGCCGCCGCGTCGAAGCTGGCGCGGATCGCCGCCTTGTCGGTGTAAAACGCCTCGCTCATGCCGGTTTCTTGCTGTACTTCTGCCGAAGCACTTCGATGACGACCGGAATGATCGAAACCAGCACGATGCCGATGGCGATCAGGCCGATGTTCTTCTGGATGAAGGTGATCCCGCCGAAGAAGTAGCCGGCGTACAGCAGCGACACGACCCAGATGGCTGCGCCGACGATGTTGTAGAGCACGAAGCGCTTGTAGGTCATCTCGGCCATGCCCGCCACGAACGGTGCGAAGGTCCGGACGATGGGCACGAAGCGCGCGAGGATGATGGTCTTGCCGCCGTGGCGCTCGTAAAAGGCATGCGTCTTCTCGAGGTGGTCGCGGCGGAAGATCTTCGAGTCCGGATTGGCGAACAGCTTGTGGCCGAAGTAGCGGCCGATCACGTAGTTGAGCGCATCCCCCGCCACCGCGGCGATGAACAGCAGCACGACCAGGAAATGCACGTTCATGTGGCCGCCACCGGCGATCATGCCGGCGATGAACAGCAGCGAATCACCGGGCAGGAACGGTGTGACCACGAGGCCGGTTTCGCAGAAGATCACCGCGAACAGGATCGCGTAGACCCACGGGCCGTACAGGTTCACCAGTTGGGCAAGGTAGACGTCCAGATGCAGGAAAACGTCGATCGGATTGAATTCCATCACAGTCCTTAAACGAGAAAACGCCGGCGATGGACCCGCCGGCGCGCAAATGGTTCATGCGTTCGGCATGTGCCGATCAGACGACCGCTTCTTCCTTGATCTTCACCGGCTTGACCATGTTCTCGCGGGTCACGCCGAACATCAGCAGCAGCGGCGATGCGACCAGGACCGACGAGTAGATACCGAACAGGATACCGATGGTCAGCGCCATCGCGAAGCCGTGCAGCGCCGCACCGCCGAAGACCAGCATCGACAGCACCATCGCCTCGGTCGAACCGTGGGTGATGATGGTCCGGCTCATCGTCGCGGTGATCGCGTTGTCGATCACCTGCGGCACGGTCTTGCCGCGCATCTTCGGCGAGCGGAAGTTCTCGCGGATCCGGTCGAACACGACGACCGATTCGTTCACCGAGTAACCGAGCACCGCCAGCACGCCGGCGAGCACCGTCAGGTTGAACTCCCACTGGAACAGCGCGAAGCAGCCGAGAATGATCACCACGTCGTGCATGTTGGCGATCACCGCCGACACCGCGAAACGCCATTCGAAGCGGATCGCGAGGTAAACGATGATGCCGAGGCAGACGAGGATGATCGCCGTCAGACCGTGGGTGACGAGTTCGTCACCGACCGACGGACCGATGAACTCGACCTTGCGCAACTCGACGTCCGGACGCTCGGTCTTGAGCACCGTGATCACTTCGTTCGAGAGCTGGGCGCTGGTCTTGTCCTTGATGTTCGGCAGACGCACCATCACGTCGCGCGTCGTTCCCAGCGACTGCACCTGCGCCTCACCGTACTTCAGGTGTTCGACCTGGGTACGGATCTGGTTCAGGTCGGCCGCCTGCTGGTAGCGCAGCTCCATCACGGTGCCGCCGGTGAACTCGACACCGAAGTTGAGGCCCTTGAACACCAGGAAAAACACCGCGGCCACGAAGGTGAGCAGCGAAATCGCCGTCGTGAGCTTGCCGTAGCTCATGAACGGGATGTCGCGTTTGATACGGAAAAATTCCATCTTGAGCGGCCCTTATGCGTTCTTCTGGTCCGGCACCCAGACCTGGCCGATCGACAGCGAGGTCAGGCGGCGGCGGTAGCCGTAAATCAGGTTGATGATGCCGCGCGACACGACCACGGCACTGAACATCGACGTGAGGATGCCGAGGCAATGCACCACGGCAAAGCCGCGAACCGCACCCGAACCGAAGATCAGCAGCGCGACACCGGCGATCAGCGTGGTGACGTTCGAATCGAGAATCGTCGCCCAGGCGTGGCTGTAGCCGTTCGAGATCGCCGCCTGCGGCGTCATGCCGTTGCGCAGCTCCTCGCGGATCCGTTCGTTGATCAGCACGTTCGAGTCGATCGCCATGCCCAGCGTCAGTGCAATGGCGGCAATACCCGGCAGCGTCAGCGTGATGCCGATCGCCGACAGCAGCGCCACCAGCAACAGCAGGTTGCCGCCGAGCGAAACCGCCGAGACCAGACCGAACACGCGGTAGTAAATCACCATGAAGATCGCGATTGCCGCAAAGCCGTACAGCGTCGAATCGAAGCCCTTCTTGATGTTGTCCTTGCCCAGGCTCGGACCGATGGTGCGTTCCTCGACGATGTTCATCGGCGCAGCCAGCGAACCCGCACGCAGCAGCAGCGCGGTGTCATTGGCTTCGGCAACGCCCATCGAGCCGGAAATCTGCACGCGGCCGCCGCCGATTTCGCTGCGGACCACCGGCGCGGTCACGACCTCGCCCTTGCCCTTCTCGACCAGGATCATCGCGATGCGCTTGCCGATGTTCTCGCGGCTCAGGTCCTTGAAGATCGTCGCACCGGTCGAATCGAGGTTGATGTTCACCGAAGCATTGTTGTGCTCGTCGAAACCGGCCTGTGCATCGTTGATGTTGTCGCCGGTCAGTTCGACTTCCTTCTTCACCAGAATCGGCACGTTCTGACCGTTGCTGCCGCGACGTTCGGTCATCAGCTCGGTACCGGCCGGCACGTTGCCGCCGATCGCGGCCTGCAGGTTGGCCGGGTCGTCATCGACCAGACGGACTTCCAGCGTCGCGGTCCGGCCGAGGATGTCCTTGGCCTTGGCGGTGTCCTGGATGCCCGGCAGTTCGACGACGATGCGGCCGGCGCCCTGCTGCTGGATGATCGGTTCGGCCACGCCGAGTTCGTTCACGCGGTTGTGCAGCGTGGTGATGTTCTGTTTCACCGCGTCCTCGGACAGCTTCTGCTGCGCCGCTTGCGGATAGGTCACGACGATCTTGTTGCTGTCGCCCTTGACCGGGGTCACTTTCAGGTTCGGCAGCAGCTTGGTGACGACCGGCAGCGTCGCATCGACGGTCTCGGCATCACGCAGCTGGACTTCAACGCTGTCGCGACCGCGAACCACGGCGCCATAGCGGATTTTCTTGTCCTTCAGCTCGCGACGAACGTCGCCGGCGGTCTTCTCGAGCGCCTTGTCGACGGCGGCCTTCATGTCGACTTCGAGCAGGAAGTGCACACCGCCGCGCAGGTCGAGGCCGAGGAACATCGGCTTGGCACCGATCGCCTGCAGCCAGGCCGGCGTCTGCGGTAGCAGGTTCAGCGCCACGACATAGTCGTCGCCAAGCGCAGCCTGCAGCGCGTCCTTGGCCTTGAGCTGGGCATCGATGTCCTTGAAGCGCAGCTTGACCGACGCACCGTCGAACAGCACGTCTTCCGGATTCAGGCCGGCCTGCTTGACTGCGGCCACGGCACGGGTCTGCGTCGACGTATCGACCTTGACCATGGTGCGCGCGCTCGAGATCTGCACGGCGGGGCTTTCACCGAAGAAGTTCGGCAGCGTATAGAAGAAGGCCGCAACCAGTGCCACGGCGATCAATACGAATTTCCACAACGGGTAGCGGTTCATTGCATCCCTTAAACCTGAAGTGGCCGGCAGGCGCCGGCCAGAAAGCACAACGGGGCGACCATGGCCGCCCCGGAGCGATTACTTGTTGTTCTTGATGGTGCCTTTTTCCAGGCGCTGCGACACCGAGCCGCGCTGCACCAGGATTTCGACGTTGTCGGCCAGTTCGAGCGTGATGTACTGCTCGCTGACCTTGACGATGCGGCCCAGGGTACCGCCGCTGGTCACGACTTCATCGCCCTTCTGCAGTGCGTCGAGCATCGCCCGCTGTTCCTTGGCACGCTTCTGCTGCGGACGGATCAGCAGGAAGTAGAACAGCACGAAGATCACGATCATCGGCAGGAACTGCATGAAACCGGCAGCGGCGGGAACCGCGTCGGCGGCGTAAGCGGGAGCGATAAACATCGATCGGGCCTTTATTGAGAGTGGCAAAAAACGAAGCGGGTCATTCTAGCCCGCCCCCTGTCTGAAATCTACCGACATCCTTCACGCAGCGACGGATGCCCCCCCCTAAAATGAGGGTGCCTGCAATAAACGGAAACCCCGATCATGCGAATTGCACTGTGGATTGCCGCCGCCGCGCTGACAGCCGGTAGCTGGGCGCACGCAGACGGTCTGAACGACACCGGAACCATCCACGGCACCGGACATCAGTCCGGCACCGTCGCGTGCATCGAACAGGCAGCCGGCGGACAGAAAAGTTGCATCGATGCCGCCATCGACCATCGGACGACGACTCTCGACCTCGTGCGGTCGGCGCGCAGCCCGGACGAAACGCCGAGCTGCTACAGCGGCGGCGTGCGCAAGGTCCACATCAACCGGGACTGCAAGGAGCTGATTGCCGGCCATCGGCAACTGGCCAGCGCCGAGCCGCCCGGGACCGGCACCAGGGTGCCGCAACGGGCGACAGCGTCCAGCTGCAACGACTGCGGCGTTGTCACCAAGGTGCAGGCGGTCGAACAGGAAGGCGAAGGCGGCTGGACCGGCAAGATCGGCGGCGCGGTCGTCGGCGGCCTGCTGGGCAACCAGATCGGCGGCGGTACCGGCAAGACGATCGCCACCGTCGCCGGCGCGGCGGGTGGCGCCTATGCCGGCAACGAAGTGCAGAAACACGTCAGCAAGAAGACGGTCTACCAAGTCAGTTTCAAGCTCAACAGTGGCGCCATGCAGACGGTGAAGTTTGACGATGCCGACCACGGCTTCCACAAGGGCGACAAGATCCGCTTCGAGAACGGCCTGCTCAGCCACCGCTAGCCCGGCCGGAATCAGCCGGCGATACCCGACCAGAAACGGTCCAGCCAGCCCTTTTTCTGCCAGTTGCGCTGGGCGCCGCGCGACAGGAAGAACTCGGTGTAGCGGGTATCGCCCTCCTGGATGTGCTTGGTCAGCCAGTTGCGCAGGAAATGCAGCAGCTCGAAGGTGATGGCATCGCCGTCGGCCACCCGCTGCTGGAAGGCCTGCAACTGTGCGATCAGCGATTCGTGGTGCACCTTGTGCTCGTCGTACTCGGGATAGCCGAGGATGCGCATCAGGCTCTCTTCGACGGTGAAGTGGATGCGCGTGTAGTCGGCCAGCCGCGCCAGAATGGCCACCGATGCTTCGCGGCCGTGGTGCTCTCGGATCGCGTCGTACAACTCGTTCAGCAGATCGACCAGCACCTTGTGCTGCTCGTCGATTTCCTGAATCCCGACCGACAGGCCGTCATGCCATTCAACCAGTGGCTGCATCGTTTTCTCTCCATTGTCATGGAGCGGCATGGTGCAGAGGCACGCGCCGGCCAAGTTTGATCCAGATCAAGCCGGCCCGGCATGCTGGTGAAAGTCCCTAGCACCGACAACAAAAAACCCGGCCTGGCCGGGTTTTTTGTTCTAGCGCACGCGCCCATCAATCGATGCCACGGGCGCGATCGGCGTGAAAGCGTGTGACGAAAGCCGGGAAGGCATCGGCATCGATCGCGGCACGCATCTCGGCCATCAGCACCTGGTAGTAGCGCAGGTTGTGGATGGTATTGAGCTGCGAACCGAGGATCTCGCCCGAGCGGAACAGGTGGTGCAGATAGGCGCGGCTGAAGTTCTGGCACGCGTAGCAGTCGCACGTTTCGTCGAGCGGCCGCTCGTCGAGACGGTGCTTGGCGTTCTTGATCTTGATGTCGCCGAAGCGCGTGAACAGCATGCCGTTGCGCGCGTTGCGGGTCGGCATCACGCAGTCGAACATGTCGATGCCCTGGCTGACGCCGTAGACCAGATCCTCGGGGGTGCCGACACCCATCAGGTAGCGCGGCTTGTCTACCGGCAGGCGCGGGGCGGTGTGCGCGAGGATGCGTTCCATGTCCTCTTTCGGCTCGCCGACGCTCAGGCCACCGATCGCCATGCCGTGGAAGCCGATGTCGTTCAGGCCGGCCAGCGATTCGTCGCGCAGGTCTTCGTACATCCCGCCCTGAACGATGCCGAACAGCGCGTTCGGGTTTTCCAGCCTGTCGAACTCGCTGCGCGAGCGCTTGGCCCAGCGGTAGGACATGCGCATCGAATCGGCCGCCTGCTTGCGGTCGGCCGGGTACGGCGTGCATTCGTCGAAGATCATCACGATGTCGGAATTGAGCGCACGCTGAATCCGCATCGACTCTTCCGGCGTCAGGAACAGCTTGTCGCCGTTGACCGGGCTCTGGAACTTGACGCCTTCCTCGGTGATCTTGCGCAGGTCGCCCAGGCTGAACACCTGGAAACCGCCCGAGTCGGTCAGGATCGGTTTGTCCCAGCCCATGAACCGGTGCAGGCCGCCAAACTTGTTGATGACTTCCAGCCCCGGACGCAGCCACAGGTGGAAGGTGTTGCCGAGACAGATCTGCGCTTCGATCTCGTTCAGGTCGCGCGGCGTCATCGCCTTGACGGTCCCGTAAGTGCCGACCGGCATGAACACCGGCGTTTCGACCACGCCGTGATTGAGCACCATCGTGCCGCGCCGGGCACCGCCACTGGTCTTGTGCAGCGTGAACTGCAAGCCTTGCTGTTGAGCCATACTGATTCCTCGTGCCGCCGGAAAACAGTCCGGCGCAATATCAAAGGGGCTGCCAACGCAGCCCCCGCAAGGTGCCGAAATTACCACGGCCGGACGCCGCATGACCACAGGATGATTACCGGCGGCCAGCGTCCGGGGGCGCACTCAGAACAGCGCAACCCGGGTATGCGGTGTATGGCACTTCGCCGCATGGCCGGCGTACTCGCCAAGAAACTGTGCCTGAGCGGGATCAACCGGCAGCCCCAGCTCGCCGCGTGCATACGCGAGCGACAGCGTCTGCAGCGCCGCCGGATGCTCGTCGCTGGCCGCCGCCTGATACCAGTACAGCGCCAGCGCCTCGTCATGCGGCAGGCCGTCGCCGTCGCGGTAACGGTTGGCCAGCGCGAACATGGCATCCGCATCGCCATCGGCCGCCGCCTGCGCCAGCCATTGCTGTCCCAGCACCGGATCGGCCACGCCTCCCTCGCCGCGCAGCAGCATCATGGCCAGCCGGTGGCGGGCCGCCGGCAAGGTACCGGCACGTTCGAACCAGTGCCGGGCCGCAAGCGGATCGCCCGGCAGCGTCCGCCCCTGCAGATAGGCCAGGCCAAGCCGGTAAGCCGACTCGGCATCGCCAGACCGGGCGCCGCGGCGGTACCAGTCAAGTGCACGCTGCTGTGCGTCCGGCGTCGGGTCGACCGCCGCAAGTTCGGCCATCGTCCGCGCGGCCAGCGGATGGCCGTAGTCGGCGAGTTGCCGCAATGTCCGCTCGCCGCCTTCGCGATGCGCCTGCACGTCGAACCGAAGCTGCCGGATCGCGCTCGCCGGCTGCGCCAGCGCCGCACGGCGCTGCGCCGATGCGCTGGCCGACAGGCCCGCGGCGGCAGCAAGCGCCACCAGCAACAGCATCACCGGCCAGCGCCAGCGTCTGATCAATGCCCACATGTCACCCTCCAAATGGGAAAACCCCGGCCGGCGCCGGGGCTGGATTGCCGTGAGTCGATTACAGGCTCAGGTCGAGCTTGTAGATCGAGCCGCTCCTGTCGGCCTTGTCCTCGACCTTGAACACATTGGCGATGCCGTCGGCGCGGGCAACCGCCTCGGCGTCATACGCCGACTCGAACAGTACGCGGCCCGCCAGCGTCGCCCTGGCAAAGTGCCAGTTGCCGTCGGCGCCCTGTGCTGCACGCGTCAGCGTCTTCTGCGCCTTGATGTAGGCGACGATGATGTCGCGATTGGCATCCGGCGCGTCGAAGATCGTCTTGCTGCCATCGAGGCTGGCAAAACCGCCGCCACCGCTGGCGCGGTAGTTGTTGGTCGCGACGATGAACTGCTGGCCGGCAGCGACCGGCTGGCCGTTCCAGCGCAGGTTGACGATGCGGCTGCCCTTGGGCCGGGTCACGTCGATCTCGTACTGGACGCCATCGATCTGGTCGAAGTTGTACGACGGGAAGCTGCCGTTGATCAGCTGCTGATCCGCGGTCTGGGTCGGACTGATCTGGTTGAACTGCTCGGCCGCCTTCTCCAGCCATGCCTTCAACGCCGTGCCGTCGATCTTCACCGCCTGCAGCGTGTTCGGGTACAGGTACAGATCGGCGACGTTCCTGATCGCGACACCACCGACCGGGATGTCGGTGTAGCCGGTACCGCGGTAATTGGCCTTGAACGGTGCCGCCGCCGAAAGTACCGGCAGGTTGGCGTACTGCGGCAGGCTGGCCTTGACGTAGCGCTCGACGTAGTCCTTCTGCGCCGCATTGATCAACTGCATCGCCGCGGTATCGCCGACCTGCGAGAAGAACGAACTGATGCGGAATTCGGTCGTGCCGACCGGCGTCGACACGTAGCGGATCGTGCCCTCGTGCTCCTTCTGTACCAGCTTGCCGACCGCGGCGTGCGGCGCCACCGCGACCGTGTCGTTGCCGACCTTGCTGTTGATCGAGCGCAGTTCGCCCTGTGATTGCGTGACTTTCCATTGCGCGCCGTCGTAGGTCACGCCCAGCTTGAGCACGCCGAGCGTATTGCCCCAGAACCCGGCCATGACCGTCGGCACGCCGTTGACCAGCCCCTTGACGTTGTCGACGCCGGCAATCCCGGCGTAGTTCTTGCCGTCAGGAAAATAGCTGTGCGAATGCCCCGACACGATCGCGTCAATGCCCGGCACCTTGGCCAGGTGGTACACGGCATTCTCCATGTCCGGCGAATACGGCGCGGCCGAGATACCGCCGTGCGACAGCGCCACGACGATATCGGCACCGGCCTTGCGCATCGCCGGCACGTACTTCTCGGCGGCTTCCTTCACGCCCTCGACGTAGACCTTGCCGTCGAGGTTGCGCTTGTCCCAGCTCATGATGCCCGGGGGGGCGAAGCCGATCACGCCGACCTTGAGCGGAATGCGCTTGCCGTCGGCGGTCCTGAACGTACGGTTGAGGATCACGTAGGGCGCGAACAGCGGCTGCTTGTCGCTGACGGCGTAGGCATTCGACAGCACCAGCGGGAAGCGCGGGCCCATGCAGCCCTTGCGGTCCTCGGTCCCCGGCACGCGCATTGCCGCACCGGTGACCTGGGCGAGGAAAGGCAGACCGTAGTTGAACTCGTGGTTGCCGACGTTGCCGGCGTCATAGCGCATCAGGTTCATCACCTTGTACTGCGCCAGCGTGGCATTGCAGCTGACCGGACTGACCAGCGCCTGGTAGTCGGACAGCGACGTTCCCTGGATGGTGTCGCCGTTGTCGAACAGCAGGTTGTTCGGCAGCTCGGCGCGCGCCTTGTCGATCAGCGTCGCGGTGCGCTCGAAGCCGAGGGTGATGTCGTCCTGCGTCTTGTAGTAGTCGTAGCTCTTGATGTTGGTGTGCAGGTCGGTGGTCTGCAGGATGGCCAGATCGAGCTGCGTACCCTTCTCGGCCCTGGACAGCGCGTTGCCGCGCGGCATCGCGCCGCCCTGCTGCACCAGTTCGACCAGTCTGGCGGTACCGAGCTGCTGCGCGGCCTGCAAGAGCTTGTCCTGGATGCGGTCGTGGAAATCGTCGGCGTTGTACAGCGCCTCGCTCAGTGCCTTGCTGCCTTCCTTGCCGTCGAACTGGCCGTCGGCAAAGTCGCGCCCCAGCTGGCGGCCGAGCGCGAGCATCGGTCGCTGCGCGCCGAGCGCCGCCTTGGCGTCGTCGGCCCCGGCGGCCAGCTCCGGCTTGGATTCATCGAGCCCCTGCACGCCGGCCTTGGCCAGCGCCGCAAGCTTGAGCGCGTAACGGCCGGCTTCGTCGTCGTCGAGCGCGCCGGCGCCGGTCCTGGCGTTGACCAGCTTGGGCACCGACAGCAGGTTTTTCAGTTCCGGCGCAAACTGCACGCGGACATCGTCATTGGCCTTGCCGATGTCGGCGGCCGTGACCTCGGCCAGCTTGCCGCTCTTGTTCGCCAGCAGGCGCTGGTAAGCGATCTCGGTCAGCGGCGTCACGCCGACCTGCGCCTGCGCACCGGGCAGCAATGCGTGCAGCGTTTCGCCGGCCGGGAAATCCAGCTCGGCATTCAGGCCTTCGTCATAGTAACGGGCACCGGCCTTGCCGCTCACTTCGACCAGCAGCGGACCGCTGACGTTGCCGAGGCCCAGCTTGACCGCGCCGCTGGCGTCGATGCTGCCACTGCCGATCACCTTGCCGTCGAGCGACTTGACGGTCACGTCGGCATTCGAAATCTGACCCAGCGACGGCTGGACCTGCAGGCTGGTGCTGCCGGCGGCCGGCGTGGCGTTGTTGCCGTCCGAACCGCCACAGGCGCTCAGCGCAAGCGCCAGCGTGGCGCACAACGCGGCCTTCTTGTGAATCGGATACATGCTCATCCTTCCCTTCTCGGGGATTTTGTCATTGGGAGCGCGCAGCCTAGCGAGCCCCCATGACAGCGAAGAAAAGGACGAGTGAAAGATTAGCGTCGGTACTGTTTCAATGTATTGAAAACATTACGGTATAGAAACGGCACGCTCGAGCAGCATCGCATCGCCGTAACTGAAGAAGCGGTACTCGTGCGCCACGGCATGCGCATAAGCGGCTTTCATCGTCTCCAGCCCGGCAAATGCCGCCACCAGCATCAGCAGGGTCGACTTGGGCAGGTGGAAGTTCGTGATCAGCCGGTCGACGACGCGGAATTCATAGCCGGGTGTAATGAAGATGTCGGTATCACCCTCCGGCTCGGCCAGCATCCCCTGCTGCGACGATGCCTCGAGCGCGCGCAGGCTGGTCGTACCGACGGCAATCACCCGGCCGCCGGCCGCCTTGGTGGCACGGATCGCCTCCTGCGTCGCCTGCGGAATCGAATAGCGTTCGTGATGCATCGTGTGTTCGGCAATGTCGTCGACGCGGACCGGCATGAAGGTGCCGGCACCGACATGCAGGGTCAGGAAAGCCGTACCGACGCCCTGCGTGCGCAGCTGCTCGAGCAGGGCATCGGTGAAATGCAATCCTGCAGTCGGCGCAGCCACCGCGCCGGGGTCGCGTGCGTAAACGGTCTGGTAACGCCTGGCGTCCTCGTCGTCGGGCGTGTGCGTGATGTACGGCGGCAACGGCAATGCACCGGCCTGATCGAGGATGTCGAGCACCGACTGATCGCCGTCCGTCCCGGATCGATCGAATTCGAGCAGGAACAGATCGCCACGGCGCTCGACCATGGTCGCCCACCAGCGTTCGGCAAAGCACAAACGGCTGCCGGGTTTGGGCGATTTGCTCGCACGCACGTGCGCCAGCGCGCGGCGCGTATCGAGCACGCGCTCGACCAGCGCTTCGATTGCGCCACCGCTTTCCTTCTGGCCGAACAGCCGTGCCTTGATCACCTTGGTATCGTTGAACACCAGCAGGTCGCCGGCACGCAGCAGCGTCGGCAGCTCCCGGAACCGGCCGTCATGCAGCGTCCTGCCGTCAACGTGCAGCAAACGGCTCGCACCGCGTTCGGCAGGCGGAAACTGGGCGATCAGGTGTTCGGGCAGGAAATAGTCGAAGTCGGAGAGCTGCATCGGGGTCCATCACGTAGGAAAATGCTGCGAACAGGCGCGTAGCAAAACTACAGCAGTATACCAGCGCCCCTCGCCAGCAAGCCGCGACCCGCTTGATGGCGCGGCACTTTCAAACAGCTGTTTTAGCGCGAAAGTGCCGGGAATTTCGTCGAATTTGCTAGACAAGGCCGTTTCGCCTCGGCAAACTCCGGCCGATGATTTGGAACGAGACTGGGAGGTGAGCATGGCAAAAGCCCGCAAAATCCTGGTGCTGCATGGCCCCAATCTCAATCTGCTGGGGGTGCGTGAGCCACAGCACTATGGCGCCGATACCCTGGCGGACATCAATGCCCGTCTGGTTGAAATCGGCGCACAGCAAGGCGCACTGGTCGAGACCTTCCAGTCCAACCGCGAATACGAACTGATCGACCGCATCCATGCCGCCCTGTCGGACGGCACCGGCTTCATCGTCATCAATCCCGCCGCATTCACCCACACCAGCGTCGCACTCCGCGATGCGCTGGCCGGGGTCAAGATTCCCTTCGTCGAAGTGCACCTCTCCAATGTGCACGCACGTGAATCGTTCCGACATCATTCCTACTTCTCGGATCTCGCCATCGGCGTGATCTGCGGCCTCGGGGCCAAGGGCTACGAATACGCGCTGGCCCACGCCCTGGAAGCACTCAATCCGACGCCCTGAACGGACGTCGTCGTTTTTCCCCATAAATGCGTCAATAAGCATTACCTGATAAGAGGGTTGCCGTATGGATCTGCGTAAACTGAAGAAACTGATCGACCTCGTCGAGGAATCCGGCATTGCCGAACTCGAGGTCACCGAGGGCGAAGAAAAAGTCCGCATTACCCGCGTCAACCAGAACGCCGCACCGGCCTACATCCAGCAGCCGATGCAATTCCAGGCGCCGGCCGCCGCTGCAGCAGTTGCTGCGCCGGCCGCCGTGGCCGAAGCCGCCGACAGCGCCCTGCCGGACGGCACGCCGGTGAAGTCGCCGATGGTCGGTACCTTCTACCGCGCGGCCAGCCCGGGCGCGAAGTCCTTCGTCGAAGTCGGCCAGCAGGTCAACGCCGGCGATACGCTGTGCATCATCGAAGCAATGAAACTCCTGAACGAAATCGAGGCCGAAACCTCTGGCGTGATCAAGGCCATCCTCGTCGAGAACGGCCAGCCGGTCGAATACGGCGAACCGCTGTTCGTCATCGGCTGATGCGGTGCCGCATCCGCCTGACGGATGCAGCACGTCTCACGGAGTTCACAGATGTTTGAAAAAGTACTGATCGCCAACCGCGGCGAAATCGCGCTGCGTGTGCTGCGCGCCTGCCGCGAAATGGGCATCAAGACCGTGGTCGTCCACTCGGAAATCGACCGCGAAGCCAAATACGTCAAGCTCGCCGACGAATCGGTCTGCATCGGACCGAATCCGTCGCCGCAGAGCTACCTGAACATGGCGGCCATCATCTCGGCCGCCGAAGTCACCAACGCCAACGCGATCCACCCCGGCTACGGCTTCCTGTCGGAAAACGCCGACTTCGCCCAGCGCGTCGAGGAATCCGGCTTCACCTTCATCGGTCCGACGCCCGAGTCGATCCGCATCATGGGCGACAAGGTGTCGGCCAAGAACGCGATGAAGCAGGCGGGCGTCCCCTGCGTGCCCGGCTCGGACGGTGCACTGCCGGACGACCCGAAGGAAGTCCTCGCGATCGGCCGCAAGGTCGGCTATCCGGTGATCATCAAGGCCGCCGGCGGCGGCGGCGGTCGCGGCATGCGCGTCGTCCACAACGAGGAAGAGCTGCTGCGGTCGGTCGAAATGACCAAGTCCGAGGCTGGCGCCGCGTTCGGCAACCCGACCGTCTACATGGAACGCTTCCTGCAGACGCCGCGGCACGTCGAAATCCAGATCCTTGCCGACCAGCACGGCAACGCGATCTATCTGGGCGAACGCGACTGCTCGATGCAGCGCCGCCACCAGAAGGTGATCGAAGAAGCGCCGGCACCGGGCGTGACCGACGCACAGCGCAAGAAGATCGGCGAAGCCTGCGCCGAAGCGTGCCGCCAGATCGGCTACCGTGGCGCCGGCACCTTCGAATTCCTGTACGAAAACGGCGAGTTCTTCTTCATCGAGATGAACACCCGCGTTCAGGTCGAACACCCGGTCACCGAGATGATCACCGGCATCGACATCGTCCAGGAGCAGATCCGCGTCGCCGCAGGCCTGCCGCTGCGCTACACGCAGAAGGACGTGAAGATCAAGGGCCATTCGATCGAGTGCCGGATCAACGCCGAGGACCCGCTCAAGTTCGTGCCGAGCCCCGGCCGGATCACCACCTGGCACACGCCGGGCGGCCCCGGCGTACGCGTGGATTCGCACGTCTACCAGGGCTACTTCGTGCCGCCGAACTACGATTCGATGATCGGCAAGATCATCACCTACGGCGACAACCGCGAGCAGGCGATGGCACGGATGCGCATTGCATTGTCGGAAATGGTGGTTCAGGGCATCAACACCAACATTCCGCTGCACCAGCAGTTGCTGCTCGACGGCGAATTCGCCAAGGGCGGTACCAGCATCCATTACCTCGAGCACAAGATGCCCGAGATCCGGGCGCTGCTGGAAAACCTGGGCTGAGCCTCGGCCAGCACGGAAGAAAAAAGGGCCGCAACGGCCCTTTTTTCATGTTCATCCAAGCCGTGAGACAATCACGGCCATCACACGATTCAGGAAGACCCGACATGGCCTGGCAGGAACTGCGCATCACCACCGACTCGAAACACGCCGAAGCCCTGTCGGACGCCCTCTTCGACCTTGGCGCACTGTCGGTGTCGATCGAAGACGCTGCCGCCGGCACCGATCTGGAAAAGCCGATCTTTGGCGAACCGGGTGAACCGGTCGACCAGATGTGGGACCACAGCGTCGTCGTCGCCCATCTCTCCGACGACATGGACCCGCAGCTGACCGTTGCCGCCGCGGCCAACGCCGCCGGCATCGCGCTGCCGGGCTTCGAGGTCGTCACCGTCGAGGAACAGGACTGGGTGCGTCTGACCCAGTCGCAGTTCGACCCGATCCGGATTTCCGAACGGCTGTGGATCACGCCGACCTGGCACGAATCGCCAAATCCCGAAGCGATCAACATCGCACTCGATCCGGGCCTGGCTTTCGGCACCGGCAGCCACCCGACCACGCACCTATGCCTGCAATGGCTCGATGCCAACATCGCCGGCGGTGAAACGCTGCTCGACTACGGTTGCGGTTCGGGCATTCTCGCCATTGCCGCGAAGAAGGTCGGTGCCGGCGCCACCCACGGCGTCGACATCGATCCGCAGGCGATGATCGCCTCGAAGCAGAATGCCGAGCAGAACGGCGTCGACATCGACTTCTTCCTGCCCGATGCCCTGCCGGAGGGCGAGTACGACGTCGTTGTCGCCAACATCCTCACCAATCCGCTGAAAGCGCTGGCACCGATGCTGGCCGGTCGCGTACGGGCCGGAGGCCGGATCGCCCTGTCGGGCATCCTGGCCGAACAGGCCGACGATGTGATCGCGATCTACGGCGCCTGGTTCGATTTCGACCCGCCGAAGCAGTCGGAAGGCTGGGTGTGCCTGTCCGGCCGCAAGCGCTGACACGCGCCGCAATGATTCCGGGCTACAATCGGCGGCGATGAGTTCGATTACCCGCTGCCCCAACTGTCATACGGCATTCAACGTCACTGCCGCGCAACTCGCCGCCCACAAGGGCAAGGTGCGCTGCGGCAAGTGCGCGTTCGTGTTCAATGCGCACGAATGCATGACCGAGCCGGAACCGGCTGCCGATGCCGGCGAGGCAGCTGCCGGCGTTGAATCGATGCCCGCGCAGACCGGGGCCACCGTACAGCCGGCGAGTACGGCGACCGAAGCGCTCAGTGTCGCTGAATACCTTGCAAGCCGTCCGGAACCGGAACCGGAACCGGAACCGGAACCGGAACCGGAACCGGAACCGGAACCGGAACCGGCAACAGTAGAACCGATCGACACCGCACCGGCACCTGCCGCAACCGACGACACGCCATCGGGTTACCGGCCGATCCGCACCCTCGAAGACGAAGCGCTGCTGGCACCGCCGAAACCGCCGTCACCATGGCGCTGGGTGGCCGTCGGTCTTGCCGCGCTCGCGGTGTTCGTGCTGCTGACGCAGATCGCCCTGCGCTACCGTGCCACGCTGTCGACCGAACTCCCCTGGCTGCGGCCGATCTACGTTTCGGCCTGCGATGTACTCGGTTGTGAAATGCCGCTGCCGCGCCATGCCGAACTGCTGCGCTCGGACTACTCCGAACTCAGTTACGTGCCGGGCCGCCCCAACCTCGTCCAGCTCTCGGCCAGCGTGCGCAATCTGGCGTCGTACGAGCAGGCACTGCCGACGCTGGAACTGACGCTGACCAACGAGCGCGAGGAAGTCGTTGCCCGCAAGCGCTTCACCCCAGCCCAATACCTGCCCGCGGCCGACAAGCAGCGCACACGGCTCGCACCGAACGACGAATTGCGTGCCTACCTGCAACTCGACCTTGGTCAACTCGACTCCTCCGGTTATTCGATCTACTGGTTCTATCCATGACAATTCCTGCCGATCTGCTGTACTCCGAAACCCACCAGTGGGCCCGCTTCGACGACGACGGTCTGGTTACCGTCGGCATCACCCATTTCGCCCAGTCGACGCTTGGCGACCTCGTTTACGTTGAGTTGCCGGCCGTCGGCCGACAGGTCAAGCAGCAGGAAGCCGTCGCGCTGGTCGAGTCGGTAAAGAGCGCATCCGACGTGCATTGCCCGCTGTCGGGCGAGATTGTCGCCACCAATGCCGAAGCGGTGGATGCGCCGGAATCGATCAACGACGCACCGTACGACACCTGGCTGTTCCGGCTGCGGCCGAGCGATCCGGCCGAGCGTGCGGCGCTGCTCGATGCCGCGGCGTACGAAAAGGCCATCGCCTGAAAACGAAATGGTGCTTGATTCCTGCGGAATCGGCGCCATTTTTACTGGATGCGGCTCGCCAGAAGCCGCCCTCTCCCAAGCCACCTCGACGATACCACTCACCAGGAGCACCCCATGTCCAGCGTTACCCTCGGCGGCAACCCGATCGAAGTCAGCGGCGCATTCCCGAAGGCCGGCGACAGCGCCAAGCCGTTCACCCTCGTCGGCAAGGATCTGGCCGACGTCTCGCTGGCGTCCTTCGCCGGCAAGAAGAAAGTCCTGAACATTTTCCCGAGCATCGACACGCCGACCTGCGCGACCTCGGTACGCCGCTTCAATGAATCGGCCTCCCAGCTCGCCGATACCGTCGTGCTGTGCATCTCGGCCGATCTGCCGTTCGCGCAGAACCGCTTCTGCGGCGCCGAAGGTCTGGCCAATGTCGTGACGCTGTCGACCATGCGCGGCCGCCAGTTCCTGAACGACTACGGCGTCGAATTCGCCACCGGCCCGCTGGTCGGCGTCGCGGCCCGCGCGGTCGTCGTCCTCGATGCCAACGACAAGGTGCTGCATGCCGAACTCGTCGCCGAAGTGAAGGACGAACCGAACTACGACGCCGCGCTGAAGGCACTGGCGTAAAGACCGTACAAACCGTGACCGCGGTCACGGTTACCGCATGACCGGATCGGCTAGAATGAACGTTCTAGCCGATTTGTTTTTGAAGGCCTCCGAATGAAGAAGTCCCTGCCCCTGATTGCCGCGGCGCTGCTTGCCGTGCTGTTCACCATCCAGTACGCGATGGCCGACGGTCCGCGCCTGACGGTCCGTTTTGCCAATCCGGCGTGGAACGGCATGGCGATTCCCGCCGGCCAGCAATGCAGTCAGCTCGGCGGCAAGGGCAACACGCCAGCCCTGAACGTATTCGACCTGCCCAGCGGCACCGCGGCGCTGCAGCTCGAGTACAACCAGCGCGGCGGCGCCAGCCTCGGCGTGTTGCGCTACAGCGTCGCGCAGGGTGCGGCCAGCGTCCAGCTGCCGAGTGTCACCGGTTCGCAGGCCGCACTGCCCGGCGGCTTCTCGTGGGTCAGCCAGTCGGCGGCCGGCGGCTACCAGCCGCCGTGCACCAAGGGTGCCGGCTACTATCTCGTCGTGAAAGCGCTCGACGCCGGTGGCAAACCGCTGGGCGAAGGCCGGCTGGAGCTCGGCAAGCTGCAATGAGCCCGTTGAACTGAACCGGCAGCCATGAACGGCTGGCCGGCGTTTGCACAGCACCCTGCCTATGCGCCGATCCGCCCGGTGCTGGCGCGCTTCGACCGCCTGCCCGACTGGACCGACTGGCAGACGCTCGGACCGCCGGCGTCCAACCGGCTCGGCCTGCCGCTGTCGTTCGTCGATCCGGATTCGCTGACGCAGTACTACGAACTCGAAATCCACGCTGCCGGGCGTATCGCCACGCGGCACAACTGGCACGACTGTTTCAATGCCGCGGTCTGGCACACCTTTCCGCAGGCCAAGGTCGCGCTGAACGCGCTGCATCAGCGGCATACGCGCGACGGCGCCCGCGGGCCGGTCCGCGATGCGGCCACATTGTTCGACGAGTGCGGGCTGATCGTTGCCTGCAGCGAACCGGCACTGACCGACGCCCTGATCCACCACGACTGGTCCACGCTGTTCCGGCATCGCCGCGAAGCATGGGGCCGCCATATCGAAGCGCTGTGCTTCGGCCACGCCAATTACGAATACCTGCTCGCCCCGTTCCGCGGTCTGACCGGCAAATGCAGGCTGGTTGCCGTCGACGACGCCCACTTTGCGCTGCCGCTGACCGAACGCATTGCTGCGCTCGATGCCTACCTCGCCAGCGAGCTCGACGCTGACCGGCTGCTGCGGCCGAAGCAGCTGCCGCCACTGCCGTTTCTCGGCATCCCCGGCTGGTGGCCCGATCAGGACGAGGCGTTCTATGCCGACACCGGCTATTTCCGCCCCAAGCGCACGACAGCCTGAAACCGCAGCCACCTTTCGTCCGGTCAGCCGTCGGATCCAACCCGGCTTTTGCCTTCGTTCGCACCGATTCCGATGCCGGATCGGCCGGCCCGATGCCGGCAATCAGCACACTTTCATTCGCGCCGGGCAGCGTCGACTTGCGATGCGCCACCTTATTCTTCGTGACAGAACGCGAGCCACACTACTTCCAGCGTTGCCGCTGCACATTCCGGATGGTGATTTGACAGTCGAAAAATAGTCTCAGACTATTGATTTGTCATCATGCGATGACAATACCAATAAAAGGAGACTGACAATGCAACGCCTGGCCCTGGCCCTGATCGCCACTTTCGCAAGCACCGCCGCACTCGCCTGCACGCCGCCCCTGCCGGACTACTTCACCTTTGACGGCACACGCCCGACCGGACAGAGCGCAAAGCTGCCCCTCATTCCGCCCCTGACCGACGGCGGCCACGACTATGTCTGCAACATGTATCCGTACGGCGGCGGATGGCATTACTTCAACTACCTGAACACCGCGATCGTGCACGGCCTGACCGACAGCGAATGGCAGGCAACCGGGCTGGTGACCCTGCCGCCACAGGCTCCGGCCTGGCAGGCCGGCAGCGTCTACAACAAGGGCGATCGCGTCAGCCACCTCGGCGCCGACTACGAGGCCAGGTGGTGGACACAGAACGAAGCGCCCGGATCGGCATGGGGTGCATGGCAGCCGGTTGACCCGAACGGCCTGTCGCCCTGGTCGGCCGGCCGTACGTACGCAAGCGACGAAAAGGCCGTCCATGCCGGAGCCGTCTGGCGCGCCAAATGGCCGGTCCAGGGCGAAGTGCCCGGGGCCAGCGAATGGGGCGCATGGGCCAGGACGGACGAGGCGCCGTTGCTCAGCGAACACATTCCGCCACGCTTCAGCGTGAGTTACACGAACAACGACGGCGTCGTATCGGTGTCGATGAGCAGCGTTCTGCTTGCACAGCCGGCGGCGCCGGCACGGCTGGAAGTCCGCGATGGCGACACCGTGCTGTGGCAGACCAACCGGTTTTACCCGCTCGACAAGACCTGTTCTCCGGCCGACAGCCATTGCACACCCGGTGTGTACACGCGTGCCGACGGCAGCTTCGTTCTGACGAACCTGAAGCAGTGGCTCTCGGCCTGGCTCTGCAACGGTGCCAACGAGTGCCGGCCAAGCCAGGCGACCCGGTTTGCACCCGGCATCACGATGACCGGACACACGAGCGAACCGTTTCCGAAGCCGTAGTCCCTCGGGCGCCGGCCAGCCTCCGGCGCTGATCTTCTGCCGGACCGTCAAGGCGCACTGCGCGGCAAGCGGGTGGAAGGATTCAGACGGTGTCGCGCGGTTCCGCGTCGCGGCTGGCGAACACGTCGCGGGCCGCAAACAGGCCGTTCAGCGCAGCCGGAAAACCGGCGTATACCGCCATCTGCATGATGACTTCGACGATTTCTTCACGCGTGCAGCCGACGTTGAGCGCCGCGCCGATATGCACCTTGAGTTGCGGAGCGGCGTTACCCAGCGCCGTCAGTGCGGCAACGACGGCAATTTCGCGCGATTTGAGATCGAGTCCGGGGCGCGAGTAGATGTCGCCGAACGGAAACTCGATCACGTAACGCGCGAAATCGGGGGCAATGTCGGCGAGCGACGCGATCACCGCTTCACCGGCGTCGCCGTCGATCTCGCGCAGCCGGTTCAGGCCGCGTTCATAGCGGCTCGTGGGGATTGGACTTTCGGGTACGGTCATGGTCAGGCTCCTTTGAGTCTGCCCACCTCCATGCGGCGATACAGCGCGATCTTGTCGGCCAGCTTGCCCAGATGGCTCTGCAAGCGTTCGATCTCGGCCTCGACCCTGGCCGCGTGCGCCTCCAGCAGACCGCGTCGCTGTGCCAGCGTCGCGTCGCCTTCGCGCCGCAACGCGGCGTACTGCTGCATCGTTTCGATCGGCATGCCGGTTTCGCGCAACCGGATCAGGAAACCCAGCCAGGCCAGATCGGCCTGCCCGTAGCTGCGGTGACCCGAAGCCGTGCGTGCCACGCGATCGATCAGGCCGATCTTTTCGTAGTAACGCAGCGTATCGGCGCTCAGGCCGACGGTACTGGCAAATTCGCTGATGTTCATGGGAATGGACAGGTGAGCCTAGGCTAATACTTGGAGCTTACTCCAGGTCAAGCGCCTCACAATGCCACTCATCCGGAATGACATCGCCGCACACCGGACCCGCGAGGCCCGGTCGGTTTGTACGGCTGACAGGCGTTACAGCACCAGCCGGTAGCCGACGCCGGTTTCGGTCAGCAGGTGCCGGGGCTGGGCCGGGTCGGTCTCGAGCTTCTGCCGCAGGTGGCCCATGTAGATGCGCAGGTAATGACTGTGTTCGACATAGGCCGGCCCCCAGACCTCGAGCAGCAGCTGCCGGTGGGTCAGCACCTTGCCGGCATGGCGGATCAGCACCGACAGCAGCCGGTATTCGATCGGCGTCAGATGCAATGCCTCCCCGCCGCGCTGCACTTCGCGCGCGACCAGATCGACCTCGACGTTGCCGATCGTGATCCTGCCGTCGCGGCTGTCGGCGTCCTGCCTCGCATGGCGGCGCAGCAGCACGCGCACGCGCGCCATCAGCTCGGCCACGCCGAACGGCTTGGTCAGGTAGTCGTCGGCGCCGGCGTCGAGCGCAGCCACCTTGTCGCCCTCCTGGCTGCGGGCCGACAGCACCAGCACCGGCACGTCGGAAAACGCCCGCAACTCGCTGATCAGCGTCACGCCGTCACCGTCCGGCAGCCCGAGGTCGAGAATCACCAGATCCGGCTGGCGTGTCCCGACAGCAATCAGTCCGTCACGCACGCTGCCCGCGGCATGGCTCACCATGCCCTCGCCTTCGAGGGCCAGCGCGACGAAGCGGGCGATTTGCGTTTCGTCCTCGACGATGACGACGGTCGGCGGCTGGATCGATCGGGGTACGGACATCAGACGGGTTCCGGCGGCGGGTCGTTCTGGAATGGATCGGGGAGCGTCGGCGGCGGCCGGCGTGGCAGGCGCACGGTAAAGACCGCGCCACCGGCATTGGCCGCGGCGATGGTACCACCGTGGGCATGGACGATGGCGCGGCACAGCGCCAGCCCCAGTCCGACACCGCCGGTATTGCCTTCGGCCGCACCGCGGCTGAATTTGGCGAACAGGGACTCCTCCTGCCCGGACGGCAGGCCCGGACCGTCGTCGGCCACCGTCAGCAACAGGCTGCCCGGCGGTGCACTGGCACCCAGCGTGATCGTGCTGCCCGGCGGGGTGTACTTGGCGGCGTTGTCGAGCAGGTTGACCAGTACCCGCTCGATCAGCACCGCATCGAATTCGACCAGCGGCAGGCCGGCCGGCAGGTCGACCTTCAGCGCGTGGGCACTCAAGCGTCCGCCCATCGCGCGCACGGTGCCGCCGACGACTTCTTCGACCGATTGCCAGTCGCGCCGCAGCCTGACCTCACCCGATTGCAGCCGCGCCATGTCGAGCAGGTTGGCAACCAGCTCGTTCATCCTCGCGGTCTCGTCGACGAGTTGCGCGGCGAGCGACTGTGGTATTTCGCCCAGCGCCGGCTGCGCGACCAGCGTGCTCGCCAGTCCGTGCAGCACGGTCAGCGGCGTGCGCAGGTCGTGCGAGATCGTCGACAGCAGATTGTTGCGCAGCTGTTCGCCCTGCATCGACACCAGCGCCTCCTGCGCCACCTCGACGAAGTGCACCCGTTCGAGCGCCAGCGCGATCTGCGCCGCACAGGTCGACAGGAAGCGCTCGTGCTCGGGACCGGGCTGCCAGTCGCCGCGCGGCGTCAGTGCCAGCACGCCGCGCACGCGCACCGGTGCCGCCAGCGGCAGATAGTAGGCCGGTGCGGCCGGCAGCGTACCGGTGCCGCGACCGGCCGGCTGGCCGTGGCGGAACACCCAGTCGGCAACGGCCAGATCGACCGGGCCGCCGCCGACGTGCGACAGCACCTCGTCGCGGCTCGGCAGCGCCAGGCCGACGTCGGCATCGATGCGTGGCGCCAGTTGTGCCAGCGCGATGTCGACCACCTGCTCGTGCGTCAGTGCGGCCGACAGCGCCTGCGACAGCTCGTACAGCGCGGCGGTTCGCCGTTCGCGCCGTGTTGCCGCGTCGGCCTGGAAGCGTAGTCGTGCCGACAGCTGGCTGATCGTCAGCGCCACGCCGAGCATCACCACAAAGGTCAGCAGGTACTGCGTGTCCGACACGTTGAACGACAGCCGCGGCGGCACGAAAAAGAAATCGAATGCCGCAACGCTGAGCAACGCGGATGTCGCGCCGGCGATCCGGCCGAAGCGGATCGACACCAGCAGCACCGACACCAGATACAGCATCACCACGTTCGGCAGCGCCAGCAGGGTCGCCAGCGGCACCAGCAAGGCCGAGGAAACGGCGCAGCCGGCGATGGCGGCCAGCACGCCCCCCGAACGCCGGCCGAACCGGGGCAGCCAGCGTGCCGGTGCCGCGGCCACGCGTACCGTCTGCACCGCGATTCCCGGTGCCAGCGCCAGCAGGCGCTCGGCCAGCCCGGGTCGCCAGCGTCGGGGCGATGCACCGACGATGACGGTGCCGACATCGTGCTCGCTGGCATAGGCCACGAGGGTCGCCGCAACATCGCGTCCGGGCAGCGTCGCCGTTTCGGCGCCCAGCGACCCGGCGAACTTCAGCGCGGCAAACAGCCGGGCCTGCATCGCCGCATCGCGCGCCAGCAACGGCGATTCGACCAGTACGGCAAACCAGCCGGTCTTGAAGCGCCCCGCCAGTCTGGCCGCATGGCGTACCAGCCGGTCCGGCTGGGCCATCGGCGCCAGCACCACCATCACCCGCCCTTCGGTCGTCACGACGCCGGACGCACGCCGCTCGGCATCGACACGCTCGGCGGTGCGGCGCAGCGCCAGCTCGCGCAGCGCAATCAGGTTGGACTTGCGGAAGAAATACTCGCGTGCCCGGCTGGCGGCTTCGGCGAGATAGACCTTGCCCTCGGCGAGCCGGCCGAGCAGCTCGTCCGGCGGCAGGTCGACGAGCACGACGTCGTCGGCCGCATCGAAGACGTGATCGGGCACGGTCTCGCGCACGCGCACGCCGGTGAGCTGGCCGACGACATCGTTGAGGCTTTCGAGATGCTGGACGTTGACCGTCGTATAGACATCGATGCCGGCAGCCAGCAGCTCGTCGATGTCCTGCCAGCGCTTCGGATGGCGGCTGCCGGCGACGTTGCTGTGCGCCAGTTCGTCGACGAGCAGCAGTCCGGGGGCTCGGGCCAGTGCCGCATCGAGATCGAACTCGAACAGCGTGCGGCCCTGATGCGGCATTGCCCGTCGCGGCAACACCGACAGCCCGTCGAGCATGGCCTGGGTCTCGGCACGGCCGTGCGTCTCGACCAGACCGGCGACGACGTCGACGCCCTGCGCCGCCTGCGCACGGGCCTGCGTCAGCATCGCATAGGTCTTGCCGACGCCGGCATTGGCACCGAAGAAGATTTTCAGATGGCCGCGCTGCGCGCGCGCCTCGTCGGCCTGGAGTTCGGCCAGCAGCAGGTCGGGATCGGGACGTTGGTCGCTTGGCATCAGTCGGAACGGTTGGGGTCTGGAGTCATTTTATGCCTGCGGGCACTCAGGCACGCATCAGCCGTTCGCCCCAGCTTTCGCCGCCGCGTGGCCGGGTGTGCGGGCGCACCGGGACGACGATGCGGTGCCAGCCGGGCAGGCGCGCGGCCCAGCGGCCGTAGACGCGGTCGGCGAGCCGGTGCAGCGCGGTCACGCGCGCGTCGAGGTTGGCAAGGATGTCGGCCTCGGACTGCACCGACACCGAGAGGTTGCGGCGGATTTCGTCGCCGTCGTTGCGGCACCACAGCCTGACGCTGTCGGCCGTGACCTCGAGATGCGACTGCAGACCCAGATGCGCGCCGATCGCGAATCCCTTGTTCATGCAGTAGCTGCCGAACAGCACGCGCTTGGCACCGCGGGGGATTTCGAAGGTATCGAAATGCCAGTGGAACAGCTCGAGTTCACGCCTTGCGCCAAACCACTCGGCCGCTTCGTCAAACCGGGTCACCAGCACCCGGCCCCAGCCGATGTGCGGCACGCTGTTGCGCCGCACGCGCGCACCCAGCGTCCTGGCCAGCAACTGACCACCGAAGCAATGGCCGAGCACCGGCCGTTCGAGCCGCAGCGCATCGCGCAGCAGCGCTTCCTCGCGGCGCATCCAGAAGAGGCCGTCGTTGACGCTGGCCGGCGAGCCGAGAATCACCACGCCGCTGTACTCGCCCGCCCGGGTCGGCGGCATTTCACCGGCATCGACGGCAAACAGCCGCCAGGGAATCGCATGCGCATCGAAGAAGTCGATCAGGTGGCCGGGGCCTTGCGCCGCGTCGTGACGGCAGATGGCTACAGGCTGCATGGCGTCGCTCGTGGTGATGAACACGCCACCACTTTAAGGAGGCATGCGTCAAAAGCGCGCAAAGAAGTCAGCTGCGGATGTAAAAAACCCGTAAAGAAAGCAAGCCTGGCAACGCCAGAATCACCTTTCAACCCCCATTGAATGGAATATCAATGTAAGCTCTTTGCACTATAAAACGTCAGCAAGGAGATGGATGATGTCCGTTCAGCAAGAGTCCCCCATTCACCTCGCCCCGGTCCAGATCAGCCCCCGCGAAGCCGGATTCGACCCGGTCAAGCTCGACGACCTCGACCGCCACTTCCAGCGCCTGATCGCCAACGGCAAGCTTCAGGGTGCGTCCTACCTGCTGGCGCGGCGCGGCAAGGTGTTCGCGCACAGGTCGATGGGCCAGCTGCGCGAAGACCCGGTGGCCGGGGCATTCAAGCCCGATTCGCTCCGTTGTGTTTACTCGATCACCAAGCTGGTTGCGGCAATTGCGGCGATGCAACTGGTCGAACAGGGCAAGCTCTGCCTGGAAACCTTCGCCTGTGCGCTGATCGACGAAATGCAGAACCCGAAGCACAACCAGATCCAGCTCTGGCATTTGCTGACCCACTGCTCGGGGCTGCCGGCCGATCCGGGCTTCTACAACGAACCGTATCCGCACGAATGGCTGTCGAGCCGGGTCAAGGACAACTGGATTACCGCGGCGCTGACCGGCCCGACCGAGTACGAACCGGGCACCAGGAGCAGTTACAGCTCGGTCGGATATGCCATCCTCGGCGAGATCATCGCCCGCGTTTCCGGGCAGACGTTCGAAGCCTACGTCGAGGAACACATCCTCAAGCCCTTGGGCATGAAGGACTCCTGTTTCATCGTGCCCGAGTCGCGGTTCGACGAGGTCTGTCTCAACAACGCCTGGCAATACGAAAGGCTGCTGCTGCGCACCCCGCCGCACGGGATTCCGCAGGCAGCGGGCGGGATGTACTCGACGCTGGCCGACCTGTACCGGCTCGGCCAGATGATGCTGAACAAGGGTGCGTTCGACGGCGTGCGCATCCTCAGCCGCAAGTCGGTCGAGACAATGACACGCAACTGGCTGCCGCCGAACACCGAATCGTACTACTGGGGCAACAAGCTTAAGGCGTTCGAGCACGGGCTGGGCGTACAGACCTACAGCAACTTCGGTCTGGTGAGCCCCGGCACCTATGCGCACGAAGGCGCGTGGCACAGTGCACTGTTCATCGATCCGCAGGAAGAGCTGGTGGTCGTCTACATGGTGCCGAACAACCCGGGCTGGAGTCAGGAAGCGGTCATCGCGCCGCGCGGCATCATCTGGTCCGGGCTGCTTTGAACCGGCTGCTTGCCGCCTGGCGCAGCACCTGCGCCATTGCCTACGCGACCTATCAGGAATGGGCGGCGTACCGCTCGCACATGCTGATTTCGCTGTTCATCGGCCCGACCTATTTCCTCGTCCAGGTGGTGATCTGGCAGGCGCTGCTCGCCGACGGCGGCACCATCGGCGGCTACGATCGCACCGCGCTGATGAGCTATTACGGCGCGGTGCTGATCGTCAGTACGCTGGTGTTCGACTTTGCCGACTGGAACCTGCAGATGCTGATCCGCAGCGGCAAGTTCCTGACCGTGCTGCTGCGGCCGATGTCGCACCGCGGCTTCGCGCTGTCGCAAAAACTCGGCCACCGCTGTCTCGGCCTCTGGATGGAGGCGTTGCCGATCTGGCTGATCCTCTGGCTGGTGTTCTCGATCAGGCTGGTGCCGGCCAGCACCGGCTGGTTCGTGCTGTCGCTGGCACTCGGTTTCCTCATCATGTTCCTCGTCAATTACTGCGTCGGCACGCTGGCGTTCTGGCTCACGCGCACGGCCGGCGCCCGCCGGCTGATCGGTTTCCTGCGCGATGTGTGCGCGGGCGTGTTCCTGCCACTGGCACTGTTTCCGCACGAGCTGCAGCAACTGCTGTTCTTCCTGCCCTTCCAGTTCATCACCTACGTGCCGGTCCAGGTGCTGCTCGGCCACTACGAGCTGGCCGGCATCCGCCTGGGCATTCCCGAGATCGTCGGCTGTCAGGCGCTGATGGCCCTGCTGATGTGGGGACTGTCCGAATTGCTGTGGCGGCTGGGCATCCGTCGTTTCAGTGCGGCCGGCGCATGATCGCCCGCCTGCGCGACGGCCTCGCCGTCTACTTCTGCCTGCTGCGTGGCGCGCTTGCCGCGCGGATGACCGACCGGGCCGACCTCGGCATCAGCATGATCATCATGCTGCTCGCCGATCTGGTCGTGCCGCTGACCACCCTGCTCGTCTACCAGCATGGCGCCGGCTTCACCGGCTGGCAGCGCGACGAGGCACTGCTGCTGCAGGCGACGTTCCTGATCGCCAAGGGCATTGCCTTTCCGTTCTGCTTCGGCATGATCTGGACCACGACCGAGCTGGTGCGCGAAGGTACGTTCGAGCTGCTGTTGCTCAAGCCCCGCTCGACCTTGCTGCTGCTGCTCGGCCACAGCTTCCAGCCCGAGGACACCGGCAAGCTGCTCGGCGGCATCGCGCTGTTCTGCCTTGCGCTGCCGAACGTCACCATCGGCGCGGACGCCGACAGCAGCGCAGCGCTGCTCGGTTTTGCCGCGCTGCTGCTGCTGGCGGTACTGACGCTGTTCGGCTTTGCCTTGTTGATGACCTGCCTGAGCTTCGTCTGGATCGGCAACAGCCGGCTGCAGGAAATCTTCGACGCCGTGTCGGCATTTGCGCTGTATCCGCACGGCATTTTCACGCGCAGTGCGCTCGGCTGGCTGACCTGGGTCATCCCCGTTTCGGTCCTCGGCTACCTGCCGGCGTCGGTGCTCTTGGGGCGCCCCGATCCGGCGCTGCCGCTGGCTGTCGGCGGTGCGCTGTGCTTCGTTCTGGTCGTCATCGGCCTGTGGCGCATGATGCTGGCGCGTTACGCCAGCGCGGGAGGTTGAAGTGGACAGACAGGCCGGTACCGTTGCGGTCGAACCGATCATCAGCGTGCGCACGCTGCGGAAAACCTACACCACGTTCGAACGCGGATCGACCTTTGCCGAAACGCTGAAGAGCGTGTTCTGGCGCAAGACCCGCGAGGTCGATGCGGTGCGCGGCATTTCGTTCGCGATCGGCGCCGGCGAGATCGTCGGTTTTCTCGGGCCCAACGGCGCCGGCAAATCGACGACGCTGAAAATGCTCACCGGCGTGCTGTATCCGAGCGACGGCGAAGCGACCGTGCTCGGCATGACGCCGTGGCACGACCGCAAGCGTTACGTCGCACACATCGGCGCGGTGTTCGGCCAGAAATCGCAGCTGATGTGGGACATCCCGCCGCTGGATGCCTTCCACATGAACAGGGCGATCTACCGGCTCGACCCGGCGCGCTTCGAGCACACGCTGCAGACGCTGGTGACGCTGCTCGACGTCGGCGATCAGGTCCGCAAGCCGACGCGCCAGCTGTCGCTCGGCGAGCGGATGAAGTGCGAGTTCATCATGGCAATGCTGCACGAGCCCAAGGTGGTGTTCCTCGACGAACCGACCATCGGCCTCGACGTGTTCGCCAAGGAAAGGATCCGCGGTTTCATCCGGGAAATGAACGCGCGCGGCACGACCTTCATCCTGACGACGCACGACCTCGACGACATCGAACAGCTGGCCCGGCGCGTCATCGTCATCAACCACGGCTGTGTCGTCTTCGACGGCGACATGGCGGCGCTGCAGCACGGTGTCGGCCAGACCAAGCGCATCCGGCTGGCGACGGCCCGACCGCCTGGCGAGATCGACCTCCCGGGCGTCACGCTGCTCGAGCGCATCGGCGAGACGCGGGTGTTGCTCGAGCTCGACGTCCGCCGCCAGCCGTTGCCGGCCTTCGTGCGCTGGGCCGACGACGCCTTCGGAATTCACGATCTGGTCATCGAGGACGTGCCGATCGAGGACATCATCAAGACGCTGTACGCGTGAATTTGCCCCCCGTTTCCCTCTTTCGGTTCGGGCTGCGATCAATCTGGAAACACAAAAGCCAAGCAAGGCAAAGCAATTCGGCAGCCAAAAAAAATGCCAAACGGATAATTCAAGCTCCTCCCTTTTCTCAGGATACGGACATGGATTTCCGCAAGACGTTGTATGTCGTGCTTATGGCACTTGGCCTGAATGCAGGTGCCCGGAGCGCTTCGGACATGACACCAGGCCAATGGCTCGAAGCCCACAATACCCAGATCATCAGTAGCAGTCCGAACTATCCGGATTACGCCGATCTGGGCGCCTTCGGCAAGGCGATCGGTGATGCACGCATCGTGCTGATCGGCGAGCAGTCGCACGGCGAAGGCAATGTGTTCGAACTGAAGAACCGCATCGTCCAGTACCTGCACAAGAAAAAAGGCTTCGACGTGCTGCTGATCGAAAGCGGCATGTTCGACGGCACGGCACTGTGGAACTACGCCCAGGCGGGCGGCAAAGTGGCAGAGCTGGCACCGGACCGCATTTTCTACATGTATTCGCGCACCCGAGAAGGCCGTGGCGTGCTCGAATATGTCGACAGCCAGCGTACCGGCAAACGCCCGCTGATCCTCACCAGCTACGACACCCCGCACGCGGGGCTCGAATCGGTCAACAATCTGCTGCCGTCGCTGCAAGCCTTCCTCGCATTGCGTCACTCGCCAGCACTTGCCGACCCTCGATGGAACGCTTTCGTGCGTGCTGCCCAAGCGGTCGTCGCCGACAACTTCAACGGTCCCCCCAGCGATGCGGACAAGCAGGCACTGATCGACCTCACACCGTCCGTCCTCGCCGAACTCGACGACAGCGTCGCCGCCAGCGGCCGGATGTTCGAATCGCCCGGCTTCTGGCGCGCGCAAGTCGCCAGCATTCGCGCGGCAGCCAGCGAACAATGGCAGATCAGCATCGGCAATGTGCCTTACTGGGCTGCGCGTGACCAGCAGGCGGCAGAGAACGTCGCTTGGCTTGCCGAAAAGTTCTACACCGGCAAGAAGCTGATCGTTTGGGCGCATAACTTCCACGCCGGCAAGTTCTGGGGCATGACTTTGGGCGACTTTGTCGTCCAGCATTTCGGGCCGGAACAGATCTACTCGGCGGGATTTGTCGGATACAGCGGCCAAATGCGTGACATGGATAACACGACCGTCCTCGATGTCCCGCCCCCCAAAGCCGGATTGATCGAAGCGGAATGGCGCGTTGCCGGATTGCCGATGGCGTTCATCGACTTCAAACAGCAAAAGAAAAAACCGGACTGGATGTCGTCGATTGCCGCTCGTCCTTTCAACTATCAGGACGTCGACTGGCCGATCTTCAACGCCTTCGACGGCCTGTTCTACATCGACCAGCCTGTCCCGGCCACGCCGGTTCCCTGAGCGTTTCCGGTTACGCCCACACGTCAGAACGGGGCGCCATGGCGCCCCGTTCTTTATGGTGCGGCCGTCATGTCGCAGCGGTCCGGATCGGCTTTTTCAGCACCCACAAAGCCAGCGCGGTAACCACGGTACCCGCCAGCAACGCAACCAGATACATCCCGAGATGGGTGATTGCATTCGGGATCGGCAGCACGAACACGCCACCGTGCGGTACCTTGAGTTCGGCACCGGCCGACAGCGAGATTGCCCCGGCGACGGCCGAGCCGAGCATGCACGACGGAATCACCCGCAGCGGGTCGCGCGCGGCAAACGGGATCGCGCCCTCGGTGATGAACGAGATGCCCAGCACCGCGGCGGCCTTGCCCGCGTCGCGGTCCTCGGCGGTGAAACGGTTCCTGAACAGCCAGCATGCCAGCGCAATCCCCAGCGGCGGGGTCATCCCTGCGACCATCGCCGCGGCCATCGGCGTGTAGATCTGGCTGGCGATCAGCCCGGTGCTGAACGCATACGCGGCCTTGTTGACCGGCCCGCCCATGTCGAACGCCATCATCGCGCCGATGATCGCGCCGAGCGCCAGTGCGCTGCCCGCCTGCATGCCCTTGAGC
Organism: Jeongeupia chitinilytica; assembly: GCF_014652315.1. Classification (GTDB taxonomy): domain Bacteria; phylum Pseudomonadota; class Gammaproteobacteria; order Burkholderiales; family Chitinibacteraceae; genus Jeongeupia; species Jeongeupia chitinilytica. The sequence continues at coordinate 432,628 of NZ_BMYO01000001.1, read as the reverse complement.
CACGTTTCCATCGCGTGCAGGACCGCGGCCACCGGCTCGCCGACGACGTACATCATCAGCAGGCCGACAATCAGCGTCGAGAACAGCGGCAGGATCAGTACCGGTTTCAGCCCTTCCAGATTGCGGTGCAGCCTGATGTGGCGATTGAGTAGCAGCGTCGTATAGCCGGCCAGAAAGCCCGAGATGATGCCGCCGAGGAAGCCCGCGCCGATCGCACCCGCCAGCATGCCGCCGACCATCCCCGGCGTGATGCCCGGCCGGTCGGCGATCGAGTAGGCGATGTAGCCCGACAGCACCGGCACCATCAGCGCGAACGCCGATTTGGCGCCGATCTGGAACAGCGTCCACGCCAGCATGCCCTTGTGCGCGTCGTCGAAGGCGTAGATGCCGCCGAGTGCGAACGCCACCGCGATCAGCAGGCCACCGGCAACGACGAAGGGCAGCATGAACGACACGCCGGTCATCAGGTGCTTGTACGGTCCGCTGAAATTGTTGCGCGCCTTCTTGGCCTCGGCCGCTTCGTCGGCCAGCCCCTGCTTTGCCGTCACCGCCCCCTGCACCGTTGCACCGGCGATCGCATCCTCGATCAGCTTCACACCGTTGTTGATCGCGCCCTTGGTGCCGGTTTCGTACACGCGCTTGCCGCCGAAACGGCCCAGATCGACCTGCGCGTCGGCGGCGATGATCACCAGATCGGCATCCCGAATCTGCTGCGCGCTCATCGGGCTTTGCGCACCGACCGAGCCCTGCGTTTCGACATGGATGACATGGCCGAGTTTGGCGGCGGCAGCCTGCAAGCCTTCCGCGGCCATGAAGGTATGCGCGATGCCGGTCGGGCACGAGGTGATCGCGACGATTTTCAACGCCTTGGATGCGGCAACCGCTGCGGCGTCGGGCGTGCCGACGGCTGCCGCGGCCGAAACGATCCGCGCCAGCGCGGTGGCGGCACCGGTGATCGCCTCGTCGAGGCCCAGCCTGTAGATCTGCTTGCCCTGGTACGGCGTCAAATCGACGTCGTCATCGGCGGCAACGATCACGCCGTGGGCACCGCGCAGTGCGTCGCCGCTGAGCGCCTGCTGCACGCCCAGCCGGGTGCGGACTTCGATGTTCAGTGCGAATGCCAGCGTGTCGGCGGCGCGCGACAGCGCCTCGGCGGCCATCAGCGGCCGGGTCAGGCCGTCACGGCTGGCCACCACGGCAACCAGGGAGGGGGACAATGGGGACATGGTTTATTCCTCGGTAGCGTGGACGGGCGCCACGTGACTGGACGGCAGGTCGATGCGGCGGATCTCGACCCGCGCGGCCATTGCGTCGATGTCGGCCTGCGCCGGCAGCGCCGGGCCGACGACGGCGAGCTTGGCGCTGGCGCAGGCCACCGCGCGGCGCAGCGCATCGTCCCCGCAACGGCCTTCGAGTTGTGCAGCGATCAGCCCCGCGACCAGCGCATCACCGGCACCGACGGTGCTGCCGGTGGCCAGTGCCGGCGCCAGGGCCAGCCGGGCCAGATCGGCCTCGACCAGCAGCGCCCCCTCCTCGCCGAGCGACACCACGACCTGCGCAATGCCGCGCTGCTGCAGTTCTTGCGCGGCGGCAACGACGTCGGCGAGCGTCGGCAAGGCACGGCCGGCCCATTGCTCGAGTTCGCGGCGGTTCGGTTTGACGAGGTCCGGCAGCGCAGCCGACGCGGTGCCCGACAGGCTGGCGCGCAGCGCCTCGCCGCTGGTATCGAGCGCCACCTTCACGCCCTGCGCATGCATCAGCGCGGTGATGAAACGGTAGAAGCCGGCCGGCACGCCGATCGGCAGGCTGCCCGACAGCACCACCCACGCCGCGTTGCCGGCCAGCGTGTCGAGTTCGCGCTCGAGCGCCTGCTGCGCGTCGGCGTCGACCGTGAACGACGGCAGGTTCAGGTCGGTCGTCTGCCGGCGCTGTTCGTCGACCAGCTTGATGTTGATCCGCGTTTCGCCGTCGACGCCGACCATGCGGTTGTCGAGGCCGCGGTCGTCGAAAAAGCGCTCGAACACCGCCGCGTTGTCGCGACCGAGCAAGCCGGTCACCGTCACCGCAAGACCGTAATCGGCGAGGCAGGCTGCGACGTTGATGCCCTTGCCGCCGGCATTCCGGCCGGCGTCGGCGGCCAGATTGACCTCACCGGTCCGCAGGGCCGGCAGCGTCACGGTCAGATCGATGGCCGGATTGCACGTGACGGTCACCACCGGCTTCTGCTTCAGCGCCAGCAATACCTGTTCGCCCAGCGCCTGCAGATCGCTCCGCGCATTTGCCGCGACATCCTGCACGGTCTCGCCGACGGCATCGCGCCATGCATCGACGACATGCTGACCGGACAGCAGTCGTGCCGACGCCCGCTGCAGCAGCGGCAGATGGCCAAGGTAAACCTGCCGGCGCGCGAACACTTCCCGCGTCACGGCATCGGTCAGCGGGCTGGCGGCATCACGCGCCAGGTGGCGCTCGACCCGGCGCAAGGCCAGCTCCAGCGCCCTGCCGGCCGCAACCGGATCATCCGGGCCCGGCCCGGTTCGCCTGTTCGCAGGGAGCGCCGCGACCGGCGGCGCGCCGGCGGCCGGCCTGAATCCGGCCGGTGCGTTGGCCTTCTCGGCGTGGCTCAGCTCGGCAATCGTGGCGCACAGCGCGGCGATCGCGTCGCTGGCGTCGTCACCTTCGGCCGACACCGTCAGCCGTGCGCCGTACTCGGCACCGAGCTGCAGCAGCGACACCATGCTCTTGGCGTTGGCGATCTCGTTGCCGTGGCGGATGCGCAGTTGCGCGTTGAAGCGCTTGGCCGTACCGACCCAGCCGCTGGCCGGCCGGGCATGCAGGCCGCTCGGGTAGTCGAGCACGATTTCGGCCTTGACCGAAAAATCCACCCCGCCGCCGGCCGGTGCCGCCGCGGCCGGCGCCTCGTCGGCCAGCGCGGCGACGATCTCGTTCACGTCGCCGGTCACGAACAGTCTCTCCAGCCGTGCTTCGTCGCCCAGCAGCCGGGTCAGCCGGCGCAGCACGGCAATGTGTTCGTCGTTCTGCGCGGCAATGCCGACGATGAAGCGTGCCTTCTCCTCGCCCAGCCACGTCACGCCGGCCGGCACCTGCAGGACGGCAATCCCGGTTTTCTTCACCAGATGGCGGTCTTTCGGGATGCCGTGCGGAATCGCCACGCCGTGGCTCAGATAGGTGTTCGCCTGGTCCTCGCGCGCCAGCATGCTGTCGCCGTAGGCCGGATCGATGAACCCCGCCTCGGCCAGCAGCGCAGCCACGTCGGCGATTGCCGCCTTCTTGTCGGCCGGGCCGGCGTTCAGTCGCACCAGCGCCGGGGTGAGCAGTAAAGCCATGTCGGAGACTCCTGTCGGATGACGCAATAATTTGAAAACGTTTTCAGTAGTCGCGTCAATACGGGTTACACCCCGGACGCACCAAGAGCATCCTTCATCGTGGTGCACCTACGGCTGAAAGCGAGCAAATACGCCAATTTGGCGCGCACCAATGGTGTACACAGCCGACAAAAGGCGTTGTCTCACGCCGGAAACCGACAAGATCCAGCCGTACGGCGCTAGCCAAGCCGGGGTGACGCTGATAGATTTGCAGAAAACGTTTTCAGGTTTTTATCGATCCATGGTCATGAAACCCAGCATCAAGGACGTTGCCGCTGCATCAGGGCTGTCGCTGGCGACGGTGTCGCGGGCGCTGACCGACAACGGCCTCGTCAACGAACAGACCCGGCAGAAAGTGCTGGCCGCCGCCGAGGCGCTCGGCTACCGGCCCAATCTGCAGGCACGACGGCTGCGCTCGAAGCAGTCGCAGACGATCGGGCTGATCGTTGCCGACATCCGCAATCCCTTTTTCACCGCGGTCAGCCGCGCGATCGAGGATGCCGCCTACCGCGAAGGCATCCGCGTACTGCTGTGCAACAGCGACGAGGACCCGGCCAAGGAAGCGATGTATCTGCGGCTGATGCAGGAAGAACAGGTCGGCGGCGTGATCTTCTCGCCGACACTGTCGGCCGGTGCCGCCATCGCCGGCACGACGTTCGACTTCCCGCTGATCACCATCGACCGGGCGCTCGGCGATGCCGACTGCGTCGCACTGAACAATCACGAGGCGCTCGACAAGCTGGTCGACCATCTCGTCGCCAACGGCTACCGCCGCATCGGCGGGCTGTTCGGCAATACCAGCGCCACCGGCCAGGCGCGGCACGATGCTTATGTATCGGCCATGCACCGCCACGGCCTGACGCCCGACGCGCGCCGGCTGGTGCCGACGATGGACGCCGCGCAGCAGCTGGTCGGCGACTGGCTCGATGCCGGTGACGCGCCCGAGGCGCTGATCGCCAGCAACGGCCTGACCCTGCTCGGCGCGATGCGCGCCATCCGCCAGCGCGGACTGCGCATTCCCGACGACATCGCGCTCGCCGGCATCGACAACGAGGCATGGACCGAGCTGGTCGAACCGGCGCTGACCGTGATCGGCCAGCCGACCTACGACATCGGCGACACCGCGATGCGCATGCTGATGAACCGGATCCACGAACCCGCGCTGTCGCGCCGCGTCGTCGCCCTGTCGGGCGAACTGATCGTGCGCGATTCGACCCGACCCCGCACCGCCTGACGGAGATTGCCATGTCCACTTCCACGCGCCCGCGCAACGCGCTGTACGCCCAGTCCGGCGGTGTCACCCCGGTCATCAACGCCTCGGCCTGGGGCGTGATTGATGCCGTGCGCCAGCATCCGGAGCGGATCGGCTCGCTGTTCCTCGCCCGCAACGGCATTCTCGGCGCACTGAACGAGGCATTGATCGACGCGGCAACGCTCACCGATGCACAACTGGCGTCGCTGAAAACCACGCCGGCCGGCGCCTTCGGCTCCTGCCGGCACAAGCTGAAAAAGGACGCCGAATTCGACCGGCTGGTCGCGCTGTTCGAGGCGCACGACATCGGCTACTTCTTCTACAACGGCGGCGGCGACTCGGCCGACACCTGCCTCAAGGTCGCCGAACTGGCGCGCTCGCGCGGGCTCGACCTGACCGCCGTGCACGTGCCGAAAACCATCGACAACGACCTGCCGCTGACCGACTGTTCGCCGGGCTTCGGCTCGGTCGCCAAATACATCGCCACCTCGGTGCGCGAAGCCGGTCTCGACATCGCGTCGATGGCGCCGACATCGACCAAGGTCTTCATCATGGAGGTGATGGGCCGCCACGCCGGCTGGACCGCCGCCGCAGCCGGCCTTGCTGCCGCCAACGCCGATACCCCGCCGCACCTGATCCTGGTGCCGGAGATCGCCTTCGACGAGGCGCGCTTCATCGCTGCGGTATCGCAGACCGTCGAGCGCGTCGGCTATTGCGTGGTCGTCGCGTCGGAAGGCATCCGCGATGGCGAAGGCCGTTTCCTCGCCGAAAGCGGCGCCACCGACGCCTTCGGCCACGCCCAGCTCGGCGGCGTCGCACCGGTGCTCGCCAATCTGGTCAAGGCGAAACTGGGTGCCAAGGTGCACTGGGCCGTGCCCGACTATCTTCAGCGTGCATCGCGCCACATCGCCTCCGCCACCGACCTGGAACAGGCGATCGCCGTCGGCCAGGCTGCCGTCGGCTTCGCGCTCGAAGGCAAAAGGAGCGTGATGGCCGCCATCGTCCGCGATCAGGCCACGCCGTACCGCTGGCACATCGCCGCGGTACCGCTGGCCGACGTCGCCAACAGGGAGAAAACGCTGCCGCGCGATTATCTCGATGCCGAGGGCTACCGGCTGACCGAGGCCGGCCGCGAGTACTTCGCGCCGCTGATCCGCGGCGAGGCCTTCCCGCCCTTCGTCGACGGCATGCCGGCGCTACCGGACTGGCGCTTTGACAACGTGACGAAGCGGCTGGTGCCTTTCAAGGACTGAGGTTCACTTCCCGGAGCATGCCCTGCGGGGCAAGGCCGTTCGAGGCGCTCAGGGCGAAACCCTCATTCGGACTCATGGGCTCGTTTCCTGGGTGGAGGCAGCGCCAAATCTGCGGGCGGCGAAGCCCTACGCCAGCCGGCAATGACGCCGTTCCCGCCGAGGACAACGAAACCGTCGAATTTTCGGTCGGTCATTCTGACCCCCTGCCGGGAATGCGTTGCGACATAGGCCGCAACCTCGGCCTTGGAAAGATACGCGCCCGTCTTCCTGCCCGCTTCGACCAGCACGTCGTCCGCATCGATGTAACGGTCGAGATACTGCGCCAGTACCTCGACATCAATTGAACCAGTCCGGTCGGCGATATTGCGCCAGTCCAAATCGAGCCGGAAATAGTCCGGAAAATTCTGGCGCAGCAGATCATGTACGCGACGTGGATTCATTCCCTCCTCCCGAGACGCGAACGCTTTCTGACGCGACGCATCCTCTTGCCTTCGTTGACCGATCGCGCAATTCGGCCGCAATTTGAACACCGCCAAATGGCTGCCATATCCAGGCAGTCAATGTAGCGGCATGCTACCCTGCGCGGCTGTTTTTACCGTACACCGGAGGTGCCCATGTTTACCTGTCTGAACCAAGCCTGCGAGGCGCAGTGGAAGGTCGAGGACGTTGAAATCAGGAACGAAGGCCAGGGCGAGCTGTTCCGCTGCCCCTTGTGCGGGGCCCGCAACTACGTGATGCGCAGCGAAAAATCCGACGGCAAGGTCGTGTACAAGCAGGTACTGCCCCCGCCCAAGTATCTGTAGCCATCCGTTTCTCCGGTCCGCGGTACCGGCCGGGTTCACACCAGCACGTGCCTGACCCTGGCAAAGAAGTCGTACACCAGCTGCTCGACGGCCGGATCGACCATCGTCTCCGGCCGCCGTCCGCGCGGACAGGCAAGCTTGGGCGTCGTGCCGAACAGCCGGCAGATGATCGGCCGCTCCGCATAGACCTGACAGCCCCTGGGGCCGAGGTGCGGGCAGCTCAGCTCCGTCAGCGCCGCGTCGCGCTCGGCACGGGTCTTGCGCGGCAAGCGCGCCATTTCCTCGCTCGACGTCGTCACCGGCCCGCAGCAGTCGTGGCAACCCGGCTCGCACTCGAAGGACGGTATGCGTTCGCGGAAAAAGCGGATGGTCTGGGCGTGCGGCGTCATCGGTCACTTCGGGCTAAGTTTGCCCGCAATCTACGCCAATCGTGCGGCTTTGCCATCGCATCATTGCCGCCGCCTGCGCGACGCGCACGGCTCAGCGCACTTTGCGGAACGTCAGATTGATCCGCACATCGCCCAGCAGCGGATGCACCCCGGGCTTGATCGGCTGCACACCGTGGTAGCGCAATCGCGACGGCCCGCCCCAGACGACGACATCGCCATGGGCGATCGGAATCCGCGCCTGTCTGTCGCTGCGCTCGAACCCGCCGAACAGGAACACCGCCGGCAGCCCCAAGGACACCGAAACGATCGGGTGGTCGTAGTCGAGTTCGTCCTTGTCCTGATGCAGGCTGAGCCGGGCGCCGATGGCGTAGCGGTTGATCAGGCAGGCTTGGGGCGTGAAACCGTCGAAACCGGCTGCGTGCGCGGCGTCCAGCGCCAGTTGCGCGAACGCCGCCGGCATCGCCGGCCACGGTCGGCCGGTTTGCGGGTCGGTCGCATCGTAGCGGTAGCCGCGCCGGTCGCTGACCCAGCCGAGCGCGCCGGTGTTGCTCATCGCCACCGACATCGTCTGCCCGCCCGGCGTGACCAGATGGCGGAACGGCGCGCTGGCGGTGACCGCTTCAACGCCGGCCAGCAGCGCCGGCACCATGGGCAGCGCGAAGCCGCGCAACACCACGGCACCGGGGGCGAGGTCTTCGCGCCAGTCGGGCGGGGCCTCGTTGAACAGATCAGCAAACAGGTCGGCGGTCATCGCGGGTTGCTCGTCATGCACTTCACTGGGCATCGTGGAAGATGATGCCGACAGTATGCCGCGTCCCGGCGCGCACCCGGCTGACGCCATGACGCATGGCGACGCGGTAGACGCCGCGCGTGCCCTGCACCGGCCGCTGGTTGACGGCGAACACCACCGCATCGCCCTGCCGCAACGGCACGACCTCGGCGCGCGACTGCATCCGCGGCCGCTGCTCGGTCAGCACGAACTCGCCGCCATCGAAATCCCGCCCCGGCTCGGATAGCAGGATCGCCACTTGCAGCGGAAACACGTGTTCGCCGTACAGGTCCTGGTGCAGGCAGTTGTAGTCGCCGGCGCCGTACTGCAACAGCAGCGGTGTCGGCCGCAGCTGGCCGGCGGCATTGCAGCGGGCGATGAAGTCCGCATGGTCGGCCGGATAGCGCACGTCCAACCCCATCGCCGCGTTCCAGCGATTGGCAACCGGCACCAGCAGCGGGTACAGCGCGGTGCGCAGGCGGGCAACGATGTCCGGCAGCGGATGGGCGAAGTATTTGTATTCGCCACGACCGAAGCCGTGCCGTTCCATCACGACCCGGCTGCGAAAGCCCGCATCGCCGGCGTACAGGCCGGCAAGCGCCGCACAATCGGCCGGGGACAGCAGGCCGGGCAGCAGCGCCCAGCCCTGCGCGTCCAGCGCGGTTTCGGTGCCGGTCCAGTCGAGCGCAGCCAGCGGCGCATGCAGTGGCGCGTTCATGCCCTCGCCTCCGCCCCGCGCGCTTCCAGCGCCAGCAACGCCTGCTTGCGTTCCACGCCCCAGCGGTAGCCGGAGATCGTGCCGTCGCTACGCAAGACCCGATGGCACGGCACCACGACGGCCAGCGGGTTGGCGGCGCACGCCCCTGCCACCGCACGGACCGCAGAGGGCGCGCCGAGCGCTTTGGCCAGCTCGGCATAGCTGCGCGTCTCGCCCGCCGGAATCTGCCGCAGCGCCTGCCACACGGCCTGCTGGAACGCGGTGCCGCGCGCGTCGAGCGGCACGGCAATCGCGTGTGCCGGCCGGCTGATCAGCGCCAGCACCTGCGCGAGCAGCGCCACCGTCGTTTCGTCGCCCTGACCGATCCGCGCTTTCGGAAAGCGTGCCTGCAGATCGTCGAGCAGCGATGCAGCTGCATCGCCGATCAGCACCGCACAGATGCCACCGGCACTCTGTGCAACCAGCACCGTGCCGAGGAGCGATTCGCCGCAGGCATGGCGCAGCACTTCCGGCTGTAGGCGCGGCCGGCAGCGTTTGCATGGCCGGAAGCCGGCAGCTTCGGCGGCATCGCAACTGGCGTGAAAGGCGACGTTCTCCGGTTTGGGTCGCGCGCCACACGACGGTCGGCAATACACCCCGGTCGTCGCGACCGAGTAATAGAACGTCGCTTCGCGGTCGCGGGCGAGCACGGCGGCCCAGCGTGGATCGGACTGCGTGGCCAGGGCACGCGCGGCGGTCGGGTTCGGCTTCATGATCGGCTCCCGTAGAGATCATGGCCTCATGCTGCGCCCGCTCGGGCCACGCCGCACTCCGGTTCTTGCGCACGTTTCATTTCCCCGGATCAGCATCGGCTGATGCAGCTGTTGTACCGGCCGCTTCCCGGCACTCCGGCACTTGAGTCCTTGGTCTGCCGCTGGCAATTTGGCAAAACATGACAATGTCATGCAATCAAACAGAAAGACACCAAGGACAGGGGAATTACCAATGAAACACGTCAATCACGCCATCCCGCCCCGCCACCCGGCATCGGCAAAACCACCCGGTACGCGCCTGCACCGGCTGCTGCTCGGCGTGCTGCTCGCCACCGGCATGCACGGCGCGCTTGCGGCAGCCTGGCAGCCGGGTGCCGTCTACCTTCAGGGCGATGTGGTGACGCATCAGGGACAGGAATGGCAGGCCCGCTGGTGGACCCGTGGCGACACACCGGCTGCCGGCGTAGCGCCGTGGCTGGCCGCGCCGGCCGAAGACACGGCCGGTGACTGGCAAGTTGCGCGTGCGTATGCCGCCGGCGAACTGGCCGCACTCGGTGGCGAGCTGTATCAGGCACGCTGGTGGACACGTGGCGACGCACCGGGTGCCGGCAGCCCGGTCTGGCGGGCGCTCGGCACCGGCGTCAACGGCCGGCAGTTCGTCCGCGTGCCCGGCGGCAGCTTCGTGATGGGTGCGACGATCGCCGGCCCGGTCAATTATCCGAACGAGTATCCGGTTCACACGGTGACGCTGTCGCCGTACTGGCTCGGCGCCACCGAAGTCACCTACCGCCAGTTCGACCGCTACACCCGCGCCACCGGTCAGGCGCCGCTCAGCTCGGCCGACATGGGCGGCGTCGACATGGGGCGGGGCGAGAATCCGGCCGTCAACGTCACGTGGTGGGCGGCGATCAGGTACGTGAACTGGCTGAACCAGCGCAAGGGCTGGCCCAGGGCCTACGACGAAACGACCGGCGACCTGCTCGACGCCGCCGGCCAGCCGACGACCGATGTCGCCAGGGTGATCGGTTACCGGCTGCCGACCGAAGCCGAGTGGGAGTACGCGGCGCGCGATCGCGGCCAGGACATCGTCAACGCCTGGGGCAACGGCGCACCGCTGGTCAACGGCAAGCCGGCAGCCAACATCGCCGACAACAGCTTCAAGCAGTATTTCGAAGACCTGTTCGGCGAACCGCTGCCGGCGTGGCTGGTGCCGTGGCCGGTGACCGACGGCTACGCGCGGCAGGCGCCGGTGGGCAGCTTCGTCGCCAACTCGCTGGGGCTGTTCGACATGTCCGGCAGCGCGTGGGAATGGACCGGCGACAGAGAGCGGACCTACACCACGCAGGCGCAGACCAACCCGGTCGGCACCGGCGACGCGCCGGGGCGGGTGATGCGCGGCGCCAGCTGGGACAACGGGCAGGACATGCACATCACCGACCGCTACGCCGGCGACCCGGCCGAGTCGACCTCGGCCACCGGTCTGCGGCTGGCCCGCTCGGTCGTCGCCGGTCAGGCCCATGATCGCGAAGACTGAGGACGCCGACCTTTGTTGAAAACACCCCGCCGCCGGCGGGGTGTTTGCTCAGGCCGTTGCCGCCTCGACCACCCGCGCGCGGTTGACGCCCGACAGCAAGGCCTTGATCGCCGCGGCAACGATGTTGCGATCGGCGCCGACACCGAAGCCGGACGGCGCACCGTTCACGGCCATCTCGATGTAGCACGCCGCCTGCGCGTCGGCGCCGCCCCTGAGCGCATGCTCGTGATAGTCGTGCACGGCCAGCTCGATGCCGGCACCGGCCAGTGCCGCGACGAACGCGGCAATCGGGCCGTTGCCGGTGCCGATGACGATGCGCGATTCGCCCTCGTACGCCAGCTCGACTTCGATCACGGCCCCGCCCGAACCGGCATCGCCACCGGCGCCGCCGGTTTCCTCGAGGCTGTGGCGCACGTAAGTCCACGGTGCGACGCGATCAAGGTATTCGCGGCGGAACAGCGCGTGGATGTCGTCCGGCGTGACCTCGCGGCCGGTCGCATCGGACTCGCGCTGGATCGCGCGGCTGAACTCGATCTGCAGCCGCCGTGGCAGCTCGAAACCGTGCTCCTGCTGCAGGAGGTAAGCCACACCGCCCTTGCCCGACTGGCTGTTGACGCGGATCACCGCGTCATAGCTGCGGCCGACGTCGAGCGGGTCGATCGGCAGATAGGGCACTTCCCAGACCGCATCGGCACGCTGCTGCGCCAGCCCCTTCCTGATCGCATCCTGATGCGAACCGGAGAACGCCGTGAACACCAGATCGCCGGCATACGGATGGCGCGGATGCACCGGCAACTGGGTGCAGTACTCGGCGGTACGGCGGATCGCATCGATGTCTGAGAAATCCAGCCCCGGATGCACGCCCTGGCTGTAGAGGTTGAGTGCCAGCGTCACCAGATCGACGTTGCCGGTGCGCTCGCCGCTGCCGAACAGGCAGCCTTCGACACGGTCGGCGCCGGCCATCACCGCCAGCTCGGCCGCCGCCACCGCGCAGCCGCGATCGTTGTGCGGGTGCACCGACAGGATGATGCTGTCGCGCCGGGCCAGATGCCGGCTCATCCATTCGATCTGGTCGGCGTAGGTGTTCGGCGTGCCCATTTCCACCGTTGCCGGCAGGTTGATGATCATCTTGCGCTGCGGGCTCGGCTGCCAGACGTCGGACACCGCATCGCAGACTTCCCTGGCGAAATCGGTTTCGGAGCCGGAAAACACCTCGGGCGAGTACTGGAACACCCACTCGGTGTCCGGATGCCGGGCCGTGGCCGCCTTGACCATCCGTGTGCCGTTCACCGCCAGCGCCTTCACGCCGGCCCGGTCGGTATTGAACACGATGCGGCGGAAGTTCGGCGCGATCGCGTTGTACAGGTGGACGATGGCGCGGCGTGCGCCGACCAGCGATTCGACCGTCCGCTCGATCAGGTCCTCGCGCGCCTGCGTCAGCACCTCGATCGTCACGTCGTCGGGAATCCGGCCCTCGTCGATCAGCTTGCGGACGAAGTCGAAATCGGTCTGCGACGCCGACGGGAACGCCACCTCGATTTCCTTGAAGCCGATGGCAACCAGCGTCTCGAACATCCGCAGCTTCTTCTCGACACTCATCGGCTCGATCAGCGACTGGTTGCCGTCACGCAGGTCGGTGCTCATCCAGATTGGCGGCGCGGTCAGCACGCGATCGGGCCAGGTGCGGTCCGGCAAGGCAATCGGCGTAAAGGCACGGTACTTGGTGGCGGGCAGGGCAAGCATCATCGACCTCATTGATTGGACATTTTGTAAACAAATCAAATGGATTCATTTGAAAATCTACAAAACGTCCCTGAAATCGTCAACAAGAATTCAGAAACAGTACTTTGTTTTGACCAAGTCACCACAAAATCAGACATAACGTCAAAACAAGAAGTAAAAGACTCAGGCGAACCGTCGTTTACGCAATTTTTACATCCCTGCCCCGCCTTTTACCGGGGTCTTTATGCCGTCCTCCCTAGAGTTCGGGGTGAACAGGTGCCCGCCGGCCTTTGCCGCAACAGACGCCTGACCTACCACCCAGGGAGAAAGCCATGGACCTCGCTTACCTCGCGCTCACCGGCCTGATCGCCGCGCTGATATTTCTGCTGATCCAGCTGTGCCACCTCACGCGGAGGCCGTCATGACAACGATCGCACTGCTGGCCGCCCTTGCAGGCATCGCCGCCATCGGCCTGCTCGGCTACCTCGTCTACGCCCTCTTCAATCCGGAGCGTTTCTGACATGAACACCAATGCAGTGATGCAGCTCGCGCTTTACCTCGCGGTGCTGCTGGTTCTTGCGTGGCCGCTGTCCGGCTACATCACGCGCGTCATGCGCGGCGAACACCTCGGCCCGACCCGGCTGCTCGCACCGGTCGAGCGGCTATTCTATAAACTCGCCGGCGTCGATGCCGGCCGTGAAACCGGCTGGAAGTCGTACGCTGTCGGCCTCGTGCTGTTCAACCTGACCGGCGTCGTCGCCGTTTATGCGCTGCAGCGCCTGCAGGGCGTGCTGCCGCTCAACCCGCAAGGCTTTGGCACGATCAGCCCGGATTCGTCGTTCAACACGGCGATCTCCTTCGTCGCCAACACCAACTGGCAGGGTTACGCCGGCGAATCGACGATGAGCTATCTGACCCAGATGCTCGGCCTGTCGGTGCAGAACTTCCTGTCGGCGGCGACCGGCATTGCCGTGGTGATCGCACTGATCCGCGGCTTTGCACGCAAGAGCCTCGAAACCATCGGCAACGTCTGGGCCGATCTGACCCGGGTGACGCTGTACGTGCTGGTGCCGCTCTCGCTGGTTGTCGCCGTGCTGCTGGTCGGCCAGGGCGTGATCCAGAACTTCAGGCCGTACACCGAAGTACAGACGGTGCAGGCGACGGTCTATCAGACCGCCAGGCTTGATGCGCACGGTGCACCGGTCAACGGCGCCGACGGCAAACCGCTGATGGTCGACACCGCAGCGACGACGCAAACCTTGCCGATGGGCCCGGTCGCCTCGCAGGAAGCGATCAAGATGCTCGGCACCAACGGTGGCGGCTTCTTCAACGCCAACTCGGCGCACCCGTACGAGAACCCGACGCCGCTGTCCAACTTCATCGAGATGCTGGCGATCTTCCTGATCCCGGCGGCGCTGTGCTTCGTCTTCGGCCGCATGGTCGGCGACAAGCGCCAGGGCTGGGCCGTGCTTGCGGCAATGACGGTGCTGTTTGTCGCCGCCTATGGCGTGACGGTCTGGGCCGAACTGGCAGGCAACCCGGCCCTGCAGCACGCCGGTGCCGCCAGCAGCCTCAATATGGAAGGCAAGGAAACGCGCTTCGGCATCGTCGCGTCGAGCCTGTTCGCAACGATCACCACCGCCGCGTCGTGCGGCGCGGTCAACGCGATGCACGACTCGTTCACGCCGCTGGGCGGCATGGTGCCGATGGCGCTGATGCAGCTCGGCGAAGTGGTGTTCGGCGGCGTCGGCTCGGGGCTTTACGGCATGCTGGTGTACGCGATCCTCGCGGTGTTCATCGCCGGGCTGATGGTCGGCCGTACGCCGGAATACCTCGGCAAGAAGATCGAATCGTTCGAGATGAAGATGACCGCCATCGCCATCCTCGCCACACCGATCCTCGTACTCGCCGGCACGGCGATCGCCGTCAGCGTCAGCGCCGGCCAGGCAGGCGTACTCAACCCGCAGGCGCACGGCTTCTCGGAAATCCTCTACGCCTTCTCAAGCGCCGCCAACAACAACGGTTCGGCCTTCGCCGGCCTGTCCGCCAACACGCCGTTCTACAACGTGATGCTCGGTCTGGCGATGTGGTTCGGCCGCTTCGCGATCATCGTCCCGGTACTCGCAATGGCCGGTTCGCTCGCCGGCAAGCAGCGCCTCGCGGTGACCGCCGGCACGCTGCCGACGCACGGCCCGCTGTTCGTCGTGCTGCTGATCGGCGCGGTGCTGCTGGTCGGTGCGCTGAACTTCATTCCGGGGTTGGCGCTGGGACCCATTGTTGAACATTTGCAGATGATTGGCTGATTCGTTCCGGGCCCGACCGGGCCCGGGCGATACCCTTCAGGGGAATAGAGAAATGACCAAAAGATTCGAAACACCGATCCCGGATCACGTTGAAACCGGCACGGACGAACGCTCGGGCAACGACAAGCGCAAGCTGCCGCTGCTTGATCCGGCACTGCTGACGCCGGCCGTGACCGACGCGTTCAAGAAGCTCGCACCGCAGGTGCAATGGCGCAATCCGGTGATGTTCGTCGTCTACGTCGGCAGCATCCTGACCACAGTGCTGTTTGGCCAGGCACTGTTCGGCACCGGCGAAGCACCGGCCGGTTTCATCGGCGCGATTGCGGCGTGGCTGTGGTTCACCGTGCTGTTCGCCAACTTCGCCGAAGCACTGGCCGAGGGCCGCAGCAAGGCGCAGGCCGCGGCGCTGCGCGCGACCAAGAAAAACGTCATCGCCAAGAAGCTGAAGGCCCCCAAGAAAGGTGCCTACGAGCTGATCGACAGCCCCAGCCTGCGCAAGGGCGATTTCATCCTTATCGAGGCTGGCGACACGATCCCGATGGATGGCGAAGTGCTCGACGGCGTCGCCTCGGTCGACGAATCGGCGATCACCGGCGAATCGGCGCCGGTCATCCGCGAATCGGGCGGCGACTTCTCGGCCGTCACCGGCGGCACCCGCGTGCTGTCGGACTGGATCGTCGTGCGCGTGTCGGTCAACCCGGGCGAAGCCTTCCTCGACCGGATGATCGCGATGGTCGAAGGTGCCAAGCGCCAGAAAACGCCGAACGAGATCGCGCTGACCATCCTCCTGGTCGCGCTGACCATCGTCTTCCTCGTCGTCACCGTCACCTTGCTGCCGTTCTCGCAGTACAGCGTCTCGGTCGCCGGCGCCGGTACGCCGATCACGATCACCGCGCTGATCGCGCTGCTGGTCTGCCTGATTCCGACCACGATCGGCGCGCTGCTGTCCTCCATCGGCGTCGCCGGCATGAGCCGGATGATGCAGGCCAACGTGATCGCCACCTCGGGCCGCGCGGTCGAAGCCGCCGGCGACGTCGACGTGCTGCTGCTGGACAAGACCGGCACGATCACGCTCGGCAACCGTCAGGCGTCCGCCTTCATCGCCGCACCGGGCGTCACCGAGCAGCAACTGGCCGATGCCGCGCAGCTTGCGTCGCTGGCCGACGAAACGCCGGAAGGCCGCTCGATCGTCGTACTCGCCAAGCAGCGTTTTGCCCTGCGCGGCCGCGAACTCGCCGCGCACCAGGCCGTGTTCGTGCCGTTTACCGCGCAAACCCGCATGAGCGGTGTTGACTACGACGGCCGGCAGATCCGCAAGGGTGCGCTCGACGCAGTGCGCCAGCACGTCGCCGATGTCGGCGGGCTGTTCCCCGATGCCGTGAGCAAGGCGGCTGACGACGTTGCACGCCGTGGCGCCACGCCGCTGGTCGTCGTCGACGGCACCACCGTGCTCGGCGTGATCGAACTCAAGGACATCGTCAAGGGCGGCATCAAGGAACGCTTCGCCGAACTGCGCGCGATGGGCATCAAGACCGTGATGATCACCGGCGACAACCCGCTGACCGCCGCGGCGATCGCCGCCGAAGCCGGCGTCGACGACTTCCTCGCGCAGGCTCGACCGGAAGACAAGCTCAAGCTGATCCGCGATCACCAGGCCGAGGGCCGCCTCGTCGCGATGACCGGCGACGGCACCAACGACGCCCCGGCGCTGGCACAGGCCGACGTCGCCGTGGCGATGAACACCGGCACGCAGGCCGCGAAAGAGGCCGGCAATATGGTCGACCTCGACAGCAACCCGACCAAGCTGATCGAGATCGTCGAGATCGGCAAGCAGATGCTGATGACGCGCGGTTCGCTGACGACGTTCTCGGTCGCCAACGACATCGCCAAGTATTTCGCGATCATCCCGGCCGCGTTCGCCACCACCTACCCGCAGCTCGGCACGCTCAACGTCATGGGCCTGCACACGCCGGCGTCGGCGATCCTGTCGGCGGTGATCTTCAACGCGATCATCATCGTCTTCCTGATCCCGCTGGCGCTGAAAGGCGTGAAGTACCGCGCGCAATCGGCGGCGCAACTGCTGCGCAACAACATGCTGATCTACGGACTGGGCGGCCTGATCGTGCCTTTCGTCGGCATCAAGCTGATCGACCTGCTGCTGGTTGCCCTGCATCTGGCCTAACGGAGAAACACCATGAACCTTTCCTCCCAACTCCGCCCGGCGCTGACCATCTTCGTGCTGCTGACCGCACTGACCGGCGTGCTCTACCCCGCCGCCGTCACAGGTATCGCCCAGGGCGTCTTCCCGAACCAGGCCAACGGCAGCGTCATCAGCAAGGACGGCCGCGCCGTCGGCTCCGGGCTGATTGGCCAGAATTTCACCGAGCCGCGCTACTTCTGGGGACGTCCGTCCGCCACCGGGCCGATGCCGTACAACGGCGCCGGCTCGGGCGGCAGCAACCTCGGTCCGACCAATCCGGCACTGTTTGATGCGGTCAAGACCCGCGTTGCCGCGCTGAAGGCCGCCGATCCGGGCAACACCGCGCCGGTGCCGGTCGACCTCGTTACCGCCTCGGGCAGCGGCCTCGACCCGGACATTAGCCCGGAAGCCGCCGCCTACCAGATCGGCCGCATTGCCAAGGCTCGCAATCTGTCGATCCCGCAGGTCGAGGCGCTGGTCGCCGCGAATACCACCGGCAAGCAGTGGGGCTTTCTCGGTGAAGCCCGGGTCAACGTACTGAAGCTCAACCTCGCACTCGACGCGCTCGGCAAGTAAAGCACCACCCTCCGTGCGCCTTGATACGCCCGCCTCGCGCGGGCGTTTTTTTGAGTGCAAAAAGCCCGCGCGAGGCGGGCTGAAGGGATGGAGTGGCGCAATCGGCTCAGTTCGCGATCAGGCCGACCGCGCGTTCGCTCACCGCGTTGCCGCCATTTTCGCTGACGCTCTCGATGCGTTTGGCATCCTGCATGCGGTAGCTCGTCTGAATCTCTTTCCCCTCGCGCAACGAGCGCGCCCGCAACTGAACCTTGTCGCCCGAGACCGTCAGTTTTCCGACACACGGCCCATAGACCGGGTGATCGAAGTTGCGCCACTGGCCAAGGCCGTAACTGTAGGTCGCGCGGTCCTGCTGCTGCCGGTTGCGGTAGTCGGCGACGATTTGCACGCCGTCGGCATCGAGCCTGAACTGCGGCTTGCTTTGCCAGCCCAGACCGGAGAACTGCGCCGTTTTGCCGTCGAGCCGTTTGAACCATGCGGGCAGGACCGTTTTTTCCGGCTTCGGCGCCATGGCCGCCAGTCTTTGCTGCAAACGTCCCCATCCAGCATCGTCAAGCGGAATCGGCCCTTGCCACTTGAGCTCCTGCGCAAAAAACTGCTCCAGCATATCGGGCGTCATCCACGCACCGTTGCCGTTGGCATCGGAGCTGGTCAGCATGGCGACGACCATCCCGAGTTTGGGAGCGACGATCAGCACCTGTCCGCCCCAGCCTTGCGCCGAATAGTTGTGCCCCGAGCCATCGACCCACCACTGGTAGCCGTACTGCGGCACCCAGCCGAATGGCGGCACGGTCTTGATCTGCGCGTGTGTCGCATCGTGTACCCATGTCGCCGGCACGATCTGCTTGCCCTGCCACTGGCCGTTTTGCAGGAAAAGCTGACCGAACCTGGCCAGATCGTCGAGCCGCAGCGTCAATCCGCGCCCGCCGATGAGCGCGCCTTGCGGATCAACCGGCCAATGGTAGTCGCTGATGCCGAGCGGTTTGAACAACCTGTCATCCGCGAACGCCGCTTCGGATTCACCGCCGAGGCTGTCCTGCAGCATCAGCGACAACAGATGCGAGCCACCGCTGTTGTAGACAAAGGTCTGCCCCGGCGCTTCGGCCATCGGCTTGTCGAGCACATAGCGCCGCCAGTCGGCACTCCGCAAGATCTTGCTCGGGTCTTCCTCCTCCGAGAAGCCGGCCTCGTACCACTCGAGCCCCGAACTCATCGTCAGCACGTCTTTCAGCGTGGCCGGGCTGTCGCACAACGCGCCACGGCAGTCCTTCAGCAAGGCGTGCACCGGCGTCGTCACCGGGCCGATCTTGCCTTCACCCTGCGCGATGCCGACCAGGGTACTGACGAACGATTTGGTCACCGAATTGAGCTGGTGGGGAATGTCGCCGCGATAAGGCGGGGTGTAGTGCTCGAACACCAGCTTGCCGTCGCGCACGATCACGAGGCCATCAAGGCTTGCGCCGTTGCGCGACACCATCGCCAGATAGTCGAGCATTTTCCCGATGCTCGCCGGCGCAATGCCGACCGTCTCCGGCCGCGCCCGCGGCCAGCCTGAATCGGCGGCCCCAGCCGGATGCAGCGCCACCGCACAGCATGCGGCCGCAAGGAAAATTTCAATTTTCTTCATAATCAAGTCAGCAAACGAAAACATTCGAGTATACCCGGCGCGCCGTGGCCGCGTTCGATGGCGGCCATGCCAAGGTTGTGCTGTGCATGCAGCCGCTCCCGGGCCGCTGAATCGATCCTCCCGCTGCGCACACCATCGCGGGCGGCGATTGGCACGCGCCGCATCGTTGTACGAATGCGAATCGACCGCATGCCGATGCAAAAAACCAACCGTTCATCTGCCTGCCTGCCATTTGAAGGACGCATTTTTCGAGGCCGGGATGCCCCGAAGGACGGCAACGGACCGATCTTCAACTCTTACAAAAAAGATGCGTAAATCAATCAAAAAGATGTAGTGATGTAGTCAAATCAAGCCTTGCAAGGGTGCAACCCGAAATGCACAACCGCGCCCAACCCCTTGCATTGCATCACTTTTATGGCCTGCGCAACGGTGCAACCCCTAGGGATTGTCCGTAGTTGTACCGGTCGAACTAGATCGTACTATGGACCGAACATTCAACTTGTAAGCAACGGACATGGCCAATACCACGCTGGGGATCAAGGTTGACGACGCATTGCGGACACGGATCCGCGACGCGGCGCAAACGCTGGAACGCACGCCGCACTGGCTGATCAAGCAGGCGATCTACGCCTATCTGGAGCGCGTCGAACAGGGCGTTCGGCCGGCCGAGCTCGGCAACGGTAGCACCGCCGAGATCGACGAGGCGCAACCGTCGGCCGAGGCCCTGCCGGTTCCCTTCCTCGAGTTTGCCCAGAACGTGGCACCGCAATCGGTACTGCGTGCGGCGATCACCGCCGCCTGGCGCCGGCCGGAAACCGAATGCGTGCCGCTGCTGGTCGAACAGGCCCGGTTGCCGAATCCGCAAATGCACGGCGACGTGCAGATGCTGGCCCACAAGCTCGTGGCCCGCCTGCGCGGCAAGCGCAAGGGCGGCGGCGTCGAGGGGCTGATCCACGAATTCTCGCTGTCGAGCCAGGAAGGCGTCGCGCTGATGTGTCTGGCCGAAGCGCTGCTGCGCATTCCGGACAAGGCGACCCGCGACGCGCTGATCCGCGACAAGATCAGCAAGGGCGACTGGCATTCGCACCTCGGCAACTCGCCGTCGCTGTTCGTCAACGCCGCGACCTGGGGGCTGATGCTGACCGGCAAGCTCACCGCGACCAGCAGCGAGGCCGGTCTCTCCAAGGCGCTGACCCGGCTGATCGGCCAGGGCGGCGAGCCGCTGATCCGCAAGGGCGTCGACATGGCGATGCGGCTGATGGGCGAGCAGTTCGTCACCGGCGAGACGATTGCCGACGCGCTGGCCAACAGCCGCAAGTTCGAAGCCAAGGGCTTCCGCTACTCGTACGACATGCTCGGCGAAGCGGCGACGACCGAGGAAGACGCGCAGCGTTACTACGCATCGTACGAACAGTCGATCCACGCCATCGGCAAGGCTGCCAATGGTCGCGGCATTTACGAAGGTCCGGGCATTTCGATCAAGCTCTCCGCCCTGCATCCGCGCTACAGCCGTGCGCAGCAGGAGCGCGTGATGAGCGAGCTGCTGCCGCGCGTAAAGGCGCTGGCGCTGCTGGCCCGCCGCTACGACATCGGCCTGAACATCGACGCCGAAGAAGCCGACCGGCTAGAACTCTCGCTCGACCTGCTCGAAGCGCTGTGCTTCGATGCCGACCTCGCCGGCTGGAACGGCATCGGCTTCGTCGTCCAGGCCTACCAGAAGCGTTGCCCGTTCGTGATCGACTTCATCATCGATCTGGCCCGCCGCAGCCGGCACCGGATCATGGTGCGGCTGGTCAAGGGCGCGTACTGGGACAGCGAAATCAAGCGCGCCCAGCTCGACGGCCTCGAGGGCTATCCGGTCTACACGCGCAAGATCTACACCGACGTGTCCTACCTCGCCTGCGCGAAAAAACTGCTGGCCGTGCCGGATGCGATCTACCCGCAGTTCGCCACCCACAATGCACAGACACTGGCGACGATCTACCACCTTGCCGGCGCCAACTACTATCCGGGCCAGTACGAATTCCAGTGCCTGCACGGCATGGGCGAACCGCTGTACGAGGAAGTCACAGGCGCCGTGACCGAGGGCAAGCTCGGCCGCCCCTGCCGCGTCTATGCGCCGGTCGGCACGCATGAAACCCTGCTGGCCTACCTCGTACGCCGGCTGCTGGAAAACGGCGCCAACACCTCCTTCGTCAACCAGATTGCCGACGAAAAGATTTCGATCGACAGCCTGATCACCGATCCGGTCAGCGCCGCCAGCGCGGTCCGCCCGGTCGGCGCACCGCACGACAAGATCCCGCTGCCGCGCGCCCTGTTCGGTGCCGAGCGCGACAATTCGGCCGGGCTGGATCTGGCCAACGAACAGCGGCTGGCCTCCCTGTCGGCCGCGCTGCTTGCCGGCGGACAATGGGGCGCGGCCCCGCTGTTCGGCGACGACCGTACCAGCGCCGGCACCGCCCAGCCCGTGTGCAACCCGGCCGATCGCCGCGACGTGATCGGCACCGTGGTCGAAGCCGACCTGGCCGACGTCGAGGCCGCGCTGCAGCATGCCGTGGCCGCCGCGCCGATCTGGGCCGCGACACCGGTGTCCGAACGCGCCGCGATCCTGCGCCGCACCGCCGACCGGCTCGAGGCGCAGATGCCCTCGCTGCTGGGCCTGATCGTCCGGGAGGCGGGCAAGACACTGGCCAATGCCGTCGCCGAAGTCCGCGAGGCGGTCGACTTCCTGCGCTACTACGCCGGCGAGATCGAACGCGAGTTCGACAACGACAGCCACCGTCCGCTCGGCCCCGTGCTGGCGATCAGCCCGTGGAACTTCCCGCTGGCGATCTTCATGGGCCAGGTCGCCGCAGCGCTGGCTGCCGGCAACCCGGTGATCGCCAAGCCGGCCGAACAGACGCCGCTGATTGCCTTCGAAGCGGTGCGGCTGCTGCGCGAGGCCGGCGTACCGACCGGTGCGGTGCAACTCCTGCCCGGCCGCGGTGAAACCGTCGGCGCGGCGCTGGTCGCCGATGCCCGCATCCGCGGCGTGCTGTTCACCGGCTCGACCGAAGTCGCCCGGCTGATCTCGCGCACGCTGGCCGACCGGCTCGACCCGCAAGGCCGGACGATTCCGCTGATCGCCGAAACCGGTGGTCAGAACGCACTGATCGTCGATTCGTCGGCGCTGCCCGAACAGGTGGTGTTCGACGTGCTGAACTCGGCCTTCGACTCGGCCGGCCAGCGCTGCTCGGCACTGCGCGTGCTCTGCCTGCAGGAGGATGTCGCCGACAAGGTGCTGACCATGCTCAAGGGCGCGATGCGCGAGCTGGCGATCGGCAACCCGGACCGGCTGGCCACCGACGTCGGCCCCGTCATCGACGTCGAAGCCCGGCAGAACATCGAGCGCCACATCGCCCGGCTGCGCGGCGCCGGCTTCGCGGTCAGCCAGTTGCCCATGCCGGCCGAAGCCCGCCACGGCAGCTTCGTACCGCCGACCCTGATCGAGATCGACACGCTGGCTTCGCTCGAACGCGAGGTGTTCGGTCCGGTGCTGCACGTGCTGCGTTACAAGCGCGATGCCTTCGATGCACTGGTCGATGCCATCAACGACACCGGCTACGGCCTGACCTTCGGCGTGCATACCCGCATCGACGAAACCATCGCCCGCGCCACCTGCCGCATTCACGCCGGCAACCTGTATGTAAACCGCAACGTTGTCGGCGCCGTCGTCGGGGTGCAACCGTTCGGTGGCGAAGGCCTGTCGGGCACCGGCCCGAAGGCCGGCGGCCCGCTCTACCTGTCCAGACTGTTGTCGCGCCGTCCCCAGGGAACCTGCGCCCTGCCCGCTGCCACCGATTCGGCGCTGGCGGCACTTGCGACTTACCGCAATGTACTCGCCGCCGAGGGTGCCGATAATGCCGCGGCCCGCTGCGATCGTTACCGCGCGGTCTCGCCGCTCGGTGCCGACGTGACGCTGACCGGACCGACCGGCGAGCTGAACCGTTACCGGCTCATGCCGCGCGGCCCGCTGCTGTGCCTTGCGTCGACAACGACCGGCGCACAGGCGCAACTCGCGGCGGCACTGGCCAGCGGCAATGTCGCATGCTTCGTCGACAGCGCGGTGGCCAATGCGCTGATTGCCGGCCTGCCGGCAGCGCTGGCCTCGCAGGTGCGGCGTGTTTCGGCCGAGGAGATCGATACGGCCAGCCCGGTCGGCGCGGTGCTGTTCGAGGGCGACAGCGATGCGCTGCTCGAGCTCGGCCGCCGGATTGCCCGCCGCGACGGCCCCATCGTGCCGGTATTCGGCCTGTCGGGCGCCGAGCTCGACGCCGGTGACGATTACGACCTGATCAGGCTGTTTGCCGAGCAGTCGGTCAGCGTGAACACCGCGGCGGCCGGCGGCAATGCCAGCCTGATGACGATCGCCTGACGGGTACTCGCGGGCCGCACGCCGACCGCGCGGCAAACCGGTGGTTCCGCAGGGACACGGCGTTCCCGCGACGCGCCGGAAGCCCCCGGGCGGCTGCGGGCCCGGCAGAGATGCTGGAAAGCACCTACATCAGACAAATCGGCGCCTGGTGTAGGTTTGGTTGAAAGCTTTGTTCGTAAGCTGTTTTGAAAAACGTATCGGCAGCCTGCAAGGGCTGACGGCATTACCGCTGTAGCAACGGACGACAGTCCATCTAGGAGAAGGCACGATGAAGTCGAACATGAAGCAACTGATTGCCATGACCGGTCTGGGCCTGGGTGCCCTGTTCACCGCGCAGGCCCACGCCGATTACTCGGTGGCCATTGCCGGCCCGATGACCGGTGCTTACGCGTCGGCGGGCGAGCAGATCAAGCGCGGCGCGGAAATGGCCGTTGCCGACATCAACGCCAAGGGCGGTGTCCTCGGCCAGAAGCTGAAACTCGAAATCGGCGACGACGCCTGCGATCCGAAGCAGGCCGTGTCGGTCGCCAACGCCATGGTCAACAAGAAGATCGTCTTCATGCACGGCCACTGGTGTTCCAGCTCGACCATCCCGGCATCGGACATCTACAACGAAGCGCAGATCCCGATGGCGACCGTGTCGACCAACCCGCAGGTCACCGAGCGCGGCCTGAAGAACATCTTCCGCATCATGGGCCGCGACGACCAGCAGGGCGGCATCGCCGGCGGCTACATCGCCTCGCACTTCGCCGGCAAGAAGGTCGCCGTGATCGACGACAAGAGCGCCTACGGCAAGGGCCTGGCCGACGAAATGGCCAAGGGCATGACCGCCAAGGGCCTGAAGCCGGCGCTGCGCGAATCGATCACCGCCGGTGAAAAGGACTACTCGGGCCTGGTGTCGAAGCTGAAGGCGGCCGGTGTCGAAGTGCTGGCCTACGGCGGCTACCACACCGAAGTCGCGCTGATCCTGCGTCAGGCCAAGCAGGCCGGCATGAAGCTGACCGTGATGGGCGGCGACACCATGAGCAACAACGAACTGGTGACCGCCGCCGGCGGCAACGCCGACAGCGTGATGTTCACCTTCGCGCCGGACGCCCGCGCCAACCCGGCCGCAGCCGACGTGGTGAAGGAGTTCCGCAACGCCAAGGTCGAGCCGGACGGCTACGTGCTCTACGCCTACGCCGCCATGCAGCTGTTCCAGCAAGCCGCGACCCAGGCCAAGAGCGTGAAGTACGGCGACCTGCAGAAGGCGCTGGCCAGCGGCACGTTCAACACCGTCGTCGGCAAGCTGTCGTTCGATGCCAAGGGCAACCTGAAGGCCCCGGGCTTCGTCGTCTACCAGTGGAAGGGCAACAAGTACGAAATGGTCAAGTAAGTCCTTGACCCGTCCGCGCCGGCTTGCCGGCGCGGCATCCGGGCCGGCCGGCACCGCCCCCAGGCCGCCGGCCCGCACGCACCACAGGTGCCAGGGAAAACCGGGCATCCACCCGACTCCTTGAAAGAAGGCAACGCCCGCGCCACAAGGCCGGCACGCCTCCGCAGCACCTTCAATACTCCGGAGCACGCATTCATGGGACAACTCATACAACAGCTGATCAACGGCCTGACGCTGGGCTCCGTTTACGGCCTGATCGCGCTGGGTTACACGATGGTGTACGGCATCATCGGCATGATCAACTTCGCGCACGGCGACATCTACATGATCGCGGCGATCATCGCCGTCACCGTGCTGACGCTGCTCGGCTCGCTCGGCATCATGGCCGTGCCGGTCGCCCTGCTCATCACCCTCGTCGTCGCCATCATTTTCACCTCGGTCTACGGCTGGTCGGTCGAGCGCATCGCCTATCGGCCCTTGCGCAACGCCTCCCGACTGGCACCGCTGATCTCGGCGATCGGGATGTCGATCTTCCTGCAGAACATGGTGCAGCTGACCCAGGGTGCCCGCGTCAAGCCGATCAACGCCCTGCTGCCCGGCGGTTTCGAGCTGTTCACCAGCAACGGCTTCACCGTCCACCTCGCCTATACGCAGATCATGATCATCGTCGTCACCGCCGTGCTGCTGGCGGTGTTCACCTGGCTGATCACCAAGACCTCGTTCGGCCGCCAGCAGCGCGCCTGCGAGCAGGACCGTACGATGACGGCACTGCTCGGCATCAACGTCGACCGGACCATCTCGATGACCTTCGTCATCGGCGCCGCACTGGCGGCCGTGGCCGGGGTGATGGTCACCGTCTACTACGGCGTGGTCGACTTTTCGATCGGCTTCCTTGCCGGCATCAAGGCGTTCACCGCCGCGGTGCTCGGCGGCATCGGCTCGCTGCCCGGCGCCATGCTCGGCGGCCTGATCATCGGCATGATCGAATCGTTCTGGAGCGCCTACCTGTCGCCCGAATACAAGGACGTCGCCACCTTCGTGCTGCTGATCCTTGTTCTGATGTTCCGTCCCAGTGGCCTGCTGGGTCGTCCGGAAGTGGAGAAAGTCTGATGACCACACACGCCCACCACCTGCCGAACGTGGCCAGCCGGCTCAAGGACGCCACCGGCATCGCGCTGGTGTCCCTGCTGCTCGGCGTGCCGATGATCGGCCTGAAGACCGTCGACGCCGGCGGCGCGCTCGCCATCGCGACGCGCTGGCCGTGGCTGCTGGCCTTCGTCGCCACGATGTTCGTCGGCCGCCTCGTCCTGCAGTTCGTGCTCGATCACGTGAAGCTGAACAAGGCCAAGCGTGCCCGTACCCGTCCCGAAATCGGCGCGACGCGGCCGTGGCTCAAATGGATCGGCTACGCCGTGGTCGGTTTTGCCCTCGTGCTGCCGATCGCGTTTTCCGGCAACCGCTACGTCGTCGACACCGCGACCACGGTGCTGATCTACGTGATGCTGGGCTGGGGCCTGAACGTCGTCGTCGGCCTCGCCGGCCTGCTCGACCTCGGCTACGTCGCGTTCTATGCCGTCGGTGCCTACACCTACGGGCTGCTGTCGACCCACTTCGGCTGGGGCTTCTGGGAAACCCTCCCGGTCGCCGGCGCGGCTGCGGCGACCTTCGGCGTCATCCTCGGCTGGCCGACGCTGCGGCTGCGCGGCGACTATCTGGCCATCGTGACGCTGGGCTTCGGTG
The DNA here is from genome assembly GCF_014652315.1 of Jeongeupia chitinilytica. Lineage (GTDB taxonomy): Bacteria > Pseudomonadota > Gammaproteobacteria > Burkholderiales > Chitinibacteraceae > Jeongeupia > Jeongeupia chitinilytica. Next base: position 405,815 of record NZ_BMYO01000001.1, on the reverse strand, counting down.
AAATCATCCGGCTGATCCTGGTCAACTGGACCGACTTCTCGGGCGGCCCGAACGGCATCGGTTCGATCCCGCGTCCGACCTTCTTCGGCCTGCCGTTCTCGCCGGACAGCGACGCCGGCCCGACCTTCGCCTCGTTCTTCCACCTCGAGTACTCGCCGGAACACCGGGTGATGTTCCTCTACTACCTGATCCTGGTGCTGGCGCTGCTGACCAACCTGTTCGTCTCGCGCATGCGCAAGCTGCCGGTCGGCCTGGCCTGGGAAGCCGTGCGCGAGGACGAAGTGGCTTGCAAGGCCTTGGGGATGAACGTCACCAACGTCAAGCTCTCGGCCTTCGCGATCGGCGCCATGCTCGGCGGTTTTGCCGGCGTGTTCTTCGCCGCGCGCCAGGGCTTCATCTCGCCGGAAAGCTTCGTGTTCTCCGAATCGGCCACCATCCTCGCCATCGTCGTGCTCGGCGGCATGGGCAGCCAGCTCGGCGTGGTGATCGCCTCGGTGCTGCTGGTGCTGCTGCCGGAGCTGGGCCGCGACTTCTCCGAATACCGGATGCTGATGTTCGGTGCGGCAATGATCCTGATCATGGTGTGGCGACCGGGCGGCCTGATCGCCCATCGCGAACCGACCTACCGCCTGGGCAAACAAGGAGCGAAGGCATGAGCGAAATGCTGCTCGAGGTGGACCGCCTCACGATGCGCTTCGGCGGCCTGACCGCGATCGACGACCTGTCGGTTGCCGTGCCGAAGGGCAAGATCACGTCGATCATCGGCCCGAACGGCGCCGGCAAGACGACGTTCTTCAACTGCCTGACCGGCTTCTACAAGCCGACCGAGGGCAGCGTGCGGATGCACCACCCGGTGCACGGCCCGCTGCTGCTGAACGAGATGCCGTCGTACCACGTCGCCCGCAAGGCCGGCGTCGTGCGCACCTTCCAGAACATCCGGCTGTTTCCGAACATGTCGGTGCTGGAAAACCTGATCGTTGCGCAGCACAACGCGCTGCAGGCCGCATCGCGCTTCTCGCTCGCCGGCCTGTTCGGCCGCGCCGGCTTCAGGCAGGCACGCGAAGCCGCGCTGGAAAAGGCCGAGATGTGGCTGACCCGGCTCAAGCTGATCGAGCTGGCCGACACCGCCGCCGGCAACCTGTCGTACGGCACGCAACGGCGGATCGAGATCGCCCGCGCGCTGTGCGTCGACCCGCTGCTGCTCTGCCTCGACGAACCGGCCGCCGGCCTGAACCCGCGCGAATCGGCCGAGCTGAACGAGCTGCTGCTGTACCTGAGCCGCGAGCACGGCAAGGGCGTGCTCCTGATCGAGCACGACATGAACGTCGTGATGCGCGTCTCCGACCACATCTGCGTGCTCAACTTCGGCACCAAGATCGCCGAAGGTACACCGGAGCAGGTCCAGAACGATCCGAACGTCATCAAGGCGTACCTGGGCGAAGAAGACGCCGACGACAAGGAGGCTGCATGAGCACCATGCTTGAATACTCGGGCGTGCACGCCTACTACGGTGCGATCCACGCACTGCGCGGCGTCGACCTCGTCGTCAACGAAGGCGAGATCGTCACGCTGATCGGCGCCAACGGCGCCGGCAAGTCGACGCTGATGATGACGCTGTTCGGCAAGCCGACCGCGTCGAGCGGGCAGATCCGCTTCCAGGGCGACGACATCACCCGGACGCAGACGCACAAGATCTCGCGCGAGGGCATTGCGCTGGTGCCGGAAGGCCGTCGCATCTTCCAGCGCATGACGGTGATGGAAAACCTGCAGATGGGCGCGACCTTCGCCGACAAGGCGAATTTCGATGCCGACCTGAAGCGCATGTTCGAGATGTTCCCGATCCTCGAAAAGCGCCAGCAGCAGCGTGCCGGCACGCTGTCGGGCGGCGAGCAGCAGATGCTGGCGATTGCCCGCGCGCTGATGGGCCGGCCCAAGCTGCTGCTGCTCGACGAACCGTCGCTGGGGCTCGCACCGCTGTACATCAAGCAGGTGTTCAAGATCATCAAGGAGCTGAACACCCGCGACAAGATGACCATCCTGCTGGTCGAGCAGAACGCCCACCACGCGCTCAAGGTCGCGCATCGCGCCTACGTGCTGCAGCACGGCGAAATCGTCCTCACCGGCACCGGCGAGGAACTGCTCGCCAGCGCCGAGGTGCGCGCCGCCTACCTCGAAGGCAGCCACTGACCGCCCCTTCGTTCCCGCCCCACGCCCGGCTTGCCCGGGCGTGTTTCATTCCTCCTGCCACGCCGCCCCGATGAACTTCAACCGCTACACGCTGTACCTGATCGCATCGATGGCGCTCGTCGGTGCCAATGTCGGCATCGGCAAGACCATCGTGATGGCGCTGCCGGTAACGCTGTTCGCATTGCTGCGCTTCGTGATCGGCGTCGGCGTGCTGCTGCCGCGCTACCGTCTCGAAAAAATGCGCACCGTCACGCGCCGGCAGTGGCTGGGGCTGTTCCTGCAGGCGCTGTTCGGCACCTTCCTGTTCACGCTGCTGATGCTGTACGGCGTGTCGCACACCAGCGCGCTGGCCGCCGGCGTGATCACCAGCACGATTCCGGCTGTCGTCATCGTGCTCTCGTGGCTGCTGTTGCGCGAAAAGCTCGGCCCGCGCGCGCTGATCGCCGTTGCGCTGGCGGTGCTCGGCATGGTGATCATCAACGTGAACCGGGCCGGCGATGCCGGCGAATCGTCGCTGCTGGGCAACGCGATGATCGCCGGCGCGGTCGTCTGCGAATCGGTCTACGTGATCCTGTCACGACGCCTCACGCAGTCGCTGCCGGCGATCGACATCTGCGCGTACACGCACCTGATCGGCCTCGGGCTGATGCTGCCGCTCGGCCTCTCCGCGTGGTGGCATTTCGATTTCACCAGCGTCGACGCACCGACCTGGGCACTGGTGTTCTGGTACGGCCTCGCCGCCAGCGTGCTGTCGTTCTGGCTGTGGATGAAGGGCATCCGCCACGTTCCGGCGCAGCAGGCCGGTGTCTTCACCGCCGCACTGCCGGTCGCCGCGGTCGGCTACGCCATCGTCTTCCTGCAGGAAAAACCGGCGCCGGCCCACGCGATCGCCCTGCTGTGCGTGCTCGGCGCCATCGTGCTGGCCAGCGCCAGGGAATCGCACTGACGCGTCGTCGCGCCCCGGCAACCGGTCGGCGGGCGTTCGCGTTGCACCGGCATGCCCTGCGCATTCCATTCACGCAAATTTCGCCAGAATTGCATTCGTGGTAGCCTTTTCCGGGCGACCGGATCGTGCCAACGAGTACGCCTCCCCGGTGAGCGCCCCGATCGCCCGGTACGGCCCGTCTGCCGGCTCGCGCGGCGGTCCCCTGCCCAGCTGCGTACCCAGAAGATCAACGACATGGCCCGACCCCTTCCTCCCCTGGACCTGCTGATCGGTTTCGAAGCCGCCGCACGTCAGCTCAGTTTCTCGAAAGCCGGCGAGGAGATTTTCCTGACCCAGTCGGCCATCAGCCGGCAGATCCGCAAACTCGAGGAACACCTCGGACTGGAACTGTTCGAGCGCGGCCACCGATCGCTGGCACTGACCGAACAGGGACGCGTGCTTTTCGAAGTCGTCAGCGATTCGCTGGCCCAGTTGTCCGACACCGTCGAAAGCCTGCGCAAGAAGCCGCTCAGCCAGGGCATCACCATTTCCACGACAACGGCCTTTGCCGCACTCTGGCTGGTGCCGCGGCTGGCCAGGCTGCGGGCGCTCTGTCCCGAGGTCGCGCTGCACATCGAGGCGGACAACCGGCTTGTCGACCTGAAACAGCCCGGCATCGACCTGGCCATCCGTTACTGCACCCGCGATCAGGCGCCGCCGGACGACAGCGTCCTGCTGTCCGGCGAAGAGGTCTTCCCGGTCTGCAGTCCGGCACTCCTGCGCCGCAACGGCCGCAAGCTCGCTTGCGTCGATGACCTGCGGCACCACACGCTGCTGCATCTGGCCGATCCGCTGAATGCCTGGCCGTGGCTGCAATGGTCGACCTGGTTCAAGGACATCGGCGCCAACCTGCCGGTCGGCGACATCGGCTTCCGTTTCAGTCAGCTCGACCAGATGATCCAGGCTGCAACCCGCGGGCACGGCGTGGCGCTGGGCAGCTCGCCGCTGGTCGACCATCTGCTTGAGGAAGGCGTGCTGGTCGCGCCGCTCGGTGAACGTCTGGTCAGCCCGCGTTCGTTCTTTCTCTGTCACGGCCTGCGGCGCGATGCGCAGGTGGCGTCGTTCGTCCAGTGGCTGCATGCCGCCATGGCCCGCCCGCCGTGGCCCCCCGAGGGCGACGACGGCGACTGACGTCACCGTCGCGGCAACGCAGTCAACTCACGCGGCCAGCACGTGCTTCAGATCTGCATAGCCTTCCCTTTGCAGCCGCTCGATCAGGCGGATGCCCATCAGGGCCACCGAGGTCATGCGCGTCGGGTTCATGTGCGCGCGAAGGTCGGTCTCCAGATGGACCTGACCGTCCTGCGAATGCGCCGCACAAACGGCGAATGCCTGTGTCAGCTCGGCTTCGGTCCCGAGCCCCTTGAACACCAGCGTCGGCGGGACGCCGTTGCCCGGATCATGCGGCACCACCATGGCCCGGATGCCCGGCCAGCCCATGTCCGCCAGCAACGCCCGGGCCGCCGGCGATGCCGGATCCGCCGGAACCCGCCCCTTGACGAAACTGGTCGGCAGGTCCGTCAGATATTCGACGAACTCCACGCCGCGCTCGCGGTCGACGAAGGCCAGCAGCTCGGCATTCCGGGCTCCCGGAAATAGCGTCTGGCAAGGGCGGTAGGAGCCTTCGCTCGCCACCGCCCGCGGCACACCGGTGGCGTCGCAGGCACGGCGGGCCTTTTCGAGCGCCGCTTCGAACGCGGTACCCGGCCGGCGGATGTCGCCGGAAAACGTCCCGAGTGCATCGGTGTCGTAGTCCAGCGGCAGCAGGACGTTGAAGCCCAGCGTGGCCAGTGACGGGCCCAGCACCGACTCCTTGCCGTGCATGGTGGCGATGAGCAACTCCGGGCCGTCTTGCGGGCCGGCAATGGATTTCAACTGCAAGGGCATACTAGCGGCCATGACATCCTCGCCTTTCAGGCGTATCGGGGGTTTGCAGGCAATGCATCAGGCGGTTCATCCGGTGTCGTGTCCGCACCGCTCACGCCGCCAGATGCAACGGTTCGACCATGCTTTCTTCGTCGGTGCCGGTCACGCGGGCAAAGCGTTCGAGAATGGCCGACGCGTGTTCGTGCATCGACGTTTCCGAGTGGCCGTTCACCGCCAGCGCAGCGCTGGCGTCCTTGACGAAGGCAAAGCGGTAACCGCGGTGATAACCGTCGACGATGGTCGAGAGGCAACACATCGTGCTGCCGTAGCCGATGACGACGAATTCGTGATCGGCATGCGCGGCAACGAACTGGACAAATGCCGGCGAGGAGAACGACGAGTAATTGCCCTTGACGGCCAGTGCTTCATTGGCCTGCGGGACGAAACCGTCGATGAAATCGGACGTATCCGAGGCCCGATTGAAAAGATCGCCGTCCTGCAAATGCTGGACGTGAATGATCGGCCAGCCTTCATTGCGGGCGAAATTCAGCATCGAATAGGCATTGTTGAGCGAATTGCCGATCAACTTGATCTGGAATTTGCGTCCGGCGGCAATGTATTCGCGCTGGATATCGATAACGACGAGTGCCTTCATGGTTTATCTCCTTGGGTATCGGTGAGCTGCGAAATCAGCTGGGTCATCAGGGTCAAACGGTTCTGGTAGGAACTGACAAGCATGTGTTCGTTTCTGGAATGCATGCCGCCGCCGTAGGGGCCGACGCCGACGAGCAACTGCATGCCGGTTTCCGCAAGGTTGTTGCCGTCGCTGCCGTAGCCGACCGACCGGGCGTGGAACGGCTGGCCGATCGCGCCGGCGATGGCTTCGACGCGCGCGGCCAGCGCCTGCGTCTGCTGTTCGGGCAGCAGCGGCATTTCGGCCAGCTGCGTCACTTCGGTCCGTGTACCCTGCTTGAGCTGCGGGTTGTAGACGTCGCTGTGCTGGCCGATCTCGCCGATGGCAGCGGATACGGCCTGCCAGTCGGCGTCGGCCCGGAAACGGACATCGAAGGTCACGCTGGCCCTGTCGCACACCACATTGGGTTTCGAGCCTCCCTCGATCACGCCGGGGTTGAGGGTCAGGCCTTTCGACGGCTGCGCCAGCTGGCTCACTTTTGCGATCTTCCGGGCGAGGTCGAGGCAGGCATCGATGCCGTTCTCGGGCTCCAGCCCGGCGTGGGCGGCTTTTCCGTTCGTCGTCAGCTTGATCCAGCGCACGCCGGACTGGCTTCGCACCACCGCGCCATCCTCCAGCCCGGGCTCGAACACGAGTCCGTACGGAATCCCCCCGGCCAGCGTCCTGAGCGTCTGCTTGGAATACGGCGAGCCGATTTCCTCGTCGTCGTTGAGCACCACGCGAACGTGCTGCAACTTCCCAGCCTGTTTCAGTTGTGCCAGCACGTTCAGCATCAGCACGATGCCGCCCTTCATGTCGATCACGCCCGGCCCGACCAACTGGTCGCCCTGCTCGCTCAGGCGCTGGAAATCGCCGGTCTGCGCAAAAACCGTATCGATATGCCCGACCAGCAGCACCTTCGGCGTGCTGCCCGGCGTGTCAAAGCTCAGGACTTCGCGGCCGTTGCCCAGCGAATGCCGCGTGGTCTTCAGCCCCAGCGATTCGAACCTGGGAACGAGCACGTCACGCACCTGCGCAAGTCCGGCCAGATTCCGGGTTTCGGTATTGATGTCGACGATCTGCTTCAAAAGCTGCAGGTGGGCAGGGTCGATCGCCTGCGTCGCCGCACCGGCCGTACCGGCCAGCGCGAGGGCGGAAACGAACAGCCAGCGCTTCATACCCGCCCCCGTTCAACGGTAACGGCCCGTTTTGCATGCCGGAATGCCCCGTGCTCGAGCGGCCCGGCGTGATGCAGGTTGTTTTCCGGGCGGTTGAGGATCATCGGCTCCAGACCGATGTGCTGGGCCGGCTGGCCGTGGGGTTCGCGTTCGTGCATTTCCATTTCGAGATAGTCGTGGTCCGAGAACGAGAAATCGCCGCCGACGGCGCGGAATCCGTAGCCGGCATAGAACGGCTGCAGGCGCTCCTGGGCATGCAGGTAGAACCGCGAGTAACCCTTGTTGCGGCAAACGTCCAGCACGAAGGACAGCAACCGGTGTGCATAGCCGCGACCGCGGTACTCCTTGCGGATCGCCAGACGCTCGATCTTGGCGAAGCCGTTGAAGTAGCGGATCCGCGCGGTCAGCACCGGTTCGCCCTCGTCGGTCAGGCCGATGATCTGCGTGGCAGCGTGGTCGTTGAGGTCGAACTCCTCGCGGTACGGGCACAGCTGCTCGTGCATGTAGACGATGGCGCGGACCAGCATGGCCTTGAAGCGCTCGTCCTCGCTTTCGACGACCTTGATCGTCAGTTTCGCGGTCTCGGTCTCGGTCACGGCCGGGCCGGACTTGAGGAAGGGGTGGACGGTCATGGCTGCCCCACCAACTGCGCCCCGGCGCTCCGCGTCGGCGCACCCGCTTCGCCCGACTTGCGCAAGGCGACGATCATTTTCTGCACCGACGGGGTCGTCAGGCCGATTTCGCCGTTGCGGATCGCGGTGGCGGAGACCTTGTCGCGGCGGACCACCGGGTACGGATAGATCCAGCCGGACTCGTCATAGATGCTGCGTACCCACATCCCGCCAAGGTCGCTGCCGTGGATGCCGTGCACCGGCAACGGCCCGGCCGCTTCCCGGATCCGTTGCAGCACCGCGTAGAAGCCGCCCTGCGCGTATTCGTTCGGCAGCGACAGCACCTCCACCTTGTCCCCGAGGCCCGCCTCGGCCACCGCAGCCCGCATCATTGCCAGGCGCGTTTCATACTCGTAAAAGCGCGATCCGGTCGGAAAGTAATTGACGTGGACGTCGGCCCGTTCGGTTTTCTCGTAAATGCGCATTCCCTGGTCGTGCCGGGCGATGCGGATTTCACCGCGCTGCAGGGCCTGGGCGTGCAGTTTCGGAATCGTGGTGCTGTGCAGGTAAACCTTTTCCAGCCCGCGGGTTTCGATGGCGTCGCGAATCAGCGCCAGATGCGTCTTGTGGATCGGATTGAACGTGCCGAAGAACACGCCGATCCCGCCGCGGCGATAGCGCAGCGAGCGCCAGTCCGACAGCAGACCGATGACGAAGAATGCCGCGCCGAATGTCCAGCCCAGCGTCAGGAACAGCCCGCGCGACCACGCCAGCCCCAGTGTGGCCAGCGCCGTGACGACGATGTTGATCGACAGCGCCAGCAGGACATTCCGGTTCCGGTCACCGATTTCGCGATTGGACAGCGCCAGCGCCAGGTACTGCATCCCCTGCGAGGCACACGTGGTCAGCAGGGCAACGCCCAGCACGCCCCCCAGCGTATCGATTCTTGTCGCCGGAAATACCCCGCCCAGGGTCAGGATCAGGAAGATGCCGATATTGAACGCGAGCTGCGGCACAAAGCGCCCCAGTCGCCCGAGACTCACGCACGCCGTGCGCAGATTGATGTATTCCTCGATCCGGTTGCTGAATTTCGAATAGTAGGGAATGAAAAACCCCACAAAGGTGCACAATCCGATCAGGGCTGCATTATCAAACGCATTGTGGGCCATGCCGTAACTGGCATACATCAGCGCGCCAATGGTCAGCCCAAGTTGAACCGAAGGACTCAATAGATACATTGGTCGTTTCATCACTTCCTCTCGAATATCAAGACAGCGAAAACGGCACCTGCATTGATGCAATGCGGGGCCCTGCCGGATTGAGCGTTGCGATGCGGGCTTTCATGGAATGACCGCAATCGATCCGGCAGAAATCCAATACCATCGGTATACCGGCAATTCTGGTGATCAATTCCGTCACCGACAAATGACTTTTTCGCACGCGCTGCATGCGCGTACGGAATGCCGGAGGATCCGGTCGTGCCGGTTTTCCGCGGGCTCGTCGGAGTTCAAGACCGCCGTGCGACACTGGAACCGCCGCGGCCGGCAAGCCGCGTACAATGGTGGATTGACACGCCGAAGACGCACGCCATGACCGACTCCATCCGCCTTTCCAAACGCATGACCGAACTCGGGCTGTGCTCGCGCCGCGAAGCCGACGAGTTCATCGAACAGGGCTGGGTCCGCGTCGATGGCCAGGTCGTCGATGTGCTCGGCAGCCGCGTGTTTCCGCACCAGAAGATCGAGCTGCAGCGCCGCGCGACGGCGGTGCAGGCCGAAAGGGTGACGATCCTGCTGCACAAGCCGGCCGGTTTTCTGGCCGGCCCCGGCGAACCGGGCATCCGCCCGGCCTGGCAGCTGGTCAAGCCGGAAACGCACTTTGCCGGCGACCGTTCCGGCATCCATCCGCTCAAGCGCCATTTCAGCCATCTGGCCGCCGCCGGCTGGCTCGACCTCGCCGCGTCGGGCCTCCTGGTCCTGACGCAGGACGGCCGCGTCGCCAAGGCCTTGCTCGCCGACGACCTCGATTACGAGAAGGAATACCAGGTCCGCGTCGCCGGGACGATCACCGAGGAAATGGTCTCGCTGCTCAACCGGACCTACACCATCGACGGCGTGACGTGGAAGGCCGCCAAGGTCAGCCAGCAGAGCGATGCGCAATTGCGCTTCGTGCTGCGCGAATCGCACAAGAAGCAGATCCAGGAGCTGTGCGAGGCGGTCGGACTGCGGGTCGTCAGCATCAAGCGCCTGCGCATCGGGCGGATCGGCCTGAAGGACCTGCCCGAAGGCCAGTGGCGCTTCCTGGGACAGAACGAGCGCTTCTGAGCCCGGCAGGTCCGCGCGCCGGGCGCCGCGCCGCCGTCAACCCGGCACGACGATGCGTTCGCCGTCGGCCGGAACGCGCACCCGGTTGCCGACACCGGCACAGTGCATCGCATGGACCAGTTCGTCGCGCTTCACCGGGCAATGGTTCAGCGCTTCGAGGTGATTGGCGATCACGATGCCGCGTGCCAGCCGGCTGAACTCGGTCACTTCGGCAATGCCCATGATGATCTCGCCACCGAGATCGAAGCGCGCGCCGCCGGCCGGCACCACACTCACGTCGGGTTGCCTTGTCGTCACCAGCGTCCGCACCTCGTCGGTCAGGATCGTGTCGCCGGCCAGGTAAAGGCTCGGCTCGCCGGGCCATTCGATCAGATAGCCGACGCCGTGCATCATCATCTTCCCGACCGCACCGCGGCCGTGACGGCACGGCACCATCCGGATCTGCCCGCCGAGGAAGGGCTGCGGATCGGTCCCTGCCTGCAGCGGCGCCACGTTCAGGCCCCGCTTCCACAGGTGCTCGGTATCATCCGGATTGCAGATCACCGGGATCTGCCGCTCGCGCAGCCAGCGCACGCCGGCACGGTCGAGATGATCGAAATGCCCCTTGCGGCAGTGCGTGATCAGGCAGTGGGTGACCGCATCCAGACATTCGTCCGCCTCGACCGGCAGGTCGACCAGCGGATTGCGCTGATGATGGCCGCCGAGCCAGCGCAACGACGGCAGCGCATGCCGGCGTGCCAGCATCGGATCGACCAGCACGCGATGGGGGCCCGCTTCGATCACCAGCGTGGCGTTGCGCAGTTGGACAATGTTCATGACGACCTCCCGGTTGATGATGGGGCATTGTCACGCCGGGGCCCGCGTCGCTACCATGGCCGGATCAGACATGAAGCGAGCAAATTCAGCCATGCCCCATGCCCCGATGCGGATCGGCCTGCTGCTCTACCCCGGCTGCATGCCCGCCGGCCTGATGGCCTTTGCCGATCTGATGCACGGCGCCAGCCTGCTGGGCGGCCAGCTGACGACCCGTTTCGTCGGCCTGGATGCCGGTCCGGTTCACTGCGCCCACGGCCTCGTCCTCGACGCGGGGCAGCGGCTCGCCAATACGGACGTCGACGCCCTGCTGCTGCCCGGCTTCTGGGCCACTTCGCTCGAACAGATCGACCACACGATGACGCAGCACCAGGCCCTGATCGATGCCGTGGCGGCGCTTCCTGCCCGTGTGCAGCTGTGGAGCTACTGCGACGGCGTCGCTTTTGTCGCGGCCACCGGCCGTCTCAACGGCAGCTCGGCCACCGGCACATGGTGGATGATGCCGTGGTTCGAACAGCGCTTCCCCAAGGTCGACTGGCAACTGGATCTGCCGCTGGTGAACAGCGACGCCCACATCACCGCCTCCGGGGTGCACGGCTATCTGGCGATTGCCGAGCACGTCGTCGCGCACAGGCTGGGGGTCGACCACTACGCGACGCTGGCGCGGCTGATGGTGCTGCCACAACCCGAACGGCGCCATCCGGCCTTCACCCGGATCGATCTGCTGTCGCAGCGCGACGCGCTGCTGCAGAAGCTGCACCACTGGGTCCGCCGCCTGCCGGCCAGCGGGCTGTCGGTCGCCGCGCTGGCCGACCGGCTGGCCGTGTCCGAGCGCACGCTGGCGCGCAAGGTCGCCGCAGCAACCGGCGACACCGCGGCGAACTACATCCGCACGGTCAAGCTGCACCAGCTTGCCGAGCGGCTGGCCGCATCGCAGAAACCCGCCAGCAGCATCAGCGACGACCTGGGTTTCAGCAGCGACGCGGTGATGCGGCGGATGTTCCGGCAACTGACCGGGCTGACACCGAACGCCTACCGCCAGCTTTATGGCCGGACGCCGGCTGCGACCACCACGGCGCGTGCACAAAAATCATACAAACACGAGGACTGAATCCGTCAGCATTCCGGTGACACAATGACGGCAGCATCGGCCGCCCACCGACGACAGGAAAACCGGAATGCCCCACGCACACGCCACAGGCCGGAGTGACCGGCGATGAACAAGGTCATGATCGTCGAGGACGACCTGCGCCTTTCGCGGCTGATCGCCGACTTTCTCGAACAGCACGGCTATGCCGTCAGCACCGAACACCGGGGCGACACTGCCGTAGCCGCGGTCAAGCGCGTCAAGCCCGACGTGGTCGTGCTCGACATGATGCTGCCGGGCAAGGACGGGCTGCAGATCTGCCGCGACCTGCGCGAATGGTCGAACCTGCCGGTACTGATGCTGACGGCGCGCGAGGAAGACATCGACCAGATCCTCGGCCTCGAAGCCGGTGCCGACGACTACGTGATCAAACCGGTCGAGCCGCGCGTGCTGCTCGCGCGCATCCGTGCACTGATGCGCCGCCAGCATGCACCGGCCGGCTCGCCGGACAAGCTGCAGTTCGGCGCGCTGACCATCGACAGCGGCACGCGGTTGGTGACACTGGACGGCGAAGAAGTCGATACCGGCACCGCCGAGTTCGAACTGCTGTGGCTGCTGGCGACGAGCGCCGGCAAGGTCTTGTCGCGCGACGCCATCCTCACCGCATTGCGCGGCGTCGACTATGACGGCATCGACCGCAGTGTCGACGTCGGCGTCAGCAAACTGCGCAAGAAACTCGGCGACGATCCGCGCGAGCCACGGCGGATCAAGACGGTCTGGGGCAAGGGCTATCTGTTCAGCCGCGACGAGTGGGAGAGCTGAGATGCTGCGTCTGTTCATCCGCGTCTACCTGATCCAGATCATCGGCTTCGCCATCGCGATCACCGCGCTCGAATACGGCCTCGACTACATCACCCGCCCCTACCAGCAGGACCTGAACTACGAAATGGCCCGCGGCTCTTTCGGTTACCTGGCCGACGAACTGCGCGGCAAGCCGTTGGCCGAGCAGCAGGCGCAGGTCCGCAAGTGGCAGCCCGACTACGGCCTTGGCCTGCGGCTGGTCGACGGCGGACGGATGACGATCGATCCGGACGAACGCGCGCTGCTCGACAGCGGCAAGTTCTTCGGGCGTGACGATTTCCAGCTTTTCTTCGTCCCGATCGACTGGCCGCGCAACCCGACGCTGCTGGAAATCCACGTCAAGCCGCCGCCGCGTGCGCTGATCCTGTCGATCCAGATCGGCTCCTACCTGCTGCTGGCCCTGACGTTCGCCTTCTGCCTGTACCTGTGGTTCCGGCCTCACTGGCGCGACCTGCAGCAGCTGAAAGCGGCGGCCAAGCGCTTCGGCGACGGCGATCTCGGCGCCCGTGCCGGGCTGCCGAGACGTTCGTCGATCCGCGACCTGGCGACCCAGTTCGACCAGATGGCGACGCAGATCGAATCACAGGTCGCCAGCCGGCGCGACCTGACCAACGCGGTGTCGCACGAACTGCGCACGCCGATGGCGCGGCTGGCGTTCGAGCTCGACGCGGCCCGCAAGCTCGACGATCCGGCGCAGTGGCGCGTGCTGATCGGCAACATGCGCCAGGACCTGAACGAGCTCGAAACGCTGACGTCCGAGCTGCTGAGCTTTGCCCGGCTCGAACACGCCAGCAACGCGTTCATCCAGGAGCCGGTCCATGCCGCCGAGTGGCTCGACAGCGTCGTCGCGATGGTCGCGATCGAGGCCGACGTCCGCGGCGTGCGCTGCGCGGTCGCGACCGGTACGCCGGAAACGGTGACACTCGACGCCCGGCAGATGGCGCGGGCGTTGATCAACGTGGTGCGCAACGGCGTCTATCACGCCCGCTCGCGTGTCGAGGTCAGCCTGATGCAGACCGGCTCGCGCTACACCCTGTGGATCGATGACGACGGCAACGGCATTCCCGAGGGCGAACGCCACCGCGTCTTCGACCCCTTCGTGCGGCTCGACGAAAGCCGCAACCGCGCGACCGGCGGATTCGGCCTCGGACTGGCCATCGTCCGGCAGATCGTCCGGTCGCACCAGGGCGAGGTGCATATCGAGGATTCTCCCCTCGGCGGCGCCCGCTTCGTGCTGCAGTGGTGAACCGGGGCGCCGCGCGATGCGGCGCCCAAGTGCTCGGGGAACGAGCAATCAGAAGGTGTAGTTGAGCGTCAGCAGCGCCGAGTAATTGGTCTTGGTATCCAGCAGCGGACTGTTCTCGACTTCGCCGGCGAACCGGGTCACGCCAGCCGACAGGTCGGTGTTCCAGTTTTTGGTCCACTTGTGGGTCCAGTTGATCGTCGCGGTATAGCTGTTGATGCCTGCACCGGCCTCGTAGGCCTTGAAGCGGCTGGTCTTGCTCTGCGCCTGCGTCACGCCGAAATAGGTCTGGTTGTACTTGCTGTCGCCCAGTTGCACCGAACCGGCCAGACCGATGGTATCGGTCTCGCTCAGCTCGAACGCGTGGCCCAGCTGCACGCTCCACGACAGCCCGCGGTCACGGTTGCTGAGCGCCTGCTCCGCCGACACCGTCAGCATGGTCACCGGCGTGATCATGAAACCCAGCGACGTCGTGCCGAGCACCGATCCCTTGACGTCCCCCATGCCCTTGAGCCGGTCCGAGCCGGCGCCGAGGTCCTTGTCGCTCTCCGAACGGCCGAAGTCGTAACCGACGCCGATCGCCAGCACGAAGCGCTCGCCAAGCTGGGTCTGCCAGCCGACACCCTGCAGCGGATCGAAGTAGATGCCCTGCGGCGTCAGCATGTGGATGTTGAAATAGGGGCCGAACTGATAGTCCTTGCTGCCGGCGAACTTCGGTCCGTAGGCCACGCCGGCGCCGAGCGTGTATTCGGACTCGGTGAACCAGTCGCCGACGCCGGTGGTGATCGCATCGATGCGGGGATCGGCCAGTGCCGGCGCGGTGGCCAGCCCGGACAGCAACAGCAGGGTAGTGCGTTGTAACGCGGTTCGCATGTGAGGAAGGCTCCGGTGAAAACAGACCGGAGTATGCAAACCGCATCGGATCGACTTGTCGGAGAACTGTGGGCAACTTGTAAAAATTCGTGAAATCGAGAAGAAAGCAAATCAGACGTGGCCGGGCGTACGTTTCACGCAACACTTTCAATACAATCTCTCCACACTTTCGCCAAAGGCGGGAACGCGGGTTTTTCGACAATGCCGCTGTCGTATCACTCAATGGTTCCGTCATGGCCTTGCTTACTCCGTCGCCGCTTGCCGCGGCAACCGTTGCACGTCGCTCCGTCTTTGCCCCGGCTCCGTCCGGTTCGGTCGGCATCCTGCTGGTTCACGGCCTCGGCGGCACCGAGGCCGACCTCGGCGCCCTGCGCAAGGCGCTGCAGCGTGCCGGAATCGAGACCCACACGCTGACCCTGCCCGGCCACGGCGGGCGCCCCGAGGACCTGTACGGCATTCAGGCCGAAGACTGGGTCGATACCGTCGTCGCGCACTACCGGGCCCTGTCGGCGCGCTACGAAACGCTGCATCTGATGGGCATGTGCCTGGGCGCGCTGCTGGCCATCGAAACCGCCAAGCGCCTCGACCTGCGCAACGGCCGGCTCGTCGCCCTGGCGCCACCGGTGTTCATCGACGGCTGGGCGATGCCGTGGTATCACGGCCTGCGCCACGTCGTCTACCGGGTCCCGGGACTGATGCGGCTGCTGCGCATCCCCGAAGCCGAGCCCTACGGCATCAAGAACGAGCTGATGCGTGCCGTGGTCAAGGCCAAGCTCACCGACGGCAATGCCTTTCACTATCCGTGGGTGCCGCTGTCCTGCATCCGCGAGGTCGACCGGCTGCGCCGCTGGGTCCGCAGCGAGCTGAACCGCGTGCACAGCCCGACCCTGATCATCCATGCCCGTGAAGACGAACTGACCAGCCCGCGCTCGGCGGCGCTGCTGGCACGCCGGATTCCCCGCAACCGGACCGTGATCGTCGAAAACAGCTATCACATGATCTGCGTCGACAACGATCGCAAGCAGGTCACCGCGGAGGTACTGAACCACCTCGGCGCAGGTCAACCGTCGGCGTTGGTACCCGCGTAGCCGGTCTCGCGGAGATCAGTCGTCGTCCTGCACCGACTTGTACCCTGCCGCCAGTCTTTGCTGGACGTCCGGCGGCACCGCATCGTAATGGCTCAGCGTCAGCGTATACGCCCCCTGCCCGCCGGTCATCGCCTTGAGCCGGCCGGCATAGCCGTCGAGCTCGGACAAGGGCACCTGGCCGCGGATCAGCACCAGTTGCTGCGACAGCGGTTCGGTGCCGCTGACCTGACCACGCCGCCCCGAAAGGTCGGCGGTCAGGTCGCCGAGCCGTTCGCCCGGTGCGGTAATCTCGATCGCCACCACCGGCTCCAGGACCACCGGCGCAGCGGCCTGCAGCGCGTCGAGCATCGCCTTGCGCCCGGCGGCCTGGAAGGCGACATCCTTCGAGTCGACCGAATGGCTCTTGCCGTCATACACGGTGACCTTGATGTCCTCGACCGGACTGCCTGCCACCGGGCCGGCAGCCAGTGCGGCACGCACGCCCTTCTCGACCGACTGGATGAACTGCCCCGGAATCACGCCGCCCTTGACCGCATCGACAAAGGCAAAGCCCGCGCCACGCTGCTGCGGTTCGATCCGCAGGAACACTTCGCCGAACTGGCCGGCGCCCCCGGTCTGCTTCTTGTGGCGATGGTGGCCCTCGGCCGGGCGGGTGATCGTTTCACGGTACGGTACCCGCGGCACGCTGGTCTGCACCTCGAGCCGGTAGGTACTCGCCATCCGGTCGAGCAGGTAGCGCAGGTGCAGCTCGCCCATGCCGCGCAGCACCGTCTCGTGCGTCACCGGGTCGTGGTCGACCCTGACGCACGGATCCTCCATCTGCAGCCGGTTCAGCACATCGCCGATACGTTGCTCGTCGCCGTGGCGCTTCGCCGTCACCGCCAGCCCCTGCATCGGTTCGGGGAATACGCCGGGGCGCAAGCGGATGTGATCTTCGTCGTGCGAGTCGTGCAGCACGACGTCGAACGCGAGGTCGTCGACCTTGGCCACCGCCCCGAACTCGCCGGGCAGCAGCCGGTTGACCTCGTCGTAGCGCTTGCCCTGCACGCGCAGCAGGTGGCCGACCTTGAACGGTTTGCGGCCGTCGCCGATGAACAGCTGGGAATCGCGCGTCACCGTCCCCTGATGCACGCGGAAAATGCCGAGCTTGCCGACGAAGGGGTCCATCACCACCTTGAATACGTGCGCGAGCACGTGTTTGTCCGGGTCGGGCGTCGCACGAAACGTCCCGATCTCGCCCTTGATGAACGGCGGCGGATTGCCTTCGCGCGGATTCGGCGCCAGCCGCACAAGCACGTCGAGCAGCTCGGGCATGCCGGCGCCACTGCGTGCGGAAACGAAGCACAGCGGGATCAGGTGCCCCTGTCGCAATGCCGCCTCGAGCGGCGCATGCAGTTCGGCCGGGGACACTTCGCCCCGCTCGAGATAGCGCGCCATCAGCGCCTCGTCGACCTCGACCACCTGATCGACCAGCGTCTGGTGGGCCTCGGCCACCGACGAAAAGTCGGCGTCGCCGTCAGGCGGAAAAAAACAGTCGGCAACCCGTCTGCCGCCATCGGCCGGCAGATTGAGCGGCAGCACTTCGCGACCGAAGGCTTCGCGCAGGTCGGCCAGCAGGCCCGGCAGGTCGATGCGTTCGGCGTCGATCTTGTTGACCACGATGATCCGGCACAGCCCGCGCTCGGCCGCCGCGTTCATCATTCGCCGGGTCGCCAGTTCGATGCCGTTCTGCGCGTTGACGACGACCAGCGCGGTATCGACCGCCTCCAGCGCGGCCAGCGCCTGGCCGACGAAATCGTGATACCCCGGGGTGTCGATCAGGTTGACGGTGACGCCATCGTGCTCGAAGCGAGCCAGTGCCGACGCCAGCGAGTGACCGTATTCGCGTTCGAGCGGATCGAAATCGCAGACGGTATCGCCCCGCTCCAGCGATCCCATGGAAGCGATCGCGCCACTGCCGAACAGCAGCGCTTCGGCCAGCGTCGTCTTGCCACTGCCGCCGTGGCCCACGAGGGCCACCGTGCGAACTGCTTCAACCGGATCCTGGGACATGGCCGTCTCCAAACCTTACGGGTGCTTGGAGTATAGCGACGGCCAGCAAGGTCGCCATCCCGGATGGGCTGGCCCCTGTACCCGATCAGGCATCACCGCCACGGCAACGGCCAGCAGCACCCGACCGGCCGGCGCCCGCGCGGGTCGGATCGGACTCGTCGCGGCCCCCGGGTCCTTCGCTTCTACTGTGCTTGCGCCGTTTCGAGCTGCCGGGCCTGCGCGGCCAGAGCATCGAGCGACAGATCGCTGCCGGCAAGTGCAGCCGGCATGCCTTCCGGTGTGCCAAGGAAGAAGCACTGCTTCGCCTGAACGGTGTTGCCGAACAGAATGCCGCCAGTGTAGCCGGGGATGTACGGCCCCATGACCAGATTGATCGAAACACTGAAACGCCCGTCCGCGCCGTTGAGCAGCGTCGTGCCACCACCCGGCGTTTGCATAACCTTGCCACTGACGGGAATGGCGTAGTCCTTGTGATCGAGCGTGATCCGGAATTCACCGGCAAGCTCGTCGCCTTTCGGGGTCAGATCGACGAGCTAGGCCTTGTGCAGCAGTTCGGATTCGTGATCGAAGATGGCGAGCGTGATCGTGTTCGCTGGATGGGACATCGCGGTTTTCCTTTGAAGGGGTGGATGGCTGCCTTTCGCCGTCGCCGCCGTGGCGACGCGCACCGGTCTTCTGGTCAGGTCTTGCACCGGATTGATGATAGTTGTCCGGCACGTGCTTCACCCGAGCCCCATCTGCCACACAAAAAAAAAACGCCGGCACAAGCCGGCGTTTTTGCGGACGAAGCGGGCTCAGCCCAACCGGGTCCGGATCGAAGCTTCGATCCCCGCGGCGTCGAGGCCGCAATCGGCGAGCAGCTGCTTCTGCTCACCGTGCTCGACGTAATCGTCTGGCAGGCCAAGCTGCAGCACCGGTTTGACGATACCCTGCTTCATCATGCTTTCAAGCACCGCACTGCCGGCGCCGCCCATGATGGCGTTTTCCTCGACCGTGACGATCAGGTCGTGTGCAGCGACGAGCTCAGCGACCAGCGCGTCGTCGAGCGGCTTGACGAAGCGCATGTTGGCCACCGTCGCGTCGAGCGCGTCGCCGGCCTTCAGCGCGGATTCGAGCAGCGTGCCGAACGCCAGGATCGCGACCTTGCTGCCGGTCCGGACGACGCTGCCCTTGCCCCAAGACACGCCGGTCATCCCGGCTTCAACCGCAACGCCCATGCCGGCACCGCGCGGATAACGCACCGCCGCCGGCCCCGGATGCTGGTAGGCGCTGTAAAGCATCTGCCGGCACTCGTTCTCGTCGGCTGGCGCCAGCACCGCCATGTTCGGAATGCAGCGCAGGAACGAATAATCGAACGATCCGGCGTGCGTCGGGCCGTCGGCACCGACAAGACCGGCGCGGTCGATCGCAAACGTCACGTCGAGGTTCTGCAGCGCAACGTCGTGGATCAACTGGTCGTAGGCGCGCTGCAGAAAGGTCGAATAGATCGCCACCACCGGCTTGAGCCCTTCACAGGCGAGACCGGCGGCAAAGGTCACCGCGTGCTGCTCGGCAATGCCGACGTCGAAATAGCGGTCCGGAAATTCCTGCTCGAAACGCACCAGGCCCGATCCTTCGCGCATCGCCGGCGTGATGCCGACCAGCTTGTCGTCCTTCGCCGCCATGTCGCACAGCCAGTCGCCGAACACCTGGGTGAACGAGACCTTGGCGCCGGCCTTGCCGCCGGCCATGCCGTTCTCGGGCTGGAACGGCGTCACCGCGTGGTACTTGACCGGATCGTCGACGGCCAACTTGTAGCCTTGACCTTTCTTGGTCACCACGTGCAGGAACTGGGGGCCCTTCAGCTGCTTGATGTTCGCCAACGTGGTCACCAACGCGTCGAGGTTGTGACCGTCGACCGGGCCGATGTAGTTGAAACCCAGCTCCTCGAACAGCGACGCCGGCGTCAGCAACGCCTTGACGTGCTCTTCGCCCTTCTTCGCCAGCTCCTTCAGCGGCGGCACCGCGCCGAGTACCTTTTCGGACGCATTGCGGAAACCGTTGTAGAACTTGCCCGACAGCAGCTTGGCCAGATAATTGTTGAACGCGCCGACATTGGGCGAGATCGACATTTCGTTGTCGTTGAGGATCACCAGGAGGTTGGTGTCCCGGCGGTGGCCGGCGTTGAACAGCGCCTCGATCGCCTGGCCGGCGGTCATCGCACCGTCGCCGATCACCGCGATCGCATGCCGCTGCTCGCCGTTGATCAGCGCCGCTTCGGCCATGCCCAGCGCCGCGCCGATCGACGTGCTCGAGTGGCCGACGCCGAAGGTGTCGTACTCGCTCTCGTCACGCTTCGGAAAGCCGGCCAAACCGCCCTGCTTGCGCATCGTGTTCATGCGTTCGCGCCGGCCGGTGAGGATCTTGTGCGGATAGCTCTGGTGGCCGACGTCCCACACCAGCCGGTCTTCCGGGGTGTTGAACACGTAATGCAGCGCGATCGTCAGTTCGACCGCGCCAAGATTCGAAGCGAAGTGGCCGCCGGTATGGCTGACCGAGTCGAGCAGGAAGGCGCGCAGTTCTTCTGCCAGCGGCGCGAGCTGCTTGCGGTCGAGCTGGCGCAGATCGGCGGGCGTATTGATGGTTTCAAGCAGCATGGATCAGAACCGGCGATCGACGATGAAGTCGGCAAGTTGATTCAACCGGAGGGCGCGATCGCCGAACGGTGCGAGTGCGGCGCGGGCGTCGGCCAGCAATTCGGCGGCCTTGTCCTTGGCGCCCTTGAGGCCGAGCAGCGCGACATAGGTCGGCTTGTGGTTGGCCGCGTCCTTGCCGGCGGTCTTGCCCAGCGTGGCGGTGTCGGCCTCTTCGTCGAGGATGTCGTCGACGACCTGGAACGCCAGACCGACGCACTTGGCGAAATGGTCAAGCCGCGTGCGCTCGTCATCCGACAAGGACGTGCCACAGGCGGCACCGAGCGCGACCGCGGCGCGGATCAGCGCGCCGGTCTTGAGGATGTGCATCAGTTCGAGTTGCGGCAGTGTCAGCGTTTCGCCGACGCTGTACAGGTCGATGCCCTGGCCGCCGCACATGCCGTGGCTGCCCGAGGCGCGCGCCAGCGTGCGCACCATGCCGAGCTGCACGACCGGATCGTCGGCGAGCGGTCTGGACGTGAGTGCGTCGAACGCGGCGGTCTGTAGTGCATCGCCGGCGAGCAAGGCCGTTGCCTCGTCATACTTGACGTGCACCGTCGGCTTGCCGCGGCGCAGCACGTCGTTGTCCATCGGCGGCATGTCGTCATGGACCAGCGAATAGGCGTGGATCATCTCGACCGCGCCAGCGGCATGGTCGAGCCGGGCCGGATCGGCGCCGACGAGTTCGCCGGCAGCGAACGCCAGCAAGGGACGAACGCGCTTGCCGCCGTCGAGCACCGCATAACGCATCGCCTCGTGCAGGCGTGCCGGATGCTGGACAGCCGGTGGCAACAGCGTCTCGAGCACGGTTTCGATCCGGGACTGCACGGCGTGCATCCAGTCGGCAAACGGGGCGTTGGATTCGATCAGGGTCATTCGGACTCCGGCTGGAAGGGCTTGAGCTGGCCGGCTTCGAGGATTTTCAGTTGCTGTTCGGCGTCGGCTAGCTTGCCCTGGCAGAAACCGAGCAGGGTCTGGCCGCGCTGATAGGCATTCAGCGCCGCTTCAAGCGGCAGGTTGCCGGCTTCGAGCTCGGCGATCAGGGCTTCGAGCTCGCGCAGTCCGGACTCGAAATCGGCCGGCGTGGCGGCCGTCGTTTTGGCGGCTTTGGGCATGGGGATGCGGGCGGCAGTAAATCCGCCCAAAATACCCCCAAGCCACGCCGGAAGTCAATCACAGACTGGGTTTCAGGCCGATTTCAGGCCAGCAACGCCTGCTGCAGGAAGCCGTCGAGCAAGCGGTTTTCCTTCAGGTACAGGGTGACCGTGTGCTGTGCCTCCTGGTAGGGGTAAAGCCGCACCGAGGGATGCGCCGCCAGCCGCAGTGCGTGCACCGCGTCCAGACAGACCGCTTCGGCGTTGTCGCCACCGGCGTTGGTGCCGAAACCGAGATGCAGTTCGCCACGGAAATCGCGCTCGGCCAGCAGCGCGGCCAGGTCGTCGCACATGTCCGCGGGCGGCTGCGCGGCCAGCGCCTGCATCACCGGCAGCCAGCGCCGGTCGTTGTAGCGCAGCGCCTCGTCCACCTGCAGATGCGACAGCGGGCCGAACGCGGCAATCCGCGCGGCGCCAAGCCGTACACCATAGTGGATCGCCCCGTAGGCCCCCATCGACTCGCCCAGCGTGGCCACATAGGACGGCCTGATCCGTTCGATCAGCGTCTTCAGGCTGGCCAGCGTTTCATCGACGCTGTCACCCAGCCCCCGCACGCCCTGCTGGTACCACTGGCTGCGACGATCGCGCAGCAGGATGCGGTTGATCGGCCGGCCGGCGATATCGGCCAGCTTGCGCGTCCGGCCCCAGCCGTAGAAGCCGGGGTTGCCGTTCCAGTCGACGAAGGCGAAGGTGATCACCAGCGGCGCACCGGGATGGATCTCGTCGATCAGGAACTCGCCGGGCGCAGCCTCGACAAGTTCGCGCGACAGCGCCGGAAACGGCTGGGCGAGGAAATCGGGGGTCAGGATATGGCTCATTCAGGCTCCGGGTGGGGACAGGCTCCAGCGCTAGTAATCGAGCTGGCCGGGGTAGAAACCGGTGAAATCATTATCCCAGCGGAAGTTGATCGATGAAACCGTACAAGACGCGTCCAGTCCCTCGACGAAATGCCAGCAACCGACCGGCAGGAACAGGATCTCGCCCGGATTGAGGATGCATTCGAGCACCTGCACGTCACGCATCATCGGGAAACGGTTGTAGTCGATCGCGCGGCCGTCGACCTCGCAGAAACAGTGCCGGTGGTTGTAGACCCGGGCGACTTCGGCCGGCGGAATCAGCAGCACGCGCTTGCGGCCGATGACCTGCGCCATGAAGTTGTTGGTCAGGTCGTGGTGGAACGGCGTGATCGTCCCGGCCGGGCCGAGCCAGAAAAAGCCGTCATCGGGCGAAGTGCCGTCCTGGTACTCGGACAGCGGCAGCAGGTCGCGCCACAGCCCGGACAGCGCCCGGCGGTTTTGCGAGGTGTTGTTGGCCGTCATGTAGAAATCGTTGGTCCGGCCGGCCTTACCGATCATGGCAACGTAATCGCCGAAACGCATGGTCTGCCGGTGCTGGACCGAGTTGATTTCGTACTGCGCATCGCGGTCACGGCCGAACTGCACCTGGACTTCGGCGTCGCCGTACGCACTGGCAAAGTAGTCGAGGTTCCACTTCTGCATGGCCGGCCAGTCGTCGAGCATGCCGGTAATGATCACCGGCCGGCCGGTACTGTAGAACTCGCGGTAGAAACGCTCGCGGCCCAGCTTGTGATGGCGCTCGATTTTCAGCTCGAACTGGCGGTTGAGCTTGCGCTGGATGTCCAGAATCCAGTCGTGCTTGGCCAGACGGTTCTTCAGCCGCGTGGCGCCGGCGATATAGGGGCTGGTCTGCGCGGCCTCGACCTCGCGCCGGGCCTCGTCGGCGGCGACCCCGGCGGCGACCATCACGTCGCACAGCGATTGCGGCACGCTGCCCAGAATCAGGTTTTCGGCAATCCAGCGCCGCCATTCGTTGTCGACCTGCATGCTGCTGAGTGAGTCCATCGTCTTCCTCCTGTTTTTTGTTCGCAGCCGGTTTCGGCCACGATTCGCCCGCGCCGGTCGACACGTCGATCGCCGGTGTTTTTGTGCCCGCGGATACAGCGCCTACTTTATCCGGATATTCAGCCCGCATTAAGATTTGAAGACGTTTTTGCACTAGTCTTGAGACAGTCCATCCACCTCTCCGGCGCGCCCTGTTCATGAGCACGATTTTCGGTTTTATCAGTCAAAACAACGCGATCGCGCCGCTATCGCATCTGCTGTCCCGACACCCGGAATTCGGCTATCGCCATTTGTCTGCGCTCGGTGGCAACAAGGCCGGCCTGTGGGCCGATCCGGCCAGCGGTCCGCAGATCGCGCTCGCCGATGCACTGAACGCGCACGACGGTGACCGGCTGCTGGCGCGACTCGACTGGTCGCATGACGGCGATCATGCGGTGGGGATGAGCCGGGATCGGATCGGTGTCGTGCTGCGGGGGCAGATCGACAACGCCGTTGCGCTGGCGCGTCGGCTGGCCGAGTCGGGCTACACGAGTGATCCGGCCCGGCCGGCCGCACTGGTCGCCGACCTGATCCACTGGCACGAATCGTCGCTGCACGACCTGACCCGCGCGGTCCAGGCCACCCGGCTGGATCTGCAGGGCATCTACGCCATCGGCGTCAGCTGCGGCGACGACGGCCGCCCGCTGGTGTTTGCCGCCAGCCGCATTCCGCTCTATCTGGGGCTGTCGATCGGCGGCACCGCATGTACCGACAACGTGCAGCTGCTGCCCGCCGACCGGCGCGAGCAGCTTCGCCTTCACGAAGGCGATGTCGTCAGCCTCTACCCGGCCCATGTCGAAGTCACCGACGCCGACGGTCATGCGGTCCGCCGTACCGCAACGCTGACGCTGAATGCCGATGAAGCGCTCGACCGCTTCGGCCACCACATGGAGCGGGAAATCGACGCCCAGCCGGCGATGCTGGCCGACGCGCTGTCACAGCGCGGCGCCGTGCCGACGCTGGAGACGTTGCTCAGCGGCGACGACGGTGTGGCCGAGCTGGCCGGCATCCGCGCGATCACGCTGATTGCCAGCGGCAGCAGCCATCACGCGGCGCTGACCGCCCGTTACTGGCTCGAAGCACGCGTCGGCATCCCGACCCTGGTCGAACTCGCCAGCGAGTTCCGCTACCGCGACGTGGCCTTGCTGCCCGGCACGCTGGTCATCGCCATCTCGCAGTCCGGCGAGACCGCCGACACCGTGGCGAGCCTGCGCTTTGCCCGCCAGCTCGGTGCGACACTGACGCTGGCGATCTCGAATGCCGCCGACAGCACGCTGATGCGACAGGCGCGCTGGCATCTGGCCACCAATGCCGGCCCGGAAATCGCCGTCACTTCGACCAAGACCTTCACCGCGCAGCTGCTGATGCTGTACCAGCTCGCGCTCGGGCTGGCGCGTTTGCACGGGCGGCTCGACGCCGATGCCGAAGCCACCGCCCGCGACCGGCTGGCCGAACTGCCGCTGCGCGCGCATGCCGTGCTGTCGCTCAAGCCCCTGGTCGACGACTGGGCCCGCACGATCGCGCAGGCACAGGCCTTGTTCTGTGTTGGCCGGCACGGCAACTACCCGGTCGTGCTCGAGGGCGCGCAAAAAATCCGCGAAGTCGCCTATCTGGGCGCCGAAGGTCATGCCGGCGGCGAGTTGAAGCACGGCCCGCTCGCCGTGGTCGACCGCAACCTGCCGGTAGTCGCCTGCCTGCCGTGGAACCGCCTCGCCGAGAAAATGCTCGCCAACCTGCAGGAAGTCCGCGCACGGCAGGGACGCATCTACGTGTTCACCGACGCGGCATTGCCATCGGATGACCGGATGAACGTGATCCGCATGCCGGCCTCGCTCGGCGATCTCGATCCGCTGCTGTATACGCTCGCCTTCCAACTGCTGGCGTACCGGATCGCGCTGCATCGCGGCACCAGCATCGACACGCCGCGTTATCTCGCCAAGACGGTGCTGACCGAATAGGCACTACAGCGCTGCCGCCAGCTGTCCCAGCGTACGCATCGCGCTGTTGAGTTCGCGCGTGTACGGCAGGCCGCATGAGACGCGGAAGAAGCCGTCGAAGCGGTCCGAGTTCGAGAACATCAGCCCCGGCGCGATGCCGATTCCGGCGGCCATCGCACGCTCGAACAGCCGTTGCGACGAGGCGCCGGCGGGCAGCTCGGTCCACAGACTCAGCCCGCCCTGCGGCACCGTCAGCCGCGTGCCGAGCGGGAAGTAAGTGGCGATCGCCTCGGCCATCTGCTCGCGCTGGTCCCGCAGCGCCAGTCGCAGGCGCCGCAGGTGACGCTCGTATTCACCCGAGGCGATGAAATCGGCCGCGGCCAGTTGCGGCAGCACCTCGTTGGCCCTGCTCTGCGCGTACTTGAGCATTTCCACCCGTGCCTGCCATTTGCCGGCCGTCATCCACCCCAGCCGCATGCCCGGTGCCAGCGTCTTGTGCAGCGACGCACAATGGATCACGTTGCCGGTCCGGTCCCACGCCTTCGCGGCGGACAGCGGCGTGTCGCTGTTGGAGAGCAGACTGTAGGTGTCGTCTTCGATCAGCGGAATCGCGTGCATCTCGCACCATTCGACCAGCCGCACCTTGGCCGAGTCGGGCATCACCGCACCGAGCGGGTTCTGGAAGTTCGGCACGACGATCACGGCCTTGATGTTCCGGTAAGTCTGCGCCGCGAGCTCGAGCGCTTCGACCGAAATGCCGTTCTGCGCGCTGGTCGGAATCTCCAGCGCCTTCAGCCCGAGGCTTTCGAGAATCTGCAGCAGGCCGTAGTAGGTCGGCGATTCGACCGCGACCACATCGCCGGGGCCGGCCACGGCACGCAGGGCCAGGTTCAGCGCTTCGATGCAGCCGTTGGTGACGATGATCTCGTCGCGGTTGACGGCAATGCGTGCCGTCAGCGCCCGTTGCGCCAGTACCGTACGCAGTGCCGGGCTGCCATTGGGCACCGCCGCCGACGTCAGAACAGTCGGATCGCGACGCAGTGCGCGTATCGTTGCCTGCTTCAGCGCCTCGACCGGATAAAGCTCGGCCGCGCCGCAGGCAACCGCCAGGTTGAACTGCACCGGATGCTGCCGTCCCTGCGCGATCACCGCCGACACCCGTTCGTGGATGCCGACGTAACTCGCCGGATCGGCCAGCCGGTGCGCCGGCTCGGCCACCGGCTGGCACGCCGGCTTGCCCGGCAGGCGGACGAAGTAGCCCGAGCGCGGTCGGGCTTCCAGATAGCCGTAGCGCTCGAGGTGCCGGCAGGTCTGCAGCGCGGTCGACAGGCTGACATCGTGCCGGTCCATCAGCACCCGCAGCGACGGCATCCGGCTGCCCGGCATCAGGGTGCCGGCGTCGATGACCTGCTGATAGTGTGCGGCGAGCCGGCGATAAAGCGGGAGTGTGTCCATGCCGCGATTGTTCGCCGCCGGCGCCACACGGAACAGATACAGATCATCGCCATCTGCATCGCAACAAGCCCGGTTTTTCAGTGCTGTTCCGTATTCCGGCAGCGCGGCCTATGCCTCGAAGCGCAACGTCGCCGACTTTAAGCTGGCCGTGTCGATTCAGCGGAGCCAGCGCCATGAACCCCCCCACCCCAATCCGGCTTGCCCCACGCCAGACCGTCTCGTTCGCCGTCGGCCGGGGCAGCGTGCTGCACGTCGTTCACGGCGCGGTCAGCCTGCTGGCTTCGCCACAATGGCTGGCCGAAACCCTGATCACCGGCGAACACCCGCTGCGTCAGGGCGAACACTGGCTGTTCGAGCGCGACGGCCGGATCACGCTCCGCACCGACGGACTCCGGGCCGAACTGACGTATCAGGCCCCTTTCACCGTTGCCGCCACACCCCGTCACCTGCCGCGACTCGTCACGTTCCGGCGCTGGCAGCGGCGCATGGTGCAAGCCGGCAATCCCGATTTGCCGGCACCGGTCACGCCGGAAATTTTTTCAAAAACCTGACAAATCATGAACCAGCCGTCACCAACGGGAAGCCGAAACGGCGGTTCGTGCCAATGAAATGGCTGCACCGGACCGGCTGCGCCGCCATTCATCAGGATTTCATAATCAAGCAATACGCTCGCAGGCTTACAAAAACAAGCCGTGAGAAGCCATGCGTATCGCCACCCAGCTCAAACTGGTCAGCATCGTCACCGTCTGCGCCCTTGGCCTGCTGGCCGGCTGGATCAGCTGGCAGAACCACCGGCTGTATCAGGAGTACGGCCAGTTCCGCGACAACCAGACCGCGCTTGGCGCCATTGCCGCGATGAAAGGCGAAATGCTGACGCTGTCGCGGCTCGACCCGCTTGCAGCCGACGCCGAGGCCAGGATCGGCCGCGCCGAACAGGCCGTCGCCACTTCGGCGCAGAAACTGCGCCCCTTGCTCGATGCCGAACGCGCGACCCGGCTCGACGCGCTGCTGGACGGGCGCTGGCGCAATTACCTGAAACAGTACCGCAGCGCGGTGGCGATTTCGGCAACCAGTCCGCAAGACGCCATCGGCATTCCGGAGTCGATCTATCACGGCGAACTCGAACCGACGCTGGCCGAACTCGACGGTGCCTCGCAACGCAACCGCGACCAGGCAGACGCGGTGACCGCGGCGATCGACCGCCGCGCCGCGCGCCTGCTGCTGCTGACGTTGCTGCCGCTGGCGCTGACCGCACTGGCCATCGTTGCCAGCCAGCGCTGCTTCGCCCGCAAGCTGGGCCTGCGGCTGTCGGCCATGGCCGGCAACGTCTCGCGACTTGCCACCGGCGAACTGACGCAGCGCATGCAGGAGACCGGCGACGAGATCGGCCAGCTCGGCCGACAGCTCAACCACTTCGTCGACCGGCTCACCGCCACGCTGCAGCAGGCGCAGGCCGCCGCGCAAACCACCCGGGTCGATGCCGGCGACGTCGCGCGACTCGCCGGTGATGTCCACGACGACGCCGACCGCCAGACCCGCCACCTTCAGGACATTGCCGGCAGCAGCGCCAGCCTGGAAGCCGCTGTCCAGCAGGTCAGCCAGCGTGCCGAGCAGGCGGCCGGCGCAGCCCTGCAGACCCGCGACGCCATCGTCGCAGCCCGTGCCGCCGGCGGCGCATCGCTGTCCCGGCTCGACCTGCTGACGACCGATTTCGGCCATGCCGAACATGCAATGCAATCACTGGCCGAGGCGGTCACGCAGATTGTCACCGTCGCCGCCAGCATCGATGCGATCGCCGGTCAGACCAATCTGCTGGCGCTGAATGCCGCGATCGAAGCCGCCCGCGCCGGCGAAGCCGGACGCGGCTTCGCGGTCGTGGCAGACGAAGTCAGAAAACTGTCGATCTCGACCACCGACTCGACCCAGCGTATCCGCGAGATCCTCGATGCCACCCACGCGCGGACCCGCGACACGCTGACGGCGATGCAAGCCGCCGCCGAGCGGATCGGCGAATGCCACGACGATGGCGCCACCGTGAACGCGTCGCTGGCCAACATCGGTGACGCCGCCGCGCAGGTCGGCGCGATGATGGACGCGATCAGCGAAGCCGTCGACGAACAGGGCCGCGCCAGCAGCGCGATTCGAGAGCGGCTCGAACACATCGGCGACGGCGCCCGCGACAGTCGCAGCCGCAGCGAGACGATGCGCAACGAATTGCGCGGCCTGACGGATACCGCCAATGCGCTCGACAGCCAGCTGGCGTGGTTCCGCCTTGCGTCCTGACTCCCCGGCCGGCGCTCCCGACCGGCCGCATTAGGGAAAAACCCAATGCCATTGCTTGGGGGGGCGCACTCGTTCGGCCCCTACGATGCGTGCATAATGTCGGCTCATTTTGTAAGAAATAAACTTACACACGCTGTTCAGCGCATACAAGGGCGTGCCGGTGTTAAGCAATAGCTACAATCAGGTTCTTGTTCTTTGTTCGTTTCTGGTCGCCATTCTCGCCTCGTACACGGCGCTCGACATGGCCGGTCGCGTGGCGCTCGCACACGGCAACGCCAAGCGCTGGTGGCTGGCCGGCGGTGCGTTTGCCATGGGTCTGGGCATCTGGTCGATGCACTTCATCGGCATGCTGGCGTTCAGTCTGCCGATTCCGCTCGGCTACGATCCGCTGATCACGCTGCTCTCGCTGCTGGCCGCGGTGATCGCCTCGGCATTCGCACTCTGGCTGGTCTGCCAGCCGACGCTGCCCTTCCAGCGTCTGGTATTCGGCGCACTGCTGATGGGTTCCGGCATCGCGGCGATGCACTACACCGGCATGGCGGCCATGCGCATGCTGCCCGGCATCCGCTATGACCCTTCGCTGTTCGCCCTGTCGATTGCAGTGGCCGTCGGCGCGTCGGGCGCGGCACTGTGGATCGCCTTCCGGCTGCGCTACGGCTCGCCCCATCTCAAGCTTGTCCGCTGCGGAGCCGCCATCGTCATGGGCGGCGCCATCGTCGGGATGCACTACACCGGGATGGCCGCGTCGCAATTCCCGCTCGGCAGCTTCTGCGGAGCCGCCAACAGCGGCATCGCGACCAACTGGCTGGCGCTGCTGGTCATCGTCGTCACGCTGGCGGTGCTGGCGATCGCGCTGATCGTTTCGGTGCTCGACAGCCGCATGGCGGCGCGGACCGCGGTGCTGGCCGAATCGCTGGCCGAAGCCAACCACGAACTGATGCATCTGGCGCTGCACGACAACCTGACCAAGCTGCCGAACCGGCTGCTGCTCGAGGACCGCCTGGCCCAGGCGATCCACAAGGCCGGGCGCGATCACGGCCGCTTCGCGCTGATGTTCATGGACCTCGATGGCTTCAAGGCCGTCAACGACGCTTACGGCCATCATGTCGGCGACGGGCTGCTGATCGAGGTGGCCGACCGGATCCGCCGCTGCGTGCGGGCGCAGGACACGATTGCCCGGATCGGTGGCGACGAGTTCGTACTGATGCTCGAAACCGCCAGCCCGGACGGCGCTGCGGCGGTCGCCGAAAAACTGGTCGAAGCCATCGACCAGCCGTTCACCGTCCAGCGCCATGCACTGAGCGTCTCGGCCAGCATCGGCATTGCGATCTACCCCGATGACGGTCGCGACCAGCGCGAACTGATGGTCAACGCCGATGCGGCGATGTATCACGCCAAGGATTCGGGCCGCAACGGCTACTGCTTCTTCGAAGCATCGATGAACGCCAATGCGCAGGCGCAGCTGCAACTGCTGCACGACCTGCGGCTGGCGCTGAGCCGCAACGAGCTGGTCCTGCATTACCAGCCGAAGTTCGACGCACTCGGCGGCAATGTCGTCGGCGCCGAAGCACTGCTGCGCTGGCATCACCCGAAACAGGGGCTGATCAGCCCCGCCGGCTTTCTCGAGCATGCCGAGCGCTCGGGCCTCGTCCTGCAGATCGGCGAGTGGGTGCTGAACGAGGCCTGCCGGCAGATGCGCGTCTGGCACGATCAGGGGCACTGCACCTGGTCGATTGCCGTCAACCTCTCTGCGCTGCAGTTCGCTCATGCCAGCCTGCCGGCCACGGTCGAGACCGCGCTGTCGCGGCACGGTCTTGCGCCGCAGCAGCTGACGCTGGAAATCACCGAAACCACGGCCATGCGCGACGCCGAAGCCAGCCTGATCATCCTGCGGCAGCTGGCGGCAACCGGCGTGAACATCTCGATCGACGATTTCGGTACCGGCTACTCGAGCCTGCTGTACCTGAAACGGCTACCGGCCAATGAACTGAAAATCGACCGCGGCTTCGTCAACGAACTGGCGCACGACAGCGACGATGCCGCCATCGTGTCGGCCATCGTCGCGCTCGGCCAGACGCTGAACCTGAACATCGTCGCCGAGGGGGTCGAAACGCGGGCGCAGCAGGAGTTCCTCACCCGGCTGGGCTGCGATTCGCTGCAGGGCTATCTGCTCGGACGGCCGGTGCCCGCCGCGGACTTTCCATCCGTGGTCGCGACCGAATCCGCCGGCTGAGAAGCCGTTTCATCGGGCAGCAACGGCCGCGACGGCCACTGCAGGCTGGCAATGACGATGCCGGCCAGCACGCAGGCCAGCGCCACGCCATGCGCCAGCGTCGGTGCTTCGCCGAGAAAGACGATGCCGTAACCGGCCGCGGCCACCGGCAGTACCGCGGTGAACACGCCGGCCAACTGGCCCGGCACATGGCGTATGCCCTTCATCCACAGCCAGAACGAAAACACGCTCGCGGCCAGCCCGTACCAGACGATCAGCGCCCAGGTCCGTGCATCGATGACGGCAAAGTCGAACCCTTGTGCCGCATACAGTCCCAGCGGCAGCATCAGCGCCAGCCCGATCGCATGCGTGTAGGCGCAGATCTCGATTGCCGGCAGCGTCTGCGTCAGCCGGCGCGACAGGATCACGTACAGCGATTCGCAGCAGACCGCGCCGAGCACCAGCAGGTTGCCGAGCAGCGAGCCGCTGTCGTCGCCCCTGCTGCGGGCAATGTTGACGATCAGCACGCCGCCCATCGCCAGCGCCACCGCCAGCAGTGCGCGACGGCTCGGCGTTTCGCGCAGCAAGGCCCACGCCAGCAGGATCACCACGGCCGGAATCGTGCTGGTGATCACGCCGGCGGCCAGCGCGCTGGTATGCCGGACGCCGTATAGCATCAGCAGCGTGAACAGGAAGGTGCCGAACAGCGCCTGCAGGAACAGGTTGAGCCACTCGGACCGGCTGACCTGCCGCAAACGCGACAGCCGGAACACCGGCAGCAGCACCGAAACGCCGACGACAAACCGCATCAGCGCGAACAGCAGCACCGGCACGGTCGCGACGATGGCCTTGCCGATGCCGACATTGCTGCCGACCATCAGCATCGCCGCGATCAGGCACAGCGCGTAGCGGTTCATCGGCTCAGAGTACGAAGCGCATCGACAGGTCGATGGCGCGCACGTCCTTGGTCAGCTTGCCGACCGAGATCCGGTCGACGCCGGTTTCGGCGATCGCACGCAGCGTGTCGAAATCGACGCCGCCCGAGGCCTCGAGCAGCGCCCGGCCGTCGTTGAGCGCCACTGCGTCGGCCAGTTGCGGCAGGGTGAAGTTGTCGAGCAGCACGCTCGCCGCACCGGCCGCGAGTGCGGCGTCGAGCTCGAGCAGGCTTTCGACTTCGATCTGGATCGACACGCCCACCGGTGCCAGCGCCTGTGCGGCAGCCAGCGCCTCGGCAATGCCGCCGGCCGCCATGATGTGGTTTTCCTTGATCAGGATGCCGTCGTACAGGCCGATGCGCTGATTGGCGCCGCCACCGACGAGCACCGCGTACTTCTGCGCCCGGCGCAGGCCCGGCAGCGTCTTGCGCGTGTCGAGCACCCTGGCGCGCGTGCCTTCGACGACGTCGGCATAGCGGCGCGTCTCGGTCGCGACGGCCGACAGCAGCTGGAGGAAGTTGAGTGCCGAGCGCTCCCCGGTCAGCAGACTGCGTGCGGCACCGCTCAGCTCGCACAGCAGCGTGTCGGCGGTCACGCGTTCGCCCTCGGCCACGCGCCAGTTCACCGTGACGGCCGGATCAAGCTGTCGGAAGACTTCGTCGAACCAGGCGATGCCGCAGACGATCGCATCCTCCCGCGCGACGACCGTTGCGCGGCCGCTGGCCTCTGCGGCGATCAGTTCGGCGGTCCAGTCGCGTTCGCCGATGTCTTCGACTAGGGCGGCAGCGACGTTGGCGGCGATCAGTTCATGGGACGGCAGCGGGTGGGACATGCGAAAAACCTGTGGATTGAATGGATGAGAGGAAGCGGCCGGCACGGCCCCCGACGCAGTGTACCGAGCCGGAACGACGCAGCGCCAGCCGCAGCACCGGCCAAACCTGTGCTCAGATTGCGAATGTCGGAAACGGCAACGGTGCCAGTGCGACCGCCAGTTCGTCACGGATGCGCCGCACCGCCGCACGGTCATCGGCTTCGATCCGCAAGGTCAGCACCGGCGTCGTGTTCGACGCACGGATCAGCCCGAAGCCATCGGCGTACTCGATGCGCAATCCATCGAGCTCGATGACCCGCGTTGCGGTCGGAAACGTCGCCGTGCCGGCCACACGGGCAACGACGGCATGGCCGTCACCGTCCACCGGCAGTTGCAGCTCCGGCGTTGACAGTCGCGACGGCAGCGCCGAGAACGCATCATCCAGGTTCAAGCCGCCGGCAATCAGTTGCAGCAGTTTGACGCCGGCGAACAAGCCGTCGTCGATGCCCCATGCGGCAAAGGCATAGTGGCCCGACAGCTCGCCGGCGACCAGTGCCCCGGTTTCCTTGAGTCGCCGCTTCATGTGGGTATGGCCGGTGGCGATGATCTCGCAGCTGCCGCCGTGCGACGCGACCCAGGGCGCCAGTGCGCCGGTCGACTTGACGTCGTAAAGCACGTGGCCGCCCGGCTGGCGCTGAAGCTCGGCCGCAGCGAACAGCATCAGCAGTTTGTCGCCCGGAATGAAGCGGCCGTCCGGCGTCACCGCACCGACCCGGTCGCCGTCGCCGTCGAAGGCCAGCCCGACGTCGGCGCCGGCCTCGACCACGAGGCGCTTGAGTTCGGCGAGATTCTGCTCGACCTGCGGGTCCGGATGATGATTGGGAAACCGGCCGTCAACGTCGCAGTACAGCGCGGTCACTTCGCAGCCGAGCGCGCGGTACAGCGCCGGGACAAACGCACCCGGAGCACCGTTGCCGCAATCGACGACGACCTTGAGCGGTCTCGCCAGCGGCTGGGCGACGACGATCGCATCGCGGTACTCGGCGCCAATGTCGAGTGCGGTTGCCGCCCCCTGCCCGTCGACGAAGTCGTCACGGACGATGCGATCGTAAAACCCCTTGAGCTGCGCGCCGCCAATGGTGGCACCGGCCAGCATCACCTTGATGCCGTTGTAGTCGGGCGGATTGTGGCTGCCGGTAACGATGGCGCCGCAACCGCCGGCATGGCGGATCGCCGCAAAATACATCATCGGCGTGGCCACCAGCCCGAGATCGAGCACATCGACCCCGCTCTCGCACAGACCGCGGATCAGCGCGGCGGTCAGCGCCGGGCTCGACAGCCGGCCATCGCAACCGACCACCACCTTGCACTGCTGCTGCGCGCGGGCCTCGGCGCCGAACGCACGGCCGACCAGATACGCCGCGTCCGGCGTCAGCAGATCGGTGCGTGCGCGGACGTCATAGGCCTTGAAGATCTGGGCGGGTATCGTCGACATGGCAGAGTCTCGGTCATGGGCTGCGGCCGCCGGTGACGGCCGGCCGCGGTGGGTTTGCCGCCGCACCGGAGCGCGCAGCTAGCGCGCGTCGGGTGCGTGAAACTGAAAATACCGCATCAAGGTGGTCGGCAGCCAGTTGAGCTTTCCCGGAGGCGGACCGGAGAGAAAGCCGACATGCCCTCCCTCTTCGGTTTGCAGCAAGGTCACCCAGGCCGACACCTCCTCTTCGCCAGGCAGCGCCGCCTCGGGCACGAAAGGATCGTTGCGGGCGTTGATCACCAGCGTCGGCAGGCGGACGGACATGAGGCCCGGCTTGCTGCTCGCACGCGTCCAGTAGTCATCGACGTTGCGATAACCGTGCAGCGGCGCGGTCACGAGGTCGTCGAACTCGCGCAGCGTCTCGGCCGCACGGACCTTGTCCTGATCGATGAACGGGTTCTCGGTGATCTTGAGCTTGGCCAGCATCTTGCGTTTGAGCGTACGCAGGAAATTGCGCGTGTAGATGCGGCGGTTGAGTCCGGTGTCGAGGGCGGCACCGCAGACCATCAGATCGAGCGGCGCGCAGACCGCCGCCGCCGAAACGACGACCTCGCCGGCCGCCTCGCCCTGCTCGCCCAGCCATTTCAGCAGCGCATTGCCGCCGAGCGAGACGCCGACCGCGTAGATCGGCGCATCGGGATAGCGGTTGCGAATCCGCCGCAGCACCCAGTCGATCTCGTTCGAGTCGCCGGCGTGGTAGGCCCGCGGCAGCCGGTTGGTGACGTTGCCGCAGGAGCGGAAATGCGGCACGACGCCGCGCCAGCCTTTCGGATAGAAGTGCTGGAACAGCGACAGCGCGTAATGGCTGCGCGAGCCGCCTTCCAGCCCGTGGAACAGCACCAGGATCGGCGTCCCGGCGCGGCCGTCGACCCAGTCGACGACGATGCTGTCGAGGTCGGGCGTCACCCAGGTTTCGCGCCGGTAGGCAGGCGAACGTTGCCACAACAGCGTGGCCGGATAGATGGTCTGGGCATGCCCGCCGGGCAGCCAGCGTGGCGCACGGTAGACAGGTAGTTGCAGCTGGCGTTCTCGTTGCATCGGGTCAATCTAGCGCCGGACAGCCGGGCGCGGCAATAAGGAAGGCCACCGATGGTGGCCCTGGATACAAACCCGACTGAAACCTGCTTCAGCAGGCGAGCGGACCAAAGCCGCCCGCACTCGCCCGAAGCACGGAGACCGGAAGGGACATCAGGTCCACGAGGACCCGCACATCGGACGGTGGAGCAAGGCACAGGCGCAGCCACCGAACGAGGCGGGTTTTACTCGAGGCCGCGGCTTTCGAGGTACTCCTCGTAGCCGCCGAGGTAGTGGGTGAACGTACCGTCTCCGTTGAGCTCAAGGATCTGCGTCGCCAGCGACGACACGAAAGTCCGGTCATGCGAGACGAAGATCAGCGTGCCCTTGTACAGGTCGAGCGCCAGGTTCAGCGACTCGATCGATTCCATGTCCATGTGGTTGGTCGGTTCGTCCATCACCAGCACATTGGTCTTCTCGAGCAGCAGCTTGCCGTACAGCATCCGGCCTTTCTCGCCGCCCGACAGCACCTTGACCGACTTCTTCACGTCGTCGCCGCCGAACAGCAGCTTGCCGAGAATGCCGCGGATCACCTGGTCGTCGTCGCCCGGCTGGCCCCACTGCTTGAGCCAGTCGAACACGGTGACGTCTTCCTCGAAGTCTTCCTCGTGGTCCTGCGCAAAGTAGCCGATCGTGGCCTTCTCGGCCCACTTGACGGTGCCTGCATCGGGCTTGAGTGCACCGACCAGCAGCTTCATCAGCGTCGACTTGCCGACACCGTTGCCGCCGATGACCGCCAGTTTCTGGCCGGCTTCGAAGATCAGCGACAGGCTCTGGATCAGCGGCTTGTCGAAGGACTTGGACAGGTTGCTCGCCTCGAAGGCCTGACGGTGCAGCTTCTGCTTGTCGTCGATGTCGAAGCGGATGTACGGGTTCTGGCGCGAGGACGGCTTCACCTCGACCATGTTTTCCTTGATCTTGTCGGCCAGCTTCAGGCGCGACGTGGCCTGACGGCTCTTGGACTTGTTGGCGGCAAAGCGCTGGGCAAACGCCTGCAGCTCGATGACCTTGTCCTTGGCCTTGGCGTTGTCGGCCAGCAGACGCTCGCGCGCCTGCGTGCTCGCCAGCATGTAGTCGTCGTAGTTGCCCGGATAAATGCGGATTTCGCCGTAATCGACGTCGGCGACGTGGGTGCAGACCTGGTTCAGGAAGTGGCGGTCGTGCGAGATGATCAGCATGGTCGAATCACGCTGGTTCAGCGTGTTTTCCAGCCAGCGGATCGTGTTGATGTCGAGGTTGTTGGTCGGTTCGTCCAGCAGCAGTACGTCCGGGTTGCTGAACAGCGCCTGCGCCAGCAGCACGCGCAGCTTCCAGCCCGGTGCCACCTCGCTCATCGGGCCGGTGTGCAGTTCGATCGGGATGCCGGCGCCCAGCAGCAGTGCACCGGCGCGCGCTTCGGCGGTGTAGCCGTCGTACTCGGCAACCTTGCCTTCGAGCTCGGCAGCGCGCATGTAGTCGTCCTCGGTCGCCTCGAGGTTGGCGTAGATCGCGTCGCGCTCGTGGATCGCGGCCCACAGTTCGACATGCCCCTGCATCACCACGTCGATGACGCGCTGGTCTTCGTAGGCGAACTGGTCCTGCTTCAGCTTGCCCAGCCGCACGCCCGGTTCGAGCGAGACGTTGCCCGCGGTCGGCTCGAGGTCGCCGCCAAGGATCTTCATGAAGGTCGACTTGCCGCAGCCGTTGGCGCCGATCAGGCCATAGCGGTTGCCGTCACCGAACTTGACGTTGACCTTCTCGAACAGCGGCTTGGCGCCGAACTGCATGGTGATGTTTGCGGTACTGATCATGGGTGTGAATATCCGTCATGGCGCGCGCACGGCGGCCGAAGCGATTTAGAATCCTTGCGTGCAGTCCAGGTCTCCGGCACCGCCAGGTGCCTGATTGGTCTGCGAAATTCGCCGGATTTTACCACAGATGCCCCCAGCTTCCCGCCTCGCCGAGATCGCCCCTTTTCACGTCATGCGCATCCTTGCCGACGCGCAGGCGCTCGAGGCCGCCGGCCGCGACGTCATCCACCTCGAGGTCGGCGAACCCGATTTTCCGACGCCGCAACCGATCGTCGATGCCGGCATCGCCGCACTGGCCGATCACCGGACCTACTACACCGGCGCCTGCGGCCTGCCGCAATTGCGCGCCGCCATTGCCGGCTTTTACGCCAGCCGTTTCGGCGTCCGTGTCGACCCGCGGCGGATCATCGTGACCCCGGGCGCATCCGGCGCCCTGCAGTTGATCCTCGCACTGCTGGTCGGTCGCGACGACGAGGTGCTGCTCGCCGACCCGGGTTATCCGTGCAACCGCCATCTGGTACGGCTGTTCGAGGGCAAGGCGGTCAACGTCCCGGTCGGCGCGGACACCCGCTACCAGCTGCTCGCGGCACACCTCGGCGCCCACTGGTCGGATCGCACCGTCGCGGCACTGGTCGCCAGTCCGGCCAACCCGACCGGCACCGTGCTCGAAGCGGCCGAGCTTGCTGCGCTCGCCGGCGCTTGCCGCGAACGCGGCGGCGCGCTGATCGTCGACGAGATCTACCAGGGGCTGGTCTACGACCGGCCGCACGAAACCGCACTCTCAAGTGCCGACGACGTCTTCATCGTCAACAGTTTCTCCAAGTTCTTCCAGATGACGGGCTGGCGCCTCGGCTGGCTGGTCGCCCCCGACTGGGCGGTGGACGATCTGGAAAAGCTGGCGCAAAACCTGTTCCTCGCGCCACCGACGCCGGCGCAGCATGCCGCACTGGCCGCATTCGAACCGGCGACGCTGGCCATCCTGGAAGCCCGGCGTCAGGAACTGGACGCGCGACGCAACTATCTGTCGGCCCGGCTCACCCAGCTCGGCTTCGTACAGGCCGCCACTACCGAGGGTGCATTCTATCTGTGGGTCGACGCGGCACGCTTTACCGATGACGCGGCGGCCTTCGCCGCGCAATTGCTCGCCGATGAAGCTGTCGCAGTCACGCCGGGCCTCGACTTCGGCGACGCACCGACGATGCTGCGCTTTGCCTACAGCCAGCCGATAGCGCGGCTCGAGCAGGCCTGCGACAGGCTGGCGCATTTTTGTAAGCAAGACTTGCAGAACGGGGTTTTCCGACCTTAGTCTTGCGACCATACTGACGCGTAACCCTTGGCCGGTTCACGCGGGATTCCGGAGAAGAACATGTTCGATTTCAAGGCGCTGATCGGGGCGTTGCTGGGCCGTCGCGAACGGGAGGGCGTCTACGACTACAAGTCGGCAACGGTGCTGATGCAGGAACTGCCCGAGAGCGACATCCTCCAGGCCCAGATCGAAATCGTCCAGGCACTGCGCCAGCTGAATGCCAATGCCGAGATCAGCCTGAAAGAGCGGCTGAAAACCGTTCCCTATCTCGACGAGAAAGCCCTCACGCTGCAGGCCCATCTGGTCGCCATCTACCGCGGAGAACTGCTCGACGAAGGCGCCGCACCGCACCAGGTACTGCCGCCCCTGCTGGCGTTCTGGCACGAAATGGCCGACGCCTACCGCCTGTGCATCAAGCAGGCGCTGCAGGCCAGACAGGCCCAGCACCGGGATCTTCCGCTGTTTGCCCTGCGCGGGCTGAGTTACGCCGCCGAGCAGACGAAATGGGCCGCCCTGCGTTACATGGAAAACGACGGGCACAGCTGGCGCCTGCTGCACCGGCTCTACCAGTACGCGGAAATGCTCGGCAGCGCCCGCACGCCGCTGCAACCGTACCCGGACCGCGAGATCACCAGCGCCATCCGCGAATACACGCAGTCCCTGATGCTGACGCTGGCCATCCCGGAAAAACTGCAGCCCGCGCAGGTCGAACTCACGGCCCAATGGCTGAAGCGCTGGAGCAGCCAGATCGAGCTGGAAACCCAGATCCACCCGACCCAACAGCTGTACGCCGTCAATCTGGCCGGCTCGACGCCGCCGAAACGGTTGCGGCGCGACATGGTCGGCGAAAACTGGCGGTACTGGCAGACCGAAGCACTGCTGCAGCAGATACGCCAGGTCCGCGATGCGCTGCATGCCGGCGCAGCGCCTGCAACACACGGCCTGCCCGACGACACCCTCCTGCCCGCCAACCTCGAATTGCTCGACACCCTGGCCGAACGCTGGTCGCGCGACGCCCCGGCGCCGATCCGCAAACATGAACGGCACGCGGCCCGACAGGCGATCGCCGTCTGGCGCGGCCTAGAAGAAGCCATTCGCGCCCTGCGCGCCCCGGCGCCCGGCAAGGCGCGGCAATGGGAACTGCTCGACGAAAGCGCCAGCGGCTTCGGCATTCGCTGTCGTGGCGGCAGCGACGACAAGCTGCAGGTCGGCGAACTGCTCGGCATTCAAGGACTGGAACAGAAAGCGTTCAGCCTCGGCATCATCCGGCGCATCGTCCGCAAACCCGACGGCGTCGTCGATCTGGGCATCGAAACCCTGGCCAGCAACCCGGTCGCGGTGGAGCTGACCCCGTTACTCGGCGACCGCAGCTTCACCGGGCTGTATGCCGCGGAAAATCCGGCGATGAATCAGGGCCGATTTCTGGTGCTGCCGCACGGCTTCTATGCCGACCACCGCGAATTCAGGCTCGGCGCCCAGCACAAGCGCTACCGAATCCGCCTTGGCGACGCCATCGAACAAACACCGCACAACGCCATCGCCCGCTTCGCGGTCCTCGAAAAGCTTGCCGCCTGAGGGCTGGCAGATACTGCGGGCTCTGGTAGAATCGCCGGCTTGCTGGAAGCGTGGCTGAGTGGTTTAAGGCAGCGGTCTTGAAAACCGTCGGGGATTTACGTCCCCCGTGAGTTCGAATCTCACCGCTTCCGCCACCCCCATCCCGTCAATCTGCACTCATCTCGCCAATCACAAGCCATCGCTTGATTCTCGGCGAGTCCTGCCGGCGCAATGCCGATCTCACAATGCAGATTGACTGATCCCCTACCGCCCCAAATCTGCCCCAGTTTTCCCTGCTACCCTAGAAGCCAGCATTTTCAGGACATG
The DNA here is from genome assembly GCF_014652315.1 of Jeongeupia chitinilytica. Classification (GTDB taxonomy): domain Bacteria; phylum Pseudomonadota; class Gammaproteobacteria; order Burkholderiales; family Chitinibacteraceae; genus Jeongeupia; species Jeongeupia chitinilytica. The sequence goes on along the minus strand of NZ_BMYO01000001.1, from coordinate 365,029 downwards.
AGCATGTGCGGACGATTCTCACCGCGTCCGCCCCTATCTAGTTTCGTTCGTCCGGCGCGCTTTTCATCGCAATGTGGCCGGTACGGCGCCGTAGATTTCGGCGACACGGTCGAGTACATCGCTCCCTTCCGCCTTTTCCATGCAGTAAGTCACAACGCCATTGCCATAGCCATCAGTTGCTGCAGCAGTCGCCATATCGACTACCGCAGCGATTGCTTCTGGTGTCGCTGCCTGGTTGTAACGTTTGGTGAACTCTGCGGGATCGGCAGCCGGCATCACCAGAAAAGGTTTGTTGAATGCGTTGGCGCCCTGCCGAGCATTCACCGGTTGAAAGTAATATTTGCCGATGGCCTCACGCGTCCATCCGGTCGATGCGGAGAAGTCATTGCTGGCCAAAGTTAGCCCAGTTGCCGATAGATTGGAAAAACGCGTGCGCAGTGCAAAGGCATCGCCGCTGTATGCGTCGGCGACCTCAAATGACAGTGTTGCCTTGGACTTGCCGGCGACCCATTGACTGACGTTGACGGTCACCTGGCCCCGATCCAGTCCCGCTACGTCTTCCCGCCACACAGGTTGCCCATCGACCAGAACCTGTAGAAACTTGCGGCCGGTCTGAAACAGGTTGTAGTTGTCCCAATAGCTGAATGTCACCTTGGCATTGACCGGGTCCGTAACAGTGACCTGCTGCGAGACACGACCGCGCTGACCAACGCTGTAACTACCCCAGGACGACGCGATCTCCATTGATGCGGGCAGCTGATAGCTGTCATTGAAGTACGTCTTGGCGTTAAGAATCTCGCCACGATTGGGGGGATAGGCCAGTACCGCACCGTCGACCCGGCCAAGCAGACGATCGACCACACGCTCGTCGACGTCATGGAAATAGAGCAAGGGATAAAACTTGATTGTCGGATTGATCGCTTTGCCGGCTGCGACCATTTCATCGATATAGGCATCGGTGAACCGGTCGGGAATCATGTTGTCCCAGAAGTCATCGATTACGTACCCCTTGAGATTCGGGTAGGTCAGCGAAAGACTGGCAATTTCCTGTGCCCAGCGCACATAGTCGAGTCGATAGGGTTCGGAATATTCGCGGAAACCGTTCAACGGCGTTTCCGAATGTGGAACCAAGTAGACCCAGACGTTGATGCCTGCCTGCTGCGCCTTGGGTAGAAAATACTGCAGATCGCTCCAGTCGTAGGCACTATGCCAGACCAGCCACATATAGGTGTTGGCTTTCATGTCGATCAGCCGCTGCAACAACCGGTCGACGTCGATGTGCCCGGCCAGCCTGGGCGCCGCCGCGTAGTCGCCCACCGCCAGCGGCGCGCTGTGCGCCGGCACCAGGCCCGGTCCGCACGCCGTCACCAGGACGCTGCACGCCAGCGCCAGTTTGATTTTCCGCATGCTCACCCCGCACTCGAGTACCTGGATCATGCGACGCGGCAGAACACGACGAAAACCACGCGCAAGCATTAGCAAATTAGCAATCACTTAATAAGTTGCCAGTGCTTATTGCGCAATGAAGCCGCTGATCGTCTCGATCAGCCGGTCCGGCGAGCCGGCGACATAGGTCTGCCCCGAATCTTGGTGCAAGTGGGCGTCGAGGCTATTCGCCAGCTCGTCGACGGTCCACGCCACCTGAACGCCCTGCTTGTCCTCCATCCATTTTGCGGTCGCGAGCTGATGATCATTGCGGGTTTCACGCAGATCGCCGCGACGCGGGAACACGATCAGGGGCTTGCCGGCGTCAGCCGCGGCCAGAATCGTCCCGGTGCCCGCATGCGCCACAATGAAGCAGCATTCGGCGACCATGGCATTGAACGCATCCGGTGTCAGCGCTCTGACAAACGGCATCGCTTGCGGGGTGTACTGACCATCGCCTATCTGACAATAGAGCTCGACTTCGGGATGCAAGCCAGCCCAGGCGTCGACAGCCTGGATGAGACGGTCGAAACCCATTTGCGATCCTACGGTGACAAAAATCACATTACCGCTCCAAAGTATTGCGGCCCTTGCGGACTGGCGAGGTGCGGCCATTGGGTCAGCCACAGATCGGCATGGCGACCGATCTTCCTGCCCGACAGCGACAGCTCGTCAACGTTGGCGATGCTGTCGAGCCAGATCGTCCGCGCCCCGATCAGCTTGGCAAAACGCAGCGCAAAATAGCCCGGTGCCGCGCCGGTGGTGACGATGACGTCGGGGCGCTCACGCAACAGCAGCCACAGCACTTGGCACAGCAGGACTACCAGCCCCCACTTGTCCCAGCGCGTTGCGTCGCGCACCGTGTAATAACGGCTGCCGACCGGCACGTCGGCGCGCAGGTGAGCGTGGACCGAAGCAAAGACCGCGTCGGCACCGGCAAACGCCGGGAAGATCCGTCGCAACTCGACCCAGTGGCCGCCGCCCGAAGCAATTGCCATTACTTTTCTGGTTTTCATCTCATGCCCCCCCGCAAGGACTGCAACCCGAGCCCTGCATACAGTGCGTCCAGCCGTTCGAACACCACCGCGTGCACGTACTGCCGCTCGACCCGGGCACGCGCGGCCGTCACCAGCCGTTGCCGCAGCGCCGCGTCACCGAGCAGCATCACCAGCGCCTCGCTCAACGCCTCGGGCCGGTGCGGTGGCACGATCAGCGCCTCCTTGCCGTCGGCGCACATATCGGGAACGCCGCCGACCGCGGTCGCCAGCACCGGCACGCCTTGCGCCATCGCTTCGAGGATGCACACCGGCTGCGCCTCGAAATGCGACGGCAGCACGAAAACCTCGGCCTCGCGCAATTGCTGCGCCTTGGCGTCGCCGTCGATCCAGCCAGCCAGCTCGATGTGCTCGCGTACGCCAAGCGATTCGGCCAGCGCCAGCAAGGGTGCCGGGTCGCCGTCTCCGCCGAAGACCACCTTGAGCCGGGGATACGCCCGGACCACTGGCGGCAGCGCCTCGATCAGGTCGAACACGCCCTTGACGTCACGCAACCGGCCGAGAAACAGCACCCGCCCCGGCACCGGCGTTGCCGGCGAGTTCGGCAGCGCGATCGGATTGGCGAGCACGATGGGCTCGCACGCCGGCTCGACCGCCTGCAGAATCTCGACCCACTTGTCGGTCAGCACCACCACGGCATCGACCATGCGCAGCAGGTAACGCACCAGCCAGCGTGCCGCACCGCCGCTGTGCTCGTAAAAATGGACGAACTCGCCGCCGTGCAGATGGAACACGGTTTTGACGCCGAACAGCCGTGCCAGCCACAGCAGGCCGAACTTGCGCCAGATGCTGGCGTAGACCGCCGAGTGCGCGTGCACCGCAGCGACTTCACCGCTTAGCAGCCACCAGAGCAGCAGCAGGTAGGCACGCGCCGCCATGCGGATCTTGTCGGTCATATTGTCATGCTTGAATGTCGCCAGATAGCGGATCGGCCAGCGTTCCCACAGCCCGCCATCACGGTAGTTGCGCACCACCGCGGTCATCCCGCCGAGCGAGGTCCAGTCGGTGCCAAGCATGACGATGGATTTCTGTTTCATCTCGGTCAGCCTCGAAAGTCCCGGTAGTCCGGCAGGTCATCCGGCCGGTTGATCCGCACCACCCGCGCCGGAATGCCGACGACGACCGCGTAGTCCGGCACGTCGGCCAGCACGACCGAGTTGGCGCCAACCGAGGCGTAACGACCGATGACCACCGGGCCGAGAATTTTGGCGCCGGTGCCGATGAACGCACCCTGCTTGATCAGTGGCACGGTCGGGTTACCCGACTTGCCACCGATGGTGACGCCGGTCGCAATCACCACGTCGTCCTCGATCACCGCATGCTTGTGGATCACCGTGCCCAGGCCCTGGTAGCTGAACAGCACGTTGTTGCCGACCTGAGCACTCGGCGGCAGCACCACGCCAAAGGCGACGCGATTGGTGATCTTGAGCAGCTTGGGCAGGAGCGGCACACGCTTTTGCCACAACCAGCGCGACCAGCGGTGCAAAAGATTAACCATGCACGGCCTCCTGAGCCTGCCAGTGACGCGCCAGCCATTGCGCCGCCAGCTTCGGCCGCTGGCGCCACTCGGGCAACCGCTCGGCCGACAGCGCCTTGATCTGCGGCTCGCCGACGACCAGCCGCTGCAAGTGATCCCACAACGATTGGTCCGACACCGCCGGCGTCGGCAGCACGAAGTCCTCGTGACCGAACAGGTCGCGGTTGATGCCCCGTGCCTTGACGCTGTAGGCAATCGACGTGCACGGCACGCTGGTCGACATCGCGGCGATCGTCGCATGCGTGCGCGCGCCGATGAAGAAGCGGCAACGCGAGATCACATACTTCAGCTGGCTGGCGTTCAGCCCCGACGGCACTTGCGCCAGCCGCCCGCCGTGCTCGCCGACTGCGGCGAGGATCTGTTGCAGGTAAAGCTCGTCGTTATTGGTCGCGCTACCGTCGAGCGGCGCCACGTGCGGCACCAGCAGCACACTCATCCGTGTTTCCGCCAGCACCCGGCGGATGAAGGCCGCCGACTCGCGGATCAGCACCCCCGGCTCGCCGGCCGCGGCGCGGACCTTCTCGACCAGCGGGCTGACGTTGAGGCCGACGACGCCTTCGTCGCTGTGCATTGGCCAGAAACCGTCGACCGGCAGTGGCTGCGGCGTCATCGCGAACGCCGAGTCGGTCACGGCCTGCACATTGGCGCTGACACCGCGCTCGCGCAAATAGGTGATCGAGTGGCTCTCGCGGATCGTGATCAGCGACAGCCGTTTCAGGTGAGCGATCAGCTGCTTTTCGACCGCCGGCCTGGCACTGAACGGGCCGACCGACGCCCCCCACAGAATTACCGGTTTGTTCGCTGCCAGCGCCAGCTCGGCAATACCGACAAAGAAGAACAGTGACGCCAGATCGTAATCAAGCGAGTAATTGTCGCCGCCAATCGACAGTACGGCGTCGCACTGGCGGATCCGCGCTGCCAGCTTGGCGTCCGGCTGCAGTCTAGGCCACTGCAGGCCGAGCAGGAATGGCAGTCGGCGGCACAGCCGGTCCCAGTTGATGAAGCCGCTCGGCACCGTCGGCGCTTCGACCCATTCGACACCGAGGCTGGCGGCCTCGGGCCATTGCGCCGAATCGCGAGCAATGTCGGCCGACGGCACCAGCACCCTGATGTCGCCCAGTTCGGCACGCAACAGTTCGACGGTCGAGCGGACCAGCGCTTCGCAGCCGCGATTGCCGAAGTTGTTCTGCCCGGTGAGATAAATCGTTTTCATTGGTTCTGCACTCATCAAAAAGGAAAATCACAGCACCGACATGACTTCGGCAATCGGACGGCGCGGGCTTTGCGCCACCTTGAAGTCGTGCTCGGGCAGATGGCCGACCGCGAGCAGCATGATTACCGTGTAATCGTCGGCAATCCCGGCGGCCTGCTTGAACGCCGCGTCCTCGTGCGGTTCGACGCTCCAGTTCAGGCAGCAGCTGCCCAGCCCGAGCGCGTGCAGCGCGTACACCAGACTCATCGCGTACATGCCGCCGTCGATCCAGTGCTGGTAGCGCTCGCCGACGGTGTGAAAGCACGGCAGCCGGCTGGCGACGACCAGCAGCGTGTCGGCCTGATGACCGAAACCGCGGTTCCCGTTCTGGAACGCCAGCAGCTCGGCAATGCGGGCTTTGTCCTTGACGACGAACACGTGGCCGCTTTCGCGGTTGCACACCGATGGCGTCTTCTGTGCCATGACGATCGCCTCGGTCAGCAATTCGGGCGCCACGGTGCGTTCGGCAAACTGCCGCACGCTGAAGCGGTGGGCGAAGAACGCGTCCATCCCGACCGGAATTGCCGCAAGAATTTCCGAGCGCGACGTCAGCCGGGTACCACCATGCGCCGGATTGGCAGCCAGACCAGAGCGCGAGCGCAATGCATCAACGCGGCCGCGCACCACCGACACGTCGACGCCCTTGCTGGTGTTGAAGGCCAGATACTCGTCGAGCGTGTTCAGGGCGCCGGCGACGCAATGGTCGGCACCGTAATGCGTCAGGTAATCGTCCACTTCGCCCAGCAGCAGCTGCACCGCGTGCTCGCCGAAACCGGGGCGCGGATCGGGCAAGGCCAGCGCTTTCTCGACCCGGTGGTAGCTCTTGATGATGTGGGCCTGCAGCACCTGCCGCCGCCCCGGCTGCAACAGGCCCGAGGCCTGGCGATAGCGCTTCAGGTCGGCCCTGATCGCCCGCCCGAGCGCACGGTCGTCGCGCAGCGCGCGATAGCGCCGTCGCATCGCGGTTTCAACGCTGGCCGGGAACAGTCCGGCCCCCCGCTTGATCCATTGTTTCAGCACGCATTCACCTCATGAAAACCGCAGTCGTGCCGGCAGCACCTTGCCCAGCATCGCGCGCTCGGCAACGTTGAACGGCCGCAGCCACCACGACAACAGCAGAAACAGCAAGCCGCCGAGCACGCACGCCAGCAGCGACCACCAGACCGCGCCGACCGGCTGAGACAGCCAGTGATCGAGCAGCGCCAGCGCGCCACCGGCGAGCAACAATCGCAGCACCGGCCCGGGCTCGACAACAAAGGGCATCGCGGCGCGCCACAGCAGCAGCAGCACCGTAGCGATCCAGATCAGCTCGGAGATGCACAGGGTTACGACGATGCCCATCAGCCCCCACTGCGGGGCCAGCAGCAGTGCCAAGGGCAGTCCGGCGCAAGCGAGCAGCGTCGCCCAGATGTTCGCGCCGGCCTTTTCGATCGTCAGCGTCACCAGGCCCAGCACCAAATGCATGGTCTGCAGTGCGATCAGCACGAACAGCGCAGCCAGCAGGCTGCCCAGCGCGGGGTAGCGGCCGCCACTGAGCCAGGCACCGATGGTGTCGCCGTGGCCGAACATCAGCACGCAGGCCGGGATGATCGCCAGCAGATTGGCCTTGAGGATGATGTTGGCGAAGCGCTGCAGTTGGGCGTAATCGCGGTGCTCGACGTAACGGGCCACCATCAGCGGACGGATCCAGCCGAGCAGCAGCTGCGCGGGCAGGTAGTTGCGCACCATATCGGTCAGCGATTGCGCGAACCCCAGCGCCGCAGTCTGCACCGCACCGAGCAGCCGGGTGGTCAGCAGCGCCTGCGCATTGCTGCCATACACCTGGCCCAGGCACTGGACCAGGTAGAAGCGCCGCGACACCCCCTCCTGCTCCGGATTGCGGTAGTGCGGCAACTGCCCGTCGCCGGCCGGCTCGCCTGCGGTTCGGCGCAGGTAGCGCGCCATCTGCCAGATGCTCAGCAACAGAGCCGCCGCGTACATCACGACTTCGATCCACAGCGCCGTGGCCACCGGCATCGACCAGGCCTTGAGCACGAACACGCCATAGCCGCACAGCTTGAGCAGATTGCGCAGCAACAGGCTGGCCTGAACCGCGCCCTGCAGCAGCAGGCTGCCGAACAGTTCGTCGAAGAAGCGTACCTGGGTGCCGAGTAGCAGCAACACGGCAAACAGCGGCCAGACCGCGTACACCGGCTGCATGTCGAACCAGGCCAGCAGCCAGCGTGCACCGAGCACGACCGGCATCAGGAACAGCACGCTGTACAGCAGCCGCCGCAATTGCAGCCGCCAGATGAAACCCGGGAAAGCACTGGGCGTGAGCTTGATCCGGTACTCGGCGACATAGCGCTGCGCCTGCGTCGACAGCCCGAAACCGCTGACCAGATAGAAGATTTCGGCGAACGCCAGCACCGCGACCATCAGGCCGAAATCGGCCGGTGCCAGCGAACGGACCGCCAGCAGCAGGCCGGCGATGCCCAGTAGCGCCGACGCCCCCTTGCCGGCAAAGAAATGCAGCAGGCTTTGCTTCGCTTGCTGGCTCGAGTAATGACCACTCACCGCGCTAGCTCCGCGTCAACTCGGTCGCCGGCAGCGGCAACACCGGGGCAACCCGAGCGTAGGCGAGGCCGATCAGCACCGCCAGCGCGGCGTAATGCCAGTGCGACAGTGAAATCGCCGCATGTACGACGCTGCGTTTCCTCAACGCCAGCACACTCGCCAGCGCCAGCAGCAAGCCGGTAGCGGTCAGCAGCGGAACCGGGCTGCCGAGCAGCAATGCCCCCAGTGTGCCTCCCCCCCAGATGCCCAGAACGGCGATCGCAAAACGCTGCGACAGCAGGGCATCGACAAACCACGGCTGGCCGACCGCGCCGCGCAGCAATACCCCCGCCGCCATCGCCCGCCCGCTGCGCCAGTGCCGTGCCAGCAAGGTCAACGTGCCGACCGCATGCCCGGTGTGGCGGACCGCCGGCACCGGGATCCGCCGCAGCCGGTAACCCGCCGCCTTCAGCCGCATGCCCAGATCGGCCTCTTCGTAGGCCTTGAGGTTGCGATCTCCTGCATAGCCGCCTGCCGCGACGATCGCCGTGCGCCGATACAGGCCGCCGCCGTTCAGATGGGGCACGTCGCCTTCGGTGGCTGACAGCTTGTTGCGCGCGCGAATCTGGTCGATCTGGCTATGAAAGGTCGTGTCCTCAAGATAGCCGGCGACGCCGCCCAGGCCGGGATCGGCATGCAGCGCAGCCATCGCTTGCGGCAGATAGCCAGGCTGCAACTGCATATCGCCGTCGAGCAAGTAGACAAACTCGCCGAGGGCGAACTGGAAGCCCAGCTGCACGCCGGCGCCGCAACCGCGATGTGCCGGCTCGCTCAGTTGTACGATGCGCACCCCCGGGTAAGCGGCAGCGATCGCGACGGTCCGGTCGGTCGAGCGCGAATCGGCAACGATCAGCTCGGTCTCGCCGTCGACCTCGGCCAGCGCCGCCAAGGCGGCGTCCAGCGTCGCGGCGATCTTGGCTTCCTCGTTGTAGGTCTTGATCAGAATGCTCAGCATCGGCGTCATCGTGGAGTCGACTCCCTGCGGGCCAGCATGATGTAGGCCGCCATCAGTAAAACCATCGTCTGCGTCGCGCCGACACCATACAGGTCGGTGTTGTAGCCCAGCCCGAGCGCAGTTATCAGCGCCCCCGGCACCAGCGCGTTGAGCACAGCGCGCCGCATCGGCTCGGTCGCAGTATTGGCCGCCTGCCAGGCGCGGGTCATCAGCGTGAGCAACAGCAGCACGACACAGACAAAGCCGATCGCCCCACTCTCCCACAGCAACACCGCAGCCGAGCTGCGTTGCAGATCGAACGGGTAAAGCCGCGCGACACTACCCATGACCGCGCCAGTGCGCGAAGCCCCCACTCCGTGGCCAACAAGCAGGTGCAGCGGATCGCTCCAGTCGTTCTCGTGCAACCAGAACTTCAAGGCGTAGCCACGCCCCATTTCGCCGGTCTGCATGTTCACTTCGGCGTCGGCCTGGCGGTCAAGCGAGGTGGCGATGTACTGGTCGATCGACTTGGCTTCCTTGCTGCCTGCGTCACCGGAAAACTGTGCCTGATAGGCCAGCAGGATGCCGACCAGCACGGCCAGGCCGCCACCGACGATGGCCAGCCCGGTCGCCGGTTTTTTGATCAATTCGCTACGAAACAGGAAGAGCAGCCCCAACGGCAGCATCAGCAGCGCAACCTTGACCTCGGTGAGCATGATCACCGTCAGCGCCCCAAGGCCGACCAGCAGCGCCACGCGCCAACCGAGCAGGCCTTCGCGCCACATCGACAGCGTCAGCAAACCGGCGAATACGACGAACAGCACCATTGCGCCACTGGCGCCACCACCCATCGGGTCGCCGCCGAACAGCCCGACGATGCAGTCCCAGCGCGACGCATCGCTCCGGCTCGGTGCGATCACCAGATACTGGTACAGCACTGCCGGCAACTGCAGCAGCGCCAGCCAGGGCACGCAGCGCCAGAAGCGGTCAATCTGATCGATGTGCAGCAGGCCGATATAGAACGCCGGCAGCAGCGGCAACAGGAACAGGAACTCCTTCAGGCTCAGCAGCAACTGCAACGGCGCGCCCAGATTGACCACGGTGGCAAAGCCCAGCGTCGCCAGGAACAGCAGCAACACGTAACCGGACAGGCCCAACGGCGTCGGCGACCTGGCGCCGCCGAATACGGCGAACACCACGCGCAACAACAGCACGCAGCCCATCAGATACGGCAGCCAGAACGCCTTGGTGACGCCGCCGAAATACTGAACCGGCCCGGCGATCAGAAAGGCCGCGACGACCAGCGCCCAGAACAGCAACCGGGCCGGCATCACCAGTGCGACCGCCAGCACCACCAGCGCCAGCACGGCCGCAGTGGCCTGCACCGTGGCGACCGCGATCGCCGCACCGACGAGCGCGCAAAAACCCAGGGCCGCCGTCATCGCGCCCAGCACTGGCCAGCGAATGGCACGGAATGCCGTGATCATTCGCGCTCTCCGAAGAGGATCGCCCGATGCCGGGGCAGCACGGCGCGACGCAGATCATCAACGAACTGTGATTGCAGGTGATAGGCACGTGCGCTGTCGTCATCGATCGTGGAAACCCGGAACAGCAGCCCGTCCGGTATGACACCGTTCAGGCCGTACCGCAGCTGTGCCCACTTCTGCTCACTCCCGTTACCGACCAGGCGATTGCCGACGGTGATCCAGTAGCTGATCGGTTCGATCCGGGTTTCCAACCGGGCAACCAGCTGGGTTACCGCGAGGTCGCCGTCGGCGAAGTAGATGCGGCCCGCTCGGGCACGTCCGATCTCGAACCCCTGGGCGGGGTAGCACACCTCGGGCCGGTGCACACTGTTGTTACCGTCACTCTGGTCCTTGCCATAGGCCACCGCCAGCATCACACGCTCGCCGTTGGCGTTGACGTAGGTCCGGCTCAGGGTTTCCGAATACACCCGGCTCATCGTGGCTTGCAGCTCGGCCGGGACTTCGATCACGCCCTGCTCTGGATCGAGACGCCAGCCGGCGAACTGCGTTGGTACGATGTCCTTGAGGTCGACAATGCGTTGCTCGGCGAGGCGCAGCGTGGGTGTCATCCATGCCGCCGCTGCCGCAGTGGCGAGCATCAGCAGTGCGAAGGTCGCGGCCAGTGCACGACTCATACCAGCCTCCCGGTGTTGCGCCGGATCAGCCCCAGCGCACGATCGAGCAAGAACATGCCGGCCAGCGCGATCGCGAACAGCACCATACCGGCAAAGCCGTGCACGAAACCCTGCCCGGCCGCATCGCCAAAGTGATAAGTGACGAGGATCAGCACCATCACCCGAACGATGTTGGCGACGAACGCCATCGGCAGCATCGCAGCAACCAGCAGGGCATTACGCCAGACGCTGGTATGGCCGCTGATGTAGACATAGAGCGAACCGACCGCGAGCAGGCTGAACATCGAATTCATCCCCGAGCACGCATCGGCCACCAGCAACTGGTAAGGCCCGACTGTCAGCAGTACACCGTTGCGCGCTACCGGGTAGCCAATCGTGTACAGCAGCACTTCGGCGATATGCGAGACTTGCGCCTTGAGCGCACCGGTCAGGCTGTCAACGACCGCGGCCGGCAATGGCACCAGAAACAGCATGAAAATCAGCGCGAACCAGTACAGCTTTACGCCCTGCCAGCCACGGCACGCCAGCAGCAACGCAGCAGCGACCGGGATGAAGCTGCCGACTTCGAGCAGCAGGATCGCTTGCGAACGCCCCAGCGCGTATGCCGCCAGCGCAGGAACCAGCAGCACCAGTGCCCAGCCTGGCCGACCCGGTGTGCGCAGAGCCAGCCAGTCCGGCAAGCGATGCCAGAACAACCACAGCACGACAGCGAGGATCAGCGGGCCGTGACCCTGTTCGGGGGTTTCCCACAACCCGAGTGCGAGCCGCACCACGGTCGGCACCGCAAGTACAGCAAGGCCGACCAGCAACAGCACGTTGCGCGAAAGGTGGCCGGCCCAGAACGTCAGCGATCGCACGGTTGCGGTCACATGCGATCCCCGGTTGTCAGCACGACGCCGAGCACCTGGGCTCCGGCTGTGTTCAACTGGTCGCGGCTGCGCTGCAGGCTTTTCAGCGAGGTACGGTGCTGCTGTCCGACGAGAACGACGCCGTGCGCCCTGGCCGCGATCAGTTGCGCATCAGCTGCGCCGTGTGCCGGATGGGCGTCGAGCAGGATCACGTCGTAGTGCAGTTGGAACGTAGTCAGCAGCGCGCCAAACCCATCGCGCGACAGCAGTTCCTGCGGATTGGGTGCCTGTGTGCCGGCAGTCAGTACCGACAGATCACGCAGCTTGTCAACACGCTGAATCGCAGCCAGATCGGCCCGGCCGGCGAGCAGGTCGCTCAGGCCAAGACGGTTGTTCAGGCCAAACAAGGCGTGCTGGCGCGGTTGGCGCAGATTGGCATCGATCAGCAAGGTCCGTTCACCGAGCTGCGAGAACACGATGGCCAGATTGGCGGCCGTCAGGCTTGCGCCTTGGCCGGCCTCGGGCTCGACCAAGGCAATGCACTTCTGGCCGACGCTCATCCAGCGCAGCAGCAACTGGCTGCGCAGGCTGCGCAGCGCTTCGACCTGCGGTTGGAACGGCTTGTAGGCGGCAACCAGTGCCGGATCGAGGCCCCCTTCGCCCGGCAGCAAGTAGGGGTAGGCGAACTGAGCCGCCAACGCCTGCTGAATGTCGCCTTCATCGATGAAACCAAGCAGGATCGCCGCCTCGCCAAAGCGCAGGCTACGCTCCTTCTGCAACAGCAGAATCTGCTCGGCCTGTTGCGGGTTGATCTTGCCGCTCTCGAGCAGCAGCTTGCCGATGTGGCCGGCGACGGGGAGCTGGAATTCTTCGGCGATCATTTCGGCCTCCTTATGCGGCAGTGGCAAGCTTGCGGAAACCGAAGCGGCCGCGCTTGACGGGCGCCTGACCGAGCACCGCCAGCACCGGCAGATCAAGCAGTGTTTCGACATCGGTCGCAGACCGTACGCGGCGGTCGAACAGCTCGGCCAGCATTGCGAACGCGATGCCGAGCACGCTGCCGACGAACAGCGCCAGCAACAGGTTGAGCAGCAACTTCGGGCTCGACGGTCGCAGCGGCTCGACCGCGGTCTTGAGCATCGCGATGTTGGTCTGGGTTGCGCGGCTTTCGAGCGCCGTCTGCGACAAACGCTGCAAAGCCTGATCGTAGGCACGCTGGGCGCTGTCGACCTCGCGCTGCAGCACGTCCAGATGCGAGCGCTGCGACTTGAGTTCGAGCACTCTCGCCTTTTGTGCCTGCAACGCAGCAACCATCGCCGCCTGGCGCGAATCGGCGTTGCCGGCGGCGCTGTGCAACCCGCCGGCATATTGCGCCAGCAGCTGGTTCAACTGCGATCGGGTCGCGTCGAGTTCGGCCTTGGCCTGCAGGTAATGCGGATGGTTCGGCCCGTACTTCTGCGCAGCCTCGTCAAGCTTGCCTTGCTGGATCGCCAGCTGGTTCTTCAGTTGCTGGATCAGCGGGTTGTTCAGCACATCGGGCGCCTGCGCGCCGCCCTTGGTCCGCGATTGCGCATCCAGCGCGGCACCTTGCGCCTGCGCGGCCTGACTACCCAGCTCGTTCAACCGCTGCGTTTCGACGTCCAGGCGTTCGTCGCTGGCAACGATGCCTTGTGCCTGCTGGTAGCTCGACAACTGCTGCTGTGCCTTCTCCAGATTGCCCTTGAGCAACTTGAGCTGCTGCTCGAAGAAGGCATTGTTCTGCTGCGCAGCGGCAGCGCGCATGTCTGCTACCCCGCGGATGTACGCGGCGGCAAACTCGTTGGCAAGGATGGCCGCGAACTTGGGGTCGGCAGCGGTATATTCGAGCCCGATGGTATTGCTCTCGCGGCTCGGTTTGACCTCCAGCCCCTTGAGCAAGGCCGCCGCCAGCCAGTCGCGCATCTCGCCGCGACCGTTGGTGGCTGCAAGCCAGCGCTCGCGCACTTCCGGACGGTCCAGCAGGTCCAACGCGGTGACGACGCGCAAGGCGCCATTCTGGCTGGCGATGATGTCGACCTGCGTCGCCATGAAACCGTTGGCAAGGTAGCCCTGTACCGGCATGCCGGTGATCGGATCGCTGGCTTTGACATCGATCGTGAGCGCAGCATCCGCAGTGTATTGCTTGGGCATCAGCACGCTGACCGCCGCGGCACTGAGCACCACGGTCGCCAGCACCGACAGCGCAATCCATTTTCGTGCTAGGAGGACATGAAGGAACTGTTGGAAATTCATTGTGTTATCCGTCGTGGTCGCCGTTTAGAACAGGCTTTCCTGCACATACAGGACGTCGTTGTCCTGCAGCCGGTCGCTCGGCTTGACGTCGATCTCCTCGACACTGCCGTCGGCCCGGGTCCGGTGTACTTCAAGGCTGCGCTTGGACGCGCGGGGGTTGAAGCCGCCAGCCACCGACAGCGCCTGCATCACCGTCATGTTCTGTTCGAGGCGAAAGTTGCCGGGACGGTTCACCTCGCCGTAAACGAAGACCTGCTGCATTCGCGGCACGAAGATCACGTCGCCGGCCTGAACCCGAACCTCACGGATCGCCGGATCCTCGTTACCCAGCAACTGGCTCAACAGGAAGTCACGCCGCGAAGTGCCGCGCACCAGCACGAGCTTGTCGCCTCCGGTAGCCGAGGCCCCGCCAGCCTGGGCCAGCAAGTCCACCAACGAGGCGCCTCCTTCAAGCGCGTACCGCCCGGGCCGATTGACTTCGCCGAGCACGGCGACACGCTGGCTGCGATACTGCGCCACCAGCACGTTGACGTTGGGCTGCCGGATGAAGCCGCCGCTTTTGAGCGCCTGCGCAATGGCAGCCTCGGCTTGCGCGAACGACAGCCCGTTCAGATCCACCTTGCCGATCAGTGGAAAAGTGATCACACCGTCGCGATTCATCTGGATTTCACTGCCAAGATCCGGATGGTCGTAAACCGAAATCTTTACAACATCGCCCGGCCCGAGTCTGTAGTCGCCCCCGGTATCAGCAAGCGCGCCGGCCGCACCGACGAGCAGGCAAATCGCCACAATCCAGCGTTTCATTTCAGCCCCTTCACACCAGCCTCAAGATGTTGCTTTGCATCGACCGGAACTTCGGCGGGCTTGGTCTCGGCGGTTGCAAAACGCTGCAGGTATTCGACCTGGGTCGTCTGCCGCAAGGACCTGATCTTGCTGCTGGCCAAGTTGTCGAGTTGAGCAGCCTGCAAATGTTGGCGAATCGCAGCAGCCGCATCGCTCGCTGTGCGAGGTTCGGCGACCGAAGACTTTAGCTGCAGCAACATCACCTGACCGGCCTCCGGCACGGCAACAACGTCGCCAACCTTCATCGCTGAAATTTGCGGCAGCAAAGTCATCGGCAATTCGTCGGCCGCTTTCTGCGCCACGGTTTGATCAAAAACGATCTGATTGCTCTTCAGCGCAGCTGCAATGTCGTGCGCCGATTTGGCGCTGTTCAGCGCGGCTTCGACCGGCGATGTCAACGCGGACTCGCTGACACGGAAAACGTCGAAATCGAAGCGCTTGCGTTCGGCAAACAGTAGAGGGTTTGCCAGCGCAAACGCCTCAATCTGTGCATCGGTCGGCTTGGCAGGTTTGCCGATCTCGCGCTCGGCAGCCGCTTGCGCCAGTATCTGGCGCTTCGCGGCTTCGATTGCCTGGACGACACTCGGGTCCCGGTCGAGCTTGAGCGCAACAGCCTTCTGTACCAGCACTTCCTGGTCGATCAGCCGGTCAAGCACCAACTGCTTGCCTTGAGCGTCAACCGGCCCAGGCTGTTGCGACAGTAGAAAATTGAGCTGATGCACGGTAATTTCCGCATCACCGACACGGGCGAGGACCTGACTGGGCGATTTCTTCTCGCCGTCGTCCTTGCACGCAGCCAGCCCGAGCACGATTGCGGCCAGCACCGCGGTATTCCTGTACAGCGTTTTCATCTGTCGGTCTCTTTGTCAGTAGGCGTTCTTGTCGCCGGCCATCGACGAGGCCGTTTTCGCGACGATCTTGAGGTCGAGCCAGATCGACCAGTTGCGCAGGTAGTCGAGGTCGAACTCGATGCGGCGCTGCATCTTTTCCAGCGTGTCGGTCTCGCCACGGAAGCCGTTGACCTGCGCCCAGCCGGTGATGCCCGGCTTGACCTTGTGGCGCATCATGTAACCCTTGATCAGCGACCGGTATTGCTCGTTGTGGGCGTTGGCATGCGGGCGTGGTCCGACCACACTCATCCGTCCCTGCAGCACATTGATGAACTGCGGCAGCTCGTCGAGCGAGCTGCGGCGCAGGAAGCCGCCGATCGGCGTGAAGCGCTGGTCCTGCTTGGTCGCCTGCACGACCCTGTCGCCGTCTTCCATCACCGTCATCGAACGAAACTTGTAGACGAGGATGCTCTCGCCATCGGCGCCGTAGCGGCGCTGCTTGAACAGCACCGGCCCGGGCGAGGTCAGTTTCACGGCAATCGCGACGCCGAGCATCACCGGCCAGATCAGGGCCAGGATCAGTGTGGCCAGCACGATGTCGGAAAGGCGCTTGAGCACGCCGCGCAACCCCATGAACGGGCTCTCGCAAACGGCAACCACCGGGATGCCGGCAACGTGGTCGAAGCGCGCCTGGATCAGGTCGAACACGAACAGGTCCGGCACGAAATAGATCGATGCCGTCGAATCGCTGAGCGCATCCAGCATCGCCAGTACGCGCGGTTGCGAGGTCATCGGCAGCGAAATGTAGATGTTGTGCACGCTGTGGCTGCGAACGTAGCTCGGCAGGTCGCGCAGCGTGCCGAGCAGTCGCGACGGCTGGACGCCGGGCAGGCGGGACAGCTCGCGATCGTCGAAGTAACCGAGCCAGTTGATCCGGTGCAGCGGATCGGTCTGCAGCGCCTCGGCCAGCGCCACGCCGGGGCGGTTGGCGCCGATGACGACCGCGCGTCGCTGCGTCTCGACCGACTCGCGCGGCAGGAAGAAGATCGGCCGGAACAGCGCGTGCACACCGATCAGTGCCGCCGGCGCGAGCACGAACCAGGCGAGGATGAACGGCGGGTGGAAATAGGCAGCAAAACCGGACACCCAGCCGAGCAGCATCAGCGTCACGCAGATGAACAGCCACTGCACGGTGAAGCGTCCCAGCCCGAGCAAGGGGCGCTCGTGTCCGGGCACGAACAGGAACAGGCCGTCGAGCACATGGGCCGACAGCAGGAAACCGAACGCGGCCAGCACGCAGGTGTAGCCGTCGAACGCGACCTGGAACGGAATCGACAGCAGGTACAGCACCGCGACGACCACGACCGGATCGACGAAGGACTTGAACACGCTCACCAGCGGCGCCGCGTTGACGAACTCGCTGAAGCGGTTGTTCAGCGACGACACGCGCGGCGGCATCGGCGCGTCGTCCATTGCCGCGCCCCCGACCTGCTGCAATTGCGGATCCAAATGGCTCATGCATCCACCCCCGTCAGTCCCACGTCCCACCCTCTTGCCTTCAAAACTGCAGCCTCAGGTCGATCCCGGCCTGTGCCGCGCGATAATCGTTCAGCGGCAACTGCGAATCGCGCGCCTGATGCTGGCCGTACACCGACAACTGCAGTGCCGGGTCCGGCTGGTACTTCAAACCAAGTCGCAAGTAGTCGGTTGTCTGGCTGTACGCCAGCACCTGCCGCACCTGCTTGTCCTCGCGTCGCCACGACGCATCGATACCGATCCGTTCACTGGCCTGCCACTCCGCGCCGACGCCATACCCCTCGATCAGGTTGCGACCGATGTTCTGGCCCGGCGACTCGAATGCACGCCGGTAGTCGGCGTACAGCCTGGTTTTCCCGCTTGCCTGCCACGACAGCGCCAGGTTGCCGGTCGGGCTGCGCTGCCAGTCGGCTTCCGCCTGATATTTCCAGCTCGTCCAGCCGTAGCCCCCCTGCAGGCGGGTCTTGGCGCTGACGGGCCAGACCACAGCGAGCTGGGTCACCCACTGCCGGTATCCACGTTCGTCGGCCGGTATCAGCAGGTCCTCGCGATAGGTGATCCGCGTAAAGTCGGCCCGCGCCGTCACTTCGCTGCCCAGCCCGCTTCGGTAGCGCACGCCACCGCCGGCGCTGTCCTGCTGCAGATCGAGGTATCGCCGCTGGTCGTGGTGTTGCTGACTGCTCGCCAGCGAGCCCAGCAGTGCCCAGTCCGAGGTCAGCGCATACGTCGCGGCCAGATCCCCGCCCTGCTGCCGTACCAGATCCTTGATGCCCAACATCACGTCTTCGAATTCGGACAGCGTGCGCGAATCGCTGTAGCCCAGGCGTCCCGACCACGCATTGCCCCACTGCCAATCCCAGCCCAGCTGACCCTGCCAGCCGACGTAATCGAGCTGACGGTGCCGCACATATGTCGGTCGCGACAGTTGCGCATCGAGCAGCAACTGCTGCCGCGAAACCGGCCAGTTCACCCGCATGCCGATGCTCGGATCGACGATCACGTCCGACTTGCTGCCGCCGTACGCTTCGGCCGGCGCACTGTCGGCCAGCCGGAACACGTTGCTGTCAAACAAGGTGGAAACGTCGGCATAGAGGATCAGCGGATCGGTCTCGTCGACAGCCCCAAAGGCCACCGCGCCCGATACCAGCATCACACCGGCGGACATCACGGCGATGCGGCCGGTCGCGTACCGCCGACGCTCGAACCTCGCTACGCCCAAAATGCCACCGTCCCCTGAAACCCGTTCTTGCGTGCCGTTGCACGCCTTGCCAAACCAGACCATGCCGAGAAGGCAGTGCGGGCCGTTCCCGACCCGCACCGCCCGCTAGGCGAACATCAAGCTGCGAGTGCGGCTGCGCTGCGCTGCTTGCGACGGCGCGACAGCAGCACGCCCAGCAGGCCAGCGCCCATCAGTGCATAGGTTTCGGGTTCCGGCACCGGCGCGACGTTGAGCTTCAGCGTGCCCAGCCAGTTGGCATCCTTGGTCACGGCGAAGAACGACGAGTAGGTGCCGGCGGTCGGCAGGTTGAAGCTGCCGGAGTAGCTGCGTGTACCCGGGTTGAAGATCAGTTGCTGGAGACCCAGCAGTTGACCGATGGGGGCCAGCTGGTAGTTCACCGCAAACAGGTTGGCCAGGCTGCCCGTCGCGCTGACCGGGGTCAGATCGAAGGTGAGCTTGGACGGCCCGGTCACCGAGAACGTGTCCTGCACCGACAGCGGCGCAGCACCGACCGTGTAGGTCTTGCTGAACGCAGCGTGGCTCAGGCCGGCAGCAAGAAACATCGTCACCGCGGCAACGGCTTTCAAACTTTTCATGACAAACTCCTTATATAAGGAAAATATTAATTACATACGCCTGATTTAAAGCTTAAGTTTCTTGCTCTTGTGCGGCGCAGAATGCCATGAGCCCGATTTCAATTCAATGACGAATCAATAAATCAACATTGGCTTATATTAGAATTCAACCAGGGAGTCGCGGATTGCCTGGCCTGGCGGGAGAGTCGCAGTCATCTCGTAATGAAAAAATAATCACTACGAAATGCGAATTGCCCTGGCCGGAATAGGATTCGTACCGAACCGCTCACTGACGCTGAATCACCGACCGCAATGAGCGATTCAATTCGATCGCACGACGCGCAGCATCGCGCTGACACGTAAGACAAGCCGGCACCTTGGCGGGAGCGTGGCTGGCGCGAGAAATGCCGGCTTGCAACTGCCGCTCGAAGAATTGGCGAAAAAAAAGCGCATCGAATCTTTGGATTCAATGCGCGAATTGGCGATATGCCGAACGAACAAATTGCAGACAATGGCGTCGGAACGACGCCGAGAAAATCTCAGCGACGCAAGGAGGCCAATTCGGCGCTGGAACGCGTCGTCACCCAGCGCAACAAGGTATCGAGTACCGGCATGGCCAGCGGGGCCCTGGGATGGTTGAGCAAGGCCACCACGACCCAGTCGCTGCCTTGCGAATCCCTGACATAGCCGGCAACGGCACGTACATCCTTGAGCGTCCCCGTCTTAATATGCGCGGCACCGGCTTCGCTCTTGAGCCGCTTTTTCATCGTGCCGTCGATACCGACGATGGGCAACGAGGAAATGAACTCGGCAGCCAGCGGGCTCCGGTAGGCCGAGACCAGCATCTGCCCGAGATGCTCGGCGCTGATGCGCTCGACCCGGGACAGGCCGGCACCGTTCTCCAGATGCAGCTCGCTCATGGCCAGCCCCTGCTGCTGCAACCAGCCGCGAACGTGCGCATCGGCCGCGGCCACGGTATCGGTCGCCACCTCGGACGACGTCGCACCCACGGTGAGGAACAGTTGTCGGGCCATCAGGTTGTTGCTGAACTTGTTGATGTCCCGAACCATTTCGGTCAGCGGCGGCGAGATGCTGGTCGCCAGCACCTTCGCCTGCGGCGGCGTCACGCCTTCGCGCACCTGGCCGGAGAAACGCCCGCCCTGCTCCTGCCACAGGCTGCGGAACAGGCTGGCGGTATAGCTTCGGGCGTCGAGCACCGCAAAGTAGCGATCACCGGCGCAATCGGGCGGGAAGCGGCCAGCCAGATGCACGCTGGCGGTCTGCCCAGCATCGTCGAGCCGGAGCTGGACACCGTCCTTCCACGCCGAACAACTGGCGTTCGGCGCGAGCTTCACCGCACCGTCCAGCCTGACCTTGTCGAGTGCCGGTTCGAGCGTGGCCCGCACGCTGTTTCCGTCGCTGCGCAGCATCAGCCGCGCACTGCCGAAGTTGCTGACCAGCGCATCCGGCGTCACCAGATAGGGCTGGCCGCCTTCGTCGCTGTCGTCGTCAAATGGCGATGTGGTGGCCGGCAACCGGAACGCGCTGCGATCGAGCACCAGCCCGTCGCGCAAGTCGGTCACACCGGCGGCACGCAGCTCGCGCACCAGCAGCCACATCCGCTCGAACGTCAGCTTCGGATCGCCGCTGCCCTTCAGGTACAGCGGTCCGTTGAGCACGCCGTTCGCGACCGGTGCATCGGCAAGCAGCTGCGTCTTCCAGCTGTAGGCCGGGCCGAGCAGGTTCAGCGCCGACCACGTCGTGACCAGTTTCATCGTCGATGCGGGATTCATCGGCCGTCTGGCATTCTCGAGCAGCACGGCCGGACCGCCGTCGACCGGCAGAATCGCGACACCCAGTGCCGATGCCGGCACGCCGGCCTTGGCCAGCGCGGCATCGACCTCGGGCGGCAATGCGGCCTGAACCGCACCGGCCGATAGCGAGAACGACAGCAGCAGGTATTTGATTGTCGATGTCATCGGCGTGGCAGGTCCTTGAACTCGGGGTGGCGTTGCAGCCACGCCGCGTAGTCGCGGCGATACGCGTGCAGCGCTTCGGTATAGGTATCGAAAATGCAGGGCTCGCAGCCGCTGCCGCAACACTCTTCCAGCGCCGGTTCGAACGGTGGCTCGGGCGGCGGATCGTCGGCGGGAAAATCGGGGACGTGTTGATTGTCTGCGGGCTGATTGTCTGCGAGCTGATTGGACGGAGTAGGCATCTGTTAGAATCCGGGCATGGCTTATCAAGTTCTCGCCCGCAAGTGGCGCCCCAAGACCTTTGCCCAGCTCGTGGGCCAGGAACACGTGATCAAGGCACTGTCGAACGCGTTTGCGAACGAGCGCCTGCATCACGCTTACCTGCTCACCGGTACGCGCGGCGTCGGCAAGACGACCATCGCGCGGATCATGGCCAAGGCGCTCAATTGCGAGACCGGCATCACCGCCGAACCGTGCGGCGTGTGTGCGGCGTGTACGCAGATCGATGCGGGGCGTTTCGTCGACCTGCTGGAGATCGACGCGGCGTCGAACACCGGCATCGACAACATCCGCGAAGTGCTCGACAACGCCCAGTACGCACCGACCGCCGGGCGGTTCAAAGTGTACATCATCGACGAAGTGCACATGCTCTCGAAGAGCGCGTTCAACGCGATGCTGAAAACGCTGGAAGAACCGCCGGGCCACGTCAAGTTCATCCTCGCGACTACCGATCCGCAGAAGGTGCCGATCACGGTGCTGAGCCGCTGTCTGCAGTTCTCGCTGCGGCAGATGACGCCGCAACAGGTCTCCGGCCATCTGCACAAGGTACTCGACGCCGAACAGATCGCCTTCGAACCCGGCGCGCTGCCGATTCTCGGACATGCCGCCAACGGCTCGATGCGCGATGCGCTGTCGCTGCTCGACCAGGCGATCGCCTACGGTGCCGGCAAGGTCGAGGAGGCCGGCGTCCGGGCGATGCTCGGCGCCGTCGATCAGGGCTACCTGTTCGAATTGCTGAACGCGCTGCTCGCGCGCGACGGTGCGGCACTGCTCGCCACCGCCGACAGCATTGCCGGTCGCGGCCTGTCGTTCGAAGCGGCGCTCGGTGAGTTGTCGCATCTGCTGCAGCAGATCGCCGTGGCGCAAATGGTTCCCGGCGCGCTGGCCGACGACCTTCCCGCGCGCGAGGCGATCATGGTGCTGGCCGCGGCCATGTCGCCCGAGGACGCCCAGCTTTACTACCAGATCACCCTGCATGGCCGTCGCGACCTGCCCCTGGCACCGGACGAATACGCCGGCTTCACGATGACCTTGCTGCGCATGCTCGCGTTCGCACCGAGCGACGCGGTCACGCTGGCACAACTCCCCAAGCCCGCCGCGGGCGACACCGGCACGCCGGCGCCTTCGTCGCGTCACGTTGCACCGCAAGCTGCTGCACCGCAGCCGGTAGTTACAGCGGCAGCCGTTGCTGCACCTGTACCTGTACCTGTACCTGTACCTGTACCTGTACCTGTACCTGTACCTGTACCTGTACCTGTACCTGCAACGAGTGTGGCGTCACTCCCGCAGGACGTCCCCCCTTGGGAAGAAGCACAACCGGCGACCGAACCTGCACCACGGGCGCCCTACCCGGACGAAACCGCATCCGCAGAGCCACCCGCCCCCATCACCGTCGCCCTGTTCGACGGCGACTGGCGCGCGCTGGTGGTGCAACTCAAGCTCGGCGCCGCCGGCATGCTGGCGCAGAATGCCGAACTGACGAACTGGAGCAAGGACCACTTCGAGCTGCTGGTCGCCGACGCCCACCGCGCGGTCGCGACCCGCGACTTCCAGGACAAGCTGCGCGATGCACTGTCACAGCACTTCGACCGTCCGATCCAGTTGCACGTTCAGCTCGGCGACGCCGGCGGCGATACGCCGGCCGCACAGCTGTTGCGCGAGAAGGAGCAACGTCAGGGCGAGGCGGAGGCCGAAATCCAGAACGACCCGTTCGTACAGACGCTGGTGCGCGATTTCGACGCCACCGTCCTGCCCGATTCGATCAAACCACTCTGACAGATAAGCTGTCGGTATTCATCTCAGGAGCACATCATGTTCAACAAGGGTGGCATTGGCCAACTGATGCAACAAGCGCAGAAAATGCAGGAAAAAATGCAGAAAGCGCAGGAAGAACTCGCCAACGTCGAAGTCGAAGGCCAGGCTGGCGCCGGCATGGTCAAGATCGTCATGACCTGCAGCCATGCGGTGAAGCGCGTGTCGATCGACGACTCGCTGCTGTCCGACGACAAGGAAATGCTCGAGGACCTGATCGCCGCGGCGTTCAACGATGCACAGCGCAAGGCCGAAGCCACCAGCCAGGAACGCATGGCCGGCATGACGGCAGGTCTGCCGCTGCCTCCGGGCTTCAAGCTGCCGTTCTGATCCGGACCGGACGCAAACGGGGCGCGCGGGTCGCGCCCTTTTTTCACGCCGCCATGCCCTAGCGATCGATCGCCATGACCGTTCCCTCCTCGCTCCAGCAACTGATCCAGGCGCTCAAGGTACTCCCCGGCGTCGGGCCCAAATCCGCCAGCCGCATGGCCTATCACCTGTTGCAGCGCGATCAGGCCGGCGCCGCCAATCTTGCGCACGCCATCGAATACGCGATGGCGACGCTCAGCCATTGCCGCCATTGCAATACGTTTACCGAAGCCGAAGTGTGCGACATCTGTGCCGACGACGAGCGCAGTCGCCGCCAGCTGTGTGTCGTCGAGATGCCGACCGATCTGTTGATGATCGAGCAGACCCTCGCCTATCAGGGGCTGTATTTCGTGCTGATGGGCAGGCTGAGCCCGCTCGACGGCATCGGCACCAAGGACATCGCCTTCGAACGCCTGCTCGAACGCGCCAGCGACGGTGAAGTCGAGGAAGTCATCCTTGCGACCAACTTCACCGTCGAAGGCGAAGCCACCGCACACTACCTGGCCGAAACCCTGCGTGCCCGTGGCCTCAAGGTCTCGCGCATCGCCCGCGGCCTGCCGGTCGGTGGCGAACTGGAACATGTCGACCCGAGCACGCTGGCGCAAGCGCTGGTCGAGCGACGCGGCCTGTAGTCCGCCCCGACAAAAAAAGCCCCGCACCAGGCGGGGCTGTCGATGTACCGGGGCATCGCCCCGGCAGAGGAAGTCAGCCGATCCGGATTTCGGTTTCCGGGTCGAACAGTACGGCCTTGCTCATGTCCGGCCGCAGATGCAGCACCGATCCGGGCGATCTGGCATCGCGCGGGTGCAGGCGGGCCTGCACTTCGATGCCGTTGATCTGCGTGAACACGATGGTATCCGGCCCGGTGGGTTCGGTCAGGTTGATCTTGCACGCCAGTCCGCCGCCATCGGCCGCAAGGTCCCATTGCTCGGGCCGAACACCGACGATCACCCGCTTGCCGACATAAGCGGCGTAGCGCTGACTGTCGAGCAGGGGGGCAAAGCAGGCGGCATCGCCGCTTTGCAGGCTGACCCCGATCACCCCGCCCTCGCTGGCAAGGTGCGCCGGAATGAAGTTCATCGACGGCGAGCCGATGAAGCCGGCGACGAACAGGTTGGCCGGCGTGTCATAAATCTGCTGGGGGCTGCCGAACTGCTGGATGACACCGTCCTTCATCACCGCGATCTTGTCGCCAAGCGTCATGGCTTCGATCTGGTCATGGGTGACGTAGACGATCGTCGTTTTCAGCCGGTGGTGCAGCTGCTTGATCTCGGTGCGCATCTCGACGCGCAGCTTCGCATCGAGGTTGGACAGCGGCTCGTCGAACAGGAAGAGCTTGGGGTTGCGCGCCAGCGCCCGGCCCATGGCCACACGCTGCCGCTGCCCCCCGGAAAGCTGCCCCGGCTTGCGGTCGAGCAGGTGATCCATCTGCAGCATTTTCGCCACCCGTGCGATGACCTCGTCCTGCTCCTTCTTCGGCACACCGCGGGTTTCCAGACCGAAAGCGATGTTCTGCCGCACGTTCATCGTCGGATACAGCGCATAGCTCTGGAACACCATGGCGATGTCCCGGTCCTTCGGCGCCACGTCATTGACGATGCGGTCGGCAATGTGGACTTCACCACCGCTTGGCGACTCGAGTCCGGCGATGATGTTCATCAGCGTCGACTTGCCGCAGCCCGACGGCCCGACCAGAATCAGGAACTCGCCCGAATCGACATGGATGTCGATGCCCTTGAGGATGTGTGTGTCACCGAAACGCTTGGTGACGTTCTTGATGGCCAATGCACCCATCGGTTTTCCCCTTATCCCTTGACCGCGCCGGCCGCGAGGCCGCGCACGAAGTATTTGCCCGCCAGCACATAGACAGCGATGGTCGGCAATGCAGCGATCAGCGCTGCTGCCATGTTGACGTTGTATTCCTTGACCGAGGTCGACGTGTTCGCGAGGTTGTTCAGGCCGACGGTGATCGGCTGGCTCTCGCCGCTGGAAAACACCAGGCCGAACAGGAAGTCGTTCCAGATCTGCGTGAACTGCCAGATCAGCGTCACCATCAGGATCGGCAGCGACATCGGCAGCACGATGCGCAGGAAGATGCGCCAGAAACCCGCGCCGTCGAGCCGGGCCGCCTTGATCAGCTCGTCCGGAATGCCGACGTAGAAGTTGCGGAAGAACAGCGTGGTACCGGCAATGCCGCAGACCACGTGAACGAACACCAGCCCGGCCATCGACCGTGCCAGCCCGAACCAGCCGAGCGTCTGCGCCATCGGCAGCAGCAACACCTGGAACGGGATGTAAAGCCCGAACAGCAGCATCGCGAACGCCAGCTCCGAGCCGCGAAAACGCCATTTCGACAGTACATAGCCGTTGAGCGCGCCGAGCGCGGTCGAGATCAGCACAGCCGGAATCACCATCCGTACCGAGTTCCAGAAATAGCCCGACAGGCCCGAACACTCGATGCCGGTGCACGCCGTGCCCCAGGCCTTGTGCCACGCGTCGAAGCTGATGGCACCGGGCAGCGACAGCAGGTTGCCGGCACGGATTTCGTCCATCGTCTTCAACGAGGTCGACAGCATCACGTAGAGCGGCAGCAGGTAGTACAGCGCTGCAATCAGCAGCACGGCGTACAGGACGCCTCGCCAGGGTTTAGACATGGCGGCTCCTCCGCAGCTCGGAATACAGGTAAGGCACGACAACGGCCGACACCGTCACCAGCATCATCATCGCGCTCGCGGCGCCCAAGCCCATCTGGCCGCGGGTGAACGCCATCTGGTACATGAACGTGGCCGGCAGGTCGGACGAGAACCCCGGACCGCCGCCGGTCAGTGCCATGACCAGGTCGAAACTCTTGATCGCGATGTGCGCAAGAATCATCAGCGTCGAAAAAAACACCGGGCGCATGGCCGGCAGGATGATGCGCCAGTAGATGCGCGGCAGGCTGGCACCGTCGATCTGTGCGGCCTTGATGATCGAATCATCGATGCCGCGCAAACCGGCAAGGAACAGCGCCATCACGAAACCCGACGATTGCCAGATCCCGGCAATGACGATCGTGTAGATCGACCGGTCCGGATTGACCAGCCAGTCGAAGCTGAAGCCGGCGTAGCCCCAGTCGTGCATCAGCTTTTCCAGCCCCAGCCCCGGGTTGAGCATCCAGCCCCAGGCGGTACCGGTGACGATGAAGGACAAGGCCAGCGGATAAAGATAGATCGTCCGCAGCGCACCTTCGAGCCTGATCTTCTGATCAAGCAGGATGGCGAGCACGATGCCGACGGCCATCGCGCCGCCAATGAAAAGCACACCGAAAATGAACAGGTTGTGAACCGCCACCCACCAGCGTTCGCTGGCGAACAGCGCCTCATACTGCGCAAGGCCGACCCACTCGTAGTTGGGCAGCAGCCGCGATGCAGTGAAGGACAGTGCGCCGTTCCAAGCGATGAAACCGTACAGAAAAACCAGGACCAGCAGAAAAGACGGCGCCAGTACCAGCCGAGGCAACCAGTGCTCGGCAAAACCGTAGTGCGCAGGGCGCGACGTCACGGACATGTGAACCTCCAGGACAGGCAAGTTCCGGCCGGGCGATGCCCGGCCGGCAGAGACGGCAGCCGGCTGCGTCTGCGCGCAGCGCGGCACTCACCTTCCGGGTCAGCGAACCTTGGCGGCCGTGGCCAGTTTCTCGGCGGTCTTCTGGGCGCTGGCGGCGTCGTCATTCCAGAACTGCGAAATCACGTCGTACATCGCGCCTTGCGTGGCCGAGTACATCGCCATGCCGTGGGCGAACGACGGCAGCAGCGTGCCCTTGGCCGCATCGGCCTTGAAGTCTTCCGCGGACTTCTTGCCGCAATCGTCGAACTTGGACATGTCCATGCCCATGCGTGCCGGGATCGATCCCTTGTTGAGGTTGAACAGTTCCTGGAACTGCGGGCTCATCAGCGTTTCGGCCAGATCCTTCTGCCCCTTGACCGCATCCTTGTTCGGCAGCTTGAACATCACGAAGCTGTCGATGTTGAAGGTGTAGGCATTCGCAGTACCCGGTGCCGGTACACACAGGAAGTCCTTGCCCGGGACCTTGCCGGCAGCGAGGAACTCGCCCTTGGCCCAGTCACCCATGAACTGCATCGCAGCAGTGCCGTTGATGACCATCGACGTCACCAGGTTCCACTCGCGGCCCGCACTGGCCTTGTCGGTGTACGGCTTGATGCGCTTGTAGGTCTCGAGCACCTTGACCATGGTCGGGCCCTTCAGCGTGGCCTGATCGAGCTGCACAAAGGCCTTCTTGTAGAAATCCGCACCGCCGACGCCAAGCGCAACGGTTTCGAACACCGTCGCGTCCTGCCACGGCTGACCGCCGTAAGCGACCGGCTGGATGCCCGCCTTCTTCAGGGCATCGGCCGCCTTGAAGAACTCGTCCCACGTTGTCGGCGCCTTGACGTTGGCCTTCTTCAGCAGCAGCGGATTGACCCACAACCAGTTGACCCGGTGCACGTTGACCGGAGCAGCCACGTACTGGCCCTTGTACTTCATCACATTGGACACGGCCGGTGGCAGCACCTTGTCCCAGCCGTCCTTCTTCGCCACATCGTCGATCGACGCCAGCACGCCCTCGGCACCCCATTCCTGGATGGCAGGGCCCTTGATCTGTGCCGCTGCCGGCGGATTGCCGGATACGACGCGTGCCTTCAGCGCCGTCATCGCGTTTTCGCCTGCACCACCGGCAACGGCGAAATCCTTCCACTTGTCGCCCTTGGTTTCGAGCATCTTCTTGAGCTCGCCCGCGGCCTTAGCTTCGCCACCAGAGGTCCACCAGTGCAACACCTCGACGTCGGCCGCATTCGCCGCAAACGCCATTGACAGTACCGCAACCCCCATCGACATACGCACAGCTTGCATTCTTTTATCTCTCCTCATGGCAGGCCGCCCCTTGGCAGCCTCGCAAGCTAAGCGTAGGCAACATAAGGTGTCGCTGATATCAGGTGATCGCCGATCAGGTACTGAATGTAGGGCGAACACCGTAGACTACAAAATCGAACGGCGCTCCGATCGGGTGCGCCGTTCCTTTGCAAATAACGGTAATAGAAAAAGGGCGACCGAAGTCGCCCTTTTTTAGTCCAGCAAATCGAATCAAACGAATCGATTAGAAGCCGGTCCAGGTACCAACCAGCAGACGGTAGCTGTTGGTGTCGGTTGCGTACGACGTTTGATAGTCAGCACCGATACCACCGTTCTTGTCGTTCCAAGCGAAACGACCTTGAACGTAAGCCGAGGTGTTGTTCGACAGAGCGTAAGCCCACTGACCGTACAGAACTTGGCTCGACGAGCTGTCGATCTTGTCACCGTTGATGTTCTTGGCGTCGCCGAAGTAGTTGTAGGTCAGGCCAACGGTGTTCTTGCCAGCCGAGTAGATACCTTGAACGAAGATTTGGTCTTGTTCCGGGCCGCTGAACGAGTTGGTACCTTGACCACCCGCTTCAGTCTTCCACCACTTGTAGCCGCCCTTCACGGTGAAGGCGCCGAAGTTGTAGCCGCCAGCGACAAACGCGAATTGGTCTTTCTTGTTGTCGGAGTTAGGCACATAACCGGTAACCGCATCGTAACCAACGGTTTCCGGACGCGATTGCTGGTAACCAGCATCGATCATGAAACCGCCACCCGAGTAACCAGCGGTCAGGTCGTAAGTGTAACGTTGCGAAGTACCTTCGTTCTGGTTGGTTTGATCACGGAACGAGTACAGACCCGAGAACGTGAAGCCACCGAAGCTCGGCGAATCATAGACGATCGAGTTTTGCGGGTTGAAGCTGATCAGGCCAACTTCAGCAACGTGCATCGAACCACCGAGGTTACCGTACGGCCAGTCCAGCTTCAGGTACGACGGGCTGTAGATCTTACCGAAACGCAGGGTACCCCAGTCGCCTTGCCAGCCGCCCCAAGCTTCACGGTTGCCCCAAGTGCGGGCGCTGCTACCGGTGTTAGCTGCGTTTTGCGGGTTGCAGTAGCCAGGGCCGCCTGCAGCACCCGGGCAAGTATCCGAGCGGTAGTTTTCTGCGCCGGTCCAGATCTTCCAGATGACCTTGGAGCCGTTGTCCAGCTTGTCGCTGCCCGAGAAGAACAGACGCGGTTCGACGTCGAGTTCGACTTCGTCGCGGAAGCCGTTCGCGCTGGAACCGTGAACATAGACGTCGGCTTCAATCGAACCGCCGATGGTGACTTCGGCGAAAGCCGGAGCCGCGAAAGCAGCTGCCAGGGAAGCAGCAACCAGAGCACGTTTGAACATTTATAGGTCTCCTAGATACGAGAGTGTGGTTTCTTTCTAATTAGATGAAGAACCAGCCGTAACAGCACGATTGGCAGTACGTCTGACGCAACCTTGCTCTACGGAGCCAGAATAAAAGAATCGACTTGCCAGGGGCAAACCCGTCTGCGCTTACTCCTGCAAACCGTTGCCCACATACAACACGGCAAATAAAAAACCGCCAGTAAGTAACGGTTTTTTAAGCACTTTCTGAACAGATCGCACGCGTTTTCCGCAGCCCGTCAACGCCCGGCCCGCTGTCGCAACGATGGGTCGGAAAACCAAGCTCGTTGTCATGCAGAGACAGCCACGCCCCCGGTCCGACCAAGAAAAAACCCGCCGAAGCGGGTTTTTTCCGGTAAGGCATGCAATTACTTGGATGCCATGACGCGAACCATTTCCAGCACCTTGCTGGAATAGCCCCATTCGTTGTCATACCACGCAACCAGCTTCACGAAGGTCTTGTCGAGCGCAATACCGGCATCGGCATCGAAGGTCGAGGTGCAGGCTTCGCCGCGGAAGTCGGTCGAAACGACCTTCTCGGTGGTGTAACCCAGCACGCCCTTCATCGGGCCTTCCGACGCGGCCTTCACAGCGGCGCAGATTTCTTCGTAGCTGGCTTCCTTGTTCAGCTCGACGGTCAGGTCGACGACCGAAACGTCCGAGGTCGGTACGCGGAACGACATGCCGGTCAGCTTGCCCTTCACTTCCGGAATCACCACGCCGACGGCCTTGGCGGCGCCGGTGCTCGACGGAATGATGTTTTCCAGGATGCCGCGGCCACCGCGCCAGTCCTTGTTCGACGGGCCGTCGACGGTCTTCTGCGTTGCAGTTGCCGCATGGACGGTGGTCATCAGGCCACGCTTGATGCCGAAGTTGTCGTTGATGACCTTGGCGATCGGTGCCAGGCAGTTGGTGGTGCACGAGGCGTTGGAGATGATGTTCTGGCCAGCGTAGGTGCTGTCGTTCACGCCGTAAACGAACATCGGCGTGTCGTCCTTCGACGGTGCCGACATGATGACCTTCTTGGCGCCCGCAGCAATGTGTTTCTCGGCGGTTTCCTTGGTCAGGAACAGACCGGTCGATTCGACGACGACGTCCGCACCGATCTCGCCCCACTTCAGCTCGGCCGGATCCTTGACTGCGGTCAGGCGGATGGTCTTGCCGTTGACGACCAGATGACCGCCTTCGACCTTCACGTCACCCTTGAACTTGCCATGCACCGAGTCGTACTTGAGCATGTAGGCGAGGTAATCCGGCTCCAACAGGTCGTTGATACCGACGATTTCGATGTCGTCCGCAAAGTTGTAGACAGCAGCACGGAATACCATGCGGCCGATACGGCCGAAACCATTGATACCTACTTTGATAGCCATGGATCATCTCCAGAAATAGAGGATGGAACAGATTGGACGGTCAGAGCATACAAGCACCGGCATAGGGTGCCTTTGTGCCATGACAAGCATCGTACGTACATTAGGGACTTACGCGACCGTCATAGGCAGATGGATCATTGCGCAAGCCCCAGTTTATCAGCCGGAGGGGACGGACAAGGCACTTGCCGCCCCTTCCGGTGACCTGCGGCGATCAGGGACGCAGTGCGGCCGCCTCGCGGGCGAGCTGGGTAATACCGGCCCAGTCACCCCTGGCGACCATGTCTTTCGGCGCGAGCCACGAACCGCCCACACAACCGACGTTCGGCAGCGCCAGCAACTTGGCCGCCGACTCCAGCGACACGCCGCCGGTCGGGCAGAACAGGATTTGCGGCAGCGGGCCACCCATGGCCTTGAGCATGCCGAGGCTGCCAGCCTGTTCGGCCGGGAACAGCTTGAGCGCATCGAAACCTTCTTCGAGGGCTGCGATGGCTTCGGACGGCGTCATCACGCCCGGCAGCAGCTGGATGCCCGCCTCGCGTGCGGCGGCAGCCAGTTTCGGGGTCAGGCCCGGCGTCACGGCAAACTGCGCGCCGGCCGCCTGTGCCTGGGCAAACTGTTCCGGGCGCACGACGGTACCGACGCCGACGATGGCGCCCGGGACGTTGTCCGCGATCGCCTTCACGGCTTCAAGCGCCGCGTCGGTCCGCAGGGTCACTTCCAGCACGCGAATACCGCCTTCGACCAGCGCCTTGGCCAGCGGCACGGCATGTTCGACTTTCTCGATCACCAGCACCGGCATGACCGAGCAGGAACGCATGATTTCACGAATTTGCATGGCAGGATTCCTAAGAAGTTAAGCGATAAGTAAATGCCGGCCCGGTAACGGGCCGGCTGACGATGGCATCAGTGCGCGAGACCGAGGCTCAGCGCACCTTCCTCGGCACCGGTCGCCTGCAGGCGGAAACCGGCAAACAGTTCGCGGCCCATGCCATGACCGTTCCGCGCCAGATCGGCAGTTGCGCATTCGCGCTTGGCCCATTCGGCCGCGTCGACCTTGGCAACCAGATCACCGGTCACCGCATCCAGCCGGATGACGTCGCCGGTCCGGACCTTGCCGAGCGGGCCGCCCGACACGACTTCAGGGGTGATGTGGATCGCCGCCGGCACCTTGCCCGACGCGCCCGACATGCGGCCGTCGGTCACCAGCGCGACCTTGAAGCCGCGGTCCTGCAACACGCCGAGTGCCGGCGTCAGCTTGTGCAGCTCCGGCATCCCGTTGGCACGCGGCCCCTGGAAGCGCAGCACGGCGATGAAGTCCTTCTCGAGTTCGCCGCGCTGGAAAGCGGCCAGCACATCATCCTGATCATCGAAGACGATGGCCGGCGCTTCAACCACGCGGTGCTCTTCGGCCACAGCCGACACCTTGATCACGGCACGACCGATGTTGCCCTCGAGCACCTTGAGACCACCGTCCTTGCTGAACGGATTGGTATGCGGACGCAGTACGGTGTCGTCGCCCGACTGCTGTGGCGACTCGCGCCAGACGGCCCTGCCGTCGTCGCCGAGGAACGGCTCCTGCGAATGCGTGCGCAGACCCTGACCGGTGCAGGTGAGAACGTCGTCGTGCAGGAAGCCGCCGTCGATCAGTTCCCGGATCAGGTAGCCCATGCCGCCGGCAGCGTGGAAATGGTTTACGTCGGCCGAACCGTTCGGGTAAACCCGGGCCAGCAGCGGCACGACCTCGGACAGGTCGTGGAAATCGTCCCAGTTGATGTTGATGCCGGCCGCCTTGGCGATCGCGACGAGGTGGATCGTATGGTTGGTCGAGCCACCGGTGGCCAGCAGGCCGACAATGCCGTTGACGACGGCCTTTTCATCGATGACCTTGCCGACCGGCAGGAATTCGTTGCCGAGTGCGGTGATCTGCGCGACGCGGCGCGCAGCGGCAGCGGTCAGCGCATCGCGCAGCGGGGTATTCGGATTGACGAAAGCGGCGCCCGGCAGGTGCAGGCCCATCACTTCCATCAGCATCTGGTTGGAGTTGGCGGTCCCGAAGAAGGTGCACGTGCCCGGACCGTGGTAGCTGCCCTCTTCCGACGCCAGCAGTTCGTCCCGACCGCACTTGCCTTCGGCGAACAGCTGGCGAACCTTGGCCTTGTCCTTGTTCGAGATGCCCGAGGTCATCGGGCCGGCCGGCACGAAGATCGCCGGCAGGTGACCGAACTGCAGCGCGCCGATCAAGAGGCCCGGAACGATCTTGTCGCACACGCCCAGACAGAGCATGCCGTCGAACACGTTGTGCGACAGGCCGACGGCCAGCGACATCGCGATGACGTCGCGGCTGAACAGCGACAGCTCCATGCCCGGCTGTCCCTGGGTCACGCCGTCGCACATTGCCGGGGTACCACCGGCAAACTGCGCGGTCGCACCAACTTCGTGCACGGCGGCCTTGATGATCGCCGGATAGGTTTCGAGCGGCTGGTGCGCCGACAGCATGTCGTTGTACGACGAGATGATCGCGATGTTCGGCTGACGCATCTCGCGCATCATGATCTTGTCGCCTTCCGGGGCTGCGGCCCAAGCATGCGCCTGGTTGGTACAGGCCAGGCCCTTGCGGATCGGCTCCTTCTTGGCCGCGGCTTCCAGTCGCTGCAGGTAGCGGGTACGGGATTCACGGCTGCGTTCGACGATGCGGGCCGTAACTTCGGTAAGACGGGGATGTAAAGCCATGACGAACTCCGGGTTGACC
Source organism: Jeongeupia chitinilytica (assembly GCF_014652315.1). Taxonomy (GTDB): domain Bacteria; phylum Pseudomonadota; class Gammaproteobacteria; order Burkholderiales; family Chitinibacteraceae; genus Jeongeupia; species Jeongeupia chitinilytica. Next base: position 331,098 of record NZ_BMYO01000001.1, on the reverse strand, counting down.
GCACCTCGATGCACACGACTGCATAGAACACGGTAGTAAATGCCGCAAGAATTACGGCGTAGTTTTACTACAACCCCCTACCAAACTCAACCACAACTGCTCACGGGGCAGCATTACCGCAACGCACCATTTTCGTTCAACCGCGCGGGTTTGCTGGATTTTTCAGCGATCGGAGTTCGGGAAATCCCGCAGACGGCCAAAAGCGTTTGCGCCGTTTTTTGGGCGTGTAGTAACATTACGAAGTCTTACTACGCCCAGACCTCGGCGCGTACGCCGGCCTCGCCCAACAGGCGCACAGCCGATTCAAGAACGTGCACGCAGCCGAGTTCAACGAATAACTCAGGAAGGATGCTATGACCCAGATCGACGCGTTCGACATGGTGCTGTTTGGCGGCACCGGTGACCTCGTGATGCGCAAGTTGTTGCCGGCGCTGTACCACCAACATCAGGACGGCAACCTGCCCGCCGAAGGTCGCATCGTCTGTCTGGGGCGCAGCGTGCCCGACACCGCGGCCTATCTCGACAAGGCCCACGCACTGGCCAAGGGTTATCTCGGCAAGCATTACAACGACGCCGACTGGGCCTCGTTCGCGACCCGCATCCAGTACCTGAAGATCGACGCGAACAAGCCGGAAGAATTCGGCCTGCTGGCCGACGCACTGAACGAGTTCCCCAAGCGCGCCCGCGTCTTCTATCTCTCGACCGCCCCGGACCTGTTCGCGCCCATTTCCAAGAGTCTGGCCGGCGTCGGCCTGACCAAGGGCAACGCCCGCGTCGTACTGGAAAAGCCGCTCGGTCATGACCTTGCGTCGTCGAACAAGATCAACGACGAAGTCGGCGAATACTTCGAAGAGCACCAGATCTACCGGATCGACCATTACCTCGGCAAGGAACCGGTGCTGAACCTGATCGCACTGCGCTTTGCCAACACCTTGCTCGAGCCGCTGTGGCGCCGCGAATGGATCCGCGACGTACAGATCACCGTCACCGAACAGGTCGGCGTGGAAACCCGTGCGGATTTCTACGACAAGACCGGCGCCCTGCGCGACATGATCCAGAACCACCTGCTGCAGCTGCTGACCATCGTCGCGATGGAGCCGCCGGCCTCGTACGACGCCGACGCGGTGCGTGACGAGAAGCTCAAGGTGCTGCGCGCGCTCAAGCCGCTGACCGTCGAAGACGTCCACACCAAGGTCGTCCGCGGCCAGTACCGTGCCGGCGCCGTCGGCGGCCAGCCGGTCCCGGGTTACCTGGACGAACCGGATGTCCCGGCCGGCTCCAAGACCGAGACCTTCGTCGCACTCAAGGCCGAGATCCAGACCTGGCGCTGGGCCGGCGTACCGTTCTTCCTGCGTACCGGCAAACGCCTGCAGGAACGTCTGGCCGAAATCGTCATCAACTTCCGCGAAGCGCCGCATTCGATCTTCGGCAAGATGGGCACACCGAACCGTCTGGTGATCCAGCTGCAGCCGGACGAATCGGTCCGCCTCTACCTGATGGCCAAGGAGCCGGGCAACCAGGTCCGCCTGCGTCCGGTCCACCTCGACCTCGACTTCAAGGAAACCTTCACCACCCGCAGCCCGGAAGCCTACGAGCGCCTGCTGATGGACGTGATCCGCGGCGACCTGTCGCTGTTCGTCCGTCGCGACGAGCAACGCGCCGCCTGGAAGTGGGTCGAGCCGATCATCGACACCTGGGAAGCCAGCACCGACGCGCCCAAGGCCTACACCGCAGGCACCTGGGGTCCGGCCGCTTCGTCGGCACTGCTGTCGCGTGACGGCCTGTGCTGGCACGAAGAAAGCTGATCATTGCGCCCCCGCTTCGGCGGGGGCCTGTCCGAATCGGCGTCCCCGATCGCCACGCCCTGCGTGGCAACCACCGAATACAAGAAACCGAGGTCTCGATGTCCCTGCAATGGCATGAATTCGCATCGAAAGCACAACTCGATACGGCGCTCGCCACCCATATCGCCGAGCGGCTGAAAGCCGCAATCGACGCTCGCGGCGCGGCCAGCCTGGCCGTCTCGGGCGGTCGCACGCCGGCGGGCATGTTCGCTGCATTGTCGCAGGCCGCCATCGACTGGCGTCGCGTCAACATCACACTGGTCGACGAGCGCTGGGTTCAGCCCGACCATGCCGACAGCAACGAGCGCAGCGTGCGCGAGCACCTGTTGCAGGGCCCCGCGGCCAAAGCCCACTTCATTTCGCTGGTCAACGGTGCGGCGACACCGCACGAAGCGCTGACCGCGATCGAAGCCCGACTGGCGATTTTCCCCTCGCCGATCGACGTACTGATTCTCGGCATGGGCGACGACGGTCATACCGCATCGCTGTTCCCGAATGCTGCCGAACTCGAAGCCGCCTGCGCATCGGATGCGCTGCTGGCCGCGGTCACCCCGCCGGTTGCACCGCACCCGCGCATCACCCTGACGCTGCCGACCATTGCCAGGGCGCGCGATGTCATCGTCCACATCACCGGCGAAGGCAAGAAGGCGCTGCTGCAGACCGCACTCGGCGAAGACAAGCCGGTGCCGCTGCAATATCCGATCCGCCGCGTGCTCGACCGTGTCGGCACGGACAAATCGGTGTTCTGGACGGCCTGAGCCGTCACGACCGGAATCCGCGGGGCCGACTGGGCCCCGCGACTTTAACCACGTTTGACAGAGACCCCGGCCGCCGGCCCGCACAATGCCGCCGGAGCGCCGTTTGAGTGAGACCCACCGACCATGCTCGAACGTATCAAGACCGTGATCGACACCCTGAGCAAGTCCGAGCGCAAAGTCGCCGAACTGGTACTGGCTCAGCCCAATCTGGTCGCCAATGCGCCGATCGCGCAAATTGCCGACCTCGCCGGCGTGTCGCAGCCTACGGTGATCCGCTTCTGCCGCAGCCTCAACTGCTCGGGCCTGCAGGACTTCAAGCTCCGGCTGACGCGCAGCCTGGTGTCGGGCGTCCCCTATGTCCATTCGATGGTCTCGGCCGACGATTCGGCACACGATCTGGCCAAGAAGCTGTTCGACAACAACATTTCGCACCTGCTGCGCTGCCGCAACGAGCTCGACACCGAGGCACTCGAACGCGCGATCAAGGTCCTGGCCAACACCCACAAGATCGAGGTCTGGGGTCAGGGCCAGTCCGGTGCCGTCGCCATCGACGCGCAGAACAAGTTCTTCCGTCTCGGTGTACCGACCGTTGCCTATACCGACCCGCACATGCACGGCATGAGCGCGTCGATGCTCAAACCCGGTGACGCCGTCGTCGCCGTGTCGAACTCGGGCCGCACGCTGGACATGATCCGCTCGGTCGAGATCGCCCGCGACGCTGGGGCCGACGTCATCGGCATCACCCATTCGAAGTCGCCGCTGGCCAAGCGCTGCAACATCTGTCTGTTCGCCGACACGATGGAAGACCCGGACCTGTATACCCCGATGATCACCCGCATCGTCCACCTGGTGATCATCGACGTGCTCGCGGTCGGCGTCGCGCTCAAGCGCGGCCCGGAACTGATCGACCAGCTCGAAAAAATGAAACGCAACCTGAAGGAAAAACGGGTTCGCGGGCATGACAACTGAACAAGCAGTAGCCAAGACCGCGGCCCACCGCGGCAAACGTACCGTGAAAAAAAACGTGAGAAGGAAAGAGTCGATGTCGAAGTTGACCCAGTCGCCGGCGTGGCTGGCGCTTGCCGCGCACTACCAGGAAGTGGCTCCGCTGCACATGCGCGAGCTGTTCGAAAAGGATCCGCAGCGCTTCGAGAAGTTCTCGATCGAATCGGGCGGGCTGTTCTTCGATTACTCGAAGAACCGCATCACCGAAGAAACCATGTCGCTGCTGTTCAAGCTGGCCGAGCAATCGGGGCTGAAGGCGCGGATCGAGAAAATGTTTTCCGGTGAAAAGATCAACATCACCGAAAACCGCGCCGTCCTGCATGTCGCGCTGCGCAACCTCGACAAGAACCCGATCCGGGTCGACGGCGAAGACGTGATGCCCAAGGTCAACGCGGTCAAGGAGAAGATGTTCCAGTTCTCCGACGAGATCCGCTCGGGCGAGCGCACCGGTTACACCGGCAAGGCGTTCACCGACATCGTCAACATCGGCATCGGCGGTTCCGACCTCGGTCCGGTCATGGTCTGCAATGCGCTGAAGGACTTCGGTCACCAGCGCCTGACGATGCACTTCGTCTCGACCGTCGACGGCGACCAGATCGTCTCGACGCTGAAGAAGCTGAACCCGGAAACGACGCTGTTCATCGTCGCCTCCAAGACGTTCACGACTCAGGAAACCATCACCAACGCCCGCACAGCGCGCAAATGGTTCATCGACCGCGTCGGCAACGAGGCCCACATCGCCAAGCATTTCGTCGCCGTGTCGACCAATGCCAAGGCCGTCGCCGAGTTCGGCATCGACCTCAACAACATGTTCGAGTTCTGGGACTGGGTCGGCGGCCGCTACTCGCTGTGGTCGGCCATCGGCCTGCCCATCGCCATCTACCTCGGCAAGCACGATTACCAGGACCTGCTCCACGGTGCCTACACCATGGACGAGCACTTCAAGAACAAGCCGCTCGAGCAGAACCTGCCGGTGATCATGGGCATGCTCGGCATCTGGTACGTGAACTTCTTCGGTGCCAACACCCAGCTGATCTCGCCGTACAACCAGTCGCTGCAGCGCTTCCCGGCCTACCTGCAGCAGCTGGACATGGAGTCGAACGGCAAGACCGTCGACCTCGACGGCAATCGCGTCGACTACCACACCGGTCCGGTCGTCTGGGGTGATGCCGGCATCAACGGCCAGCACGCCTACTACCAGATGCTGCACCAGGGCTCGCAGCTGGTGCCGATCGACTTCATCGCCAGCATCGAGCATCCGGAAATTCCGGAACCGCACAGCACCATCCTGATGGCGAACTTCTTCGCCCAGACCGAAGCCTTCATGCGCGGCAAGAACGACGCCGAAGTGCGCGCCGAACTCGCCAAGGCCGGCATCACCGGCGACGCGCAGGACGAGCTGGCGCCGCACAAGATTTTCGAAGGCAACCGTCCGACCAATTCGATCCTGATGCAGCGGCTGACGCCGCGTCGTCTCGGCGCGCTGATCGCGCTGTACGAGCACAAGGTCTTCGTGCAGGGGACGATCTGGAACGTCAACTCGTACGACCAGTGGGGTGTCGAACTCGGCAAGCAGCTGGCGAAGAAGATCGAAAGCGATCTGGTCACGCCGGGGCTGACTTCGAGCCACGACGCGTCGACCAACGGATTAATCAACTATTACAAGCGGAACGTGCCGCGCTGATCGCTCTCAGCGCAGGCGCCTAACCGCGACTCACCACTACTAACCTCTTTAGTTATAAAGGTAGAGACATAAATGGCAGAGCAGCATCACGATCTCGATCCGCAGGAAACACGGGAATGGCTGGAGGCGCTTGACGGCGTCCTGGCCAACGAAGGCGCCGAACGCGCGCATTTCCTCGTCGAGCAGCTTGTCGATCACGCCCGTCAGGATGGCGTGAACATTCCCTACACCGCCACCACCGCCTACATCAACACGGTGCCGGCGCATCTGGAAGCCAAGAGCCCGGGCAACCACGCGTTCGAAGAACGCATCCGTTCGTACACCCGCTGGAACGCGGCGGCGATGGTCGTCAAGGCCAACAAGCCGGGCAAGGGCGATCCGGGCGGCCACATCACCTCGTTCGCGTCGGCGGCCACGCTGTACGACGTGGGCTGGAACCACTTCTGGCATGCGCCGAGCGACAACCACGGCGGCGACCTCGTCTACTTCCAGGGCCACTGCGCCCCGGGCATGTACTCGCGTGCCTTCCTCGAAGGCCGCATCACCGAAGACCAGCTCGACAAGTTCCGCAAGGAAGTCGACGGCGGCGGTCTGTCGTCGTACCCGCACCCGTGGCTGATGCCGAATTTCTGGCAGTTCCCGACCGTGTCGATGGGCCTCGGCCCGATCATGGCGATCTACCAGGCCCGCTTCATGAAGTACCTCGGCGACCGCGGCTTCGAACAGAAGGGTGACCGCAAGGTCTGGTGTTTCTGCGGCGACGGCGAAATGGACGAACCGGAATCGCTCGGCGCGATTTCGCTGGCCGGCCGTGAAAACCTCGACAACCTGATCTTCGTGATCAACTGCAACCTGCAGCGTCTCGACGGTCCGGTCCGCGGCAACAGCAAGATCATCCAGGAACTCGAAGGCGATTTCCGCGGTTCGGGCTGGAACGTCATCAAGGTCGTCTGGGGCTCGGGCTGGGATGCCCTGCTGGCCAAGGACGAGAAGGGCCTGCTCCAGCGCCGGATGATGGAAGTCGTCGACGGCGAATACCAGACCTACAAGTCGAAGGACGGCGCCTACGTGCGCGAGCACTTCTTCAACTCCCCGGAGCTGAAGGCCCTGGTCTCGAACATGTCCGACGACGACATCTGGCGTCTGACCCGCGGCGGCAACGATCCGCACAAGGTCTACGCCGGCTACAAGGCCGCCGTCGAACACAAGGGCCAGCCGACGCTGCTGCTGGTCAAGACCGTCAAGGGCTACGGCATGGGCGCGGCGGGCGAATCGCAGAACGTCGCCCACCAGACCAAGAAGCTGTCGGAAGACGACCTGCTTCACCTGCGCGACCGTTTCAAGATTCCGCTCACCGACGAAGAAGCCAAGGCGTGCAAGTTCTACGCACCGCCGGCCGATGCGCCGGAACTCAAGTACATGCACGAACGCCGCGCGGCGCTCGGCGGCTACCTGCCGGCACGCAAGCCGGTCGACGAGCCGCTGCAGGTCCCGGGCCTCGACGCCTTCAAGGCACTGCTCGACTCGTCGGGCGAGCGTGAAAGCTCGACCACGATGGCGTTCGTGCGTCTGCTCGGCACGCTGGTCAAGGACAAGAACATCGGCAAGCGCGTCGTGCCGATCGTGCCGGACGAGTCGCGTACCTTCGGCATGGAAGGCATGTTCCGCCAGCTCGGCATCTGGTCGCACGTCGGCCAGCTGTACGCACCGGAAGACGCCGACCAGCTGATGTTCTACAAGGAATCGACCACCGGCCAGATCCTGCAGGAAGGCATCAACGAAGCCGGCGCGATGAGCGACTGGATCGCCGCGGCCACCGCCTACGCCAACCACGGCGTGACGATGATTCCGTTCTACATCTACTACTCGATGTTCGGCTTCCAGCGTATCGGTGACCTGGCCTGGGCGGCCGGCGACCTGCGCGCGCGCGGCTTCCTGCTCGGCGGTACCGCCGGCCGGACCACGCTGAACGGCGAAGGCCTGCAGCACCAGGACGGCCACACCCAGCTGTTCGCCGAGTACATCCCGAACTGCGTCTCGTACGACCCGACCTTCGCCTACGAGCTGGCCGTGATCGTTCAGGACGGCATGAAGCGGATGTATCAGGACCAGGAAAACATCTACTACTACCTGACGCTGATGAACGAGAACTACGCGCACCCGGCCATGCCGGAAGGCGCGGAGGCCGGCATCCTCAAGGGTCTGTACAAGTTCCGCCAGGGCGACGCCGGCAAGCTCAAGGTCCAGCTGATGGGTTCGGGCACGATCTTCCGCGAAGTCATCGCCGCGGCCGACCTGCTCAAGGCCGACTTCGGCGTCGACGCCGACATCTGGTCCGCCACCAGCTTCAACGAGCTGCGCCGCGACGGGGTCAACGCGTCGCGCTACAACCTGCTGCATCCGACCGCCGAGCAGCACGTGCCGTACGTGACCCAGTGCCTGAAGGGCGCGGAAGGCCCGGTGATCGCCGCGACCGACTACAAGCGCACCTTCGCCGACCAGATCCGCGAATACGTACCGAACCGCTACGTCGTGCTCGGCACCGACGGCTACGGCCGCTCGGACAGCCGCGACGCGCTGCGCAGCTTCTTCGAAGTCGACCGCTTCCACGTTGCCGTCGCCGCACTGAAAGCACTGGCCGACGACGGCAAGATCGGCTTCGACAAGGTTGCCGAAGCGATTGCCAAGTACGGCATCAACGCGGACCGTCCGGCACCCTGGACCGTCTGATTGCATGAGTGAGGCGTCCGGCCCCGTGGCCGGACGTGATTGATCCGAGGCAGGGCCTGCGCCCTGTCCCCAACCCCTCACAGGGAACAACAATGAGCAACATCATTGAACTGAAAGTCCCCGATATCGGTGGCCACGACAACGTCGACGTCATCGAAGTGCTGGTCAACGTCGGCGATACCGTCGACGTCGAACAATCGCTGATCACGCTGGAAACCGACAAGGCGACGATGGAAGTACCGGCGACCCACGCCGGTGTCGTCAAGGAAATGAAGATCAAGGTCGGCGACAAGGTTTCCGAAGGCAGCGTCGTGCTGGTCCTCGAGGCCGCTGCCGCCGCTTCGGCACCTGCACCGGCTGCCGCACCGGCCCAGGCTGCAGCACCTGCACCGGTAGCCGCTCCGGCGGCGGCACCGGCCGCTGCGCCAGCAGCAGCGCAGTCCATCGAAGTCCGCGTTCCGGACATCGGCAACTTCGACGCCGTCGAAGTGATCGAGGTCACAGTCAAGGTCGGCGACACCATCGCCGTCGACGACAGCCTCGTCACGCTCGAATCGGACAAGGCCTCGATGGAAGTGCCGTCGACCGCCGCGGGTGTGGTCGAATCGGTCGCCATCAAGGTCGGCGACAAGGTCGCCCAGGGCGCACTGATCGTCACCGTCAAGGGCGCAGCCGCAGCGGTAGCCGCTCCGGCTGCGGCCGCACCGGCACCTGTCGCTGCTGCACCGGCACCGGTCGCCGCACCTGCCCCAGCGCCGACGGCTGCAGCCGTTGCCGCGCCGGCCGCGAAGATCGACGACGCGAGCTTCAGGAAAGCTCACGCCAGCCCGTCGGTGCGCCGTTTCGCCCGTGACCTCGGCGTCGACCTGTCGCGCGTCAGCGGTTCGGGTCCGAAGGGCCGCATCCTGCACGAAGACGTGCAGAACTTCGTCAAGTCGGTGATGTCGGGCGCGACAGCAGCCCCGGTTGCCGCCGCTACCGGCGGTTCGGGTGCGGGTCTGGACCTGCTGCCGTGGCCGAAGGTCGACTTCGCCAAGTTCGGCCCGGTCGAGACCAAGCCGCTGTCGAAGATCAAGAAGATCTCCGGTGCCAACCTGCACCGCAACTGGGTGATCATTCCGCACGTCACGTTCAACGACGAGTGCGACATCACCGAGCTGGAAGACTTCCGCAAGACCATCGGCAAGGAATGGGAAAAGGCCGGCCTGAAGCTCTCGCCGCTGGCCTTCATCATCAAGGCCGCCGCCGAAGCGCTGAAGGCGTTCCCGGAAATGAACTCGTCGCTCGACGGTGACAATCTGGTGCTGAAGCAGTACTACAACATCGGTTTTGCCGCCGACACGCCGAACGGTCTCGTCGTTCCGGTCATCAAGAACGTCGACCAGAAGGGTCTGAAGCAGATCACCAAGGAACTGACCGACCTGTCGGCGCTGGCGCGCGAAGGCAAGCTCAAGCCGACCGACATGCAGGGTGCGACGTTCACGATCAGCTCGCTCGGCGGCATCGGCGGCACCAGCTTCACGCCGATCGTCAATGCACCGGAAGTCGCGATCCTCGGCGTCTGCAAGAGCCAGATCAAGCCGGTCTGGAACGGCAAGGAATTCGCGCCGCGCCTGATGTGCCCGCTGTCGCTGTCCTTCGATCACCGCGTGATCGACGGCGCACAAGCCGGTCGCTTCACCGTACATCTGGGCAAGCTGCTGGCGGACATCCGTCGCCTGGTCCTCTAAAGCCGGTGGTGCGCGTCCACAAGACCGCACCGCTCGTCCAGCGGCGGCCGCCTGACCGCGGCCGCCCCAAGCAACTGAATTGGAAGCAACCATGAGCACGATTGAACTCAAGGTTCCGGATATCGGCGGCCACGACAACGTCGACATCATCGAAGTCTTCGTCAAGGTCGGCGACACCGTCGCCGTCGAAGACAGCCTGATCACGCTGGAAACCGACAAGGCGACGATGGAAGTCCCGGCGACCCACGCCGGCGTCGTCACCGAAGTCAAGGTCAAGGTCGGCGACAAGATATCCGAAGGCGGCCTGATCGCCGTGGTCGAAGTCTCGGCTGGCGCAGCCGCACCGTCACCCGCACCGTCACCCGCGCCGGCGCCGGCGCCCGCCGCGGCAGCACCGGCGCCCGCAGCGGCCCCGGTCGCCGCACCGCAAGCCGGCAGCCACAGCGGCGGTGCCGACATCGAATGCGACATGATGGTCCTCGGCGGCGGTCCCGGCGGTTATTCCGCCGCATTCCGCTCGGCCGACCTCGGCATGAAGACCGTCATCATCGAGCGCTTCGCCACCCTCGGCGGCGTCTGCCTCAATGTCGGCTGCATTCCGTCCAAGGCCCTGCTGCACAACGCCTTCGTCATCGACGAAGTCGCACACCTCGCCACCAACGGCATCAAGTTCGGCGCGCCCGAAATCGATATCGACGCGCTGCGCGGCTACAAGGAAAAGGTCATCGGCAAGCTGACCGGCGGCCTCGCCGGCATGGCCAAGGCCCGCAAGGTCGAGACCGTCCGCGGCGTCGGCACCTTCATCGACCCGCATCACATCGAAGTGCAACTGACTTCGGGTTCGGGCAAGGAGCTGACCGGCGAGAAGAAGATCGTCAAGTTCAACAAGGCGATCATTGCCGCCGGCTCGTCGGTATTCAAGCTGCCCTTCGTGCCGGACGATCCGCGCGTGGTCGACTCGACCGGCGCACTCGAACTGAAGTCGGTGCCGGGCAAGATGCTCATCCTCGGCGGCGGCATCATCGGTCTGGAAATGGGTACGGTTTACTCGACGCTGGGCTCGCGTCTGGACGTGGTCGAAATGACCGACGGCCTGATGCAGGGCGCCGACCGCGACCTCGTCAAGGTCTGGGAAAAGTGGAACGCCCACCGCTTCGACAACATCATGCTCAATACCAAGACCGTGGCGCTCGAAGCCAAGGACGACGGCATCTGGGCGACGTTCGAAGGTGAAAAAGCGCCGAAAGAGCCGGTCCGTTACGACCTGGTGCTGCACGCGACCGGCCGCGTGCCGAACGGCAAGAAGATCGGCGCCGAGAACGCCGGCGTGATCGTCGATCCGCGCGGCTTCATCAACGTCGACAGCCAGCAGCGCACCAACGTGCCGCACATCTTCGCGATCGGCGACCTTGTCGGCCAGCCGATGCTGGCCCACAAGGCCGTGCACGAAGCCCACGTCGCTGCCGAGAATGCCTTCGGCGAGAAGGCCTACTTCGACGCGCGCGTGATTCCGGGCGTCGCGTATACCGACCCGGAAGTGGCATGGGTCGGCATCACCGAAGACCAGGCCAAGAAGGACGGCAAGGCCATTCTCAAGGGCGTGTTCCCGTGGGCCGCTTCGGGCCGCGCGATTGCCAACGGTCGTGACGAAGGCTTCACCAAGCTGATTTTCGACGCCGACAACGGCCAGATCATCGGCGGCGCCATCGTCGGGCCGCACGCCGGCGACATGATCGGCGAAATCTGCCTGGCGATCGAGATGGGCGCGGATGCCGTGGACATCGGCAAGACCATCCACCCGCATCCGACCATGGGCGAATCGATCGGCATGGCCGCCGAAGTCGCCAAGGGCGTCTGCACCGACCTGCCGCCGCAGCGCAAGCGCTGAACGCGCAGCCGGACCGGAACGCCGCATCCCTCGGGATGCGGCGTTTTGTTTTCCGCCGTTCGCACGATTGCAATCCGGGGCGGGCACGATGACGGCAGTGTCGCGCAGCGATTTTTTACCGGGATGCCAACCGTAATGCGCCTCCGGCGTTAAGCACACCTGCACACCGCCGTGCGCTTGCCGCGATTGCGCCGGTGCAAGACGGCAGAAAATGCCGATACTCGTCTTAGCCCTTCAGCCTTGATTGCGAATGATCCGTTTCCAATATTTTCCCCGTCAGGTCGTCGACGCCGGCGGCAACCGCTGGGACTGGGCGCTGTTGCCGCTGGTTCTGGCCACGCTGGTCCTGCTTGCCTACGGCGCGCGGCAGATGGTCGCGCCCTATCAGATCGGTGCGGTCCTGCCGATCTCGCTCGACCCGGCGTCACTGCCCTACTACCTGCTGCGCACGACCTTGCGCATGTTCATCGCACTGGCGGCCTCGCTGCTGTTCAGCTTCGTGTTCGCCGCGCTCGCCGCCAAGATCCGCGCCTGCGAGAAGGTGCTGGTGCCGATGCTCGACATCCTGCAGTCGATCCCGGTCCTGGGTTTCCTGTCGATCACCGTGACCGGCTTCATCGCGCTGTTCCCCGGCAACCTGTTCGGGGTCGAGTGCGCGGCGATCTTCGCAATCTTCACGTCGCAGGCCTGGAACATGGCGTTCTCGCTGTACCAGTCGATGCGCACGGTGCCGAACGAACTGCAGGAGGCCGCACGCGTCTTCCAGCTCTCGGGCTGGCAGCGCTTCTGGCGGCTGGAGCTGCCGTTCGCGATGCCGCAGCTGCTGTGGAACATGATGATGTCGATGTCGGGCGGCTGGTTTTTCGTTGTCGCCTCCGAGGCCATCTCGGTTTCGGGTCAGGACATCAAGCTGCCCGGCATCGGCTCCTACATCGCCGCGGCGATTGACGCCCGCGACCTCGGCGCGATCGGCTGGGCGATTGCGGCCATGGGCATCGGCATCCTGTTGTATGACCAGCTGTTCTTCCGCCCGCTCCTGGCCTGGGCCGACAAGTTCCGCTTCGAAGCCACCGGCAGCGATGCCGCGCAATCCTCGTGGCTGCTGACGCTGGCGCGCCGGACCGAGGTGATGCAGAAGGTCGCACTGTCCGGCATTGCCGTGTTCGAGCGCAGCTTTACCTGGTTCCGCAAGTCGCACGACGGCACGTCGATTCTCGCCAAACCGGCGCCCACGCCGGCCTGGCAATCGCGTGCCACCGATGCGGTGATCACGGCACTGGTGCTGATCGCGGCCTATCAGCTGTTCGCCTTCGTCCATGCCGAAGTGGGCTGGGCCGAAGCCGGCCACGTCTTCGTGCTCGGCTTCTACACGCTGGTGCGCGTGCTGCTGCTGATCGGGCTTGCCGCGCTGTTCTGGGTGCCGATCGGCATCTGGATCGGACTGAACCCGCGCTGGGCCGACCGGCTGCAAGCCATCGCCCAGTTCCTCGCCGCCTTTCCGGCCAACCTGATGTTCCCGATTGCGGTCATGATCATCGTCCACTTCGGATTGAACCCGAACGTCTGGCTGTCACCGCTGATGGTACTGGGCACGCAGTGGTACATCCTGTTCAACGTGATCGCCGGTGCGTCGACGGTACCGACCGAACTGCGCTACGCGGCGCAGAATCTCGGCCTCACCGGCTGGCTGAAGTGGAAGCGCTATCTGCTGCCGGCGGTGTTCCCGAGCTTCGTCACCGGCGCGATCACCGCCAGCGGCGGCTCGTGGAACGCCAGCATCGTTGCCGAGTTCGTGTCCTGGGGGCCGACCACGCTGAAGGCCGAGGGCCTCGGCAGCTACATCGCGCAGATGACCGCCACCGGCGATTTCCCGCGCATCGCGCTCGGCATCGGCGTGATGTGCGTCTTCGTGATGAGCCTCAACCACTTCGTCTGGCGCCGGCTGTACCGGCTGGCCGAATCGAAAATGCACTTTTAAGACAGCGCGACCATGACCGAAAAACTCATCGAACTGAAAAACGTCGGCAAATCGTTCCGCTCGGCCGATGGCGCCGCACGCACCGTGCTGGCCGGTGTCGACTTTGCGCTCGCCGACGGCGAGATCGTCGCCCTGCTCGGCCAGTCCGGCTCGGGCAAATCGACGCTGCTGCGGATCATGGCCGGGCTGATCAATGCCGACGGCGGCGACGTCAACTATCGCGGTCAGCCGCTGTACGGCCCGGCGCGCGGCATCGCCATGGTGTTCCAGTCGTTCGCGCTGTTTCCGTGGCTCACCGTACAGCAGAACGTCGAGCTCGGCCTCGAGGCGCAGGGCATCGCCCCGACCGAACGCGCCCGACGCGCCGAGGCGGCGATCGACATGATCGGCCTGTCCGGCTTCGAAGGTGCGCTGCCCCGCGAGCTGTCGGGCGGCATGCGCCAGCGTGTCGGCATCGCCCGCGCGCTGGTGATGGAGCCCGACGTCCTGCTGATGGACGAGGCGTTCTCGGCGCTCGACGTGCTGACCGGCGAGCAGTTGCGCGACGACATGCTCGAGCTGTGGGAGGGCAAGACCACGCCGATGAAGGGCATCCTCGTCGTGTCGCACAACATCGAGGAGGCGGTGATGATGGCCGACCGCGTGCTGATCTTTGCGAGCGACCCCGGCCGGGTCCGCGCCGAGCTGCGCATTCCGCTGCCGCGCCCGCGCGACGCCGACAGTCCGCAGGTGCGCTCGCTGATCGACCAGATCTACGCGCTGATGACCGCCAAGGCGCCGCGCCGCGCCGCAGAAGAAACCCGCCTGACGCTGGCAAGCCGCCTGCCGGAGGCCGACGTCTACCGGATGGAGGGCGTGCTCGAACTCCTGATGGAACCGCCGTTCCACGGCCGCGCCGACCTGCCGAAGCTGGCCGAGGAAACCGAGCTGACCGACGACGAACTGCTGCCGGTCACCGAAGCGCTGCACCTGTTCGGGCTGGCACAACTGGCGCACGGCGACATCGTCGTTACGCCGCTGGGCCACAGCTACGTCGACGCCGACAACACCGAACGCCAGCGGCTGTTCGGCGAGCAGCTGCTTGCCCAGGTCCCGCTGGCCGCGCACATCCGCCACAGCCTGCTGCAGGAAAACGACGGCGAACTGCCGGAAGAGCCGTTCCTCAAGCTGCTGCGCGAATCGCTGCACGCCGAAGAAGCCGAACAGGTACTCAAAACCGTCATCGAATGGGGCCGCTACGGCGAGGTCTACGAGTACAACTTCCACAACGGGATGATCCAGCTGCCCGACATCGACGCGGTTTGAGCCCCGCCAGCCATCTCCGGTTGCGACGCCGCAACCCGCCATCCGGCGGTAGTCCCCTGCGCCGCACGGGCGCTTTTCGGGTACCCGTTGCAGCGGACATGACGCTGGCGTAGGCTGGTTTCACCGTTCACGGAGTCCGCACCATGCTGCGTTTCGCCTTCGCACTGCTGTTCGCCACCGGTGTCGCCCGGGCGGCCTGCCCGCCGCTGCTCGACCACCAGTTCAAAACGCTGCAGGGC
Organism: Jeongeupia chitinilytica; assembly: GCF_014652315.1. Lineage (GTDB taxonomy): Bacteria > Pseudomonadota > Gammaproteobacteria > Burkholderiales > Chitinibacteraceae > Jeongeupia > Jeongeupia chitinilytica. The sequence continues at coordinate 315,937 of NZ_BMYO01000001.1, read as the reverse complement.
CAACCGTTCGACCTGTGCCAGGCCGCCGGCAAGCCGGTGCTGGTGGTCAACACCGCCAGCAAGTGCGGCTTCGCGCCGCAGTTCGACGCGCTGGAAAAGCTCTACGCCAAGTACAAGGACAAGGGGCTGCTGGTCGTCGGTTTTCCGTCGAACGACTTCAAGCAGGAGCTCGATACCAACAAGGAAATCGGCGATTTCTGCCGGCTGACCTATATGGTGCAGTTCCCGATGATGGAAAAGTCCGCCGTGCGCGGTGACGACGTCAATCCGTTCTATCGCGACCTGATCAAGGCCAGCGGCACCACCCCGAAGTGGAACTTCTACAAGTACCTGATCGCCCCGGACGGCAAGACCGTGACCGCCTATACGCCGATGACCAAGCCGGACGACAAGGAAATCGTCGGCAAGATCGAAGGCTGGCTCCGCTAGTCCGGCCCGACACGTCCGTTCATACCGAGACCAAACCGAATTACATGCCCAGCAACCCCGTCGCCGCCGTCATGATCCACGTTGCCCACGTCGGGCAGGCGCAGGAATGGTACCTGCGTGCCTTTCCGTCGGCCGAACGCATGATCGCCCCCGGCACCGGCTTCGAGTGCCTGCGTCTGGGTGCGGTGCAGCTGGAAATCGTGCCCGCGGACGAAAAAGTGGCCTCCGGCGCCGCCGGTTCGGTCGTCTACTGGCAGATGCGCGACCTCGGCGAGGCGATGCGCCATTTCACCGCCCTCGGCGCAACGCTGTATCGCGGGCCGATTCCAATCGAACTGGGCTTGGGCATCTGTCAGGTCAAGGTCCCGTGGGGCAATTACATCGGTCTGCGCGGCCCCTTCCAGCCGGCCGCCCCCGCCGAATGAGCGCGACCCCCGTCATTCTCGGTAGCCCGTGTGGTGCCACACGAACAGACCCGGTCATGGTCACGACGCTTCGTGCCGCAGGCGCGCAGGATGCTTCGGCGGTCGCCCGCATCCTCATCGACACCCGAGCCGCCTTCATGCCATACGCACCGGCGGCGCATTCCGACGATGAAATCCGCGAGTGGGTGGCGCACGGCCTCGTACCGGGCGGCGGCTTGATCGTGGCGGAACGGGACGGCCGCATCGTCGGCGCCATGGCGACCGGGATCGGGCACGACGGCGCCTGGATCACGCAAATGGCCGTCAACCCGGCGCAGGTCGGTCACGGCGTCGGCAGCGAACTCCTTGCTCACGCCCTGCGCACCCTGCCCCGCCCGATCCGCCTGCACACCTTTCAGGCCAATCTCGGTGCACGCCGCTTCTACGAACGCTTCGGCTTCGTGGCAACCGTTTTCAGCGATGGCCGGAACAACGAGGAACGCTGCCCGGACATCCTGTACGTCCTGGCGGCACCGTCGCACGAAGCGGGTGATTCGTGCCAACTGCAGGCCGAACGGCCAGGTCACCACTGATGCGAATTCTCGCCCTCTGCGGCAGCCTTCGTGCTGCGTCACACAATGCTGCGCTGCTTCGTGCAACGGCCCGTCTGGCCCCCGACGGCATCGAGGTGATCTGCGATCACGGCATCGGTGATCTGCCGCTGTTCAATCCCGATCAGGAAGCCAGCGACCCCATGCCCGTTGCCGCGCTGCGCCGGCGCATCATTGCCGCCGACGCGCTGATCATCGCCAGCCCCGAGTACGCACACGGGGTATCGGGGGTGATGAAGAACGCACTCGACTGGATGGTGGGCTGCGAAGCCTTCGTGAACAAGCCCGTCGCGCTCTTCAACGCCTCCCCGCGCGCCGTGCATGCCCAAGCCGCATTGCGTGAAATCCTCGTCACGATGTCCGCGCAGCTGGTCGACGCCGCGTCGATCGGCGTTCCGCTACTCGGTGCGAAGCTGGACGAGGACGGTATCGTCGGTCACCCGGAGATGGCTGCTTCGCTCGTCACCGCTTTGCACGCGCTACGTCAGGCCGTCCGGCCGGAAACCGTTTCCGCCGCTGCGCAGCTCGACGCCCGCTGAGTCCGGCACAGCCGGATGTTTACGGCAGCGTCACGAACGCCCGACGCGCGTCGCGGCTCACTCGTCGGGCGCGTCGTGCAAGCCCGGAAACAGCACCTCGGTAAACCCGAAGCGCGTCATGTCGCGGATGCGCTGCGGATACAGCACGCCCCACAAATGGTCGCACTCGTGCTGGACGACGCGGGCATGGAAGCCGCCGACTTCGCGGGCGATCGGCTCGCCGTGCTGATCGAAACCACGGTAGCGGATGCGCTGGTAGCGCGGTACCTCGCCCCGCAGGCCGGGCACCGACAGGCAGCCCTCCCAGCCCAGCACTTCATCGTGTCCGAGCGGGATGATCTCCGGATTGAGCAGCACCGTCTGCGGCACCGGTTCGGCGTCCGGATAACGGGAACTGGCGTCGAAGCCGAAGATCACCACCTGCAGGTTGACGCCGATCTGCGGCGCGGCGATGCCGACGCCACCGGTTGCCTGCATCGTATCGAACAGATCCTGCACCAGCGCGTGCAGCTCGGGCGTGTCGAACTCGACCACCGGCTCCGAGCGTTGCAGCAGGCTGGGGGTCCCCATTTTCAGCACAGGACGGACGGCCATCGCGGGCTCCGGTGGATTGACGTTGACCGGCTCAGCGCAGCAGCGCCTGACCGAAAGCACTGGCGATCCGTTCGACCTCGGCCGCTCCGACCTGCCAGTGGGTGACGAAGCGCCACAGTCCGGCCTCGGGCGGATTCGCCTTGATGCCCTGTGCGAGCAGTTTGGCGACCAGATCGTCCGGATTCTGGTGGATGTCGAGCAGCTCGAAGAACACCATGTTGATGTCGAGCTGGTCGCGATGGACGACCACGCCGGGCAGGCGTTCGAGCAGTTCGGCCAGGCGTTTGGCGTTGACGTGGTCGTCGCCCAGGCGTGCGCTCATTTCGTCCAGCGCAATCAACCCGGGCGCAGCGAGCACGCCGGCCTGACGCAGACCGCCGCCCATCAGTTTGCGCTTCTTGCGCGCCCGTTCGATGAACCCGGACGGACCGGCAAGAATCGAGCCGACCGGTGCCGCCAGCCCTTTGGACAGACAGAACATCACGGTGTCGGCGTACTGCGCCAGTTCGCTGGCTTCGACACCAAGCGCCGTGGCGGCATTGAACAGCCGCGCACCGTCGAGGTGGACCGGAATCCCGGCCGCCCGGGCCACATCGCGGATCTCGCGCATCGTCGCCAGCGGCATCACGCTGCCGGCCCCGCGGGCGTTCTCGACACAGACGAGGCCGGTACGCGGCAGGTGGATGTCGCCGGCAGGACGGATGCGGGTGCGGACCGCGTCGCCGTTCAGCACCGGTACCGGCCGCAGGTTGACGCCGGCGATGATCGCCGCGCCGCCGACCTCGTGCCAGACGATGTGGCTGTCTTCCGCGACGATCACCTCGTCGCCGCGCTCGCAGTGCGTGAACAGCGCCAGCTGGTTGCCGAAAGTGCCGGTCGGCACGAACAACGCCGCCGCCTTGCCGAGCCGTTCCGCCGCCGCGGCCTCGAGCGCGACGACTGTCGGATCGTCACCGTAGACGTCGTCGCCGACCGCGGCGTCGGCCATGGCCGTACGCATCGCTGGCGTCGGCTGGGTCACGGTATCACTGCGTACGTCGATCCACTCCATCACCACTTCCCCTGTTTCTTGAATCGTTAAACACCGGCGAACTGTCGCGCGGTATAGATCAGCAGCCCGATCAGCCCGCCGACCAGAGTGCCGTTGACCCGGATGAACTGCAGGTCGATGCCGACGTTGAGTTCGAGCCGGTCGACCAGCACCTTGTCGTCCCAGCCCTTGAGCTGGTCGGCGATGAACACGCCGATCTCGCCGCGATAACGCGCCAGCGATTGCGCCGCAAACGTCCGGAGCCGCGCATTCAGCCAGTCGACGAAGACCGTGTCGTCGCGCAACCGCAGCCCGAACTGCTTCACCGCCGCACCGACTTTGGCGCGGATCTGCGAATCGTCGCGTTCGAGGTCGTGACGCAGCCAGCCCAGCGCATCGCGCCACATCCGTTCGAGCCCCTGCTGCAGGCCCTCGTCGTCGAGCAGCCTGCGCTGCCATTGCGCCAGCTGCTCCCGCGTCTCCGGATCGTGGCCGAGCGCATCGATCCAGTCGCCGAACTGCCGGTCGAACGCCTGCCGCAGCGGATGGTCCGGCTCGGCGAGCGAGCGTTCGAGCGCCTGCGACGTTGCCCCGATCAGCTTGCGCGCCAGATAACGTCCGCCGGCCTCGTCCAGTGCAACCCAGCGCAGCACGTTGAATTCGTTGGCGATCACGCCGGCCAGATAATCGTGCGCATTCGGCGTATCCAGTCGCGAGATGGCCGCCCTGACGACACCGTCGAACACTTTCTGGTGCTGGCCGGCATGGCGGACCAGCTGCAGCAACGCCGCACCGCGACTGCCCAGATCGAGCTGCCCCAGCCGCTTGACGGCCAGATCGCGCACCAGATGCGCGAGCTTCGGGTCGTCCAGCATGTCGAGCAGGAAGCGGAACAGCTGCGTGCCCTGCTCGGTGAGCTGGCGCGCATTGGCCGGGCGCGCCAGCCACACCGCCAGCCGTCGCGCCGGGTTGAACGCGTCGATGCGCTTGGCCAGTACGTCGGGCAGCAGGAAATGCGTTTCGATGAACTGGCCGAGACTGTCGGCGATGCGCACCTTGTTCTGCGGCACGATTGCCGTGTGCGGAATCGGCACGCCCATCGGGTGCTTGAACAGTGCGGTAATCGCGAACCAGTCGGCCAGCGCACCGACGACCGCGGCCTCGGCAAACGCGGCCAGATAACCCCAGCCACCGCGGCCGTGCCCGACGAACAGCGCAAACAATGCCAGCGACGCCATCAGCAAGAGCAGCCCGGTCGCACCGGTGCGCGCCCGGCGCAGGCGCCGGCGCTTCTCCGCCTCGCGGGCAGCGTAAAGATCGGTAGCGGATTCGTCCGGGGACATTGCAGCTCGTCAATATGGCGTCAGCCGTAACGATAACAGCGGCGGCTCCCCGCACCAACGCCAGCTTTGCCAGACTGCCAAGCCCGCGCCATCCGGACGACATGATTCGGTGCTATACCTCAGCGATGCCCCTATATCGATCGAGGAACACCATGCTCAAAGGAAAAGTCGCCCTGGTCACCGGCTCGACCAGCGGGATCGGCCTCGGCATCGCCCATGCCCTGGCGCGCGAAGGCGCCACGGTCGTGCTCAACGGCCTCGGCAAGGCCGACGAAATCGAGGCCACCCGTGCACAGCTGGCGGCGGACACCGGCGCCGAAATCGGCTTCATCGGCGCCGACCTCAGCCGTGCCGACGCGGTGGCCGAACTGATCGCCAAAATCGAGGCCGAGCACGGCCGGCTCGACATCCTCGTCAACAATGCCGGCGTACAGCACGTTTCGCCGATCGAGGATTTTCCGCCGGAGAAATGGGACCTGATCATCGCGCTGAATCTTGGCGCGGCCTTCCATGCGATCCGGCTCGCCGTGCCGGGAATGAAGCAGCGCGGCTGGGGCCGGATCATCAATGTCGCCTCGGCCCACGCCCTTGTCGCGTCGCCGTTCAAGTCGGCCTATGTCGCGTCGAAGCACGGCGTGCTCGGGCTGACCAAGACCGTGGCGCTCGAACTGGCCGAGCACGGCGTCACCGCCAACGCCATCTGCCCCGGCTACGTGATGACGCCGCTGGTGCAGAAACAGATCCCCGATACCGCAAAGGCGCGGGGCATTTCGGAGGAGGAAGTCGTCCGCGACGTGCTGCTGGCCTCGCAGGCGACCAAACGTTTCGTCGAAGTCGACGAACTCGGCGCACTCGCGGCCTTTCTGTGTACCGATGGCGCCGCGTCGATCACCGGCACCGCCTTGCCGGTCGACGGAGGCTGGACCGCACACTGATCACGTTTCACCAGGGAGAAACCACAACAATGAGCAAACGACGCATTGCCATCGCCTGCCAGGGCGGCGGCAGCCAGACCGCGTTCACCGCCGGCGCGCTGAAGGCGCTGTACGACGGCGGATTCGACGAGCACTTCCGCCTGACCAGCATCAGCGGCACCTCGGGCGGCGCGCTGTGCGCCACGCTGGTGTGGTATGCGCTGCTCAAGGGCGACACCGACATCCCCGCACGACTGATGGACTTCTGGGCCGACAACACCGCGCAGACGCAGGCCGAGGAGCACTTCAACCGCTACGTGACCGAATCGCTGCGCGCCACCAACAAGGGACAGCTGCCGCAGTTCAACTTCAGCCCGTACTCGCCGCTGATCCAGACGATGATGAGCCTGACGACATCGACGCTGCGGCCGCACTTCACCGATTTTCATGCACTGCTGACCAAGCACATCGACTTCGAGGAACTCGCCGCCACCGGCCCGCGCCCCGATCTGCCGGCGCTGCTGCTTGGCGCGGCCGAGGTCCTGTCCGGGCAACTGGTCAAGTTCAACTCGCGTGAACAGGCCATCCGCATCGAGCACCTGCTGTCGTCGTGCGCGGTGCCGAACATCTTTCCGGCAGTCGAGTTCGACGGCGGAGCCTACTGGGACGGGCTGTTCTCGGACAACCCGCCGGTCGACGAGCTGGCCAAGGCCGTCTATGTCGGTGCCGACAACCTGCCGGAGGAAATCTGGGTCATCAAGATCAACCCGACCGGATGCAGGCAGGTGCCGCGGGCGCCGGAACAGATCGCCGATCGTCGCAACGAGATGGTCGGCAACATGTCGCTGTTCCACCAGCTGACGAACATCGGCTTCCTCAACAACCTGCTGCTGCGCGGCGCTTTCAACACCGACTTCCTAGACCAGTTCCACATCTCCGAGCCGGTGCTGATCCCCCGCTGCTTCGACAACGAACCGGCCCAGCCCTACCACATTCCGTTCATCGAAATGTCGCAGCCGCTACAGGACGACCTCGACTACGAGACCAAGATCGACCGCAGCCCGGAAAATCTCGGCCGGCTGATCCGCGACGGCGAGTCTCAGGCGAAGCAGTTCCTCGCCGGACGCATTGCGGCACTGCAAGCCGCCTGATGTGCACGGGCATGACGGCGACACAACAATGTCATGCCCGCGCACGCGCCCCGCTGCGGTGCGCTGCTAGACTCGACCACCCACCCCGCCTGGAACGGCCATGCACCTGCTCTGCCCGATCGACACCGTCCACTCCGACATCCTCACGCCGGCGCTCGATCGCGTCTTCGGCATCCGGCACATGACGGTGGCCGCACACAGCCATCGGCTGGGTGCCGCCGCCGACATCGCCGAGATCGCCGTGGCCGCCCAGATCAGTTGCGACATCATCGAGCTGACCGGCGAGGATTCGCCGTCGCAACTGCGCGGCACCCTGGCGCAGATCATCAGCGATACCGAGCTGCCGACGCTGATCAACCTCAGCGGCGCCAGTCCGATCCTCGCCGCGCTCGCGCAGGAAGTGGCGCTGTTGCGTCAGGTGCCCAGTTTCGTGATCCATCCCGAGCGTGACACGCTGGTCTGGCTCAACCATCTGCCCAATGTCGTGCCGGCGCAGGGCTACAACGTGGCCGACCGGCTGACGCTCGACGGCTACTTCGGCCTGTTCGGCTGCGAAATCGTCGAAGTCTCGGTCGACCTGAAACACCGGAACCCGTCGCTGGAAAAGCTCGCCCGCCACATGGCCTGGTTTGCCAGCCGCGACTCGCGCCAGCTCTATTCGCTGATGCAGCATGTGGTCCGTGCCGACGAAAACGGCCTGACCGCGCCGCTGCCGCGCGAGCTGCAGCCGTATCTGATGCCGATCGAACAAGCCGGGCTGATCACGCTGCTGCACGGCGGCGAACTCAAGCTGCGTGATGCGCAGGCCCTGCGTTTCCTCAACGGCGGCTGGCTCGAATACTGGCTGTTTGCCGAAGCGGCCAGCCTGATCGGACAGTGCCCGATCCACGACCTGGCCTGCGGCGTGCAGATCGTCACCCACGACGGTGTGAAGAACGAATACGACCTGGCCATCCTGTGCAACAACCAGCTCTACCTGGTCGAATGCAAGACCCAGCAGCCGGAAAACCGCCAGACTGGCCGCGGCGTCGGCAACGACGTGCTGTTCAAGCTCGACAGCGTGTCGCACCTGTCCGAGCTCGACGCCCGCGCCATGCTGGTCAGCGTCAGCCGCCCGACCGAGCATGAAATCCACCGCGCCGACGAACAGCACATCGAGATCGTCTGCGGCCATGACCTCGTCAACCTGCGTGAACGGCTGCGCGACTGGCTCAAGAGCAACTGACCGCGACTGGCGCATAATGGCGGCTCGCCGGCCAGCCGGCAGCCCGTCATCGATTGGACCCGCCCATGAGCAACAACGACATTCATCGCCACAATCCGACCCCGCTGTGGTCGGACGCGGTCGTCTTCAACCGGATCGCCTGCTTCGTCGAAGTCCCCGAAAGCGGCAACAGCTTTGCCGACCAGACCCGTGCGCTGCTGGCCCAGGCCGACCGTACGCTCGCCGCCATCGGCTCCGACAAAAGCCGGCTGATGATGGTCACGATCTATCTGCCCAATCTGGCCAACCGCAAGGCGCTGAACGAGATCTGGGCCGAATGGTTGCCCGAGGGCTGTGCGCCGGCGCGTGCCTGCGTGCGTGCCGAGCTCGCATCGCCGGACCTGCAGATCGAAATCGCCTTTACCGCCGCAACACGCGGCTGAGCCGCTCAAGCCCTCACGCCGGCGCCCGGTGGGCGAAGGTGCACCAGACGACGCCGGCAATCAGGCAGACGATGGCGGCGGCTTCCAGCATGCTCGGCAGCCGGTGCGCCCACAGAAAGCCGTACAGCAGCGCGAATACCGTCTCGAAGATGATCATCTGGCCGCTCAGCGTCAGCGGCAGCAGCCGGCTGGCGCGGTTCCAGAAACCGTTGCCGAGGATGGAGGCAAAGATCGCTACGGCCGCGGCGATCAGCCAGAACTGCAGCCAGTCTGCGGCCGGGCGCTCCGCCTGCTGACCGGCAAAAGCCGGCACCACCAGCAATAGCGCCAAACCGCCGGTGGCAACGCCGGTCAGCAACGACCAGTCGTGACCGGACAGGTCCGGCCGCCTTGCCAGCCAGCGCTGGTTGACGACCGAATACGTCGTCCACGACGCGAGGGCCCCGAATGCACACAGCAATCCGGCAGCACGAAGCCCCGGGCTCGCGTCGGCACGCTGCGTCAGCAGTGCGTCGATACCGACCAGTGTTACGCCCAGCAGACACAGCGCCAGCGGGGCGAGCAGCCGGCCGAGGCGGATCGCCCCGTCGTCACGCGTCCCGACGAGCGTGACCAGCACCGGCAGCAGGCCGATGATCAGCGAGGTTGCGGCGCCGCCGGCCCAGCGGACCGCATTGGACAGCATGATGTAATAGGCAATGTTGCCCAGCAGACTGAGCCCGAGCAGGGCCAGCCACTCGTTGCGGCCGAGCACCAGCGCGCGCCAGCGTGGCAGCAACAGTGCCGCCGCCGCCGCACCGTAAACCAGATAACGCGCCGCCGACAGCTGCAGCGCCGAAAAACCCGCCAGTACCTGCGGCGCGAGAAAGACCCCGCCCCACAACGCCCCCGCCACGACGCCATTGCCGACGCCGATCGCCATTTGCCCGCGCATTCCGTTCTCCTTCGATGCCGGCAAGGATAGGCAGGTGCACGACGGCGGTCTTGACAGGAAATCGCGTATTTTGTACCGGAACTACTTCCGGTAGCGTTTTCGGTAGGCGGCGGGGGTTTCACCGGTGGCCAGACGCATCGCCCGCGTCAATGCACTCTGATCGGCATAGCCGGCCTCCTGCGCCAGCACCGCAATCGGCCGGCTGGTGCCGATCAGCGCGTCCTGCACCGCCCGCAGACGCACCCCGGACAGCCAGGCCTGTGGCGTCTCTCCGGTCTCGGCACGGAACAGCGCATGCAGCCGGCTCGCACTCAGGTTCGCCTCTGCCGCCATCCGCGCCACGCTCCACTCCTCGCCCGGGGCCGATTCCACCCGGCTCCGCAAGGCATCGAAACGGCGCGGTGACGAATCCGCCGGCGCCAGCGATGCCAGCAGCAGGGGCAGGCCGTGCCGGGCCACGGCCGCCGGCACGTGCCGGTCATGACTGGCCAGATCAATGAACTCGATCAGCCTTCGCATCGCGGTCGAAATGGGGATGAAGGTCTGTCGCCGCAGCCGTTCGACCGCGTCGTCCCCCAGATCGGTCACGTCGCAATCGAGGATCAAAAAGCGGTTCTGGCCATCGGCCGATTGTGCATGCGCGGTTTCGGGCGCTACAAAAGCGCCTTTGGCGATATCCAGCCGTCCGCCCACACCGCCGACTTCGATTTCAAGCCGGCCCAGCACCGGCAGAACGAGCTGGACGTGCGCGTGCTGGTGCGAAGCGCCACCGGCACCGTAACTGCGCAGACTCAGGGGAAACAGGCCATCCATGATTCGCACCATACGCCAGCCGCATGAGGTCGTCGAATCGTTGCAGGGCATTGCGGCAGGCACCACGACACCGGGCCTGCTGCGGTAAAGTCCATGCATGCCTCGCGCCAGTCATAACCGGCGCGTCAGCGGATCGCTCGCGCTGACGAACATCGACCTCACCGGAATGCCCATGCCGAACCAGTACGCCAACTTCGACTCGCCACTCGGCAAGCTCAAGCTCGTTGCCGACGACGCGGCCCTCGTTGCCATCCTGTGGGAAAACGACAGGCCCGGCCGGGTCTCGCCTGGTGCCATGAGCGAATCGGCGGGCAACGCCATCCTGATGGAGACCGCACGCCAGCTCGGCGAGTACTTTGCCGGTCAGCGCACCCGGTTCGCGTTGCCGCTGCGTTTCGCAGGCACGGCATTCCAGCAGCAGGTCTGGGCCGCCTTGCTGACGATTCCCTTCGGCGAAACCCGAAGCTATCTCGACATTGCCACACAGATCGGCAACGTGCGGGCGGTGCGCGCGGTCGGTGCGGCCAACGGCCGCAATCCGCTGTCTATCGTCGCGCCCTGCCACCGGGTGATTGCCACTTCGGGACAGCTGACCGGTTTCGCCGGCGGGCTCCGGGCAAAACGGTTCCTGCTGGATCTCGAGTCCGCCGGCAGGCTCTTCCCCTGATCATCCGGCCCAGCGGGCTGATCAATGCGGCTTCCGGCCGGCAAGCCGCATCGCGAAAACCGACAAATCCGCAGGTGCGGTCAGGGCAGCACGCCGATCAGCGACCAGACCCGCCGCGCCTCGGCATCGCCGGCAATCAGTTCGGTCAACAGGTCCGGCAGCGGGCGCTTGCCCCACTCGACGGCCCGGTTGATCAGGTAGGGCACCGGGCTGTGCGGCTCCACCCTGGCCAGATAGGCGGCGATCTGCTGCAATTGCCGATACGCATCCTCGCGACCGTTGACCACGCCCTGGGCGGTCGCGATCGACACTTCGGCCGGATGCGCCGGATCCATTGGGGTTTGATCGGCCACAGCCATCTCCTCGTTTACGGCACCGGTCTTCCACGGCAACACGTCGTCCAGCGAATTCAGCACCTGCAGCACGTCGTCCAGCGTCCGCACGGTCGCGCCGAAGGACGGTGCATCGTTGCGCATGCGCAGGTCACACGCAGCTTCAAGTGCCCCCAGTGTCACCTTCGCACCGGTCAGGTCCTGCGCCAGACGCCGCAGCCGGGCCGGCGAGCCCGATCGCACGGCACCGTGAAAGCGTTCAAGGGCTTTGGCGGCGAGTGCGGCGGACTCCTTGCCCGGACGGCTGTCGCCGCCGCTCACGCTCTGACGCAACCACCCCTGATAGCTGCCGAGCGTGACTTCCGGCTCGCTGTCGAGCAGCGGTACGCGAAAGCGCAACGATTCGGCCAGCGTACGCAGCATCAGCTCGAGCGGCGCCGTCCGCCACGACTCGTCGCCGTCGACCGCCAGCGGATACAGGTCCGGCCAGTAGCGGTCGCACAACGCATTCAGGAGCTCGATTCCCTTGATCCAGCCGGGCAAACCGTAGCGGCCAATCCAGGCCTCGCTCAGCCACGCCACCAGCATCAGGTCCTTGCTGCGCTGCTGCAATGCCTCGCAACACAGCTGTTCGACCCGCTGCCAGTCGGCGCTCTTGATTCCGCTCTGCCAGATGCCGACCGGCAGACTCGGGTCGTCCTGCCGGCGGGCTTCCAGGATCAGGTCGTACTCGGGCTCGTGCCGCAGCGAAATGCCGCAAGGCTGGTCGGCCGACACGGCTTGCAGCAGGGTCGGAATCAGCGCATCGAAATCGGTCGTGATCGGCATGTTCTGCGGGCTCATTGAAGTGCAAGTTGCTGCGATTTCGGTTCGGACTGCGACAGCGTGATGGCGCGGAACGGCGACGGCGGCACGCTGACCGGCAGCGGCGATACCAGCAGCGGCGTCTTGCCGCCAAGCGTCAGCAGCGAGACGCGGACAAACAGCTTTGCCCGGCTGAGCTTGCCCTGCTCCGACGCCACCGGTACGGTCAGCAGCAGCGGCAGCGACGGGTCGTCATCGCCCACGGTGGGGGCCGACGCCGCATGGGCCCGCAGCAGACGCAACAGCGACCAGGTGCCGGTGTAATCCCACTGCACCACGCGATCACCGACCGCCAGTGCAGATTGATGTACGTCTCCTTGCGGCGAGTCCGGCGCATCCTTGGCCCAGCGCAGGGCCAGCGTTGCGGGCTGGCCGGTGCGCCAGCGCAGGCGGGTCTTGTCGGCGCTCGGGTAACGCAAACGCAAGGTACCGCTGCTCAGGCTCCAGTCGATGACCTGATCGGCACCGGACTCCAGGTTGCGGTCGGTCCGCCACGTCACGTCGACTTCGAGGCCCGACGCACCGCTGCCGGGCTCTCTGGCCAGCAAGGGCTGCAACCAGCCGCGGGCGGCCTGCATCCGCAGCATGAAGGCACGGGCGGCCGGCGCCGACTGTGCGTCATTGCCCTGCAGGCCGGCATTGATGATCGCCTGGTTTTCGTCGAACAGCCGGAACAGGTCTCCCACACGCTCCGGATCGGCGTCGGCCCTGGCCGACAGGTCGGCAAACGGGAAGCGGCCGGCGAGATATTGCAGATAGTAGTTGCTGAGCTTCTCCCACGCCGTTGCGGCGGCCTGGGTCCGCAAGCCGTTGCAACGGTCTCCGGCGACCCGAACCAGGGCACGCGCGCGATCGGTCAGCAGGTTGTCGCCACGCGGAATGCCGGCATTGGCCAGCACGCTGGCGCAGTTGCCGACATCCATCTCGTTGAGATCCTTGCCGATCAGCTGGTTCAGCAGTGCCGGTGCACTGGTGCTGTTCTTTTCCTTGTATTGCTGCAACTGCAACGCCAGGCTGCGCCAGCGTGCCAGCAATTGCGCGTCGGACATCGACAGCTGATCGGCATGCGCGTCCAGCCAGCCGACCGCCGGCGCCACGCCGGCCGAAATGCCTGCCAGAGCCTCGAGCTGGCCGTCGAGGTACTGCTGCAGATCCTGAGGCGACGACACCCGCCACGCCTTGAGGCTGGCGTTCCTGCTACCGTCCCACCACGAAAAGGTGCCATGCAGGGGTTGATACAGCGCCAGATCGTCGACGCGCGCATTGGCGCGGCGCAATTCGGTCAACGCCACCTTGTCGACCCTGGCCATCCACCCGGTCGCCAGATCATGCCGGCCCAGCGTGTCGAACGCGGCGGCAAGGTCGGCTGCCGACTGCGCACCGGTACGCAACGCGAACCCGCCGTCCACGCTGTCGCTGACCGTCGACACGGCATCCCACATCGCCTGTGCCGCAGCCTGCCTGGTCGAGGCCTGCACCCCCGCCAAGTAACGTGGCGGTGTCTTGGTACTCTGCGGCTGAAAGACCTGATAGGAGGCGTAGTAGGCCAGTGCGGCCACCGGACCGCGACTGCCGGGAGAAACGACCGTGCCGGCGGCACGCGGCAGGGCAACGAAATCCTGTGCCAGCAGCAATGCGAGCACGTCACCGGTCTGAGCTGCATCGGCCGACACCTGCAAGGACTTGGCGGTTTGCTGCAGCAGCTCGTTGTCACCCTGCCCGCCGGAAAGCCAGCGCGAGGTAAAACCAGTCCGGGCGGTATCGGCGTAACGCGCCAGCGTGGCGATGCCGGCGGCGTCGATCAGCCCGGCATGTTGTGCCTCGTTCATCAGCGCACCGTAGCCGGGGACCGGCTCCTGCCGCCCGCCCGGCCGCCAGGCAACGTCGCTGGTCGATACCAGGCGCTTGAGCAGGGCGATGCGGTCGCTCAGCGAGGCGAGCTCCGCCACCGGCAATGCTTGCCCGGCAGCCAGCCTTTGCAGCTTGAGTTGTACCGCGGCAGCCGCCTGGCCGAAGCTCTCGTCATCGTACAGCCGGTCCAGCCAGGCGGTGATCTGCGCGGCAAACAGGCGCCCGGCGGCCGGCTTGAGGTTCGCAATCCGGGCCGGAGGCAGCGCGGCGCCGCCGGCAAGGATGCGGTCAAGCTCAAGCCGGGTCGGGACTTTTTCGACCGGTTTCAGCTGGAAAAGCATCTCCGAGAGCGCAGCGGCGCTATCCAGCGGCGCCGGTCCGCGCAGCCCGGCATAGCGAGCCGTCTCGCGCTCGAGTCGGGTCATTTGCCGGACCAGACGTTGTGCCTGCAGGTATTCGGTCCAGCCTTCCGGCGACACCCCGCCGGCATCAGCGAGCTCCGGCGTAACCAGCAGCTTTTGCGACTGCCGCTGCAGACCGGCCTGCAAGGGGGTGATCAGGTAGCGGTTCGCAGTCCGGTTGACGGCGGCAGAAACCGTCCCGTCCAGCCCCGACAGCAGCGATGTCGGCAACCAGGCGGTCTCGAAATGCCAGCGCGGGACGGCAGCAGAAACCTGCCACCACGCACCGATGCGCTGGCGGGCCAGATCGTCCTCGCTGCCGGCCAGCTTGCCGGCGGCGGCCGCCGCCATCCGCGCGTCGAATCCGGACAAGCGGAGCAGATCGCGCTGCGCGCCATGCCAGACCCACACCATGCCGCCGAACCAGATCAGCGCCACCAGCATGGCCACGATCTTGACGATGCGATGGCCGCGCTGCCGCAAAACCAGCGCACGCGGCAAGGTTCGGGCCAGACCCTGCTCGGCCAGTACGCGCTGCCGCAACAGACGTGCGGCAAACAGCGGCGTCGCTGTGTCTGCATCGCCCTGTGCTTCGGCGAAATCGTCGACCGGGCCGTGCCGGATGGCACCCGCCAGATAGACACCGCGAAAAACGGCCGCTTCACCGCTGGCATTGCCACGGAAAACCGGATCGCACAGCGTGCGCAAGGCGTCGCGCATCGCGTCGATCTGACCAGGAAGCAGGAACAGTGCAGGCTCGACGGTTGCACCAAGCGCACCGGCTTCGGCGACCGCCGCTGTCAGCGTCGCCCGAACCCGCTCCAGCGCCATCTCGGTCCAGTCGCCATTCCATGCCGTACCCAGTGCAAACGGCGATGACCAGCCGAGCATCACCTCCCTGCTCTGGGGCGGCAGACGGTCGGCCAGTTCGAGCATGCCGGGGAGACGTTCGATACCGGTGACCAGCAGGTATACCGGCAGGCTCAGCCCCAATCGCTGCTGCAAATCGGTCAGGCGTTGCGTAGCGTTCGCCGCGGACCGTGCTGCCACCTCGGGCGACAGCAGGGTCTCCAGCGGAACGGCCCAGATCACGGCGTCCAGCGGACGGCCACCACGGGCACGCAACAGGGCGCCGGCAAGCCGGTGCCACACGCCGAGCACCGAGACCGGGCCATCGGCAGCGTCGATGACACCTTCCGGTGCCGCTAGCACCAGTCCGTCGGTGCCGGACCACCAGCGGCCATACCAGCGACGTTCGCTACCGGCGCGCAGGCCCCAAGCGGCACACAATGCCTGTTCGGTTTCCGCATCCGCCCCCGCCAGCAGGACCCACGGCGTCTGGTAGCGGTCGCGCCAGCCCATCTCGGTTTCGATCCGCGCCAGGATGCTGCGAAAGCCGCCGATGGCGCTGTCGCGCTGCCGCCACAACCACCATGCCAGCGCTACCATCGCCAGCAGGCCGAGCACAAGCAACAGCCAGACGATACTCACGGCTGTCCCTCCGCCGCCGGCGCCGCGGGTAACCCCGCTTCAACACCCGCCGAAATGCTCATCCAGAACAGATGACCGACCAGCAGCATCGTCGCAAACAGCCCCGCGCAAATCAGTCCGAGACGTGCCCCGTCCGGCAGCATGCGCCGGGCCGCAATCCGCAACGGCGTGACCGCGGCCGGTCTTTCCAGATCGGCTGCCATGGCCAGTTCGTCCGGCGGACGCCCCCAGGCAAACTCGAACAGCGACCGCCGCCAGCTCTCGTGAACGGCCCTGCCCTCGCCGCTGCGCAGGCGGCCGTAGAACCCCAACAGCAGGACCTGCAGCAGCACATTGGCCAAATCGCGCGTGGCCGGATCGCGCTCCTGCAACAGTTGCCCAATCTCCGCAGGCACCTGTTCGCCGGCGGTCCGCGAACCGAACAGGCGCAACTCGAGCGGTGCCGACTGCCAGGCGGCCTGCCCCGGCCAGTCGTCGAACAGCAACGATTCGTCGATCAGCGCGACAAAGGCAAACTGCATGATGTCGACCTGCCGCTGACCGGCATTGCCGGTTCTGGACAACGCCACCCGGGCAAGACGGCGCGTCAGCGCACTGGCAATCTCGACCGCTTCGGCGGCGAGCAGCTCTCCCGGCTGCGCGCGCATGCGGATCTCTTGCCATTGTTCCAGCCACTCGCTCCAGCTCGACTCGAACACCGGGCTCAGTGGCGCGTCCCGGAGCAGGGCCGGTGGCAGGCGAACGGCATCGCGCATCACTGCTCCTCGGCCGGCACAAACAGCACGACTTCCCAGGGTGCCGGAATCGCATTGCCGGCGGGCCCGGTCAGGCGAAGGCGTGCGCCCCGGTCGAACCATTCGCTGTCTGTATCCAGCACCACCAGTCGCATGTCGCCGGGTACGCTGTACGACGACGCGGCGGACTGGTCCATCGGCTGCCAAGCCAGCCCCCGCATGCGCTGCTTGAACAGCGTAGCAACGTAGGCATCCGAAGCCACGATCGACTGCTGCAGCCAGGCGCTGGCATCGTGCTCGCCGCTGCCATTCGGCATGCGCAGACCGATGATCGGCTTCGCCGCAAGCGGCCATTCGGCCAGATCAAGCCAGAAGCCGACGGCGTCCCGGGCGAACGGAATCGTCCGGTAGCCCGTCTTGACCCGATCGAGTGCCGATTCAAGCCAATTGGTAAGTTCCTCAAAACACCCAAGCAGTTCGCAGTAATCCAGCGGCCGGAACGCAGGCACCCCGGCGGCGGGATCAAGCGTCGCAACGGCACCCGCCATGCCGGCCAGCAACTGATGAAGCTGTGCAGGATGGGCGATCCGGCTCGACAACGCGGCTTCGATTTCCGGCAGGCGCGACCAGAGCGAACGCAGTTGCCGGCTCAGCTCCGGCAGCTCCTCGTCACGCCCGGCCTGCTGCGCGGCACGGACCCGCCCGGAAAGGTAGACGCACTTCTCTCGGACACGTGCGCACAGGCCCGCCACCTTGCGGCCCAGCAGCGACTCGGGCAGCAGCCTCGGCGTGGGCGCAACGTACGGCAAGCTGGCAAAACCGCCTCCCTGCTGCTCGATCCGCAACAGCGGAATGCAGACGAGATCGGCGCGCGTATCTTCGGTCACCAGTCTGACATCGGGCCGCCACAGCATCAGCGCCTCCGGTGATTCACCGCCGGCCAGATCGGGCACTGCTTCGCCATGCACCGACACGAAACGGCTCCCGCGCGGGTCCAGGCGGCCACCGCGCCAGAGCGGTGCAACGGCGACAAAGACCATTTCGGCGTGACGGGACGATGCCGCGATCAACGCGCCGACATCGAGTTCGAGCGACGGGCGCGAACCGGCATCGAAACCGATCAGCAGCCCGTCGGGCAATACCGCCTCGAGTGCCAGGATGCGCACGACGCCCGCCCGCAGCGCGGACTCGTCGATCTCGACGGCATGCACGCCCCAGAACCACGGATGCGCCGACGCGGCGTGACGCGCAGCCAGCGATTCGGCCCGCAGCGACTGTTGCTGGAAATGCTGCGGCAGCAGCTGCATGCCCTCGTGCCAGCAGATGGCTTCAGGTACTTCGTTCAAGCGGCACTCCCGTTGGATTCATGTCACCGGTACTGTCAGAGGCGTGTTACTGGCCGGCCAGCTGCAGGCTGCGACTATCGAGGCGCAGCCGCACATCGCGCTCGCCTTCCAGCCGCAGCCGGTGCGCACCCGGTGCGTCGTAACTGGCAAACACCAGCACCGACAGCGCCGGCACGCCGGCAATCGGCACACGCTCGAATACCAGCCGCTGCCCCGGAACAACCTCGAGTCCCCAGACCTGCAATGCCTGCGGATAGTCACGCCGGTACTGCTCGCGTGCCGCAAACCACTGCGACGACGAAATCGTAAGCAACGTCTTCAACAAGTCAGGATCGTCGACGGCCAGAAAGTCGACAGCAATCGGCGTGTCGTCATTGGCGCCGGGCGCCACCTCGATGACGGCACTGCGCATCGCCACGTCAGGATGCATCAGTGCGCAGGCCGAAAGGCCGGCAATCAGCAGCAAAAGCAGGAAAAAACGGCACGCAGCCCGAATGCGCAACATGGATCGGCCTCTTGTTTGGCGCCAACTCTATAACACCAATGTCATGACTCCAAGCGCTGCGTTGCGGATGAAACACAGACAACGACATATTGCATTCAGTGCACTTACAACAAAAACCAAACACAACTTGCAAACAATGATACATAGGCTAAGCTCGCCCGACGAATCGCCGTCGATGACGTTTGCATTTCACGGCATTGCGTGATGTCACATCGAGCAATCACCCAGGTACAACGCCTTCCGATACGGACGTTGTGCAGACCCGAGAGGAAACCATGGCCGAGAGCACTCAGCACAAGCTGGACCGCGTCCGCCCGCCACGCGTCCAGATAACCTACGACGTGGAAATTGGCAACGCCATCGAAAAGAAGGAACTGCCGCTGGTTGTCGGCATTCTTGCGGATCTGGCCGGCAATCCGGCCACCGCGCCCGCCAAGCTGGGCGAACGCCGCTTCGTCGACATCGACCGCGACAATTTCAACGGCGTGCTGGACGCCATCACGCCGCGCCTGGCCATCCAGGTGAACAACGCCATTGCCGGCGACGACAGCAAACTCAACCTCGAGCTCAAGTTCAAGCACTTCGACGACTTCGATCCGGTCAACATCGTCAAGCAGGTCGAACCGCTGCGTCGTCTGTATGAAGCCCGGCAGAAGCTGCGCGACCTGCTGACCAAGCTCGACGGCAACGACCAGCTCGACCAGTTGCTGCAGAACGTGGTCGCCAATTCCGAAGGGCTACAGGAAATCAAGGCCAGCGGCGCTACGCCGGCACAGGACAACGCCACGCCGAGCCAGCCCGATACCCCGGTCGACAACACCAACGTCACCCCTGAACCGCAAGCCTGACGGAGCGCGCCCATGCCCGAAGCACAAGCCAGCAGCGGCAGCGCTGCACAAAACGTTTCCCTGTCGCTGCTCGACAAGATCATCGCCGATGGCCGGATGGCCCACGACGACACGCAGAAAGCCTACGCCAAGAACCTGCTCGCCGAATTTGCGACCCAGGTCCTCGACGAAGGCATGGCGCTCGACGGCGATACCGTGGCCATGATCAATCACCGCATCGACCAGATCGATGCCCTGATCGGCAAACAGCTCGACGAAATCCTGCATCACCCGGCCGTACAGCAGCTGGAAGCGTCGTGGCGCGGCCTGCACTATCTGGTGATGAACACCGAAACCAGCACGCGGCTGAAACTGCGCCTGCTCGACGTTTCGCGCAAGGAACTGCAGAACGACCTCGAGAAGGCGGTCGAATTCGACCAGAGCGCACTGTTCAAGAAAATCTACGAAGAAGAGTACGGCACCTTCGGCGGCCATCCGTTCAGCGTGCTGATCGGCGACTTCGAGTTCGGCCGCAATCCGCAGGACATCGCCCTGCTCGAAAAGCTCTCGAATGTCGCCGCTGCGGCGCACGCACCGTTCGTTGCCGCGGCCAGCCCCCGTCTGTTCGACATGGGCAGCTTCGCCGAACTGGCGCAACCGCGCGATCTGGCCAAGGTGTTCGAAAGCACCGAGCTGATCAAGTGGCGCTCGTTCCGTGCCAGTGAAGACTCGCGCTACGTGTCGCTGGTCCTGCCGCACGTGCTGCTGCGCCTGCCATACGGCCCGGACACCAAACCGGTCGAAGGCATCAATTACGCCGAAGGCGTCAACGGCAGCGAAAACAAGCAGTACCTGTGGGGCAACGCGGCCTGGGCGCTGGGTCAGCGGATCACCGAAGCCTATGCCCGCTACGGCTGGTGCGCAGCGATCCGCGGCGTCGAAGGCGGCGGTGCGGTCGAAGGACTGCCGGCCCACACGTTCGCGACTGCAGCCGGCGACCTGGCGCTGAAATGCCCGACCGAAGTACCGATCACCGACCGCCGCGAAAAGGAACTCGACGGTCTCGGCTTCATCGCGCTGTGCCACAAGAAGAACACCGACCTCGCGGTGTTCTTCGGCGGCCAGACGACCAACCAGCCCAAGCTGTACAACCTGCCGGAAGCCAACGCCAACGCCCGCATCTCCGGCATGCTGCCCTATGTGCTCGCTGCCTCGCGGTTCGCGCACTACATCAAGGTCATCATGCGCGACAAGATCGGCAGCTTCGCGACCCGCGACAACGTCCAGTCCTACCTGAACAACTGGATTGCCGACTACGTGCTGGTCAACGACAACGCCCCGCAGGAAATCAAGGCGCAGTACCCGCTCCGTGAGGCACGTGTCGATGTCACCGAGGTCGCCGGCAAGCCGGGCTCGTACCGGGCTACCGTGTTCCTGCGGCCCCATTTCCAGCTCGAAGAACTGACCGCGTCGCTCCGTCTGGTGGCATCGCTGCCGCCGCCGGCCGCCGCATAAGGCGCCTCGCTGTTGAATCCGCGTGACCCGCTCGGGGTCACGCCCTCATACCAAAACCGGAGCAAGTTCCAATGGATGCCATCATTCTCGACCTCGGTAGCGACATCAAGGGCGACTGCGAACTCGAAGGCTACAAGGACAAGATCGAAGTCATGTCCTACAGCCACAACGTGGCGATGCAGGTCACCAACGACGTCAGCAATACCGAACGGACCTCGGGCAAACCGCATATCGGCGAGTTCACGCTCACCAAATTCGTCGACGGCTCGACCCCGTCGCTGAACCAGTACTGCTGCTCGGGCAAGCCGCTGGCGACCGCAACGATCACGATCGGCCGCAATGCGGCAGACAGCAGCGGCAAGATCATGCCGTTCATCACCTACACGCTGGACAACGTGATCCTTTCGAACGTCAGCGTCAGTGGCGGTGCGGGCGGCAAGCCGGTGGAAACGCTGTCGATCAACTTCACCAAGATCAAGTGGGATCTGACCGCACAGAAGGTCGACGGCACCAAGGAAGGCTCGGCGGCAACGACCTGGGATCTGGCGGCCAACAAGGCCGGCAAGTAAGCGGTTCCACGGGGCGCGACCGAGATGCACGCAAAACCGTTTCGCGCCCCGCTGTTCGAGCGCCTGTCCGACGATGCGCCGGACCAGGACAACGATCTCACGCCGCACTGGCACTACGATGTCGATGACGTCGTTCGCTCGATCCGCGAAGAGTTGTCGCGTCTGCTGAACACCCGCCGCGAAGTACTCCAGAACACCGGGGCCTTGAGTGTGATCGACTACGGTGTCGACGACTGGAGCGCTTTTGCCACGACGGCGCCACAACAACAACGGCACACCGAACGCCAGCTGACCGAAGCGATCCGTCGTTTCGAGCCTCGCATCCGCGATCCTCAGGTCCGGCTGGTTCCGCTGGCCGGACAGGCCCATCGACTCGGCGTGCAGGTCAGTGGCGGCGTGGTCGGGCATCCGGAGATGCTGCCGATCATTCTCATCAATCCCGAAGTGGCACCCGCACCATGAGCAGCGACTCGCTCGATCCGCTGTTGCTGGATTACTACCAGCGCGAGCTGGCGTGGCTGCGCAACGCCGGCAGCGACTTTGCCGCACGCTATCCGAAAATCGCTCACCGGCTGGACGTCTCTGCCGAAGAAAGCGCCGATCCGCACGTCGAACGACTGCTGGAAGGCTTTGCCTTCCTGAATGCCCGGTTGCAGCGTCGGCTGGACGACGATTTTTCCCAGCTCACCGATGCGCTGCTGGAACAGCTGTATCCGTACGCACTGCGGCCGATGCCTTCGACCGCCATCGTCCGGTTCGAACCCGATCCGACCAAGGGCAACCTGGCCGAGGGTTATGTCATCGAGCGTGATACCGCGCTGTTCACCACGACCGATGCCGGTGAGAGCCTGCACTTCCGCAGCACCGCACCGATCACGCTCTGGCCGATCGAGGTCGCCGATGTCATGCTGCTGCCGGCCGAGGAAGCCCAGTCGGTCACGGGTCTGGCAGAAGCGCGATCGGCACTCCGCCTGCGGCTCGCCTGTCAGGCACCGCACAGTTGGGCAGCCCTGCCCCTGCAGACACTGCGCATTCATCTGGCAGGCACGCCAATGAACGCCGCCGCGCTTTACGACCTCCTTGGCGCGCACGTGATCGGCATGTTTGCCGCGCTCCCGAACCAGCCTGCCCGGGTGTTGCCGGGCTGCACGCCACGACCGGTCGGCTTCGATGCCGATGAAGCCTTGCTTCCGCTGGAGGATGGCGTACTGCCGGCCTATCGGCTGCTGCTGGAGTACTTCGCCGCCCCGGCCAAATTCCTGTTCTTCGACCTGCCGATCCGGATTCCCGACCGTGCCGCCGAGCAGCTCGAACTGATCATCGCCTTTGATCGCGCACCGCCGCAAAGACTGCATCTCGGCGCAGGCGATATCGCGCTCGGTTGCACCCCGGGCATCAACCTGTTTCCACGCACGTCAGAACCGCTTCGTCCCGACAGCACCCGCAGCGAGTACCGGCTGGTAGCCGACAGCCATCGCGAGCGCAGCCACGAGATCTATTCGGTCCGGCAGGTGCGTGCCGGCACGCACGACGGCGCCACGGTCATTCCTGCCTATTTCGAATTCAGTCACGGCACCCAGAATCAGGGAACGTGGTGGCACGCCCGGCGCGTCGGCAACTTCGCCTACGATCGCTCCGGCAGCGAAATGCTGCTGTCCTGGGTCGATGCAAACTTCGCCCCAGAGCAGGCGCCGGACCGGACGCTGACCGCCGAGCTGCTGTGCACCAACCGCGGGCTGGCTGAAGGCGTACCTGCCGGCACACCGCTCTCGTTCCAGCGTTCCGGTCCGGTAGCCCGCGCAAGACTGCTGACCAAACCGAGCGCGCAAACCAGCGCACCGCTGGCCGGCGCATCGCGCTGGCGGCTGGTCTCTCAACTGTCACTCAACCACCTGTCGCTGGTCGAGGACACCCAGCCGCTCGCGGCGCTGCAGGAGATCCTTGCGCTCTACAACCTGAACGACAGTCAGACCGCACGACGCCAGATTGCCGGCATCACCCACCTCGAAACCCGGCGCGCCGTGGCCCACGTCGGCCGCCAGGCCTGGCGCGGGTGGCGCAACGGGCTCGAAGTGAGATTGACGCTGGACGAAGTTCATTTCACCGGCGCAAGCCGGGTGCTGTTTTCCGGCGTCGTTGCGCATTTTCTTGCCCAGTACGCCAGCATCAACCGCTTCGTCCGCACGGTGCTGGTCGAACGCGACAGGGACATCAAGACATGGCAACCGCTGGTCGGCGACCCGCTGATTCTGTAGCGGACCGCCTTCGTAATGAAACGCATGCGTTCGAGTTCACGCAGGCGGTGGCGATCCTGCAACGTGCGGCCCCCGGATCGACGCCCCCCGGATACGGTGCCGACCCACGTCAGGAGTCGGTCCGACTCAGCGGACCGCTGACGCCGTCGCTGCCGTCAAGCGCGCTCGGTCCCTTGCGTGGCCAGGCCGGCGGCGGCAGTCGCCCGGTCCTGCCGGTCCATCTGTTTGGTCTCGGCGGCCCCGACGGTCCCTTGCCGTATGCGTACCAGGAATGGTTGCAGGCCCGCCGAGCCCGCAAAGATCACGCACCGGCCGCCTTTCTCGACCTGTTCCATCAGCGCCTTCTCGGCCAGCTGTACCGCACGTTGAAAAAGCACCGCCTTGCTGCGCCGTTCGACGCGCCCAGCCACAGTGCCGCACACCAGATCATGCGGGCGCTGGCCGGCCTGCTCCCGAAGGCACTGCATGGACGCCAGCAGGTCCCCGATGCCGCACTGCTCGCCCGTACCGCCATCGTGGCCAACCGGCGCCGCTCGGCCAGCGGCTTCCAGTCCATCGTGCGCGGCCATTTCGGCATCACGGCCCGCATCGAACAATTCGATGGCGCCTGGAGCCCGCTCCCCGATTCGGCCAGAACGCGCCTTGGACAACAAGGCAGCAACAACCGGCTGGGACAGGGCGCACTGGCCGGCTCGCGCATCTGGGACGAACAGGCAGGCATCCGCCTTCACCTCGGCCCGATGCCGCTGCCGATCTACACCGCGTTCCTTCCCGGCGGCGAACGGCATCGCGAACTGATGGCGCTGGCCCGCTTCTACTTCGGCATCGACATGGCCTGCCGCGTGATTCTGCACCTCACGCCGGCCCAGACCCCGAACCCTTGCCTGAACAGGCATGAGCCGGTCCGGCTTGGCTGGACCTCCTGGCTGGCTGACAAGGGCAACGCCAGCCCCCGTCGCTGCATTCTGCCAACGGCCACGAGCCCCCATGGACCTGACTAGCCTGATCGACCGGCTGAACACACCGTGCCGCGCCGCGCTCGAACGCGCGGCGCAGCGCAGCCTGCAACTGACCCAGTACCACGTCGAAATCGATCACCTGCTGCTGGAACTGATGGCGATCGAATCGGGCGATCTGGCAGCCATTCTGCCCCGGCTTGGCATCGCGCCAACGACGTTGGCAAACGAGCTGCACCGGTCCGGCCAGCGCTTCGAGCGTGGCACCACCTACACACCGGCGCTGTCGAAACCGGTCGTGGCCCTGCTGCAGCATGCCGCCCTTTGCTCGGATACCGCCTGGCCCGTCCGCTCGGGCGACCTGATGGTTGCGCTGCTCGATTCGGACTTCCGCCAGCACCTCGCGCCCGGATCAAGCCTGAGCCCGATTTCCGCCGAGTCATTGCGGGATCAATGGCAACACTGGGCCGCCGCCTCAAGCGAAGCACCGGCGGGCTTTGTTCCGCCTGAGCAAGCGCCGATGCACGCAACCGCCTCCCGCGAGACCGACCCTGCACTTGCGCAGTTCACCCAGGATCTGACCGCCGACGCACGCGCCGGGCTGATCGATCCGATCATCGGCCGCGATGCGGAAATCCGCCAGTGCATCGACATCCTGCTGCGACGGCGCCAGAACAACCCCATCCTCGTCGGCGAGCCCGGCGTCGGCAAGACCGCCATCGTCGAAGGACTGGCGCTGCGCGTTGCCGGCGGCGACGTGCCACCGCCGTTGCGCGACGTCTCGGTACGCACGCTCGACCTCGGGCTGTTGCAGGCCGGTGCCGGCGTCAAGGGCGAGTTCGAGCTGCGGCTCAAGCGGGTGATCGACGCGGTACAGCGTGCCGCCAACGTCATCCTGTTCATCGACGAAGCACATACGCTGATCGGTGCCGGCGCCGGCGAAGGCCAGAGCGACGCCGCCAACCTGCTCAAGCCGGCACTGGCGCGCGGGCTGTTGCGCACCGTCGCCGCAACGACCTGGCGCGAATACAAGCAGTACTTCGAGCGCGACGCCGCGCTGGCGCGACGCTTCCAGCTGATCCGGATCGACGAACCGAGCGAAGCGGTCGCCACCGAAATGCTGCGCGCCGTCGCAACCCGGCTCGAACAGCACCACGGCGTGCGCGTACTCGACGCGGCGATCCGCGACGCGGTGCGGCTGTCACACCGCTATCTGTCGAGCCGGCAGTTGCCAGACAAGGCGATCTCGGTGCTCGACACCGCCTGTGCCCGGGTCGCGCTGGCCCAGTACGACACACCGCAACCGGTCGAAGCGACGCAGCGCAGTCTGGCTGCGATCCACACCGAACTGAACCGCTTGCTACGCGAACAGGCCGGCGACCACGACCACACCGAACGCATCCTGCTGCTCGAAGCCGAAGTCACTGTGCAGCAAGACCGGCTGACCACACTGCAAAGCCGCTGGCAGCACGAACTCGCCACCGTGCAGGCACTGCTTCAGGTCCGCGCTGCATTCGAAGCGCTCGCCGACGAAGCGCGCGAACTGGGCGACGCGGTACCGCCCGAGCTCGACCAACGGCTGGAAACCACCGCAGCCGAGCAGGCGAGGCTCGAGCGCGAGCTGCACCACATTCGCGACGGCGAACCAATGGTGCCCGAACATGTCGACGTCCGCGACGTCGCCGCCGTGATCGCCGACTGGACCGGCGTGCCGGTCGGCCGGATGCTCGACGACGAAGCCCAAGCGATCCGTACGCTGGCGCAGCGGATGGGCCAGCGCGTACTCGGCCAGGAAGCGGCGCTGAACACCATCGCCCTGCGCATCCAGGCCTGGCGTGCCGGACTGACCGACCCGCAGAAACCGATCGGCGCCTTCCTGCTGGTCGGGCCATCCGGCGTCGGCAAGACCGAAACCGCTTACGCCTTGGCCGACGCGCTGTACGGCGGCGAGCGCAACCTGATCACGATCAATCTCGCCGAATACCAGGAAGCGCACAGCGTCAGCCTGCTCAAGGGCGCCCCGCCCGGCTACGTCGGCCACGGCACAGGCGGCGTGCTGACCGAAGCGGTGCGGCGCAAACCGTTCAGCGTGGTGCTGCTCGACGACATCGACAAGGCGCACCCGGACGTGCTCGAAACCCTATCAGCCGTTTTTGACAAGGGCGTGCTCGAGGACGGTTCCGGTTTGCAGATCGACTTTCGCAACACGATCTTGCTCGCCACCTGCGAAGCCGAAGCCGACAACCTTAGCGGCAATGCACTGCTTCTGACGCTGCGCCACCGCTTCCGATCTACGCTGCTGACCCGTTCGACCGTCGTGCCGCTCTACCCGCTCGGCGACGACACCTTGTACGAAATTGCCCGAATCAAGCTCGAAACACTCCGTCAGCGCGCCGGCACCGATCGCCGACTGCCGGACGATCTGCTGGCCACCGTGCTGAGCCGGTGCTGCGGCGCGGGGGCACGCGAGATCGAACCCTTACTGATGAACGAGCTGCTGTCGACATGGACGGCGGCATGAATCCGAGTAACGCCGCCATCGGACGCGGCAAAGGAAACGAGCAATGTCACGGGCCAAGGTAGTCGAGTGGGAAATGGACACGCTGAACGGCGAACAGGGCTGGCGCTATCAGAACGCGTTCATGACCTCCTACCGTGCCCACCACATCCTGCTGCATACGATCATGGATCCGAACCGGCAAGGCGTGCAGCCCCACGGCATGTGGATACGCGATTATCACTATTCCAGTCTCGACGAAATGATCTGGGCCTACGCCGCCAAATGCGTTCGGCGTATCAATAGCGTCAGCAGCAGGGTGACCCAGACCATCAATCAGACCAACGGCCGCTATTACTACCGGGTACGGCTGTCGACCGACGCACATGTCGGCATTGCCGATATCGAAAGTGACCGCGCCCTGAACTGGAACATCCGCGGCCTCTGGTACGCGTACACGCAATACGCCGATATCGTTTTCGATCCGCTCGCCCACACAGACAGCGGTCACGCGGTCTATCCGATCGTCACCTTTTACCCGGTGCAGGCGGGCGACATCCATGCCAGCGGGTTGAGTTTCATCGAATCCGCCGATTACCAGACGTTCAATCAACGACGTTGGTAATGCCCCGTCCCGCCAACGACCGGATGCATCCATTTTGACCATCCCGGAATTCGCCAGCCATGCCAGCTAAAACCATTACCTTCGACGGCGCCATCGTCGCCGGCGTCGAAGTTGGTGCCGTTGCCTGGAGCCAGGCCGTCGCCCTGCTCGGCAATCCAACTACCCCCCCAAAACAGCGCGAATGCGTTGCCGTTGCCAAGCTGATTGAAGCCAAATTGATCTGCAGCGCGCCGACTCATCACAGCTACGACGTCGGCGTCACGATTGCCGGACAACGCTACCGCGCCGACATCAAGACCTTGTATCCCAGTTACGAGGCGCGGCATGGCCACGTCGCGCTGAACCAGGACCTGCTCGACCTGATCGATCGCGAGCTTGCCAAGGAAGCCAAGCAGGGCAATGTCTGCCTTTTCGACCTGTCGTATTTACCGACCGCGTCGCGCCAAACACTGGTCGGCGTGATCCACAACACCGACCCGAACGCGATGACGCTGGAGTACGACTACGCCGGCCTTCAACTGCATTTCACCCTGCCGTGCAAGCACGAAGTACACCGCGGCAATTGGTACCACTGATCACTGCCGCCACCCACCAAGGAAGAACCCATGGTCGCCGTCGCTACCAACACCCTGCTTTCTGCACTGCCCGTCAAGGAACAGTCGGTCATCACCCAGATCCGCAATACCAACGCCCGCATCGCGACCGAGGTCGGCAAGATCGATTTCTCCTACCCGGGCGCGACCGCGGCGTATGGCTTCGACGGTATTCGCAGCGCGCACGGCATCGCCAATATGACGATCAGCTTCGGCAATATCGGCTTTGTCCGTACGCTGTACCGATCCCGGCCTGATATCGGCGGGCTGTATGTCGCCGCGTCGCTGGCGAGGAAAAAGGTCAAGCTGTGCTGGATGAGTTACGCCGAGGCCGCCGCAACCGGCCACGCCGGCGGCGCGATTCCGACCTTGATCGAATTCAGCGGCACCGGCGGCGGACGCATCATGCTCGAGTATGCGCGCGATCTCGTCATCTACACGCCGGACCATTACGCCAATTACAGCCTGGTGACCGAACACGGCCAGCCGGCGAGAACCATGTGATTCGGCCGTCGGCCGCTCACGTTCACCTTTCAGCGAGAGACATACCATGTCGTTTGGATTGAACACCGCGTTCACCAACAACATCCAGGCCTTTTTGCAGGCCCATGCATTCACCTCGGCGATGATGTCGTCACAACACTACGCGCCGCCGCTCGGCGTCTCCGCGCGCTATGATTTTCTGCGCAGCGACGTCGCCAACGACACCTCGGTGACGCTGTATCACTCGCCGCCAATCGGCGGCAATATCGATCCGCTGATCACGGCCTACTGGTTGCCGCAGGGCGGCTACATCGACGTGCCGATCAACGCGCCACTGGCCAACTACATTTTTACTCCCGAGCTGTCGGGCTGCAAAATCTACACCGACGACATTGGCCACAACACGATGCGGGTGTTCCATATCCAGTGCCCGCACGAAGCGCGGGAATACACGCTGGCGCTGCGTGGCAACCGGCTGGCCACGATCGACGATAGCGACTATGGGCTGGCGATCGCGGCCAACCCACTGCCGAACCGCATCGCATCGATCCGTGCCAATGTGCTGCTGCGTTACAGTGGCGGCCACTGGCATTTCTGGCTGCAGGGTCTGACCGGCATCGGCCCGGGCATGCAGGGGGACCGGCTGGTCCGCCCGCCCGGCCCGGCGCAGGGTGTCGCGGGCGTCGAAAGCAAGCTCATCGTCTAGCCATCCTGCCGGACACCGGCTCCGCGGAAACCCGAACATGAATCGCCCCATCGACACCAACACCTCGCTCAGCCTGACCGCGACCGCGCCGCTCGACGTACTGTACGCCAACGCCTTCAGCGGCCACGAGGCACTGAACGGGCTTGGCGAGATCAACGCGCAGTGCGTCGGCAGCAGCGCACTGACACTGAGCGACGCGATCGCCAAGCACGTCACGCTGAGCCTGAACAACGATGCCGACAAACGCCCGCTCGACGGCATGTGCGCAGAGATCGGCCAGCTGCCGCTCGACGGCAGCGGCGGCTACGAGCGCTATGCGCTGACGCTGCGGCCGTGGCTGTGGTGGCTGACGCTGGCAAGCAACAACCGGGTGTTCCAGAACAAGAGCGTGCCGGACATCGTCAAGGCCGTGTTTGCGGTACACGGCTTCAGCGATTTCCAGCTCAAGCTCAACGCCAGCTATTCGGCGCGCGAGTATTGCGTCCAGTACGGCGAGAGCGATTTTGCCTTCGTGTCGCGATTGCTGGAAAGCGAAGGCATTTTCTACTTCCACACCCACACTGACGGCAAGCACACGCTGGTGCTGGCCGACAACAACGATGCCTTCCCGGCTTGTCCGAACGCGGCCTGCATCGCGTTCCGGTCAGACGACATGGGCGGACGCGTGCTGCACGCCATCCGCAGCGGCCAGCTGATGCAGCAGGCGGTGAGCACCGGCCATCGCACCACCGATTACGAATTCACGACGCCGACCACCGCGTTGTATACGCAGGCGCAGGCCAAGGACGGCCCGCTGAGCCGGTACGAGCACCCGGGCGGTTATACGGAAAAGGCGACCGGCGATACGCTGGCCAAGCAGCGCGTCGACGCGCTGCGCAGCCAGGCGCTGCGCTTCGTCGGTGGAAGCGACTGTCGCTGGCTGGTGCCGGGGCATACGTTCACGCTGACCGATCACGACAACGCCGCCGCCAATATCGACTGGCTGGTCACCGTGGTCACGCACGAGGGCGATCACCAGCATTACGCCAACCGCTTCGAGGCCATTCCCAAGGCAACGCCGTTCCGGCCCCTGCAACGCACGCCGAAACCCTACATGCATACGCAGACGGCACTGGTCGTCGGCAAGGCCGGTGAGGAAATCTGGACCGACCAGTACGGCCGGATCAAGGTGCAGTTTCCATGGGACCGCGACGGCAAGAACGACGAGAACAGCTCGTGCTGGGTGCGCGTGGCACAGGCGTGGACGGGCAAGGGCTTCGGCACCCAGTTCATTCCGCGCATCGGCCAGGAGGTCATCATCACCTTCATCGACGGCGATCCGGACCGGCCGCTGGTGACCGGCTGCGTCTACAACGGCGACAACACGCTGCCGTACGCGCTGCCGGCCAACCAGACGCAGAGCGGCATCAAGACCAATTCGAGCAAGGGCGGCGGCGGCTTCAACGAGCTGCGCTTCGAAGACAAGAAGGACGGCGAGGAGGTGTTCCTGCAGGCACAGAAGGACTTCAACGCCAACATCCTCAACGACAGCACGACCACCGTCGGCCACGATGAAAAGACCACGGTGAAGAATGACCGGACGCGCACCGTCAGCGAGGGCAACGACAGCACGACGATCGAGAAAGGCAACCGGACGACGACGATCAAGACCGGGACCGAATCGCTCGAGGTCAAGGGCAAGCGCACGCTCAAGGTCGACGGCGACCAGAGCCACACCACCGGCGGCAAGTTCGAGCACAAGATCACCGGCGACTACACGCTGACGGTCGACGGCAACCTGACGATCAAGGTCGGTGGCACGCTGACGCTGCAGAGCACTGGCGACTACACCGCCAAGAGCGACGGCGCGCTGACCAATCAGGCCGGCATGGCGCTGACCAACAAGGCCGGCACCGCACTGACCAATCAGGCCGGCACCTCGCTCGACAACAAGGCCGGCACGACGCTGACCAACGACGCCGGCATCAGCCTGATGAACAAGGCCGCCGCCGAGCAGACCGTCGACGGCGGCGGCATGCTCACCGTCAAGGGTGGCATCGTCAAACTCAATTGATGGACGAACAGACCGTGAATGATGAACAGCCGCTGGACCTCGAGCGCGGCGCGATCCGGCTGACCGGCATGCTGGCCGCCGGCGCCCTGCAGGGCCCGCTGCAGATTCGGGACGCCGGCAAACCACTGGCGCAACTCGGTTACGAACAGGGCGCGCTGCATGGCCCGATGCAGCTGATGCACCCCAACGGACGGCTGGCGGCACGCATGCATTATGCCGACAACGTCCTGCATGGCCCGGCGAGCTTTTTCGATCCGGAAGGCAAGCTGCTGCACACCGCCGCCTACCGGCGCGGCATGCCGGATGGTGACGCCAAGACCTACCACCCGGACGGCCGTCTGCTCCAGCACGGTCAGTACCGCAAAGGCCGTTTGCACGGCCTGCAACAACGCTTCCATCCCAACGGCCAACTGGCCGAACGCAGCCGCTTTGTCGACGGCAAGCCAGCCGGTCCGACCGATGCCTTCCACACCGACGGCCGGCCGCTGAACGCCGACCAGCAGCCCATTTCCCGCCTGGCATGGTGGTGGCGACGCTGGCGGGGACACGACTGAGGCGCTACGGCAGCATCACCGTCGCCTGTCCCGGCGATACCACCTTGATGACGCCGCCCCAGTTGCACATCAGCGTCCCGCCCGCATTGAGGGCCGGCATGTTCCCGACCATCACCGTCGTCGCGCCGCCGGGAATCCACGGTGCGGCGGTCACCGGCACACAGGGCATCGGCGTGAACACGCCGAGTTTGGCCGCCGTTGCCGCCGCCACGGTCGGGTTGGCCATGCTCTGGCACATCGCGAACGGCGTGATGTTGAGAATGGGGATGTGGTCCATCAGGGTCGCCGCCGGCAAGCCGCCGAGCAGGACCCGGTTGACCGGCAGTACATTCAATGTAGCCGGCGCGACGCCGAAACTGCACTGCAGGGTCGCGCCGGTACAGACATGGGGCATGGACATCGGGGCTGGCTCCTGACGGAAGGCCGATCGGACATTCCTCCGGCTTGATTCTATCTCCCTCGGTCCGAACCGTGCGGGCTTTCCACCGCCCCGCCGCCCCGCCCCCCCACCTCACCACATCGTTCCGCGCACCCGGCGGCGACCCGGACTGCTTGCCCCCGCCGGACGCACCGGTTTGTGCCGTCGCTTGCCTAGCGTACCCGGCGCCCTGTCAGGAACGAACGGTCATGTAAGGATCTGCTGATACCATGCGCCGCGCATGAATATTAGATTTTGATAATCAAATCATCTAGAGGAATTGAACAATGGTGCGGGGCAGACTTTGGGGGATAGTGCTGGCTGCAGCACTACTGACAGCGTGCGGCGGCGGCGAAAGTAGCAGCGGCGATTCGGACGGCGGAACGGGTAGCACAAGCAATCCGACGCCCACCCCGGCTCCCACGTCCGTGCCGACGCCGATTCCGGAACCGCCACCGGCCGTGGTCAGCACCATCGACGCTGCTGTCGCCAGTGGCGATCCCGCCGCGCTGAATGATCCGCTGCCGCTGATCGTTCTGGCCTACAACCGGGCGCTGTCGCTGTCGCAGACGCAAGCCGAACGTCTTGGACTCCTCTTCAAAGGAGTCAGCAGCGAATACCTGCCGACGCCACAAAGCCAGTTCGTGCTGTCGGCCTCGCCCGAAGTGGCACAGCCGTTGATCGTCGGTGATGGCGGCCAGACGCTGGCCGGAATCAGCATCGCCGAAGGCGGCCGCAGCGCCGGTTACGGCACGAATGTGGTCGAACTGTTTCGCAAGGACGGCAATCTCGTCCATGCACCGGCATTCCGGCGACTGCTGTCCTGGCTGGTCGTCGGCGATGCCGCCAGCGTGCTGCCGGCATCACTCGACATCAGCATGGCCGGCATGACCGGCGCCGGTACCGTCAGCGGTCTGGCCAAGGCCGGCGTTGCGGCCAGGGACGCCGGATGCAATGCGCTGACGGACCAGGCCTGCGCCGATCGGGTCTCGCTCGTGATCGTCAGTTCGGACGTGCCGGCCGACGCAACCCTGTCCGAACGCGTCCGGGTCTTGCTGAAGGCGGGAAAGCCGGTGCTTTACCTGCACAACGGCGCATGGGGTGACAGTGCCTCCGGCCGGCAGATTCTTGGGGCCATGGGCATGGACCTGGGTGGCTATGGCGGCAACTACTGGGCCAACGACAAGGTCGCGGCCGGGCGCAACGAGGCGGACAACATCCGGGCTACAGCACAGTTCAACGGCATGCTGCCGCTACTGGGCCGGCTGGCGGGCAATACGCTGCGTGCCGACTACGACTGGAGCAAATGCAGCGACACCGGTTGTGGCGATGCGCCGGGCTTCAACAACGAGATCATCGATCCGGCCGAGCAGATCCGCGCCCGGCTGAACAATTACAACGGCAACGCCCGGCAACTGTTCGCGACACCGAACACCACGCTGCTGCGCTTGCTGACGCTGTGGGCGGACGTGACCCGCAAACAGATCGTCTATCCGCTCGACAAGCAGAAAAATCCGGCCGCGTTCCAGCGGGCCGTCGTGGCCGACGCGTGGGTGACCTATGTCCGCACCGCCGGCGGTCGGCAGAACGATCTGGGCTCGTACCAGAGTGCAACCAGCGCGGGGCTGCCGGTCACCAGCAGCGACGAGACCGTCAGCGTCACCTTGAGTGATGGCAGCGGTTTCACCGCCATCGGCCGTTTTGCCGTACCGGGGCAGCCCCTGCAGGTCACTCTGCTCGATCCGGGCACTGCAACCGTCGCATTGCGCATCAATACCCAACGGAGCGGCTCGACCAAGGTCGGCAACGGTTATACACGTCCCCGCTATCTGGCAGCCCCCGCCATGAACCTCGCCGTCGGCAGTACCGTTCCGGTCGTCACCCCGTACGGCGGTCTGCTGCAGTTGCAGTACAGCGGCGCAACGCCGGGCCAGGTGGTCAAGCTCAGGCTGCGTGGCGTGGCCCGCCAGCCTTTCCTCGACACCACGGTCAATGGCGATCGCACTGCCTTTGTCACGGCGCTGGGCAATACGCAGTCCGACTGGACCGAAATCAAGATGCCGGGCATGGAGGCGCACGCGCGCGTCGACAAGCTGCGCGACGTCGTCAACGGCAGCGACTACAAGGGGAACATGAACCAGTATCTGGACGAAATGGTCAACCTGTTCTTCGACGATGCTTACGGCTTTGCCGGATTCGCACGTGGCGGCAAGACGCTGCCGGCCGCCGTCACGGCGTTCTGCAGCGGCAAGGGATGGGATTGCGCCGACACAACCATGCACCGGGTGCCGGGCACGCAGCACATCAATATCGACGTCTATGCGCAGTGCGGCGCCGGGTGTTCCGGTAACCCGTACGACCAGACCTGGGGGCTGACGCCGCGCGGCTGGGGCGAAAGCCACGAGCTGGGTCACAACCTGCAGCTGGGCGTGTTGAGCATTTACGGCAGCGCCAGCAGCGGCGAGGTCTCGAACAACATTTTTCCGCTGCACAAGATGTGGCGCATGTACCGTGAAATGGCCGTCGACCTGAATGCCAGCCGCGTGCAGTATCGCGACGCCTTCAACCTGCTCGTGGCCGCCAAAGCCCGCTCCGGTCCGGTCGACGCCGCCTACCAGGCGATCTGGGGCGACACCAGCTATGCGGCGCAAAACGGCATCCGCATGGCGTTCTACGTGCAGTGGGCCCATTACTGGCAGGAACGGACCGGCAACGCCGCACAGGCCTGGGACATCTATACCCTGCTGTACCTGCATGCACGCCTGACGGCCAAGGCCGACTGGGACAGCAACAAGGACCGGCTCGGCTACAGCCGGTACGCCACCCGCCCGGGCGTGGACGGCAACGACAACATGCTGATCGCGCTGTCCTGGATCACGCAGCGCGACCAGCGGCCGACCTTCGATCTCTGGGGAATCAAGTACTCGGCCGGCGCCGCCAGCCAGGTCGCCGGCTACGGTTTTGCCCAGGAACCGGCCTTCTTTTATGCCAACACCAGCACCAACAACTACGGCACGGTGCGCAAGGTGGACATGACGACCGCATCGCCAGTCTGGCCGTTCTGAACTGCAGGTACGTCCTGAATGAACGAGGCGGAGCATCACCCGATGCGCCGCCCTCGCCGATACCGGATCACACTCGCTTGAACCGGACGGTGCCCGCTAACCGGCCCGATTCGCCCGCATCGCCGCCCGCGCCCACATCAGCCTGGTCACAAAGCGCAACGGGCACGTCCTGTCACTGGCGCATCCACCGGAAGGTCCGGCCACGCCGGCCCGAATCGGGTTCGAATCCGTACCCGTACCGGCGGAACGTGCGCCCGCAGTCCGGCTCGGTCGAGTACCCAAGGCAACGGAGAGCTGGTGAAACGTGAATATCTGGAACGGGGAATGCGGAAAACAGCAGGGTGACTTCGCAAAGTGGATCGCGGCGTAACAGAAAGGCAGGAAGGAGACGTTTGACTGCCGAAAGCCTGTGCTTGAAAAGCATCAAGATGGCGTCCCCACGGGTGATCGCGCTTAACCTCGGCGTCCACGCCGATGCGCCCAGCTCAGCATCGCCCGACCGCAGCACGCCTTGCCGTTATCGGTGCGAATGATCCGTGGCAAGCCACGCCAGAATCCCAGCCGATCCGGTTGCCGTGTCAGCACTTCGCCACTGATGGCTCCTTCCGGAATCACCGCCACCGCTTCGTGAGGCGCGTCGCCGACGATGGTCAGGCATTTGATCACCCGGCCTTCGGCGGAGCGGTCGAACACGAAGTCCATCGACCAAACCTCGTTGGCAGCCAGTGGCCGCAGCAGCGGCTGTCGCTCGGCCGGCGGCACCTTCTTGCGTTTGCGTCGCCGTACCTGCAACCCCGCCAGCGCGTACAGCCGTTCGCCCCGCCCATGGTTCACCGCCCAGCCGCTCCGGCGCAGCTTCTGGTAGATCATTCCGGTACCGCAGCGGCGATGGCGCTGCGCCAGCTCGATGATCCCGTTGTCGCAACGTACCGTTCCGATCCGGCCCGGCCTGGGCTGGGCTGGGCTGGGCTGGGCTGGGCTGGTAGCGAAAAGCGCTCGGACTCATCCGGGCGATGCGCAGCGCCCAGCGCTCGCTCAGGCCTCGCCCGGGCAGGAACCGCACCAGCTCGCGCCGAGCCGGCGCGATCACCACTTCTTTTGCTACGCTTCCTTGGCGATCTCGTTCTCGAGCATGGCATTGGCCAGCAGGCGCTTGAGGCGGGCGTTCTCGGCCCCGAGTTCCTTGAGCCGTTTGGCATCCGACACACTCATGCCGCCGAACTTGCTACGCCACAGGTAGTAGCCGGCTTCGGAGAAACCGTGCCCGCGGCACGGTTCCTTGATCGGCAGGCCTGCTTCGGCTTCACGCAGGAAGCCGATGATCTGTTCTTCGGAAAAGCGTTTCTTCACGTCCACTCTCCTTGATGTAAGGGATTGGACTCTAAAGCTGCGCGCCACTCAAACCTGGGGGGGCGTCGGCAAGGCGCTCTAATGACTGAAGAGTAAAGGAGGGCTGCGGGGATAAATGATCAAACTGCGTTATGCACAGCGAGGTTGCAATACCGACCCTTGAAATAAAGCAATGGTTGCGTAGCGGTGGCTTCTTGCAAGTTCAGTGCTTTCACCTCACCAATGACGATCAAGTGATCACCTGCGGCATGTTCGGTGTGAATTTCGCAATCAAGCCAATGCAGGCTACCGGCAATGATAGGATTACCCAGCGGCGACTCCTGGCATTCGACGCCATGCCACTTGTCAGCCCCCTGCCGGGCGAACTGGTTGGAAATCCCGACTTGCTCACCCGACAGTATATTGACTGCGAATCGGCCTGCCCGGCGAATTTTCGGGTAGCTGTACGAATTGGACATCACGCTAAATGACACAAGCGGCGGGCTCATCGACACACTATGGAACGACTGGCAGGTGAAACCAATCGGCTCATCATCAATGCATGATGTAATCACCGTGATGCCGGATGCGTAGTGCCCGAGCGCTTCGCGAAAGCGTAGCGGCTCGATGGCAGGACTAAGATGTGACATGGCAGATCCTGAATATTGGGTCCGACTCGAAAGTGCTCGGGAAGGTCAGAAACACCCCTATCATTCAGGTCGACCTCATCCTTCCCATACAGCACTTTCTGATGCAGCCTGGCGCTAGATCGAAAGCTCCCTACGGACGATCTCTGCGCCTGCGCTCAACGCATTCAGCTTGGCTCTTGCGACGCGACGTGACAAGGGAGCCATCCCGCAATTGGTGCAAGGACAGAGCTTGTCGGCGTCGACAAACTGAAGTGCCTTCCGCAGCGTATTGGCCACTTCCTCCGGAGTCTCAACGGTATTGCTGGCCACATCAATGGCCCCCACCATCACTTTTTTGCCGCGAATGAGCTCCATCAGCTCCATGGGCACGCGGGAGTTGTGGCACTCCAGGGAGATGATGTCGAGACTGGAGGCTTGCAGCTTAGGGAAGATTTCTTCGTATTGCCGCCACTCCGATCCCAGCGTTTTTTTCCAGTCGGTATTGGCCTTGATGCCATAGCCATAGCAAATATGCACGGCGGTTTCGCACTTGAGCCCTTCAACCGCCCTTTCCAGAGCGGCAATCCCCCAGTCATTCACCTCGTCAAAGAACACATTGAATGCAGGCTCGTCAAACTGAATGATGTCAACACCGGCCGCCTCCAGTTCTTTGGCTTCCTGGTTGAGGGTTCTGGCGAATTCCCAAGCCAGTTTTTCCCGGCTTTTATAGTGCGCATCATAAAGCGTATCGATCATAGTCATCGGGCCTGGCAGTGCCCATTTGATCGGCTGACTGGTTTGCTGACGCAAGAACCGGGCGTCTTCGACAAATACCGGCTTCTGACGACTGACAGCCCCCACCACCGTCGGCACGCTCGCATCGTAGCGATCTCGAATCCTGACGGTTTCACGTTTCTGGAAATCAACGCCATCGAGGTGTTCGATAAACGTAGTGACAAAGTGTTGGCGCGTTTGCTCGCCATCGCTGACGATATCGATACCGGCTTGTAGTTGCTCCTGCAACGACAAACGCAAGGCATCCTGTTTGCCGTCAGTCAATTCTTCG
Organism: Jeongeupia chitinilytica; assembly: GCF_014652315.1. Classification (GTDB taxonomy): domain Bacteria; phylum Pseudomonadota; class Gammaproteobacteria; order Burkholderiales; family Chitinibacteraceae; genus Jeongeupia; species Jeongeupia chitinilytica. The sequence continues at coordinate 277,197 of NZ_BMYO01000001.1, read as the reverse complement.
TCCTGCAATTTCCAAGGCGACCACAGTGTCTCAGACTGTGCAAGCCACGAGGGTTTGGGCAGACTGCCGGCAGTCGAAGTAGGCAGCAATTTTTTCATGATGGGCAACCTTGTGTATTTTCTGGATCAATGCGCGTAGTTGGCAGCCCACTTCTCAAGAACGGCGCGATGCGGCTTGACGAAGCACTCTTCGGCAAATTTTCCCTGCTCAATTGCCAGCCGGCTCCGCTCTTCACGATCATAAATGATCTGTGTAACCGAATGATCGGGGTTTTTCAGATCGGGCTTGTAGCATGCCCCCGCTGCTGCATTGGCATTGTAAATTTCGGGCCGGTAAATTTTCTGGAATGTTTCCATCGTACTGATGGTGCTGACCAGTTCGAGATTGCTATAGTCGTTCAGCAAATCACCAAAGAAGTAGAACGTCAGCGGCGCAACGCTATTGGGTGGCATGAAGCAACGAACCTGCAAGCCCATTTTCTTGAAATAGCTTTCCGTTAACGATGACTCATTGGGCTGATACTCAAAACCAAGCACCGGGTGCTGATTTCCTGTGCGATGGTAAGTCTTGCTTTCGGAAACGCTGAGGCAAATGACCGGCGGCTTGGCAAAATTCTGCTTGTATGCATCCGAACTCACGAAAGACTGAAATAACTTTCCGTGCAGATCGCCAAAATCATCCGGAATACTGAATCTGGGTTGGTTTTTGTTGTGCTCCAGCAGCAATACGCTGAAATCATAATCCCGCACATAAGAAGAGAAATTGTTTCCTACGATGCCTTCGATGCACCTGTTGGTCTTGCGATCAACAATATTTGTCTTCAGTATTTCAATCGCAGGGAAGGCATTACCATCGTTCTCGAGGTTCATTTCGACGGAAATGATTTCAAGCTCCACCGAGTAACGATCCCCACTGGGATTATCCCAATGCGCCTGGGCATTGAAGCGACTGTCAATCATCCTCAAGGCGTTGCGCAGGTTCTCTTGACGCCTCTCCCCTCTGGCCAGATTCGCAAAATTGGTCGTGATGCGCGTACTGTCCGATGGATGATAGTTTTCATCGAAACGAATGCGCTTGATGGCGAATGTAAACGCTTTACTCATTGCAAATTTGCACCCTGATTCCCGAGAAAAACCCGGGCTCACTTTCCGGTGTTTCCAGCTTATTCCGGCGGTCTTGATCGGCAGTCTTATATTGCCCACAGTCAAGTGGCTGCACGCATTTTATGCCAGGTGCTCAATGAATAAAAATGATCTAACTTCATTGAAGCATTAGTTTTAGTCATGGTCTGGTGTGTTGACCAGCCCCCCCGCATTTAGTCCGGTGACGATGTAGAGTCCGCTCCAAGAAAAAGGGAACGGTAATGAAGAAACGATTCACCGACGAACAGATCATCGGCATCCTCAAGAAAGGCGAAGCTGGCGCGAAACCGGCTGAACTATGCCGCAGATACGGCATCGCCGAGGCAACTTGGTACCACTGGAAGGCTAGGTACGCAGGCATGACTGTTGCCGAAGCGCAGCGGCTCAAGGAGCTCGAACAGGAGAACGATCGCCTCAAGCGATTACTGGCCGAATCGATGCTCGATAACGCGGCGTTGAAGGATCTGATCGGCCGAAAGTGGTAAGCCCGCAGACACGGCGTGACGCAGTGGCCATCCGGATGGGTGAGCGCGCAATGGGCGTCACTCGTGCCTGTGGGCTAGTCGGAGTTTCCCGTTCGCTTTTTCGCTATCAGCCCAGTTGTTCTGGCGATCACCAGTTGCGCGGCTGGTTGATCAAATTGGCAAGACAAAGGCGCCGCTTTGGCTATCGCCGCTTGCACGTGCTGTTGCAGCGCGAAGGCTGGCACGTCAATCACAAGCGCATCTGGTAGCTGTATCGGGCGGAAGACCTGAGTGTGCGGCGACGCAAGCGCAAACGGATTGCCGGCGTCGAGCGCACACCACGTATCCCACCGAGCAGACCGAACCAGAGCTGGTCGATGGACTTCATCAGCAATGATCCGGCCTATGGTCAGCGGTTCCACAGTCTGAATATCGTCGATGACTTCACCCGTGAGTGTGTGGCCATCGAGGTCGACACCTTGCTACACGGTGTACGGGTGGTGCATGTACTGGAACGCTTGCGGGAGATACGGGGATTACCGGCGCCGATCACCGTCGACAATAGCCCGGAATTTGCCGGGCTTGCGCTGGATGCTTGGGCTTATCAGGCCAGCTCGACACTGTCGTTCATCCAGCCCGGCAAGCCGGTGGAAAATGGACTGCCCCGGGTTCAGTAGACAAATCCCAGCCTCACGCCACAGCCCGTTCAAAGGCCTCGGGACTGACGCCGCCCAGATGGCTGTGGCGGCGGTTTCGGTTGTAAAACGCTTCGATGTAATCGAACACGTCGGACTTGGCCAGATCGCGGGTCTTGTAAATCCGCTTGCGAATGCGTTCCTTCTTCAGGCTGCTGAAAAACGATTCCGCCACTGCATTATCCCGGCAGTTGCCGCGTCGGCTCATGCTCGGTTCCAGCTTGTTGGCGGCGCAGAAACGGCGCCAGTCGTCGCTGCCATATTGCGAGCCTTGGTCGGAGTGGATCAGCACACGGCCAATCGGCTTGCGCCACCAGACCGCCATCAGCAAGGCATCGATCGCCAGCTCCCGGGTTATGGTCGGTTTCATCGACCAGCCAACGACTTTGCGGGAATACAGGTCAATCACCACGGCCAAGTTGACCTGCCCCCAGTTTCAGGGCCAATCGTGGCTTAGCCGGTCCGGGGGTTGATGATTACTTTTCTTGCTTCATTCGTGGCTGGCCCGCACGCCAGCCAGCGGCAAACTCGGCCGGCGTCTGGTTGCCAATACTGCTGTGCGGTCGGCACTCGTTGCAATCCCTTCGCCAAGCTGCAATCCGGATTCTGGCCTCCATAAGCGAACAGAACCAGTGTTCGTTCAGGCATTCATCTCTGAACTTGCCGTTGAAGGATTCGATGAAGGCGTTCTGCGTCGGCTTGCCCGGTTGGATCAGTTTCAACCTGATCCCGCGCTGATACGCCCGCTGATCCAGCACCTTGCCGGTAAATTCCGGCCCCTGATCCGCCCGGATTGCCGCAGGATAGCCACGAAACCGGGCCATCTCGTCGAGCGCCCGGATCACCCGGCCGCCGCTGATGCCGTGGTATCCAGATGCGCTTCGGCCAGCAGCTTCTTCAGCCGGCTGTTCTCCAGCTCCAGGTCCTTCAGCCGACGGATCTCGGGCGTAGTCATGCCGCCGAATTTGCTGCGCCAGGTGTAGAACGACGCGTCGCTAAAGCCGTGCCGCCGGCACAGTTCCTTCACCGGTACGCCGGCTTCGGCCTGTTTGAGGAAATCGAGAATCTGTTCGTCGGTAAAGCGCTTCTTCACTGCCGTCTCCTAGTCGGAAAACGGACTCTACTAAGTTCGGCCTGGCCCTGAAATCGGGGAGCAGGTCAGCACCTCGAACCGAACTCGAAGTGGTTCGTGCCGGTGCAACAGTCCTTGCATGGACGGGCGGCCGTGCGAAGCCAGAGTCGGCCCGATGCAACGCTTGGGATTGCCCCAGCCGATCGGCATAATCGATCTGCCTGAGGGCAATGCCTTGTACTACGCCGGACATCTGGTCTGGAAGCGGGTCAACGAGCGAATCGATGGTGCCTATATCGAAGGATGCGAGTATCGACCACGTTCGGAGTGGCCGATCCAGCGAGATGCGCATCCAGCAATGGTCAGCGACGCAGAAGCCAAGCTGATTCTGTCGCGCCGACAACAGCGCCGCACCAAAGGCAGGCGAAGCAGACTGAGCCCCTAGCTGTTCAGCGGTCTGCTGTATTGCGGATGCGGCCAGCCGGTTTACGGCAGTGCCGGCTTCTACCGCGACAATGGCAAGCGTGGCGAGCGGCGCACTGCCAGAACCAGCTTGAACAAGCGACGCTGACCACTTTACTGACTCAAGTACTCAGCGACGAAGCGATCCGGTAAACGGTTGGTATGGTCATCCGGCAATTGGCGCAGCTCGCCGAACGCAGCGAGAACGATCCGGCGCAGACCAAGCGCATCCGGCAGCGCCTTGAACAGCACATCCGCTCAGAGAAGAAATCGCGCAGCTGGAACAGGCGCTACAACGCACCAACGGCCCAAGATCGGCAACGTCGACGACGCGGCAGTTCGGCGCTTTGTGCAGCAGCTGTGTATTGATTCGAATGATGGGGAAACAGAAACAAGGAAGGCGTTGCTGCGGGCGACTGTATGCCGTGCAACGGTGTCGGCAGGCGAGATCTACTGTATACCGATGGAAGCTCTTAACCGGGGTCAAGATGGCGTCCCCACGGGGATTCGAACCCCGGTAGTCACCGTGAAAGGGTGGTGTCCTAGGCCTCTAGACGATGGGGACGAGGCAGGAGAAGAAATGGTGCACCCGGAGCGATTCGAACGCCCGACCCTCTGGTTCGTAGCCAGATACTCTATCCAACTGAGCTACGGGTGCACGCTTACTTTCCATTTACTGCGGTACTGCGAGGTCCGCTGGCGGAGACGGAGGGATTCGAACCCTCGATAGAGGTTTTGGCCCCTATGCTCCCTTAGCAGGGGAGTGATTTCAGCCACTCATCCACGTCTCCGTCAAGGGAGGCTGGATATTACCTGTGGTCCGAAAACCCGTCAACCGCCTTGGCGGACTTTTTGCCAAATCAGCCCTTGTCGAGGCCGAATGCCTTGTGCAGCACGCGCACGGCCAGCTCGAGGTACTTCTCGTCGACAATGACCGAGATCTTGATTTCCGAGGTCGAAATCATCTGGATGTTGATGCCCTCTTCGGCCAGCGTGCGGAACATCGTCGCCGCAACGCCGACGTGCGAGCGCATGCCGACACCGACGATCGAGATCTTGCAGATCTTGTCGTCACCGTCGATCTGCGCCGCGCCGATGTGCGCCTGCACGCCTTCGAGCACCTTGATCGTGCGCGCCAGATCCGGCTTCGGCACGGTGAAGCTGAAGTCGGTGGTACCGTCCTTGCCGACGTTCTGGATGATCATGTCGACGTCGATGTTGGCATCCGAAACCGGGCCGAGGATCTGGTAGGCGATACCGGGCTTGTCCGGCACGCCGGTCACGTTGATGCGGGCTTCGTCACGGTTGAAGGCGATGCCGGAGACGACGGGCTTTTCCATGTTCGGGTCTTCCTCGAAGGTAATCAGCGTGCCCTCACCCTCTTCCTGGAACGAGGACAGCACGCGCAGTTTCACGTTGTACTTGCCGGCGAACTCCACCGAGCGGATTTGCAGCACCTTGGAGCCGAGGCTGGCCATCTCGAGCATTTCCTCGAAGGTGATGGTCTTGAGCTTCTTGGCTTCGGGCACGACGCGCGGGTCGGTGGTGTACACGCCGTCGACGTCGGTATAGATCTGGCACTCGTCAGCCTTCAGCGCCGCGGCCAGCGCCACGCCCGAGGTGTCCGAGCCACCGCGCCCCAGCGTGGTGATGTTGCCTTCCGGATCCACGCCCTGGAACCCGGCGACGATGACGACGCGGCCGGCGTTCAGGTCGGCACGCATCGCCTCGTCGTCGATCGACTGGATGCGGGCCTTGGTATGGGTGGAGTCGGTCAGGATCTTGACCTGGCCACCGGTGTACGACTTGGCGTCGACGCCCTGCTCTTTCAGCGCCATCGCCAGCAGACCGATGGTGACCTGTTCGCCGGTCGAGACGATCACGTCGAGTTCGCGCGGATCGGGGTTCGCCTGGATTTCCTTGGCGAGCGCGATCAGCCGGTTGGTTTCACCGCTCATTGCGGAAACGACGACGACGATGTCGTGGCCCTGGGCCTTGAACTTGGCGACGCGCCGCGCGACATTCTTGATGCGCTCGGGCGTGCCAACCGAGGTGCCGCCGTACTTCTGGACGATCAATGCCATGATGCAACCTGCAGGTTGAATGAAATGAGGAATCTGGCCCGAACCACCGGGCCGTCAGCAATACACGACAGATTCCGGTGGGAAAAGTGCCAAAACGAAAGATTGTAATGAAAGCCGTCGGGGTTTACGAGACCGATCGACCAGCCGTTACAGCGTCCGGACCGGCACCCGCGGCGCGACCGCACACATCAGCTCGTAGCCGATGGTGCCGGCTGCGGTCGCCACCTCGTCGATCGGCAGCCGCTTGCCCCATAACTCCACCGGCGAACCGGTCCGCGCCTCGGGCAGCCCGCTCAGATCGACAGCGAGCATGTCCATCGAGACACGGCCGAGCAGCCGGGTACGCACTCCACCGACGAGCACCGGCGTACCGGTCGGGGCATGCCGCGGATAGCCGTCGGCATAGCCGCAGGCAACGATCCCGACCCGCATCGGCCCGGCCGCGGTAAATGCCGCGCCGTAGCCGACGGAGTCACCGGCCTTGAGGCACTGCACACCGATGATTTCGCTTTCCAGACTCATTGCTGCCACCAGGCCCAGCGATGCGGCACTGCGGTGCGCGAACGGCGTTGCCCCGTAGAGCGCCACGCCGGGACGGACCCAGTCCCGGTGAACCTGAGGAAAGTCGAAGGTCGCGGCCGAGTTGGCGAGCGTCATCGGCAGACCGAGCCCGCCGGCCACGGCGTCGAAACGCGCCAATTGCGACGTGATGCCCTGTTCGGGATTGTCGGCGGTCGCGAAGTGCGTCATCAGCGTGACGCTGGCGACATTGGCACAGGCCTGCAGCCGGGCGACGACGGCCGGCGCGGTTTCGGCCACGAAACCGAGCCGGTTCATGCCGGTATTGAGTTTGAGGTAGATGTCCAGTGGCCGGGGTAACGCCAGCGTTTCCAGCCATTGCAGCGCCTGCTCCTCGTGCACGGCGACGGTCAGCGCATGCTGCGACGCCAGCAGCAGCTCGCCGGCGCTGAACACGCCCTCCAGCAGCAGGATGGGCTGAGCGACACCGGCCTCACGCAAGGCCACGGCGCGATCGAACTCGAGCAGCGCAAAACCGTCGGCGTCCGGCAGGGCCGCGGCAACACGCTCCAGCCCGTGGCCGTAGCCGTTGGCCTTGGTCACCGCGTAGACCTTCGAACTGGGCGCCAGCGCCTTCATCCGGTGATAGTTGTGGGCAATGGCAGCGGGGTCGATCAGGACCTGAATGGGGCGGGACATGGCGAACGGGCGGATCGGGTGGAAAACGGAACGTCAGGGGCGGTCTTGAGCGGTCTGCGCGGCGCGGCTGCAGCGGCGGTGCCGCCAGTACCAGACACCGACGATGACGGCGACCAGCGCGACCAGGACCATGATGCCGGCCTGTCCGCGTTTCAGCCACAGCAGCAGCCACTCGTGGTTGTAGGCACCGTAGTAGCCGAGATAGACCCACACGGGCACGCTGATCAGCGCGGCAAAACCGTCGAGCAACAGGAAGCGCCAGTACGAAACACAGTGGCTCATGCCGGCGGAAAGGAAGATCGGCGAACGCAGGCCGGGCAGGAAGCGGGCGACGAAGAGCACCCGGTTGCCGTAACGGGAAAACTTGTCCTGGACCGCCGCATAACGCTCGGGAGTCATGATCCGCGCCACCCAGCGCCACTTCAGTACGCGGGCACCGTAATAGCGGCCGAGCAGGAACATGACCGAGTCGCCAACCAGCACGCCGGCCATGCCGACGAAAAACATGGTGTGCACGTCGGCATAGCCGAGCCCGGCGATGATGCCGCCGGCAACGAGGGTGATGTCCTCGGGAATCGGCACGCCAAAACCGCAGGCCAGCAGGACAAGGAAAACGGCCAGATAGCCGTAGTCGGTGAAGACGCTCACCAGCAGTGACAGTGAATCCATTATCGGCGCGCGGGAGCGGGAGCAGAAACGGTCCCCATCTTAGCACGCGAGTACAGCCAGCCGGCCATAGTCTCCGGACAGCCCCCGCCAGCCGGCACCGATCGGAACAAGGCGCCGGGCAAGGCAAACGTGTTATAAACCGGACGTCTCCGCACCGGTACGATCACCGCATGGACCGTGGATTTTTCCTGATACTGGGCGCGCAGTTCCTGTCCGCACTCGCCGACAACGCGCTGTTCATTGCCGCGCTGGCGCTGCTCAGGGAACAGCTTGCACCCGAATGGCATCTGTCGATGCTGCTGTGGTGCTTTACCGTGTCCTACGTCGTGCTGGCGCCATTTGCCGGCTCCTTTGCCGATTCGATGCACAAGGGCCGGGCGATGATGATCTGCAACGGCATCAAGCTCGCCGGCGGCGTCGGCATGCTGGTCGGCCTCCCGCCGATCTTTGCCTATGCCGTGGTCGGCTTCGGCGCCGCGGCCTACAGCCCCGCCAAATACGGGCTGATCACCGAGTACCTGCCCCACGACAAGCTCGTCGAAGCCAACGGCTGGCTCGAAGGCGCAACGGTCGCCGCCATCATTTTCGGCACGGTGCTCGGCGGCTTCCTGACCGGCGCGCAGATGGCAGGCTTCCTGCACAAGCTGCACCTGCCCTGGCCTGCGACGACGGCCGAACTCGCCATCGTCGTCATCGTCGCCATCTATCTCGCCGCCGCGTGGCTGAACCACTACATTCCTCGGCTCAACGTCCAGCTCAAGCCGATGATCCACGGCCCGGTGCAGATGACCCGGGATTTCATCGGCTGTGCACGCCGCCTCTGGCTCGACCCGCAGGGGCAATTGTCGCTGGCGGTGACCACGCTGTTCTGGGGCGCCGGCGCGACAATGCGGCTGGTGGTGCTCAACTGGGCCGTGATCTGGCTGGCGTACAGCATGGAAAAGGCGACGATGCTGATTGCCGTCGTCGCCTTCGGCACGGCCTTCGGTGCCGTGATTGCCGGCCGCTTTGTGCCGCTCAAGCGCGCATTCTCGGTGCTGCCGGCCGGCATCGCCATGGGCATGCTGGTGATGAGCATGCTGCTGGTCTACGACGGCACCGTCGCCGCGACGCTGATGTTCATCGTCGGTGCACTCTCCGGATTTTTCGTCGTACCGCTCAACGCCATGCTCCAGCACCGCGGCTACCTGCTGATGGGCGCCGGCCATTCGATCGCGGTGCAGAACTTCAACGAAAACCTTGGCATTCTCGCCATGGTCGGCATTCACGCGTTGCTGGTGAAATACCTGAGCACGCCGCTGCCGGCGGACGCTTCGGCGCTGCAGGTCCGGCACTTCGGCAGCAGCGGCCTGCCGCCGATGACGCTCATCGTGCTCGGCTTCGGACTGTTCGTGGCCCTGATGATGGTACTGATCACCGTCAGCTACCGGCGCGGCCTGCGCGCCGGCGTGATGCACGACTGAGGGCTAGTCCTTCACGCATTCGAAGCTGGCCGCAACGTTGACATCGCCCGAGCGGTAGCGCGGCCACGCCGGATACCGGCACAACGGCCGGGTCCGGCCGAGCGTGCCGGCATTGGCATCCGCGACGACCTCCGCCCCCGGCGCCACCCCATCGACGACCCAGCGATCCAGCGCGGCCAGCGAATCCCACGATGCCTTGAACGCGCCGTTGACGTGGCCGTACCCCGGAATCACGTAGAAGCGCGTGAATGCGTCGGTCGCCGCACTGCCCATACCTGCCCTGACCCGCTCCATGTAATCGATCGTCGCCCGCGTGCTGACCAGGGCATCGGCCGCACCGTGCAGCACGATCAGCTTGCCGCCACGACCGGCAAAACGGCCCAGGTCCGTCCGGTTGACGTCCTGCAGAGCGGTCAGCACGCTGATCCGCCCCGCTTCCGGCCCGGCCCGCTCGGGGTCGAGCTTGCGCGAATCGAAGGCCGGATCGCGGGTGACGCCAAAGCGAACCCAGTGATCCCAGAACTGGGACAGGTACGGTTGCCCAAGTTGCGCCGGGCTTGTCGGTGCCTGGCTCCCCCAGCCGAGGAAGCCGCGCAGGTCGGCACCGCTGAGCACATTGAAGCCGGGATAGCCGGTTTCGCCACTGGCCACCGGATAATGCAGGCGCATCGGCGTCGCCATCGTCGATACCGCGGCGATCTGCGCGTCGGACAGACAGTGATCACCGAGATCGCGGCCCTTGGCGCAACGCAGCGACTTTGCCGTAAAGCGGCAGGCATCCGGCCGGCTGATCAGCCCGTCTCGTGCGCCGTCATTGGCGTCGCAGGCGGCGATTTGCGCCTGGTACAACAAGGTCTGTTTGGCCGGATCAAGATAGGCGCCGGGCTGCGCCAGCGCACGCGCAATCCGGCCGAAGGCAAGATCCAGGGTCGCGGCATTCCAGGCCGGATACGCCGAAATCACGCCATCGTAATCGTCCGGCCAGCGCTGCACGACGGCGAATGCCTCGCGCCCGCCGGTCGAACCACCGGCAAAGTAGCGCTGCACCGGTGCGCGGCCGTAGTAGGTCGTCAGCAGCTGCGTCGCCACGTCGTGCGTCTTCTTCAGCGCATCACCGGCAAAGTTGTGTAGCGCCTCGTCGTTCTGCAGGAATCGGCCGTCGAGCGAACGCGTTGCCGGATCGTCGCTGTACGGGGGCGCGGCTTCATGGCCGCTGTCGCTGCCAAACGTCGCATATCCGCGTGCCAGCGGCACTGGCACGTTCAGCGGCGGTGCCGGCACGTTACCGGTCGCGGCAACAACAGTGCCGTTGTACCCCCCGCCCCCGAGGTGCAGCGACTTGCCGTTCCAGTTCGACGGCAATCCCAGCTCGAAGCGGATCGGCGGCGCATCCGGGTCGACCGGATCGATCCGGCCCTGAACGCGGCAGTACTCGACGGTACTGCCCGGCACCGGAAGCCACGCTGCACCGTCGACCACGGCGCCCCGGGTCGGCAGCGCGATGGCCGAGGCCGCCAGTTGCCGGCCCTTGAGCGCTTCGCAGGCCTCGCCCTCGGGTTTGACCGGGGTTCGGGACGGTAATTGGGCACAGCCGGCCAGACCGCCCGCCAGCGCGCAGATCCACAACATTCGCATTGCCAATGCTCCGCTTCAAGACGGTTCAGCATAGGCAACACTGTCGAAATCTGTCAGCGGCTAATCGCCGCGCGAAATACTCGTCGGCATCACCCGAACGCTGACGATGCGCGGACCGTGCATTTTCTTGACGACGACGTCGAAGCCGTCGAATGACAGCCGCTCGCCCTCTTCGGGCAGCCGTCCGAGCTTTTCCTGAATCAGTCCGCCAACCGATTCGACTTCCGGGCTGTCGACATCGATGCCGAGCGCGCGCGACAGCGTGAACAGCGGCAGCGAGCCCTTGCCGATCAGGCTGCCGTCGTCCAGCCACAGCCAGTCGTTGTGGGTCTGGCGGAATTCGTCACGGATTTCGCCGACCAGCACGCCGAGCAGGTTGTCGAGCGTAATGAAGCCGTACGGCGGTTCGCCTTTCGGGCCTACCACGGCGAAGTGCACCGCACCACCGCGGAAACGCCGCAGCAGCTCGTCCGCCGGCAGATCCTCGCTGACGCGCAGCGCCGGGCGCAAATGGGCGTCGAGTTCGGGCTCGTCTTCGTCATTGCTCAGCAGCAACAGGTCCTTGACGTGGACCATGCCGAGCACGTGGTCGTCCTCACCGACGACCGGATAGCGGCTGAAACGGTGTGCACGAATGGTCTCGAGCTGCTTGGCCCACGGCGCGTCGAACTGCAGCGTCACCGCCTCCGAGAACGGACGCATCAGGTCGGCCACGGTGAGCTTGCCGAAGTCCAGCGAATGCGCCAGCACGCGCATCGCGTCGCTGTTGTACGACGGATCGTCGCGATTGGCACGCAGGATCAGCTTGAGTTCCTCGGCCGAATAATGGCTTTCGTGACCGTGACCGACATCAAGCCGGATCAGTTTCAGCACCCAGAACGCGCTCTTGTTGAGCAGCCAGATCGCCGGATACATCCCCCAGTAGAACGCAAACAGCGGTGCCGCGGTCCACAGGCCGACTTTTTCGGCCATGCGGATGGCCATCGACTTCGGCGCAAGTTCGCCGACGACAATGTGCAGGAAGGAGATCGTGCTGAACGCAAACACGAAGGAGACGGTATGGATCAGCTTCGGACTGCCGACCCCCAGCCAGGCGAATACCGGTTGCAACAGGGCTGCGAATACCGGCTCGCCGACCCAGCCGAGACCGAGCGAGGCCAGCGTGATGCCGAGCTGGCAGGCAGAGAGATAGGCATCGAGGTCGTGATGGACCCGGGAGAGCATGCGGCCACGCAGGCCCCAGGTCTTGGCAATGGCCTTGACCCGGGTGGGGCGCAATTTGACGAGACTGAATTCGGCGGCAACGAAGAAGCCGTTGAGGAAGACCAGGAGCAGCGCTCCGGCAAGCATGAGGAACTGACTAAGTGCAGGGTCCATGTGATCGAGGCGGGGCCTCGTGGCTGACGAAAACGGTTACCGAATGTACACGATGACCCGCGGATTGTCGCGCCGGAGGCGCCCGCTCAGCGCCCCGCCAGCTCACCCGCTGCCACACGCGACAGCAGTCGTGCCAGTGCTTCCTGTTGCAACGGTTTTTCGAGGAAATCGTCCATGCCGGCGATCAGGCAGGCGGTCTTTTCCTCGACGATACCGTTGGCCGACAGTGCGACGATCGGTATACGCGGCCGGCCGGTCACATCCTCGGCGCTGCGGATGCAGCGCGTTGCGGCAAGGCCGTCGAGCTCGGGCATCTGCAGGTCCATCAGGATCAGGTCCAGCCCGCCGGCACGTGCGGCCTCGATTGCCTGCTGGCCGTTCCCGGCCAGGCAGACCCGGTGTCCCTGCGCCTGCAACAGCCGCTCGGCCACCAGCCGGTTGACCGGGTTGTCCTCCGCGACCAGCACCGACAGCGGCCGCGCCGCAGGTGGCCGGCTCGGCAACGCGCTGGCATCGCACGCCTGCAGCATCGCGGTGAAATGGAACACGCTGCCACCGCCGGGGTTGGCCTCGACCCACAGCTCGCCCTGCATCATCCGCACCAGACGGCGTGAAATCGACAGCCCGAGGCCGGTACCGCCGTACTGGCGAGAAATCGAACTGTCGGCTTGCGAAAAGGCCTCGAAAATCCGTCCGACCTGTGCCGACGGTATGCCGATGCCGGTATCGGCAACGCTGGCATGCCATTCGACGATGTCGGCTTCGCGCGGATGCAGCGCAATCCGCACGTCGATCCGTCCCTGCGGCGTGAACTTGAGGGCATTGCCGATCAGGTTGACGAAGATCTGCTTCAGCCGCACCGGGTCGCCGTACAACGCCGACAGCAGCGGGACGTCCGGCCACTGCAGTTCCAGTCCGCGCAGCTGTGCCTGCGGGCCGAACATCCGCGCCAGCGCATCGATCATTTCCTGCGGCGAGAAGGGCTGCGGCGACAGATTGAAATGACCGGCTTCGATCCGCGACAGGTCGAGCACGTCGTTGACCAGCGTCAGCAGCGCATCGGTTGATGACCGGATCACCGTAACCTGCTCGCGACTGGCCGCATCCAGCGACTGATGCTCGAGCAGTTGCGCCATGCCGACGATGCCGTTCATTGGCGTGCGGATTTCGTGACTGATATTGGCCAGGAACTCGCTTTTTGCACGACTCGCCGCCTCGGCTTCGTGCGTGGCGACGCGCAGCTCGTCGATCAGGCCGCCCTTTTCGATCTCCAGCTCGATGGCCTCGGCGAGCATCCGGTTGTAGAAGCCGGCGCTGCGCAGCACGGTGTAGAGGAACAGCAGGGACATGACGGCGATCAGCGGATCATAGGCTTCGCCGTTGGCGAGGGCGGTAATCGTGACCGGCAGCACCAGCATGATGGCGTAGAAGCGCAAGGCCGGCAGCACCGGCGACAGAATGGGCACCGCACCGGCGACCATGCCGCAGACCACCAGCGAGACGATCAGCCGTGGTGCAGGCGGCATGCCGAACATGAACGCCAGCGCCCCGCCGCCCCACCACAGCGCCACCAGCACGGTGCCGATCAGGTAGCGCCTGCGCCAGAGCAGCGCCCTCGGCAAATCGACCGGCGCCCGGCGATAACCGATCGCGAGCCCGATACGCAGCGCCGACATCAGCAGCACCGGCAACAACCAGCCCAGCAGTTCGGCTCCGGGCAGTGCATCGCGCAGGCCGAAACACAGCAGCGAGGCGATCACCATACTCATCACCTGGCCGATGACGGCGTTGCAGTACAGCAGGCGGGTGGTGCGGATCAGCACGTCCGGATGTTGGCAGGGGGAGAAAAACATGCTGCGAATTCGGAACCAAGGGTGGCCAGTATAGTGCAGCAGGTGCGCGGCTTCGGTGACGCCGCGCCGGGCCGGGCCGTTTGCCAACACCGGTGACCCGAAATACACTGGCGGGGTATGTTCAAGTTTTCCGTCGCCCTTCGCCCTCGCCCGGGTCGCTGGCTGCTGCTGGCGCTGATGTGCCTGTTGCCGTGGCAGTCACTGTATGCCTCGGCTGCGCCGATGCACGTCACGGCGATGGCGCATGCAGAAGTGGCACAAAACAGCGACTGCCATGGCACGGCGGACAAGGCCGCCAAGGCCGATTGCGACAGCGTGCATTGCGCGGCATGTACTCCGCCGATCATCCATCGGCAAACGATGACCCTCCCCACCCTTGTCCCGGTTCGCGTCGCCACGGCGTTGCCGACCCCGCTCGACATCGTGCCGGCGCCGGCGCTGAAGCCGCCCAGGCGCTGATCCGTACTCGCGCCCTTCGGCGCACGCGCTCTCCCCCGGACATTCCGACCGGCGCAACGCATGCGTGCGCCTCGCGCACGATCACGCCGGTCGCAGACAAGGATTACCCACGATGAAATCCCGCGTTCTCGCCATGCTGGCCGCCCTCGCCATTTCGCCGGCCTTCGCCAGCGGCAGCCACGCCGGCGGTCATGACAGCTTCGGCCAGCCCGGCCGTGCCCCGGACGTCACCCGCACGGTCAAGGTCCGTACCCTCGACACCATGAAGTTCGAATTCGAGCCCGCCGTCGGCAAGATTCGCAAGGGCGAAACCATCCGCTTCGTCGTCAGCAATCCGGGCCAGTTGACGCACGAATTCGCCATCGGCGATGCCGCAAGCCAGCAAGCCCATGCGCAAATGATGCAGAAGATGCCCGGCATGCAGCACGACGGTGATCCGGGCACGGTATCGCTGGCCCCGGGCCAGAGCAAAACGCTGATCTGGAAGTTCGACCGGGCGGTAACCGGCGGCATCATCCTCGCCTGCCACGTCGCCGGGCATTACGAAGCCGGCATGCACACCAAGGTCGACCTGAAATAAACCCGCCAGCACATCTTCGACCTACCAGCCGCGCCCATGGGGCGCGGCCGCCAACAAGGATTCCGGAATGAAAAGCACGATGACGAATCGCACCCGCCTGTTCGGTGCCGCCTTGATCGCCCTGTCGGCAACGACGTGGGCTGCCCCTCAGGGCACGCTGTACAAATCGCCGGGTTGCGGCTGCTGCGGCGAGCACGCACGTTATCTCGAACAGCAGGGCTGGCAGATCAAGCAGATCGAAAGCAACGACATGTCGGCGATCAAGACGCGCTACGGCACGGCGGCGGCACCGTCGTGCCATACGCTGGTGGTCGGCAAGTATGCGATCGAAGGCCACGTCCCGGTCACGGCAATCGACAAGCTGATGAAGCAGCAGCCGAAGAACGTCAGGGCAATTGCAGCCCCCGGCATGCCGGCCAACAGCCCGGGCATGGGACCGTATACGCCGGGAACGATCGACGTCGTCGCCGTCGACGCGGCCGGCAAGGTCAAACCCTGGGGCAAGTTCTAAGTAGTGTTGTCGGTGCGCCCGTTCGGGCGCACCGACGTCCCGGGACAATGCTTACTGGCCGTTCGGTCTTGGCGTATCGGCCGGCGGCAGTACCGCGACCTCGTCCTTGTTGTCGGCGAGAATGTTCAGCGTGACCCGGCGATTGCGGGCACGGCCCTCGACGGTCTCGTTCTGCTCGACCGGGCGGAACTCGGCATAGCCGATCGCCACCATCCGCTTGGGGACAATGCCGTTCTCGGCGAACAGGCGGACGACGCTGGCCGCACGTGCCGCCGACAGTTCCCAGTTCGACGGATACTGCGTCGAGCGGATCGGCTGATTGTCGGTATGGCCTTCGACCTGAATCAGGTTGTCGTTGTCGCGCACCAGTTCGGCCACCGTTTTGAGCATGGTGACCGACGCCGCTTGCAGCTCGGCGCGTCCCAGGTCGAACAGCACGCTGTCGCTGATCTCGACGGCGATACCGCGCTTGGACTGCGTCACCCGGACCTTGCCCTGCTCGATCAGCGGCCCGAGTGCGCCGCGGATGTCGCCGGCCATGCCGCGCATCTTCTTCGCCTGTGCTTCGAGCTCCGGTGCACGCGGCGGCGCCGACGGGCTCACCTTCGGCTTCGCGCCGGCCTGAGCCTGGTTCGGCAACTGGATGACGCTGATGCTCGACGGCACTTCATTGCGGAACGCGCTGACAAGCGCGTCCGACAGCACCCGGTACTTGCCTTCGTTGACCGACGAAATCGCGTACATCACCACGAAGAACGCAAACAGCAGCGTGATGAAATCCGCATACGAGACCAGCCAGCGCTCGTGGCTCTCGTGTTCTTCGTCGTGTTTGCGTCTTGCCATGCTTACCTGACCGAATAGCCGAACAGCTGCGTACCCAGATGCGCGGCAGCGCTGACGCCCACCCGCTTGGCGAAGCGGTCCAGATAGCTCGGCTGCGTCGTGAAGTCGACGATGTTGTCGGCCTTGACGACATCACGCGCGACGCTGTCGACCGAGCCCAGCGCATCGACAAGCCCGAGCTTGATGCTGGTCGCACCGCTCCAGACCAGTCCGGAGAACAGGTCCGGCTCGTCCTGCGCCAGTTTCTTGCCGCGACCGGCCTTGACCGTATCGATGAACTGCTGATGGATCTCGTCAACCATGGCCTGCGCCTTGCCGCGCTGCTCTGCATTCAGCGGCGAGAACGGGTCCATGAACCCCTTGTTCTTGCCTGCGGTGACCAGACGGCGTTCGACGCCGACCTTGTCCATCGCACCGGTAAAGCCGAAGCCGTCCATCAGCACGCCGATCGAGCCGACGATCGACGCCTTGTCGGCAAAAATCCTGTCGGCGGCGACCGCGGCGTAATAGCAACCCGATGCACAGATGTCGTCGACCACCACATAGAGCGGCACCTTCGGATGCTGCTTGCGCAGTGCGCGCATCGCATCGTTGAGCTGACCGGCCTGCACCGGGCTGCCGCCGGGGCTGTTCACTTCAAGCACGACGGCCTTGGTATTGCGGTCATCGAACGCCGCCTTGAGGCCGTCGATCACCGGCGTAACATCCCCTTCGCCACCCGCGGCGATCTCGCCGTCAAGGCGGACCAGCGCGGTGTGCGGGCCGTTGGAAACGCTGTCGAGCTCTTTCTGTCCGAACCAGCCGAACAGCCCGGCCAACACCAGCAGCAGGACGGCAAAGCCCAGCAGCTTGAAGAAAATGCCCCAGCGACGCGCGCTGCGCTGCTCCTTGATCCCTGCCTGCAGCAGGTCGGTCAGCGCCTGGCGCTCCCACGGTTCTTGCATGGATTCGATGCCCTGTCGGTTCAATGGTGGTTTGCGGGATCGCTTGCACTCAGCCAGACGGCGCCGTCGCGTTCGTTCACGGCAATCGCGTTCAGCCGGCGCCCGGGACACGGCCCGCCGAGACAGACCCCGGTCTCTGGCGCATAGTAGGCGCCGTGGGTGGCGCAGACAAGATAGCGCCTTGATAGATCGAAGAATTCGCCGTCCCGATAGTCGAGTTCGACCGGAATGTGTGCGCAGGCATTTTCGTAGGCGTAGACCTTGCCGTCGTGGCGCACGACGAAGGCCGACCGCGTCGCCCCGTCACGGTCGAGACTGAAACGAACACCAAGACCGCCATCGACCAGCTCGTCGCTCCGGCAGATCGGTGCCGCAGCCTGCTCACCCATGAGCCAGCACCCAGCGCGTCAGCGCCGGAAAGTCGTCGAAAATCGCCAGCGGCGTGCAGGTCAGCAGCTGGTCGACCGGATGCGCACCGTAACTCATGCCGAGGCTCGCGCAGCCGGCATTGATCGCCAGTTGCAGGTCGTGCGTGGTATCGCCGATCATCACCGCGCGCTCGGCCCCGGTGAACGTCACGTCGAGCAGTTGTTCGAGCATGGCCGGATGCGGTTTGGAAAATGTCTCGTCGGCGGTTCGCGTCGCGACGAAGTAACGGTCCAGCCCGGTCGAGGCCAGTACACGATCAAGCCCGGCACGCGACTTGCCGGTCGCGACTGCCATTTCAAAACCCGCTTCGGCAAAGGCATCCAGGCCTTCCCGCACGCCATCGTAGAGCAGCAAGGCGTGATCGCCGGACAGATAGTGGTGCCGGTAGGCATCGACGATGCGTTTGATCGTGGCATCGTCGACACCGGGCGCCAGGTGCTGCATCGCCTCGTTCAGACCATAACCGATCACGTAGCGCGCATCCCGATCGGCCGGGATCGGCAGCCCCGCATCGGCAAAGGCCGCCTGGATCGACCGGGCGATGGTGCCGGTCGAATCCATCAGCGTGCCGTCCCAGTCAAAAACCAGCAGGTCGAAACGTCTACTCATTCGGCAAGGGTATCCAAATAGGTTTGCAGTTCCCCGGGCAGCGGCGCTTCCAGGGTCAGTTTCTCCGCCGTCAGCGGATGACTCAGCGTCAGGCGCCATGCATGCAGGAACATGCGCTTGAGGCCGGCACGCGGCAACAGCCGGTTCAACGCCGGATCGCCGTACTTGTCGTCCCCGAGAATGGGATGCCCGCTCTCGGCCAGATGCACGCGGATCTGGTGGGTCCGGCCGGTTTTCAGTTCGCACTCGAGCAGCGACGCATCGGCGAATTTCGCCTTGCGGTTGACGACGGTGTGCGAGGTCAGGCCATCGGCGGATTTTTTCACCCGGCGCTCGCCCCCGGGCGTTTCGTACTTCAGCAACTTGAAGCGCACGTGGCTGCGCGGCTCGGGCCAGACACCCTGCACCAGCGCCAGATAGCGTTTGTCGATCTGGTGGTTGTCGCGCAGCATCTCGTGCAGCTTGACCAGTGCCGAACGCTTCTTCGCGATCAGCAGCAGGCCCGAGGTTTCGCGATCGAGCCGGTGTACCAGCTCGAGGAATTTTGCCTGCGGTCGCTGCGCACGCAGCAGTTCGATCACGCCGAAACTGATGCCGGACCCGCCGTGCACGGCCACGCCGGACGGCTTGTTGATCGCGATCAGCGCGTCGTCCTCGAACAGGATTTCCAGCTCGAGCTGGCCGCTGGCCGCCTGCACCGCCGTGCTGGCCGGCTTTTCGGCCACACGCACCGGCGGAATCCGCAGCACGTCGCCTTCCGCAAGCCGGTACGTGACGTCGGTCCGACCCTTGTTGACCCGGACTTCGCCGCCGCGAACGATGCGGTAGATATGACTCTTGGGCACGCCCTTGAGACGGCGGATCAGGTAGTTGTCGAGGCGCTGCCCGGCCTCTTCCGGACCGATCTCAACGAATGTGACAGACGCTTTGCTCGTTTCAGACATATTGACTTATACTCGTTGGCACGCTGCCCGTTTTTGCAGGCCTCGCAGGCGAAATCGCTGCGTCGCCATCCGGTCAGCGCCGGCCATGAAATCCGGCCCGTTTTTCATCCCGTTCTTTGCCCCTTCGTCCGGATACGCCGGCGACTCCCTTCCCGCCGTACAGCATGCTGTACCCCTCCACCCCGATCTTTCATCGGGCCCGGAGCTGCGAGCGCGGGCATCGCCAGACGTCCTGTTTCGGGGGCCAAGTCCCGGGTTGCGGTTAATTTCGCTCACCGCAAAATAAGTAGCGATGGTAATTGATTCATACCATTCACGCACTCATCGGATTCCCGCCGGCGCCCCCTTTACGGCGTCGGCCAGCCCGGCCAAGCCGGCCCCGACATTGACCCTCAAATAGTCAGATTCTGGAGCCAGAACACCTCCCGTCGCCCCGCAACAGTCTTTTCCGCAAGATGTGCCGGTCGCCCCAATGGCGTCCCGCGACATCCCGCTAGCCGGGCGGCTGGCGTAGCCGGGCATCCCTGCCGTCAGTGCGTGCAGGAGCCCACATGAAACGCATGCTGTTCAACGCAACGCAGGCCGAAGAGCTGCGCGTTGCGATCGTCGACGGTCAGAAACTGATCGACCTCGACATCGAGACCGTTGGCAAGGAACAACGGAAATCGAACATCTACAAGGGTGTCATCACCCGGATCGAACCGAGTCTCGAAGCGTGCTTCGTCGACTACGGCTGCGATCGTCACGGCTTCCTGCCGTTCAAGGAAATCGCCCGTTCGTACATGTCCGACGACGGCGGCCGCGGCCGCGTCGCCGATCAGCTGCGCGAAGGCCAGGAGCTGATCGTCCAGGTCGAAAAGGACGAACGCGGCAACAAGGGCGCGGCGCTGACCACCTACATCAGCCTCGCCGGCCGTTATCTGGTCCTGATGCCGAACAACCCGCGTGGCGGTGGCGTGTCGCGCCGCATCGAGGGTGACGAGCGCCAGGAGCTGCGCGCGGCCATGGACCAGCTCGAAACGCCGCAAGGCATGAGCCTGATTGCCCGTACCGCCGCCATCGGCCGTGCCGCAGAAGAGCTGCAATGGGACCTGAACTACCTGCTGCAACTGTGGCACGCGATCGAAGGCGCAGCGACTTCGCAGAACGGCGCCTTCCTGATCTATCAGGAATCGAGCCTCGTCATCCGCGCCATCCGCGACTATTTCCAGCCTGAAATCGGCGAAATCCTCATCGACAAGGCCGACATTTTCGAGCAGGCCCGCCAGTTCATGAGCCACGTGATGCCGGGCAACGTCAACCGGGTCAAGCTGTACCAGGACGACGTACCGCTGTTCTCGCGCTTCCAGATCGAACACCAGATCGAAACCGCATTTGCACGCGAAGTCTCACTGCCGTCCGGCGGCGCCATCGTCATCGACAAGACCGAGGCGCTGTACTCGATCGACGTCAACTCGGCGCGTGCAACCAAGGGTTCGGACATCGAGGAAACCGCCGCGCGGACCAACCTCGAAGCGGCCGACGAAATCGCCCGCCAGATGCGCCTGCGCGACGTCGGCGGCCTGATCGTCATCGACTTCATCGACATGGAAAACCCGAAGAACCAGCGCGAGGTCGAAAACCGCCTGCGCGATGCGCTGCATCACGACCGCGCCCGCGTCCAGACCGGCAAGATCAGCCGCTTCGGCCTGATGGAACTCTCGCGCCAGCGCCTGCAGCCGTCGCTCGAGGAAACCACCCACATCGCCTGCCCGCGCTGCCACGGCACCGGTTTCATTCGCGGCACCGAATCGTCGGCGCTGCACATCCTGCGCATCATTCAGGAGGAGGCAATGAAGGACAACACCGGCGCGATCCACGCGCAGGTGCCGGTCGACGTCGCTACCTTCCTGCTGAACGAAAAGCGCAGCGAGCTGTTTGCGGTCGAAGCCCGCCTCAAGGTCGGCGTCGTGCTGATCCCGAACATGCATCTGGAAACGCCGAACTACGACATCGTTCGCCTGCGTCACGACGACCTGAACCAGCTCGACGACTCGCGTCCGTCGTACAAGATGGTCGAAGCGCCGAGCGAGGAAGCTTATCAGCCGGGTCGCGCCAAGGAAGAACAAGCCAAGCGTCCGGAAGCGGCCGTCAAGGGCATTACCCCGGCGCAACCGGCGCCGGTGTCGAAGCAGGACATCCTCAAGCCTGAAGTCGCGCCGGCAGTCAGCACCGGTCCGTCGCTGTGGACCCGCATCGTCGGCTGGTTCCGTGGCGAACCCGAAGCGGCAGTCGCACCGGCAGCGCCGGCCGAACCGGCCAAGCGCGGCCAGTCGCAGAACGGCAACCGCCGCGGCGAACGCAGCGAGCGTGGCGACCGTCGTGGTGATCGCGGCGACCGCCGCGAACGCGGTGAGGGCCGTAACGATCGCGGTGAACGCAGCGAGCGCAACGAAAGCCGTAACGAGCAGCGGAACGACAAGGAACGCCGCAGCAAACAACCGCGGATCGAGGAAGATCTGAACGCCCGCCAGCAGCGCAACGAAGCCCGCGAACAGCAGCGTTCGGAGCGTGGCGAACGGGGCGAAGGCCGCAACGAGCGCAGCACCGAAACGCGCGAACAGCGCGAGCCGCGTGAACAACGCGAACCGCGTCAGCCGCGCGAACCGCGTGCGCCGCGTGCCGAACGTGCACCGCAGCCGGCACCGGTGAAGGACGAAGCCGCCGAGGTCGAAAACCTGGTCGCCGTTGCAGCGCCGGCCGATGCAGCGCCAGCCGCACCGGTTGAAGGCGAAGGCCGCAGCCGTCGCCGTCGTGGCCGTCGTGGCGGCAACCGCGAACGTGCCGAGCAGACCGAAGGACAAACCGACGGTACCGACGCAGCAACGATCGAGCCGGCGACCGACGTCGTGGCGCCGGCCGAAGCAGCACCGGCAGCAGCAGTCGTTGCCGCTGCAGCGGCTGTCGCAGCCGAGGCCGCGCCGGCGCCTGCCCAAGCCGAAGCAGCACCGGTTTCGGCTGAAGCGGCTGCCGAAGAAGTATCGCCGGCTGCGCCGCAGACGGCCCATGTCGAACCGGTCGTCGAAGTCGCCACCAGCGTCGAAACGGCTGTGGTTGTCGAACCGGCATCCGTTGCAGAGCCGGCAGCCGTCGAAACGGTTGCCGCCGAACCGGCCGCCGCACCGAGTCAGGCCGGACTGCCGTTCGAGGCCGCCGCAGCGCCGGAAGAAGCCGTGCCTGCGCCGGTCGTGGCCCCCTCCCCGGTCATCGAAGTGGCAACGCCCGAAGCCGCAGGTCTGGTGATGGTCTCGACCCGCAATGACGTTACCCCGGCACCGGAAACCGTCGAAGCAGAGGCCAAACCGCGTCGTCGCCGTCGCAGCGATGCCCCCAAGACGGCTGCTGCGGTCGAAGCCGTCGCACTGCAACAGGTCGAAACGGTCCAGGATGCAGCGGTCGCCACGGAAGCGGCAGCCCCTGCACCGGCAGCCCGCGCCCCGCGCCGTCACGCCGACGCAACAGTCGCAGCGGAGAACGCACCACTGGTGCAAATCGAAACCCGTGATGTCTGACCGATGTCACCGGAATGAAAACCGCCCTTCGGGGCGGTTTTTTTTCGCTCCGGGGTCGAAAGCCGGCATTTCTTACGAACAAATCATCTGATGGAAAGCACGGTGAAGCCGAACCGGCACCGTCGGGAAACCGCCGCCAGCGGGCAGCACCGGCCCCAGGGAATCTCCCTATACTTCCTCCCGAACCCGACCTCTAGGCTCAGAAAAAGAGGCGAACCCAGCCTTGGACCCTCACTCCGGCATCTCGCCATCGAAAGAAAAGGACGCCTCAATGAAGCTGACCACCTCCGCACTGTTTGCCGCACTGGCCGTTGCCAGCCTGTTCGCCGCCACACCGGGCCGCGCTGCCGACAAGACGTTCCAGGTTGCGACCGATGCCGCTTACGCACCGTTCGAGTCGCTGAACGACAGACAGCAAGCCGTCGGTTTCGATATCGACGTGCTCAGTGCAGTCGCGGCCAAGGCCGGTTTCAAGGTCAAGTTCATCAATACCCCGTGGGAAGGCATTTTCGCCACGCTGTCGACCGGCGACCGCGATATCGTTGCGTCGGCAGTCACGATCACGCCGGAACGCAAGCAGACCATGGATTTCTCCGATCCGTACTTCGAGGCCAAGCAGCTGATTGCCGTCGGTCCGGGCAGCAAGATCACCAAGTTTGCCGACCTGAAAACCAGGAAGATCGGCGTCCAGACCGGCACGACCGGTGACGAGGTCGTACAGAAGCTGGTCGGCAAGACCAATCCGAACATCAAGCGTTTCGAATCGACGCCGCTGGCCCTGAAGGAGCTGCTCAACGGCGGCGTCGACGCCGTGGTCGCCGACAACGGCGTCGTGGTCAACTTCATCACCAACAACAAAAGCGAGAAGCTCAAGGTGATCGATGACAGCAGCTTTGCCAAGGAGTACTACGGCTTTGCGGTAAAAAAGGGCAACAAGGAAATGCTGCAGCAAATCAACAAGGGTTTGGCGGCCATCAAGGCAGACGGCAGCTACGACGCAATCTATAAAAAGTACTTCGGCAAGTAAGCAGCCGCCGCGGTAAAATCGCGTCCGACAAAGCGCAGCTCGCGATCACGGGTTGCGCTTCTTTTATTGCAGAGATGAATCCGGCCTTATGAATTTCGACCAATTCTGGACACAAGTGCAGCAGAGCGTGCCGTTGATGCAGCACGTCCAGCTTCAGATCATCTGGGAATACCGTGCGCTGTTCGTCGACGGGATCAAGATGACCCTCTGGATCACGCTGATCGCCGTGGTGCTCGGCACGCTGATCGGCCTGTTTACCGGCATGGCGAGGCTGGCCGAGGTCAAGCACGGACCGTGGAAGTATGTACTCCGCTTCTTCGTCCGCTGGCCGGCCAACGCCTATGTCACGTTCTTCCGCGGTACACCGCTGTTCGTGCAGATCCTGCTGATCCACTTCGCCGTGATGCCCATACTGGTCCATCCGGTGGACGGCATCCTGATCAACGGCGATCTTGCCGCCGACCTCCGCCAGGAACACGGTGCCTTCATGTCGGGCCTGGTTGCGCTGACGCTCAACTCGGGGGCCTACATCACCGA
Source organism: Jeongeupia chitinilytica (assembly GCF_014652315.1). GTDB lineage: Bacteria > Pseudomonadota > Gammaproteobacteria > Burkholderiales > Chitinibacteraceae > Jeongeupia > Jeongeupia chitinilytica. The sequence continues at coordinate 252,629 of NZ_BMYO01000001.1, read as the reverse complement.
AATCTTCCGCGCCGGCATCCAGTCGATCGCCAAGGGCCAGTTCGAAGCCAGCCGTTCGCTGGGAATGAACTACTGGCAGACGATGCGCTTCATCATCATCCCGCAGGCCTTCCGCCGGATGCTGCCACCGCTGGGCAACGAGGCGATCATGCTGCTCAAGGACAGCTCGCTGGTCTCGGCCATCGGCCTCGCCGAACTGGCCTATGCCGCACGCACCGTCGCCGGCGCCTACTCGCGCTATATGGAGCCGTATCTGGTGATTTCGTTTGCCTACCTGATCATGACCCTCGTCATGGCAGCCGGGGTGAACTGGCTGGAAAACCGCTACAAGGAAAGCGGCGGCATTCACTGAAGCCGCTATGCAGACGACGGGCCGCAAGGCCCGTTTTCTTTTGCGCGCAGCAAGCCGCACGCCCGAAAAAAAACCGCGCCGAAGGGCGCGGTTCAAGTTGCCGTGATGATTGCCGTGCTACAACGTTCCGGCCGAAGCCGGACCGATGTTCAGTTGCGGCACGCCACTTCGGTGCTGTGGCGTCGGGCCGCGTAATCGAGTGCCCGCATGGTCATGCAGGCCGTGCATACGCCAAGGGCATTGACACGCTGATGGGTGATGCCGCAATCGCGGCAGCGGACCACTTCGTGACCCCGGCTGCGTACCTCTGCCCTGCTCTCTTGTCCATTCATGACGACCTCCTTGTAATTGCCGTTGGCAGACTACGCCGCAGTGCAATAACCACCTCTTCGGCAGGCAGGGCAAGCCTTGCTTCCCCCGCCCGGGGGTCGAACGAGTCTTGATCGTCGGCGATTGTGGGTAGGTCACCACGATCCGATGCCACCATGGTCTGGCAGCCCAGTCAACGCCTTGATTCTGGCGCCCATCACCCCCGTTGCTCTACCCGGGGATGCTCATTCTCGGTTCGTCCGGCACATCGTGTTTCGATGCGGGCAGATCCTCTGCCAAGGCGAAACCGTAATTTGATTTTACGCAGCGCAACATTTGCATCAAGCATTTTTGTGTAGTGACTTTCCCTGAGACTACCAATCATCCGACATGACCCGGCGCAAGATGCACGTGCGGTCCGGACGGTATGCTGGCGGACATGGAAACATTGCTGATCTGTTATGCCAGTCGTGACGGCCAGGCGGCGAAAATCGCCGAACGCGTTGCGGCAGGATGTACAGGGGGCGTGGTATTGCGCTGCGACCTGCGCCGACACCAGCCCGATGCCGCCGAACTGGCCAATGCCAGCGCCATTGTGGTCATTGCCGCCGTCCGTTACGGCCGGCACCTGCCCGAGGCCGAACACCTCCTGCAGCGGGAGGCCGCCATGCTGCAACGCAAGCCGCTGGCGCTGGTCTCGGTCAATCTCAGTGCCCGCAAGCCGGGCAAGGACAACGCCGGCGGCAATGTCTACCTCGGCAAGTGGCTGGCCCGGCACCGGCTGCAACCCGCGCTGGCCGCAGCCTTTGCCGGCAGGCTCGACTATCCGCGCTACCGCTGGTTCGACCGGCTGATGATCCGGATGATCATGGCCATGAGCGGCGGCCCGACCGATCCGGCCACCGTGGTCGAATACACCGACTGGACGGCCGTCGACCGATTTGCCACCCTGGTGGGGCGGCTCGGCGCTCAGCGCCCGCGGATGTAGCGGTCGACCGCGCTGTTGTGCTCCTCGAGGCTGGTCGAGAACTGCGAGGTGCCGTCGCCGCGCGAGACGAAATACAGTGCCGACGTCGTCGCCGGCCGGACTGCCGCAACCAGCGCGGCTTCGCCGGGCATGGCGATCGGTGTCGGTGGCAGGCCCGCACGGGTGTAGGTGTTGTACGGCGTATCGGTCTGCAGGTCGACCTTGCGCAGCTTGCCCGCGTACGCCTCACCCATGCCGTAAATCACCGTCGGATCGGTCTGCAACCGCATGCCGATCTTCAGCCGGTTGGCGAACACCCCGGCAATCATCGGCCTGTCGCCGCCGTGGCCGGTTTCCTTTTCGACCAGCGACGCCATGATCAGCGCGTCCTGTGGCGACTTGAGCGGCAGATCCGGTGCGCGCTGCGCCCAGGCCGCATTGAGCTTGGTCTTCATCCGCGCATGCGCGCGCTCGAGCAGCGCAAGCTCCGAGCTACCCGGATTCACGTGGTAGGTGTCGGGGAAGAACTGTCCTTCCGGGCTGCTGGCGTCGATCTTCAGCGCCTTCAGCAAGGCAGTGTCGTCGAGCGGCGCCAGATCGTTGCCGAGTTGCGTTTCGGCGACCAGTGCACGGCGGACATCGCGCCAGCCCCAGCCCTCGACGATGGTGAACGCGACTTCGATCACGTCGCCGCGCGCCAGCTTGTCGATCAGCGCCCAAGGGCTGGTCGGCGCATCGATCCGGTAGACGCCGGCCTTGAGTCTGGTCTCCTTGCCCGACACCCGCGCCAGCACACGGAACAGCAGGGCCGAATCGGTCGCCCCCTGCTTCTCCAGCTGATCGGCAATCCGGGTGACACTGCCCGGACCGACGTTGAAGGTCAGCGGCACCGGCTGCGATTGCGGCGTCGTAGCGTACCAGTACAGGCCACCCGCGGCAGCGATGGCCAGCACGAGCGCCAGCACCAGCAGCTGCCTGAGACGGCGGAGGAAGCCGCCCTGTTTTCTAGTTGTCTTGCGTTTCGCGGCCATGCTGGCGCTTTGCCTCGAAGAAGCGTTGAACGGTATCGAGTTCGCGGGTGCGGAACATCGGCGGCAGGCTCTTCCACAGCACCTTGCCGTAGGGTTTGTCGACCAGCCGGTTGTCGGCAATCATCAGGATGCCGGTGTCGGTCTCGTCGCGGATCAGCCGTCCGGCCCCCTGCTTGAGCGTGATCGCCGCATGCGGCAGCTGGTAGTCGATGAAGGCGTTGCGGCCTTCCTTGGCCAGCTGCTCCACCCGCGCCGACAGCACCGGATCATCGGGCGGCGAGAACGGCAGCTTGTCGATCACCACCAGCGACAGTTGTTCGCCGCGCACGTCGATGCCTTCCCAGAACGTCTGGCTGGCCACCAGAACGGCATTCGGTGAGGCACGGAACTTGTCGAGAAGTTCGGTCCGGCTGCCCTGCCCCTGCAGCAAGACCGGCCAGTCGAGCCCGGCATCCTTGAGCCTTTGCGTCACCAGTTCGTGCGCCTCGCGCATGGCCCGCAGCGACGTGAACAGCAGAAAGGCGTGGCCTTGCGTCAGTTGCAGCAGTGGCCAGGCGCGCTCGACCACCTTGGCGGTGAACTCGGGCGAGTTGGCTTGCGGCATGTCACGCGGCACGTAGAGCGCGGCCTGCTGCTTGTAGTCGAACGGGCTGTCCCAGGTTTCGCAGCGCGCATCCCACAGGCCCAGCTCGTGCTGGAAGTGCTTGAAGCTGTTGTTGACCGCCAGCGTCGCCGACGCGAACACCCACGCCTTCTGGCCGGCGTAGAGCTGCTTGCGGAACAGCTCGGCGATGTTCAGCGGCGTCGCGTGTAGCAGGAAGCCGTTCGGCGTGATGTCGATCCAGTGCACCGCGTCCTTGTCGTCGGGCTCGCACCACAGCGCCAGCGTTTCGCGCAGCGTCTTGGCACGCTCGAAGCATTTGGCCAGCGATTCGCCACGCTCGGCCTGCTTTTCCAGCTGGCCCGCGAGTTCGGTCAGCTTGAGCACCAGCGCGTCGAGTGCTTCGGCGTACTTCGGGTACTTGTCGGCCAGCTCGTGCTGCGGATGCTTGGCCGGCTCGGGCTTGAACGCAAGCCGGAAGTCGCGGACGACCTTCTCCAGCGCTTCGGCCGCCTGCGGCAGATGGACGTAATCCTTGGCCACGACCAGGGCCTCGGCGCGTGCATCGCGCGCCAGCTCGACCAGCTGGCCAGATGCGACGGTTTCGCCGAAGAACAGGCTGGCGACTTCGGGCAGCTGGTGCGCCTCGTCGAAGATCACCGCGTTGCATGCCGGCAGCAGCTCGCCCGCGCCTTCGTCGCGCAGCCAGACGTCGGCGAAGAACAGGTGATGGTTGACGACAACGACGTCGGCCTCCTGCGCGTCCTTGCGCGCCTTGAGCACGAAGCAGTCCTTGTGGTGCGGGCAGTCCTGGCCGAGGCAGTTGTCGCGCGTGCTGGTCACCTGCGACCAGATCGCCGCATTTTCCGCGACGCCGGTACAGCCGGCCTTGTCGCCGGACTGGGTCAGCTTTGCGTAGTGCTCGATCTTCTGCAGGTCGACGATGTCCTCGCGACTGCGGAAGCGGCCGTTGTGCCGCGCCTGCTCGAGGTGGTAATGGCAGACGTAGTTGGCACGCCCCTTCAGGAGCGCGATCGTCACCGGCACCTTGAGGATGTCGCGCACGGTCGGAATGTCGCGCGCGAACAGCTGGTCCTGCAGTGTCTTGGTACCGGTCGAAACGATGACCTTGCCGCCGGACAGCAGCGCCGGCACGAGGTAGGCAAAGGTTTTGCCGGTGCCGGTGCCAGCCTCGGCGATCAGCTGGCCGCGCTCGTTCAGTGTGGACTCGACAGCCTCGGCCATCTGCAGCTGTTGCGGGCGCAGCTTGTAGCCGGGAAAAGCCTCGGCCAGCGGGCCGTTGTCGGCGAAAAGCTCGGCAAGCGTCATGACGGAAAACGGGGAAAGAATCGCATGCCGAATTGTACCGGCAACGCCGTGCCGCATCCCGGCAAAATGGCCCGCCGGTGCGGCTCAGTCGGGTGCGCTGCGCGCCTTGGCGATGCGCTTGAGGAAGACTGTGATTTCTCGCACGGTCTGCATGTCGCCACGGCGCTCGGCCACCGCCAGTCCGTCCTGCCACGCGACCTCGGCGTCATCGCTCCGGCCTGCCTGCAGCAGCGCCTTGCCGAGCAGCTTGTACGCGGCCGAGTACGCCGGATCGAGTTCGATGGCCTTGCGCAGGTGTTCGGCCGCGGTGACCGCGTCGCCCTCGCCCAGATACAGCGTGCCGAGCGACAACCGCAGCATGGGATTGTCGCGCCCGCTCGCCAGCATGTTCAGCAATGCGTCCCTGTTCATCCCGACTCCTCCTGTTGCCCCGAGGCTAGCATGGCCTTGCGCGGTGCACGGACAAAAAAACACCCCGCACGCGGCGGGGTGGAACTTGCTACAGGGAGAGATGAGACGCTCAAGCAAAACGGCTTCGCTCAAACCGATTTGCTCCGGGCTTGCGCCCGAGTCACACGTGTAAGTGTCTCATTTTCGCAATAAGTTCATAGTAACTATTGACATGAGGAATGCTTAATTCCTGAACAACAACGTCTGTCCGCTCTGACCGTGACTGGCCGGCCCGAGCCAGTAAAGCAGTGATGGAACAAGGGCTTCGATGCCCGGCAGCGTGTCCGGCGACTCGCCCGGATGCGACTTGGTGCGGAACGGCGAATGGATCGCCCCCGGGATCAGCCAGTTGATTCGCAGTTGCGGATATGCCTCCCACTCGTCGGCAGCGATTTTGACCCAGTTCTGCTGGCCGATCTTCGACACGCTGAAACCGCCCCAGTAGGCCTTGGCATCGAGCGCGTGCTCCTCGCCGATTACCAGTACGGCGGCGTCGGGCGCCTGCGTCAGCAGCGGCATCAGCCCACGGGTGATCGCGAACGGCGCCGCAACGTTGACGCGGAACTGCTCGACCCATTCGTCGAGCTTCTGGTTCGACAGCGGCGACAGGAAGGTGAAACCGTTGGCGGCATGCAGGATGCCGTCGAGCCGGCCGAATTCCTTGTTGATCAGTACACCGAGCTGGGCGATTTCGGATTCGCCGATCTTCGCCAGATCCATCGGCACCGCCGCCGGCTCGGGTCCGCCGGCGGCGACGATGTCGTCGTAGACGCGGGTCAGTTTCTTTTCGCTGCGGCCGAGCAGGATGACCGTTGCCCCCTGCCGCGCCAGCGCGCGCGCCGCTGCGGCGCCCACCCCCTGACCGGCACCGGTGACGAGAATGACCCGGCCGGTAAAGGCGTCGGCGGGCACCTGGTAGTCTTTCCACTCGCTCATGTCGTTGTTTCCGCTTTCGTGAATGCAGCGATTATCCCACGGCTCGCCGTCCGGCCGCTGCGGATTGCGCCTTCGAGCGTCGCCGGATAGTCGCCGGCGGTGTAGTCACCGGCCAGCCACAGGGTCGGCTCGCCGGTCGCATTCGTCGGCCGCCAGAGATCCGGCGTCGCGGCGAAGGTGGCGCGCTTTTCGGCGATCACCCGCCGCCAGCCCGGCTCGCCCCAGCCGAAGTGCGCATCCAGCTCGGGGACGACTTCGGCAACCAGTTGCGCCTGTGTCCATGACGAATGCGCGCCACGTGCCGACAGCACCACGGCAATCAGCCCCGGCTGGTCGTGCGTCCGGCCGCGATCGAAGATCCACTGGCTGATGCCGGCTGCGATGCCGAGCATCGGCTGTGGCAGGGTCACCGAAGCCGGGTACTGCAGATAGACGGTGACGATGGGCTGGTAGTCCCACGCAGCCAGTCGCGCGACCAGCGCCGCATCGACGCCGGCCAGCACCATGCCGGCACGGTGTGGCGGCAAGGCGCAGATCACGCCGTCGAAGGCTTCGCCATTGACCCGCCAGCCGTCGCCGTCACGCTCGATCTGCCTGGCCGACGTGCCCAGACGGACTTGGCCACCACGCGCCGCCACGTAGGCGGCAGCGGCATCGGGAAACAGTGCGGAGAAATCGAGTTTCGGAAACAGCAGATCGGACGCCGAACGCGATCCGCCCAGGCTGTCGCGCAGCACATTGAACAGCACCTGCGTCGACGCGGTTTCCAGGGGCGTGTTCAGCGCGGCGACGGTCAGCGGCCGCCAGAATGCCTCGACCAGCCGCTCGGGCTGCCGCTGCGTGTTCAGCCAGTCGCTGACCGGCAGATCTGTACCCAGCCGCCAGCGCGCGCCCTCGGCTGCACGCATCGCCCGGATCAGCGCCCAGCGCTCGGGCCAGCTCAGGCCTTGCGCACCAATCAGCGCTGCGGCCAGGTGCAGTGGCGCCGGCAGACGCGGCGCGCGCAGCCGGAATCCGGGCACAACGGCCAGATCGAGCGGCGTGCGCAGGAAGGCCGCGTCCGGATCGACACCGACGCGGCGCATCAGGCCCAGCAGTTCGGAATATGCGCCAATCAGCAGGTGCTGGCCGTTGTCGATCTCGCGATCGTCGATGGTGACCCGCCGCGCCCGGCCGCCGAGCACCGGGCCGGCTTCGAATACCGTCACCCGCAGGCCGGCGTCGGCCAGCTCGACCGCTGCGGCCATGCCGGCGTAGCCGCCACCGAGGACGGCGATGTGTTTTGCTGCGCCCCGGGCGCATTGAATGGTGGTCGTCATGATGCAGTGGCTGCTCGTATCAAGGCGTGACGCGATGCGCGGCAAAAACCGAATCCGCACAGGAACCGTCGCGAGCACGGGCAGGACAAGGCGTCAGCATCGCAGCCACCGGAATGGGCATGTGGCCCATGAGGATGGCGAGAAGCGCACAACGCAATCCTGCGTGTGCGCAGCAGGTTCATGCGCGGATTTTCAGCCGAACCACCAGGTGCGCCACGCCAGCCACAGCTTGCGGATCGGCGTCAGGCTCAAGCGCTGGTTCAGCACCTTGTCGGCGCCGTCGCGGCGGATTTCGTCGAGCGTCGCGCGGTAGATCGCCGCCATCAGCAGGCCCGGGCGCTGCGCCTTGCGGTCGGCCTTGGGCAGCAGCTCGAACGCCTGACGGTAGTACTGTTCGGCGCGGTCGATCTGGAACGCCATCAGCGACTTGAACTCGGCGGTCTGGCGGAAGTTGAACACGTCGGCAGCAGGCACGTTGAAACGCTGCAGCTCGTCGACCGGCAGATAGAGCCGGCCGCGACGCGCGTCTTCGCCGACATCGCGGATGATGTTGGTCAGCTGGAAGGCGATGCCGAGATCGTGCGCGTACTTCAGTGTCTTGCGGTCGGTGTAGCCGAAGATTTCGGCGGCCATCAGTCCGACGACCGAGGCGACCCGGTAGCAATAGAGCTGCAGGTCCTTGAAGCTGGCATAGCGCGCCTGATCGAGATCCATTTCCATGCCGTCGATGATTTCGAGGAAATGCTCGCGGCTCAGGTTGAAGGTCTTGAGCACCGGCAGCAGCGCGCGTGTCACCGGATGCTGCGGGCTGCCCGCGTAGAGCTGGTCGACCTCGCCGCGCCACCAGTTCAGCGTGGTGCGCGCGACGCCCTCGTCGTGCGTCTCGTCGACCACGTCGTCGACCTCGCGACAGAACGCATACAGCGCGGTGATCGCGCGGCGTTTCTCTTCGGGCAGGAAGCGGAAGCTGTAGTAGAAGCTGGAACCGCTCTGGGCGGCCTTGTCTTCGCAGTATTGATCCGGTGTCACAGTCAGTCTTCAATCCATCGGTTTGGCGCGCCGGGCCTGCTGGAACAACCAGACCAGCGCCGCCAGAATCAGCAGCACGCCCAGCAGCCGAAGCAGGCTACCGAGCATGGTATCGAAACGCAACAATCCCCAGCGCGAGAGGATGTCCGTCCAGTCGTGCAATCGGTCGCCATTGCCCACCAGCAGCAACAGCTGTGCACGTGCATCGGCCATGTAACGGCCGATGTTCAAACCGTTCTCCCCCAGCCAGATGACGGCCACCGTACTGCCGACCGCATCGCGCTGACGACGGAACTGGTACAGCGCCGCCAGCGGGAACACCAGTTGCCCCAGCGTGCCGCCGTAAACCATCAGGCGCTCGGACAGCACCCCGAAAACCGGGTGGCCTGCTTCGTGAATCAGCAGGTTGGCCCCGTCCAGCAGCGGCACCCAGCGGTCACCGCTCAGTGCGAAATACAGGAGCCATACGGTGAGCAGCAGCACCATGGCCACCGACGACATCGGCACCGGTTTCCATGCGCCGGTGCCGTCGTCCATGACCCGATGCTGCAGTGGCATCAGCAGCTCCCGAACGGGTACGGCACAGCGCGCTCACCCAGCGACGGCGTCATGCGCTCAGGGTTGGACCGGCGGCAGCGGCAACTGGACCGTGCGCGTCCCGGCCGTGCCGGGGAAAGTCTGGAACAGCGCGCGGGTCAGGTAGGGCAACGCGTTGTCGAACTTGCTGCTGCCGCTGCGGTTCTTCGCCTCGCCCTCGTACAGCTTGGCGAAGTCGTTGCGCGCCAGCGCCCTGCGGTCGTAGATGTCGATGGCCAGGTAGCGCGTATACACCGTTTCGGACACCGGCTGACTGCCGACGACTTCGGTGCTCGGATAGTAGTACGGCACGATGACGTAGCTGTTGCCGCTGTAGACACGCCGGTAATAGGTGTAATACGTCGTGCCCCACACCGGCTGGTTGTAGGTGACGGTCTTGCCGTCGTCGACGCCGTAAGCGAGTTCGACCAGCCAGTCGGCGCGGCCCGGATTGCTTTCCTGCGTCAGCCCGTAACCCTCGAGCGCAACGGCGACATCGTGCTCGACGTCGCGCTGCAGCAGGCTCTGCGCCTGGCTGGCGTCGCGCTTGAACGCGAACCGCTTGCCGGCGACATCGGACGCGATCTGGTGACGCACGCTGACCTCGGCCTTGAACGTCGGCGGCGACGTTGCGCAGCCGCCGAGCAGCGCCAGAATGGCCAGCAGAACCAGCGTGCGCATCGCGCTCACTTGGCGATCTTGCCGGGAATGCGCGGCGTATCGACGACGACGTCACCGCACTGGGCGCGGTGGCGCAGCGCGTGGTCGATCAGCGTCAGCGCCAGCATCGCCTCGGCGATCGGCGTCGCGCGGATGCCGACGCACGGATCGTGGCGGCCGGTCGTGGCCATCATCACCGGGTTGCCCTGCTTGTCGATCGACCGGCGTTCCTGCGCGATGCTCGACGTCGGTTTGACCGCGAGATTGACGACGATGTCCTGGCCGCTGGAAATGCCGCCGAGCACGCCACCGGCGTGGTTGGTGGCAAAGCCCTGCGGCGTCAGTTCGTCGCAGTGCACCGAGCCGCGCTGGGCGACGCTGGCGAAACCGGCGCCGATCTCGACGCCCTTCACCGCGTTGATGTTCATCATGTTGTAGGCGATATCGGCGTCGAGGCGGTCGTACACCGGCTCGCCCCAACCGACCGGCACGTTCTCGGCGACGACGGTGATCCTGGCGCCGACCGAATCGCGTTCGCTGCGGACGAGGTCCATGTAGTCCTCGAGCTGCGGCACGATGGCGTTGTTCGGCGCGAAGAAGGCGTTGTCGCCGACCTGGTCCCAGCTTTCGAACGGGATCTCGATCTCGCCGAGCTGGCTCATGTAGCCGCGGATGACGATGCCGAACTTCTCGGACAGCCACTTTTTGGCGATCGCGCCGGCGGCGACACGCACCGCGGTTTCGCGCGCCGAGCTGCGACCGCCGCCGCGGTAGTCGCGGATGCCGTACTTGTGCCAGTAGGTGTAGTCGGCGTGGCCCGGGCGGAACGTTTCGACGATCTTGCCGTAATCCTGGCTGCGCTGGTCCTGGTTGCGGATCAGCAGCGCGATCGGCGTACCGGTGGTCTTGCCTTCGAACACGCCCGAGAGGATTTCGACAGTATCGGGCTCCTTGCGCTGCGTGACGTGGCGGCTGGTGCCCGGCTTGCGGCGATCGAGTTCGAGCTGGATGTCCTCGAGCGAGAGTGCCAGCCCCGGCGGGCAACCGTCGACGATGCAGCCGATGCCCGGCCCGTGCGATTCGCCGAACGAGGTAACGGTGAACAACAAACCGAGCGAATTGCCGGACATGAAAGACTCCCCGAGGCGCAGTATTTGAGTTGATCGGCAATTCTACCATGGCCCCCGATCCCGCGACCCCGGGTGGCAGTCAGCGCTGCAGCAGCGAGCCCAGCCTTTCGAGGAAATGCCGGGTCCGCGCCGGCATCAGCCGCCGGGCCGGCAGCAGGGCATAGATCTGCAAAGGATCGGTGGGCCAGTCCGGCAACAGTCGGACCAGTTCGCCACGGGCCACCTCCTGCTCGCAGAACGTCGTTGCCAGCATGGCCACGCCGAGCCCTTCGACCGCCGCGCGCAGCCGCAGTGCGGCATTCTGCGTGCGCAGCCGCGGCGACAGCGGCAACAGCAAGGGCTCGCCGTGTGGCGAGGCAAACTGCCACTGCTGCTCGTTCGGCGACGCCACCAGCGGCCAGCCGCCGAGCGCCGCCGGCGACATCAATGGCGGCGACGCTTTCAACAAAGCCGGCGATGCATACAATCCGCGCTCGACACTGACAACGCGCCGCATCACCTGACTTGAATCGGGCAGGGCATCGACGGTGACGACGAACACGATGTCGTAACCGTCGGCGAGCGGATCGACACGTCTGGCGCTCACGTCGACGTGGATGTCGAGTTCGGGATGGTCGGCCAGCACGTTGCAGATGACGTCGCCAAGCTGCTGCGTACCGAACTCGTACGGTGCGGCAATCCGCAGCACGCCCCGCAGCCGGTCATCGGCCGCATGCAGGTGATCGGCAATGTCGTCCAGCTGGGTGAACAACGGCTGAACGGCTTGCAAGAGCTGCCCTCCCTCTTCGGTCAGCCGCAGCCGGCGCGTGCTGCGCTCGAACAGCCGCACGCCGGTGCGCTTCTCCAGTCGGCTGATCGCAAGGCTCAGTGACGATTTCGGCATTCCCAGCCGCTCGGCAGCGCGGGTGAAGCTGCCCAGTTGTGCCACCAGCACGAATCGGTACCAGTCGTTCCAGTCTTTTGTTTGCATGGATGAACAATAAATCCATTTGCCGGTATTTTTCCAGCCCGGTGAACTGCGTACGCTTGGGCGATGAATACCCTCCCCCTGCTTTCCAGACACCCCGAGCTCGGCCGGGCCCGGGTCTATCTGTTCGGCCTGACCGCCGGCTGCGTGACCGGTGTCGATTTCGTCGCCTCGTCGATGATCGGCATTGCCGGCGCACACATCCAGGGCGGCGTGAATGCCGCGCCCGAAGAATACCTGTGGGCCATCACCGTCTACGCCGCCGCTGCGGTCGTCGCCAACCTCGTACTCGGCCGCATCGGCACGCGGATCACCTTCCGCCGTTACATCCTGCTGTCGCTGCTGGTGTTCTGCGCCGGTGCCCTGCTGTGCGCATCGGCCAACAACATCAGCGAGCTGGTGCTCGCACGCGCCGTGCAGGGGCTGGGCGGCGGCGGGCTGTTTGCCGCTGCACGCATCATCGCGCAGCTCGTCAGCGAACCGCACGAGCGCCTGCCGATCTTCGTCGGCTTCGGCTTGGGCAGCTTTGCCCTGACCGCACTGGCACCGTGGGTTTCGGCCGAGCTGGCACTGAACCTCGGCTGGCGCGCGATCTTTCTGGTGCAGGCACTGGTGACCGTGCCGCTGTTCGCGATGGTGCTGACGCTGTTCCCGCGGCGCCGTGAACAGCCGACCACGGCGCAGATGGGCACGCTCGGCTGGCCTGCGGCGCTGGCCTTCGGCTTCGGCGCGCTGCTGCTGCTGCATGGCGTCGAGGATTTCCGCCTGGCACGGATCGGCCTGTCCGGCGGCGAGACGGCCGCATTGCTCGCCGGCGCAGGCCTGCTGGTGTTCGCGTTCCGCTGGCTGCACAACCACCCGGATCCGTGGCTGGACGTCCGCCGCCTTGGTAGCCGTCGCTATCTGGTCGGGCTGGGCTTTTATTCGCTCTACTACCTGATCTCGGGCGGCTGGAACTATCTGGTGCCGTCCTTCCTGCAGGCGGGGCTGGGTTTCAACTTCCAGACGACCGGGATGGTGCTGAGTCTGGCCGGCGGGATCGGCCTGATCGGCGTGATGCTGCACACCTTCAGCTTCCGCCGCATCTTCCGCCGTCGACGGGTCATCACCGCCGGCTTCATCGTGTTCGCACTGGCGGCGACACTACTGTCGGTCGGCGCGATGCCCGGTGCGTCGATTCCGGCCCTGATGCCGGCGATGATGCTGCAGAGCCTGACCACCGCACTGATCATGGTGCAGGTCGCGTCGATGACCTATCTCGACTTCGAACCCGAGGACTTCGTCCACGCCTACCAGCTGAAGAACATCATGCGCGAGGTCGCGACCGCGCTGGGCACCGGCATGACCAGCCAGTGGCTGCAGACCGACCGGGCCATCGCCCGCACCGATCTGGTTGGCAGGATCAACGTGTTCGACCTGCAAGCACTGGCGCCCGACCTGCCCCGTACACCCGACATGCTGGCACGCCTGTCGCTGCAGATCGACCAGCAGGCGACGCTAATCGCCTGCGACCACCTGTTCGTGGCGCTGGCCGTGATCTGCGTCGCCGCGGCCGGCGTGGTACTCGCGCAGCGTGCGCTGGCCTGATCAGCCTTCGATGAAGCGCATCTTGAACGCGCGGCCCTTGATCTTGCCGTGCGCGAGCCGCTTGAACGCCTTGTCGGCAACCCGGCGGTCGAGCGCGACATAGGTCGCGTGGTCGAACACATTGATCTTGCCGACGAATTCACCGCTGATGCCCGCATCGCCGGTCAACGCGCCAAGCAGGTCGCCGGGGCGCAGCTTGTCCTTCTTGCCGCCGGCGATGCACAGGGTCACCATCTGCGGCAGCAGCGGCGCCTCGCTGGCCGGCGCCAGCGTATCGAGGCCGAACCAGCGCACCGGGCCGCCCTGATACTCCTCGATCAGCTTGACCCATTTCTTCTCTTGCGGCGAAGCGAGGCTCAGCGCGATGCCGCGTTCCTTGCCGCGCCCGGTGCGGCCGATCCGGTGGATGTGCACTTCGGTGTCGCGCGAGACATCGACGTTGATCACGTAATCGAGTGTGGTGATGTCGAGCCCGCGCGCAGCAACATCGGTCGCGGCCAGCACGGTGCAGCTGCCGTTGGCGAACTGCAGCAGGATCTCGTCGCGGTCACGCTGCTCAAGATCGCCGTACAGCGCCAGCGCCGAGAAGCCGCGCTCGCGCAGTTCGTCGACCAGCTCGCGGCAGTGGATCTTGGTGTTGCAGAACGCCAGCGCCGACTTCGGCCGGTAATGGTCGAGCAGCATCGCCACCGCAGCGTTGCGATCCTCGTGCTCGACTTCGTAGAAGCGCTGTTCGATCCGGCTGGCGTCGTGCAGCGACTCGACCTTGATCTCGACCGGCAGACGCAGCAGGCGCGCACTCTCCTTGCGGATCGTGTCCGGGTAGGTCGCCGAAAACAGCAGCGTCTGGCGCTTTTTCGGGCAGGCGCTGGCGATGCCCATGATGTCTTCGTAGAAACCCATGTCGACCATGCGGTCGGCCTCATCAAGCACCAGCGTGCTGATCGTCGACAGGTCGACCGTGCCACGACCGAGGTGATCGCGGATCCGTCCCGGCGTACCGACGACGATGTGCGCGCCATGCTCGAGCGAACCGATCTGCGGGCCCATCGGCGTGCCGCCGCACAGGGCGATGATCTTGACGTTGTCGACGTGCCGCGCCAGCCGGCGCAGTTCCTTGGCCACCTGATCGGCGAGTTCGCGCGTCGGGCACAGGACCAGTGCCTGGATACCGAAAAAGCGCGGATTCAGCGCATTGAGGATGCCGATGCCGAACGCCGCGGTCTTGCCGCTGCCGGTCTTGGCCTGCGCGATCAGGTCATGACCGTTCAGAATCACCGGCAGCGCCTGCGACTGGATCGGCGTCATGTGCTGGTAACCGAGACTGTCGAGGTTCTGCAGGAAAGCGGGCGACAGGGACAGCAGGGAGAATGCGGCGGTCGAACTCATGACGGGCTCCGGAGGTTGGCGACCATCAGCAACACAGCCAGGCCGGCCTTGACGAGTGCAAATGCAATAAGGGCTTAGACCGTGAAGTCTAAGCCCTTATCTGTACTGGTCGGAATGGCGGGATTCGAACTCGCGACCCCTTGCACCCCATGCAAGTGCGCTACCAGGCTGCGCTACATTCCGAGAGCTGCGAAGTATAACGGCTTCGCAGCGACTGCGCTAGAGCTTGAGCCAGTCGAGCAGGGCCTGCAGCTCCTGCCGTACCGACGCGGTCACTTCGTTGCTGCCGGCAGTACCCTCGCCCAGATGCGCAAGCTGGTTGCGCGCACCGCTGATGGTGAAACCCTGCTCGTACAGCAACGAGCGGATCCGTCGCACCAGCAGCACTTCATGGTGCTGGTAGTAGCGGCGGTTACCCCGGCGCTTCACCGGCTTGAGCTGCGTGAACTCCTGCTCCCAGTAGCGCAGTACGTGCGGCTTGACGCCGCACAGCTCGCTGACCTCACCGATGGTGAAGTAGCGCTTCGCCGGAATCGGCGGCAGCTCATTGGTCGGAACGACGTTGCTGGTGCTTTGCATAGTGGATTTCGACTAAGCCCTTGAGCTTCTGGCTGGCGTGAAAGGTCACCACCCGGCGGGCGGAAATCGGGATTTCTTCCCCGGTCTTGGGGTTGCGCCCGGGGCGCTGCGGCTTGTCGCGCAGCTGGAAGTTGCCGAATCCGGACAACTTCACGACATCCCCGTCGGCCAGTGAGAGGCGGATCTCTTCGAAAAACGCCTCGACCATGTCTTTTGCTTCGCGCTTGTTGAGGCCTACCTTGTCGAACAGCATGTCGGCAAGGTCGGCCTTGGTCAGCGTCATTGTGGTGGTTCCGTACTGCATTACGCCCTCAACATCGCGCCGCACGTTTCTGCTTTGCGCAGCAGCTGATTGACGGCGGCATCGACCTCTTCATCGGTCAAAGTTTTCCGAGTATCTTGGATTAACACCTTGAAAGCAAGGCTCTTTTTCCCTTCCTCGACACCCTTGCCACGGTAGACGTCAAACAGCGCCACGCTGCTCACCAGCGGGTTCTTCACGGTCGCGAAGGCGGCCTGCAACTCGGCCACCGAAACGGCTTCGTCGACGACCAGCGCCAGATCGCGACGGACCGGCTGGAACTTCGACACCGGCTCGGCCTTGATCCGGGACACCGACAACAGCGCAGCGACATCCAGCTCGAACAACACCGGGGCCTGGCCGATTTCGTAGGCCTGCACCCACTGCGGATGCAGTTCACCGACAACACCGATCGCGACGCCGTCAAGCACGACCTCGGCCGAGCGTCCGGGGTGCAACGCAGGGTGGCTGGCGCGGCGGAACTCGGCCACGCGCGGTGCGATCAGCGCCTCGACGTCGGCCTTGATGTCGAAAAAATCGACCTTGTCCTTGCCGGCACCCCACTGTTCGGGGGCACGCGCCCCCCAGGCCAGCGCGGCAATGCGTTCCGGCTGGACATCGGCGGCCACACCGTTGAACACCCGTGCCACTTCGAACAGACGGACGCGCTCCTGCTTGCGGTTCAGGTTGTGCTTGAGACCGGCGATCAGACCACCGATCAGCGTCGAGCGCATCACGCTCATCTGGCTGGCGATCGGATTGATCAGTTTCACTGGCGCGGTATTGCCGGCAAAGTCGGCTTCCCATTTCGCCTCGACGAAAGCGTAGTTGATCGCTTCGCGGTAATCGCGCGCCACCAGCAGCTGCTTCAGCGCCATCCGGCCACGTGCGTCGCCCGGCAGCGGCAGCATCGCCAGTTTGGCGTTCGATGCCGACACCGGGATATTTTCGTAGCCGTAAACGCGTGCCACTTCCTCGATCAGGTCTTCCTCGATTTCGATGTCGAAACGGAAACTCGGCGGCGTGACGGTGATCGCATCACCGGCAAGTTCGGCCGGCAGACCGATCCGACCCAGAATCGCGACAATCTCTTCGGCACTCAATTGCACGCCAAGCACCCTGGCGACGCGCGAGACGCGCAGCGTCACCGGCGGACGCGCCGGCAGCGTGCCGACGGCTTCGCTCGCCGGTCCGGCCTGACCGCCGCAGATATCGAGGATCAGCTGCGTGGCGCGCTCCAGCGCGGCACGACTGGCGCCGAAATCGACACCGCGCTCGAAGCGGTGCGAGCTGTCCGAGCTGAATCCCAGGCGACGCCCCTTGCCGGCAATCACGCCCGGCGCGAAGTAGGCAGACTCGAGGAACAGATCGCGGGTTGCATCGCCAACCGACGACTCCAGCCCTCCCATGATGCCGGCCAGTGCCAGCGCCTTCACGTCGTCGGCAATGACGAGCATGTCGGAATCCAGGGCAACTTCCTTCTCGTTCAGCAGCACGAGCTTTTCACCCGGCTTGGCAAAGCGCGCCTGCACGCCGCCTTCGATCCTGGCCAGGTCGAACGCATGCATCGGTTGCCCCTGCTCGAGCAGCACGTAATTGGTGACATCGACCACGGCCGAGATCGAACGGATGCCCGAGCGTGCCAGACGCTGCTTCATCCAGTCCGGCGTGGCGGCGCGGGTATCGACGTTGCGCAGCACGCGGCCGATGTAGCGCGGGCAGGCATCGGCGGCATGCAGCGTAACGGTACGTGCGTCGTCGATCGACGGCGCGACGGCCTGCGGCAGCACCGGGCTGGCTGCAGCGCCGGTCAGCGCGGCGACTTCGCGGGCAATACCCTTGATTGACAGGCAGTCGGCACGATTCGGCGTGAGCTTGAGCGTCAGCAACCGGTCATCGAGCTGCAGGTAGTCGCGGATCGGGGTGCCGACCGGCGCATCGGCCGGCAGCAGCAGCAGGCCGTCAACGCCATCAGGAATCCCCAACTCGTCGCCCGAGCACAACATGCCGGACGATTCGACGCCGCGCACCTTGGCGCGCTTGATCTTGAAATCGCCGGGCAGCGTCGCACCGATACGGGCGCACGGCACTTTCAGGCCGACGGCCACGTTCGGTGCGCCACACACAATGGTGATCGGTTCGGCTTCACCGACATTGACACTGCAAACGTTCAGACGGTCGGCGTCCGGGTGCTTGGCGATCGACAGCACTTCGGCCACGAAGACGTTGTCGAATGCCGGCGCTGCCGGTTCGTTCTCTTCAACCTCGAGGCCGGCCATCGTCAGCAGGTGTGCCAACTGCTCGGAATCGAGCTGGGGGTCGACCCAGCTGCGCAGCCATTGTTCGGAAAATTTCATCGCTTGGCTCCAAGGTGCAGCCGTCGCCGGGCGACGGTTGCATTCAGGCATGGGAAAAGGAATTCGGGGTTCGGCGGACCGTCCGGGTTTACTCGAACTGCCCGAGGAACGACAGATCGTTCTCGAAGAACAGACGGAGGTCGTTGACGCCGTAATACAGCATCGCGAAGCGGTCGAGGCCGATGCCGAAGGCAAAGCCGGTGTACTTCTCGGCATCGATGCCGACGTTCTTCAGCACGTTCGGATGCACCATGCCGCAGCCACCGACTTCGAGCCAGCCGCGCTCGCCCAGCACATCGATCTCGGCCGACGGCTCGGTGAACGGGAAAAAGGACGGACGGAAGCGCACCTGCAGGTCGTCACGCTCGAAGAAACGGCGCAGGAAGTCGACGATGACGCTCTTGAGGTCGGCAAACGATACGCCCTCGTCAACCCACAGCCCTTCCATCTGGTGGAACATCGGCGAATGGGTCGCATCCGAATCGACGCGGTACACGCGCCCCGGCGCGACGATCTTGATCGGCGGCTGGTTGTTCAGCATGTAGCGGACCTGGATCGGACTGGTGTGGGTGCGCAGCACCAGCGGCTCGCCGCCAGCCTCGCCTTCGATATAGAAGGTGTCGGCCATCGCCCGCGCCGGGTGATCCTTGGGAATGTTCAGCGCTTCGAAATTGTGGAAATCGTTCTCGATTTCCGGCCCGTCGGCGACGTCGAAACCGATCGAACGGAACAGCGCCTCGATGCGCTGCTGCACCAGCGTCACCGGGTGCAGGCCACCGGAAGGCTGGCCGCGGCCCGGCAGGGTGACGTCGAGCGCTTCGGCAGCCAGCTGTTTTGCGAGCTTGTCCGCGGTCAGCGCGTCGCGACGCGCCTGCAGTGCGGCTTCGAAGGCCTGCTTGGCCTGATTGACGGTCGCGCCAAAGGTTTTCTTTTCTTCCGGCGGCAAGGCGCCCAGCTGGCGCAGCAAGGCGGTGATCGCACCTTCCTTGCCAATGTAACGCGCCTTGGCGTTCTCCAGCTCTTGCGCGTCGCTCGTCGCCGCCAGAGCGGCCAGGCCTTCGTCAAGAAGGGTTTGTACGTTCGCAACCATGGTCGGGTCCCGGATGGGTCAGGAAAAACGATTCACGAAAATTCTGGTCGGAATGCTCGGGAATCACGTCTCGTCAACGTCGCTGTGGCAAAACACGCCCAAACGACAGGAATAAAAAAGGGAGGCCGGAAAGCCTCCCTTTTCAAGCACTTACCGATCAGGCAGCGAGGCCAGCCTTGGCTTGCTCGACAAACTTGGCAAAAGCCGGCTTGTCGAACACGGCGAGGTCAGCCAGCACCTTGCGGTCCACTTCGATGCCGGCCTTTTTCAGGCCGTTCATGAAGCGGCTGTAGGCCAGACCGCATTCGCGCGCTGCTGCATTGATACGGGTGATCCACAGCTGACGGAACTGACGCTTCCTTTGACGACGGTCACGGTAAGCGTATTGGCCAGCCTTCATAACCGCTTGCTTGGCAATGCGGTATACGTTCTTGCGACGGCCGCGATAGCCCTTCGCCAGATTCAGGATCTTCTTGTGACGAGCGCGGGCGGTTACACCACGTTTAACGCGAGGCATGTTTCTTCTCCTTTAGTTACGCGTAGGGCAACATCGCACGTACGTGGCCCATGTTGGTCGCATCGACCATCGAGGTGCCGCGCAGTTGGCGCTTGTTTTTGGTGGTTTTCTTGGTAAGGATGTGGCGCTTGAACGCATGGCTGCGCTTGACGCCGCCACCGCCAAGAACCTTGAAGCGCTTCTTGGCGCTGCTCTTGGTTTTCATCTTGGGCATGAATATGCACTCCAAGTTGTGTTGGATCAGGCAACAGGCGCTCCAAAGAGACTTAAAGCCCGCCACCCCGCTTTTGTTGCGACAACGATCCCGTTTCCGGAACTCGACGGCGGCTGTCGCCACGCCGTTATTCTGTGCTGCTAGCGCCTACTTCTTCTTCGGCGCGAGCATCATCACCATTTGCCGGCCTTCAAGGCGCGGATACTGCTCGACCACGGCCAGCTCGGTCAGGTCGGCTTCGACACGCTTGAGCTGTGCCATGCCGATTTCCTGGTGGGCCATTTCGCGACCACGGAAGCGCAGGGTGATCTTCGCCTTGTCGCCTTCCTCGAGGAAACGAACCAGATTGCGCAGTTTGACCTGGTAATCGTTCTCGTCGGTCCCCGGGCGGAACTTGACTTCCTTGACCTGGATCTGCTTCTGCTTCGCCTTGGCCGCAGCCTTCTTCTTGGACTCTTGGAACTTGAACTTGCCATAGTCCATCAGACGGCAAACCGGCGGCTGCGCGTTCGGGGCGATTTCAACCAGGTCGAGTTCGGCCTCTTCAGCCATCGACATCGCCTGGAACAGGCTTACGATACCGAGTTGTTCACCCTCGGCCCCTTGCAGTCGCACTTCGCGGCCGGTGATTTCACCGTTGATCCGCGGTTCTTTGTCTTGCGCAGCTATTGCAGTTCTCCAAATCCGGAAAAAGAAAAACCGTGCGTCTCGGGGGATTTACCTCAGAGCAGTTCGCCATTGAAGCGCTCGATCAGCGCCTCCAGCGTCACTTGCCCGAGGTCCTCGCCACTGCGGCTACGCACGGCTACCAAGCCTGCTTCCTTCTCCTTGTCACCCACGATGAGTTGATAAGGCAAGCGCTGCAAGCTATGTTCGCGAATTTTATAGGTTATTTTCTCGTTTCTCAAGTCGGCTTCACCACGGAAGCCCTTGGCGCGCAGGGTTTTTGCGACGGACTCGGCATACTCACGCTGAGATTCGGAAATATTCATGACGACGAACTGCGTCGGCGCCAGCCACAAGGGGAACGCACCGGCAAAGTTTTCGATCAGGATACCGATGAAACGCTCGAGCGAACCGAGCACGGCACGGTGCAGCATGATCGGCCGATGTTTGGCGTTGTCCTCGCCGACGTACTCGGCACCGAGACGCTCAGGCAGGTTCGGGTCAATCTGCAGCGTACCGCACTGCCACAGTCGGCCAAGGCAGTCTTTCAGCGTGAACTCGATCTTCGGACCGTAGAACGCCCCCTCGCCCGGCAGGTACTCGAATGCCAGCCCCTTGGAGTCAAGTGCAGCCGCCAGTGCGGCTTCAGCGCGGTCCCACGCCTCTTCGGTACCGATGCGCTTTTCCGGCCGGGTCGACAGCTTGACGAGGATCTCGTCGAAACCGAAGTCGGCGTAAACCTCCTTCAGCAGGTCGATGAAGGCTGCAGCTTCCTGCTGCACCTGTTCTTCGGTACAGAAGATGTGCGCGTCGTCCTGGACGAAGCCGCGCACGCGCATGATGCCGTGCAGCGAGCCGGAGGGCTCGTTGCGGTGGCAGGAGCCGAATTCGGCATAGCGCAGCGGCAGGTCACGATAGGAGCGCAGCCCCTGATTGAACACCTGGATGTGGCCCGGGCAGTTCATCGGCTTGACGGCGTAGTCGCGCTTTTCCGACTCGGTCGTGAACATGTTGTCGCGGTAGTTGCCCCAGTGACCGGACTTCTCCCACAACGTACGGTCCATCACCATGGGCGTACGGATTTCCTGGTAGCCGTGCTGGTCGAGTTTGCGACGCATGTACTGCTCGATCGCCTGCCACACTGCCCAGCCTTTCGGATGCCAGAACACCATGCCCGGCGCCTCGTCCTGCAGGTGGAACAGGTCGAGCGCCTTGCCGATCTTGCGGTGATCGCGCTTCTCGGCCTCTTCCAGACGGTGCAGATAGGCCTCGAGGTCTTCCTTCTTGGTCCACGCCGTACCGTAGACGCGCGTGAGCATTTCGTTCTTCGAGTCGCCGCGCCAGTAAGCACCGGCGACCTTCATCAGCTTGAACACCTTGAGCTTGCCGGTCGACGGCACGTGCGGGCCACGACACAGGTCGGTGAACTCGCCTTCGCGATACAGGCTCAGCACCTGATCGGCCGGAATGCTTTCGATGATCTCGGCCTTGTACGCTTCGCCGATGCCCTTGAAGTAGGCCACCGCCTCGTCGCGGCTCAACTCGTAGCGCTCGACCGGCAAATCCTGCTTGGCCAGCTCGACCATCTTCTTTTCGATCAGCGCCAGATCTTCCGGCGTAAACGGGCGCTTGTAGCTGAAGTCGTAATAGAAGCCGTCGTCGATGACGGGACCGATCGTCACCTGCGCATCCGGGAACAAGGTCTTCACCGCATACGCGAGCAAGTGGGCGGTCGAATGGCGGATGACTTCCAGCCCTTCGGCATCGCGGTCGGTGATGATCGCCAGCTGTACGTCGCGGTCGATCAGGTAGCTGGTATCGACCAGCTGGCCATCGACCTTGCCAGCCAGTGCGGCACGGGCCAGACCGGCGCCGATGCTGGCAGCGACGTCATGCACACGCAGCGGTGCATCGAACTGGCGTTGGGAACCATCAGGGAGCGTGACGACGGGCATGGTGAGCGCCTTTGAGCTGGACCGGAACAGGTCGTTAACGATACGTGAGGACAAAAAAAAAGTGCGGCCAGGCCGCACTTTTTTACTCGATCAAATCAATTTGCCAGCACGGCTATCCGTTTAGTGTTGGATAGTAGTGCGAGTTCGCAACATGACTTGATCTCCAGAATTCGTTGGTAGGCACGATTGGACTCGAACCAACGACCCCCACCATGTCAAGGTGGTGCTCTAACCAGCTGAGCTACGTGCCTAACGAAGGACTGCATATTAGCGTTGCTACCGGAACTCCGCAAGCCCTTCCTGCAGAAAATTCATGACCAAGTCGATAAATCGTTGATTCAACTAGGTCTTTACCCTGACCTTTACAGCCCCGGCTTGCGCCAGAAGAAGCGCCAGACGAAGCCCGGCCACGACAGCACGGCAAACAGCGCCAGCGTGGTGACGAAAAACTGCCAGTTCTGTGAATGCGGCGTCGCCAACCGCGACTCCAGCAACCAGGCTGCGCCACCGATCGCAAAGTAGTACGCGGCCCATTCGAGCAGCTGCCAGCCGAAGTGCTTGTTGGCGACGCGCAGCACGCCGAACAGGCGCCCCGAAACAAAAGGCACATTGGCGGCCAGCGCCGCCAACGTGCCCAGAAGGATGACTTCCAGCATTTACAGGCCGGGATGCAGCGAAAACTGCAGTGCGGTGGTCAGTGCGGTCAGCAGGCGATCCGGCGCCATGCCGAGCACCAGCAGCAGCAGGCAGTTGACCGACAGCACCAGCTTGGCATCGGCACCGGCCGCGATCGGCGCGGTGTCGGTCGGGTCTTCGAAGTACATGACCTTGACCACGCGCAGGTAGTAGAACGCCCCGATCACCGACATCAGCACGGCAATCACCGCCAGCCAGACCAGCCCCAGACCGACCAGCGCCTGGATGATCGCCAGCTTGGCGAAGAAGCCGATGAACACCGGGATGCCGGCCATCGAGAACATCACGATCAGCATCATTGCGGCAAACCAGGGGCTGCGCTTGTTCAGGCCACGGAAGTCGGCGATCTGGTCGGCCTCGAAACCTTCACGCGACAGCAGCATGATGAGGCCGAAACCTGCGGCGGCGGTGAGCATGTACGTCATCGCGTAGAAGAACGCGGCGGCGTAGCCACCCGGGGTCGCCGCCATGATGCCGAGCAGCAGGAAACCCATGTGCGAGATCGTCGAGTAGGCGAACATCCGCTTGATGTTGACCTGCGCAATCGCGGTCACGTTGCCGATCACCAGCGACAGCACCGCCAGCACCATCAGCATCGAGCGCCAGTCGAAGGCGAAACCTTCGAGCGCCTGCGCCAGGATGCGCATGATGAAGGCGAACGCGGCAACCTTCGGCGCCGAACCGATCAGTTGCGACACCAGCGTCGGTGCACCGTCGTAAACGTCCGGTGCCCACATGTGGAACGGCACGGCACCGAGCTTGAAGCCCAGACCGGTGACGATGAACACGATGCCGAATACCGTGAGCAAACGGTTGGCTTCGTCATGGGCGATCTTTTGCGCGATGACGAAGACGTCGAGGCTCTGGGTTGCGCCATACACCATCGACATGCCGTACAGCAGCAGGCCCGAAGCCAGTGCACCGAGGATGAAATACTTCATCGCCGCTTCGGTCGAACGGCTCGACGTCCGCTGCAGTGCAACCAGCGCGTACAACGACAGCGACAGCAGTTCAAGGCCGACGTAGAGCACGACGAAGTTGACGGCAGACGCCATCACCATCATCCCGAGCAACGCACACAGCGTCAGCGTGAACAGCTCGCCGCGGAACAGGCCGCGCACTGCCGCATAACCGCGACCGTAAACGAGCATCAGGATCACGCCCACCACCATGCCGAGTTTGGACAGCGATGCCAGCGGGTCGGCGATGAACATGCCGTTGAAGGCAAGTTGCGGTTGGAGCGAGTAGCCGGCCACCAGCAGGCAGCCGGTAGCGACCAGCGCCGCCAGGGTCAGCACGTAGCTGATGTGGCGCTTTGCATCGCTGAGAAACACATCGATCAACAGGATGGCGCAGGTCGCACAGAGCAGGAAGATCTCCGGGGTCGCGACGCCAGCGTTGAGACTGGACCAGGTCATGATATTCATCGGTGACTCTTTATTGGAGCTTGGACTGCGAGACGTGCCAGATCAGGTCGTTGACCGACACGTGCATCACTTCGGTAAACGGCTTCGGATACAGGCCCATGCCGAGAACGGCAATGGCCAGCACGGCGAGGACGAGAAATTCGCGCTTGTTCACATCCTTGAGTTCGGCGACGTGATCGTTGGCAACATCGCCGAAGATCACCCGCTTGTACATCCACAGCGTGTAACCGGCGCCGAAGATCAGCGTGGTGGCGGCGGCGAACGCGTACCAGAAGTTCACTTGCACCGCACCGAGGATGACCATGAACTCGCCGACGAATCCCGACGTACCCGGCAGGCCCGAGTTGGCCATCGCGAACAGCATCATGAACGCGGCAAAGATCGGCATCTTGTTGGCAACGCCACCGTAGTCGGCGATCTTGCGGCTGTGCACGCGGTCGTACATCACGCCGATGCAGAAGAACATTGCCGCCGAAACGAAGCCGTGGCTGACCATCTGCACGATCGCACCTTCAACTGCGTACGGATTCAGCTGGGTACCACCGGCGAACATGAAGAAGCCCAGGGTAACGAAGCCCATGTGCGAGATCGACGAATAAGCCACCAGCTTCTTCATGTCGGTCTGCACCAATGCAACGAGACCGATGTAGACGACGGCAATCAGCGAGAACAGGATGAAGACCCAGGCATACTCGCGTGCGGCATCCGGCGCGATCGGCAACGCAAACCGCAGGAAGCCGTAGGCGCCGAGCTTCAGCGTGATCGCAGCCAGCACCATCGAACCGCCCGTTGGCGCTTCGACGTGGGCGTCCGGCAGCCAGGTGTGCACCGGCCACATCGGCACCTTGACGGCAAACGCGAAGAAGAACGCGATCAGCAGCATGGCCTGCGCGCCCATGCCCAGCGGCAGGCGCTGGAAGTCGGCGATGACGAAGCTGCCGCCAGCCTGCATGTACAGGTAAACAAAGGCCACCAGCGTCAGCAGCGAGCCGAGCAGCGTGTACAGGAAGAACTTCACCGACGCGTAGATCCGGTTCGGGCCGCCCCAGACACCGATGATCAGGTACATCGGGATCAGCATCGCTTCGAAGAACACGTAGAACAGGATCGCATCGGTCGCGGCAAACGCACCGTTGATCAGGCCCGACATGATCAGGAAGGCGGCCATGTATTGCGCCACGCGGCTCTGGATCACCTGCCAGCCGGCGATCACGACCATCAGCGTCGTGAAGCTGTTCAGGATCACGAACAGCACCGACAGCCCGTCGACGCCGAGCGCGTAGTTGATGTTGAAGGTCGAGATCCACGGTGTCGACTCGACGAACTGTATGCCGCCATGCAGCGTGTCGAAGCCGGTGTAGAGCGGGACCGACACCAGGAAGCCGGCCAGTGCACCGAGGACGGCAAGCCAGCGCGCGGCGTTGGCGTTGCGGTCTCCCCCGGTAGCGAGCACGACGAGGCCGGCGACGATCGGCACCCAGATCGTCAGGCTCAGAAGATTACCCGTCATAGTTTACCTACTTGTTATCAATTCAAACCGAGCTTACTGGCTGACCAGCACGCCACCGAGCCACCAGGTCATCAGCACCAGCGCGCCGAGAATCATCGCGAACGCGTAGTGGTAGATGTAACCCGTTTGCAGACGGCGGGTGACCTTCGAGAAGAAGCCAACCACCTTGGCCGTGCCGTTGACCATCAGGCCGTCGATCATCAGCACGTCACCGACCTTCCAGAACACCGTACCGAGCACACGGCCGAAACGGGCGAAACCGTCGATGTAGAGGTGGTCCATGTAGTACTTCTCTTCCAGCAGCTTGCGTACGCCGATGGCCGTGAAGAAGCGGTCGATCGCAGCCGGAATGGCCGGCGCCACCATGTAGAACACGTAGGACGCCACGACACCACCGATGGCCAGCCACAGCACCGGCGTCTGCAGCGAATGCAGTGCCATCGCTACCGGACCATGGAACTCTTCCTTGAGCATTTCCATTGCCGGATGGGCTTCGTGGTTGAAGAAGATCACCCCTTCGAAGAACTTGCCGTACAGCATCGGTTCGATCGCGAAGTAGCCGATCAGTACCGACGGAATCGCCAGCAGTACCAGCGGCAGGGTCACCACCCACGGCGACTCGTGCGGCTTGTCGTTCGGGCCGAGACCGTGATGGTGTTCGTCCTCGTCGTGCGCGTCCGCTTCGTGATGCGCATGATGATCCTTGGCCATCCAGCGCTCCTTGCCGTGGAACACAAGGAAGTACATCCGGAACGAGTAGAACGCCGTGATGAAGACACCGGCGACGACGGCGAAGTACGCAAAGCTCGCACCCGGCAGGTGCGACTCGGCAACGGCCTCGATGATCGAATCCTTCGAGTAGAAGCCCGAGAAGAACGGCGTACCGATCAGCGCCAGCGAACCGACCAGCGAGGTGATCCAGGTGATCGGCATGTACTTGCGCAGGCCGCCCATGTTGCGGATGTCCTGATCGTGGTGCATGCCCATGATCACCGAACCCGCGCCAAGGAACAGCAGCGCCTTGAAGAACGCGTGCGTCATCAGGTGGAACACGGCGACCGAGTAGGCCGAGGCGCCGAGCGCGACCGTCATGTAACCGAGCTGCGACAGCGTCGAGTATGCGACGACGCGCTTGATGTCGTTCTGGATGATGCCGAGGAAACCCATGAACAGCGCGGTGATCGCGCCGATCACCAGCACGAAGTTCAGCGCGGTATCCGACAGCTCGAACAGCGGCGACATGCGCGACACCATGAAGATGCCGGCGGTCACCATCGTTGCGGCGTGGATCAGCGCCGAAATCGGGGTCGGACCTTCCATCGAATCCGGCAGCCACACGTGCAGCGGGAACTGGGCGGACTTGCCCATGGCGCCGATGAACAGCAGGATGCAGGTCACGGTCAGCAGCGACCAGGTTGCGCCCGGGAACAGCGTGACGGTCGCATCCTTCAGTGCGGGAGCCTGCGCGAACACGGCGGCGTAGTCGAGCGTGCCGAAGTAAGCGAGGACAAGGCCGATCCCGAGCAGGAAACCGAAGTCACCGACGCGGTTGACCAGGAAGGCCTTGAGGTTGGCGAACGTCGCCGTCGGGCGCTTGAACCAGAAGCCGATCAGCAGGTACGACACCAGACCGACCGCTTCCCAGCCGAAGAACAGCTGGACGAAGTTGTTGGCCATCACCAGCATCAGCATCGAGAAGGTGAACAGCGAGATGTAGCTGAAGAAACGGTTGTAGCCCGGGTCTTCTTCCATGTAGCCGATCGTGTAGATGTGCACCATCAGCGACACGAAGGTCACCACGCACATCATCATCGCGGTCAGGCTGTCGACGAGGAAGCCGACGTTGAACTCGATGCCGTTCACGGTCAGCCAGGTGTAGACCGTGCCGTTGAACGGCTCGACGCCGTCCAGCACGATGCCTTTCAGCACGAAGGCCGAAAGCAGGAACGATACCGCAACGCCGGCGATCGTCACACAGTGCGCGGCGCGGCGACTGATCGCCCAGCCGAAGAGACCTGCCACCAGCGCGCCGAACAGCGGCGCGAGCGGGATGAGCAGGTAGATCGTTTTCATGTCCATTGGCAATACCTGTTATGTCGATCTTGTTATCGGGTCAGCCCTTGAGGCTGTCGAGGTCTTCGACGTCGATCGAACGCAGGCCGCGGAACAGCACCACGAGGATCGCAAGGCCGATGGCCGATTCGGCCGCCGCCACGGTCAGGATGAAGAAGACGAAGACCTGCCCCGCGGTATCGCCAAGGAACTGCGAGAAGGCGATGAAGTTCATGTTCACCGCCAGCAACATCAACTCGATCGCCATCAGCAGCACGATCAGGTTCTTGCGGTTCATGAAGATGCCGAATACGGAAATCGCAAACAGGATTGCCGCCAGCACAAGGTAGTGAGTGAGTGTGATCACGTTGTTGTCCTCTCCCGCCGCTTACGCCTGACCGTCGTCGGCCTTGGGGGCCTCGACGCTCGGACGTTCTTCGGCCGGCATCGAAACGATCTTCACGCGATCGTTCCGCTTGACCTGGATCTGGTTGGCCGGGTTGATGTACTTGGTGTTCTTGCGCTTGCGCAGCGTCAGCGCGATCGCGGCGATCATGCCGACGAGCAGCAGCACCGCAGCGAGCTGGAACGGCAGGAAGTACTCGGTGTAGATCAGCTGGCCCAGCACCTTGGCGTTGTTGTAGCCGGCCGGATGGTCGACCAGCCCCGCACCTTCGATCTGTGCCGCACGGTGCGACAGGATCAGCGCCATCTCGACGGCCATCACCACGGCCACGGTCCCGGCGACGGGCACGTACTTCCAGAAGCCCTTGCGCAGCTCCTCGAAGTTGATGTCGAGCATCATCACCACGAAGAGGAAAAGCACCATCACCGCGCCGACATAGACGACGATCAGCGACACCGCGAGGAACTCGGCCTGCATCAGCATCCACAGCGCCGCACCATTGAAGAACGACAGCACCAGATACAGCGCCGCGTGCACCGGGTTCTTGGCGGTGACCACGCGCAAACCTGCGAACAGCAGGATGGCGGCGAACACATAGAAAATCACTTCGGTCATAGCGAATCGGCCCTGTTAACGGTATTTGGCGTCTGCCGCCTTGTTGGCGGCGATCTGCGCTTCGTACTTGTCACCCACCGCCAGCAACATCGGCTTGGTGTAGTACAGGTCGCCGCGTTTCTCGCCGTGATACTCGAGAATGTGCGTTTCGACGATCGCGTCAACCGGACAGGCTTCTTCGCAGAAACCGCAGAAAATGCACTTGGTCAGGTCGATGTCGTAACGCGTGGTGCGACGGGTGTTGTCGTCCGGGCGCTGCTCCGATTCGATCGTGATCGCCATTGCCGGGCAAACCGCTTCGCACAGTTTGCAGGCAATGCAGCGCTCTTCGCCGTTGGCATAGCGACGCTGGGCGTGCAGGCCGCGGAAACGCGGACTGTACGGCGTTTTTTCCTCGGGGAACTGCACCGTGATCTTGCGCTGGAAGAAGTGCCGGCCCGTGAGCATCAGCCCCTTGACCAGTTCGACCAGCAGGAAGGTCTTGAAGAAATGAGCAATTTTTTCCATGTCTATCCCCTGCTTACTTCCACAGCGACAGCGGGGTTTGCATCCACGCGCCGACCACCACGATCCAGACCAGCGTCACCGGGATGAACACCTTCCAGCCCAGGCGCATCAACTGGTCGTAGCGATAGCGCGGGAACGTGGCACGGAACCACAGGAAGAGGAACATCATGAAGAAGACCTTGAGCACCCACCACAGGAAGGACGGCGCGCCGAGGATCGGCCAGCTTTCCGGGAACGGCGACAGCCAGCCGCCGAGGAACATCACCGACGCCATCGCGGCGATCAGCCACATGTTCGCGTATTCGGCGAGGAAGAACAGCGCGAAGCTCATGCCCGAGTACTCGACCATGTGGCCGGCCACGATCTCCGACTCGCCTTCGACCACGTCGAACGGCGCGCGGTTGGTTTCGGCGACACCCGAGATGAAGTAGACGACGAACAGCGGCAGCAGCGGAATCAGGTTCCACGACAGGATCGAGCCCCCGCCGATACCGTGACCCTGCTGGTTGACGATCTCGGTGAGGTTCAGCGAACCCGACACCATGATCACGCCGACCAGCGCAAAGCCCATCGCCAGCTCGTATGACACGACCTGCGCAGCGGCACGCAGGCCGCCGAGGAAGGCGTACTTCGAGTTCGACGCCCAGCCGGCGATGATCACGCCGTAGATGCCCATCGAGGTGATCGCCATCACGTACAGCAAGCCGACGTTGACATCGGCGACGACGAAGCCCGGATAGAACGGCACGACCGCCCAGGCGGCCAGTGCCGGCACCAGCACCATGACCGGCGCCAGGAAATACAGCCCCTTGCTCGCGGCGCTCGGCGCAATGATTTCCTTCAGCAGGAGCTTCACGCCGTCGGCGATCGGCTGCAGCAGGCCGAACGGGCCAACCCGGTTCGGGCCGATCCGGATCTGCATGTAGCCGATGACCTTGCGTTCGGCGTAGGTGGCATAGGCAACTGCCCCCATCAGCGGCGCGACGATGCAGAGGATCTTGGCCAGCGTCCAGAGGAAGAAAGCAAGGCTGGCGTTGAGGCCCAGCGTGGTTTGCAGAAATTCCATGCTCGTCCCCCCCTTATGCCTTGATCACTTCGATTGCACCCGAACCGAGCGCCAGCGTTGCACGGCCGAACGGCACGCGCACCACCTGGTCAGGCAGGCCCGCATCTTCGGCAACGGCCAGCGTCACCGACGCCCCGCCCTGCTGGACGCAAGCATTGCCGCCGGCAACCAGACCGAACGACGCCAGCGTGGCTGCGTTGGCACGCAGCTGCGCAGCCGATTCGGCATCCACCGTTGCCTGCAGGCTCGGTGCGCGGCGGACCAGTGCGTCGGTTTCGTACAGCGGCACTTCAGCCAGACGGACCAGGCCGGCAGTGGCCTGCGCTTTGACCGCAACGGCCTTGGCCGGCGTGTTGTCGAGCACCTTGGCGATATCGCCGTTCAGCACGTCGCCACGGACTGCTTCCGAGCTGTCGTAGTCGAAACCGTTGAGGCCGAGGATGTTGCCGAGTACGCGCAACACCTTCCACGCCGGACGGGTTTCGCCCAGCGGGCGGACAACGCCGTTGAAACTCTGCGGTTTGCCTTCCATGTTGACGAAGGTGCCCGAGGTTTCCGAGAACGGCGACACCGGCAGCAGCACGTCGGCGTAGTCGCGCGCTTCGTCGGCGAACGACGTCATCGCGACGACGAACTCCGCACCTTCGAAGGCCGCCTTGGCGCCCTGCTTCAGGTCGGCCAGTTCGCTGTGCAGCAGCACGTAGGCCTTCTTGTTCGCGGTGATCAGATCCTTGTTCGTGGCGAAACCGACGATGTCGGCACCGACGCTGTTGGCGCCGTCGCGCAGCAGGCCCAGCGTCGCACCGGCGATCTCGGCCAGCGCAGCCGCAGCAGCGTGCAGTTCGGCCGCACGTTCGTGTTGCAGCGCGATATTGCCGAGCACCAGCGACTTCTTCTCGCCGGCGACAATCAGTTCGGCCAGCGCACGCGCCTCGGTCGAAACTTCAACACCTGCCAGATCGATGTCGGCCGGCACGGCCTTGCCGGTGATGTCGGCCGCAGCCTTGAGCACGGCCAGTACGCCTTCGACCAACTGGTCCGGACGCACGACCAGCTTGCCGGCAACCGCGCACAGCAGCTCGTCGTCGTGCGGGTTGATCAGTGCGAGCTTCAGGCCCTTCTTCACCGACTGGCGCAGACGTTGCGCCAGCAGCGGCTGTTCCTTGCGCAGCGTCGAGCCGATCAGCAGCAGCGATTCGCTTGCGGCGAGATCGACGATGCTCTGGCCGAGCCAGCCGGCAGCCTTGGTCTCGAAACGCACGTCGCCAAGGCGGGTACGTGCTTCCAGATTGCGGATGTCCAGACCGGCCAGCGACTTGCGCAGCAGATAGAGTTCTTCGAGCGTGCTGTTCGGCGAAGCGATCGCGGCAACACTGTCGGCGCCATGGCTGGCGGTGATGCCCTTGAGCTTGGTCGCAACCAGCTCGAGCGCTTCCTGCCAGCCAACGACCTTCCACTGACCGCCGTCCTTGACCATCGGCTGGGTCAGACGCGCTGCGCTGTTCAGCGCTTCGTAGCTGAAACGGTCGCGGTCCGACAGCCAGCATTCGTTGATGGCTTCGTTCTCGAGCGGCAGAACACGCATCACCTGGTTGTTCTTGACCTGAACCACGAGGTTGGCACCGAGACCGTCATGCGCACCAACGCTCTTGCGACGCGACAGCTCCCAGGTTCGGGCGCTGTAGCGGAACGGCTTGCTGGTCAGCGCACCGACCGGGCACAGATCGATCACGTTGCCGGAGATTTCCGAGTTCACGGTCTTGCCGATGAAGCTCATCACCTCGGTGTGCTCGCCACGACCCGGCATGCCAAGTTCCTGGTAGCCGGCGATCTCTTCGGTAAAGCGCACGCAGCGGCTGCAGTGGATGCAGCGCGTCATGTCGGTCGAGATCAGCGGACCGAGGTTCTTGTTGGCGACAACGCGCTTTTCTTCCTCGTAGCGCGAGCCCGACTGACCGTAACCCACGGCCAGATCCTGCAGCTGGCATTCGCCGCCCTGATCGCAGATCGGGCAGTCGAGCGGGTGGTTGATCAGCAGGAATTCCATCACCCCTTTCTGGGCCTTCACGGCCATGTCGGAGTGGGTATAGACCTTCATCCCGTCGGTAACGGGGGTAGCACAGGCGGGCAGCGGTTTCGGCGCTTTCTCGACCTGGACCAGGCACATCCGGCAGTTCGCGGCAATCGACAGCTTCTTGTGGTAGCAGAAGTGCGGGATATGCACGCCAATCGAATTGGCGGCGTCCATCACGGTGCTTCCAGTGGGGACTGTCAGTTTCTTACCGTCGATTTCAATTTCCAGCATGATCGACTCGATTCAATGGCAAATTTTTAACCAAACCCAATCAGAAGCCCGGAACCAGGCACTGCTTGTGTTCGATGTGGTGTTCGAATTCGCTGCGGAAATGCTTGAGCATCCCCTGCACCGGCATCACCGCTGCGTCGCCGAGCGCGCAGATCGTCCGGCCGGCGATGTTGCCGCCGACCGAGAGCAGCAGATCGAGGTCTTCGGGACGACCGAGGCCCTGTTCGATCCGGTGCACGACGCGGTACAGCCAGCCGGTGCCTTCACGGCACGGCGTGCACTGGCCGCACGACTCTTCGAAGTAGAAGTACGACAGCCGCTCGAGCGCCTTGACCATGCAGGTGGTCTCGTCCATGACGATGACCGCACCCGAACCGAGCATCGATCCCGCCTTGGAGATCGAATCGTAATCCATCGTGCACTGCATCATGATGTCGGCCGGCAGCACCGGAGCGGACGAGCCGCCCGGGATCACCGCCTTGAGCTTCTTGCCGTCGCGCATCCCGCCGCACATTTCCAGCAGTTCGCTGAACGGCGTGCCGAGCGGAATCTCGTAGTTGCCCGGGCGGTTCACGTGGCCCGACACCGAGAACAGCTTGGTGCCGCCGTTGTTCGGCTTGCCGAGCTCGAGGAACTTCTGCCCGCCTTCGCGGATGATGTACGGCACCGACGCGAACGTCTCGGTGTTGTTGATCGTCGTCGGCTTGCCATAGAGGCCGAAGCTCGCCGGGAACGGCGGCTTGAAGCGTGGCTGGCCCTTCTTGCCTTCGAGCGATTCGAGCAGCGCGGTTTCTTCGCCACAGATGTAGGCGCCGTAACCGTGGTGGCCGTGCAGCTGGAAGCAGAAACTGGTGCCGAGGATGTTGTCGCCGAGGAAACCGGCGGCGCGCGCCTCTTCCAGTGCGGCTTCGAAACGCTCGTACGCCTCGAACACTTCACCGTGGATGTAGTTGTAACCGACGGTGATGCCCATCGCGAAACCGCCGATGATCATGCCTTCGATCAGCGCGTGCGGATTGTCGACGATGATGTCGAGGTCCTTGAAGGTGCCCGGCTCGCCTTCGTCGGTGTTGCAGACGAGGTACTTCTGGCCCGGGAAGCTGCGCGGCATGAACGACCACTTCAACCCGGTCGGGAAACCCGCGCCGCCGCGGCCACGCAGGCCCGACGTCTTCATCTCGGCGATGATCTCGTCCTGCGTCATGCCGGTCGAGAGGATCTTCTTCAGTGCGGTGTAACCGCCGCGCGCCATGTAGGCTTCAATGCCCCAGTGCTTCGGATCGTCGAAATCAACGCCCTCGAACACGACGCCTTTCACATAAACGGTCATCTTATTCGAGCTCCGCCAGTTTCTTGTCGATCGCGTCCGGCGTCATGTGGTTGCACATGCTGTGGTTGTTCACCAGCAGGACCGGCGCATAACCGCACGCGCCCATGCATTCGCCTTCCTTCAGCGTGAACTTGCCGTCGGCCGTGGTTTCGTTGAAACCGATCCCGAGCTTCTGCTTCAGGTAGTCGGCCGCCTTGTAGCCACCCGACAAGGCACAGGGCAGGTTGGTACAGACGGTGATCTTGTGACGGCCGACCGGTGCGCGGTCGAACATGTTGTAGAAGGTCGCGACTTCCATCGCGGCGATCGGCGGCACGCCGACATAGTCGGCGACGACGGCGATCAGCTCGTTGCTCAGCCAGCGGTGCTCGACCTGGGCGATGCGCAGCGCGCTCATCAGCGCCGAGCGACGCTGGTCGGCCGGGTACTTGGCCAGTTCGCGATCGATCTGCGCCTGCGATTCGGCACTCAGCGTCGGTGCCTGATTGCTGGTAACCATTAGCGGTCAATCTCCCCGAATACGATGTCTTGCGTACCGATGATGGCGACGACGTCGGACAGCATGTGACCACGCGCCATTTCGTCGAGTGCGGCCAAATGGGCAAAGCCCGGCGCGCGGATCTTCAGCCGGTACGGCTTGTTGGCGCCGTCGGACACCATGTAGATGCCGAACTCGCCCTTCGGGTGCTCGACGGCGGCGTATGCCTCGCCTTCGGGCACGTGCATGCCTTCGGTGAACAGCTTGAAGTGGTGGATCAGATCCTCCATGTTGGTCTTCATGCTTTCACGCGACGGCGGCGCAACCTTGTTGTTGTCGGTGATGACCGGACCCGGATTCTCGCGCAGCCACTTCACGCACTGCCTGATGATGCGGTTCGACTGGCGCATCTCTTCCATGCGGACCAGATAGCGGTCGTAGCAGTCGCCGTTGACACCGACCGGGATGTCGAAATCGAGCTTGTCGTAGACTTCGTACGGCTGCTTCTTGCGCAAGTCCCAGGCGACGCCCGAGCCACGCAGCATCGGGCCGGTCAGCCCCAGCGCCATCGCACGTTCCGGCGACAGCACGCCGATACCGACGGTCCGCTGCTTCCAGATCCGGTTGTCGGTCAGCAGGGTCTCGTATTCGTCGACATAGGTCGGGAAACGGTTGGTGAAGTCCTCGATGAAATCGAGCATCGACCCCTGACGGTTTTCGTTGAGCTTCCTGATCGCTGCCGCATTACGCACTTTCGACGCCTGGTATTGCGGCATCGTGTCCGGCAGGTCGCGATACACGCCACCCGGGCGGTAGTAGGCCGCGTGCATGCGCGCGCCCGACACCGCCTCGTAGACGTCCATCAGGTCCTCGCGCTCGCGGAACGCATACAGGAAGATCGTCATCGCACCGCAGTCGAGCCCGTGCGCACCGATCCACATCAGGTGGTTCAGGATGCGGGTGATCTCGTCGAACATCACGCGGATGTACTGCGCACGCACCGGCACGTCGAGCTGCAGCAGCTTCTCGATCGCCATGCAGTAGGCATGTTCGTTGGACATCATCGACACGTAGTCGAGACGGTCCATGTACGGCAGCGACTGGATGTAGGTCTTGGATTCGGCCAGTTTTTCGGTCGCGCGATGCAGCAGGCCGATGTGCGGGTCGGCACGCTCGACGACTTCGCCGTCGAGTTCGAGCACGAGGCGCAGCACGCCGTGCGCGGCCGGATGCTGCGGACCGAAGTTGAGGGTGTAGTTACGGATTTCAGACGCCACCGTAGTTCTCCTCGCGAATGATGCGCGGGGTGATTTCGCGCGGATCGATGGTGACGGGCTGGTAGATCACGCGGCCCTGCTCGGGGTCGTAACGCATTTCGACATAACCCGAGGTCGGGAAGTCCTTGCGGAACGGATGACCGACAAAACCGTAGTCGGTCAGGATGCGGCGCAGGTCCGGGTGGCCTTCGAAGACGATGCCGTACAGGTCGAACGCTTCGCGCTCGAACCAGTTGTTGCCCGGCCAGATGTCGACCGAGGTCGGCACGACCGGGAAGTCGTCATCCAGCGCGAACATGCGTACGCGCAGGCGCTGGTTGTTGGCGTAGGAGTTGAGGTGGTAGACCGCGGCAAAGCGCGAACCTTCCCACACGCTGTCCTTGTACGCGCTGTAGTCGACGCCGCAGACGTCGACACAGGATTCGAAACGCAACTCGGCGTGATCGCGCAGCAGCGTGGCCGCGGCGATGAAATCGGCCGGTTTGATTTCGATCGTTACTTCATCAAGCGCGCACTTGATGCTGGCGAGCTTGTCGCCGAGCACACGCTCGAGGCTTTCCATCAGGGTATTCAGGGTGGCCATCGGGTCAGCTCCGCGCGATCGTATTGGTGCGCTTGATCTTGTTCTGCAGCTGGATCAGGCCATACAGCAATGCCTCGGCCGTCGGCGGACAGCCCGGCACATAGACGTCAACCGGGACGATGCGGTCGCAACCACGCACGACCGAGTACGAGTAGTGGTAGTAGCCACCGCCATTGGCGCACGAGCCCATCGACAGCACCCAGCGCGGTTCGGGCATCTGGTCGTAGACGCGGCGCAGCGCCGGCGCCATCTTGTTGCACAGGGTGCCGGCGACGATCATCAGGTCGGACTGACGCGGCGACGGGCGGAACACGATGCCGAAACGGTCGAGGTCATAGCGCGCCGCACCGGCGTGCATCATCTCGACCGCGCAACAGGCGAGACCGAAGGTCATCGGCCACAGCGAGCCGGTACGGGTCCAGTTGACGACGGTATCAACCGTGGTCGTCAGGAAGCCCTTCTCAAGGTTTTGTGCTTGCATCAGATCACTCCCACTCCAGGGCGCCCTTCATCCACTCGTAGATGAAGCCGACAACCAGAATGGCCAGGAAAATCATCATGGAGAAGAAGCCGAAGCTGCCGATGTCCTTGAGCACCAGCGCCCAAGGAACCAGGAAGGCCACTTCGAGGTCGAACAAGATGAACAGAATGGCGACGAGGTAGTAACGCACGTCGAACTGCATGCGGGCATCCTCGAAAGCATCGAAGCCGCATTCATACGGCAGAAGCTTCTCGGCGTCGGGTTTGTTGGTCCCCAGCACTTTGCCGACCCCCCACCCCAGACACATCGGGGCGACACCGACCAGCAGGCCGATGATCAGGAACAGCAAAATGGGGAAGTAGTTCTCTAGCATGCGGATCCCCGTTTTTCTTGAACGATTTTGACTAACGACAACACCGGACTATGACGTCCGGTTTACTGTTACCACGCTCGAAAAAAAACCGGGTTGCCCCCGGTTTTTTCAAAAATGATGGTGCCGACAGTGAGACTCGAACTCACACAGCCGCAGCCACTACCCCCTCAAGATAGCGTGTCTACCAATTTCACCATGTCGGCCAATCACAAGGAAGAAGCAGTCGCGGGCGCGGACGCTTATTCCGGAATCTTGTTCTGCGTGGATTGAGCAGGCTGACTGGCCACCGGCTTGACGCCGCTCATCACACCAAGCGAATCCTTCTTGGTCGACGGGGTCATCACCAGCACCAGCGCAAGGCAGGAAGCGAAGAAGACAGTGGCGCAAACGGCCGTGCTGCGGCTGAGGAAGTTGGCGGAGCCCGACGAACCGAACAGGCTGCCGGCCGAGCCGCTACCGAAAGCCGCACCCATGTCGGCTCCCTTGCCATGCTGCATCAGCACGAGAACGATCACCGCAATCGCGGAGAGCGCGTTCACGATCAGCACCAGAGTCTTGATAAGTTCCATATTTGCTCTATTAACGCGGCGAAAATTGTAGCGCCGCAGTGTGAATTTTGCAATCAGCCAGCGATACGACAGATCTCGAGAAACTCGCTTGCCGACAGTGCAGCCCCACCTACGAGCACCCCGTCGACCCCGTCGACTGCCAACACCTGCGCCGTATTCGACGCCTTGACACTTCCCCCGTACAACACCCGGGTACGCACATCGAGCGTCTGCTTGATGAACGCGTGCATTTCCGCGATCTGCTCCGGCGTGGCAATCACCCCGGTTCCGACCGCCCACGACGGCTCGTAAGCCACCGCATAGAGACTGGTCGGCACGCCGGCCAGCACCTGCAATTCTTCCGCAATCACCTGGTGGGCGATTCCGCTTTCGCGCTGCTCGGCCGTTTCGCCGACGCAGTATACCGGCAACAGCCCCGCATCCAGCGTCGCCCTCACCTTCCGCGCCGCCGTTTCGCTGGTTTCGCCGAAATAGCGACGCCGCTCAGAGTGCCCGACAATCACCAGCTCGCAACCGACATCGGCCAGCATCGCCGCCGATACTTCGCCGGTATAGGCACCGATGTGGAACTCGCACACATCCTGCGCACCGACCTGGACCGCCGTGTCCTTCAGCAAGGACTTGGCCAAACCCAGATACGGGTAGGCAACGCACACCGACACGTTGGCACCCAGCTCGGCCCGGGCAACTTCAGACAAAACAGACCGGATCTGCCCGATGCTGCCGTGCATCTTCCAGTTGCCGATGACTTGCTTCCTGGCCATACGCGTTGCAGCACCTGCCGGAAAAGCCCTCGATTCTAAGCTCATGCCCTACCCCCGTCAAACCACGTCAAATCCTGAAATGCCGCTCGTCGCGGCGCTTGTGAATGGCCCTGCGCCCGTGTGACCGACTTGTAATATTTCGGAAACATGAACGTTCTACGATGCATCCCGTCAACCGATCCACCAACCAAAAATCCTCAGGAGATTCGATCATGACGTTTGGGCGCAAACTGCTCGTCGGCTTCGGCATCGCGGCCGGCCTGTTCACGGCGTATGCTAGCGCCGCCGACATTACCGGCGCCGGTGCGACTTTCCCGTACCCGCTGTATGCGAAGTGGGCCGAGCAGTACAAGGCCAAGACCGGCGTCGGCATGAACTATCAATCGATCGGTTCGGGTGGTGGCATCAAACAGATCCAGGCCAAGACCGTGGACTTCGGCGCGTCGGACAAGCCGCTCAAGGCCGAAGAGCTGGAAAAGTCGGGTCTGGTGCAGTTCCCGACCGTGATGGGCGGCGTTGTACCGGTCGTCAACATCGAAGGCGTCAAGGGTGGCGAACTGAAGCTGACCCCGACCGTGCTGGCCGACCTGTTCCTCGGCAAGATCAAGAAGTGGAATGACCCGGCGATCGCCAAGCTGAACCCGGGCGTGAAGCTGCCGGATCTGGGCGTCACCATCGTCCATCGCGCCGACGGCTCGGGCACGACCTGGATCTTCACCAACTACCTGACCAAGGTTTCGACCGACTGGAAGGACAAGGTCGGCAACGACGCTTCGGTCCAGTGGCCGGCCGGTGTCGGCGGCAAGGGCAACGAAGGCGTCGCCCAGTACGTCCAGCGCATCAAGGGCGCGATCGGCTACGTCGAGTATGCCTACGCCAAGCAGAACAAGATGGGCTACACCCAGCTGCAGAACAAGTCGGGCAGCTTCGTGCAGCCGGATGATGCAACCTTCAAGGCCGCGGCGGCCAGCGCCGACTGGAAGGGTACGCCGGGCTTCGGCGTGGTCCTGACCGACCAGGCCGGCAAGGACTCGTGGCCGATCACCGGCGCGACCTTCATCCTGATGCAGAAGAAGCAGGACAAGCCGGTCAATGGCGCCGAAGTGCTGAAGTTCTTCGACTGGGCATACAAGGACGGCGACAAGATGTCGGCCGACATGGACTACGTGCCGATGCCGGCATCGGTCAAGGATGTCATCCGCGGTTCGTGGAAGCAGATTTCCGACGCCAGCAACGCGCCGATCTGGAAGTAAGCAGCAAACGGTAGCCGGCGCTTCGGATAGAATGCCGCCGCTACCGAACAGCGACAGGAGCCCGCGAGGCTCCTGTTGCATTGATTGGAACCGGAGACGTTCATGACGCCCCAAGAGTTACGGCTGAAGCGGCAAGCGCTGCAGGACATGTTTTTTCGCGGCTCGACCCGCTTTTTCGCCTTCATGGTCCTGGCCCTGCTGGCTGCGATCATCCTGTCGCTGATCCACGGCGCCTGGCCCAGCATTCAGGCCTTCGGCATCGGCTTCATTACCGGCAGCGACTGGAACCCGGTCACCGAACAGTTCGGGGGCTGGAACTCGATCCGAGGCACGCTGCTGTCGTCGTTCATCGCCCTGCTGATCGGCATCCCGGTCAGCTTCGGCATCGCCATCTTCCTGACCGAACTCTCGCCGACCTGGTTGCGCCGCCCGCTCGGCATCGCCATCGAACTGCTCGCCGGCGTGCCGTCGATCATCTTCGGCATGTGGGGCCTGTTCATCTTCGCCCCGTGGTTTGCCGACAACATCCAGCCCTGGCTGACCGAGCATACCGCCGGCATCCCGATGATCGGCTGGCTGTTCCAGGGCCCGCCGATGGGCATCGGCATGTTCACCGCCGGGCTGATCCTGTCGGTGATGATCATTCCCTACATCGCTTCGGTAATGCGCGACGTGTTCGAAGTCGTTCCGCCAATGCTGAAGGAATCGGCTTACGGCCTCGGCTGCACCACCTGGGAAGTCGTCTGGAACGTCGTGCTGCCGTACACCCGCCACGGCGTGATCGGCGGCGTGATGCTCGGCCTCGGCCGTGCACTCGGCGAGACGATGGCGGTCACCTTCGTGATCGGCAACTCGCACAAGGCCATCGAATCGCTGTTCGATCCCGGTACCTCGATTGCCGCAACGCTGGCCAACGAATTCACCGAAGCCACCGGCACGCTGCATACCGCCTCGCTGATCAACCTCGGCCTGCTGCTGTTCCTGATCACCTTCGTCGTTCTCGTCCTCTCCAAGCTTCTGCTGCTGAAGCTGCAGAAGGGCGAAGGCGCTCATTCCTGATACGCGGGCACCGACATGACTCTCTATTTCCGCCGCCGCCTGATCAATGCCCTGAGCCTGACGCTGTCGCTGGCCGCGATGGCTTTCGGCCTGTTCTGGCTTCTCTGGATCCTCTACACGCTGTTCAGCAACGGCCTGCCCGGTCTCGGCATGGCCCTGTTCACGCAGAATACCCCAGCCCCGGGCAGCACGGGCGGCCTTGCAAACGCCATCGTCGGCAGCCTGGCCATGTCGTCGGTCGGGGTCGCCATCGGCACGCCGATCGGCATCCTCGCCGGCACCTATCTGGCCGAGTTCGGCGAGCGCGGCTGGCTGGCACCGGCCACGCGCTTCATCAACGACATCCTGCTGTCGGCCCCGTCGATCGTCATCGGCCTGTTCATCTACGACGTCTACGTCGCGCAAGTCGGCCATTTCTCCGGCTGGGCGGGTGCACTGGCGCTGTCGCTGCTGGTGATTCCGGTCGTCGTCCGTACGACCGAGAACATGCTGCGACTGGTACCGAACAGCATGCGCGAAGCTGCCTACGCACTCGGCGCACCGCAGTGGAAGATGGTGCTGCAGGTCAGCCTGCGTGCGGCGAAGGCCGGCGTCGTGACCGGCATCCTGCTTGCCGTGGCGCGCATCGTCGGCGAAACGGCACCGCTGCTGTTCACCGCACTGAACAACCAGTTCTTCTCGAACATGAACCAGCCGATGGCCAACCTGCCGGTGGTGATCTTCCAGTTCGCGATGAGCCCGTACGACGACTGGCATACGCTGGCCTGGGCAGGCGCCCTGTTGATCGGCCTGTTCGTGCTTACGCTCAACATCATTGCCCGCGTCCTCATCCGTCCGGCGAAGTCGCACTGACCGCACCGAATCCAGCCATACCGAGATCCGACATGACCCAAGCACTGAATCCGAAACTGGCCGTCAAGAACCTCAACTTCTACTACGGCAACTTCCACGCGCTGAAGAACATCAACCTCGACATCCGCGAAGGCAAAGTCACCGCCTTCATCGGCCCGTCGGGCTGCGGCAAGTCGACGCTGTTGCGCACCTTCAACCGCATGTACGGGCTCTACCCGAAGCTGCGCGCCGAAGGCGAGATCATCATGAACGGCCGCAACGTGCTCGACCCGAACGTCGACTTGAACATGCTGCGCGCCAAGGTCGGCATGGTGTTCCAGAAGCCGACGCCGTTCCCGATGTCGATCTACGACAACATCGCCTTCGGCGTGAAACTGTACGAAAGCCTGAGCAAGTCCGAGATGGACGACCGGGTCGAGTGGGCGCTGCAGAAGGCCGCGCTGTGGAAGGAAGTGAAGGACAAGCTCAAGCAGTCCGGCCTCGGCCTGTCCGGCGGTCAGCAACAGCGGCTGTGCATCGCCCGCGCGGTCGCGGTCAAGCCGGAAGTGCTCCTGCTCGACGAACCGACGTCGGCCCTCGACCCGATCTCGACCGCGCACATCGAGGAACTGGTGCACGAGCTGAAGCAGGACTATACGATCGCCATTGTGACCCACAACATGCAACAGGCCGCGCGGGTCTCCGACTACACCGCCTACATGTATCTGGGCGAGCTGATCGAGGTCGGCGAAACCGACAGCATCTTCACCACGCCGAAGAAGAAAGCGACCGAAGACTACATCACCGGCAAGTTCGGCTGACCCTAGCGGGCACAACGAAAAAGCCACGGCATGCCGTGGCTTTTTTGTTGGGTTTCGCCACTCAGTCCTCGGCCGCCTCGGCAGCCACGACGGCGGCGATCCGCTCGGCCCAGTCGGTGGCGACTGCAGCCTGGGTATGCTCGACCATTACCCTGAT
Organism: Jeongeupia chitinilytica; assembly: GCF_014652315.1. GTDB lineage: Bacteria > Pseudomonadota > Gammaproteobacteria > Burkholderiales > Chitinibacteraceae > Jeongeupia > Jeongeupia chitinilytica. Next base: position 209,758 of record NZ_BMYO01000001.1, on the reverse strand, counting down.
CAGCGGCTCGGTGCCCGAGGCGCGCAACAGTACGCGCCCCGCCCGGCCCATCGCCTCTTCGGCCTCGCCAACCTTGGCCTTGATCTTGGTCGAGCCGGCCAGATCGAACCCCTTGGCAATGCGGACGTTCTTGAGCACCTGCCCCGAAAGCGTCAGTTCGGCACGGATCGCCGACAGCGGCTTGCCCTGCTCAATCAGCGCCTCGAGCACCTGCAGCGCCGAGACGATGCCGTCACCGGTCGAATGCCGGTCGAGACTGAGCAAATGGCCCGAACCTTCGCCGCCGAGCAGCCAGCCGTGTTCGGCCAGCTGTTCGAGCACGTACCGGTCGCCGACCTTGGCACGCACGAAGGGAATGCCGCGTTCGACCAGTGCGTTCTCGACACCGAGATTGGTCATCAGCGTGCCGACAACGCCACCGCCCAGCGTGCCGCGGTCCTGGCGGTAGCGCGCCAGCACGTACAGCAGCATGTCGCCGTCGATGATCGAACCGTCGCCGTCGATCATGATCAGGCGGTCGCCGTCGCCGTCGAGCGCGATCCCGTAGTCTGCGCCTTCGGCGAGCACCTTCTTGCGGATCGCCTCGACGTGGGTCGCGCCGACGTCCTCATTGATGTTGTAACCGTTCGGCTTGTCGCCGATCGTGATCACCTCGGCACCGAGTTCGTGGAAGACCAGCGGCGCAACCTGGTAGGTCGCCCCGTGCGCGCAGTCGACAACGAGCTTGAGCCCGCGCAGATCGAATTCGTTGGGAAAAGTCGACTTACAGAACTCGACGTACCGACCGACCGCATCGCCGACGCGCTTGGCCTTGCCCAGCGCCTTGGGGCCGACGCAGGGCTGGATCTCGTCGATCGCCGCCTCGATCGCCAGCTCGACTTCATCGGCCAGCTTCTTGCCGCCAGCCCCGAAGAACTTGATCCCGTTGTCGTAGTACGGATTGTGCGAAGCGGAAATCACGACGCCAGCCGACAGACGCAACGCACGGGTCAGATAGGCGACGCCCGGTGTCGGCAGCGGCCCGGTCAGGTAGACATCGACTCCGGCAGCATTCAGACCGGCCTGCAGCGCGGCCTCGAGCATGTAACCCGACACGCGGGTGTCCTTGCCGATCAGCACGGCGGCGTGGTCGCCGGGCTGGCGTTTTTCGGCCGCGGCCAGCACCTTGCCGGCCGCATAGCCGAGCTTCATCGCAAAATCCGGCGTGATCGGATATTCGCCGACCAGGCCACGTACGCCGTCGGTACCAAAATATTTTCTGGGCATTGCGGTTTCTCTTTTGTGATGTTGTTGGTTTATCCGGTACGGTGCCGGCGTCCGTTGCTGTGGGGCAGCATGAACGATTTGGGTTTCATTTTAGGGCGCGCCACACCTTGATTGCATCCACTGTTTCCCTGACGTCGTGAACCCGGATCACGGCGGCGCCGGCCTGCGCTGCGAGCAGCGCCGCCGCGACACTGGCGCTGACGCGATCGGCGGGCACGCTTCGGCCGGAGATCGTGCCCAGCATGGTCTTGCGCGACACGCCGATCAGCAACGGCGCGCCCAGACGTTCCGATTGCCCCCCCATAGCCCGGAACAGCGCGACATTGTGCTCGAAGGCCTTGCCGAAGCCGAAGCCCGGATCGAGCAGCAGTCGCCGAGCATCAATGCCGGCGGCCAGCGCGGCATCACGACGGCCGATCAGATACGCCTCGACTTCGCCAACCACATCGTCATAGTGCGGTGCGGCCTGCATGCTCTGCGGTTCGCCCTGTTTGTGCATCAGGCAAACCGCAGCTTGCGAACGGGCAACGATGCCCAGCGCACCTTCATTTTCGAGCGCTGCGATGTCGTTGACCAGATCGACGCCGGCATCGAGTGCGGCCTGCATCACCGCGGTTTTGCAGGTATCGATCGACAGGGGCACGTTGAGGCTCTGCAAAGCCTGCAGGACTGGTACCACACGGCGGATCTCTTCCTCGTCGGGCACCCGCAGGGCTCCCGGCCGGGTCGACTCGCCGCCGATGTCCAGAATATCGGCGCCGTCGTTGACGAGCCGCTCGGCCTGTACCACCGCCTTGGCAACAGAGTCGTAGCGACCGCCATCGGAAAACGAATCGGGGGTGACATTGACGATGCCCATCACCAGCGGACGATCAAGGGAGAGCCGGAAGCGGCCACACAGCAGTTCGGACATTCGTTGATTCTCGGCAAGTAAAAAGGCGACGCCGTGGCGTCGCCCTCTCGATCACTCCGGCGTGCTCAGCTTTCGGCGGCCGGGGTGGTGGTGGCGGCTGGTGCGTCGCCGCTCGGCTTTTCGTCCGACGGCAGCGCCAGCTTGGGTGCAGGCGGGTTCTTCGGCGGGCGCGGCTCACGACCATCCATGATGTCGTTGATCTGTTCGGCGTCGATGGTTTCCCATTCGAGCAGCGCCTTGGTCATTGCTTCGACCTTGTCGCGGTTCTCGTCGAGCAGACGGCGCGCCAGCGCATACTGTTCGTCGATGATGCGGCGGATCTCGCCGTCGACCTGCTGCATCGTCGTTTCCGACAGGTTCTTGTGCGTCGTGACCGAACGGCCGAGGAAGACCTCGCCCTCGTTCTCGCCATACACCATCGGGCCAAGTCGATCGCTCATGCCGTAACGGGTAACCATGTCGCGGGCCATCTGCGTCGCGCGTTCGAAGTCGTTGCTCGCACCAGTAGTCATCTGGTTCATGAACAGCTCTTCGGCGATGCGGCCACCAAACAGGATCGCGATACGGTCCAGCAGGTAACCACGGTCATAGGCGTAGCGGTCCTCTTCCGGCAATTGCATCGTCACGCCCAGCGCGCGACCGCGCGGAATGATCGTTACCTTGTGGACCGGATCGGACTTCGGCAGCAGCTTGGCAACCACGGCATGACCGGACTCGTGGTAGGCGGTGTTCTTTTTCTCGTCCTCGCTCATCGCCATATTGCGACGCTCGGCGCCCATCATGATCTTGTCCTTGGCCGATTCGAAATCGTCCATGTCGACCAGACGCTTGCTGCGGCGCGCGGCAAACAGTGCCGCTTCGTTGACGAGGTTGGCCAGATCGGCACCGGAGAAGCCCGGTGTACCGCGTGCCAGCACCGACGCATCGACGTCGTTGGCGATCGGCACCTTGCGCATGTGCACGCCAAGGATCTGTTCGCGACCGCGAATGTCCGGCAGCGGCACGACCACCTGGCGGTCGAAACGGCCCGGACGCAGCAGCGCCGGGTCGAGCACGTCCGGACGGTTGGTCGCGGCGATGACGATGATGCCCGAATTGCCTTCGAAGCCGTCCATCTCGACCAGCATCTGGTTCAGCGTCTGTTCGCGCTCGTCATTACCACCGCCGAGACCGGCACCACGCTGACGGCCGACCGCATCGATTTCGTCGATGAAGATGATGCACGGCGCATTCTTCTTGGCGTTTTCGAACATGTCGCGAACGCGTGCAGCGCCGACGCCGACGAACATTTCGACGAAGTCCGAGCCGGAGATCGAGAAGAACGGGACCTTGGCTTCACCGGCGATGGCCTTGGCCAGCAGCGTCTTGCCGGTACCGGGCGAACCGACCATCAGGATGCCGCGCGGCATGCGGCCGCCTAGGCTCTGGTACTTGCTCGGGTCACGGAGGTAGTCGACGATTTCGGCGACATCCTGCTTGGCTTCATCGCAGCCGGCCACATCGGCAAAGGTCACCGCATTGGTGCCTTCGTCGAGCATGCGGGCACGGCTCTTGCCGAAGCTGAACGCCCCGCCCTTGCCGCCACCTTGCATCTGCCGCATGAAAAAAATCCACACACCGATCAGCAGCAGCATCGGGAACCAGTTGATGAAGATGCTCATCAGGAGGCTCGGTTCTTCTTCCGCCTTGGCTGCGAACTTGACGTCGTGCTTGATCAGGGTATCGACCAAGCGGAAATCGAACGGCGCCAGCGTCGAGAACTTGCTGCCGTCGGTACGCTGGCCGCGGATCCACTGGCCACGCAGCGGGTTGCCTTCGATCTCGACCGATGCAATGCGATTGCCTTCGACGTCGGCCATGAATTGCGAGTACGCAACCTGGTTCGACGTTTCCTGCCGCTTGGTGAATTGGTTGAAGACCGTCATCAGCACGAGACCGATGATCAGCCAGATGGCGATGTTCTTGCCGAGATTGTTCACGGCCTTACTCCTTGCTGCATGCGCGCCGGGTCGACGATGTCATTGCGGATTCTACTCCGCTCATGCTTTCTTCTGCTTGCCAAGTAGATACATTTCCGTGCTGCGGTCCCGCGACGCCTTGGGTTTGCGGGTGAGGACCTGGGTAAAAGTGGTGCGCATTTCGGCCATGTACTCGTTATAGCCGTAGCCCTGAAATACCTTGACCAGAAAATCGCCGCCAGGTTTCAGGTGCTCCTGGGCAAATTGCAGCGCCAGCTCGCACAGATGCATCGAGCGCGCCTGGTCGGTGACGGCATTACCGGTGATATTGGGGGCGATGTCGCAGATCACAAGGTCTACCTGTCGGCCATCAAGCAGCGCCAGGTACTGGTCAAGCACCGCGTCCTCGCGGAAATCGCCCTGGATGAACTCGACGCCGGGAATGAAGGCCATCTCGAGGATGTCGAGCGCAAACACCCGGCCCTTGTCGCCAACGAGCCGCGCCGCAACCTGCGACCAGCTGCCGGGCGCGGCGCCGAGGTCGGCAACCCACATGCCGGGACGGACCAGCCGGTCCTTGTCGTTGATTTCGATGAGCTTGTAGGCGGCGCGGGCGCGATAGCCATCCTTCTGCGCCTGATGAACATAGTGATCGTTCACATGTTCCTGCAGCCATGCGTTACTGGTCTTGCTACGTGCCATCGGGTAAACTTGCCTGTTTAATCAAGGAATTGAAGCATGGAACTCACTGCGGATCAACGCCGCCACCTGCGCGGCCTCGCGCATCACCTGAATCCGGTGGTGATGATCGGCAACCAAGGCCTGACCGATGCGGTGCTGCGCGAAATTGCCGTCAACCTCGACGCGCACGAGCTGATCAAGATCCGCGTCCTCGGCGACGACCGCGCACTGCGCGAAGAATTCCTGCAGACCATCTGCCGCGAGCTTGGCGCTTCGGCAGTCCAGCACATCGGCAAGCTGCTGCTGATCTATCGTGCCAGCGACGGCGACAAGCCGAAAATCGATCTGCCGAAAGCCAAGAAAAAAGGCTGAACTCCTCGGCGAAAATGCAAAGGCCGGCATGCAAGCCGGCCTTTTTGCTGGGCGCCGATCAGCGCGAATCCCCTTGCCAGACGTAGGCCAGACCGAAGAGCGCCTGGACCAGATAGATCAGGCTGGAAATCGTGTGCCACTGTGCCAGTCCGCCACCGAACACACCGGTCGCAGCGCTGCTGACCCCGGTCTTGACCGCGGCGATCAGCGGAAAAAGCGCGAACTGATTGATCAGCGTGCAGGCCAGCATGCCGATCACCAGCCACAGCCGGCCGGTCCGGAAGGCCGAGAGGCCGTCGACCCAGATCCAGTAGATGAGCAGATAGGCTCCGGCAACGATGCCGACCCAGCCAATCGCACTGAACAGGCGCCCCGCCACCATGCCGGCGACCGCGGTATCGAGCGACCTGAACAAGGTCGGTGCGACGATAAGGCCGATGACCCAAATCCCGCCGATCCACAACGTGGCGAGGATGTTCCTGATGCCGGTACCCAGATTCATGATGCCCATCTACGCGTTCAGACCGCCGGCATTGTGCGCGAAATCGGCCGCGACGGCGAGTCCAGCGCGGTTTACAGGTACTGGACGTCGAGGACTTCGTACTCGCGGATGCCGCCCGGCGCAACCACCTCGGCCACATCGCCGGCGTACTTGCCGATCAGGGCGCGCGCGATCGGGCTCGAGACCGAAATCTTGCCGTCCTTGAGATCGGCCTCGTCGTCGCCGACGATCTGGTAGGTCACCTGCTTGCCGCCCTCGAGGTCTTCGAGTGCAATCGTTGCGCCAAAAACAACACGGCCTTCGGCCGCGCCGGCCAGATCCTTGGGATCGATGATCTGCGCGTTCGACAGTTTGCCTTCGAGCTCGGCGATGCGGCCCTCGACAAAACCCTGTTTTTCCTTGGCAGCTTCGTACTCGGCGTTTTCCGACAGATCGCCCTGCGCGCGCGCTTCGGCGATCGCCTGGATCACCTCCGGACGCTCGACACTCTTGAGGCGCTGCAGCTCGGCCTTGAGCTTTTCCGCACCGACAACGGTCAGCGGGACTTTGATCATGATGCTCTTCTCCACGGCGCGGTTCGTGGCGCGCCCAACAAAACAAAGGGCCAAGCTGGGCTTGGCCACGATACAAATGCACAGCCGCCGTCACGAATGACGGCGGCCGATTTCGCTTTACGTTATCAGGCTTTCAGCGACCGGTGCAAGCCCTGCACGTCGTAGACGCGCATTTCCTTGAGGTCGCGCAGACCGATGCACGCGGCGCGCGCGCCGGCGATGGTCGTGTACACCGGCAGCTTGGCCTTCAGTGCTTCGTGACGGATCGAGTAGCTGTCCTGGATCGCCTGGCGACGCTCGTCGACGGTGTTGAAGATCATTGCGATCTCGCCGTTGACGATCATGTCGACCACGTGCGGACGGCCCTCGGTCACCTTGTTCACCGCCGTCACCTCGAGACCGGCTTCTACGAGCGACGCAGCGGTGCCCTTGGTCGCGATCAGCTTGAAGCCGATTTGCGACAGCGCCCGCGCGCATTCGATCGCGACCGGCTTGTCGGCATCGCGCACCGAGATGAACACGTTGCCCGAGCTCGGCAGCACCACGCCGGCCGCCAGCTGCGATTTCACGAAGGCTTCGGCGAAGGTATCACCGACGCCCATGACTTCGCCGGTCGACTTCATTTCCGGACTGAGGATGGTGTCGACACCCGGGAACTTGGCGAACGGGAACACCGCTTCCTTGACCGAGTAGTACGGCGGAATCACTTCCTTGGTCACGCCCTGCGACTTCAGCGACTGGCCGGCCATGCAGCGTGCCGCGACCTTGGCTACCGAGATGCCGGTGGCCTTGGAGACGTACGGCACGGTGCGCGAGGCGCGCGGATTCACTTCGAGCACGAACACCACGGCATCGTCGCCACGGCCCTGGATCGCGAACTGCACGTTCATCAGGCCGACCACGTTGAGTGCCTTGGCCATGGCCACCGTCTGGCGGCGCAGTTCGTTCTGCAGCGACTCGGACAGCGAATACGGCGGCAGCGAGCAGGCCGAGTCGCCCGAGTGCACGCCGGCCTGTTCGATGTGTTCCATGATGCCGGCGACCAGCACGTCTTCGCCGTCGCAGATTGCGTCGACGTCGACTTCGATCGCGTCGTTGAGGAAGCGGTCGAGCAGCACCGGGCTGTCGTTCGACACCTTCACGGCTTCACGCATGTAGCGGGCCAGGTCGTCCTCGCTGTGGACGATCTGCATTGCACGACCGCCGAGCACGTAGGACGGGCGCACCACCAGCGGATAACCGAGTTCGCGCGCCAGATGCAGCGCATCCTGCTCGGTGCGCGCGGTGGCGTTCGGCGGCTGGCGCAGGCCGAGGTCCTTCAGCAGTTGCTGGAAGCGCTCGCGGTCTTCGGCCGCGTCGATCATGTCCGGGCTGGTACCGATGATGGGCACACCATTGGCTTCGAGCGCACGCGCCAGCTTCAGCGGCGTCTGGCCGCCGTACTGGACGATGACGCCGACCGGCTTCTCGACCGCGACGATTTCGAGCACGTCCTCGAGCGTCAGCGATTCGAAGTACAGGCGGTCCGAAGTGTCGTAGTCGGTCGACACGGTTTCCGGGTTGCAGTTGACCATGATGGTTTCGTAGCCATCTTCGCGCAGCGCGAGGGCGGCGTGGACGCAGCAGTAGTCGAACTCGATGCCTTGGCCGATGCGGTTCGGGCCACCGCCGAGCACCATGATCTTCTTGGCGTCGGTCGGCAGCGACTCGCACTCGTCCTCGTAGGTCGAATACATGTAGGCGGTATCGGTGGCGAATTCGGCCGCGCAGGTGTCGACGCGCTTGTAGACCGGGCGGATGCCCAGGCCGTGGCGGTGACGGCGAACCGCGTTCTGGTCACAACCGAGCAGCGCGCCCAGACGACGATCCGAGAAGCCCTTGCGCTTGAGCTTGCGCAGTTCGGTGTACTCGAGGCTGTCGACGCTGCGACCGCGCAGGCCGTTCTCGAGCTGGACGATTTCTTCGATCTGGGCAAGGAACCACGGATCGATCTTCGACAGGTTGAAGACTTCCTGCTGGTTCAGGCCGATGCGGAAAGCGTCGGCGACATACCACAGCCGTTCCGGCCCCGGTGCCGCAAGTTCGGACTCGATCGCCTGGCGGTCGGTCGTGACTTCGTCGAAACCCGACATGCCGGTTTCCAGACCGCGCAGCGCCTTTTGCAGTGACTCCTGCAGCGTGCGGCCGATGGCCATGACTTCGCCGACCGACTTCATCTGCGTGGTCAGGCGGCTGTTGGCCTGCGGGAATTTCTCGAACGCGAAACGCGGCACCTTGGTGACGACGTAGTCGATCGACGGTTCGAACGACGCCGGGGTCTTGCCGCCGGTGATTTCGTTCTTCAGTTCGTCGAGCGTGTAGCCGACGGCCAGCTTGGCGGCGATCTTGGCGATCGGGAAGCCGGTGGCCTTCGACGCCAGCGCCGACGAGCGCGATACGCGCGGGTTCATTTCGATGACGATCAGCCGGCCGTCCTTCGGATTGACAGAGAACTGGACGTTCGAGCCGCCGGTGTCGACACCGATTTCACGCAGCACCGCCAGCGAGGCGTTGCGCATGATCTGGTATTCCTTGTCGGTCAGCGTCTGCGCCGGTGCGACGGTGATCGAGTCACCGGTGTGCACGCCCATCGGATCGAGGTTTTCGATCGAACAGACGATGATGCAGTTGTCGGCGCTGTCGCGCACGACTTCCATCTCGTATTCCTTCCAGCCGAGCAGCGACTCTTCGATCAGGAGTTCCTTGGTCGGCGAAAGGTCGAGACCGCGGGTGCAGATCTCGATGAATTCCTGGATGTTGTAGGCGATGCCGCCGCCCGAGCCGCCCATGGTGAACGACGGACGGATGATCGCCGGGAAGCCGACGTTGGCCTGCGCGGCGAGCGCCTCTTCCAGCGTGTGGGCAATCGCCGACTTGGCCGAACCGAGGCCGATCTTGTCCATCGCGGCCTTGAACTTCTGGCGGTCCTCGGCCTTGTCGATCGCTTCCGGCGTCGCACCGATCAGCTCGACCTTGTACTTGTCGAGCACGCCGTGGCGCCACAGGTCCAGCGCACAGTTCAGTGCCGTCTGGCCGCCCATGGTCGGCAGGATCGCGTCCGGGCTTTCCTTGGCGATGATCTTCTCGACCACCTGCCAGGTGATCGGCTCGATGTAGGTCACATCGGCCATGTTCGGGTCGGTCATGATCGTCGCCGGATTGCTGTTGACGAGGATGACCTTGTAACCCTCTTCACGCAGCGCCTTGCACGCCTGCGCGCCCGAGTAGTCGAATTCGCACGCCTGGCCGATGACGATGGGGCCGGCGCCAATGATGAGGATGCTCTTGATGTCTGTACGTTTTGGCATTGCGGTCTACCTGATCCTTACTTGCGTTCGGCCATCAGTGCGATGAACTTGTCGAAGAGATACGCCACGTCGTGCGGGCCCGGACTGGCTTCCGGGTGCCCCTGGAACGAGAACGCCGGCTTGTCGGTCAGCGCGATGCCCTGCACGGTACCGTCGAACAGCGAACGGTGGGTGATGCGCACGTTGGCCGGCAGGCTGGTTTCGTCGACCTGGAAACCGTGGTTCTGGCTGGTGATCATCACCCGACCGGTATCGAGGTCCTGCACCGGGTGATTGCCGCCGTGGTGGCCGAACTTCATCTTGCTGGTCGCACCGCCGGTCGCCAGACCGAGCAGCTGGTGACCCAGGCAGATGCCGAACACCGGGATGTCCGTCTTGAGGAAAGCGCGGATCGCTTCGATCGCGTAATCGCACGGTTCCGGATCACCGGGGCCGTTCGACAGGAAGATGCCGTCCGGATTCAGCGCCAGCACCTCGGCGGCCGGCGTCTGCGCCGGCACCACGGTCAGCTGGCAGCCACGCTCGGCGAGCATGCGCAGGATGTTCTGCTTGACGCCGAAGTCGTAGGCAACGACGTGGAATTTCGGGTTGGACTGCACGGTGTAACCGACGCCGAGCTTCCACTCGGCGGTGTTCCACTCGTACTTCTCGGTCGCGCTGACGACCCTGGCCAGATCCTGGCCGGCCATCGAGCCGAAGGAAATCGCCTTTTCGACTGCCGCCTTGGCATCGATGTTGTCGCCGGTAACGATACAGCCGGGCTGGGCGCCCTTTTCGCGCAGGATGCGGGTGAGCTTGCGGGTATCGATATCGGCAATGGCGACGACGCCGTGCTTGACGAGATACTCGCCCAGGCTCATCGAGGCCCGGAAGTTCGAATGCAGCAGCGGCAGATCACGGATGATCAGGCCCGATGCAAACACGGCACGACTTTCGGCATCCTCCGGGTTCACACCGTAGTTGCCGATGTGCGGGTAGGTCAGCGTGACGATCTGCTTGTTGTACGACGGGTCGGTCAGGATTTCCTGATAGCCGGTGATCGAGGTATTGAAGACGACTTCGCCGATGGTTTCACCATCGGCGCCAATCGAAATACCGTGAAACAGCGTGCCGTCGGCGAGCGCAAGAAGGGCGGGTTTTGACACTGGCGGCTCCTGGGCGTTGCGCCCACAAGATGGGGATTTCCGGCGCTACACGTACAAAAACGGGACAGGTGGTCCCTATCCCGTTTCGCGTGTGCAAAATTGTTGAAATTTTACCTTGAATCGCCTATCGCTTCAAGGTTGACCGCTGACGGCCACCCTGCCAACCCGACGAATTCGCCATTGGCATCAGGGACTTGGCCGCTGTTTCGCCCCCTGCTCGCCGTCTCCGGCCAGTCTGGCGGCAATCGCCGCACCGAAGGAAAACTGCGGGTTTGACGGCTCGAAGTGCTCGGCCGCCTCGCGCCGGGCCACCGCATAGCGCGTCTGCGTCCAGATCGCGCGCCAGTCGCTTTCGCGCCCCAGCGCGTCGTACAACGCCTTGCCGAAGTAGGTGAAGTCGTTTTCATCGGCGCAGCCGAACGAGGTCCGGTCGGCCGCCGCCGCGGTCATGACCAGCGTGTCCGGACCCGCCAGTGCCGGGACAAAACCGCCCGAGTAACACGCCGACACGATGACGATCCGCCAGCGGATCTTCGCCTCGGCCAGCGCTTCAGCCAGCCACGCCGGCGTGATGCCGGGCAGTTCGAGCGGCGGATTTGCCAGCGCGAACTCGTGATCGCGGCTGCCGTGCGAAGTCAGATACAGCAGCAGCACGTCTTCGTCACGGTTCATCCGCTCGCCGAGCGTGTCGAGCGCCGCGGCGATGCTGGTTTGCGTTGCAATCGGCAGCTCGCCGGTCGCGCTGTCATGATTCGCCAGCAGAATCGAATGTCCGCGGGTACCGAAACGTGCATCGAAGCGGTCTCGGATCGACGTCGCCTCGCGCACGAACACGCCTTGCCCCGCATCGCCACCGACAATGAGCGCGAAGTGTTCGACCACGCCGGGCTTGCCCGGCACCACGGCAGCCAGCGCGTCGTCGAGCCGGTCGGCTTCGGTGTAGAGCACGCTTTCGTCGGCGAGCTTCGGTGCCGGCTGCGTTGCCGCATTTTCCTCGTCAGGCTCGGGCAACCAGAATTGCCCTGCGTCGGCGAAGTAGTAGCGCTCGGCAAACAGGCAGACCGCAAGCACCACTGCGACTGCGACCACCTTGCGGGTCCAGCCGCCGCGCGAGCGAACGACCGCGTGGACCAGCGCCAGTGCCTGCCACACCGGCAAGATCGCGAACATCACCCAGCCGAAACGGTAGAGCAAGGACGGCTTGAGCCAGTGCATCGCGCCGGACCAGGCCAGCAAGAACAGCAGGTTCAGCCAGACCCCGATGCCGAAGAACAGCGTCGCCGCTTGCCACGCCAGCCTGCCCCGCCGATCGATTGCCGCACCGGCAACGAACAACAGCAGGCCAACCCAGCCCCAGCCGGGCAAGGCATCCGGATTGAACACGCCACCGCCGGCCAGCCAGTAGCCGCCGGCGATGTCGACCAGCAGCGCGACGACGACGACCGGCAGCAGACCTCCGGGCGACCAGCGACGACTCGCCTTCGGCGGACAGAACACCAGCGCGCACAACGACTGCCACAACGGCGCCAGCATGGAACCGGCAGCGATCATCCCGCTGCGAACGGACGTTGCCACGCTCAGAGCAGCTTCTCGATCCGTTCGACCAGATCCTCCGGCGACGTCGTCGGCGCAAAGCGCTCGACCACCCGCCCTTCGCGGTCGATCAGGAATTTGGTGAAGTTCCACTTGATTGCCTCGGTACCGAGGATGCCCGGCTCGGCCTTCTTGAGGAACTGGTACAGCGGATGCGCACCATCGCCGTTGACGTCGATCTTGGCGAACATCGGAAAATCGACGCCATAGCTGGTCGAGCAGAAACTGGCGATCTCGGTCGCATCACCGGGCTCCTGGCTGCCGAACTGGTTGCACGGAAAGCCGAGCACGACGAAACCACGGTCCTTGAAGCGCGCGTACAGCGCCTGCAGGCCGGCGTACTGCGGCGTGAAACCGCACTTGCTGGCGACGTTGACGATCAGCGCCACCTGCCCGCGGTAGTCGGCAAGTGCCTGCGGCTGACCGGCAAGACTGTCGGGCGTGAAGTCGTAGATGGAGCTCATGGCGTTTCCTTGGCGTGGCGGGTTGAGGGACAATCGCAATGTACACGATGGTTCGCCCGTCCACGGCATTCCGTGTCAGCGAACCGACAGTTCCAGGAGTTCACCATGCTGTTCAATCCGTCGCGCGACGAAGCCCGGCGCTTTTTCATCCAGAGCTGGCAGAAGCACACGGCCGGCGCGCCACTGGCCGATCTCGAGAGGATCGTCGTCGCCGTGCTGTTGCGTCACCCCGAATATCACCGCTACCTGAGCGAGGATTACCTCGACCGCGACTGGCCGCCCGAAGTCGGCGAGACCAATCCCTTCCTGCACCTGTCGATGCATCTGGCGATCGAGGAACAGTTGTCGATCGACCAGCCGCTCGGCGTCAAGGCGCAGTACACGGCGCTGTGCGCGGCCTGTGGCGACGAGCACTCGGCACAACACCAGATGATGGATGGCCTCGGCGAGATGATCTGGCACGCCCAGCGCAGCCAGAGCGCACCGGACCCGGCCATCTACCTCGACATTCTGCGCACCAAGGTCAGACAGTTCGGCGGCAAGACCTAGCGCCGGTCAACCCGTACAGCTCAGAACCGCGGCGCCGACGCGTCGAGTTTGCTTGCTTCGCCCTTTTTGTCGTTGCGCCCGGCCAGCTGCATCATGTCCTGCAGACGCGCATCGATTTCCGACTGCAGATAGAAATCGTTGCCCGGGCTGCGCTGCGCCAGTTGCAGCTGCTCGATTGCCGGGCCGTACTCGAGAATCCGCGCATAGTATTCGGCCTGGGCCTTGTACTGCCGCTGGACCTGCCCCATCGCCGCGTAGACCCTGGACTCGCGCTGGTACAGGTTGGCGTCGCTGGCATACAGCTCCTGCGCCGAATGGATGTGCGCCAGCGCCTCGTCGTTGCGCCCCGCCGCCGCCAGAGCATCGATCTCGCCATAGATCAGCCCGCGGCTGGCCGGAAAATGCTGTGCCCCGTCATGGAAGATCGCCAGCGCGGCATCGTACTTCTGTTGCGACAGGCGGATTTGCCCGCCGAGGTAGTCCAGCGCCGCATCGGCCTTGCCATAGGCGCTGCGCGCATCGGCCAGCGACTTCCAGGCGCCGTCGAACTGGCCGTCACGCCATTGCGCCAGTGCATAGCCGTACTGCTGCATCGCCAGGCTGGCGTAACGCTTCTGCTCAAGGGTGGTACGGTAATAGCTGACCGCTTCCTTGGTGCCCATCTGCAGCACGCGCAGTTTTTCGCGGACGAAACGGTAGTCGCTCGAGTCCGGATACTGCTTGTAGCTGCCGCCCTTGAGCCGGGCCTCGGCATCGGCAATCCGCTTGTAGGTCACCGGGTGGGTCCGCAGGAACTCGGGCGCGCCGCCCTCGACCAGGCGGTTTTCCTTCTGCAGCCGCTGGAAGAACAGCGGCATGGCCGCAGGGTCGAAGCCGGACTTCTGCAGCGTCTGCATGCCGATCCGGTCGGCCTCCTGCTCGAAGGCGTAGGTGAAGTCGAGCTGCCGCTGGATCGCGTAGCCCTGACTGCCGACGACCGCCGCCATGCCCGCCCCGCTGTTGCCGGCCTTGGCGGCGATGATCGCCAGCCCGAGCGCGCCGAGCAGCATCCACGGCGTCATCTTTTGCGAATCGACCAGTCGCGCCAGATGGTGCTGGGTCACGTGGGCGACTTCGTGCGCCATGACGCTGGCCAGTTCGGATTCGCTCTGCGTCGCAGCCAGCAGGCCGCTGTGGATGACGACGAAACCGCCCGGCATCGCAAACGCGTTGACCGTCTTGTCGAGCAGGACGTAGAAGTTGAATCCGATGCCGACTTCGCCGGTCGCGTCGACCAGCTTGCCGCCGATCCGGCGGATATAGTCGTTGACCTCCGGATCGTCGACCAGCACGCCACTGCGACGGATTTCGCGGATCGCGCCCTCGCCCAGCTCGCGCTCCTGCGTCGGCGACATGCTCTCGCGCGAAGCCGCACCGAGATCGGGCAGGTCGCTATAGGTGATGTCGGCCAGCCCCGCCGGCGAAGCCAGACACAGCATCAGGGCAGTGATCAGCGAACGTTTGAACCGGCGAACGGACAAGCAGGCGACTCCAGCATCAGCCGCCCGCAGCGGCGCGGGCGAGGGGGACAAGGGCAAGATAGCGCAACAGCTTGCCGACGATCAGCCACGGAACGACCTGGCGCCAGGGCCAGCGCAACCAGCCGGCAGCAGCGCACAGCGCGTCGCCGACCACCGGCACCCAGCTCAGGCTCAGTGACAGCGGTCCCCAGCGCGTGAGCCAGGCAGTACGCGGGGACATTTCCTTGCGCGGCAGACGCCGCCCCATCCAGACCGTCAGCAGACCGCCCAGCGTGTTGCCGAGCGTCGCCACCAGCACCGCCAGCAACCAGTGCTGCGGTGCGTGATACAGGTAGGCCGCCAGCGCCAGCTCGGAGTTCCCCGGCAATAGTGTCGCCGAGAGGAAGGCCGAGGCAAACAGCCCCGGCAGCCACAATGCATCCATCGAAGTCCGCGTCTCAGCCGAAAGCGAATGCCTCACCGGCATGCAGACTGATCGCTGCGGCCAGATCGGCAAAGAACTCGCCGTCGCCGCGGGTATTGCTCCAGTGCTGGCCATCGTGGCGATAGTGGTAGCCGCCGCTTCTGGCCGCAATCCAGACTTCCTGGTTGAAGACATGCCGGTTGACGATGACCTTGCTGCCGTCTTCGAACTCGATTTCGAGCACATTGCCGGTGCGCAACGCGTCGATGTCGAAATCGACATCGTCGAGCGCCGTCTCGATGCGGCTGAAAATGCGGTCGGTTTCGGAGAGGAATTCGGATTCGGTCATGGCAAGTCGCAGCGGCAAGTCGGTTAAGATAGCGATTTTGCCACCAAAGCATGCCATGCGCGCACTTGCCCCGCTCCTTGTCCTGATGCTCGCCGCCTGCGGCTTCAAGGGCCCGCTTTACCTGCCGCCGCCGGGCTGGACGCCACCGGAAACCCGCACCGACTACAACAAGCGCAAGGCTGCCGAAGCCAGCGCTGCCGCCGCTGCGAAAGCCGCGGCATCGGCGCCGGCCGCCGAAACGGCCAGCGCACCGGCGGCACAGCAGTAGTCACTCCGCCGCACGTTTGTTGCGGCGGAAGTCCCACGGCGGCTCGGCACCGGGCTGCTGCCACAGCCCCAGGCGGCCGGCACGCGCCGCCTGTAACGCCGCCTCGTAGGCTGCAAAATCGCCCTGCGTCTGCTTGCCGGCGTAGCGCGTGTAGTGCCAGGCCAGTCCGGCCTTCACCTGCGCGTAATTGATGTCCTCGCCGTCGAGGCGGATCACCGCCACGCCGCGCTGGTAGCGGTCGACATCGATCACCTCGGCATCGACCACCTTGCGGTAAATCCGGTCCGACAGGGCCTGCTTGGCGACATTGCCATAGGGCTGCGCCTTTTCCGGCGCATCGATGAACGCCAAGCGCAGCCGGTACTCGCGCCGCTCGGCATCGAGCAGCGTCAGCGTGTCGCCATCGGCAATGCCGACCACGGTGCCGCGGATTGCCTGACCGGCGGCCAGCATGCCCGGCGCCGCCCTGCCCTCGTTCCACCACGCCCACGCCGCGACGGCGAGGACCAGCAGCGCACCGATCCGCGCCGGCCAGGTACGTGCGGTGAGTAAGGTCGTCAGTGCGCGGACTTCCCGCTGGCCGATGCGCCTGGCCATCACTTTCGCCGCCAGGCACGCCAGACGATGCGCGGCCAGTCACCCTTGCCCAGTACCGGCCGGTGACGGAACACGTCGTAGCCGCCGGCATCGAGCTTGTCGAGCACCGTCGCCGCGCCGAGCACCGTCAGTCGCAATTCGAATCCGATCCGTCCGGGCAATGCACCGGCCAGCGGCGCCCCGGCCTTGAGCATCCGGCGCGTGCGGTCGACCTGGAAACGCATCAACCGCTGCCACCCGGCATCGACCTTGCCGGCGGCAATCTGCGCCTCGGTCACGCCGAAGCGCTGCAGTTCGTCCTGCGGCAGATAGACGCGGTCCTTGGTCCAGTCGATTGCGACGTCCTGCCAGAAATTGACCAGCTGAAGCGCAGTGCAGATGCCGTCCGACATCGCCAGATGTCGCGGACTGACTTCGCCGAAAATGTGCAGCAGGATGCGTCCGACCGGATTGGCCGAGCGCCGGCAGTACTGGATCAGCTCGCCGAAATCGGCATAGCGGCTCTGGGTCACGTCCTGGCGAAATGCCGACAGCAGGTCCTCGCACAGCGATACCGGTACGCCGTACTCGCGAACCACCGCCGCCAGCGCCTGGTAGCGTGCGGTTTCGGGAGTGTCGCCGGCGTCGATCCGGGCCAGCTCGGCGCTGCAATCGGCCAGCGCAGCCAGACGCTCGGCCGGCCCCGCCTCGCCCTCATCGGCCAGGTCATCGGCATGGCGGGCAAAATGGTAGACGGCCGCAACCGGCTTGCGAAAACGCCGCGGCAACAGGACCGAAGCCACCGGGAAATTCTCGTAATGTTCGACCGATTGTTGCGGGGTCACGCTGATCATGAATGCTGAATCCAGACTGACAAATGTTGTGATTTTTGCGTGCTATAGTCAGCAAGTGGGTTTGCCCCACCTGACCAACTCAAGGGAGATAGCAATGAAAAAATGGCTCGCCGCTTTCGTCGGCATGTTCCTGCTGTGCGCCTCGGTCTTCGCGGCCGTCGATCTTAACACCGCGACCGAACAACAACTCGAAGGCCTGAACGGCATCGGCCCGACCAAGGCCAAGGCCATCGTCGACTACCGCACCAAGAACGGCGCGTTCAAGTCGCCGGAAGACATCATGAAGGTGCCGGGAATCAAGGAAGGTACCTTCAACAAGATCAAGGGCGACATCAGCGTCGGCGGCAAGGTTGCAGCACCGGCAGCCGCCGGCAGCAAGACACAGAAAGCCAGTGCCCCGTCCGCCAAGGAAACCAAGGCCAAGGCGAGCGCGCCGGCGGCCAAGGAGAGCAAGACCAAGGCCAGCGCACCGGCCAAGAAGTAATCCGGTACGACCCAACGACAACGGCGCCCTGCGGCGCCGTTGCTGATTGTACTGAGGCAACCCGCAGGTTCAGCTGTCGCCGCCCGCCGCGGCCTCGCCGACGATTTCGGCAATCGGTACCGCCTTCAGCTGCGCCGCCAGCTCGACCGCCGACCGCACCCGCAGCTTGGCATAGATGCGCGCGCGGTGGACTTCCACGGTCTTGATGCTGATGTCGAGCGCATCGGCGATCTGCTTGTTGAGCTTGCCGGCAAGCAGCTCGCGCAGCACCTCGCGTTCACGCGGTGTCAGGCTGGCCAGCCGTTCCGACAGCGTTTGCCGGGTTTCCCAGCTGCTGCGCGCGGCCACGTCGTTCTGCAGGTATTCCTCGACCTTGGAAAGCAGCACCTTGTGGTCGTACGGTTTTTCGAGGAAATCGCTGGCGCCGCCCTTGACCGCGGACACCGCCATCGGCACGTCGCCATGGCCGGTCAGGAAAATCACCGGCGGCAGATAGGGCGCGCCTTGCAGTTCGGCGAACAGTTCGAGCCCGGTCATCCCGGTCATCCGCACGTCGATGACCAGACAGGCGTAATCGGCAACATTGGCGGCGGCGAGAAAGTGCTCGGCCGACTCGAAGCCGGCACTGGGCCACTCGCGGGTTTCAAACAGCAGCGACAGCGCATCGCGCACGGCGATGTCGTCATCGATGATCGCAATCGGGCGCATCAGGCGTTCTCCTCGGTCATATCGGTTCTTGTATCGGTCAGGGGCAAGCGGCAGACAAAGCGGCAGCCGCCCTCGGGCGGGTTTTCCACCCGCAAATGGCCGCGGTGCTGTTCCATCACCGAACGGCAAATATTGAGCCCCATCCCCATTCCATCGGGTTTGGTACTGAAAAACGGCTGAAACAGGCTGTTCGGACTGCTGAATCCGACGCCCTGATCACTCACGCTGACTTCCAGCGCGCCGTCGACCACGCCGGCGTGCACGGTCAGCCGGCGCGGTGCCGGTGGCAAGGTGGCCATCGCCTCGATGCCGTTCTTCATCAGATTGAAGAGTACCTGCTCGAGCATCACCCCGTCGCCCCGGAAGCTCGGCAACCCGCTAGGCACCTCGACCACGATCTGGACCTGGGCCTTGCGCGCCAGCGGCGCCAGCAGCTCCATCGGCACGGCGAGCAGCGCGTCGATCCGGCACTCGTCCTCGCGCGGCGCCCGCTTGGCGACGAAGTTGCGGATACCGCGGATGATCTGCCCGGCCCGTGCAGCCTGATCGCCGATCTTGCCCAGCGTTTCGCGTGCGCGCTTGAGTGCCGGCGGTTCGATCTCGAGCAGGCTGTCGCCGGCAGCGGCATAGCCGGCGATCGCCGCCAGCGGCTGGTTGAGTTCATGTGCGAGGCTGGACGCCATTTCACCCATGCTGACCAGTCGCGCCGTATGCTGCAGCCGCTCGTCGCGCAGACGCGCCTCTTCGGCCGCTTGGCGGCGCGCAGTGATGTCGGTGGCAATCTCCAGCCAGACCGGTCGGCCGTCCACCCAGTCGAGCGAACGCCGCTGCACGGCAAACCAGCGGCCGCTGATGGTGTCGAGGCACTCCTCGACCTGGCCATCGTGCAGCGGTTGCGATCCCAGCGGCACCAGACAGCATTCGGCGTCGGCATTCAGCGAAAAACGGCTGGCATGGCCGCGGTTCCGGTACAGCAGCGCGCCGGTCCGTGCATCGGTCACCGACACCGACGCATCCAGCCCTTCGAGCACCGTGCGCAACTGCATCCGCGACGTCGCCAGCGCCTCGCGTTCGCGGCGGATTTCGGTCGTATCGTACAGCGAAGCCATCCAGCCGCGATGTTCGCCGCGGCCGTCGATCAACCGCGACGCGTACAGGCGTACATCGAAACGTTCGCCGTCGCGGCGCATGAAACGCAGCTGCATCCCGCCTGCCGGCGAGTTGCCCATCCGGATCGCCTGAAAGGCGCTCGCGCAATGCGACAGACGCTCGGGGGGCCAGAACGGCATGGGCGGCACCAGTCCGACCAGCTCGTCGGCCCGCCAGCCGACCAGTTGGCAGAAACCGGGGTTCACGTAGATCAGCTCCCCCTCGCGACCGATTGCCAGCAAGCCGGTCGTCAGCGAGTCTTCCATTGCCGAGCGGAACCCGATCTCGTCGCGCAGCGCATCTTCGGCCCGCTGGCGTTCGCTCATGCGTTTCTTCACCAGCGTCAGGGCCCAGACCAGCATCGTCAGCAGCAATACGACGCTGGCCACCAGCATCGCCAGCTGCCGGCGTGCCGGACTCGGCTCGCTGCGGACGCTGGCGCGCAGCTTGAGGCCGTTGCCCGGCGAGGCAAAGCCGACTTCCTTGCTCAGTCTGTCCTGCGGCCCGGTGTAGTCGGCCGGTACCAGCGCCTGACCGTCCTGATCGAGCAGCACGAGGTCGTAGCGTTGCACCATCCACCACGGCACCTGCAGCTGCATCAGTTGCGGCAGCGAATAGCTGGCGAGCACCGCGCCCTCGTACACCGTGCTGCGGAAGTACGGAACGACGAGGACGATTTGCGGAATGTTGCGGTAGATCACCGCCGAATACGTCGGCCGTCCGAGCGATGCCGCGCCTTCCAGCGCGTCGATCAGCGCGGGGTCGTTCAGTGGCGGCAGGCTGTTGGGGCGGTCGCTGTATACCGGCAGACCACCGAGGCGCTTGCCTTCGCGACTGATGTACTCGACGGCGATGATTTCCGGGTTGGCCTTCATCAGGGCATCGGCACGCGCCGAAAAATCGGCGGGCCGGATTGCGTCCGCAGCCAGACTGTAGGCGAGGTTCTCGATGACGTTCTGGTTGGTCTGCAGATGCAGCCGGATGGCCTGTTCCTGCCAAAGCAGGTCCTGCGCCAGCGTGCTGACGCGCGCGAGCCGCGTCTGCCGCGCATCGTAGGCGGCGTAGCCGAGCAGCACGGCCAGCGTCAGGCCGATCGCCAGATAGGCAAGAAGCCATGGCCACTGGCCACGGTCGCGGTGGGGAAAAATGCGCATCACGCCCAAGCATAGCGTGCCGGCCGTGCGCTCCCCATAGGGCCAAACCCACAGCGCGCAAAAAACAACGGCGCCCCGGGGCGCCGTTGTTCTGAGGCAAAACGACGGTCAGTTGCGGTTATTGCCTGAGAAGGCCATCAGGATGTTCAGCAGGCTGATGAACAGGTTGTAGATGTTCAGGTACAGCTGCAGCGTCGCGCTGACATAGTTGGTCTCGCCGCCGTTCACGATGCGGCTGGTGTCGACAAGAATGAAGGCCGAGAAGATCAGCACGGCGATCGCCGAGATCGCCAGCGACAGCGCCGGAATCTGGAAGAACAGATTGCCGAGCGACGCCAGGATCAGCATGACGACACCGATCATCAGGAACTTGCCCATGAAGCTGAAATCCTTCTTCGTCACCGTGGCGATCGCCGACAGCGTGAAGAAGATCGCGGCAGTCCCGACGGCGGCCGTACCGATCAGTTGCGCGCCGTTGGAAAAGCGCAGCGCAACCTGAAGGATCTGCGACAGCCACAGGCCCATGAAGCCGGTATACGCCAGCAGCAGCACGACCCCCATGCCGCTGTTCTTGGTTTTCTCGATGGCAAAGAACGCGCCGAAGCTGATGCCGAGGAACACCACGGCCCCCATCAGCGGCGACATGGCGAACTGCATCGACACGCCAACCAGCGCACCCAGCGCGGTGGGCAGCATCGACAGCGCCAGCAGGAAATAGGTATTGCGCAGGACTCGGTTACGCTCAACGGCGAGCGATTCGCCGCCGTAACGGGCGGTGTTGAGTTGCATGAGGTCTCTCCGGATGTGTGATATGCGGCCACGCCGCTCCGATAAGATGGATGCGGCGGCAAAAAGTTTCAAGCCTGGCAGCAATTGTATGCCGGCACGCCGCGCCGCGACCAATATGCCTTTGTGGTGGATCTCCTAGAGCGGCAGTGCCTGCCGTTCCGCCTCGGCCAGCGTCGTCGCCTGCCAGCGCGGCAGGCCATCGCGGTCGACGAGCTTGGCACGAACGCCTTCGCGGAAGTCGCCATGGCGCAGACAGAACGAGGCGACACCGGTTTCGAGTGCCAGCAGCGCATCGTCGTCGATCCGCAGCGCACGCTCGGCCATGCGCCAGATCAGCGTCGCCGACGTCGGCGAGCCGGCGGCGAACTGTGCGCAACCGTGGGCCAGCCAGTCGTCGCCTTTGGCGCTGCGATGCAGCCGCATCGCAATGTCGTCGAGGCTGTCGCCGCCGACAAGATCTTCGACGTGATGCCGCTCGTGCGACCAGCGCGATGCGGGTCCTTCCGCCCGGTGCTGCCGGGCGAAACCGGCAAGCCAGTCGGATAGCATCTCGTCGTCATGATTGCGTGCCCCCTGCCAGTGCAGTCCGGCAAGCGCGTGCGTGAACTCGTCCCGTCCCACGGCGCCGGTCAGGCCGTGCGCCACCCCGCTGGCCAGCGCATCGCAGGCATTGATGCGGCTGCCGGTCAGCGCCAGGAATCGCCCCAAACCGTCCGGCAAGGCATGCAGCCAGCGGCTGGCGCCGACATCGGGGAACAGGCCGATGGCAATTTCGGGCATCGCCAGCTGGGCATCGGCGCGGAGCAAACGATGGCTCGCCGCAGAGTACAGTCCCCAGCCGCCCCCCATGATCGCGCCGAAGCCGAAGGCGATGACCGGTTTGGAAAAGTGTCGTACCCGGTGGCAGAGCAGGTATTCGCGGGCGAAAAAGCGGTCGCCACGATCGATGTGCCCCGGCGTGACCATCGCGTCGTACAGCGCACGGATGTCACCGCCGGCACAGAATGCCCGCTCGCCGCTGGCCGAGACCAGCACCGCGACGACCTCGGGGTCGGCCTGCCAGGCGTCGAGCTGCGCCAGCATTGCATCGACCATGGCGAGCGTCTGGGCGTTGAGCCGGGCCGGCGCGTCAAGCGTCAGCGTACCGATCCGTGCACCGTTGCGGGCGCGGATACTGTCAAAACGGACCATGCCTCTTTCCCTGAAAACGACAACGGCAGCTTACGCCGCCGTCGTTGCCTGCCGCATCGGGAAAGTCCGCAAGCTGCCGTTTCAGGAGGGCGTGCCGACGCCGTGTTTGCGACCGAGATAGCGCAGGATCGCCTTCGGCTCGTCGATGAAGCGCAGGCCGTTTGCAGTCTGCAGCGGCAGGTCCGCACCGGCTTCACTGGCCGCGGCCAGAATCAGCACGGGGCAGCCCTGGTGGTCGTCGCCGAGCAGCGGCACGAGCTCGGGGCGCGGCCGCGAAAAGCCGATCCGTTCGATGGCGAACCGCCCGGCCAGTTGCGGGTAATAGGCGAGGAAGCCCTCGACGGTCGCGCAATCGGCACAGAAATGCGGCCCATGATCGTCAACGGCATAACCCGGCGTCAGCAGGTAGAGCGTGTCCTGCGCGATCGGCATCAGGCTGTACCACCGACGGTCAGGCCGCCATCGACCCGCAGCGTCGGCTGGCCGACGCCGACCGGCACGCTCTGGCCTTCCTTGCCGCAGGTACCGACACCCGGATCGAGCGCCATGTCGTTGCCGATCATCGACACCCGGGTCAGGACATCCGGACCGTTGCCGATCAGCGTCGCGCCCTTGACCGGATACAGCAGCTTGCCGTCCTCGACATACCACGCCTCGGCGGCGGAGAACACGAACTTGCCGCTGGTGATGTCGACCTGGCCGCCGCCGAAGTTGGCCGCGTACAGGCCGCGCTTGACCGATGCAAGAATCTCGCCCGGGTCCTTGTCGCCGCCGAGCATGATGGTGTTGGTCATCCGCGGCATCGGCAGGTGGGCGTAGCTCTCGCGCCGGCCGTTACCGGTCAGCGGCATGCCCATCAGCCTAGCGTTCAGGCTATCCTGCATATAGCCCTTGAGGATGCCGTCCTCGATCAGCACGGTGCGGCTGGTCGGGTTGCCCTCGTCGTCGACGTTGAGCGAGCCGCGGCGGTCCGGAATCGTACCGTCATCGATCACCGTCACGCCCGCTGCGGCGACGCGCTGGCCGATCTTGCCCGAGAACGCCGAGCTGCCCTTGCGGTTGAAGTCACCCTCAAGACCGTGGCCGATCGCTTCGTGCAGCAGGATGCCGGGCCAGCCGTTGCCGAGCACGACGGTCATCTCGCCGGCCGGCGCCGGTCGGGCCTCGAGATTGAGCAGCGCCTGGTCGACCGCCTTCTTGGCGTAATCGGCGAGCACGTCGTCGCTGAAATGGGCGTAATCGAAACGGCCCCCGCCCCCGGCACCACCCTGCTCGCGCCGGCCGTCCTGCTCGACGATCACCTGCAGGCTCAGACGCACCAGCGGACGCACGTCGGCGGCACGATGGCCGTCATGGCGTGCAACGAAAACCACTTCGTACTCGGACGCCAGACTGGCCATCACCTGGACCACGCGCGGGTCGATCGCCCGGGCGATGCGTTCGAGTTTTTCCAGCAGCGCCACCTTGGCAACCTCGTTCAGGCTGGCCAGCGGATCGACCGGCCGGTACAGCGCGTGTCCGGCCACGGGCAGATGGCGCACGGCGACACCGTTCCCGCCTTGCCGGCCGATCGCCCGGGTTGCGCCGGCGGCGTCGAGCAGCGGCTGCAGACCGATGTCGTCCGAATAGGCAAATGCGGTTTTCTCGCCCGAGACCGCACGCACGCCGACGCCCTGGTCGATGTGGAAACTGCCGGACTTGACGATGCCTTCGTCCAGGCTCCACGCCTCGGCGCGGCTGTACTGGAAGTAGAGGTCGGCATAGTCGAGGTCGTGGTGCATCAGCGCACCGAACACCTGATCGAGCCGCGAATCGTCGAGGCCGAACGGTGAAAGCAGCATGCTGTGTGCGGTCTGGAGCGCGGTCATGGGCATCCCCTGCGAAAAAGGGCTCAAGCATCCGTCAAGCGCCGTTGCAAAGCAAGGCGACGATGCCGCTTGCCGGTTGGGCCACGGATCGATGCGTCGGTTCCCGCCCGTCCCGGGCACCGGCCAGCCGGCACGGCGGTCCGTTTACAGCCGGCGGTGCGACAGTGCCGGCAGCACCTTGCGCACGCGCTCGAGCTGGCTGGCCTTGAGTTCGGCACTGGCAAGGCCGGCACCAACATCATGGCTGGCGAGAACCTGCCCCCAAGGGTCGACGATCATGCTGTGCCCCCAGGTTTCCCGGCCGCTCCGGTGCACGCCCCCCTGCGCCGAAGCGACGACGAAGCACTGGTTTTCGATCGCCCGGGACCGCAGCAACACCTCCCAGTGCGCCCTGCCGGTGGTTGCGGTAAACGCCGCCGGCAGCGCCCAGACATCGACGTGTCCGGCCTGACGGAACAGCTCCGGAAAGCGCAGGTCGTAGCACACGGCAACGCCGAGCCGGCCGAATGACGTGTCGAGCACGAGCGGGGTCTCGCCCGCCTCGATCGTGTCGGCTTCGGCGTAATGCTCGTTGCCGTTGTCGAAACCGAACAGGTGGATCTTGTCGTAACGGCCGGCGCAGCTGCCGGATGGATCGAACACCAGACTGGCGTTGCGGATGCGTCTGGCGCCTGGCGCCGCGAGCGGCACGGTACCGCCGACCAGCCAGATGCCGTGCCGCTCGGCCTGTGCAGCCAGAAAATCCTGGATCAGTCCGCTGCCGAAGGCTTCGGCCACGGCGAGCTTGTCGGTATCGCGCAGGCCCATGATCGCGAAGTATTCGGGCAGCACCACCAGCGCCGAACCGGCATCGACGGCACGCTCGATCAGTGCGGTGGCGGTCTTGAGGTTGTCGGCCACATCGGGGGTCGACACCATCTGGACGGCCGTTGCGGAAAAGGTCTTCATCGTCGCATCCCCTGTTCTACGTTGCGCAAGCGGTCAGCGGGGTTTTGCCGGGCCGGGCGAACCTGCGGGTCGCTCATCGAGCCGCTGATATCGTATTCATAGGCAACCAGTTGGCCGAGCGGGTCACGGAGTGCGCGCTGTAGCAAAAATGCCGCAACACCGATCACCGGATTGATGATGCCGGTCGCGATCGCAACGGTATCGCCGATCACCGGCACGATGCGCACGCGCAGGTTCTGGGTGCCGGCAACGAAGTTGGCATTGCCGCGGAACAGCACCTGCGCGGCCGGTCCGGCGATGATCAGGTCGTCGGTCTGCGCGATACCCTTGTCGATTTTCGCCTGACCGGTGATGGCGTCGAATTCGAAGCCGCTGGAGAACACGTCGCGGAAATCGAGCTGCACCCGCCGTGATAGCGCCTGCAGGCTCAGCACCGACAGGAAGCGGGCGACGCCGGGGTCAACCTTGGCGAACTGGCCTGCGCCGACGTCGAGCGACATCGTCCCGCGCATCGTGTTCAGGTCCGGCGGAAACAGCGCACCGTCCCAGCCGAGCTCGCCGCTGAATTTGGCCGGCGCACGCCGGACCGTATCCGGATAACCGAGCCGGCCCAGCAGGTTGCCGGCGCTCGGCGTGCTGGCCTCGATCCGGCCACTGACGTGACTGCCCTGTTTCCAGCTGCCGCTCATGCTCAGATTCAGGTCCGGATTGACGAGTTCGACCTTGTCGAGCCGCCATTCATCACCCTGCTGCGTCGCCAGCACCGCCATCCGTCCCAGTTCCATCGACCTGTAGCGCAGATCGGCTACCGAGATGTCCAGCGCCGGCAGCTTGCGGACGCCCGCCGCCACCACGTGCACCGGCTCCTGCGCGGCCGACCCCGGCGGCGCCTCGGCCAGCGGCAGAACCAGTCGCTGCAGCTGTGCGCTCAACTTGCCGTTGCCGCGGTCATCCCAGCCGAATTTGCCCGCCAGTTCGCGGGCACTGACGTCGATCTGCCAGTTGCGGCCGTCGCCGCCAAAGCGCAGTCGGGTGGCGTTGAGCTGTCGCCCCCAGCCGCTCAACTGACCAAAGGCAAGGTCGCCGGACAGCGACTGCGGCGCACCCCCGTCCCCGCCACCGGCGGGAATCAGCTTGGCCCAATCCTGCAAGTCGAGTGCCGGCCAGCCGCCGCTGACGACAAAGCCCGGCTTCACCGGTGCCGGTGCGGTTGCACTGCCCAGCACGATCTGCCCGGCTGCCGCCCCCGAATCGGGCAGACGTAGCGCGCCGGCCAGCAGGTTGCCGTAACCGAACTCGATCCGGCTGCCGGTCTTGTCGCCGGCCAGCAGCAGGCGCAAGGGGCGCGATTCGCCGATGCGCTTGCCCAGGGGGGCCGGCAGGTCGACTGTCGCCTGCGCGAGCGGTGACTGCAGATTCAGTGCGTAGCCGTCCTCGCCGAGTTCGAGCTGGCCCCGATAGCCGATCTGGCCCTTGATGCCCTGGCCCAGCGGGAACGGATAACGGCGCATCACGTCGGCGAGTTGCACCTGGCCGGCCAGCTGCAGCCGCAGCTTGCCATCGGCACCACTTGCGCCGGAGATGCGGCTTTCGCCGCCGAGGACCTGCGCCGTGGCATTGCGCAAGTCGAAACGCTGCTCGGTAAACCCGAGTTCGCCGCTTGCACGGCCGAGCACCGGCACGCCGGCGCCAAAATCGAGCCGGTTCTCGCCAAAGCGGTAGCGGCCATCCACCTTCGTCGCGTCGGGGTTTTCCAGCGGTACCCCCAGCTTGAGCAACAGCGTCCCGTTGCCTTCGGCCTTCAGCGTGTCGATGTACGCCGCCGTGTGCGCATGTAGCGGACTCTGGCGCAGGAAGTCGAGGAAGGCCGACGTTGTGCCTTCGGCGCTGCCGTCGATCTCGAGCAACGGCCGGTGCGCCAGATCGGCGATCGCGACGTGCACCGGCGCCAGTGTGGTTTCCAGTACCTTTGCGCCACGGTCGGCACGGATGTCCATCCGGTTGCCGTGGAAGTCGAGGATGCCGTCGATATTGCTGATCGGCGGCCAGCCGTCGGCAAAGTCGAGCGTCACGCCACGGGCAAGCGCAGTGATCTGGAAGCGGCCGTCCTTGTCGTCCGGATACGGGAACTTCGCCAGTGGCCCGCGTACGGTCACCTTGCCGTCGAGCCCCTGCCCGGCCTTGAGCGAGTGCTTCAGCCACTCCAGCGTCTCGGCGCCGGCCGAATGCGGCAGATAGGCGTAGGCACGCTGCGCTGCCAGCCGCCCGATCCGGCCGTTCACCTCCAGCAGGTCGTCGTCGGCCGTGCGGTAGCGGTAACCGGCTTTCAGATCGAGTGCAACATCGCGGTTCTCGAACACCAGTTTGGGCAGATCAATCTGCCAGCGGTCGCCTTGCCGCTGCCAGCTGGCCTCGACCGCAGCCCTGTCGAATGCGAGCGGCTCGGCAAACTCGTTCGGCCAGTCGAGACCGAGGTGCTGGCTGGTCAGTTGCAGTTCGCCGCGGTGCGCGTCGAACTGCAACCAGACATCCGCCCCGCTGAAGCCGGGCCAGCCTGCGACACCGGCAACGGTCGCGTCGCCGAAGACCATCCGGCCGTTGTAATCGCGCGGCGTGCTGCCGACCCAGGCCAGCTCGCCCTCCTTGAGCACGCCGGCCAGCCGCAACGACGACCACTGTTCGGCCCAGGCCTTGGGCAGCATCGGCAGATAGGCGGGCAGTGTTTCCAGCCGCCAGCCGCGTGCGTTCAGCCTGTGTTGCGCCCCGGCCGTTTCGCTGTAGCTCAGGCTGCAGCCGCTGCACAGCAGGCCGTTCCGACCGTCGGCACGGGCAATGTTGACGTCGAGACGCCGCAGCCTGGCGTTGTGCTCGAACGCGAGGCGCCCGTCGAAACTCGCCAGCTCCAGCGGCGAGCCGCCGACCTGCGCTCGCCAGTCGCGCCCCTTCAGGCTCATCTGCGCCGAACCGATCCGGCCGTCGGCAAAGTCGAACGACAGACGCCCGCCGGCCCGGCCGGACAGCACCGGAAACGGCCGTTGCGCCTCGGGCAACTGCGCCCAGACCTGCGCCAGATCGGCATCGGCCAGCCGCAAATCCAGCGTGCCACGCCAGCTCGCCAGCCGGGAAAGATGCTGCCCGCTGAACCGGCCGCTGAGCACGACCGGTTCAGCCATCGCCGCCGGAGGGGTCAGCGACAGCCGGATCTTGTGCTGGCCGAACCAGTTCGTCAGCACGAAACTCACGTCGCTGAAGCGTTGCGGACCGGCCTGCGTCAGCGCATCGTTCCAGAGCAGTTCGCCGCCGTTCAGCCGGACCTCGCCCTGCTCGAGCAGCCAGTCGACAAAACGGTTGTCGCGACCGGCCTGTCCGGTATGCAGGACCAGGCTGCCGAGATGCAGCCGGCCTTCGGCGTCGCGCGACAGCACCATGCGCGGCGCGTCGAGCCGCAGGCTCTTGAAATGCAGTTTGCCGACGAACAAGGACCACCACGTCAGGTCGACGTCGAGCCGCGCCAGCCGCAACGCCAGTGCCTGCGAGGCGTCGAGCACGCTGACGCCGTCCATCGTCAGCCGCGGCCGGCCGCCGCGCCAGCCGCCTTCGATGTGCTCCAGCGTCAGCGGCACACCGCTGGCGCTCGACAGCGCAGCAACGATCTGCGGCCGGAACTGGTCAAGCCGCGGCACGAAATAGAACTGCCACGCCGCGGCAGCCAGCAGCAGCAGTGCCGTGGCAATGCCGAGCAGCCACAACAGCAGCCGGCCGTGCCAGCGAAGCACCCGCCGCAACAGCCGGCCAGCGCGGCACAGACCTTCAGGCAGGCGTTTCAGCACCGGCGACGGCCCGCGGAACGGTCAGGTACACAGCGAAGACGGGCGCCGGACGGGAAATGACGAAAATCAACAGACATGGAGAGTGCCGGGCGCTTTTGGCAGGCCGATTGTGCTAGCGTAAACAGTCGTCGATTCTAACGCGAACAGACCCGCCTCATGAGCAGCGAAACTGTGACATCGAGCACACTGGCCCCGGCGCTGGCCCACAGCCGCTACCTGCAACGCCTCTTCACCCGTCACCCCGATCTCGCCGACGAGACCGCCACCCACCTGTACCAGCCGTTCAGCCGGGCCGAGATGTCCCTCCGCCTGCTGAACGCGCCCGCCGACGACGAAGCCGGCTTCAAGCGAACGCTGCGCCGTCTGCGCCAGGCGGTCATGGCCCGGCTGATCGCCCGCGAGCTCGAGGGACTGGCCGATCTCGACGAAGCGGTGCATACGGTGTCGGACCTGGCCGAGCTGGCCGTCCAGCAGGGGCTCGCCTTTGCCACGCGCAACGAAACCCGTGCCGGCCGGCCGATCGGCGAGGAAAGCGGCGACGTGCAGGAGCTGATCGTCGTCGGCATGGGCAAGCTTGGCGGGCGCGAGCTCAACGTTTCGAGCGACATCGACCTGATTTTCGTCTATCCGGAGGACGGCAACACCGACGGCGATCACCGGCTGACCAACCACGAATATTTCACCCGCATCGGCAAGAAACTGATCCAGTTGATCGACGACCCGACCGAAGACGGCATCGTCTTCCGCGTCGACATGCGTTTGCGGCCGTTCGGCGACTCGGGCCCGCTGGTCTGCTCGTTTGCCGCGCTGGAAAACTACCTGATCACCCAGGGACGCGAATGGGAGCGCTACGCGTGGATCAAGGGCCGCGCGATGACCGGCGACGGCGAGGCACTGATGCAGCTGATCCGGCCCTTCGTCTACCGCAAATACCTCGACTATGGCGCCTACCAGTCGATGCGCGAGCTGCACAGCCAGATCCGCCGCGAGGTGCAGCGCCGGGACCGGATCGACAACATCAAGCTCGGACCCGGCGGCATCCGCGAAATCGAATTCATCGGTCAGGTGTTCCAGCTGATCCGTGGCGGCCGGGTCAAGTCCCTGACGCAGCGGTCCACCCGCGCCATTCTCGACGAGCTCGGCCAGCAGGCGCTACTGCCGGCCGACACCGTCGCCGAGCTGCAAACCGCGTACGCCTTCCTGCGCAACGTCGAGCACCGGCTGATGTACATCGACGACGCGCAGACCCAGACATTGCCCGGCAATGACGACGACAAGGCCCGGATTGCCACGAGCATGGGCTTTGCCGACTGGGCGGCGTTCAGTGCCGCGCTTGCCCATCACCGCGAACGCGTGACGCTGCAGTTCGAGCAGATTTTCGGCCTGCCGCAGGAAGCCACCGGCGGCGCCGATGACGGCGCATGGCAGCAGGCCCGTGACGGCGAACAGGCGCCCGACGCACTCGCCGCCAAGGGCTACCGTGATGCGACCGAGATGGCGCGCAAGCTGGCGGCCTTCGCCAGCGGCAACCGCTACCAGCAGATGCCCGATCGCTGCCGCCAGCGCGTCGACCACATCCTGCCGGCGCTGATCGGCGTCGCTGCCGGCTACCCGAATCCGGACGACACGCTGTCCCGCTTGCTCGGCCTGCTCGAGGCGATCGGCCGGCGCGAATCCTATCTGGCGCTGCTCGCCGAACACCCGCAGACGCTGAACCGGTTGGCCGAACTCTACAGTGCCAGCCCGTGGGTTTCGGAGTACCTGACCCGCCACCCCATCCTGCTCGACGAGCTGCTCGACGCACGCCTGCTGTACCAGGCGCCCGACTGGGTACGCCTCGGCCGGATCCTGCGCCAGGAAATTGCCGAACTCGGCGACGATACCGAGGCGAAGATGGACTGCCTGAGGCACTTCCAGCACACGCAGGTGTTCCGCATCGTCGCCCAGGATCTCGCCGGCCTGCTGCCGCTCGAAACCGTGTCCGACCATCTCTCGGCACTCGCCGACCTGCTGCTGACGGTCACCATCGCCGAAGTCTGGCGCGAGTTGCCCAAGCGCCACTGCGAGGTGCCGCGCTTTGCCGCGATCGGCTACGGCAAGCTTGGCGGCAAGGAGCTCGGTTACGGCTCCGACCTCGACCTCGTCTACCTGTACGACGATCCGCACCCGGATGCACCGGAAAACTATGCACGGCTGGCCAAGAAAATCGTCACCTGGCTGACGACGCTGACATCGGCCGGCATGCTCTACGACATCGACCTGCGGCTGCGGCCGAATGGTACCTCGGGCCTGCTGGTGTCGAGTGTCGAGGCCTTTGCCGAGTACCAGCGCAAATCGGCCTGGGTCTGGGAACACCAGGCGCTGACCCGTGCGCGCTTCGTCTGTGGCGAAGCCGTGATCGGCGCCGCGTTCGACGCGATCAAGAACGACATCCTGCGCACCGAACGCGACACCGTGGCGCTGCGCGACGAGGTGGTGAAGATGCGCGAGCGCATGCTCGAAACGCATCCGGCCAAGGCGGATGACGTCAAGCATTGTCGCGGTGGCATCGTCGATATCGAGTTCATCGTCCAGTACCTGATCCTGGCGCATGCGCATCGCTTTGCCGACCTGACCGGCAATCTCGGCAATATCGCGCTGCTCGGCTTTGCCGCGCGCGACGGCCTGATCGACGCCGGGCTGGCAACCCATGCTCAGACCGCCTATCGGGAGCTGCGACGACTGCAGCACGCCAGCCGGCTCAACGGCACCCGACCGTGCCCGGCGACACTGGCGACCATCGCCGATTCGATCGCTGCGGTACGGGAGCTGTGGGCCGGACTGTTCGGCTCGACACCATGAAAAAAACCGGGCCTTGGCCCGGTTTTTTCTTCCGCCAAACCCGAGTCAGTCGGGGAAGGCGAAGTACTGCACCGCAGCCATTTCGCGCGGCAGGTAACTGCCCAGCCAGGCGGCCTCGAGCTTGATGTGCTGGATCAGCGCAACGACGTGGCGCGGGTCGGTATTGGTTGCGAACCACAGCTCCTTGCGCCAGACGCAACCGTCGTCTTCAAGGACCTCGATTCCCGGAGTCAGCTCGTCGAGCGATTTGCCGCGTCGTGCATAGCCGATGGCGGCCAGCAGTTTGCCGAGTTCGTCGTGCGTCTGGCTCACTTCGATGACGAAAGCGGCCATGCCCGGTGAAATCTGCTGCATGTTGACGTAGGCGCGGGTGTCGAGCCCGGCACGCCGGGTCACCTCGGCCACGCATTCCGGGCAGGTGAAAGCCACCCGGATCAGGTAAGCCTCGTTCTGCTCGAACGAGCTCGACATCGGCCGCAAAACATGACCGCACCGGTAAGTCATTCGACTATTCAATCGGTCCATCAGTCGCACCAACCCAACAAACAAGTAATGTTGGGTTAATTTACAGGAAAATGGTTCCCAAAGAAAAGGCGCCCGACGGGCGCCTGATCTTGTGTTGCAAATGCCGTTGGCATCAGGCGGTTTGCACCGGATTGCGCAAACGGATGTGCAGTTCGCGCAATTGCTTCTCGTCGACCGCGTTCGGTGCGTTGGTCAGCAGGCACTGCGCACGCTGGGTCTTCGGGAAGGCGATCACGTCGCGGATCGACTCGGCGCCGGTCATCAGCGTGACCAGACGGTCGAGGCCGAAGGCCAGGCCACCGTGCGGCGGCGCGCCGAACTTGAGGTTGTCCATCAGGAAGCCGAACTTGTTCTGCGCTTCTTCCTCGCCGATGCCGAGTGCGTCGAACACGGTCGACTGCACGTCGGCCTGGTGGATACGCACCGAACCGCCGCCCATTTCCCAGCCGTTCAGCACCATGTCGTAGGCACGCGCCTTGCACGCACCCGGATCGGTCTTCAGCAGTTCGAGGTGTTCGGCCTTCGGCGAGGTGAACGGGTGGTGGCAGGCGTTCCAGCGCTTGCCGTCTTCGTCGTATTCGAACATCGGGAAATCGACGACCCACAGCGGCTTCCACGACTTGGTGAAGTAACCGCCGGCCTCGCCCTTCTCGTGACCGATCTTGATGCGCAGCGCGCCGATCGCCTCGTCGACAACCTTGCGCTTGTCGGCGCCGAAGAAGATCAGGTCGCCGTTCTGCGCGCCGGTACGTTCGATGATCGCCTTCAGCGCATCGTTCGAAAGGAACTTGACGATCGGCGCCTGCAGACCCGAGTTGTCCGGATCGTTGCTGATGTTCGAGACGTCGTTGACCTTGATGTAGGCCAGACCCTTGGCGCCGTAGATGCCGACGAACTGGGTGTAGGCATCGATTTCCGAACGGCTGAACGTCGCACCGCCCGGAATGCGCAGGCCGACGACGCGGCCGCCGTCCATGTCGGCGGCACCGCGGAAGACCTTGAACTCTTCGGTCTTCATCACGTCGGTCAGTTCGGTGAACTTGAGGTCGACGCGCAGGTCCGGCTTGTCCGAGCCGTAGTAGTACATCGCGTCGTCGTACTGCATGCGCGGGAATTCGCCAAGGTCGACGCCGATCGCCTCCTGGAAGACGTGCCGCGCCATTTCCTCGGTGATGCTCATGATCTCGTCCTCGTTCAGGAACGAGGTCTCGATATCGATCTGGGTGAATTCGGGCTGGCGGTCGGCGCGCAGGTCTTCGTCGCGGAAGCACTTGGTAATCTGGTAGTAGCGGTCGAAGCCGGCCACCATCAGCAGTTGCTTGAACAGCTGCGGCGATTGCGGCAGCGCGAAGAACTGGCCGTCGTGCACGCGGCTCGGCACCAGGTAGTCGCGCGCGCCTTCGGGCGTCGAGCGGGTCAGCATCGGCGTTTCGATATCGATGAAGCCCTTGCTGTCGAGGAAGTTGCGCACCAGCAGTGCCACCTTGTAGCGCAGGCGCAGGTTCTTCTGCATGGCCGGACGGCGCAGGTCGATCACGCGGTTGGTCAGGCGGACGTTTTCCGACAGGTTTTCGTCGTCGATCTGGAACGGCGGCGTCTCGGCCTTGTTGAGGATCACGATGTCCTTGGCCAGCACTTCGATCTGGCCCGAGATCATCTTGGCGTTGGTCGTGCCTTCCGGACGGGCACGGACGAGGCCGGTGATCTGCAATACGTACTCGCTGCGCGACGAATCGGCCAGCTTGAACGCTTCCGGGGTATCCGGGTCGATCACGACCTGGACGATGCCCTCGCGGTCGCGCAGGTCGATGAAGATCACGCCGCCGTGGTCACGACGACGGTGGGCCCAGCCCTGAATGACGATCGTCTGGCCAAGGTAACGCTGGTCGATCAAGCCGCAGTAATCGGTACGCATTGAAGTCTAGTCCTTGATGGTATTGAGTCAGGCCGCAGGCTGGGCTGCGGCGGTCGGCGCGGCGACGGGCTTGCCGTTGGGAGACACCACGCCGAGGGAAATCACATACTTGAGCGCTTCGTCGACGCTCATGTCGAGCTCGTGCACGGCGGATTTCTGCGCCATGAACAGAAAGCCCGACGTCGGGTTCGGTGTCGTCGGAACGAACACCGAGATCATCTCGTGGCCGAGCTTGTCGGCGATTTCGCCGCCGACCTGGCTGGTCACGAAGCCGACGGCCCACGTGCCCTGATGCGGAAACTGCACCAGCACCGCGGTCCGGAACGCCTGGCCGGAGTCGGAGAACAGCGTGTCCGACACCTGCTTCACGCTCGAATAGATCGAACGGACGATCGGAATGCGGTTGAGCACCCATTCGCCAAGCAGCAGCAGCTGCCGGCCGATGATGTTGTGGGCGATCAGCCCGGTGATCAGCAGCACGACCGCGGTCAGCACCACACCGAAACCCGGAATCGCCTGCTTGTCGGCCAGCCACGGCAGATCGTTCGACAAGCGCTGCAGCAGCCAGTAGTCCGGGCGCATCGGCGTCGGCAACAGCTCGCCGATCTGATCCATCGTTCCGATGATCAGATTGAGCACCCAGAGGGTGATCGCGAGCGGCACCCAGATCAGGAGGCCGGTCAGCAGGTATTTTTTCAGGCTGGCCATGGGTGTCCGTGTCAGTGGGCGTGACCGCAGTTGCCCGAACCGCAGGCGCCGCCGGACGGTGCCGGGCTGCTGCCGTTCTTGAAGTCGGTCACGTAGTAACCCGAACCCTTGAGCTGGAAGCCCGCGGCGGTTACCTGTTTCTGATAAGTCTGGGCGTGGCAGCTCGGGCATTGCTCGAGCGGCGCATCGGCCATTTTTTGCATGTGTTCGCCGTCGTGACCACAGGACGAGCAGCGGTAAGCATAAATCGGCATGGTCTGCCCTCCGCAAACAAACCGGAGAGTATACCGCAAGCGCGGCCGATGGCGGACGCGACGGCGCGCTAAGCCTGCGGCATCAAGTGCTTAGCGTCGCCGCGAGCCGTTCGCTCAGACCTCGACCCACTGGCGCAGCAGGTTGTGATAGACGTTGGTCAGGCCGACCGCTGCCGCATCCTCGCCGTGGCGGTTGCGAATGTCGCGGATGTTGGTGTCGAGATCGAACAGCAGGCTGCGCTGAGCGTCGTCGCGCACCATGCTCTGGATCCAGAAAAACGCCACCATCCGTGCGCCGCGCGTCACCGGCTCGACCCGGTGCAGGCTGGTCGACGGATAGAGGATCAGGTCGCCGGCTTCGAGCTTGACTGCGTGCAGGCCATAGGTGTCCTCGATCACCAGATCGCCGCCGTCGTACTCGTCGGGATCGGTGAAGAACAGCGTTGCCGACAAATCGGTGCGCACCCATTCGCCGCTGCTCGGCATCGTCCGGACGGCATTGTCGACATGATTGCCAAAATGCATGCCGCCTTCGTGGTAGTTGAACTGCGGCGGCACGACTTTCTTCGGCAGCGCAGCCGAAAAGAACACGCCGTTCTGTTCGAGCGCCCGCAGGATCACGCTGGCCACGTCCTGCGACACCGGGTCTTCGGTCGGCAGCTGCAGGTTGCGCTTGACCTGTGCCGACTGCGTGCCCGAGGTGATGCGGCCGTCGACCCAGCCGGCGCCGGCCAGCCGTTCTCGGCAGGCAAGTGCGGTTTCGCGGTCGAGTACGTTCGGGATGTGCAGCAGCATGGAAAATCCTTGAATGTAAAAACCGCCGCGCCCTTGCGAGCGCGGCGGCAATTGGCGGCGCTTATATCAAGCGCAGTTCGCTCAGAAGCGGTAAGTACCGCTCAGGTGCGCGTAGCGGGTGTTGCCCGGTACGACGTGGCCGGCGTAGACGCTGTCGTAGTAGGTCTTGTCGAACAGGTTGTAGACGTTCAGCTGCACGCTGTAGTCACGGTAGTTCCACTCGACCATCGCATCCCAGCGCACATAGCTCGGCACCACCGTGGTGTTGGTGTTGTTGGCGTAGCGCTCGCCGATCGCGTTGGCACCGAAGCCGGCCTTCCAGAACTGGTCGATCTGGTAGGTCGTCCACAGGCTGGCGGTGTAGTCCGGCGTGTTCAGCGGCACCTTGCCCTTCTCGGCCGCGATCTTGGTCTCGACGATCTCGGCATCCATCCACGCCCAGCCGGCGAACACGTTCCAGCTCTCGGTGATCCGGCCGGCGACTTCGAT
Organism: Jeongeupia chitinilytica; assembly: GCF_014652315.1. Taxonomy (GTDB): domain Bacteria; phylum Pseudomonadota; class Gammaproteobacteria; order Burkholderiales; family Chitinibacteraceae; genus Jeongeupia; species Jeongeupia chitinilytica. The sequence continues at coordinate 172,796 of NZ_BMYO01000001.1, read as the reverse complement.
CTCGAGGCCGTCGGTCTTGCGCTTGCCCGACAGCACGTAGCGGTCGCTGACCAGCGGGTCGGTGTTGCGCTCGTTGTACTTTTCGGTGCGGAACAGCGCGGTGCGCAGGCTCAGGTCGCCCTCGAACAGATCCCACTTGGCGCCGATTTCGTAGTTGCGGTTGCTTTCCGGCGGCGTGTTCGCGCCCTTCGGATCGAGCGAATACGCCTCGGCCGACGGGTTGAACGAGGTGCCGTACGACACGTAGTACGACTGGATCGCGTCCGGCTGGTAGACGAGGCCGGTCCGCCAGCTCCACTCGCTGTCGGTGCGCTGGACGTTGGTCGTGGTATTGGTCGCGAAGGTCTTGGTGTCGTAATCGGCATCCAGATAATCCCAGCGCGCGCCGATCAGGAACTTCCACTGCGGCGTGAATGCGATGAAGTCCTGCAGGTAGACGGCGACGTTGTTCGAGTCGAACTGCACGTTGGTCGTGTAGTTCTTGATCGGCGCCGGCATGGCCGGGTTGTTGTTCGGGTTGCCGACGGTCGCAGGCGGCGGCGCCACGACGTTGCCCCAGCGCGTGGTGTCCGACGTTTCGCGCGTCAGCTCCAGCCCGGCGAGCACCTGGTGGCGGATCGTGCCGGTATCGAAGTTGAACGTTGCGTCGGTCACGTTGGTGAGGATCTCGTCCAGACCTTCACGGCCACCGTTGCGCGAACGCGTGACCTGCGAATTGTCGGTCAGGTTGGCGGACGTCACGCCGGCGCCCATGCGCGGCGGGCTCGGCCAGATTTCACGCCAGTAACGGCCGTAACGGGTGTTGTTGGTGACCTTGATGTCCGGGGTGAACTGATGCGAGACCTTGGCGGACAGGATGTCGGTCTTGGTGTCTTCGTAGTCCCATTCCGGCAGGCCGTAGTAGGTCTTCGGGTCGACCGGCAACGGCCGGCTGATGCCGTCGGTACCGCGCAGGAACGGCACGCCGTAGTCCGGGATGTTGTTTTCCTGCATGTGGAAATACGAGAACGTCACTTCGGTCGGTTCGCCGATGCCGAACGTGACCGACGGCGCCACGCCCCAGCGCTTGGCTTCGCCACCGTCGCGGGTCGATTCGCTGTCCTGGCCCATCAGGTTGATGCGCAGGCCGGCGGTATCGCTCAGACCCTTGTTGATGTCGCCTTCGAAGCGGTAGTAATCCTCGGTACCGATACCCAGCGTCACCGAGCTGGCATCGCTCTGGAACGGCGTCTTGCTGACCTGGTTGATCACGCCGCCGGTCGAACCGCGGCCGTAGATCATCGACGACGGGCCGCGCAGCACTTCGACGCGGTCGATGTTGAAGGTGTCGCGGTTGTACTGGCCGGTGTCGCGGATGTTGTCGAGGAAGAGGTCCGTCGTCGCCGAGAAGCCGCGCAGCGAGATCGCGTCGCCCGAGCGGCCGTTTTCACCGGCGGTGAAGGTCACGCCGGCAACGTTGCGCAGCGCGTCCTTGAGGTTGTTTGCGCCCTGGTCGTTCATGATCTCGCGCGTCACACTGGTCGTCGACTGCGGAATGTCGCGCGCGGCCTGGGCGGTGCGGCCGACCGTGGTCACCGGTGCGTTGTAGGTATCGGCGGTGCCCTTCGGATCGCCCTTGCGATCGGCAGTCACCTGTACGGTCGACAGCGTCGCGTCGTCGGCAGCCTGTGCCAGGCCGGCAGCGCCGACGACCGACACGAACGCGGCCGCGACCGGCACTTTGGCAAGATGCCGCACCGGGCTCTTGCTGCGGTTGATTTCCCTCATTTCGTATTGCCCCACTGGTATCGATTTATGGTTTTGGTGATGTCGTGACCGGTACGAGAGCACCGGCCAGCCCGCGCTTCAGGACAACGTCCTGCGCCACGGGCAAAGCAAAGCCCCGCCCGGAAGGACGGGGCTTTGCGGAAACGGAAACTAGTTGTTGAGCTTGAACTCGATCGGCACCAGCACCGTGCCGACGACAGCCTCGTTGCCGCGCTTGGCGGGAACGAACTTCCAGCGGTTCTTCACCGTGTTCTTCGCCACTTCGTCGAGCCGCGGGAAGCCGCTCGACTTGGCGACTTCGACCGAGACCGGCATGCCGTTCTCGCCGACTTTCACGCGCAGCGTGACCGCGCCCTCTTCGCCGAGGGCGCGCGACTGCGGCGGATACGGCGGACGCGGATTGGCCAGGTAATTGGCGTGGAATGACGGCGCGCTCTCGGCCACCGGCGCCGCGGCAGCCGGTTTTTCCGCTGCGGGTGCGGCGGGGGCGGCCGGCGCAGCAGGCGCGGCCTGCTCGGCAGCGGGCTCCGGATCGGCCGGACGGTTGTCGTGCAGCGCCTTGTCGCTGGTCGTCGTTTTCGCGACCGGCTTGGGCGCGGGCTTGGCCGCCGGCTGCTTGACGGGCTCGGCTTTGGGTCTGGCCGGTTGCGGCTTGGGTTGCGGCGCCGGCTGTGGCGTTGCAACCGGCGCCGGCTCGCTCAGCGTCGCGAACATCAGCGACGGCTGAATGATCTGCGGTGGCGTCGTCGCCACGAATGTACGGACGACGAGATAGAGCGCCAGCAGGTGTACGCCGGCCACACCGACCAGAACCGGGCTGGCACGCCAGTTGAAATCGTTATTGAGAACCATTCGCGCATGATATTGAGAAACGGTATCATTTTCAAGGCCATGCGGGACATCCTTACACCCTGAAACAACAGGGGAAGTCCGCAATGGCGCCCGCCGGCGCACGGCGATAGCGTCGGCCGTTTGCCCCCGGAACTCCCGCCATGTCCCCGCTTTCCGCCACCCTGAACGGCCTGATGCTGTCCGCCAGCCTCATCATGGCGATCGGTGCGCAGAACGCCTTCGTGCTTCGGCAGGGCATCGCCCGGCAACAGCTGTTCCTGACGGCGTTCTGTTGCGGCCTCTGGGATCTGGTGATGATGGGGGCCGGCATTCTCGGCATGGGTACGCTGCTCGCGGCGGCCCCGGGATTGCAACGCTGGATGGCGCTGTTCGGTGCGGCATTCGTGTTCTGGTACGGCCTTGGCGCCCTGCGCAAGGCGTTGCGACCGACGACGCTGGCGCCCGACGTGGCCCGCGGCATCGCCACACCGCGCGCGGTCTTCATGGCGACGCTGGGGTTCTCCTTCCTCAACCCGCACGCCCTGCTCGACACCATCGTGCTGGTGGGCGGCATCGGCGCACAACAGCCAGCCGACGCACGACCGTGGTTCCTGCTCGGCGCCGCCGGCTTTTCCTTCATCTGGTTCTTCAGCCTGACCTTCGCCGCAACACGGCTCACGCCGCTGTTTCGCGATCCGCGCGCCTGGCGCATCCTTGACCTGCTGATCGCGCTGATGATGTTCGCGATCGCCCTGTCGCTCGTCCGTTCGGCGTTCTGACACGCCCCGGTCTCAATTTCGGCACATTTGTGCCGATAAGGGATCGCAGCAGCTGCAATCACGCCAAGGATACAAACCATGAATATCGGACAGAGGCTGATCGCCCTGATCGTCGCCGCCATCGCAGCGCTCGTCGTCGTCGGCATTGCCGGCGGGGTCATGTTCAAGCAGGTCGAAACCAGTGTTGCCCTGCTTGTCGATGACGCTTTCGACGGGCTGAACAAGGGCAACGACATCAACAACAATTACAAGATCGAACAGATCCTCGTCGCGCAATACATCGTCGAACAGAACCCCGATGCCCGTGCCGGGCTGACCGAAGAAATCGCCCGCCGCCGCGCCGCGATCGAGCAGATCAATGCCGACTATGCGAAAGGCCACAGCGACGACGAAGACCGGCGGCGCTTCAACGCGTTCAAGACCAGCCTGCAGTCGTTTCACACGATCTACGACGACATCGTCGCCAAGGCCAAGGCCGGCGACGTGGCCGGCGCGCAGACGCTGATCGCCCACCAGGGCCGTGACGCCGCCATTGCCACCGAAAAGGCCCTGGACGACATGCAGGCGCACAACCAGCACGAAGCCAAGGTGCAGCAGGACGCGATCCTCTCCGCCGAAGCCAGCGCCCGCAACGTGATCGCCGGCGCCGTGGCGCTGGCCGCGATCGCGCTCGCCGTCTTCGGCACCCTGCTCTACCGTTCGATCCGCCAGCCGCTGCTGGCGATGCAGCAGACCGTCGGCGAAATCGAGGCCAGCCTCGACTTCACCCGCCGTGTGCCGGTGCGCGGCAATGACGAAATCGCCCAGACCGTCACCGCATTCAACCGCCTGCTCGACCGTACCCGCCAGAGCCTGAAGGACATGTCGGACCATATCCGCACGATCGGCGGCGCCACCGGCGAAGTCGCCCGTGCCGCCGGCAGCATGTCGCAGAACGCCGGCAGCACCAGCGAAGCGGCGACCAGCATGGCGGCAACGGTCGAGGAAGTGACCGTCAGCATCAGCCACATTGCCGACCGCGCGTCCGAAGCCGACCAGATTTCGCGCGAATCGGGCCGCCAGGCGAGCACCGGCGCACAGGTGATCGACACCAGCGTCACCCGCATCGATGCCATTTCGGGCACGGTGCGCGAAGCCGCCGGCGAGATCGATGCGCTGAAGGAGAAGAGCGCCGACATCAACGCCGTCGTCGGCGTGATCAAGGACATCGCCGACCAGACCAACCTGCTGGCGCTGAACGCCGCGATCGAAGCGGCCCGCGCCGGCGAAACCGGCCGCGGCTTCGCCGTCGTCGCCGACGAGGTGCGCAAGCTGGCCGAACGCACCGCGGTATCGACGCAGGAGATTTCCGGCACCGTGGCCGCCATCCAGCAGGGCGCGCTGGCCGCGGTCGAACGGATGCGCGACGTGGTGACCGAGGTCGAAGGTGCCGTCGCGCAAGCCCGCGAAGCCGGCTCGGCGATCGGCGCAATCCGCAACGGCTCGACCGCCGTGGTCGAACACGTGGCGGACATCAGCGGCGCAATCCGCGAGCAGAGCGCGGCGAGCAACAACATCGCCCAACTGGTCGAACGCATCGCGCAGATGTCCGAAGCCAGCAGCAGCGCCGCTCAGCAGACGGCCAACTCGGCGCGCGAACTCGACCGGCTGGCCGGGGAAATGAACCGTGAAGTCGAGCGTTATCGTCTGTAACGACGGCCTGCCGCGCTGCGGCTGGCTGTCGAACGACCCGCTCTATCTCGCCTACCACGACGACGAATGGGGCGTGCCGTGTCATGACGAACGCACGCTGTTCGAAATGCTCTGCCTCGAGGGCATGCAGGCGGGGCTGTCATGGCTGACGGTACTGAAAAAGCGCGACGGCTACCGTCGCGCTTTTTGCGGTTTCGATCCTGCCGCCATCGCCGCGTTCGGCGCCGATGACATCGAACGGCTGGTGCTCGATCCGGGCATCATCCGCCACCGCGGCAAGATCGAGGCCATCGTCGGCAACGCCCGCGCCTTGCTGGAGCTGCACGCACGCGGCGACACGCTGGCCCGGACCGTCTGGGACGTCGTCGGCGGCGCGCCGAAAATCAATGCGCCGGCGTCGCTGGCCGACGTGCCGGCCAGTACGATGGAGTCGGACCTGCTGTCGAAGCGGCTGAAAAAGCTCGGTTTTCGTTTTGTCGGCAGCACCACCTGCTACGCTTTCATGCAGGCGTGCGGCCTCGTCGACGATCACGTCGCCGGTTGCTGCAAACACCGCTGATCGGGCGCCCCTTCGCGGGAGACGCTGCGGCACCGGCGTAGGTAATTTCACTAGACCGTTGGCGAGTTTCACCAGCAGATCCGTCGTTTAGATCATTTCAAACACGGAATGACAAAAGTAAGATTTCCTCATTGTTTTCAAATGAAAATGAAAGGGAATCATCATGTCGTCCGTCGGCACGCTACTCGACCATCCTTCCCATACGGATCCGGCGCTGCACAAGCAGGCATTCTCCGGATTCGCCAGCCACTCGCTCTTCGACCAGCCGCAAAGCTTTTATTGCGACAGCCCCTATGTGCGGCCGGTTCGCCCCCAGGATCTGAACCAGCTCGATTTCGGACACGTCCTGACCCAGGCGGAGCTGGATCAGCCGTCGCACCTGATGGGCCAGCGGTTGCTGCTCAACATCTACGAGCAGGATCTGGTGTTCCTGCCGCAGCAGGGCAAGCTCGCGCTGGCGGAATTCAATGCCTTTTACGACGAGGATCTCCGCCGCGCCGGTGCGGCGATCCGCCCCGAACTGGAACGTCACGTCTTCGGCTGGCTCGACGAGGCCGTCAGCATCAGCGGCAACTGGGATGTCGACGCATTCAAGGCCTATGCCGACGAAGTACTCGACAAGATCGCCCGTACACCGTCGAGCCTGGTCGAGCACATCGGCCAATCGCGTGACCCGGCCAATGCCGCACGCTTTTTCCTGATCCAGTGTGCCGGCGATTTTCTCAGCGAAGCCTCCGCCATGGCGCGCAACGTGCTGGGCAATTTCGGTCCTGCGCAAAGCGAGCTGTTCAAGATCCTGATCGACGAATACGGCTATGGCGTACCGCAAAAGAAGCACAGCGTGATTTTCGAATCGTTGCTGGCGCAATGCGGACTCAATTCGGGCGTGCATTACTACTGGCAGTTCTATACCGCCACTTCGCTGGCCCTGACCAATTATTTCCACTACGTTTCGGCCAACCACCGGCACTTCTTCCGCTATCTCGGCGCCCTGTTCTACACCGAAGCCAGCCTGGCGCTGGTGACGCGGGCCCAGGCCGAGGCGATGCGGATTGCCTTTGGCGACACTGTCGGCACGCTGTACTTCGACGAGCACGCCCACATCGACGTGCATCACGGCAAGATGGCCTTCGAACAGTTGATCCGGCCGGTCGTTGCGCACTACGGCAAGCAGGTGCTGCCGGACATCATTCGCGGCTTCGAGGAGTTCCGCCTGCTGCAGGACGTCGCGGATGCCGAGCTGTTCGCCCACATCGCCTGGCACGACCAGCTCGCCGACTGGCAACCGCAGCCGGTGCCGCCCCAGCCCGCCGGTGCGCCCAGCCATACCTTCCACGAATGCCGCGACGATCTGTCGGTCACCCATGTCCACGGCGCCACCGAGCTCTTCGTCGTCGACAAGGGCACGCTGAAACTGGTGTGCAGCCCGTTCACCCAGCTCGAACTCGGTGCCGGCCAGCACGTGGTGATTCCGCGCGGCATGCTGCACGGCTCGGTGATCACCGCCGAGCATTGCTCGTACACCGTCACCAGCCTGGAGCACGCGGCATGAAAATCACCACCTTGCCGCTGGACAGCTTCAACTCGCTCGAAGTCGGCGCACGCCGCTACTTCGTACTGCAGAACGGTGCCAAGCCGGTCATCGCACCGAGCGAATGCCCGCATCGCGGCGGGCCACTCAACCTGGGCCGGCGCGCAGCGTGCGCGGCCAAGCTGGTCTGCCCCTGGCACGACAATGCCTACCCGATCCACTCGATCGAACGCGGCGCCCTGCCGGCGATCCGTCGCGGAGACCAGATTTCCTTCGTCACCGCCAACGAGGACATCCGCGTCTGGACCGAGATGCTGCCGGTCAACCAGCGCGACAGCGCGTGCGAGGACGCCTGATGCGCACCGAAAAACGCCAGATGCTGACGTTCTACGCGATCGTGAGCCTGTTCACCGGCATCGACATGGGGCTGATGATCGGGCTGTTCTGGTCGTCGCTGCAGATCACCGGCTCGCCGCTGGCGCTGGGCCTGGTGCTGTGCGTCTCGGTGCTGCTGCCGTTCAGCCTGCAAAGACTGGCGCGGCGTGGGGGCAAGGCCTGGGTGCCCGGCCTTCGCCAGACGCTGCTGGCGCGCATGCTCGGCTTTCTGCTGGTGCTCGGCGGCGCGCTCGCCGGGCTGTTCCACGCGCTGTACGGCTTCGTGCTGATCGCGCTGCTGGTCGGGCTGCTCGGCTTTTTCACCACCAGTACGCTGGAGGCCGTGAACACCCGCTTCACGCTGGCCAAGCTGGCCAGCAGCGCGTCATCGGCGCGCTGGATGCAGACGGCGATCCAGCTCGGCGCCTTTGGTGGTGCGGCGCTGGGCGGGCTCGCACTGGAAAGGTTCGGCATCGACCGCTTCGTGCCGCTGTTCTGCGCGACCGCCAGCCTTGCAGCGCTGCTCGTGCTGCTGTCGCCGCTGGGCCGCTTGCAAGGCGAGCGGGCTGCGGTAGCGGCACCGCAGGGACGCGAAGGCCACGATGCGCAGCTTCAGCACGGGCAGACTTTGCGCGCACTGTGCCTCGGACTGGGGATGATCGGCTTTCACATCGGTGCCTTCAACACACTGACACCGGTGATCTACCAGACACTCAGGCACTGGAGCGCGGCGGATTTCGGGCTGGCCAGCGGCGTCGCCGGTGTCGGCGCCTTTCTGGCGGCGGTGCTGCCGACAGCCAGGCTGCCCGAATACCTGCCGCCACTGCTGATCGTGCTGATGGACGCCGTGCTGGTGTACTCGGGCACCGCCGCGGTCTCGATCGGCGCCTGCCTGCTGATCGGCTACTCGATCAACCATCTGCGCATCCAGTTGCGCAAGAAACTGATCGATCTGGCCCGGTCCCCGGCCGACGCCGACCGCATCGCCTCGGTCAGCGCGTTCTACTACCTGCTGCTGCAAAGTGCCGCGCCGCTGGTCCTGGCCGGGTTGATCACCGAACGGCTGTTCGGCCATCAGGCCGCACCGCTGGTGTTCGTGCTGGTTGCGCTGGCCCTGCTGCTGAGCGTGCTGGTGCTGCCGCGCCTGGTCGGCCAGCCGGTACGGGCGCTGGCCGAGCCGGGCTGACCACCGCCGGGCCGTTTTTCCTGCCGTCGCGCGCCTTCGCCGCGGCGGCGCGTTCCATCCCTATTGCGAGAGATTTGCCATGTCATCGCCCTACGTCATCATCGTCGACCCGTTTTCCAGCGGCGCGCTGTATGCGCCCAAGTTCGCCAGCCTGGGCTACGCCTGCGTCGCGGTACGTTCGTCCCCGAACATCTCCGCCCGCTTCGCCCGCGGTTTCCAGCCCGGCGGCTTTCTCGAGGGCAGGCTGTTCGACATCGACGAAGCCCTGGAACGCTTTGGCGCGACGCAAGCCATCGCGGTCGTCGCCGGCTGCGAAATGGCGGTCGCCGCCGCCGACGCGCTGGCGCTACGGCTGGGGCTGCCGGGCAATCCGGCCGACAGCACCGCGCTGCGGCGCAACAAGTACCCGATGCAGCAAGCCCTGGCCGACGCCGGCTTGCGGCACATCCCCTCGCTGTTCATCCGCAGCCCCGAGCAGATCGACGCGGCGACGGCCGAGCTGGTAGATATCGCCTACGTGGTCAAGCCGGTCAATTCGGCGAGCACCGACGGCGTCCGCTTCGCCCACGGTCGCGACGGTGCACGCCGGGCCTTGCGTGAGTCTGCATGGCAGCAGATCAATGATCTGGGTGAAATCAACCAGGGTTTCGTCGTCCAGCCCTTTGTCGAGGGGCCGGAATACGTTGTCGATCTGGTCGCCCACACCGGCGGTTACACCGTGGCATCGGTCTGCGTCTACGAGAAGATCGAGTCCAACGGCTCCCGCTTTGTCTACGCCGGCCTCGAAGTGCTGGATCCGCACGATCCAGCGTACGCACCGCTGCTGGACTATGCCCGCCAGGCCGCCGCGGCGCTGAAGCTGCAGCTTGGGCCGCTGCACATGGAACTGATCTGGAGCGACGACGGCCCGGTGATGATCGAAGCCGGCGCGCGCATGCATGGCGGCGTGGCGCCCGCATTGTTCAACGATTGCTACAGCCCCAACCTGCTCGATCTCGCCGTCGACGCCAGCCTTGGCCGGGCGATCGACACCGCGGAGGTACAACGCCGGCAGCATGGCCGCATTGTGTTCCTGATCACGCGGCAAAAGGGCATTCACCCCGGCCCGGTTGCTGCGGATCACGCCGCGCTGCGACAGCTGCGCTCGTATCGCGGCCATCGCGCCTTCATTTCACAGGGCGAACCCGTCGTGCCGACGGTCGACCTGGCGACCTGCCCCGGCATCGTCTGGCTGGCGAGCCCCGACCCGGCGCAACTGGCCAGCGACGACGCGCATTGCCGCACGCTTGCGGCCGTCTGAGCCATGCAGTGCATCCGCCCAGCCCACTTCTGAATACCGCTATGCAGGAATTCCAATGCTCGAGCAAGTCCTGATTTCCGCCGCCGCCGCCGATGCCGGTGTTGCCAACGCGTGCGTGGCCCGCATCTCCGGCGTCACGGTTTTCCATACCAAACACTACGAACGCCATCTGATGGGCGCCTTGCAGCACATCGTCGATGACGGCGAGCGCTTCATGCGCCAACCGGAGGTGACCGGCTACCAGCAGCAGTTGAGCCAGTTGGGCTTTGCCGATACCCGGCCCGCCAACGAACGCCTGATCCACCATTTCATCAGCAACGGTCCGAAACTGATCAACAACGTGGTCGACGCCTACAACACCGCCTCGCTGTTGTTCGGCGCCAGCATCGGCGGACATACGGCAAGCGGGCTGAGTGGCAGTCTGGAGATCGACATTGCCGACGGCAATGAAACCATTACGCCGCTGTTTTCACGCAAGGCCAAGACGATTGCCGCGGGCTCGCTGCTGTACTCGGTCGACGGCCAGGCGCTGGCCAGCATCGGCGCGCTCGACGCCGACGCCGACCAGTTCAAGATCGGCGAGCAGACGCGGGAGATCATTCTGGTCGTGCTGGGACACCAGCACACCAGCTACCACCACAATTACAACGTGGCGCGCCGCGCTGCCGACCTGCTGGCCGAAACCAGTCCGGACAGCGTGTTCTCGGTCCTGCCAGCCCGGGTCTACCAGCGACGCCCGGAAGAAAGCATCGCCTGATACCGATGCTGCTTGATCCTGCGTGCTGACGGTACTCAGGTCCAGGTCTTGAGTACCGGGCAGATCGTGACTTCGCGCACCTCGCGTACACCGGATACGCGCTCCTTCAACGCCATCAGCTCGTCGAACTGGGTGTAGCGAATCTTGACGATCAGGTCGAGCGGTCCGAACAGCGAATGGCACTCGATCACGTTGCGATAACCCTTGATCTCGTTCCAGACGAGGTGGCAATCGCTGCCGCCGGAATGCTTGATGATCAGGAAGGCCTCGTTGGGGGGAACCGCAAGCATGCCCGGCTCGCCGAGGATGGCCTGATATCCCTGGATCACGCCGTCGCTCTCCATGCGCGCGATGCGCGCCTCGACCGCCGTGCGCGATTTGTGAACGCGCCGGCCGATCTCGGAAATCGGGGCACGGGCATCCGTCGACAGGATTTCCAGTATCTTCTGGTCGACTTCGTCAATTTTCTTCATGTAGCGTTGCAAGGCGCCGGTTGTGCAGAATGGCCGGTTAGGCGGATGGTGCGAAACGCCGCGGCAGGTGCAGCAGCGCAAACCGCAGCGTCCCGGCCCCGATGTGTATCACAACGGCATTGTCCTTCAAAACGTCAGGACATCTGAATGTGACTGTCCGCAGGCATCACGCGTCGCGCCAATGATACGCGGCACACCGCCCCGGGCATGCCGTTCCGCCGTCCGGGGCAAACGCCAAGGACTCGCAATCCGGCGCCGGCAAGGACGAAGGTCGTTCCCGGTCGGCGGCAATTGCCGGGACCCGGCTTGTCCGATCACCGGCCTGTCCGGACGAAGGTTTTGACCACAAGCCGTGCAGCATCGGCGATTGCAGCGTCGGCCCACCCGGCATCCTGCACGGGACGGGTGAAGTAGACCGCGAGCACGATGGGCATCCGGCCCGGCGGCCAGAGCACGGCGATGTCATTGGTCGTGCCGTAGTCGCCCGAACCCGTCTTGTCGCCGACCGACCAGCCGTCCGGCACACCGGCGCGGATCCGCTTTGCCCCGGTGGTGTTGCCGCGCAACCACTCCTGCAGCTGCACCCGTTGCGCGACCGGCAACGCATCCCCAAGCGTCAGCGCCTGCAGGCTGCGTGCCATCGCCGCCGGCGTCGTCGTATCGCGCAGGTCGCCCGGCAGCGCGGTGTTGAGTTCGGTCTCCCAGCGGTCGAGCCGGAAGACGTCGTCGCCGATGCTGCGCGCGAAAGCGGTGACGTCCGCCGGCGCCCCTAGCTGGCGGATCAGCAGGTTGGCAGCCGTGTTGTCGCTGTACCGGATCGCCGCGGCGCACAGTTCGGCGACGGTCATGCCGTCGACGACGCGCGAACCGCTGACGGGCGAATGGCTGACCAGATCAGCTTGCGTATAGCGGATCCGACGCTGCAGCAGCCCGGCGTCGCCGACGCTGCGGGCCAGGATCGCCCCCGCCAGCATCGCCTTGAAGGTGCTGCAGAAGGCAAAGCGCTCGTCCATCCGGTAGCCGAGCCGCGCCCCGCTGCCGGTATCGAGCGCCGATACGCCCAGGCGCCCGTCATAACGGCGTTCGAGCTCGGCAAAGCGTGCGTCGTTCGTTTCGAGCACCGGCATGGTGGCCGCGCGGCTCTTGAGTGCCAAGGCAAAAGGCAGGCTAGCAGCTGCCAGCAGCAGTCGGCGGCGTTCGGGAGAATGGGACATCGTTTCAACCTCGACAGCATGTCGTTCCGTTCGGTAACAGACGAACTATCGACGCTTTGCGGGCGACGGACAAACGAGAATAATTGCCCGATGACCCCAGAAAATCTTTCAGCTTCCGCACCATGCGTCCCCATCTGCCGCTGAACGCCCTGCGCGCCTTCGAGTCGTCGGCCCGGCAGCTGAACTTCACCCGTGCCGCGCAGGAACTCAATGTCACGCAGGCCGCCGTCAGCCAGCAGGTCCGCGCCCTCGAGGACCGGCTGGGCTGCACGCTGTTCAAGCGCCTGCCCCGGGGACTGGCGCTGACCGACGAAGGGCGCGCCTTGCTGCCGGTGCTCAGCGATGCCTTCGGCCGGATCGAGCAGGTGCTCAAGCAGTTCGACGGCGGCCACTTCCACGAAGTCCTCACGGTCGGCGTGGTCGGCACCTTTGCGGTCGGCTGGCTGATGCCCCGGCTCAGGCGGTTTGGTGAAGCCCATCCCTTTGTCGAATTGCGGCTGCTGACCCACAACAATCTGGTCGATCTGGCCGCCGAGGGACTGGACTTCGCGATCCGCTTCGGCGACGGCGTCTGGCCCGGCACGCACGCGACCCGGCTGCTCGACGCACCGCTGACCGCGCTGTGCACGCCGGCCATCGCCCGGAGACTGGCCGCGCCGGCCGATCTGGGCCGCGAGACGCTGCTGCGCTCCTACCGCAGCGACGAATGGCCCGACTGGTTTGTCGCCGCCGGGCTGGCGCCGTCGCCGGCCACCGGTCCGGTTTTCGATTCCTCGCGATTGATGGTCGAAGCGGCCATGCAGGGCGCCGGCATCGCGCTGGCCCCGCCACGGATGTTCGCGCGCGAACTGCAGGCCGGCCAGCTCGTCCGCCCGTTCGCCACCGAAGTCCATACCGGCGCCTACTGGCTGACAGGCTTGAAGTCGCGCCCGCCGACACCGGCCATGCAGCTGTTTCGTGACTGGATTTGCGGCGAAGCCAACGCGGCATCCGGCGACGATTCCGGTGCGGGATGAGAAGCTGCGCTAACCGTGCCGTGCGACGAGGCGGACTACAGTGTTCCACACCCGCGTCGTTGCCGGCAGGCCGAGTCTGCTTTCCAGCAGCGCATTCGGGCTACCCGGGCTGGCGCCGAACCTGTACGCCACACTCAGCGCTTCGGTCCTGCTCAGACGGAGCACGTCGACGTCCCCTTTCGCCGATCGCAACGCGGTTACATCGGCAACGGCTGCGTCGTGGTGCAGGAAGGTCGCATAGCAGCCATAGACCGCGGCATGATCGATGCCGGCGAAGGGATCTTGAGCGACGAGCGCGGCCAGTGCATCCATCCGGCGCAGGAAGGCCGGTTCCTTCAGGCCGCAGCGCTCGCGCAACAGGCCGCAGGCGCGGGACAGCACGGCCTCTGCAGTCATGCCCGGCGCGACCGAGAACGCCAGCGTACCGTTGACCAGAAAAGACGCCGCGCGCACTGCGCCGGCATCGAGAAAGGCCGTCTCGAACTGAACGCGATCCGGGCAGTTCGGCCGCCCGAGGTTGAGGTTGCGAAAGAACACCGCGTGCTCCATCACCCCGCCTCGCCGCAGCTCAGTGCGCCCGCCGCTCGCCCGCGGATGACGCCGTCAGCAGCGCCAGTGCGTCGCGGTTCAGCCCGTCGTGCGTCCAGCGGTAGTACTGGTGATGCAGCTTGCAGTGTTCGAGCGCATCGCCGAGATTGCCCTGCGCCTCGTTCACCTTCGCCAGCTGGCCGTGAATGTCCATCAGCGTGTGCGCGATGCCCATGGTTTCGCCGATTTCGCGTGCGGCATGCAGTGCCGCGAGTGCACCACGGCCGTCATGCAGACGCGTGCACAACTTGCCTTGCTGCAACAGGGCAAACGCACGCACCCAGTGGTTGTTGGCGCCATCCGCCAGCGCCAGCGCGGTGTCGAGACTGCGGCCGGCGTCGCGCAGCCGGTTGCTCGCCTGTGCGACGATGCCGGCATAGACCTGCCATTCGGCTTCGAACGGCCGGCCGGGTGTCGCCGCGATCAGTCGGGCGGCGTCGGCCAGCGTCACCGCCATTTCCTCGTACCGCCCCAGCGCATTGAGGCTGGCGACGACATTGAGCGCGATCATGGCCTGAACGCGGCCGTCACCGGCGGTACTGGCAGCACGCAGGGCGGCAGCGTTGTACCGCAGCGCGGCTTCGGCGTCGCCGAGAGCCTGACAGACCCGGCCCACCCCGAGCAGCGCCTCGCTCGTCGCCAGCGCATCGTCCAGCGCCAGCGGCAGGGCCTGCTGCCAGGCCTGGAGCGCGGCAGCGTAATCGGCGTGGGCGTAGTGGATGGCCGCGGCGCCCAGTCGCGAACGGCAGCGCAGGGCCGCGTCGGCGGTATCGGCGGTGGCGAGCAGACCGTCGGCTTCGGCGTAGGCGGTCAGCGCCGATTGCGGCTGCCATAGCGCTTCCAGACAGCGCCCGCGTTCGATCAGCCGCGCCGCCTGCACCGACGGCGCTTCGGGTGCTGCCAGCAGGCGGTCGATTTCGACCAGTTGCCGTCCAGGCTGCAGGTACCAGGCTGAGGATTCTGCGACGAAAGACATGTTGGCATTCCGGTCCGGTTAAAACGGCCACTATAGGGATGACACCACCTGCCGTCACCGGCCCGGCCCGTCGCCTGTCCGCCCGATTCGGCCGTACGGAAGATACCGCGCTGTATCGAAAAAAGGGCGGGTCGACGACCCGCCCAAGAGAGGACGACGAAGGCGGATCAGCGCCAGAGCCCCAGGCCGTCGATGGCCGACACCAGCTTGGCCGAGATGGCCTGATGATCCTTCACCGACGGATGCCAGCCGCAACCGAGGCTGTCGAGGCCGTCGTAGTAGAAGTAGCTGATCTTCTGATCGCCGGCGGCCCTGGCCTCGGCCACGACTTCCTGCGCGACTTCCTGCAGCTTGTTGTCCGGCCACAGATAGGTGGCGCTGACGATCACGTGCGTATCGCCGTACTGGCCCCGCAGCTTGTCGATGAAGCCGCGGTACGCCGACTTGTACGCGGTGCGCAGCGTCTCTGGCGTGTAGGCCTCGCCGGCGCCGACTGCGGTCGAGAAGTCGTTGATGCCGAGTCCGACCACGACGACCTGCGGTTTCCAGTTGCCCGGATTGCTCCAGACGTTGCCGTCGACACCGGTCAGCGCACGGTCGTAGAAGGTACGGTAATTGACGTTGGCGATGTTGCCAGCGTAGTTGCGCACCATGCCCAGCCCGGAATAGCCGTTGATCTGGTAAGCGGCGCCGTAGTGGCGGGCGGTCAGCGCGCCGAACGACACGTCGGCGTTCGAGAAACCGGCAACCTCCTGCTCGGTGCAGTCCTTGCGACCCGATTCCGCCCCCAGACCGGCCGTGTACGAATCACCGATGAATTCGATCTGCCGCGCGGGTGCGGCCGGCGGGGCCAGCAACTGGCCACCCGGCGCAGCGACCAGGCCACCGAAGCTCCCCGGCGTGTTGACCGGCTGGGCCGCATCGGGCGACCCGGTGAGTTCGCTGCGCAGCGACACGCGCACGCTGTGCTCGCCATTGCTCAGGCCATTGATCCAGTACGTGGTCTTGCCCGGCTTGACGACCTTGGCCTTGGTTTGCCCGTCGATTTCGACGTTGTACTGACCGAACGCATCGTCAAACACCAGACCGACGCCGGTACCGCGGAAGCGGCCTTCGAAGTACACACCCGGCCAGCTGTACGTCACGCGATCCGGCGCATCGACCTGCACGCGGCCGCCGACGCTGACCTGTGCGATCACCGGCTGCGGTTCGGCCGGGCAGGCGCCGAGCGACTTCCACACGTCCCACTGGCCGGAACGCGACGGATTCTCGCCCTGCGTCCACCAGCGCGCCTCGTAGCGCGTCGACTGGTGGCTGACACGCTGGCCGCCGGTGTACACCCTGCTCTTGTCCCACGCAGCCTCGCACGCCGACTCTGCCCAGGCTGACGCGCTGGTCGCGAGCAGGCCCGCCATCATGCACAGCATCAGTTTCATTGCTTTCTCCTCGTTGTCGTTTTCCACCCGCCGATAGTCATAGCAAAAATTGATCATTCAATTCCGATTGCCAGCAACTAATAGCCGGCGCCAATCGCCGGACAGACAGGCCTGTTTGCCGCAAGACCGCGGCAGATCGTCGGCACGGCGAAGTGCTCTTCGCTACCCACACCGAAAATCTATAGTTAAAAACTATCAACGTCAAACCGGTGCACCTGCACCGCAACAGTCGGCATGACGCAAACGATGGCCGACCGGCGAACGCAGTCCGGTCCGCTGCAGCCGGGGCCGCGCCCCCGGGCCGGCACGGGCACCTTGACGGAACGGGGCTTCTGTCCGACTTATAGAACGGTCACCGTTTCAATCCCGCTCAAGCAAAGGCTGCCCGGATGGATCGCCACCTGCCTCCCCTGAATGTCCGCCTGGATGCCGCCATCGATCTGGCGCTGGCCGAGCAGCGCCTCGTAGGCACGGTGGTGCTGGTTGCCCGCGACGGGGATCTCGTCTACACCCGCGCGGCCGGACAGGCCGACCGCGAGCACGACCGAGCCATGACGGCGGATACGCTGTTCCGGCTCGCATCGCTGACCAAGCCCCTCGTCAGCGCGGCCACGCTGGCGCTCGTCGAACAGGGAAAACTGGCGCTGGATACCCCGCTGGCCGCGTTGCTGCCGGCGTTCACGCCCCGGCTTGCCAACGGCGAGGCCGCGACGATCACCGTCCACCACCTGCTGACGCACACCGCGGGCTTCAGCTACGGCTTTTTTGAAGCGGCCGACGGCCCCTATCACCGCGCCGGCATTTCGGACGGACTGGATGCGCCGGGGCTCGTCATGACCGAGCAGTTGCAGCGCATCGCCAGCGTGCCGCTGCTGTTTGCACCGGGCAGCCGCTGGCACTATTCGGTCGGCACCGACGTGCTCGGCGCAGCGATGGCCCGCCTCACCGGCCGGACGCTGCCCGAACTGGTGGCGGAAACGGTCACGGAGCCGCTCGGCATGACCGACACCGCGTTCAGCGTGCGCGATCCGCAACGGCTGGCGACGCCGTATGCCGACCATCCGGACGGTGCGCCGCCGGTGCGGATGGGCACGCACGCTGTCGTGCCCTTCCTCGATCCGTCGCTGGCCGGACTCTCGTTCGCGCCCGGCCGGGTTTTCGATCCGGCCTCGTTCCCGTCGGCCGGCGGCGGCATGGTCGGCAGCGCGGGCGATTTCCTGCGTTTCCTCGAAAGCGTCCGCACCGACCGCAGCGTCGTTTCAGCAGCGATGTCGCAGGCCTTGCGCCGCAACCAGACCGGCGCGTTGTACATCGACACCCGCGGCCCGGGCTGGGGCTTCGGCTACGGCGGCGCGGTGCTGCTCGACCCGGCTGCGGCGGCCAGCCCGCAGTCGCCGGGCACCTGGCAATGGGGTGGCGCCTACGGCCATGGCTGGTTCGTCGATCCGGTCGAAAAGCTCACAGTGATCGTACTGACCAATACCACGGTCGAGGGACTGACCGGCCGCTTCGCCGTCGACTTGCGCAACGCCGTCTACGGCGCCTGAAACGGCGGCGGTGCGGTCAGCAGCGGTGGAATCCGTTCGAGCAGCGCATCGATCACCAGCCTCACCTTGTACGGCAGATAGCGCGACGCGGCCCAGACGATGTGCATCGGACGCGGTATCGACTGCACCCCGGGCAGCACGTGCACCAGCGTGCCCGCACGCAGGTGTTCCTCGGCCAGCCAGTACGGCAAGCGGGTCAACCCGACGCCGGCCATCGCCGCCTCGGCCAGCGCCTCGATGTCGTCGAGGCGCAGCCGCGCCCGGACCGGACCGATCAGCTCGCCACCACCCGCATCGACAAAACGCCATTGCGAGGTGCGCGCATCACGGCAGTAAACGATGCCGTCATGGCCGGCCAGGTCGGCCAGCGTCTGCGGCGTACCGTGCGCCGCAAGATAGGACGGTGCCGCGCAGACGATCACGTGTTGCGCACCAAGTTGGCGGCCGACCAGCGCCGTGCTGTCGGGCAGGCCACCGCTGCGGATCGCCAGATCGTAGCCCTCTTCGATCAGGTCGCTGACCCGGTCACTGAACGCCACCTCGAGTTCGAGCTTCGGGTAACGCTGCGCCATCTCCAGCAGTACCGGCGCGACACAACGGCGGCCGAACAGTGCCGGCAGGGTGATGCGCAATCTTCCCGCCGGCTCGCGCCGGCCCTGTTCAAGCTCGTCCTCGGCCGCCTCGAGTTCGCCGAGCGCCGCGAGGCAGCGCTCGTAGAACAGCTGGCCGTCGTCGGTCAGGCTCTGGCTGCGCGTGGTGCGCTGGAACAGCCGCACGCCGATGCGTGCCTCGAGCCGGGCAATGCTCTTGCCGACGGCCGAGCGCGACAGGTTCATCCGCACCGCAGCGGCGCTGAAACTGCCGGCCTCGACCGCGCAGACGAAGGCTGCCACACCGGTCAGTCGATCGAATCCCGCCATCGCCATTGATTCCATATAGTCGCCAATAAGGTGAATATATGCCGCAACTGCAGATCGGTCATCGCCAATATGCTTCAGTCATCGCCACGGTGGCGCTGGAGAAAGCAAATGAAGCAATGGCAAATGAACGGTACGGGCATCGATCAACTGGCGCTGGTCGAGCGCGACATCCCGCAACCCGGCCCGGGCGAGGTGCTGGTCAGGGTCGCCGCGGTCTCGCTCAACTACCGCGACAAGCTGGTGATCGAAACCGGCATGGGTTATCCGCTGTCGTTCCCGCAGGTGCCGGGCTCGGACATGGCCGGCAGCGTCGTTGCCGTCGGCGACGGCGTAACCCGGGTGCAGGCCGGTCAGCGCGTGATCAGCACGTTCTGGACCCACTGGATCGACGGCAAGGCGCCGACGGTCCCCGGTGTCGCGCTCGGCGGCCCGGCACCGGGCACGCTGGCACAGTACGTCGTGCTGCCGCAGGACCAATTGGTCGTCGCACCGCAGACGCTGTCCGATCTGGAAGCCAGCACGCTGACGTGCGCGGCGCTGACCGCTTGGTATGCGCTGGTCGAAGAAGGCGGCCTGCGCGCCGGCGAGACCGTGCTGGTGCAGGGCACCGGCGGCGTGGCACTGTTCGGCGCCCAGATTGCGCTGGCGCACGGTGCAGAGGTCGTCGCCACGTCGGGCAGCGCGGCCAAGCTCGACCGGGTCCGCGAACTGGGCGTGCAGCACGGCGTACTGCGCGGTGAAGGCTGGACGCAGCGCGTACTCGACGCTACCGGCGGGCGCGGCGTCGACCAGCTGATCGCGCTCGGTGGCAGCGATCTCGGCGAAGCCCTCGAAGTACTGGCGTCGGGCGGCCGTGCGTCGGTGATCGGTCTGCTGGGCGGACCGCAGTTCAGCGGCTCGGTCATCCCCTTCCTGAAGCAGCGGCTGACGATCCAGGGCATCGGTGTCGGCCACCGCCGCGCGCTCGAAGACCTCGTCCGTGCGATCGACGTGAACGGCATCAAGCCGGTGATCGATACCGTCTACGGCATCGAGGACCTGCCGGCGGCGATCGACCACGTCGGCCGCGGGGCGTTCGGGAAGGTCGTCGTCCGCCTCGAGCGCTGAAACGATCCCATTCGGCGGCTTCGCCTGTGCATTTTTCCGCCGTCCGATGCTCCGCAACCCCGCAAGGGGGCTTCCTTCGGGACGTCCTCATGGACCACTTGTCCATTCCGGTTGCTGTGCTTCGGGCGGCGGCAAACTGCTTCGGCTCGTCCGCCAGCTGGAACCGTTTTTGTAGCTCCATTCGCTGTTGCATCGAGTCAGCCCGGCGCGCGTACCGTGTCGCTGCCGCCCAAAGCCAGATACAGCTTCATCCGGTTGTCGAGGCTGTCGCGCCGGTTCTGCGCCAGCGCGTCTTCGGCGGCACGCCGTGCGCGTTGCTGGTCGATCCAGTCCTTCACCCCGGTCTGGCCGGCGCGGTAGCGTACTTCGGCGATGCTTTCGGCCTTCAGCGACAGCGCGTACGCGCGCTGCAGCGCCTCGCCGCGATCCGCCAGCTGCGTCCCGGCCGACAGCGTGTCCTCGACATCGGTCAGCGCCTTGTACAGGGTCTGGCGGAACAGCACGACCGATTCGTCGTACTCGGATTTCGAGATGTCGACCTTCAGCTGCAGGGTGTTCCACTGCACGAAGGGCAGCAGCAGCCCGGCGCCGAGCGTACCGACCGGATTGCTCAGGAGGTCGGTGAGTTTCGGGTCGGCGCTGCCGAGCGAACCGGTCAGCGTCAGCTTCGGATAGAAGTCGGCGCGGGTCGCATCGACATTGGCCAGATTGCGCTTCAGCCGCCACTCGGCCGCGGCCACATCGGGCCGGCGCGACAGCACGTCGGCCGGGACACCGGTGGCCACCGGTGGCAACGCGGTTTTCGGCAGATAGGGCAGCTCGGACATCCGGTGCGCCGGCGCCTGGTCGAACAGGAGGGCCAGCGCGTTGCGGGCGGCATCACGCTGGCGCAGCAGCTCGGTCCGCTCGGCCTGCTGGTTGGCGACATTGAGCGCCGCCTGCGTTTCGTCGAGCCCGCCGACGGCGCCGGCCCGGTGCTGGACGGTCACCAGTTCGAGCGTTCGGCGGATGTCGGCCAGGCTGGCGTCGGCGTTGGCGATGCGCTGGTTCAGCTCGGCAATCTGCCAGTACAGCTGCGCCGTGGTGCCGACCAGCGTCAGCGCCGTGCTCTGCCGGTCGAGCTCGGTCGCCTCGGCCTCCCATGCCGCAGCGTCGCGGGCGCGCGCCAGCCGGCCCCACAGGTCGACCTCGTAGCTCACCGCCACGCTGGCGTCGTAACCGCGCACCGACGGCCCGCCGTGCTTGACGTCCTTTTTCGCACTGCCGTTGGCGCCGACGACCACATCGGGCGTCAGATTCGTGTCGACCAGCCCGGCCTGCAGCCTTGCCCGCTGGACCCGGATCGCCGCGGCGGCGAGGTCGTTGTTGCTCAACAGCGCACCTTCGATCAACGCGTCGAGCTGCGGATCATCGAAGGCGCGCCACCAGCGCTCGCCGGTTGCGACGGCAACGCCGCCCTGCCCTTGCCAGGCCGAAGGCAGGTCGAGCGCCGGCCGCTGGTAATCGGTCTTGAGCAGGCTGCCGCAGCCCGCGAGCGACAAGGCCAGCGCAAGTACGGCCGGTCGGATCACATTTGTTTTCATCACGGTTTTCATCTCATTCGCGTGCCAGTGCTTCGATCGGATCCAGCCGCGCGGCATTGCGCGCCGGCAGGAAGCCGAAGCCGACGCCGATCAGTGTCGAGCACACGCAGGCGGCGACGATCGACATCACCGAAAACTTCATCGTCATCGCGGTCACGACCAGCGAGAACAGCGCGCCGATGCCGTAGGACAGCGCGACGCCGATCAGCCCGCCGATCAGGCACACCAGCACGGCCTCGATCAGGAACTGCTGCATGATGTCGCCCTGCCGCGCGCCGACGGCCATGCGGATGCCGATCTCGCGCGTCCGCTCGGTCACCGACACCAGCATGATGTTCATCACGCCGATGCCGCCGACGACGAGCGCGATCACCGCGATCGCCGACACCAGCAGGGTCAGCGTCGCCGTGGTCTTCTCGACCGTCTTGAGCACGCTGTCGCTCGAGAAGGTGAAGAAATCCTTGCTGCCGTGGCGCTGCGTCAGCAGCCTGACGAGGCTCTGCTCGGCCAGATCGTTCGGCATGCCGTCACGCACGCGGACGGTGATGCTGCCGAAATGGCGCTGCCCGGTCAGCCTGCCCTGCGCCGTCGTGTACGGCACCCAGACGTTGAGGTTCGAGTCGTTGCCGTACGGACTTTCCTTCTTTGCCGCGACGGCGATGATGCGGCTCGGCAGTCCGCCGAGCAGGATCACCTCGCCGACCGGATTCTCGTCGTGCGGAAACAGCTTCCGGCGCGTCTTGTCGTCGATGACGACGACCTGCGCCTGCCGGGTCACGTCGGCCTCGCCGAACGCCGCGCCGTGCGCCATCGTCATGCCGCGGACGCGGAAATACTGCTCGCCGACGCCGGTGACCAGCGCGTTGACCTTGATGTTGCGGTAGCGGACCAGCTGCGTCGTCGACACCTCGGGCGTGACGCTGTCGACGTAAAACTGCGACGCCAGCGCGCGGACATCACCGGGCAGCAAGGTGCGGATGCCCGCCGCCTTATCGTCGCCCCAGTCCTTGCCCGGGTAGACGTCGATCGTGTTGGTGCCGATGGTGCTGATGTCGTCGACGACCTTCTGCCTGGCGCCCTGCCCGAGCGCGACGACCGACACCACCGAGGTGATGCCGATGATGATGCCGAGCATCGTCAGCAAGGTGCGCATCCGGTGTGAGGCCATCGCGATCCACGCCATCTTGAACGCCTCGCCGAAGCGCCCCCAGTTCGCGTGCAGCAGGTTGCGGGCGACATGGCGCGCCGGTTTTTCCAGCCTGGCCGGTGCTGCGTGCCCGGCAGCCGGGTTGGCACGGTCGGCGATGATCTCGCCGTCGCGAATCTCGATGATGCGGCCGGCGTTGTTCGCCACCTGCATGTCGTGGGTGACGATGATGACCGTGTGGCCGCGCTGGTGCAGCTCGCGCAGGATGGCCATCACTTCGGCACCGCTGTGGCTGTCGAGCGCGCCGGTCGGCTCGTCGGCGAGGATCACGTCGCCGCCGTTCATCAAGGCACGGGCGATGCTGACCCGCTGCTGCTGGCCGCCCGACAGCTGCCCCGGCCGATGGCCGCAGCGGTCGGCCAGACCGAGCCGCGCCAACAGGCCGCGCGCGCGTTCGCGCCGGAAGCCCTTCTCGGTACTCGCGTAGACCGCCGGAATCTCGACGTTCTCCTCGGCGCTCAGGTGCGGCAGCAGGTGGTAGCGCTGGAAGATGAAGCCGAAGTACTCGCGTCGCAGCGTCGCCAGATCGTCCCCGGCCAGCTCGCGCGTCTCGCGCCCGGCAATCCGGTAGCTGCCCGAGGACGGCTTGTCGAGGCAGCCGAGGATGTTCATCAGCGTCGACTTGCCCGAGCCCGACTGGCCGACGATGGCGACCATCTCGCCGGCGTGGATCGTCAGGTTGATGTTCTTCAGCACGGTGACTTCGGTGTCGCCGGCCGGAAAGCGGCGCTCGAGCTGGCTCAGGACCAGTAGCGGCGCGCTCATCAGAACCCCACTTCGCTCGGTTTCTCGACCGGCAGCTGGGCCGGGTCGCCGACGATGACCTTGTCGCCCTCGTTCAGGCCGGCGAGCACCTGCGCATTGACGTTGTCGTTCAGGCCGATGCGGACCTTGCGGTCCTGCGGCTTGCCCTGTTCGAGCACGCGCACCGCGTAACGGCCGTCCTTCTCCTGCTTGCCGAGCGCGGCGACCGGCACCGCCAGCACCTGTTTGGCCGCGCCCTGGACGACGGAGACCTGTGCGGTCATCGAGGTCTTGAGCACGTGGTTGGGGTTGGGGACGTCGAACAGGCCGTTGTAGTAGACCGCGGTCGTGGTGCTGCCGGTCGTGCTCTGGCTGCTTTCGGTGCCGATCGATTCGGGTGCCGGTTCGATCGCGCGCAGCGTGCTGTAGAAGCGCTTGCCCGGCGCGCCGAGGATGGTGAAGTACACCGGCTGGCCCGGTTTGACGCGGACGACGTCGGCCTCGGACACCTGCGCCTTGATCGTCATCGTGTCGAGGTTGGCCATGATCAGGATCGTCGGTGCGCTCTGCGCCGAAACGACGGTCTGGCCTTCCTGGGTGACGACCGAGATGATCTCGCCATCCATCGGCGCCACGATGCGGGTGTAACCGAGGTTGGCCCTGGCGGTATCGACGTCGACGGTCGCCTGGCGGATCTGCGCCGCCAGCGCGGCGAGTTCGGCACGGGTCGAGTCGAGCTGGGCCTGCGCGGTTTCAAGGTCGGCGCGCGAACTGGCGTCGCTGACCAGCATCGTCTTCTGCCGCTTCAGCGCCAGTTCGAACTGCACCAGCTGCGCCGCCTTCGCACGCTTGTCGGCTTCGGCCCGGGCGAGGCCGGCCTCGGCCTTGCGCAACTCGTTCTGCTGCAGCACCGGGTCGATCTCGGCGAGCAGCTGGCCCTTGCTGACCCGGTCACCCAGCTTGACCTTGAGCGACCTGAGCTGGCCGTTGACCTGCGCGCCGACGCTGACCTGCTTGACCGGCTTGAGCGTGCCGCTGGCCAGCACCGTCTCTTCGAGGTCCATCCGCGCCACCGGCGCGGTCAGGTAATGCGGCGGTGCCGGCGGAAAGGCCAGGCGGGCGATCAGCCAGACGGCCGGGACAAGGAGCGCAATGGCGGTCAGCCAGCGCAACGGCTTCTTTTTCATGCGGGACGGTCCGTGCGGGTAGACGGGATAGACCGCCGCAGTCTAGGCGCAACGCTATTGCAACCTTCGCGCCATTTGTAATTTCTTGTTGGCAATAATCACGGCCGGGCGAGCTGCGGCGTCACGTTGCCGTCCCAGCCGCCACCGATCGCCTTGATCAGGAGCACGCTGGCCGACAGTTGCCGGCCGACCAGCTGCAGCGCGGTCTTCTCGCTGGCGTAACGTGTGGCCTGGGCGCTGGCGACGTTGAGGTAATCGACCGTGCCGGCCGTGTACTGGTTCAACGCCAGCCGTTCGGCCTCGCGCGCGGCGGCAACGGCGTCGTTCTGAGCGTCGACCTCCTTGGCCAGCAGGTCGATCGCGGCCAGATTGTCCTCGACCTCCTGCAGGCCGCCGAGCACGGTCTGCCGGTAGGTCGCCACCGACGCGTCGTAGGCGGCCACCGCCTGATCGCTGCGTGCCGAACGCGCGCCGGCGTCGAAGATCGTCTCAGCCACCGTCGCCCCGAGCGCCCAGACCCGGCCCGGCGCGTTGAACCAGTCCGACAGGCTGGCGCTCTGGAAGCCGCCGCTGGCCTTGAGCACCAGCGACGGGAAGAACGCCGCCTTGGCGACGCCGACCTGCGCGTTGGCCGACGCGACCGCGCGTTCGGCGCTGGCGACATCGGGACGGCGCTCGAGCAGCTGCGACGGCACGCCGGCCGGGATCATCGGCAGCGCCGGTTGCCAGCCCGGATCGGCGACCAGCGAGAACTGCGACGGCGCCTTGCCGACGAGAATGGCGATCGCGTGTTCGAGCTGCCGGCGGCTCAGTTCGAGGTCGATCGCCTGCGCCTCGGCGCTCTTGAGCTGGCTTTGTGCCTGCGCGACGTCGGCCCTGGTGACGATGCCGGCGGCGTACTTGTTCTGGGTCAGTTTCAGGGAACGCGCATAGGCGGCGGCGGTTTCGTCGGCGAGGCGCTTTTGCGCGTCGGTGATCCGCAGTTGCAGGTAGTCCTGCACCAGTTCGGCCTGTGCCGACAGCCGCGCCGCAGCCAGATCGGCCGCGCTGGCCTCGGCGCCGGCATCGGACGACTCGACCTGCCGGCGGATGCCTCCCCAGATGTCCGGCTCCCAGCTCGCGTCGAGCGACAGCGTCTGGCTGTTCTGGATCTGCACCGCCTGGGTGTTCTTGTCGTACGACCCGTTGCGGCTGGCGCCGTAGCTCAGGCCCAGCGTCGGAAAGAACGCCGCCCTCGCCTCCTGCGCGCTCGAGCGTGCCTGACGGTAGCGCGCGATCGCGGCCGCCACGTTCTGGTTCGAAACGTCGACCTGTGCGGCCAGCTCGTTCAGCAGCGGATCGCCGTACACCGTCCACCACGCGCCGCGCGGCACGTGGTCGGCCGGACTGGCGACGGTCCAGCCTTCGGGCACCTCGCGGAACGCATCGGCGGCCGCGGGGCCGGACGCGGTCGCCGCGGAGTCGGGACGCTGGTAGTCGGGACCGACGGCGCAGCCGGCCAGCGCGGCGGCAAGGATCAGGGGAAGGATGCGGATACGGTACATGGATCAGGCCTCCTTGCGCCGGTACAGCGTCGCCCATTGGCGGCTGCCCCACAGGCGCAAGCGATCGAGGTAAAGGTAGACGACCGGGGTCGTGTAGAGCGTCAGCAGCTGGCTCATCACCAGACCGCCGACGATGGCGATGCCGAGCGGCTGGCGCAGCTCGGCACCGTCGCCGTGGCCGAGCATCAGCGGCAGCGCGCCGAACAGCGCGGCCATCGTCGTCATCAGGATGGGCCGGAAGCGCAGCAGGCAGGCCTTGTAGATCGCGTCGCGCGAACTCAGCCCCTCGTTGCGTTCGGCGTCGAGCGCGAAGTCGATCATCATGATCGCGTTCTTCTTGACGATGCCGATCAGCAGCAGCACGCCGACGAGCGCGATCAGGCTGAAGTCGGTCTTGAACGCCATCAGCGCCAGCAGCGCGCCGATGCCGGCCGACGGCAGGGTCGAGAGGATGGTCAGCGGGTGAACCAGGCTCTCGTACAGGATGCCGAGCACGATGTAGACGGCGATGATCGCCGCCAGAATCAGCAGCGGCTGGTTGTTCACCGAACTCTGGAAGGCCTTGGCCGTGCCGGCGAAGCTGCCCTGTACGCTGGTCGGCACGCCGAGCCGCGCCATCGCGTCGTTGACCGCCTCGGTCGCCTGCGACAGCGATACGCCGGGCGCGAGGTTGAACGAAATCGTCGTCGCGGCGAACTGGCCCTGGTGGTTGACCGACAGCGGCGTGAACGCCGGCGCCCAGTGCGCAAACGCCGAGAGCGGCACCTGCGCACCGTTCGGGCCGATGACGAACAGCTTCTCCAGCGCCTGCGGGCTTTGCGCGTATTGCGGCGCGACTTCCATCACCACGTGGTACTGGTTCAGCGTCGAATAGATGTTCGACACCTGACGCTGGCCGAAGGCGTTGTTCAGCACGTTGTCGATGTCCTTGGCGGTCAGCCCCAGCCGTGACGCGGCATCGCGGTCGACTTCGAGCGCCGTTTCGACGCCGCGGTCCTGCTGGTCGGTGTTGACGTCGGTCAGGATGGGCATCGCCGACAGCGCCTCGCGGATCTTCGGCTCCCACGCACGCAGCGTCTGCAGGTCGTCGCCCTGCAGGGTGAACTGGTAGGACGCGTTGCCCTGCCGGCCGCCGATGCGGATGTCCTGATCGGGCACCATGAACAGACGCGCGCCGGGCACGTGCGAAAGCTTGCCGCGCAGCCGGGCGATCACCTGCTGCGCCGATTCGCTGCGCTCGGACAGCGGCTTGAGCGAAATGAACATCGATCCGCTGTTGGTGCCGCCACGACCGCCGGTGAACGCCGTCACCGTCGCGACCGCCGGGTCGGCGTGGACGATGTCGATGAACGCCTGCATCTTCACCTTCATCGCCTGAAACGAAATGCTCTGGTCGGCCTGGATGAAGCCCGACACGCGGCCGATATCCTGCTCGGGGAAGAAACCCTTCGGAATCGTCTTGTACAGATGGACGTTGAAGATCACCGTGACGATCAGGATCAGCACCGTCAGCAGCGAGTGCCTGAGCGCCCACGACAGCGACGCCGCGTAGCCGCGCTGCAACCGGGTGAACACGTGACCGAAGCCGCGGATCAGCCGGTTGGGCCGGCGAACGTGATCGTCGGCACGCAGCAGCCGCGCGCACATCATCGGCGTCATCGACAGCGACACGACCATCGAAATCAGGATCGCCACCGACAGCGTGACCGCGAACTCCTGGAAGAGCCGGCCCGGCAGGCCGCCCATCAGGAGCAGCGGAATGAACACCGCCACGAGCGAAATGCTCATCGACAGCACGGTGAAGCCGACCTCGCGCGCGCCCTGCAGTGCGGCGGCGAACGGCTCGATGCCCTCCTCGATGTGCCGGGCGACGTTTTCGAGCACGACGATCGCATCGTCGACGACAAAGCCGGTGGCAATGATCAGCGCCATCAGCGAGAGGTTGTTGAGCGAATAGCCGAGCAGATACATCGCCGCCAGACTGCCGATCAGCGATACCGGGACGACGACGCAGGGAATCAGCGTCGCACGGGCGTTGCCGATGAACAGGTAGACGACGAGGATCACCAGCGCGACGGCGATCAGCAGCGTGCGCTCGACCTCGGCGAGCGAGGCGCGGATCGTCGGCGAGCGGTCCATCTGCACGGACAGGTCGACCGCACCCGGCAGCGATGCGCGCAGCATCGGCAGCTCGGTGCGGATCCGGTCGACGGTGTCGATGATGTTCGCACCCGGGGCGCGGGTGATGATCAGCAGCACCGACGGTTTGCCGTTGGCCGAACCGGCATTGCGGCTGTTCTCGACCGCATCGCGCACGTTGGCAACGTCCGAGAGCCGCACCGCTGCGCCGTTCTGGTAATGGACGATCAGCGGCATGTAGTCGGCCGCCTTCCTGGCCTGGTCGTTGGCGGCGATCTGCCAGCGCCGATTGCCCTCCTCGACCGAGCCCTTGGGACGGTTGACGTTGGCCTGGTTGATCGCCGTGCGCACCGCGTCGAGCGATACGCCCTGATGCGCGAGCGCATCCGGGTTCAGTTCGACCCGTACCGCCGGCAGCGAGCTGCCGCCGACGTTGACGTCGCCGACGCCGCTGATCTGCAGCAGCTTCTGCGCGATCACCGTCGAGGCGAAGTCGTACATCTGGCCCTGACTCATCGTCGGCGAGGTCAGCGCCATGATCATGATCGGCGCGTCGGACGGGTTGACCTTGCGGTAGCTCGGGTTGCTCGGCAGGCTGGTCGGCAGCAGCGCCTTGGCCGCGTTGATCGCCGCCTGCACGTCGCGCGCGGCGCCGTTGATGTCGCGGTCGAGGTCGAACTGCAGCGTTACCGACGTTCTGCCGAGCGAGCTCGACGAGGTCATTTCGGTCACGCCGGCGATGCGGGCAAAGGCGCGTTCGAGCGGCGTCGCCACCGTCGCGGCCATCGTTTCCGGGCTGGCGCCGGGCAGGCTGGCCGAGACCGAGATCGTCGGGTAATCGACCTGCGGCAACGGCGCGACCGGCAGCAGCTTGAAGCCGATCAGCCCTGCCAGCACGATGCCGAGCATCAGCAGCGTCGTCGCGACCGGCCGGTGGATGAAGAGTTTCGAGAGGTTCATGCGTCCGCCGCCGCAGTCCGGCCCGCCTTGACGCGCCGCGCCAGCCGGTCGAACGCGAGATAGATCACCGGCGTGGTGAACAGCGTGAGCACCTGGCTGAAGATCAGCCCGCCGACCATGGCGACGCCGAGCGGATGCCGCAGTTCGGCGCCGACCCCGGTACCGAGCATCAGCGGCAGCGCACCGAGCAGGGCCGCCATCGTCGTCATCAGGATCGGCCGGAAACGCAGCAGCGCCGCCTGATAGATCGCTTCGCGCGGCGGCAGTCCCTGCTCGCGTTCGGCGTCGAGCGCGAAGTCGATCATCATGATCGCGTTTTTCTTGACGATGCCGATCAAGAGCACGATGCCGATGATGGCGATCACGGAGAGGTCATTGCCCGAGAGCATCAGCGCCAGCAGCGCGCCGACCCCGGCCGACGGCAGCGTGGAGAGGATGGTCACCGGGTGGATGTAGCTCTCGTACAGCACGCCGAGCACGATGTACATCGTCACGATCGCCGCGAGGATCAGCCACAGCTGGTTGTCGAGTGCCGCCTGGAACGCCAGCGCCGCGCCCTGGAACTGCGTCTGTACCGCGACCGGTACGCCGATCTCGGTCTCGGCCGCCTTGATCGCCTCGACCGCATGGCCGAGCGATGCTCCCGGCGCCAGGTTGAACGAGATCGTTACCGACGGGAACTGGCCGAGGTGGTTGATCACCAGCGAGCCGTAGCGCTCGGACACCTGGGCGATGCTCGCCAGCGGCACCTGCGTGCCGTTGCTCGACGTCAGGTAGAGGTCGTTCAGCGAACGCGGGCCGCGCTGCATGTCGGGTTCGGCTTCGAGCACCACGCGGTACTGGTTCGACTGGGTGAAGATCGTCGACACCAGCCGCTGGCCGTAGGCGTTGTACAGCGCATTGTCGATCGCCTGCACGGTGATGCCGAGCCGGGCCGCCGCATCGCGGTCGATGTCGACGTAGGTGACGAGGCCGCGGTCCTGCAGGTCGCTGGTCACGTCGGCGAGCGACGGTTCGTGATTCAGCCGGTCGACGAGCTTGCGCGTCCATTCGGACAGCAGGGCCGGATCGGACGCCTCGAGCGTGAACTGGTACTGGGTGCGGCTGACACGGTCTTCGATCGTCAGGTCCTGCACCGGCTGCATGAAGAGCCGGATGCCCTCGACGTGGGCGAGCTTCTCGTTCAGCCGGGCGATGATCGCCGGCGCACGGTCGTCACGCTGGTCCAGCGGCCGCAGATTGATCTGCATCCGGCCGCTGTTCAGCGTCGCGTTGGTGCCGTCGACGCCGATGAACGACGACAGGCTCTCGACATCCGGGTCCTCGAGCACGACCTTCGCCAGCGCCTGCTGGCGCTCGGCCATCGCCGGGAACGACACCGACTGCGGCGCCTCGGTGATGCCCTGGATCACGCCGGTGTCCTGCTGCGGGAAGAAGCCCTTCGGAATCCACACGTACAGCAACCCGGTCAGCACCAGCGTGCCGATCGCCACCCACAAGGTCGCGACCTGGTGCTCGAGCACCCACGTCAGCTTCTTGCCGTAGTAGGCGATCATCCGGTCGAAAAAGGCGCCGGCGGCGTGGTAGAAGCGGCCCTGCTTTTCCTCGGGCACGTGCTTCAGCAGCTTGGCGCACATCATCGGCGTCAGCGTCAGCGAGACGATCATCGAGATCACGATCGACACCGCCAGCGTGATCGCGAACTCGCGGAACAGCCGGCCGACGACGTCGCCCATGAACAGCAGCGGAATCAGCACCGCGATCAGCGAGAACGTCAGCGAGATGATGGTGAAGCCGATCTCGCCGGCGCCCTTCAGCGCGGCCTCGAGCGGCCCGTCGCCCTGCTCGATGTAGCGGGCGATGTTCTCGATCATCACGATCGCGTCGTCGACGACGAAGCCGGTCGCGATCGTCAGCGCCATCAGGCTGAGGTTGTTGATCGAGAAGCCGGCCAGATGCATCACCGCGAAGGTGCCGATCAGCGACAGCGGCACGGCGATGCCCGGAATCAGCGTCGCCGAGACGTTGCGCAGGAACACGAAGATCACGGCAACGACGAGGAAGATCGCCAGCAGCAGCTCGTGCTGCACGTCCTTCACCGAGGCGCGGATCGTCGTCGTCCGGTCGGTGAGGATCTTGACCTCGAGCGCGCCGGGCAGTGCGGCCTGCAGTTGCGGCAGCAGGCTCTTGATCCGGTCGACCGTCTGGATCACATTGGCACCGGGCTGGCGCTGGACGTTGATCACCAGCGCGGCGCGGTCGTCCGCCCATGCGGCGAGCTTGTCGTTCTCGGCACCGTCGACGACGTCGGCGACATCGCCCAGGCGGATCGGCGCGCCGTTCTTGTAGGCAATGACCAGATCGCGGTAGGCCTGCGGCGACTGCAGCTGGTCGTTGGCCGAAATCGTCGACGCCTTGTTCGGTCCGTCGAAATTGCCCTTGGCGCCGTTGACGTTGGCATTGCCGATTGCGGTACGGATCGTGTCGAGGTCGAGCCCCAGCGCGGCGATCGCGCGCGGATTCGCCTGCACCCGCACCGCCGGACGCATGCCGCCCGACACGCTGACGAGGCCGACGCCCGGCAGTTGCGAGATCTTGGCGGCGACGCGCGTATCGATCAGGTCTTGCACCCGGGTCAGCGGCATGGTTTTCGACATCACCGCCAGGGTCAGCACGGGCACGTCGGCCGGGTTGACCTTGTTGTAGACCGGCGGATTCGGCAGGTCGGACGGCAGCAGGTTGCTCGCGGCGTTGATCGCCGCCTGCACTTCCTGCTCGGCGACGTCGAGCCCGAGTTCGAGGCCGAACTGCAGCGTGATGACCGATGCCCCGCCCGAACTTTGCGAGCTCATCTGCTTGAGCCCCGGCATCTGGCCGAACTGGCGCTCGAGCGGCGCGGTAATCGACGACGTCGTCACGTCGGGGCTGGCGCCCGGATACAGCGTGACGACCTGGATCGTCGGATAGTCGACTTCGGGCAGTGCCGAGATCGGCAGGATGCGATAGGCGACCAGGCCGGCGAGCAGGATGGCGACCATGAGCAGCGAGGTCGCTACCGGGCGGAGAATGAACAACCGGGACGGATTCATGCGTCAGCCCCGCAGGTACAGGCGCGATGCATCATTGTTCGGCCTTGTGGTGACGACGGCCTTGCGGGCGCGACGCGGTACCGCTGGCGTTGCGCTTGTTCGGATCGACCACCTCGACTGCGGCGCCGTCGCGCAGGCGGTCGGCGCCGTCGGTGACGACCTTGTCGCCCGGCGCGACGCCTTCGGTAATGACGATGCGCTCGCCCTGTGCGGGACCGGTCTTGACCACGCGCTGCGTGACCTTGCCGTCGGCGCCGACGACCCAGACGAAACTGCCCTGGCTGCCGTGCTGGATCGCCGCGGACGGCGCGATCGCCACGTCCTTGAGGTCGGCGACCTTGATCCGCGCATTGACGAACTGGTTCGGAAACAGCATGCCGTCGTCGTTGGCGAACTGCGCCTTGAGTTTGACCGTGCCGGTGGTGGTATCGATCTGGTTGTCGATCGTCAGCAGCTTGCCGGTGGCAATCGCCTTGCTCAGGCCGCGATCCCACGCTTCGACCGGCAGCGTTTCGCCCTGGTTCAGCGGTGCCAGCACCTGCGACAGCTGCGCCTCGGGCAGCGTGAACAGCACATTGATCGGCGCCACGGTGGTGATCACCACCAGCCCGTTGGTATCGCCGGACTTGACCAGATTCCCCGGGTCGACCTGGCGCAGGCCGACACGGCCGGCGACCGGCGCGGTGACGCGCGAGTAGGTGAGATTGAGTCTGGCGGCATCGATCGCCCCCTGGTCGGCCTTGATTGCGCCTTCGTACTGGCCGACCAGCGCGACCTGCGCGTCGACCTGCTGCTTGGCGATCGATTCCTGCTTCAGCAGTTGCTGGTAGCGCGCCAGATCGGCACGGGCGTTGGCCAGCAGCGCCATGTCCTTGGCCATCTGGCCCTCGGCCTGCGTCAGCGCGACCTGGAACGGCCGCGGGTCGATCTCGGCCAGCAGTTGCCCCTGCCTGACGACCTGGCCTTCGGTGAAATGCAGCTTCATCAGCTGGCCGTCGACCTGGCTGCGCACGATCACGGTATTGGCCGCGGTCACCGTGCCGAGCCCGGACAGGATCACCGGCATCTCGCCCTTGACCACCGGCTTTGCCTGTACCGGTTGCGGGCCGCTCATGCCCATGCCGCCGCGGCCGCCCGGCTTGGCGCCTTGCGGCGGCGCCTCGCGGCTCAGCAACCAGCCGCCGCCGGCGAGCACGACGATGATCGCGGCAATCCACCAGCGACGGTGTGACGGACGGGCTTCTGGGGCAGCGTTGGACATGGAGGAATCCGTAAGCAAATCGGCTAGTTTAAACGTGGAAACGGGCCGTCGTACGACGGCCCTGGCTACAACGGGAATGACAACGCTTACCTGGTTGCGTCAGCCGGCACCGGACGGGCGCCACGCGGGCCGTGCATGCCCTTGTGGTGCATGCCGGGGCCGAAGCGGCCGACCATCGCGTCAAGCGTCTTGTTCTGCTCCGGCGTCAGCGATTTGGCCAGCGTTTCGGTCGCGTCGGCCAGCTGCAGCGTGCGCCTGGCGTGTTCCTGCATCATCGCAGCGCGCTGGCGCAGCTGCTCGGCGGCAGCAATGCCGTCCTGCTTCTGGCGGGCCGGCGGCTGTGTGAAGGTGTCACGGAAGCTCTTGGCGTAGGCATCCCATGCACCCTGCTGGGCCGGGGTGATCTTCAGCTTTTCGGCCATTTTGGCGAGACGGGCATCGGTCATCTGCTGCCATTGTTCCGGGCTCATGCGCTGGTGCTGCCCCCAGCCGCGCGCAGCGTCCGGAGCGCTGGCCGGCGGCGCGGCCATGGCCGATGCGGCAGAACCAAGCAGCAGTGCTGCGACAAGGCTGGAGACGATCTGGCGATTGCGTTTCATGTTCGGTTTCTCCTTCTCGTTGAGAGCGAGGCCATTACACCGCGGGGATGTGAACCGTGTTTGCGCACAAACGCGCTTTTTGTAAACAGGATGTAAAACCCGGTAAACACGCTGCCACATGCGCCCCCGGGTCACGCGCGGGCGTTATCCTTGGACCAGAATGGACTACCGGGGCTTGAACATGCACGCCAAATCGCTGCTCGTCGTCGACGACGACGCCGACCTGCGCACCCTGCTCTCGGGCTATCTGGGTGACCAGGGGTTCGACGTCACCGAGGCCGCCGACGGCAAGGCCATGGCCGCCGCACTGGCCGCCGGCACTTTCGACCTCGTCATCCTCGACCTGATGCTGCCCGGCGACGACGGCCTGACCCTGTGCCGCAACCTGCGCGCCGAATCGACCGTACCGATCCTGATGCTCACCGCGCGCGGCGACGAGCTCGACCGCATCATCGGTCTGGAAATGGGGGCCGACGACTACCTGCCCAAACCGTTCAACCCGCGCGAGCTGCTGGCGCGGATCAAGAGCATCCTGCGGCGGGCGCACGAGCGCGGCGGCGACGAGAAAACCGTACGCGAGCTGGCCTTTGCCGGCTGGACGCTGGACCTCGGCGCACGGCATCTGGTCGGCAGCGACGGCGTCGTCACGCCACTGTCGAGCGGCGAATTCCGCCTGCTGTCGGCGCTGGCCGAAAACGCCAACCGCGTGCTGTCGCGCGACCAGCTGATGGACGTGCTCGCCGGGCGCGAATCCGGGCCGTTCGACCGGACCATCGACGTGATGATCAGCCGGCTGCGCCGCCGCCTCGGCGACGACGCGCGCGAACCGGTACTGATCAAGACCGTACGCAGCGAGGGCTATGTGCTGGCGACGACGGTGGAGCGCCGCGCATGAGCCGCTGGTGGCCCGGCCCCAGGACCTTGCTGGGACAGCTCGTGCTGGCGCTGATGATCGGCCTGATCGTCGCCAACCTCGCCGGCATGTGGCTGGTGATGCAGGACCGGCTGCGCTACACGCGCTTCATCCGCGGCGAATACGCCGCGCAGCGGATCGCCGACATCGTGTCGGTGCTGAACGAAACGCCGGCCGGCGAGCGCGAGCGCCTGGTGCGGGTGCTCGACGCTCCGCCGACCCACCTGACGCTGGCCGAGCCGTGGAAAACGCCGGTCGGAACACCCGGCGAGGATGCCGATGCCTTCGCCGAAGTCCTGCACGACAAGCTGTCGACCCCGTTCCAGGTGCTCTCGCTCAAGAGCGCACCGTACGACCATCACCGGCGGCCGCGCATGACCGAACGCGAAGGCCCGCCCAAGCCGATGCCGCTGGTATTCGTGCAGACCCAGGCCCGCCTCGGCGACGGCAGCGTGGCGACGTTCAGTTTCGCGATCCCGCAATCGAGCCGGCAGGACCCCTACCGGCTGCTCGGCTGGCTGCTGCTGGTCGGCGCCGCGGTCAGCCTGCTGTCGTTCTGGGCGGTGCGCCGGCTGACCCGGCCGCTGGCGATGTTTGCCGCCGCCGCCACCGGTCTGGCCAAGAACCTCGACCAGCCGCCGCTGCAGGAAACCGGCCCGCAGGAAGTCGCCGACGCGGCGCGCGCCTTCAACGCGATGCAGCGCGAACTCAAGCGCTATCTGGAAACCCGCGCGCAGACGCTGGCCGGCGTCTCGCACGATCTGCGCCTGCCGATCACCCGGGTGCGGCTGCGACTGGAAAAGCTCGACGATGCCAGGCTCAAGGGCGACATCGAGCACGACCTGCTCGAGATGGACGAGATGATCGACAACACACTGGCCTTCCTGCGCGCCGATGCCAGCAGCGAGAAGACCGTGAAGATCAATGTGACCGCCTTGCTCGACGGCGTGATCGAAGACATGGAGGCACTGGGCGCCGAACCGGTACTGAACGGCGGGACCCGCCGGCCGCTGACCGGACGGCCGCTGGCATTGCGGCGCTGCCTCTCCAACCTGCTCGACAATGCCCGCCGCTACGGCGGACCGCAGATTGCCGTCGACGTGAGCGAGCAAGGCGACACGCTGGAAATCCGCATCGGCGATCATGGCCCGGGCATTCCCGAGGCCGACCGCGAACGCGTGTTCGAGCCCTATGTGCGGCTCGAAGCCTCGCGCGCGCGCCACACCGGCGGCAGCGGGCTCGGTCTGGCGATCGCCCGGGCGACGGCGCGCAGCCACGGCGGCGAAATCACGCTTGCCGACCGTCCCGGCGGCGGGCTGACCGTCGTGCTGACGCTGCCGCTCGGCTGAGCGCAGCCAGTCCGATCCTGCTGGCGGCGTCGTGCACGCTTGCCGTCGTGATCCGACCGTCCGCGTTGCACCCGCCCTGCCGGCAGCGTCGATTTTCGACCGCAGGACGTGCCCCAAGGACATTGGCCGCGCGCTGCATGCGATCAGCGCTGCGCTGCTTTGACGATGGCGAGAAACTCGGCGGCATCGAGCGACGCGCCGCCAATCAGCCCGCCGTCGATGTCGGGCTGGGCAAAAAAGCGCGCGGCATTGTCCGGCTTGACGCTGCCGCCGTAGATGACCGGCAGCGTGTCGGCCAGCCCGTGCGCCGCCAGCTGCGTGCGGATGAACCGGTGCACGGCCTGCGCGCCCTCCGGCGTCGGCGTCTTGCCGGTACCGATCGCCCACACGGGCTCATAGGCGACGATGACCATCGCCAGTCGCGTGTCGTTCAGCAGCACGAACAGCGGCGACAATTGCCGCGCGAGCACCGCTTCGGTTTCCCCGGCGTCGTGCTGGGCCTGCGTTTCGCCGATGCAGAACACCGGGCGCATGCCGTTCTCGACCGCGCGCAGCGCCTTTTCGGCCACACGGCCCTCGGATTCCCCGTGATAGATGCGCCGTTCCGAATGCCCGACGATGACGATGCCGCAATCGAAATCGGACAGCATCGCGCCGCTGACCTCGCCGGTGAACGCCCCGCCGATTTCGGCGGAAATGTCCTGCGCCCCCCAGACCACGCTCGACTCGCCCAGCATTTGCTGGCACTGCAGCAGGTAGGGAAACGGCGCACTGACGCCGATGCGGACGGACCCGACCAGCCTGGCCGCATCGAGCACGCCGGCCAGCAGGGCCTGATTGGCAGCCAGGCCGCCGTTCATTTTCCAGTTGCCGATCACCCATTGCGGCCGCATCGCGTCCTCCTCAAGCCGGCCCGGCCGCACGTCTGGCCGGCAGCATCGCCTGCTCGACCGCGACCTCCCACTGCGCCATCCGCTGCGCCGCCTCGTCCCGGCTGATCGACGGGACGAAGGTCCGGTCGACCTGTCGCTGCGCATCGAGTTCGGCCTCGCTGCCGAACAGGCCGACGGCCAGCCCGGCAAGGTAGGCCGCACCGAGCGCTGTCGATTCGATCACCTTTGGCCGCACCACCGGAATGCCGAGCAGGTCGGCCTGGAACTGCAGCAGCAGGTTGTTGGCCGCCGCACCGCCGTCGACACGCAGTTCGCCGATCGGCGACACCGCATCGCGCTGCATCGCGGCCAGCACCGACGTGCTCTGGAAGGCGATCGACTCCAGCGCGGCACGCGCAACGTGGGCGACCGTGGTACCGCGGCTCAGGCCGACGATGGCGCCCTGCGCCGTCGGCACCCAGTATGGCGCGCCCAGACCGGTGAACGACGGCACGAACACCACGCCACCGGCGTCGGGGACCGAAAACGCCAGGCTCTCGATGTCGGACGAACTCGAAATCGCCTTGAGCCCGTCTCGCAGCCATTGCACCACCGCACCGCCGATGAAGACGCTGCCTTCGAGCGCGTAGTGCGGCGCGGCGCCGACACTGCACGCGGCGGTGCTGATCAGGCCGTTCTGCGACACGGCCGCCGATTCGCCGGTATGCATCAGGATGAAGCAGCCGGTGCCGTAGGTGTTCTTGGCCTGGCCGCGGGTAAAACATGCCTGGCCGAACAGCGCGGCCTGCTGATCGCCGGCGATGCCGGCAATGCGTACCGGTGCGCCGAACCATTCGGGCTCGGTGACGCCGTGGATGTGGCTGGACGGGAAGACATCGGGCAACAACGATGCCGGAATGCCGAGCGCGGCCAGCAGCTCGTCGTCCCAAGTCCGGGTATGGATGTTGAACAGCATCGTTCTGGAGGCATTGGTCACGTCGGTGACATGCAGGCGTCCGCCGGTCAGCTTCCAGACGAGCCAGCTGTCGACGGTGCCGAAAGCGAGTTCGCCGCGCTCGGCGCGCTGCCGCACGCCGGGAATCTGGTCAAGCAGCCAGCGCACCTTGGTGGCGGAAAAATACGGATCGATCACGAGGCCGGTCTTGCTGCTCACCGCGGCTTCCAGCCCGGCCTCGCGCAAGGCATCGCACAGCACTTCGGTACGGCGGTCCTGCCAGACAATGGCATTGAAAACCGGCTCGCCGGTCTTTCTGTCCCAGAGCAGTGTGGTTTCGCGCTGGTTGGTGATCCCCAGTGCCGCGATGTCGGTGGTGCGGACGCCGGCCCTGGCGATCGCCTCGCGGCAGGTCTGCAGCTGGCTTTGCCAGATTTCCTGCGGGTTGTGCTCGACCCAGCCCGGCTGCGGAAAATGCTGGGTGAACTCGCGCTGCGCGCTGGAGACGATCTCGCCGCGCTCATTGAAGATCACCGCACGCGAACTCGACGTGCCCTGGTCCAGCGCCATCAGATACGGCATGCCCCATCCTTTGCTTGCATTGACGAGCCGTCGACTCTACGCGCCGGCCCGAAGAAACGCGCCGGGAATATCAGGCTTCCCGGCACCCCTTTTTTACGCCATCCGCCAGCCTTCGTCGCCTCGCGCGACTGGCTGTCCCGGCCCGCCAAGCCCGCCGACGCATCAGGCCGCCACCCCAGTCATCGTGGCGGCCCGCCGATCCAGCCAGGCAGTCAGCCGTTCGACATCGCCCTGCAGGCAACGCAGGCCTAGCTTGGTGCGGCGCCACAGCAGGTCGTCGCTGGTTTGTGCCCATTCATGTTCGATCAGGTAGCAGGCTTCCGCCTCGTACAGGCCGGGAACCAGCTCCAGCCCGAGCTGCGGCACGGAAACGGCGTCGCCGATGACCCGTGCCGCCCGGCTGCCGTACTGGCGGCAGTAACGCTCGGCCAGCGAATCGGGCAGCCAGCGGTAGTGCGACTGGAAACGGGCGAGGAAGGCGTCGAAATCCGGGACCGCGCTCAGGGTGCCGGGCGTGTCGATATCGCCGCCGGGCAACGGTTGCCCCGCGGTCCAGTCCGGCGCGCGATGACCAAGGTGCGGCTGGAGAATGTGCATGGCCTCTTCGGCCAGACGGCGGTAGGTCGTGAGCTTGCCGCCCCGGACGTGCAGCAGGCCGGGCGGTTCGAACTGCAGCCGGTAGTCGCGTGTCACCACCGACGCAGTGCGGCTTTCGTCGTCGAGCAGCGGCCGCACACCCGAGTAGCGCCAGACGATCTGCGCCGGGGTAACCGGTTTGTCGAAATAGCGGCTGGCCATTTCGCACAGGTAGCGCTCTTCGCCGGCATCGATCGCCACCGTCGCCGGGTCGCCACTGAAGTCGACGTCGGTGGTACCGATCAGCGTGAAATCACGCAGGAAGGGAATCGCGAAGAGGATGCGGCGGTCCGGATTCTGAAAGACGTAAGCGTACGGATGGTCGAACAGCTTGCGCACGACGATGTGGCTGCCCTTGACCAGCCGCAGCCCCTGGCGCGCCGCCGCCGGGTCCGTCGGGCTGGCAAAGTCGCCGGCCCAGGGGCCGGTGGCGTTGACGATCGCCCGCGCCGCCAGCTGCAGCGTGCTGCCGTCCTGCTGCTGCAGCGTCGCAAGCCAGTGATCGGCCTCGCGCACGATGCCGCGGCAGCGCGTCCGCGTGAGGATCCGGGCGCCACGCTCGCTGGCGTCGAGCGCATTCAGCACCACGAGACGCGCGTCGTCGACCCAGCCGTCCGAATAGGTGAATCCGGTCCGGAATCCGGACTTGAGGCCCCGCCCGGCCGGATGCCGGGCCAGCGCAACGCGCGCCGAACCCGGCAGCAGTTGCCGACCGGCAAGGTGGTCGTAGAGGAAGAGGCCCGTCCGGATCAGCCAGGCCGGGCGCTGGTTCGCGTCGTGGGGCATGACGAAACGCAGTGGCCGGACGATGTGTGGTGCAAGGCGCAGCAGCGTTTCACGCTCCTGCAAGGATTTGCGCACCAGCGCGAATTCGCGGTGTTCCAGATAGCGCAGACCACCATGGATCAGCTTGGTGCTGGCCGACGAGGTATGCCCGGCCAGGTCGTCCTGCTCGCACAACACCACGTTCAGCCCCCGCCCTGCCGCATCGCGTGCGATGCCGGCACCGTTGATGCCGCCACCGACGATCAGCAGGTCGCAGGAAGGAAGACCGGGCAATCTGTTCATGGCGGGTTTCGGACCACTCGACGATTTGATCTGCTCAAAGTGTAGTCATCGGAACTTCGACTACCAGTCGGGGGGCGAAAATTTGATTCGGTTGATTCAGCTAACCGCCCCCGTTCCGACGGCTGACCGCGCCAATCCCGCCAGCGACCCGCCCGCCTTGCTAAGCTGACACGATCGGTGCGACAGCCCGTCGCACCTTGGGAGTAGCGACATGGCAACGAACATCCGGGTTGTACTGGTACATGGCGCTTGGGCGGACGGCTCAAGCTGGAGCAGGGTCATTCCCCTGCTCGAAGATCTCGGCTTCGACGTATCGGCAGCCCAGTTGCCGCTGACCTCGCTGGCCGACGATGCCGCGGTGACACGCAGCCTGCTGGCAATGCAGGACACGCCGACCGTCCTCGTCGGCCATTCCTACGGCGGTGCCGTGATCACGGAAGCCGCGTCGACGGCCACCCGCGTCAAGGCGCTGGTCTATGTCGCGGCCTTCGCCCCCGACAGCGGTGAAAGCCTCGGCGGGATTTTCGCCCGGCAGGCGGCCCCGTCGGGCGCACAAAGCATACGGCCGCGGGACAACGGCCTGTGGATTGAACGCGGCCTGTTCAGGGAAAGCTTTGCGCAGGACTGCAGCGAGGTTGAAGCACGTCTGATGGCGGCGGTACAGAAACCGATCGCCGGACGCTGTTTCGAGGACACGGTGACCACGCCGGCGTGGAAAACGATTCCGTCCTGGTACCAGGTTTCGGAAAACGACCACATGATCCCGCCGGAAGCCCAGCGCTGGATGGCCGGGCGAATGAAGGCAACGACCATTTCGCTGCCCGCCAGTCACGCATCGCTGGTATCGCGTCCGATCGAGATCGCCCGGCTGATTGCCGATGCGGCAGGTACCTGATCCGGCTCGCGCTGAACGAAAAAAACGGTCTGACATTGCTGTCAGACCGTTTTTAGTATTGGCGTCCCCACGGGGATTCGAACCCCGGTAGTCACCGTGAAAGGGTGGTGTCCTAGGCCTCTAGACGATGGGGACTGCGGTTGAAGAAGTGGTGCACCCGGAGCGATTCGAACGCCCGACCCTCTGGTTCGTAGCCAGATACTCTATCCAACTGAGCTACGGGTGCACTGTAACTTCAACTTTACTGCTCTTTTGGCGTCCCCACGGGGATTCGAACCCCGGTAGTCACCGTGAAAGGGTGGTGTCCTAGGCCTCTAGACGATGGGGACGTCGTTTAACTTTTGCTGCTTACTGCTTTAAATTCAAATCGGCCGCCTAAGCGGCCGATTTTCAATCTGGTGGAGGTAAACGGGATCGAACCGATGACCTCTTGCATGCCATGCAAGCGCTCTCCCAACTGAGCTATACCCCCCAAAAGAGATGCACAGTATATAAACGGGTTTTATCGTTGTAAAGCACTTTTTGAATTATTTTTCGATAAACCCCGTTTTTCTACTGATTCGGTCAGAACGGTGTCCACCACGACGGATCGTCGAAGAAGTCCTTCTCCAGCGTCTGCGTGTTCGGATAGTTCTTCAGCAGCACGCGCTTGGCGTCATCACGCAGATCGTTCAGGCCAAGCTTGTTGTAGCTGATCACCATCATCGCCAGCCCCGCTTCGACCTGCTTGGTGTTCGAATAGGTCTCGATCAGGTACTTGCCGCGGTTGGCCGCCGCCAGATAGGCGCCGCGCTTGTAGTAATACTTGGCGACGTGCAGCTCGTAGCTCGCCAGCGCGCCAATCAGATACCCCATGCGTACCTGTGCGTCGGCGGCGTACCGGCTTTCCGGGAAGCGCTGCACCAGATCCTTGAAGGCATCGAACGAATCCTTCGCGGCCTTCGGATCACGCTCGGACATGTCCTGCTTGGAAATCGCCGACAGGAAGCCCTGCACTTCGTTGAAGCTCACCAACCCCTTGAGGTAAAGCGCATAGTCCATGCTCGGATGGACCGGATTGCTCTTGATGAAGCGGTCGATCGCCGCCTGCGCGAGCAGCGGCTCCTGCGCCTTGTAATGGTTGTACGCCTCCTCGAGCTGCGCCTGTTGCGCGTAGCGGCCGTAGGGATAGCGCGCCTCGAGCTTTTCCAGGAGCTTGGTCGATTTCTCGAAGTTGCGATCGGCCTGCTCGGCCTTGGCGGTGCTGTACAGCTTTTCTGCGGTCCAGCCCTTGGTTTCGTCGTCATCCGTCGGCGTCGACGCGCAGCCGGCCAACAATACGGCGACCGAAGCGCACGCCAGGAATCGCGGTAGAATCTTGCCCATGATGCTTCCTGATTTAGAACCCGACGATTATAGCGACATAAGCGAGCCGCGTGTCCTGACTGCACCGGCCGATGTCGCCGGATCGCGCCTCGACGCCGCGCTGGCGCAATTGCTGCCCGATTACTCCCGCAGCCGGCTTTCCGGCTGGATCAAGGACGGCCTCGTCACCGTCGACGGGCAGACTGCGGCCCCGAAACTCAAGCTCTGGGGCGGCGAAACCATTGCGGTCGATATCCAGGCCAATCCGGACGAGGTCGCCTTCCAGCCCGAGGACATTGCGCTCGACGTCGTCTACGAGGACGAGACGCTGCTCATCATCAACAAGCCGGCCGGCCTCGTCGTTCATCCGGGCAGCGGCAACTGGTCCGGCACCCTGCTGAACGGCCTGCTGCACCACTATCCGGGCCTCAAGGGCGTGCCGCGCGCCGGCATCGTCCACCGGCTCGACAAGGACACCAGCGGTCTGATGGTCGTCGCCCGCACCTTGCAGGCACAGACTTCGCTGGTACAACAGCTGCAGGCAAGAACCGTCAGCCGCCATTACTTTGCCATCGCGCAGGGTCTGGTGAAGCGTGACGGCCGTGTCGACGCGCCGATCGGCCGACACCCGCGCGAGCGGACCAAGATGGC
Source organism: Jeongeupia chitinilytica (assembly GCF_014652315.1). Taxonomy (GTDB): domain Bacteria; phylum Pseudomonadota; class Gammaproteobacteria; order Burkholderiales; family Chitinibacteraceae; genus Jeongeupia; species Jeongeupia chitinilytica. The sequence continues at coordinate 129,164 of NZ_BMYO01000001.1, read as the reverse complement.
GGTCGTCGGCACCGGCAAACCGGCAGTCACGCATTACCGGGTACTTGAACGCTTCAGCGCGCACACCCTGGTCGAATGCAAGCTGGAAACCGGCCGCACCCACCAGATCCGCGTCCACATGGCGCACATCGGGCATCCGCTGGCGGCCGATCCGGTCTATGGCGGCCGCGCCAAACTGTTCGCGCCCGAGATCATGCTCGCGCTCGAGGATTTCGGCCGACAGGCGCTGCACGCCAAAAAGCTCAGCCTGGTTCACCCGGCCAGCGGCAAGACAATGACCTGGAAGTCGTCACTGCCGCCCGATTTCGAAGGACTGCTCGCCGCGCTGCGCGTCGAAGCCGGTGCCGACGAGGTCGACGAGGACGATTGGGACGACGATGACGACCACGATATGGAACTGGTCTATGTCCGTGACTGAGCACGGCCCCGCCTCGCACGGACTGATCCCCGACTGGCCTGCACCGGCACGCGTTCGCGCGCTGCAGACGACCCGGCTCGGCGGTGTCAGCGCCCCGCCCTACGCCAGCTTCAATCTCGGCGATCACGTCGGCGACGATCCGCAGGCAGTCGCGAGCAACCGCGCCGCGCTCGCAACCGGACTACCGGCCACACCGTTGTGGCTGACGCAGGTCCACGGTACGACGGTGCTCGACGCCGGCCAGCCTCAAGCCGACCGTACCGCCGACGCCAGCGTCGCGCATGCCCCCGGTGCCGTGTGCGCGATCATGACCGCCGATTGCCTGCCGGTGCTGTTGTGCAACGATGAGGGCACCGTTGTCGGCGCCGCGCACGCCGGCTGGCGCGGCCTGTGCAACGGCGTGCTCGAAGCCACCGTTGCCGCCATGGATGTGCCGGGCGAATCCTTGATGGCCTGGCTCGGCCCGACCATCGGTCGCGATGCCTTCGAGGTCGGCAGCGATGTCCTCGATGCCTTCACCGCGCACGACGCGAACGCCGCCCGGGCCTTTCGCCCTGCCGCGAGTGCGGGCAAATACTGGGCCGACATCGAGCTGCTGGCGCGCCAGCGACTGGCCGCGCTCGGCGTCAGCCGTGTCTACGGTGGCGGCCTGTGCACGGTGTCGGATGCGGAACGCTGGTTCTCGTACCGCCGCGACCGGACTACCGGACGCATGGCCAGCCTGATCTGGCTGCAACCCTAGTCGCGATTGTCGCTGCTGTCGCTGCTGTCGCTGCTGTCGCTGCTGTCGCTGCTGTCGCTGCTGTCGCTGCTGTCGCTGCTGTCGCTGCTGTCGCTGCTGTCGCTGCTGTCGCTGCTGTCGCTGCTGTCGCTGCTGTCGCTGCTGTCGCTGCTGTCGCTGCTGTCGCTGCTGTCGCTGCTGTCGCTGCTGTCGCTGCTGTCGCTGCTGTCGCTGCTGTCGCTGCTGTCGCTGCTGTCGCTGCTGTCGCTGCTGTCGCTGCTGTCGCTGCTGTCGCTGCTGTCGCTGCTGTCGCTGCTGTCGCTGCTGTCGCTGCTGTCGCTGCTGTCGCTGCTGTCGCTGCTGTCGCTGCTGTCGCTGCTGTCGCTGCTGTCGCTGCTGTCGCTGCTGTCGCTGCTGTCGCTGCTGTCGCTGCTGTCGCTGCTGTCGCTGCTGTCGCTGCTGTCGCTGCTGTCGCTGCTGTCGCTGCTGTCGCTGCTGTCGCTGCTGTCGCTGCTGTCGCTGCTGTCGCTGCTGTCGCTGCTGTCGCTGCTGTCGCTGCTGTCGCTGCTGTCGCTGCTGTCGCTGCTGTCGCTGTCTTCAACAGCATGATCCCAAAACGCGGAATCACCGGCCGACGCCGCTGCGCCGACGGATGCAATGGCGGCTTCGCCGGCCTTGCGTTCGCGCACGATCTGCCCGCGCCGCTTCAGCCAGATCAGCAACCACGTCGGCAGGACGCCAAGCAGCACGATCCAGACGATCGCCTTGGCGATGCTGCCGCTCGCGGCAGCGAACATCACCACAACATAGAGATAGCCGATCAGCAGGATATACACGACAGGATTCCGGTCATTGCGGGCAGGCCCGGATGATACGCCAGCCGGCCCGCCGCTTGCCGCACCCGGGGTGAAATTGTTACGGGGCGCGCAGCGCAGGCTTTGTCAGAATCGCGGTTTGCCCTTGCGCCGAGTACCGATGCTCCGACTCCTTGCCCTGTTTCTGCTTGCCGGCCCGGCCTGGGCAGGCGAGGCGCCGTTCCGAACCGGAAGCGGCGCGGCCGCGCTACCCGACATCGGCAACGGGATCACGCAGAACGACGGCGAAAAGGCACTCGCGACCATGACCGAACAGTCGCTTTCCGCCGGCCAGTACGGCTGGCGTTCGACACTGCTGGACCGCACCGGCAACGGACTCGAATCGCTGCTGGACCAGTACGGCGAAGCGCGAGTCGATGCCCGGATCGACGATAGCGGCCGCCTCGGCGGCGCCAATGCCGACCTGCTGCTGCCGCTCGGTGCAACCGGATCACGCAGCCGGTTTGCGCAGTTCGGTGTCCACAACGACAACGCGCGGACCGTGAGCAACGCCGGCGTGGTGCAGCGCGAGCATTTCGGCACCTGGCTAGGCGGCTACAGCGCCTTCGTCGATCAGGAAATCGGCGGCAATACCACCCGCGTCGGCCTCGGCGCCAGCGGCAGCACCGACTACCTCCGCATTGCCGTCAATACCTACGTCCCGGCCGGTCACTGGCAGGACGACGGCGAGCGCAGCGAACGCGCCGCCGCCGGATTCGATCTGAACGCACAGGCCCACCTGCCCTCTTATCCGCAACTGGGCGGCAGCGTGAAGTACGAGCGTTATCGCGGTGACGACATCACGCTGCCGGGGAGCGGGACCGGTCGGGACAATCCGTCCGCCGTCTCGGCCTCGTTGCAGTACACGCCGGTGCCGCTGCTGCGTTTTGGCGCCAGCTACCGTCGCGATGACAACGACGAAAGCGACTGGCAGGTCCAGGCAACGATGAGCTACCGGCTCGGAGTTCCGCTCGCCCGGCAACTGCGCGGCAGCGACCCGCAACCGTCGCTGTTCCGGCGTCGCGACGATTTCGTCGACCGCAACGGCAGCGTCGCCACAGAAAGCCGGACGGCCGACGCGCCGGCATTCAGCGCCAGCCTGTCGGCGGACAGCGTTGCGCAGGAACAGACGGCGGTTGCCACGCTGAGCATCCAGTGCCGTCATCCGGTCGTGAGCCTTTCGTGGCTCGGCGACGCGGCACCGCTGCTCGTCGGGGGAGGCACCAGCACGTTGCTGGGCCGCACCGGCACCCTGTCGGCGCGCATCCGCATCGCCCTGCCCGCCGACGGTCGCGATTACACGCTTGCGGCGCGCATCGTCGACAGCAACGGCAACACCACGGTCACCCCCGCGATCCGGCTGCAGCGCGCACCGGCAGCCTGAATGCAAAACGGGGCCGAAGGCCCCGTTGATGCGGATGCGCAAGCAATCAGCCGCGCTTGTCGTGTTCGATCAGCGCATAGGCCGAGTGGTTGTGGATCGACTCGAAGTTTTCCGACTCGACCGTGTAGGCGACGACGCGCGGGTCGGCATTCAGCCGCGCTGCGACGTCGCGGACCATGTCCTCGACGAACTTCGGGTTCTCGTAGGCGCGCTCGGTGACGAACTTCTCGTCCGGGCGCTTCAGCAGGCCGTACAGTTCGCACGACGCTTCGGCCTCGACGATCTGCACCAGTTCCTCGATCCACACGTGCTCGCCCAGCGTCGCCGAAATCGTCACGTGACTGCGCTGGTTGTGCGCGCCGTACTGCGAAATTTTCTTCGAGCACGGGCACAGGCTGGTCACCGGCACCAGGACCTTGAGCTGCTGGGTGAACACGCCGTTCTTCAGCTCGCCGATCAGCGACACGTCGTAGTCGAGCAGGCTTTCGACGCCCGAGACCGGTGCGGTCTTGTTGATGAAGTACGGGAAGCGCATTTCCAGATAGCCGGCGTCCGCCTCGAGGCGCTCGCACATCTGCCGCAGGATGGTCTCGAACGAATCGACCGAAATCTCGCGTTCCTGGCCGTTGAGGATCTCGACGAAACGGCTCATGTGCGTGCCCTTGAAGTGCTGCGGCAGGAACACATACATGTCGAACGTTGCCACCGTGTGCTGCACGCCCTCGCTGCGGTCGGCGACGCGGACCGGATGGCGGATCGACTTGATCCCGACCTTGTTGATCGCGATATTGCGCAGGTCGGGGGTGCTTTGCACGTCAGGGATGGACTGCGGGGCGTTCATCGGGATATCACTCCAGCGGTTATAAGTGCCGAGCGGCTGATAACCGGTAATTAATTGAAAGCTGAGCCATTATAACGGCGACCAATAACCGAGTAAACCAGTCGGGAATTCATGTCGCCATGAACCGGGCGAACCCGGTGCGGGGCAGACCGCCGCACGCCAGCGATGCAGGCCGGCATTCAGCCCGGACGGAGTGCGGCGAACATCTGCGCCGCCGAGCGCGTCAACGCGGCCAGCATCGCGTCGATGTGCGGCACCATGTACGGCAGGCTGACGTACATCGCCGCGATGCCGATGGCTAGCAGCAGCGGAAAACCGATGGCAAACACGTTCAGCTGCGGTGCCGCACGCGTCATGATGCCGATCGCCAGGTTGGTGATCAGCAGCGCCCCCACCACCGGCATCGCCAGCATCAGTCCGAGCCGGAAGATGGCCGCGCCCTGCTCGACCAGCAGACGCAAGCCACCGGCACCCAGCGGCCGCGCGTCGAGCGGCAGCACACCGAAACTCTCGATCAGGATGCGCAACACGATCAGGTGACCGTTCAGTGCGAGGAACACCAGCAGCAGCACCATGTTGATGAACTGCGCAACGATCGGCACGTTGGCCGCGCTGTGCGGATCGAAGAAGCTGGCAAAACCGAGGCCCATCTGCAGGCCGATCACCTGACCGGCCATGTCGACGGCGTTGAACATCAGCCTGACCGAAAAGCCGAGCATCACGCCGATCAGCAGTTGGTTGACGGCAATGAGGATGCCGGCCGGCGAGACGACCTCGATGCCCGGCGGCGGCGTCAGCATCGGCGCAACCAGCACGGACAGCGCAATCGCCAGCCCGACCCGGACGCGAACCGACACCACCTTGTTAGAGAAGATCGGATCGGCGATCAGCAGACCGAAAAAGCGGCAGAACGGCCACCAGAACAGCGCCAGCCACAGCTCGATCTGCGCTTGCGTGACCGTGAACATCAGCCGATCAGTTGCGGAATGCTCTGATACAGCCGCACCGTGTAGTCCATCGCCATTTCAATCATCCACGGACCGGCCAGGACGAAGACGATGAAGGCGACGATCAGCTTCGGAATGAACGACAGCGTCGCCTCGTTGATCTGCGTGGCCGCCTGGAAGATGCTGACGATCAGACCCGTGGCCAGCATCGCCAGCAGCAGCGGACCGCCAAGCAGCACCATCAGCTCCATCGCCCTTTGCATCACGGTGACTACGGTTTCCGGCGTCATGCGCTATCCCAGATAAAAGCTCTGTACCAGCGAGCCCATCAGCAAGGTCCAGCCGTCGACGAGCACGAACAGCATCAGCTTGAACGGCAGCGAGATGATCACCGGCGACACCATCATCATCCCCATGGCCATCAGCAGGCTGGCGACGACGAGGTCGATGATCAGGAAGGGAATGAACACCAGAAAGCCGATCTGGAAGGCCGTCTTCAACTCGCTGGTCACGAAGGCCGGCACCAGCACGCGCAGGCTGACGTCCTCGGGACCGTTCGGTTTTTTCATGCCCGACACGTCGATGAAGAACGCCAGATCCTTCTGCCGCGTCTGCTTGAGCATGAAATCCTTCAGCGGCACCGCGCCCTTGTCGACCATCTCGTTGAAGCTGATCTTCTGTTCCGAATACGGCTGATAGGCCTGGGCGTAGATCTTGTCGAAAGTCGGCGCCATCACGAACAGCGTCAGGAACAGCGACAGGCCGACGACGACCTGATTCGGCGGCGCCATCGTCGTGCCGAGCGCCTGGCGCAGCAAGGAGAGCACGATGACGATGCGGGTGAACGCCGTCATCATCAGCAGCATCGCCGGCAGGAAGGTCAGTGCGGTCAGGAAGAGCAGCGTCTGCAGCGGCAGGCTGTAGGCGGTACCGCCGGCGGCCTGCGTGGCATTCATGAACGGCAGCCCCGGATCGGCGGCCACCGCGGCGCTCGCGACGAACAGCGGCAGCAACGCCGGCAGGACGCGCGTCACGCCCTAGCCTTTTTCATCAGCGCGGCCAGCTTTTCGGCAAACGGCGGCAATGGCGCCGGTGCACCGGCTGCAGGTGCATCGTCGGGGCGCGGCAAGGTGTGCAGCAGGTTGACCGAATGCGCGGTCACGCCGACCACCAGCCAGGTCTCGCCCTGTTCGACGATCACCACCCGCTCCTTCGGCCCGACCATGACGCCCGAAACGACCCGCAACTGGTTGCCGGCCTGCCCCGGCAGCAGCGAAAAGCGACGCATCAGCCAAGCCGCGCCGACGATCAACGCCAGCACCAGACCCAGCATCAGCAAGACTTGGACAAACTGCCCCAGCCCGGGACCACTGCCGGCGAGCGACGCAGGTACCGACGCCGCTTGCGCGAACGCGCAACCCGGCAGCGCGGCAAGCGCATACGGAAGAAAACGCATGGAGTTTACTTGTGCAGCCGACGGATCCGTTCGGCCGGCGTGATGATGTCGGTGAGACGGATACCGAACTTGTCGTTGACGACGACGACTTCGCCCTGCGCGATCAGGCAACCGTTGACGAGGACGTCCATCGGTTCACCGGCCAAGCCGTCGAGCTCGACGACCGACCCCTGAGCCAGCTGCAGCAGGCTGCGGATCGCGATCTTGGTCCGGCCGAGTTCGACCGTCAGCGTCACCGGAATATCGAGGATCATGTCGATATTGCCGCGCCCGGCGCCGGCTGCCGGCGTCGTGTCGAAACGTTCGAAAATGTCGGCAGCCTGGACGGAAGCCTGAACCGTTTCGGATTCGGTGCTTTCGCTCGCCGCCTGTTCGGCCATTGCCGCGGCCCAGTCGTCCATTACTTCGTCGGCTTGGCTGTTGTCTGGCGTGTTCTCATCAGCCATGCTTTTCCCCCTGACCTGCTTCATCCTGCGCGCCGTCGGGGGTGCCGAGCACCCGGTTGACCTTCAACGCATACTGGCCGTTGAGAATACCATACTTGCATTCGAGCACCGGCACGCCGTCCACCTCGGCGACGATGGCCTGTGGAATCTCCAGCGAGATCACGTCGCCGGCCTTGAGGTTGAGGATGTCACCCAGCGTGATGTCGGCGTTGCCGAGCGTCGCGATCAGGTCGACTTCGGCGTTCTGCACCTGCGTCTGCAGCAGGCTCAGCCAGCGGTTGTCCGACTCGATCCGGTCGGCCTGCATCGTGCTGTAGAGCGTGTCGCGGATCGGTTCGATCATCGAATACGGCAGGCAGACGTGGAAATCGCCGCCGCTGGCGCCGAGTTCGATCCGGAAGGTGTATGCAACGACGACTTCGGTCGGCGTGGCGATATTGGCGAACTGCGTGTTCATTTCCGAGCGCAGATAGCTGAATTCGCACTCGAACACCGGCTTCCACGCCTTCTGGTACTCCTCGAACACGACATCGAGCAGGCGCTGGATGATGCGCTGTTCGGTCGGCGTGAAATCGCGCCCCTCGACCCGGACGTGGTAACGGCCGTCCGAGCCGAACAGGTTGTCGACGACAAGGAAAACGAAGTCCGGATCGAAGATGAACAGACCGGTGCCGCGCAGCGGCTTCATCTGGATCAGGTTGAGGTTGGTCGGTACGACGAGATTGCGGATGAACTCGCTGTATTTCTGTACCCGCACCGCACCGATGCTGATCTCGGCATTGCGGCGCATGAAATTGAACAGGGCGATCCGCAGGTTGCGGGCAAACCGCTCGTTGATGATTTCGAGCGTCGGCATCCGGCCGCGGACAATGCGCTCCTGCCGGCCGATGTCGTAAGTACGGACCGCCGAGGCGTCATTGGCGACTTCGGATTCGTCTTCTTCCCCGGTCACGCCGCGCAGCAGCGCATCGACCTCTTCCTGGGAAAGGATGTCGTCTGCCATTTAGAGACCCGAATCTCGCGCGATCATCATGAACACGCCGTCACTGGACGATAAAGGTGGTGAAATTGACCGAGAGCACGCCCTCGTCGTCGCCTTCGGCGCCCAGCGTCCGGTTGATCAGCGTGCGGACTTCGGCGCCGATTTTGCTCATGCCGTCGACGGCACGCACGTCCTGCGGCGATTTGCTGCGCAACAGCTGGTTCACCTGACTCTGGATTTTGGGCATCTGCGCCTTGATCCGCTCCTGGCTCTTGGCATCGGCCATTTCGACGACGATATCCGTTTGGAGCATGGCATCTTCGTCCGGCGAATTCAAATTGACGGTGAATTGCTGCAGCTTTTCGAAGATCGGCGGGTGATCGGCATCCTTTTCGGACTTTTTCTTCTTGCCCGTTTCGTGCGTCTCCACACCGGCATCGTCACCGTGATCGGCCGAACGCGTCAGCAGGAAGGCGGCAGCGCCTGCCATGGCAATCAGCAGGACCGCCACGACGGCGACGACAATAATGATCAGTTTCTTGTTGCCTTTCGGCGCCGCTTGGGCTTCGGCCATGAATTCACCTGAAGTACGCCGATCCGGCAATCACATGCAGTACGGACCGAGTCGAAACGGCCCCGGCGATCGCGGGGCCTCGTGATAAGCGCGGCGATTATAGCAAAGATTAATAGTCAATTATAAACAAGCCCTTGCGCGGGCCATCAGGCATAGAAGCTCAGTCCGCCCCCGCTGACCGGCAGGCGTCGGGTCCCGAGGTCGACACGCAGCTCGGCCGGTTCGACCGTACCGGTGCCGGCGGAACTGCGCTGGCCCTGCTGCGGGGTACGCGGATCAGGCTGGGCCTGCTGCTGCGCATGCTGATTCAGGGTATCGCTGGCCACCTGGACGTTGACGAGCTGGATACCCTGATCGGCGAGCAGCGCCGTCAAGCGCGGTGTCGCGGCGGCCAGCGCTTCGCGCACCGCAGCGTGCTGGCTGGCGAAGACGACGCTGGCCTGGTCCTGCGCCAGCGTCAGTTGCACATCCATCGGTCCGAGGTTCGGCGGATTGAGCTGCATTTCGAGCTTTTGCTCCTGCCGGCCAATCATCATCGCCACGCGTTGTGCAACGGCATCACCCCAGCGCGACTCCCCCACGTGGGGCACGACGTTGTGCGTTGGCGTCGGCTTGCTGGTCGGCGCGGCCACCTGCGGTTCGATCGTTCGCGGCAGCTCGGTACGATTGCCTGCCAGCAACTCGGCCGGAGCAGGTTCGGTCTTGTCGGCCTCGACAGCGGCAAGGCCAACCGGCAACGGCTTGCCGTGGGCGGCAACTTCATCCACCTCAGCCGCCGCCGGCTTGGCGACGGCCGCGGTCAGCGGCTGGGTCGCGGACTTGGCGGATTCGTCGGTCTCGGGAACCGCAGGGGCAGCGACTGGCGCGACACCCGGCGTGATTGCCGCAGCAAGCGGGTCGACACCAGCCGGCGCGAGTGCCTCGCCGGTCACCGCTTCCTCCTTCGGCAGCGGCTGGGTCACGACCTGAGCCATCGATTGCAGCAAGGCCAGCCATGGTGTGGCGGCATCGCCGGGCTCGGGCGCGTCGTCCTTTGTGTCCTGCCGGGCCGACTTGGCGTCCTTGCCTGCTTCGGTCTGCGCCGGCTGGCGCGCAGCAACCTCCCGCGCCAGCGCATTGCCGAAATCGTCACCCTGACCGGCATCGCGGGACGCAGCAGCCCTGGTCGAAACGGGGCCGACGGAGGAGGACAGATTACTGACGGGTGTGGCCATGAAAAACTCGGAACGAACGGCAGGAACGTAGATAAAAGCAAAAGCAGTGCCAAGCCCGCAGCGACCGCTCGCTTCCCGCACTGGCCGGACCGGACCGCAACGCGGTAACGTATGCGCACCATGGCAGAAGATTCCGACCTCGAACGCACCGAACCGCCCTCGCCCAAACGGCTCGAGGACGCGCGCAAGAAGGGACAGATTCCGCGCTCGCAAGAGCTGGCATCGTTCAGCGTGCTGATGACCGGCATGGTCGCGATCGCCATGACCGGCCCTGCGCTGCTGAATGCGCTCAAGCAGGTGATGCGCAGCGAGTTCACCTTCAGCCGCGCCACGCTGGTCGACCCGATGCAGATGCACCTGCATTTCATCAAGGCCTGCGAAGCCATGCTCTGGGCCTGCCTGCCGGTCTTCGTCGCCTGTGCGCTGGCGGCCCTGCTGGCGCCGATGCTGATGGGCGGCTGGCTGTTTTCGTCCGAGGCAATGGCCCCCAACTTCGGCCGGCTCAATCCCGCCAGCGGCATCAAGCGCATGCTGTCGGTGCGCAGCATCGTCGAAATGGTCAAGGCCATCCTCAAGTCGGGGCTGATCGGCGGTGTCGCCGCGCTGGTGCTGTGGAAGGAACGTGCCGACTTCGTCCAGCTGATCGCGATGCCGCCCGACAACGGACTGGCCTATCTGTGGGGCATGGCGCGCTTCACGCTGTTCTCGGTCGTCGGCGCGATGGCGTTGATCGTGCTGCTCGACGTGCCTTACCAGCTGTGGGAGTACTACAAGAACCTGCGCATGACCAAGGAGGAAGTGCGCCAGGAAATGAAGGAATCCGAAGGTGACCCGCAACTGAAGGGCCGGATCCGCCAACTGCAGCGCGAGGCGGCCAGAAAGCGGATGATGTCCGCAATCCCCAAGGCCGACGTCATCGTCACCAACCCGACCCACTATGCGGTGGCATTGCAGTACACCGAAACGATGCGCGCACCGGTCGTCATCGCCAAGGGCTCCTTCCTGCTGGCCGAACGCATCATCGAGCTGGGCCGGCAGCACAAGGTCACCGTGGTGCGCACGCCGCCACTGGCGCGTGCGTTCTACCACCACGCCGACCTCGGCGAGGAAATCCCGGCCGCGTTGTATACTGCTGCCGCCGAAGTGCTGGCCTACATCTACCAGCTGCGGCACTGGCAACGTTACGGCGGCGCCGAGCCGGTGCTGAACGACAGCCTGCCGGTTCCGAAAGACCTTGATCCCGAAGCCGCCGGATGACGGTGGCACCAATGAAACTGAAGGCGTGTGCGTAATCTCAATCTGACGCGACTGGCCGGCCCGGCGCTGGTCTTCATGGTGCTCGGCATGATGATCCTGCCGCTGCCGCCGTTCGCGCTCGATTTCTTCTTCACCTTCAACATCGCGATCTCGATCATCGTGCTGATGGTCAGCCTGTACACGCGCGAACCGCTCGAGTTTTCGGCCTTCCCGACCGTACTGCTGGTGACGACGCTGTTGCGGCTGAGCCTCAACGTCGCGTCGACCAAGCTGGTGCTGACCGAAGGCCACACCGGTGCCGGCGCGGCCGGCCAGGTCATCGAGGCCTTCGGCCACGTCCTGATCGGCGGCAACCTCACCGTCGGCATCATTGCCTTCGTCATCCTCACGATCATCAACTTCGTCGTCATTACCAAGGGTGCCGGACGGATTGCCGAAGTGTCGGCGCGCTTCACCCTCGATGCGATGCCGGGCAAGCAGATGGCGATCGACGCCGACCTCAACGCCGGGCTGATCGGCGAAGAGGAGGCCCGCAAGCGCCGATCGGCGATCTCGCAGGAAGCCGACTTCTTCGGCTCGATGGACGGTGCGAGCAAGTTCGTCCGCGGCGACGCCGTCGCCGGCATCCTGATCATGGTCATCAACATGATCGGCGGGCTGATCATCGGTGTGGTCCAGCACGACCTGCCGGTCGCCGAAGCCGGCCGCACCTATACGCTGCTGACGATCGGCGACGGTCTCGTTGCGCAGATCCCGTCACTGATCATTTCCGTCGCCGCCGGCATCGTCGTCTCGCGCGTCGGCACCGAGCAGGACCTGTCGGAACAGATGCTCGGGCAGATGTTCGCCAACCCGCAGGTGCTGTACGTGACCGCGGCGGTGATCGCCATCCTCGGCGTCATTCCGGGCATGCCGCACGTTGCCTTCCTGCTGATTGCCGCCCTCGCCGCCGGCCTGGCGTGGTGGATGGAAAAACGCACCGCGCGGGCGCAACAGATCGAAGCCCCCGGCGGCGGCACGCCGGCCGCAGCCGCCGCTGCGGCCCCCCAGCCCTTGCAGGAAGTCAGCTGGAGCGACGTCCAGCCGGTCGATCCGGTCGGCCTCGAGGTCGGCTACCGGCTGATCTCGCTCGTCGACCGCAATCAGGATGGCGAGCTGTTGCGGCGCATTCGCGGCATCCGCAAGAAGATCGCCCAGGAGCTCGGCTTCCTCGTCCCTGCGGTCCACATCCGCGACAACCTCGAACTCAAGCCCAACCAGTACCGGATCCAGCTCAAGGGGGTCGACGTCGGCCTCGGCGAGGCCTATGTCGGCCAGTGGCTGGCGATCAACCCGGGCAATGTCGCCGGCTCGCTCGCCGGCACGCAGACCAAGGACCCGACCTTCGGACTTCCGGCGACCTGGATCGACGCCAGCCTGCGCGACCAGGCCCAGGCACTCGGCTACACCGTCGTCGACACCGCGACGGTGATCGGCACGCACATCTCCAACCTGCTGCAAGGCCACGCCGCCGAACTGCTCGGCCGCGAAGAAGTCCAGGCCCTGCTCGATCACTTCGCCAAGGAATCACCGAAACTGGTCGAGGACCTCGTGCCCAAGCTGATTCCGGTCGGCACGCTGCAGAAGGTGCTGCAGAGCCTGCTCGACGAAGGCATGCACATCCGCGACCTGCGGACCATCCTCGAGACACTGGGCGAGCACATCGGCCGTACCCAGGACGTCGACGAGCTGACCGCCGCGGTGCGGGTCGCGCTCGGCCGGGCGATCATCCACCAGCTGTTCCCGGGCGAGACTGAGCTGCCGGTCGTCGCGCTCGAGCCGCAGCTGGAAAACATCCTGATGTCGGCCAGCGCCGGTCGTGGCGGCCTCGAACCGGGGCTGGCCGAACGGCTGCTGCAACAGGCGTCACAACTGTCCGAGCAGATGGAGGCGCAGGGCCTGAATACCGTGCTGATCACCCCGGGCGCGCTACGGCCGATGCTCAGCCGCTTCCTGCGCCGTTCGATTCCGAACCTGCGCGTCATCGCACACACCGAAATCCCCGATACCAAGACGATACGCATCGTCGGCGTGCTCGGCGGCACCTGACCCACACTCGCCGGGCATCCGCACCTTGCCGCGCCCCCGGTTCTTCCACGCCCCCGCTCAGAACGGTGCGGGCGAGTCGAAAACCATCGGACGGCCATCATCCGGGTGGGGCAAGGTCAATGCTTCGGCATGCAGCAGCAATCGCGGCGCCCGCGCTGCAGCCTCCCCGGCGTACAGCGCGTCGCCCAGAATCGGATGGCCGATGGCCTGCAGGTGGGCGCGCAACTGGTGCGTCCGGCCGGTAACCGGCTCGAGCGCCACACGGGTGAAGTCCGGCCCGCGCGCCAGAACGGTGAAACGCGTCAGCGCCGGCTTGCCCTGAATGGCATCGACTTTCTGCCTTGGCCGGTTCGGCCAGTCGGCCATCAGCGGCAGATCGATTTCGCCCGCATCATCAAGCACCGCGCCGGCGACGACGGCAACGTAACGCTTGCTCACGTGCCGGTGCTCGAAAACGCGGCTTAGCCGCCGCTGCGCGTCGATGCCGCGGCCGAACACCACCAGCCCGGACGTCGCCATGTCGAGCCGGTGCACGATCAGCGCATCCGGGTAGACCGCCTGCACGCGCGCGCTCAGACAGTCGGCCTTGTCGTCACCACGGCCCGGCACGGTCAGCAGACCGGCGGGTTTGTCGACGACGAGCAGCAACGCGTCGCAATGCACAACGGTCAGGCCGGCATCGGCCGGCGGAAAATAAGGTGTGGAACGCGGGGTTGGATGCATTTCGACCCGGATAAAGCGCGATGGCGGACACGCGGCGCGGTCACCGATTGGCACGGTTTGTGCAATTCATGCTGGCTGGCGATAATAGCCGGATTCAACCGGCTCGATTGGGACAATGGTCGTCAAGAAATTCTACGGTGCCACCACCCGTGACGCGCTGCGCCAGGTTCGCGACGAACTCGGCCCGGACGCGCTCATCCTGTCGAACCGGCAGGTGGCCGGCGGCGGCGTCGAGATCATGGCCGTTGCCGACTCCGATGTCGCCGCGCTGACCAGTGCCCAGACCATTGCCGCAAGCCGCCCGTCGGCACGGATCGATCCGCCGGCGCCGCCCGCCCGGCCGGCACCGTCGACGCCACCGCTGACCCGCGCGCTCGAACGCTCGTACGCCATTCCCGACGAAGACGACGACACTCCCGTTCCGGCGCCAGCGCCGCAGGTCGTGCGCAGCAACCGCGCGCCGCGGATCGATCCGTCACTGGTCGAGCCGAGACCGGTCCGGGAACGCCAACCGGTCCCGGAACGCCAGCCCTTCGCCGAGCCCCCGCCGGTCCGCGCCACCGCGCCGGACATTCCCGCGCCACCGGCGTTCCGCTACAGCGACGACGACGTCCCGGCCGCCCCCGCCATTGCACCGACAGTCCAGCCGGCCGCGATCGACGACATTGCCCGCGAAATGCGCCAGCTGCGCGGGCTGATGGAGCACCAGCTCGCCGGCATGGCCTGGAGCGAACTGTCGCGCCAGTCGCCGGACAAGCTCGACGCGCTGCGCCAGTTGCTGGCCGCCGGCTTCTGCCCGGCGCTCGCCCGCCAGCTGGTCGACAAGATGCCGGCACAGATGGCGCCGGAGCTGCGGGCACGCTGGCTCAAGGCGGCGCTGGTCCACAACATCGCCGCCGTCGGCGACGGTGACGACCTGATCGCCCAGGGCGGCGTCTACGCACTGATCGGCCCGACCGGCGTCGGCAAGACGACGACCGTTGCCAAACTTGCGGCGCGCTGCGCCCTCGCCTACGGCCCCGAGTCGGTCGCCTTGCTGACGACCGACAGCTACCGGATCGGCGCGACCGACCAGTTGCGCATTTACGGCCGCATCCTTGGCGTACCGGTCCACGAGGTCAAGGACGACACCGATTTCGAACTGACGCTGGCCGATCTGGCATCGCGCCATCTGGTGCTGATCGACACGGTCGGCATGGGCCAGCGCGACCTGCGCATCGTCGAGCAGCTGCGGCTGTTCCAGCACGAACGTGCGCACACGCTGCTGCTGCTCGCCGCCAACGCGGCCCCGGCCACGCTCGACGACGTTGCGCGCCGCTACAAGAACGAGCAGCTCGCCGGCGTGATCCTGACCAAGCTCGACGAGACAATGAGTCTTGGCGGCTGCCTCGATGTCGCGATCCGCCACCGGCTCAAGCTGCATTTCGTCACCAACGGCCAGCGCGTCCCCGAGGACCTTCATCCGGCGCGGACCGAGTACCTCGTCGACCGGGCCTTCCGCGCCGAGCCCGGTCGCCCGTTCCAGCTGCAACCCGACGAGTATCCGGTCTTCATGGGCGCGCAAGCGGCCAGCACCGAGGACGCCGGCTTCGGCGAGCCGACGCCGCGCGGCTAGGCGGTCCCGGCGTGAGCAGATTGTGGAACGACCAGGCCGCCGGGCTCCGGGCAATGGTCGCCCGGCCCGTGTGCCGCAGCGTCAGCATCAACGGCGGCCGTGGTGGCGCCGGTGCAACCACGGTGGCCATCCACCTCGCCGCAGCATTGGCCGAGCGCGAACGCGCGGTACTGCTGCTCGACGAACACACCGGCAGCGGCAATGCCACGCAACGGCTGCGCCTGTCGCCGCAGTACGATTTCGAGGAAGCGCTCCGGCGCGAGGTCACGCTCGCCGACGTCATCGTCCCGGCGCCGGGCGGTTTCTCGCTGCTGCCGGCCGCCGCGCGGCCTCAGGTCCTGGCCCGGCTCAACGAGGCCGAAGCGGCATGGCTGGCACGCGAATTCGATGCAGTCAGCGTCGACACCGACTGGCTGCTGCTCGACACCCGGCCGGCAACCGAGCCCGGCGTGCCCAGCCTGTCGCTGGCCGCCGATGATGTCGTCCTGATCGTGTCGGAGCGCGCCGAGTCGCTGACCGATGCCTATGCCGCCATCAAGCTGATGGCCACCGAATACGCCCGCAGCGAGTTCCGCATCCTGATCAACCGGGTCGGCAGCGCGCGCGAAGCCGGTGCGCTGTTCGAGCGACTGCAACAAGTTGCCTCGCGCTATCTCGGCAACCGGGTCAGACTGCGGCTGATCGGCTTCGTGCCGGAGGACGAAAAACTGGCGCGCGCCGCAAGACTGGGGCGAACGGTGTTCGACGCCTTCCCCGATGCCGAATCGGCCCATGCCTTCCGGCAGCTCGCCGACGCCATGCTGCGCTGGCGCCGCCCGGCCGGCGCAGCCGACAGTGCCGCCGATTTTGCCTACCGGCTGGTCGAGTCGAGCCGCATCCTTGCCGACCGACTACAACGTTAGCGTGGCGCCGCCGGCGCCAACACGGGAAACCGCATGACGATCCGCCCCGCCACCGAGCATGACGCCGACGCCATCTGGACGATCTTCCGCGCCGTCGTCGCCGACGGCGACAGCTATGTGTTCGCACCCGGCACCGGCCGCGACGACGCCCATGCCTACTGGTTCGGCCCCGGCGTGCGCAGCTGGGTGGCCGAGATCGACGGCGAAGTCGTCGGCGTCTACAGACTGGTCGCCAACCAGCGCGACCTTGGCGACCACGTTGCCAATGCGTCGTTCATGATCGCCCCCCGCGCGCACGGCCGTGGCCTGGGCATGGCACTGGGCCGCCACTGCCTGATCGAAGCCAAACGTGCCGGGTTTGCCGCGATGCAGTTCAACTTCGTCGTGGCGACCAACGATGCGGCGGTCGCGCTGTGGCGCAAGCTCGGCTTCGTTGTCGTCGGCACGCTCCCCAAGGCCTTCCGCCACGCCCGGCTCGGGCTGGTCGACGCGCTGGTCATGCACCGCTTCCTCGACGACATCGGGGCCTGAAATGAGCGCCGAGCTGATCGTCGGTCCCGACACACTGCAATTGCGCGGGCGGCTCGACGCCGGCGGCGCCGCGGCCATCTGGGCACAGGCGCGCAGCGCCGTCACCGCCGGGTGCGTCGTCGATGCCAGCGGCGTCGACTACTGCGACGGTGCCGGCAGCGCCCTGCTGTTCGACCTGATCCAGCGCGGTGCGCGCGTCGACGGGCTGCCCGAGCGCTACGCGGCCTTGCTGGCAGACCTGAACCCGGACAAACCGCTGACCGTCCAGTCTCCCAAACCGCACGGCATTGCCGACGAACTGGCCGACTTCGGCAAGGCGGTCACCAGCGAATTCACGCTGACGATGGCCTTCATCGGTGTTTTCACCGCCGACATCGCACGCATCTTCACCGCACGCGGCAAGATCCGCTGGCGCAACGGCTTCGCCGTCGCCAGCAGCGCCGGCGCCGATGCGCTGCCGATCATCGCGCTCGTCGCCTTCCTGTTCGGCGTGATCCTGTCGTTCCAGTCGGCGGTGCCGATGCGCCAGTTCGGCGCCGAACTGTTCGTCGCCGACCTCGTCGGCCTGTCGCTGGTCCGCGAACTGGCGCCGCTGATGACCGCGATCCTGCTGGCCGGCCGTACCGGCGCGGCGTTCGCCGCCGAACTCGGCACGATGAAGGTCAACGAGGAAATCAACGCGCTGGTCACGCTCGGGCTCGATCCTTTCCGCTTTCTGGTGATCCCTAGGCTGCTGGCCGTCGCGCTGATCATGCCGATGCTGACCGTTTGTGCCGAAGTCATCGGCCTGGCCGGGATGGCGCTGGTGATGGCGAGCTTCGACGTGCCGCTGGCGACGTCGCTGCACCGCGCCACCGCCATCGTCGGTTTCAGCGATTTTTTCGGCGGCCTCGGCAAGTCGATGGTGTTCGGTTTCTTCATCGCCGCCATCGGCTGCCTGCGCGGCCTGCGTACCGGCGCCGGTGCGGCGGCGGTCGGCGAATCGACCACACGCGCCGTCGTCAGCAGCATCGTCATGCTCGTCGTCGTCGACGGGCTGTTCGCCGTCATGTTCTACATCCTCGGGTGGTGACGATGAGCGAACCCATCATCCGTGCCGAACACCTCGTTTGCGGCTACGACGACAAAGTGATCCTCGACGACGTGTCGTTCGAGGTGAAACGCGGTGAAGTCTTCGTCATTCTCGGCGGCTCCGGTTGCGGCAAGTCGACGCTGTTGAAGAACCTGATCGGCCTGTACCGGCCGCTTTCGGGACGGATCTGGCTGGCCGGCGAAGAGCTGACCGCGCTCGACGGCGCGGCGCGGCTGGCGCTGTACCGGCGTTTCGGTGTGGCCTATCAGTCCGGCGCGCTGTTCGGCTCGCTCTCGGTCCTCGAGAACGTGATGTTGCCGCTGACCGAACACACGACGCTCGACGCCGCGGCCGTCGAGCTGATTGCCCGGCTCAAGCTGCGCCTCGTCGGCCTCGAAGCCTTTGCCGACTACGTGCCGGCGTCGCTCTCGGGCGGGATGCAGAAGCGCGTCGCCATCGCCCGCGCCATTGCGCTCGATCCGGAAATCGTTTTTCTCGACGAGCCGTCGGCCGGGCTCGATCCGGTCACCGGCGCCGGACTGGATGCGCTGATCCTGCAGCTGTCGCACAGTCTCGGCCTGACCTTCGTCGTCGTCACCCACGAGCTGGCCAGCATCATGGCGATTGCCGATACCGCGCTGATGCTCGACGCCAGCGTGCGCGGCGTGATCGCCGTCGGTCCGCCTGCCGAGCTGGCCAACCATTCGCCGGACGATCGGGTCCAGCGCTTCTTCCAACGCAAGGTAGCCGCATGACCCCACGACAAAGCCACATCCGCCTCGGCCTGTTCGTCACGCTGGCACTGGCGCTGACGCTCGTGCTGCTGATCGCCTTCGGTGCCGGCCGCTGGTTCTCGAACGCACCGGTGATGGAGACCTATTTCAACGAGTCGGTCAAAGGCCTCGACGTCGGTTCGACGGTGCGCTACCGCGGCGTCGCGATCGGCGAGGTCAGCAAGATCGGTTTCGCCGCCGGCAAGTATCCCGGCGCCGCCGACAACAGCTGGCGCCACCACTACGTGCTGGTCG
This sequence comes from Jeongeupia chitinilytica, assembly GCF_014652315.1. Classification (GTDB taxonomy): domain Bacteria; phylum Pseudomonadota; class Gammaproteobacteria; order Burkholderiales; family Chitinibacteraceae; genus Jeongeupia; species Jeongeupia chitinilytica. The sequence goes on along the minus strand of NZ_BMYO01000001.1, from coordinate 110,111 downwards.
AAATGCGGCTGCGCCCCGAAACGCTGGGCCTGCGCGCCGAAACGGCGCTGAACCAGACCGCGCTGAATGCGGAAATCGCCCGCGGCCTGCGCGTGCGCATCGCACCGCAAGGGCTGACCGGTACCAACTATCTCGAGATCGACTATGTCGAAGGCACGCCCAGTCCGATCCTGCCGATCAACTGGACGCCGACCGCGCTCTATGTACCGTCGTCGCGCAGCACGGTCGGCCAGTTGCTGAACGCAACGCAGAGCATCGCCGACAAGCTCGCCAAACTCGACCTCCAGACCATGGTCGACAAGGTCGAACGTGCGGCGAGCACCGTCGACAGCAAGCTGAGCGCAATGCCGCTCGAGGAAATCGGCCGCAATACGCAGAAGGTGACCGAACAGCTGGCGGCGATGCCGCTGAAGCCGATCGGTGACGAAACGCTGGCGCTGGTGCGCGAGTTGCGACAAAACAACACCCGGCTCGGCGCGCTGCTGACCGATCCGGCACTGGCCAGCGCACCGGCCGAGCTGCACGCGACGCTGCAATCGGCCAACGCGCTGCTCGCCAACCCGGCGCTGAACCAGTCGCTGAACCGGCTCAACCACTCGCTCGGCGAAGTCGACCGGCTGCTGGCCGACCGCAGCGGCACCTTCGGCAACACGCTCGACAACCTCGACCGCAGCAGCGCCGAGCTCGACGCCCTGCTGCGCGACCTGCGCGCCAATCCGTCGTTGCTGCTGTTCTCCGAACCGCCCGCTCCGTACCCGCTTCCGAAACGCTGAGACCCGCCATGCGCCCTCTTCTCCTTCTCGTCGTGGTCCTGCTGCTGGGCGGCTGCGCAGCCAGCCGTCCTGCCGCCGAGTTCAGCTACGTCCTCAATGCCGAACGCCCGGCCAAAGCCGCCATGATGCTGGCGGGCGCCACGGTCTACCTTGCGCCGGTCACGGCCGACGAGCCCTACGGACAGCGCGGTTTTGTCTACCGCGAGACGGCACAGCGTTTCGCCGTCGACCCGTACCGCGGTTACCTTGTGCCGCCGACGCGGCAGATCGACAGCCGCCTGAACGCCTGGCTGGGCGCGGCCGGCGCGACGCTGGCTGCGGATCGCCACAAGGCCCGCTACACGCTCGACGCGCGAGTCAGTGCGCTCTACGTCGACCTGCGTCCCGGCCAGCCCGGCGAGGCCGTCGTCACGCTGCGACTGACGCTGGGCGATACCGGTGCCGCGACACGGCAGTTCAGCATCGACGGCCGCGCCCCGGTCGCACCGATGAACGGTGACGGCATTGCGGCGGCCACCAACGCCGCGCTTGCTGACGTACTTTCCCAACTCGAAGCGACGCTGGCGAGCGAAAGCCGCGCCGCGTTGCGGTAAACTGGTCCGGCAACCGCTCCACCAAGGCCCATGCTGAATCAACGCGCCCTCAAGCTCTACCGCGACACCCGCTCGGACAGCGATGCGGAACTGCTTGCGCGCTCGACGCCGCTGGTCAAGAAGATCGCCTATCACCTGATCGCCCGGCTGCCGGCCAGCGTCGACGTCGAGGACCTGATCCAGGTCGGCCTGATCGGACTGATGGACGCCGCGCGCAACTTCGATCCCGGCGCCGGCGTGCAGTTCGACACCTTCGCGTCCCAGCGCATCCGTGGCGCCATGCTCGACGAGCTGCGCAGCGCCGACTGGCTGCCGCGGCAGACGCGCCGCAACCTGCGGACGATGGATGCGGCAATCCACAAGCTCGAACACACCCTCGGTCGCGCACCGAGCGAATCCGAAGTCGCCCAGGCGCTGGACCTGCCGCTGGCCGACTACCAGGACATGCTCGGCGATGCCCGCGGCCACCAGCTGCTGCACATCGATGATTACGCCCGCGACGACGACGACCATGGCGGCTCGTCGCTGCTCGACGCCTTTGCCGCCGATCACGGCGCCGATCCGCTGGCCCAGCTCGACGACGCCGGTTTCCGCGCCCGGCTGATCGAAGGCATCGAACAGCTGCCCGAGCGCGAGAAGCTGCTGATGGCGCTGTATTACGACGAAGAACTCAATCTCAAGGAAATCGGCGCCGTGCTCGGCGTATCCGAATCGCGCGTCTGCCAGCTGCACAGCCAGGCCGTCGCGCGGCTGCGTACCCGACTGACCGACTGGACCCAGCGTTAATGGACAAGATCAGCATCTTCGGCCTCCTCATCGGCCTGACCGCCATCCTGCTCGGCCAGTGGCTCGAAGGCGGCCACATCGCCTCGCTGCTGCAGCTGACCGCCTTCCTGATCGTCATCGGCGGTACCGCCGGTGCGGTGATGCTGCAAAGCCGGATGAGCGACTTCGTCGCGGGCATGAAGATGCTGCGCTGGGTGTTCGTGCCGCCGCAACACGACAACCGCAAGCTGCTGGCAACGCTGGTCAACTGGGGCCACCAGTCGCGCCGCGGCGGGCTGCTGGCGCTCGAAAACGTGATGAATGCCGAGAAGAATCCCTTCGTGAAGCGCGGCCTGCAGATGCTCGTCGACGGCGCCGAACCGGAAATGATCCGCCGCGCCTTCGAGCTCGACATCGACGCCTACGAGTCCAGTGCCAAGGCCGCCGCCAAAATCTGGGAAGCCGCCGGCGGCTATGCGCCGACACTGGGGATTCTCGGTGCGGTGCTCGGGCTGATCCACGTGATGGAAAACCTGTCCGATCCGTCCAAGCTCGGTGCCGGCATCGCCGTGGCTTTCGTCGCGACGATCTACGGTGTCGGCATCGCCAACCTCGTGTTCCTGCCGATTGCCGGCAAACTCAAGCGCCACATCCACAGCGAAGTCGTCCACCGCGAGATGCTGCTCGAAGGGCTCGTGGCGATCGCCAACGGCGAAAACCCGCGTCTGTACGAGAACAAGCTCGCCGGCTACCTGAACGGCTGAGTCTCGCCGGAACGGGGGCATTGTTGCCTCCGCAGCACCGGACGGGCTAAACCGGAAGTACCGCCCCGGCCCTGGAGAAGCGATGCGCTGCCTGCTGCACACCCTGCTCCTGATCCTCGGCTGGCTCGACCTCGTCGCCCATACCGCACTGCTGCTGGTACTGGCGCTTTTGCCGCAGCGCTGGCTGCGGCGGTGGTACCCGTGGCTGTTCCGCCGCTGGTGCCGCAGCTTCGTCCGCGCGCTGGGTGTCGATCTTCGGCTGCACCAGCACCAGACCCGCCCCTTGCCCGAGCATTTCATCCTGATCGCCAATCACCCGTCGGCGCTGGAACTCGTCGGCATTCCGGCAACATTCGACGTCGTCAGCCTTGCCAAGGAAGAAGTCCGCGACTGGTGGTTCGTCGGCCGGATCGCCGCCGCCGCAGGCACCTTCTTCGTCAAGCGCGAAAACCGGGGCTCGCGCCACAACGCACTGGTCGCCATGCGCGACACGGTACGCAAGGGCAGCAACATCGCGATCTACCCCGAGGGCGGTTGCAAGGGACGGCGGATTGCCGAGCGCTTCCATTACGGCGCGTTCACGATTTCGCTCGAGACCGGCGTGCCCATCGTGCCGGTCTTCCTGCATTACGAGGCGCAGCAGGCCTTCGCCTGGGAGGGACAGACGCTGCCGCAGATGCTGCTGCAGATTGCCCGGGCACCGAACCGGCGCGCCAACTACCACGTTTATGATGCGTTCGATCCGGCCGGCTTTGCCGATCGCGACGCTTATTCCCTGCACGTCCACGCCCGCTATCTCGAGTGGCAGCAGCGCCATCTCGACTGAGCCGGCGCAGGCCGGCGTCGCGACAAGACCTGCACGGCGGTGCACAACCGCCGCGCGCATTCCACGTCACTACGGACGAACCGTTATAATCGGCGGCTGAATACCAATCCCTCGCTGCGACATGGCCATTTTCCGCAAGAAGAACATCGCCAAGGCCTCGACCCGCGCCGCCCTGCCGCCGCAGCTGGCCGGGGTGCTGCGCGAATCGTGGTGGCTGTTGCTGGTCGCCATCGTCGTCTATCTGGTGCTGGCGCTCGCCAGCTACCACCAGGCCGATCCGGGCTGGTCGCACAGCGCCACGCAGGCAGCCGTCCGGAACCGCGGCGGCAGTGTCGGCGCCTGGATGGCCGACATCCTGCTGTCGGTGTTCGGCCTCTCGGCGTGGTGGTGGGTCGCGTTCTGCTTTGCGGCCATCCTGTGGGGCTACCGGCGGATCGACCACGTCGACCACTCGTCCCGGCCGGTCGTACTGCTCGCCTGCACCGGCTTCTTCATGATCCTGTTCGCGAGCAGCAGCCTCGAAGCGCTGCGCCTGCACACGCTCGATGTCGCACTGCCGCTGGCGCACGGCGGCATCGTCGGCGTGGCCCTTGGCGGCTGGCTTTACCGGACGCTGGGGTTTGCCGGTGCAACACTGACGCTGATCGTCGTCTGGGCACTCGGCGTCTCGCTGTTCACCGGCCTGTCCTGGCTGGCACTGATGGAAAAGCTCGGTGCGGGCATCGAGTGGCTGGGCTTCAAGTGCGTCGATACCTGGCAAGCGGCGCAGGACCGGCGCATCGGCCGGCAGGCGTCGGTCCTGCGCGAGGAAAAGGTCAGCAGCGAGAAGAAGAAGCAGGAAGACAAGGCACCGCTGAAGATCGAAACGCCACAGATCGAAGTCCCGGTCGCCAAGGCCGTGATCAAGGCCGCCGAGAAGGAAGCCGAAGCGCAACAGAAGAAAACCGTCCAGCCGACGCTGTTCGCTTTCGATGACCTGCCCGCCCCCAGCGCTGGCGGCCTGCCGGCGCTGAGCCTGCTCGCGCCGGTGCAGGCATCGCAGGAGACCATCAGCAACGACACGCTTGAGTTCACCTCGCGGCTGATCGAGCGCAAGCTCGCCGAGTTCAATGTCGAGGTCAAGGTCATCGCCGCCTATCCCGGTCCGGTGATCACCCGCTACGAAATCGAACCCGCGGTCGGCGTCAAGGGCGCACAGATCGTCAACCTGATGAAGGACCTGGCGCGCGCGCTTGGTCTCGTCAGCATCCGCGTCGTCGAAACGATTCCGGGCAAGACCTGCATGGGGCTCGAACTGCCGAACCCGAAGCGGCAGATCATCCGGCTTTCGGAGATACTCTCGTCCGAAGCCTTCCACGGCATGCATTCAAAACTGACGATGGCGCTGGGCAAGGACATCACCGGCAAACCGTCGGTCACCGACCTCGCCAAGGCGCCGCACATGCTCGTTGCCGGCACCACCGGCTCGGGCAAGTCGGTCGGCGTCAACGCGATGATCCTGTCGCTCCTGTACAAGGCGACGCCGGAAGAAGTGCGCTTCATCATGGTCGACCCGAAGATGCTCGAGCTGTCGGTCTACGACGGCATCCCGCATCTCTTGGCACCGGTGGTCACCGACATGAAGCTCGCCGCCAACGCGCTGAACTGGTGCGTGGCCGAGATGGAGAAGCGCTACCGGCTGATGAGCCATTTCGGCGTGCGCAACCTTGCCGGCTTCAACCAGAAGGTGAAGGAAGCCGAAAAGGCCGGTCAGAAACTGACCAATCCCTTCACGCTGACGCCGGACAATCCGGAACCGGTCGAGCACCTGCCCTTCATCGTCGTCGTCGTCGACGAATTCGCCGACCTGATGATGGTCGCCGGCAAGAAGATCGAGGAACTGATCGCCCGACTGGCGCAGAAGGCCCGTGCTGCCGGCATCCATTTGATTCTGGCGACGCAGCGGCCGTCGGTCGACGTGATCACCGGCCTGATCAAGGCCAACATCCCGACGCGGCTGGCGTTCCAGGTGTCGAGCAAGATCGACAGCCGCACCATCCTCGACCAGATGGGCGCCGAAGCGCTGCTCGGCCAGGGCGACATGCTGTTCCTGCCGCCGGGTACCGGCTATCCGCAGCGCGTCCACGGTGCCTTCGTCGCCGACGACGAGGTGCACAAGGTGGTCGAATACCTGAAGAGCACCGGCGAACCCGACTACATCGACGGCGTGCTCAACGGCGGCTTCGATGCCGAAGCGGCCGGCAACGCCGGGTTCGAAGGCAGCGGAGCCGATCAGGAGGCCGATCCGCTTTACGACGAAGCCGTGGCCTTCGTGCTGAAGTCGCGCCGCGCATCGATCTCGTCAGTACAGCGCCAGTTGCGCATCGGCTACAACCGCGCCGCCCGGCTGATCGAGAGCATGGAGGCCGCGGGCCTCGTCAGCCCGATGGAAACCAACGGCAACCGCACCGTCCTCGTCCCGCCGGCGGAATAGATGCGCCGTTTCGTTCTGCTCGCGGCCCTGGTTGCCGCTGGTGTGCAAGCGGCCGACATCGAAGTGCTGCACTGGTGGACCTCGCCCGGCGAATCCCGCGCGCTTCAGGCGCTGCGTCAGCACGTGAACGCTGCCGGCTACCGCTGGAACGACTTCGGCGTGATCGGCGGCGGCGGCGAAAACGCGCTGGGCGTCCTGCGCACCCGAGCACTGTCGGACAACCTGCCGACGGCCGCCGCGGCCGGCGGTGCCCAGGTTCAGGAGTGGGCGCGCCAGGACCTGCTCGGCGACGTCAGCACCGTTGCGCATGCGCAAGCCTGGTCCACCGTGCTCCCGCCGGGACTCGACGCCATGACCCGGATCGGCAACCGGTACGTGGCCGTTCCGCTCGGGGTCGCCCGAATCAACATGCTCTGGAGCAACAGCGCGGTGCTGCGCCGGTTCAAGGCCAGGCCACCGCAGAACTGGAGCGAGTTCTTTCCGCTCGCTGAAAAACTCGGCCGTGCCGGCATCGTGCCGCTCGCAGTCGGCCAGCAGAACTGGCAACTGGCGACGCTGTTCGAATCCATCGTGCTCGCCGAAGCCGGCACCGATCTCTACCGCCAGGTCTTCGTCACCCCGGTCGCCGGTGCAAGCGGCGATCCGCGCTTCCTGCGCGCACTCACCGTCTTCAAGCGGCTCAAGCCCTACACCAACGCCCAGGGGCCGGGCCGCGAGTGGAATCAGGTCGCCGCCGACGTCATCGAAGGGCGTGCGGCAATGACGGTGCTCGGTGACTGGGCCAAGGGCGAATTTTCCGCCGCCGGCAAACGGGCCGGCCGTGACTACCTGTGCACCGCTGCGCCGGGCACTGCCGCCGCGTTCAGCGTCGATGCCGACATGCTGGTGCTGTTCCGCCAGAGCACGGCGGCACAGCAACAGGCGCAGCTGGACCTGGCACGCATCGCGATGAGCCGGGAAACGCAGGAAGCGTTCAATTTTTACAAAGGCAATATTCCGGCCCGTACCGACGTCGCACTGGATCGCTACGACGAGTGCGCCCGTCTGTCGGCCCGCGCCTTTGCCGACAGCCGCCGCCGCAATACGCTGGTGCCCTCGTGGGCACACAATATGGTTCTGCCTGACGCCACGCGTACCGCGGTGTTCGACGTGATCGGCCACTTCTGGCGCAGCCCGTCGATGAGCGCCGCACAGGCGGCCCGGCTGATCGAAGCCGCCATCGCGTCGGCGGACACGCCACAACACCCTGCAGCGCCGCTTGAACGCCGCGGTTGATTCATGCTATAAATCCGGTTTTTCTCAGAAGTCAGGGAATACCTAACCATGGCACGAGTATGCAAAGTCACCGGCAAGCGCCCGATGACCGGGAACAATGTTTCCCACGCCAACAACAAGACCAAGCGTCGCTTCCTTCCGAACCTGCAATCCCGTCGTTTCTGGGTTGAAAGCGAAAACCGCTGGGTTCGCCTGCGCGTTTCCAACGCAGCGCTGCGCACCATCGACAAGAACGGCATCGACGCTGTTCTGGCCGACCTGCGCGCCCGCGGCGAACTGTAATCGGAGTGAATGACCATGCGTGACAAGATCAAACTCGAATCGAGCGCCGGCACCGGCCACTTCTACACCACCACCAAGAACAAGCGCACCATGCCGGAAAAGATGGAGATCAAGAAGTTCGATCCCGTCGTCCGCAAGCATGTGATGTACAAGGAAACCAAGCTCAAGTAAGCTGGTTTTCGCTGGTGACACATACTCGAAACCCCGCTATTGAGGCGGGGTTTTTGTTTGAGCACCTCATCCAAGGACGACAGAATGCCGATCAACCATTACGACCTCCAGAAGTTTGCCGGCGTGAAAATCAAGGACGCGATCCGCAAGAAGGGCTCGCCCGACCGCTTCGGCAAGGCTTCGACCGGCGACAAGCAGAACGACGACGGCAAACCGTCGCTGGTCGCCAAGCTGCTCAAGCAGCACACCGAACCGAAATAAACCGTCCTATTCGGCCGGCTGCCAGACTTCGAGCAGCGTATCGCGCAGCATCGTCACCAGCGGATCGTTTTCGCGCTCGGCCGAGTAGACGAACTGCAGCGGTGCGCTGGTCACGCAGTCCCCACCGCGCCACAGCACGATCGAACCGTCGGCCGCAAAGCGCTTCGCCGTGCGCTCGGCAAGGATCGCCACGCCGAGTCCGGCCTTGACGAGTTCGAGCAGCGTCGCCTCCTCGTCGAATTCGCCCACCTTGCGCGGCGACACGTTCTGCGCCCGCCACAACTCCTGGGTGATCGACGACAGGCTGTTGAACTGCGACAGCCCCAGCCACGGCACCTTGGCGAGCGCATCCCAGTCGTCGCCGGCCAGCATCGGCGCCATCTGCGGCGGCAGCGCCACACAGAATCCGATTTCGGTCAGCGGCAGGTTGTTGACGTTCTGGTACGGGTTGCGGCCCAGGTAAAAACCGCCGTCGAGCGTCTTTTTGCGCACCTCGTTGAGGATGCCGCCGGAAATCCCGTGCGTCGTCTGTACCGTCAGCAAGGGATAGCGACTGCGCAGGCAAGCCAGCCACGGTCCGAGCTTGAGCCGCGCCGGCACGCCGATCGTGCCGATCTTGACCTTGCCCTTGGGTTCGCCCGACAGCGCCTTGGCCTTGTGCTGCATGCCGCGCGACAGCGCGAGGATGCGTTCGGCCTCGGGCAGGATGTCCTTGGCCGCCTCGGTCAGCTGGACGCCGCCCGGATAGCGTTCGAACAGCGCGACACCGAGTTCTTCTTCGAGTGCCTTGATCTGCGCGGTCACGGCAGGCTGCGACAGATGCAGCAGTTCGGCCGCCTGGGTCAGGTGGCCCTGCTGGGCCACCGCGACGAAAGTACGCAATTGATACAGTTCCATGCCGTCGATTATCCCGCAAACCGCCGTCCGGCGGCGACCGGGCGACAAACGAATGTAGTCGCGATGCCGCAGTTTCATTGCACCAAGTAAGACTCGTGCAACGCGGCATCAGAAATGCTGATTCGCCGCATCAGAAATTGCAATTAGCCCGCTCCCGACGCGCGCCATAGAGTGCGTCACTAAGCGTGACCGATCGTATCCGGCGTACTGGAAAAGACCGGCACGGTTGAGCCGCAGTCGCCGGCAGCCGCCGGTATCGACTTTCAGGAGGGACAGCATGGATGAAGCACTGATTCAGCGTATCCAGAACAACCCGAAATTCAGGGAACTGGAGCACAAGAAGACCAGCTTGAGCTGGCTGCTTTCGATCGCGATGCTCGTGATTTACTACGGGCTGATTCTGATGATCGCGTTCTCGCCCAAAACGCTCGGCACCCCGCTTGCCGCCGGCAGCGTCACTACCATCGGCATCCCGCTCGGGCTGCTCGTCATCGTTTCGGCCTTCGTGCTGACCGGCATCTACGTGCGCCGTGCCAACACCGAGTTCGACAAGCTCAACGCCGAGCTCATCGAGGAGACCCGTCAATGATCCAGCGTCTTTCCACCCGACTGGCCCTCGCCGGCACGGCACTCTGTGCCAGTCTGCCGAGCTGGGCTTCCGGCGCGATCGAGGGCCCGGTCAAACAGCGCGACCTGAACTGGCACGCCATCATCATGTTCGTGCTCTTCGTTGCCTTCACCCTCGGCATCACCTACTGGGCGGCACGCCGCACCCGTTCGGCCAAGGACTTCTACGCCGCCGGCGGCGGCATTACCGGCTTCCAGAACGGTCTGGCGATTGCCGGCGACTACATGTCGGCTGCGTCCTTCCTCGGCATTTCCGCCCTGGTCATGGGCAGCGGCTACGACGGCCTGATCTACTCGATCGGCTTCCTGGTCGGCTGGCCGCTGATCACCTTCCTCGTTGCCGAACGGCTGCGCAACCTCGGCAAGTACACCTTCGCCGACGTGGCCTCCTACCGTCTGAGCCAGACGCCGGTACGCTGCTTTGCCGCAGTCGGCACGCTCGTGACCGTGCTGCTGTACCTGATCGCGCAAATGGTCGGTGCCGGCAAACTGATCCAGCTGCTGTTCGGCATGAGCTACAGCTCGGCCGTGCTGATCGTCGGCGTGCTGATGGTGATGTACGTGACCTTCGGCGGCATGCTGGCCACCACCTGGGTGCAGATCATCAAGGCGGTGCTGCTGCTGTGCGGCGCGACCTTCATGGCCTTCATGGTGCTCGCCGCCACCGGCTTCAGCTTCGAAACCATGTTCGCGACCGCCGTGGCCACGCATCCGAAGGGCATTGCCATCATGAGCCCGGGCGGCCTCGTGTCGAACCCGATCGATGCCATCTCGCTCGGCGTCGGCCTGATGTTCGGTACCGCCGGCCTGCCGCACATCCTGATGCGCTTCTTCACCGTGAAGGACGCCAAGGAAGCCCGCAAGTCGGTGTTCTATGCAACGGGTTTCATCGGCTACTTCTACATCCTGACCTTCATCATCGGCTTCGGCGCGATCATGATGGTGCTGGGCAAGCCGGAATTCACCGAAACCATCATGAAGGACGGCAAGCCGCTGACCCAACTGATCGGTGGCGCGAATATGGCGGCGGTTCACCTGGCCAACGCGGTCGGCGGCGACTTCTTCCTCGGCTTCATCTCGGCCGTGGCCTTCGCCACCATCCTCGCCGTGGTGTCGGGTCTGACGCTGTCGGGGGCCTCGGCGGTGTCGCACGACCTGTACGCCAACGTGTTTGCCCGCGGTCGTGCCGACGAAGCGCACGAGATCCGCGTGTCGAAGATGGCCACGCTGGCACTCGGCGTCCTCGCGATCCTGCTCGGCATCGCGTTCGAGAAGCAGAACGTCGCCTTCATGGTCGGCCTCGCGTTCTCGATCGCCGCATCGGCCAACTTCCCGGTGCTGTTCATGTCGATGTTCTGGAAGGGTCTGACCACCCGCGGCGCCGTCATCGGCGGCTCGGCCGGCCTGATCTGCGCGATCCTGATGATCGTGCTCGGCCCGACGGTCTGGGTGAAGGTGCTCGGCAACGCCGCGGCGATCTTCCCGTACGACAACCCGTCGATCTTCTCGATGCCGCTGGCCTTCATCGTGACCTGGCTGGTGTCGACCCTCGACAAGAGCGAATCGGCACAACGCGAGAAAGCCCTGTTCCTGCCGCAGTTCATCCGTTCGATGACCGGCATCGGTGCAGAAGGCGCTGCCAAGCACTAATACTTGCAAGATGTAGGCAGCATGTCGACGCCCCGCCCTGTGCGGGGCGTTTTTCCTCGTCGCGAGGTGCCATGACCCAGTTCTTCAACGACCGTCACCCGCCGTTCGACTGCCTGAGTCCGGCGGAACTCGCTCGGCTGCAAGCCTCGGCCGACATCGAATTCCATCCGGCCGGCAGCGTGCTGATCGAACCCGGCGCGACCGTCGACGCACTGTTCGTGTTGATCAAGGGCGTGATCGACGAGTACGACGGCAGCGAACTCGTCGCCAGTTATCGCGAGCACGACAACCTCGACGGCCGCGCGCTGGTGACCGGCACCGGCAGTCACCGTTACCGCGTGCACGAGGACGCCATCGTCCACCGCATTCCGCGCGACGCGGTACTGGCGCTGATGCATGCCAACCCGCTGTTCGGTGCCTGGTTTTACCAGGACGTTGCCCGGCGGCTGGCCGCACTGGCGCAACAGCCGATGCAGGGCGAGCTGCAGTCGCTGGTCACGGCACGGGTCGCCGATGCACCGTTGCGCCAGCCCGTATGGCTGGCCGCCGACGCCAGCGTGCTCGACGCCGCGCAAGCGATGAAGACCAGCCGCAGTTCGTCGGTCCTGGTCCGCGACGGAACCCGAACAGGCCTGTTCACCCAGAGCGACCTGCGCGACCTCGTCATCGACGGCCGCGATGCCGCGACGACCCGCGTCGCCGACGTCGCCCGTCATGCGCTGATCACGATCGACGCCGACGCCCATGTCGCCGACGCGCTGCTCTCGCTCACCCGCCATACCATCCAGCGCCTGCTGGTGACGCAGGACGGCGACATTGTCGGCGTGCTCGAACAGATCGACCTGCTCGCGTATTTTTCCAACCACTCCTACCTCGTTGCCGCACAGATCGAACGGGCCGGAAGCATCGAAGCGCTGGCCCCTGCCGCCGCCCGGCTGCGGACGCTGATCCGGCTCTTGCACGCCCAGGGCATGCACACCCGCTTGATCGCCTCGCTGGTCACCGAACTCAATGCCCAGTTGCAGCGACAACTGTTCGCCCTGCTCTTCCCGCCCGAGTCGCACGCACACGTATGCGTGCTGGCGCTTGGCTCGCAGGGGCGCGGCGAACAGATCCTGCCGACCGATCAGGACAACGCACTGATCATCGCAGACGACTACGGGGGCCCGCTGCTGGAGGATGCGTCTGCACGCTACAACGCGGCACTGGCCGACCTCGGCTATCCGCGCTGCCCCGGCGAGGTGATGTTGTGCAATCCGCACTGGCAGCAGCGTCAGGCAGACTTTTCCCGCCGCCTCGATCAGCTGGTCGCCACGCCCGACGGCGAAGCAATGCTGGAGCTGGCGATGTGGCTCGACGCCACTCCGGTGGCTGGCAACGCAACGCTCTGGCCGCCACTGCAGCAGCAGATCGGTGCCCTCTGCCACGGCAACGATGCACTGCTCTCGCGACTGGCCCTGCCCATCGTCCAGTTCGCCACGCCACCGCTGTTCTCACGCCTGTTCGGCAAGACCGACCGGATCGACCTGAAGAAAGCGGGCATTTTTCCCGTGGTGCACGGCCTGCGCGTGCTCGCGCTGCAGTCCGGCATCGTGGCCACCGGCAGCCTGCAACGCATCGACGCCCTTGTCGTCCGCCGCGTACTGACCACCGACCTGGGTCGCGATGCCGCCGAGGCACTGGCCTTCCTGCAGCGCCTGCAGCTGCGTCTCGGACTGGAGCGGCAGCTGCAGCACGAACCGGCATCCAACCTGCTTACGCCGCAGGCACTGACGCAGCTCGAACGCGAGCTGCTCAAGGATGCGCTCGGCGTCGCCGGGCGTCTTCGGCAGCTGGTCCAGCACCGCTTCCACCTGCAGCAGTTCTGAACCATGCTGGCCGCACTGCATCGCACCCTTCAGCGCCGTCGCCTGCGCGATCCGCGTTTTGCAACGCTGTTCGATCCCCCCGCACCGGGCGAATGCGTGAGCCTCGACTGCGAAACCACCAGCCTCGACCCGCGCAGTGCCGGCCTGCTGACGATCGCCGCAGTGCCGGTGCGCGGCCGGCGCATCGTGCTGTCGGAAAAGCTCGAGCTCACGCTGCGCCCCGAAACGGCGATCGATCCGGCGACGGTGGCCGTGCACCGGTTGCGCGAACAGGACGTCGCCGGCGGACTGCCGGTCCGCGACGCACTGGCCCAGCTGCTCGACTTCATCGGCAGCCGGCCGCTGATCGGCTACTACCTCGAGTTCGATCTGGCCGTGATCAACCGCCAGCTCAAACCGTGGCTCGGCATCACCTTGCCGAACCGGCAGATCGATGTGTCCAGGCTGTACTACGACCGCCATGTATCGGCCTACCGGCCCGACGTCGACCTCTCGCTCGACGCAATGCTCGACACGCTCAAGCTGCCGCGCTGGCCGCGGCACGATGCACTCGCCGATGCGGCCACTGCGGCGCTCATCTACCTCAAGCTCACCGAAAGCCGCCGCTGAGCCGTCAGAATCGGCCGCCGGTCCGGCGAACATGGCGGCATCAGCGGAACTGATTCCGCGCATCAGAAAACACGATTGGCTTTGCGGACGCGACGGCTTTACAGTCCGAACATCGCATTTTTTCTTACTGCACTGGCAAGAAGGAGCAAGCATGAGCAGCATCGATTCCGTACTGAAAGAAAACCGCCTGTTCCCGCCGTCCGACGATTTCCGCGTCAAGGCCAACGTCTCCGGCATGGAGGGCTACAACGCCCTGTGCGAGCAGGCCAACCGCGACTACGAAGGCTTCTGGGCCGACCTCGGCCGCGAACTCGTGAGCTGGAACAAGCCGTTCACCAAGGTACTGAACGACAGCAATGCGCCGTTCTTCAAGTGGTTCGAGGACGGCCAGCTCAACATCTCGTACAACTGTCTCGACCGCCATCTCGACGCGCGCGGCGACAAGACCGCGATCATTTTCGAAGCCGACGACGGCACCGCCGAACACGTGAGCTACCGCCAGCTGCACGCCCGCGTCTGCCAGTTCGCCAACGGCCTGAAGCTGCTCGGCGTGAAGAAGGGCGACCGCGTCGTCGTCTACATGCCGCACACCGTCGAAGCCGTCGTGGCCATGCAGGCATGTGCCCGCATCGGCGCGATCCACTCGGTCGTGTTCGGCGGCTTCTCGGCCGGCGCACTGCGCGACCGCATCCAGGACGCGCAGGCCAAGATCGTCATCACCGCCAACGAAGGCTTCCGTGGCGGCAAGCCGGTGCCGCTGAAGGCGACCGTCGACGAAGCGCTCACCCTCGAAGGCAGCGAATCGATCGAGAAGGTGGTCGTGCTGCGCCGTCTCGAAAACAGCAGCGCCGCATTCAACGACGCCCGCGACGTCTGGTGGCACGAGCTGGTCGAAGGCCAGCCGACCCAGTGCGAACCGGAATGGGTCGACGCCGAGCACCCGCTGTTCATCCTCTACACCTCCGGTTCGACCGGCAAGCCCAAGGGCATCCAGCACAGCACCGGCGGCTACCTTCTCGGCGCGCTGACGACGATGAAGTGGGTGTTCGACTACCGCGAAGGCGACGTCTACTGGTGCACGGCCGATGTGGGCTGGATCACCGGCCACTCCTACGTGGCCTACGGCCCGCTGGCCATCGGCGCGACCCAGGTCGTGTTCGAAGGCGTGCCGACCTATCCGGACGCCGGCCGTTTCTGGCAGATGATCGCCAAGCACAAGGTCACGACCTTCTACACCGCCCCGACGGCGATCCGTTCGCTGATCAAGCTCGGCGCCGACCTGCCGAAGCAGCACGACCTGTCGAGCCTGCGCCTCCTGGGCACCGTCGGCGAGCCGATCAACCCCGAAGCATGGATCTGGTACCACGAAGTCGTCGGTGGCGGCCGTTGCCCGATCGTCGACACCTGGTGGCAGACCGAAACCGGCGCCAACATGATCGCCCCGCTGCCGGGCGCCGTCGCAACCAAGCCGGGTTCGTGCACGCTGCCGATCCCGGGCATCATCGCCGACATCGTCGACGAAGCCGGTGCCCCGGTCGAGCCGGGCAAGGGCGGCTTCCTCGTCGTGCGCAAGCCGTGGCCGTCGATGGTCCGGACGATCTGGAACGACCCGGAACGCTTCAAGAAGACCTACTTCCCCGAGGACTTCAACGGCCAGCTGTATCTGGCCGGCGATTCGGCCCACTTCGACGAGAACGGCTACATCTGGATCATGGGTCGCGTCGACGACGTGCTGAATGTCTCGGGCCACCGCCTCGGCACGATGGAAATCGAGTCGGCGCTGGTCGCCAATCCGCTGGTCGCCGAAGCGGCCGTCGTCGGCAAGCCGCACGAGATCAAGGGCGAGTCGGTCTGCGCCTTCGTCGTACTCAAGGGCGCCCGTCCGGAAGGCGACGATGCCAAGCGCATCGCCAAGGAACTGCGCGAATGGGTCGCCCACGAAATCGGCAAGATCGCCATGCCGGACGAAATCCGCTTCGGCGACAACCTGCCGAAGACCCGCTCGGGCAAGATCATGCGTCGCCTGCTGCGCGACATCGCCAAGGGTCAGGAAATCACCCAGGACACGTCGACGCTGGAAAACCCGGCCATTCTCGACCAGCTGGCCAAGAGCGCGATCTGAGTTTCCGCGCGACCGGCAGCACGTTTTCACGGCAGCACTTCAGCCCCACCTTGCGGTGGGGCTTTTTTTTGTCCGTTGCCGGTTCAAACGACCGGCAGTTCGCCCGGCGCCCGCCGCAAGGCCTGCAGCAAGGCGCCGGGGCTGACATCGAAATGCCGGCTGAAGCGGCGCGAAAAACTGGCCACTTCCTGATAGCCGACCTGTTCGGCCACCGCCGCGACGTTGCCGGCACCGGCGACCAGCAGCTCGCGCGCACGGCGCATGCGCTGGTGAATGATCAGCTGCTGCGGCGTGGCCTCGAGGTGGCGGACGCACAACCGGTGCAGCTGGGCCACACTGACGCCGTAGGCCTGCGCGAACGCCTCGACCCGCCAGTCCTGCGCCGGCGCATGCCGAACGGGTTCGAACACCGCCTGCAAACGCGCCGCAACGGCTTCATCGGCATGGCTGGCCAGCGCGCGACGGAACAGGTCGACCGCCAGGAGCAGCGCCTGCGCGGCAAAGCCGGCCGGGCCGAGCCGGGCCTCGGCGCACAGCACGCGCATCGTCTGGTACAGGCTGTCCGCATGCATCAACGGCCGGATGCTGACGCGGTCACCGGCCAGCATGCGCCACGCCGGTACATCATTCACCAGCAGCCAAGCCAGCCGCCAGGAGCCGCCGGTGGAACGGAAGCCGCTGCGGCCGAGCGCCGGCAGCACGGCCATCTGCCCGGCGCCGAGTGTCAGTTGCATTTCGCCGTCGGTCACCACGCCGCTGCCTTCGGCACAGAACAGCACCACATGGAAAGGCGCGCCGATGCGTTCGACGTGCAAATGCCCGTCGACCTCGGAATGGCCGGCAAACAGCAGGTCGTGCTCGGCCAGTGCACGCAGATGTGGATGATGGAAGATCCGCGCGCCGACCGAACATTGCCGGGTACCTTCACCGACATCGAACATTTCCTGATAGATCGTCGACATTGCATTGGCCCGTGCTGGATTCGAACAAAATGACAATCAGATTGCGACATTCCATTGCGAAGCTCAATTGCTTAACTTGGCCAGTTGTACCCCCACCAAGGAGATCCGGATGTTGCGTTACCTGCCCCTCGTGCTGCTGCCGGCGCTGACCGCCTGCGCCAGCGTCCCCGGCCCGTCGGCCGATGCCCCCAAGCTGATTTCCTACCTGCCGACGTGGCAGACCACGGCCGAACGCGCCCGCGGTGCGGAAATCCTGCCTACGCTCGATATCGGCATTTACTCCTTCCTGCTGGTCAAACCCGACGGCACCGCCTACATCGACGCCAAGAACCAGGAAGGCGCCGCGCAGTGGAAGCAGGCCTTCGCCACCGCCCGCGTCAAGAACCCGAAGCTGGCCTGCCAGTGGGCGATCGGCGGCTGGACCGGCTCGCGCAACATCGCCAAGGTCGCGCAGACCGAAGCGGGCCGCACCCGGCTGGCGCAAACCTCGGTCGCGATCATGCGCGACTACGGCTGTCAGGGGCTCGATCTCGACTGGGAGCACCCGGTCACCGGCGGCGACTACGCGGCCGATGCCTCCCCCGCCGACCGCGACAACTACACCCGGCTGTTGCAGGCGCTGCGCAGCGAACTCGACAAGCGCGGCAAGGCCAACGGCGCGCAATACCTGCTGACGGCGGCCATTCCCGGCACCAACGGCGGCTGGGGTTCGTCCGGCTATGACCTGCCGGCGGCAGCCAAGCTGCTCGACTGGGTCAACCTGATGAGCTACGACTTCTACGGAGCATGGAGCCCGCGCGCCGGCCTGCATGCGGCGCTCTATCCGACGCCGGGCGAAGCCGACGGCAACGTGCTCAACGGTGACGGCGGCGTGAAGCACTTCATCGCACAGGGCTTCAAGCCGTCGCAACTGGTACTCGGCGTGCCGTTCTACGCGCGCGGCCAGGGCAATGTCGAAGCCGGGCCGAACGGTGACGGTCTGGCCCAGCCTTCGAAGGGACCGGGTCTGCTCGACGATGCCGAACCGGGTACGGCCAAGTACTCGACCGCCGTGGCAACGCTGATCGGCAAGCCGGGCTGGCAGTCGTTCCGCAGCAAGGAAGCCGGCAACGCCCCTTATCTGTACAACGCCAAGCTCAAGCAACTGGTCAGCTATGACGACGCCGTCTCGCTCAAGACCAAGGCCGAATACATCAAGGCCAACGGGCTGCGCGGCGTGATGATCTGGGAGCTGACCCAGGACGACGCCGACCACACGCTGTGGCGTGCACTCGAGCGCAACCTGCGCTGAGCGACACGGTCCGCGCCTCCGTCGGCGCGAACCGCCCGCCTGTTCCGCGCGCGCAAGCCGGCCCCCGACGGGGCCGGCTTTCTTTGCTTGCAACGCACAAAGAGCCGGGCTGAAAGCCTTGCTGCAAGCCGGTTTCAGCCCTACCCCACATTGGGTAGAAACCCTGAGATCGATTTGCCACACCGATGCCGCCGGCATCCAAGTAGCGCAAATCCGGCTGCTACAGTAGGGCCATCTAATATGCCGGATGGAATCGACAGAATGGCCCCGATGAAGATCTCGACACGCCTGTACCTGCTCTGCGGCCTTGGTGTGGTCGCCGTGGTGCTGATGGCGCTGGTTTCCGGACTGCTGCTGACCAAGATCCGCGACAATTCGACCGACATGCTCGACAACGCCGTCCCGGCGATGCAGAACCTCAACCATGCGCAGGAAGTGTTCCTGCGACTGCGCATGAGCGTGTACCAGCATCTGGTACAGCGCGAGCCGGCCGGCAAGGACAAGGTCGAAGCCAGCTTCAACAGCCTGCGCACCGAGCTGGCACAGATCTTCGAATCGCACCTGAACCGCTACGGCAATCCGGCCGACGTGCGTCAGGCGCGCGACGAGATCGACCGCTACCTGACCCAGGTGCAGGAGATTTTCAAGTATTCGAAGAACGGCCAGTACGACGAAGTGCCGGCCGCAACCAGCCGGGTCGCCATTCAGGGCGAGAAGGCCATCACCGCGATGAAGGAAGCGGTCGACAACAACCAGCGCCAGCTCGAACAGGCGCGTCAGGGTGTCTCCGGTGCCATCGCCACCGGCCAGACCACCAGCCTGATCACCCCGCTGGTCGCCGCCGCCCTGCTGTTCGTGCTCGGCACGCTGATCGTGCGCAGCGTCACCGGCCCGCTGGGCCAGCTGCGCGACTCGGTCGTCCGGCTCGCCAGCGACTACGATTTCACCCGCCGGGTACCGGCGCGCGGTGGCGACGAAGTGAACCAGACGCTGCACGCCTTCAACCAGTTGCTCGACGCGATGCAGCAGAGCTTCCGCCAGCTGCAGCAGGTCGGCAGCGGACTCAATGCATCGGCGACCGAACTGGCCGACGCCTCGACCCAGATGTCCGCCGCGTCGAACGACGTCAGCGAATCGACGGCCAATATGGCGGCCGCCGTCGAGGAAATGACCGTCAGCGTCACCCACGTTGCCGACCGGGCCGGCGGCGCCGACGATCTGGCGCGCGAAGCCGGCCGGCTGGCCGGCAGCGGCGGCATGGTGATCGAGCAGACCATCGCCAGGATCAACGGCATCGCCGCGACGGTCACCACTGCGGCAACACAGATCGAAAGCCTGAAGGAGCGTACCGCCGAGATCAACGCGGTCGTCAACGTGATCAAGGACATCGCCGACCAGACCAACCTGCTGGCGCTGAACGCCGCGATCGAAGCGGCCCGCGCCGGCGAAACCGGCCGCGGCTTCGCCGTCGTCGCCGACGAAGTCCGCAAGCTGGCCGAGCGCACGGCCGTGTCGACCCAGGAAATCGCCGGTACCGTTCAGGCCATCCAGTCCGAAGCCGGCCAGACGGTCACGTCGATGCAGGCCGTCGTCAACCTGGTCGGCGACGGCGTCGCCCAGGCCGAGCAGGCCGGCGCGGCGATCCGGCAGATCCGCACCGGCAGCGACGACGTCGTGCATCAGGTCAGCGAGATTTCCGGTGCGATGCGCGAACAGAGCCAGGCCAGCACCAGCATCGCCCAGCAGATCGAACGCGTGGCGCAGATGAGCGAGGAAAGCAACGCCACCGCCATGCACACCGCCTCGGCAGCCGAACACCTGCAACAGATGTCGCAGCAGCTGCAGGCCGCGATCTCGCGTTACCGCGTCTGAACCGCACGCCCCGTCCCTCTCCGGAAACCGGCGCCAGCGCGCCGGTTTTCATTTGGACGACCGCCGGACGTCGTCCGA
Source organism: Jeongeupia chitinilytica (assembly GCF_014652315.1). Classification (GTDB taxonomy): domain Bacteria; phylum Pseudomonadota; class Gammaproteobacteria; order Burkholderiales; family Chitinibacteraceae; genus Jeongeupia; species Jeongeupia chitinilytica. The sequence goes on along the minus strand of NZ_BMYO01000001.1, from coordinate 89,952 downwards.
CCGGCCCGGTGGACGATCGGTCAGTAGTTGCCCGCCCCCGCCAGCAACTGGACGAACCCGTTGGCGCCGACCGGCGCGAAACCGCCGACCCGGTTCTGCGGATCAAGGTAGCGGACGTGCAGACCGTTGCCGTCGGTATTGGCGAACGCCGTGCTCCATTTGGCGGTGTTCCGGAATGCGGCCTGGTAATGCACGTGGTAAAGGCGCAGCAGCAGTTTTTCGACATCGATGCCGTTCGCGATTCCGAGATCGTTGGGCTGGTGGTTGATGTTGTTGATGGTGACCCGGATCGTGAAGACGAAACTGTTCTGCAGCGTGGCTGCGACGATACCGGCGTCGTTCATGGCCGCCACGCGGTTCTGGAACCGTTGCTGCACGTTGCCGCTGGTGCCGATGTAGAACGGCCGCGTATGCGTGCCGGAATAGATCACGTACAGGCGCCCCTGGGCTGCCAGCGCCGGCGCCATCCCGATCATGCCGGTGCCGGTAGCGGTGAAATTGCTGACTGAATCGATGGTGAACGTGACGTTCGGCATGAGGACTCCCGCCCATGAATGACAATGGCATTGTCCGGGATTTTACGTCGGAATCCCCTTTCCGGCGCCGGGGCAGGGCGGCGTGTGGCCATCGTGTCGGCCCGGGCACCCACGGTCGGGCCGGTCACCGCACGCACCGGTTGCATTAGCGGCAAGCCGGGACGCAGCGTACCATTCCGCTATCCCGCCACGCGCCCGCACGGATCACCATGTTCGTCGAATTCCCGAACTCACCGTACAAGCTGTTCCAGCCCTTCCCGCCCGCCGGCGACCAGCCGACGGCGATTGCCGGCCTGATCGAAGGCATCGAGGACGGCCTGAAGTACCAGACCCTGCTCGGCGTCACCGGCTCGGGCAAGACCTATACGATGGCCAACGTCATCGCCCGTACCGGCCGCCCGGCGATCGTGATGGCGCCGAACAAGACGCTGGCGGCGCAGCTGTACGCCGAGTTCCGCGAGTTCTTTCCGGAGAACGCGGTCGAGTATTTCGTCAGCTACTACGACTACTACCAGCCCGAAGCCTACGTGCCGAGCCGCGACCTGTTCATCGAGAAGGACTCGGCGATCAACGAGCACATCGAGCAGATGCGCCTCTCCGCGACCAAGGCAATGCTCGAACGGCCCGACTGCATCATCGTCGCCACCGTGTCGGCGATCTACGGTATCGGTGACCCGTCCGACTACCACAAGATGATCCTGCACCTCAAAGAGGGCGAAAAGCACGAGCAGCGCGAGATCATCAAGCGGCTGACCGCGATGCAGTACGACCGCAACGAAACCGACTTCGCCCGCGGCACCTTCCGCGTGCGCGGCGACGTGATCGACATTTTTCCGGCCGAAAATGCCGAGCTGGCACTGCGGATCTCGCTGTTCGACGACGAAATCGAGACGCTGCAGCTGTTCGATCCGCTGACCGGCCACATCAAGCAGCGTGCCGGCCGCTACACGGTGTTCCCGTCCAGCCATTACGTGACGCCGCGCGACACGGTATTGCGCGCGGTCGAGACGATCAAGGAAGAGCTGCGCACCCGGCTCGAGTTCTATTACAAGGAACAGAAGCTCGTCGAAGCGCAACGGCTCGAACAGCGCACGCGCTTCGACCTCGAAATGCTCAACGAGATGGGCTTCTGCAAGGGCATCGAGAACTACTCGCGGCACTTTTCCGGCAAGAAGCCCGGCGAGGCGCCGCCGACGCTGATCAATTACCTGCCCGAAGGGTCGTTGATGTTTCTCGACGAGTCGCACGTGATGATCGGCCAGGTCGGCGCGATGTACAAAGGCGACCGCTCGCGCAAGGAGAACCTCGTCGACTACGGCTTCCGGTTGCCCTCGGCGCTGGACAACCGGCCGCTGAAGTTCGAGGAGTTCGAGCAGATGATGCCGCAGACGGTGTTCGTCTCGGCCACGCCCGCCGCCTATGAAAAAGACCACCAGGGCCAGGTCGTCGAACAGGTGGTGCGGCCGACCGGCCTCGTCGACCCGCGCATCGAAGTCCGCCCGGTGACGACCCAGGTCGACGACCTGCTGTCGGAAATCAGGAAGCGCACCGAGCTGAACGAGCGCGTGCTGGTGACGACGCTGACCAAGCGCATGTCGGAACAGCTGACCGAGTACCTCGACGAGCACGGCGTGAAGGTGCGCTACCTGCACTCGGACATCGACACGGTCGAGCGGGTCGAGATCCTCCGCGACCTGCGCCTCGGCGTGTTCGACGTGCTGGTCGGCATCAACCTGCTGCGCGAGGGCCTCGACATTCCCGAGGTGTCGCTGGTGGCGATTCTCGACGCCGACAAGGAAGGCTTCCTGCGGAGCGAACGCTCGCTGATCCAGACCATCGGCCGCGCCGCGCGCAACCTCAACGGCACGGCCATCCTCTACGCCGACCGGATCACCGAGTCGATGAAGAAGGCGATCGACGAGACCGAGCGCCGCCGCGCCAAGCAGATCGCCTTCAACGAGGCCAACGGTATCGTGCCGAAATCGGTGACCAAGCGGATCAAGGACATCATCGACGGCGTCTACAACGCCGAAGATGCCGCCGCGGCGCGGATCGAGGCCAAGCGCCAGCAACTGGTCGAGGACATGGACGAGAAGGACCTCGCCAAGGAACTCAAGCGCATCGAGAAGGACATGATGACCGCGGCGAAGAACCTCGAGTTCGAACAGGCTGCGAAGTTGCGCGACCAGCTCAGGGTGCTGCGCGAACGTGCATTCGGCCACCAGTAGGGACGTCAGGGGTCGTCAGCGGACGACACACATCCCTCGGCCGATCGTCGCCGACCGGTGCCGGCGATCCGCGATCAGGCACTCGGCATGATCCGGACGTGCGCATGTGCGCACATCTCCGGATGGAACTTCGATGCGAACTCCATGGGCCGCCGCCCTCTCCCTGTTCGCCAGCGCCTGGCTTTCGGCCGCACCGGCGTGGCAACCCGATCTCGTCTACAACGCCGGTGACACGGTCACCGTTGCCGGCACCGACTATCGTGCGCAGTGGTGGACGCGCGGACAGTCCCCGCAGCAACACGCCGGCCCGATCGGCGGTGGCCAGCCCTGGCTGGTACTCGACCCGGCGCAGCCGCCGCTGGCGTGTGGCGATGCCTGGCGCGACGGAATCGCCTACAACGGCAACGCGGTGGTCAGCCGTCAGGGACGCAATTACCTCGCCGGCTGGTGGACCCGTGGCAACGATCCGGCCTCAGCCGGAAACCGCGCCGTCTGGCGCGACCTCGGTGACTGCAATTACACACGGCAATACACGTTCACGCTGACGTCACGACATGTGCAACCGCTGACGTTCGGCCCGGATACCGCCGGCAACGCCTACCCGATCGAGGTCATGCTGCCCGACGGCTTCCAGCCCGAACTGGCCTACCCGGTGCTCTACGTGCTCGACTGGTTCCTGCTGGCCGACACCTTCAGGCAGCAGCTTCAGGACTTGCGCGATGCGGACCGGCTGCAACCGTTCATCGTCGTCGGCATCGGCTGCGCCGATAGCGAACCGGCGTGCTGGCTGCGGCGCGAGCGCGATTACACGCCGAGCTACTGGCTGGCGGAAGAACACTTCCTCGGCAATACCGACCCGGCGTTGCGCATCACCGGCGGCGGTCCCGGTTTCCTCGCCTTCCTCAAGCACGAACTCATCCCGCGCATCGAGACGCACTATCTGACCCGGCCGGCGGACCGCGGGATTCACGGCACCTCGCTGAGCGCGTTGCTTGTCAGCCATGCGCTGGTGCACGACAGCGCCCTGTTCGGCCATTACCTCATCAACAGCCCGGCGCTCTGGTACCACGACAACCAGCTCGCCGGCGAGGCGCAAACCGGTTCCGCCGAACGCTACCGTGGCGTCGAAAGCGTCTTCCTCAGCATGGGCGAGCTGGAAGGCAGCCCGTATCTGGAGGACACCGCGCGCTTTGCCGCGGTCCTGGCCGGCAAAACGGTGCCGGTCCGGCACGTGGTGCTGCCGGCGCGCACCCACGAATCGGCCGCGCTGGCGGCCAGCCGCGAAGGTTTGCCCTACGCCTACGGCCGCTAAGCCCGGCCCGACCTGCCGGTGACCGCACATGCTGCGGTCACCGGCAGGGTCGCCCGCCTCAGTCGGCCGACAGCTCCTTGGCAAACAGCTGCTGGAACTGCTTGCGCTGGTCGGCCGTCAGCACCTGGCTGATGTCGAACAGCGACTTCACCCGGATGTAGCTCACCTGGTTGTCGACGTCGCCGAAAGCCTGGATGCGCTTTCTGGCACGCGCCTCGTCCCATTTGCCGGACTTGATCATGTCGCGGATCACGCCCGGCTCGACCCCGCTGGTATCGATGGCGGCAATCTGGTCATGCTCGGCCTGGCGGATCGTCTCGATCTGCCGCTGCTGTGCCTGCGTCAGCTTGAGTTCGCTCGCCAGCGTGCTCATGTCGAACGGCGTGGACATGTCGTCGGCCATGGCCGCCGACACCGGCAGCAACAGCGTGGCAGCGAGGAGAAGGGCGCGGATCGGTTTCATCGTGGTCTCTCTTGTAGTTGGTCGGTGGCGTTCTGCACCGCGGCGCCATTCTTGGCGAAGTCCGGACCGGCGCCAAGTGGTTTATTTACACAACCATATTCCAGACGGATACGCCTGTCTGCAACCGTTGGCGCCGACGACGGGCCACGGGCTGTGGTCTGCGTGCGTCAAACGCCCGGCCGGGCATCCGGGACGGCATGCAACGCGGCCTTTGGCCACCGGGCTGTGCTAGGCTGACGGCCAGCCTGTCAGAACGAGGTCCTCCATGTCGTCCGCCCCCTCCCTGCCCCGCCTGCTGATCGTCGATGACTCGCGCATCGTCCGTGCCACGGTCAAGAAGCATCTGGCCGATGTCTACGACGTCGTCGAGGAAGGCGATGGAGAAGCCGGCTGGCGCCGCCTGCAGCAGGACGACACGATCCAGCTGATGATTTCCGACCTGTCGATGCCCGAGCTCGACGGCCTCGGCCTGCTGGACCGCCTGCGCGCCTGTGGCCAGCCGCGGCTGGCGCAACTGCCGGTGATCATCGTTTCGGGCGAGGAAGATGAAGCAACACGCGAGAAATGCGTTGCCCGCGGCGCCAACGACTTCATCACCAAGTCGACCGACCGCAGCGAAATGCTCGCCCGGGTCCACGCCAACATCGAACTTGCCGAACGCCAGCGCGCCCTCGAGGCCGCGCGGGAGCAGCAGGCGCAAACGGCGACCCACGACAACACCGGCGCCGGCAGCCCGCACCTGCTGTCGCTGCAGGCCGAACAGGCACTCGCTTACGCGCAGCGCCACGGCACCGAGGTGTCGCTGCTCCTGCTGCAGCTCGACCGTTTCGATGCGCTGGCCGCCCATGTCGGCCCGCGGCTCGCCGAGCAGCTGCTCGGCGTGTTCACCCGCCACCTGACGGCCAAACTGCGCCGCGAAGACACGCTGGCGCATGTCGATGCCGGCCGTTTCGCCGTCCTGTCGCCGGGCACGACGCTCGATCAGGCCCAGGTGCTGGCCGAACGGCTGCGCCAGACCGTCGCCGCCGCACGGGTCAATTTCCGCGGTGACCAGCTGAGCCTGACGGCCAGTCTGGCCATTGCCAGCACGCTGCATGACGACGTCCACGGCGCCGACGCGCTGTTCGGCGTCGCCCGCGAACGGCTGGATGCGGTACCGAGCGAAAACCGCGTAATCCTGCCGTCGCAGCGCAAGCAGGCGCCACCGGGCATTGCCGATGCGATCGCCCTGCTGGCGCGTGGCGAACGCGATGCCGTGCGCCCGCACCTGCCGGCGCTGCTGGCGCAACTCGCACCGCTGCTGGGCTTTGCAACCCAGGAACTCGGCACCGACGTGCTGCTCGAATCGATCTACGACGCGCAGAGCGAAGACGCGGCGGTCTGAAGCCCTGCACCCCCGCTGTCGCGCGGGGAAAATCGGCCCCGGGTGCGTTTGGCACGTCCGTTGCGGCCGCTCAGGCCGCGACCGACCAGGCCGGGGCATGCGGGCCGCTACGACGCTCGATGAACAGCGTCGATCCCGGCTCGCGCTTGGCAAGCGATTTGGCACTGGCCGCCGCCGCCGCCACCTCGTGGTGGCTGGCGAAGTCGCCCGGCACCACGTCGACCAGTCCGGCCGAAAGGCTGACCAGCGGATAGCGCTGCATCGCACCGCGACGGTCGGCAGCGCTGTAGCCGCCAGCGGCAAGATGCTCGGCGGAAAAATGCCGCGACAATGCCTGTTCGAACTGCATCAGTGCACTCTGGCAGCGGGCCTGCGCATCGTCGGAGCGGAACAGCACGACGAAATCGTCGCCGCCGATATGGCCGACGAAATCGCGCACCGGGTCGGTGCTCGCCAGCAGCGTTTCGCCGCACAGCTGGATCAGCGCGTCACCGCAGGCATAGCCGTAGATGTCGTTGTACGGCTTGAAATGATCGAGGTCGAAATAGGCGACGGTAAACGGATGGCGCTCGGCCAGCCAGCGTTCGATCCGCTCCTGGATCGGCACGTTGCCCGGCAGCAGCGTCAGCGGGTTGGCGTGTCGCGCCGCCCTTACCTGCAGCTCGGTCATCGCCCGCATCAGGTCGTGGCCGGTGCCCATGCCGAGATAGTGTGCCTGCGAGGTGATGATGAAGCCGTCGGCCAGATAGCGGCGCTCGGCCGCGGTCACCAGCTGCGACAACTCCTGCAGGCTGGTCGAGGCCTCGACGATCAGCGGGCTGCGGTCCATCAGTACGCTGCACGGCCGGTTGCCGAACAGTTCGGGCGTGAACGGCCGGGCGAACAGTTCGAGTACCTCGTGACGCTTGAGCAGACCGACCGGACGCATGCCGTCGACCACCGGCAGCGCATACAGCGTCGCGTCGTCGGCAAAGCGCCGGTAGATCGCCTTGGCCGGCTCGTCCGGGCTCACGCGCGGCACGTCGACAAGCAGATCACCGGCACAGCCCTGCCGTCCGCTGCCCAGCTGCGGCCGCTCGACGCCGTCGAACTCCAGCGCCAGCCGTTGCGGCGGGCTCGCCTGCGGCCGGCCGATCAGATAGCCCTGCGCCAGCGAAATGCCGATCCGGCGCACGACATCCAGCTCGTCGGGGGTTTCGATGCCCTCGGCAACGACGCGGGTGCCGGTGTTCAGCGCAATGTGGTGGATCGAACGGACGAACTGGCGTTTCTGCGCATCCTGGGTCAGGCCCTGGATGAAATACTTGTCGATCTTGACGTATTCGGGCTTCAGTTCGGACCACAAGCGCAGCCCCGAAAACCCCTCGCCCAGATCGTCGATGGCGATGCGGAAGCCCATCTCGCGGTAGTGCAGCAGCGCTTCTTTCAGCAGGTCGTAATCGTGGGTCGGCTGGGTTTCGGTCAGCTCGATCACCACGCGTTGCGGCGACAGACCGACGTCACGGAGGATTTCCAGCGTCGCACCGGGCCGGAAATCCGGGTGGATCAGTGTTGCCGGGCAGACATTGAGGAACAGCTTGCCCGGCAGGCGTTCGCGGACGAACGCGGCGACGACGGTGCGCCGGCAGGCGAAGTCGAGCTGGGCCAGCAGCCCGCTTTCCTCGGCGACACGGAACAGGTTGATCGGCGAATGCAGGAAGCTCGTCGACGGTCCGCGTACCAGTCCTTCGTAACCGAAGGCCTCCCCGTCGCGCATCGATGCGATCGGTTGGAACAGTGCGTTGAGGCGCCCCTGGGCGATGATCTGTTCGAGATCGGCGCGCAGGATATCGCGACCGTGAGACATGGTGGCTTCTGCTGGGGAAAGATCGACCCAGTCTAGGACCGGGCCATTACGGAAAAATGACAAGTTCATCGCTGGCCGTCACTTACATACACGGACATCAGTTGCAGCCCGGACGGCGACCGCCGCCCGACAGGCCGGCTCAGGCCGGATAGGCCCACAGCTCGATGACCCGGCTGCCGTCATCGGCGATCAGTCGCAATGCCGCCGGGGCATAGTCCGGATCGGCCAGCAGCACGCCGTTGCCACTGGCGGGCAGGCCGGCGCAGCCGCTGAACGTCAGCGCGAGATCGAGCGCGCCGGGCAGCTTGCCGCTCATCGCCCTGCCCGCAATCCGGCAGGTGCCGTTCCCCTGCGCGACCAGTTCGCCACTGGCCGACAGACCGAACTGTGCAGCGGCACCACCGGCCAGCAGCACCGTGTAGCTGCCGGCCAGCCGGGCCGGATCGACGGCCGGACTCGGCCGGGCCTCCGAAGCCCCGAGCCGGATCGCCACATCGGCCTTCGGTGCCGGCACCGCCGTCCAGACCCCGCTGGCGTCCTGCTTGTACAGCGTACTGGCCGTCTCGTCGGCATCGTTGACGACCAGCAGGCGACGGCCGTCGCTGCCGGTGTAGTACTGCCCGACCTGCGGCGCATCGGCATCGCCGGTCGCCACGGTATAGCTGCCGGCCGGCAAGGCATCGACACTGACCCTGGGGGTCGCCGGCGTGAGGGGCGAGCTGTTGCCGCCACTGCCGCTGCCGCCACAGGCGGCAAGCACAAGGCATGACAGCGTTGCGTACTGGAACCGTTTCATCCGCATTCCCCTCATTGCGACAGCAGGTCTTTCAGGCGGAGACGCAGCCATTGCTGCGCCTGCGGCCGGGCCTCGAAGCCCACCTGCATCGTCGTCACCGTCGCATACCCCCTGGCGTTGAGCGCCGATTCGCTACCGGCATCGGCGGCGGACGGGGTGCTGTTCAGCGTGAAGGTCACGCCCGGGTACGGGTACTTGACCCCGTAGCCCGACGCAACCGGATCCCTGGACAGATCGGCAACGAATTTCGGCGTCATCGCCGTATAGCTGCCGAAGCGGCTGAACACCCATTGCACCTTGCTGCTGCCGCCGGCATCGAATTTGGGCAGATTGACGTTGATCGCCGTCCCCGCCGGCATCACCGCGCCGTTGCCGCGCTTCGCCAGCAGTGCGTCGACGAACTTGACCGTCAGCGCGGCCGCCTCGTCGGCCAGTGCGGCATTGTCCTTGGTATTGGCGTCGGCACTGACCGCGATGGCCGGAATGCCGCGGCTGGCGGCAAAGACCGCATTGCTGACGGTGCCCGACGAATTGACGATGGCACCGAGATTCTGCCCCTCGTTCGGGCCCGAAATCAGCAGGTCGGGGGCTTTGCCCCAGCGTGACGGTGCGAGTACATCGAGGCCGTACATCGTCGCCATCACCGGCGTACCGTCGACATAACTGATGTCGCCAACCGACGGATCGGCACCGACCGCCGCTGCGCCGGCCCTGACCGTGCCGCCACGACAGTCCTTCGCCAGGGGCGTCAGCGGCGTCAGGAAGTTCACCGACGCCCCCTTGCCGCTCTGGTCCTGGCACGGCGCGGCAACGATCACATCGTGGCCGGCGGCTTTCAGCCGCGCATACAGCGCGCGCACGTTGGCCGCGGCGAAACCGTCGTCGTTCGACACCAGTATGTTCAGTGCGAACGCCGGCGTGGTCAGCCCCAGCGCCAGCAGCGTCGCAGTGGTATGTGCGAGTTTCATCGCTTCCCTTGTTTTGATCCAGATTGTCCGAAGTGGGAAATGGAAACATCTTTGTATGTATTTTTGATGACCGGAACGCCAGCAGAATCGCGGCTTCCAGCCGGAATGGGGAAAAAGTGAAACCGTGACCATTGGTATTAACCCTAAGACTGAAAACATACCATTCGGATAAAATCACTCCCCATGGCTACCCAAATCGAACGTTCCAGCGCAACGCAAACCCGACTCATCGAGGCGACCATCGCCCTGCTGGACGAGCTGGGCTATGCGCGGCTGAGCGAAACTCGCATTTGCGAACGCGCCGGCGTCAGCCGGGGCGCCCTGCGTCACCACTTTCCGAGCGGTCGCTACGACCTGCTGCCGGTCGTGGTCGAACGGCTGATCGCGGCCGAAGAGGCACGCTTTCTTGCCCTCGGCCCGATGACCCCGCTCGAACGCGTGCACCTGATGTTGCGCGGCACGCTGGCGCAACCGGACCGCAGCACCAGCGTCGCGCTGCTGCAGATCTGGATGGCCGCGCGTGGCGACACCAAGCTGTACGACGGTGTCGGGCCGATTTTCGACAGCGTGCTGCCACGCCTGTTCGGGCTCACCGACACCACGCCGGACGACCCGCAGACGCTGGCATTGCGCTTCGTGCTGCACGGCGCAGCCCTGCACCGCTTCAATGCCGATTACGACGTGGCCAAGCTGCGCGCAGCACTGCACTGGGTGCTGGACCTCGTCGGCGAACCGACGGGCTTTGCCGCACGCTTCACCGACGTCGCGCTGCTGCAGCTCGAACCGGCCTGAGCGTTCGTCGCCCAGCAAAAACGGCGCCGATGGCGCCGTTTTTTTTTGTCCGCCCAACCCGCAGCAGGATGCGGGTCCGGACTCAGTCGCGATAGCCGTTGGTGATCGGCATGCGCCAGTCCTTGCCGAAGCTGCGGTGGGTGATGCGCGGACCGACCGGCGCCTGGCGGCGCTTGTACTCGTTGATCCGCAGCAGCCGGACGACGCGGTCGACGTCGGCAGCAAGGAAGCCCAGCGCGACGATTTCGGCACGGCTGAGGTTGCGCTCGACATAGGCTTCGAGGATGGCGTCGAGCACGTCGTACTCGGGCAGCGAGTCCTGGTCCTTCTGGTCCGGGCGCAGCTCGGCACTCGGCGGCCGGGTGATGATGCGCTCGGGGATCACGTCGGCCAGCGCGAATGCGTCGGTGCCGTTGCGCCAGCTCGACAGCCGGTAAACCAGCGTCTTGGCCACGTCCTTGAGCACCGCGAAGCCGCCGGCCATGTCGCCGTACAGCGTCGCGTAGCCGGTGGTCATCTCGCTCTTGTTGCCGGTCGTCAGCACCAGCTTGCCGCCCTTGTTCGACAGCGCCATCAGCAGGGTGCCCCGGATGCGCGCCTGCAGGTTCTCTTCGGTGGTATCGGCCGTGGTGCCGGCAAACTCGCCCGCCAGCCCGGCCATGAAGGCCTCGTACACCGGCCAGATCTCGATTTCCGAATACCGGCAGCCGAGGCGCCTGATCATGTCGCGCGAATCGTCGACCGAGATGTCGGCGGTGTAGCGCGACGGCATCATCACCGCGTGGACCCTGTCGGCACCGAGCGCGTCGACGGCAATCGCCAGCGTCAGCGCCGAATCGATGCCGCCCGACAGGCCGAGCAGCACGCCGGGAAAGCCGTTCTTGGTGATGTAGTCGTGCACGCCGGTCACCAGCGCCTTGTAGACGCTTTCCTCTTCGCTGCACTCGGGCGCAACGTCGCCCAGTTGCAGGTCGCCGTCGGCGTAATCGGCATAGGCCAGCGTGGTCGCGAACGGCGCCGCCTGGACGACGACGTCGCCGGCGCGGTTCATTGCGAACGAATGGCCGTCGAACACCAGCTCGTCCTGACCGCCGACCATATTGACGTAGACGACCGGAATGCCGTTCTCGTCGACGCGCTGACGCACGATCTCGTGCCGCTTGTCCTGCTTGGCCTTGTGGTACGGCGATGCGTTCAGCACCACCAGCAGCTCGGCGCCCTCGTCGCGCGCGGCGGCGGCCGGCTCGACGTCCCAGACATCCTCGCAGATCACCACGCCGACGCGATGGTCGCCGTCGGTACCCGGCTGGTCGAAAACCAGCGGCACGGCGCCCGGACTGAAATAGCGGACTTCGTCGAACACCTCGTCGTTCGGCAGCAGCATCTTTTCGTAGCGGCCGAGTACGTTGCCGTCGCGGATCACCGTCGCGGCGTTGAAACGCTCGTCACCGGAACGGCTCGGGTGGCCGACCACCAGCGTGATGCCGTCGACCTCGTCGATCAGCCGGCCGATCGCCCTGGCGCAGTCGGCAAGAAAGCTCGGCCGCAGCAGCAGGTCTTCCGGCGGGTAGCCGGTCAGCGCCAGTTCGGGCGTGACCAGCACGTCGGCGCCGGCCTCGCGGGCCTGCCGGGCGGCGGCGAGGATCAGGTCGAGGTTGCCGGCCAGATCGCCGACCTTGGGATTGAGCTGGGCGAGAGCGATTTTCATGCGCTGCGCGTATCCGTGAACGAAGCCGCCATTTTACGGGATGCAGCCCCGTTCCGGGGGATGGTTGCGTACGCTCATGCCGTCACGCCGAGTGCCCTGGCGATGTCGACATCGTCGATCTGTTCGGGGCGCAGGAAACGCTTTGCATACGCGAGGTAAACGCCGCTCTCGAGAAACAGTGCGAACAGCTCCGGATCGATGTGCGCGTCGTCGCGCATCTTGCTCATGATCGCGATCGATTGCGACAGCGTCTTGCCCTTCTTGTACGGCCGGTCGACCGCGGTCAGCGCCTCGAAGATGTCGGCAATCGCCATCATCCGCGCCGTGTCGCTCATCTCGTCGCGGGTCAGCCGCTTCGGATAGCCGTTGCCGTCCATTTTTTCGTGGTGGCCGCCGGCGATCTCGGGCACGCGCTTCAGATGGCGCGGGAACGGCAGCTTTTCGAGCATCACGATGGTCTGGACGATGTGCTCGTTGATCTTGTAGCGGTCCTCCTCCGACAGCGTGCCGCGGCCGATTGCCAGATTGTGCAGCTCGCCACGGTTGTACAGCAGCTCGGGGACGGTCATCTTGAAGCCGTGTCCTTCGGGCAGTGCGTCACGCGGACTGCGCGGAAAGCGGTGCTCCGGCTTGTCGGCCAGCAGCGCCTCGGTCACCGGCAGCGTCCGCGGTGCGTCGCCCTTGCGCAGCAGCTCGTCGTGCGAGATGCCGAGCCGGTCGTCGAGCGTGCGCTGCCAGGTTCGCGCCGCAATGGCCTGGAGCCGCTCGACGCGCTCCGGGGCCATGAATTCGCCGCCCTGATTGCATTCGGCGACGAAGTAAAACTCGTCGTCGAGCACCGCCAGCTGGTCGCGAAGCTGCGCGGCCAGTGCATTGCGATCTCCTCCCGCCACGACGGCCTTGAGCATCCCGATCTCGGCATCACGCTTGAGCACCTCGAAGCGCATCCGCACCTCGTGAATGCGGTCGCAGATCGTTTCGAGCTTGGTCGCCTTGTCGACGACATACTCGGGCGTCGTCACCTTGCCGCAGTCGTGCAGCCACGCGGCGATGTGCAGCTCCTCCCATTCATCGTCGGACAGCGCGAAACCGGCATACGGACCGTCCCTGGCCTCGCAGGCGGCGCGCGCGAGCATCTTGGTCAGCTCGGGGACGCGCTGGCAGTGCCCGCCGGTGTACGGGCTCTTGGCGTCGATGGCGCCGGCGACCAGCTGGATGAACGATTCGAGCAGCTTTTTCTGTTCGAGGATCAGCCGCTGCGTCTCGATCGTCACCGCCGCCGTCCCCGACAGCGCCTCGACCAGGGTGATCAGTTCGTGACCGACGCCATAACGCAGCACCTTTTCGTCCTGCAGCAGGAACACCACGCCGACGAGTTCGTCCTGGCGGTTCTTGAGCGGAATCGAGATCGTCGTCAGCGGTTTTTCGAAACGGCCAAACGCGCCGTACCAGTCGTTCAATGCCGACGGCAGCAGCGACTCGAGCGTGGTCGACCCCGCCATCGCAATCACCGCAGGATGGATGCCGTCACTGCCCGAATTCAGCACCGGTATCGCACGCGGATTGACGAGCGCGACATCATCGAGCCGCGCCTGCGCGGGCACCAGCCCGCCGGCCTCGTCGGCCAGGTAGATCACCCCGCCCTTGGCCTGGGCGATCTTGGTGGTTTCTTCGAGGATGCGCGCCAGCAAAGGCTCGAAGCGGCGCTCGGCCGCCATCGCCTCGCCGATGTCGAGGAAGTTGCGGATCGTCGATTTCATCAGTGCCATCGCCTCGGCGAGTTCGTCGATCTCGGTGATGAACGAACTGATCGGCGCCGACTTGCCGAAGCGCATCGCGCGGATCCGTTGCGCCTCTTCGGTCAGCGCCTTCAGCGGTCGCGACGCCAGCCGGGAGATCACGTAGGCCGCCAGTGCCGCGACGGCCAGGATCGCAGTGGCAATCAGCAGTGACCGCATGCGCAGCCGCTGGGCATCGACCAGCAACTCGCCCTGCGGCGCCGCGACGGCCAGGAACAGCGAATTGCCGCTGCGCAGCGGAATCGGCGCGGTGTAGCCGAGCCACTCCTGCCCGCCGACCTCGAGTGTTCTCGCGTTTCCCCGTTCGAACGACGGATCGAACAGCCGTTCGAGCACCGGCTGCTTCAGTTCGGGCAAGCGAGCCTGGCGAACCTCGTGATCGCCGGCGCTGCGCATCAGCGCCTGCCCGCCCGATGCGGCGATGACGTTGCCCTTGCCGTCGACCACGCTGAGTACGGCATGCGGCGTCATCTTCTCCTTGCCGAGCACGTCGTCGAGCACGGCCAGCGTGATGTCGGCACCGACGACGCAACGGCCGTTGGCCGTACGCCGCGACAGCGTCGTGCCGACCTCGCGCGTGGTGAAGAACAGGTAGGGATCGCTGATCTGGTGCGCCGGCTTGCCGATGGCGCTCTGGTACCACGGCCGGGTACGCGGATCGAAGCGGTAGCCCGGGGCGAAGCGCTTTTCGATCAGGGTGAGATCGCGCCGGTAATAGAGGAACTCGCCGTCGCCGTCGCTGAGGCTCTGCACCAGAAACGCCGTGCCGGGCGGCAGCGGCTGCGCGGCGCCGAACAGCGGCGCCCCGGTCAGTTTGCGGACAAGGAAGAAATCGCCGTTCTCGTAGCCGATATAGACCGCCGACAGGCTGGGCTGGCTCTGCAGGGCTTCGGCCAGATAGGCCAGGCTCTCCAGGCGTTCGTCGAGGCTGAACGCATACATCAGGTGCTGCTGCGCCATCAGGTCGACCACCGTCAGCGCCGGCGAGTAAATGCTCTCGACCGTCCGCACCGTTTGCGAACCGATCTGGCCGAACAGGCTCTCGGTCGCGGTCAGCAGCATCTGTCGGGTACTGCGGTACTGGTAGAAGGTGTTGACCAGTGCGTAGCAGGTGATCAGCGCGACGAACAGGTAGGCGATATGGACGTGCAGCGGATAGCTGGACCGGCGTGGTGTCGCGATGGACGAAGCGGGCATGGCGGCAAGGTTCCTGTGGGCGCTGTTTGGAGCTTAGTTCACGGCGATGAAGCGGGCTGGCGCGGCCCGGTGTTCCGGCCCATGCCGCTTGCAGGCCGAAGCAGGCCGGACCGGCGCCGGTCGTCATTCCGGCCGCGGAATCGGCGGGAACACGGGCAATGCTGCCGGTATAATCGGCGACTTATATTTCACCCCTGCCCTTGCGCCACATGGCTCCTGTCCACCGGCCACGGCAACCCGCACGCTGGCCTGCCGTCCTGTTCGCCACATGGCTCACCTACCTCGTCCTGATGCTGGGCTGGCTGGCCTGGGGCGATGCCGTCCGCGCCTTCATCTGCCGCTGACCCGACCATCACGCTCTGGAATACCGCATGCCCTCCGCGCCATCCACATCGATTTCCGCCCCGCTGCAGCAGGCAGCCCGTCAGGCCGACCGCATGCTGCTTTGCGTGCTGGCCGGCCTCTTCGTCGTTTCGCTCGGGCTCGCCCCGTGGCACGACAGCTGGCCCTCGGCACTGGCCATCGGACTCCCTGCGCTACTGGGCCCCTGGCTGCTCTACCGCGCGCAACCCGGCGGTTTGCTGGTACGACTGGCCAACGCCGCGGCGCTGATGGCGTTTGCCGCGCTGCAAATCCACCAGAGCCGCGGCATGCTGGAGTTCCACTTTTCGATCTTCTGCCTGCTGGCGTTCCTGCTGTACTACCGCGACTGGCGTCCCATCGTCTTCGCCGCCGCGCTGATCGCCGTTCACCATGTCGCGGCCAGCTTCATGCAGGCGGCGCAGATGCCCGTCTTCGCCTTCCCGGCCAATCAGTTTTCGCTGTGGCGGGTGGCGGTGCATGCCGCATTCGTCGTCGTCGAAACCGCCGTGCTGTGCCTGCTGGCCTACCGGATGGCACAGGACCAGCGCGCCGGTTACGCCGTCGCCGCACATTCCGAACTGATCAGCCAGGGGGACCTGGTCACCCGCATGGACGAGCGCGTGGGCGGTGCCGAGCTCGCACACTCGGTTCACCGCATGCAGGACCAGCTCGCAGCACTGATCCGCGAGGTCGTGGTCCTCAGCCATCGCATCGATCGGGACTGCGGCACGCTGTCGCGTCTGGCCGGTGAATCGGCAAGCAACTCGGCCGGCCGGGTTCGACACGTCGGCACGCTGGCCGCCGACATCCAGCGTTTGAGCCGGACAGCGGCCACGCTGGCCGACAACGCCGACCGATCCGCCGTGCTCGCCGGCCGGGCCACGGCGCTGGCCCGCGAAGGCGGCCGGGTGATCGGCGATTCGGCAAGCGAAATGCAGGTCATTGCCAGCCAGCTCGATCACACTGCCGGACAGGTCGAAGCCTTGGTCGAGCAGACCGACCTGATCGGCCGCATCGTCGGCGTGATCAAGGACATCGCCGAGCAGACCAACCTGCTGGCGCTGAATGCCGCAATCGAAGCTGCGCGCGCCGGTGAACAGGGGCGCGGTTTTGCGGTCGTTGCCGACGAAGTGCGCAAACTGGCCGAGCGCACCACGTCGGCCACCGGCGAGATCAACGCGATGATCGCCGACATCCAGACGAGCAAACTGGCCGCACTTGAAGGCATGCAGACCGCCCTGAAACGGGTGGAGAACGGCCAGCATCTGGCGCAGCAGGCCGGCAGCGCCATCGGCGAAATCGATGCCGCCGTGCACGATTCGGCCCAGCTGGTCACCGCCATGCGCGGCGAGTTGCAGCAACAGGCCAGCGAAAGCGGCCGGGTCGAGGCCGAGCTGCAATCCCTCGTCGCGGCGGCCCACCACGGCGACGGCATCACCGCCGAAACCGCCACGCTGGCGCGCGATCTCGAAGACATTGCCGGCAGCGTTCGCAACAACGTCGGACGCTTCCGGATCTGAAGCCGTCACGACCGTAGTCTGCGGCGCGGCGGCACGGGCCGCTGCCCGTACCGGCGTGAACGGCTAGCGACGCGTCAGTTCGGCCGCCGACTCATCGCGCCAGCCACGGCGGCACCAGCCCCTGCCCGGCCCAGTGCGCCTCGAGCCGGCGCCAGACGGCCTCCTTTTCGGCTTCGCTCATCGACACCCAGTTGGCGACTTCGATGAAGGTGCGGCCGCAACCGCGGCAGACGTCATCGCCGAGGCCGGTCGAGCAGACGGCAATGCAGGGAGTATCGGGGCGTTGCTTGGCATTCATGGTCGGGATTTGACGCGAGTTTGCAACAGCCGGCAAGCACCGGACGGATGCGCGGCTTGGCCGCGGCCTGCCTTTCGGCCAGTGTCATCGGACTGACGCACCAGCGTCACGGCTCGGTCACAATCGCCTCGCACGATGGCCTCACCCCATCGCAGAGACGCCTACGAATGAGTGACGCGCCGCTGGCTTTCCGCAGTATCTGGATCTCCGACGTCCACCTCGGCACCGCCGGTTGCCAGGCCGATTACCTGCTGGACTTCCTCAAGCACGCCGAGTGCGAGCACCTCTACCTCGTCGGCGACATCATCGACGGCTGGGCGCTCAAGCGCAGCTGGTACTGGAAGCAGAGCCACAACGACGTGATCCAGAAGGTGCTGAGGAAGGCGCGCAAGGGCACGCAGGTCACCTACATCCCCGGCAACCACGACGAAGGCGCGCGGCAGTTCCTCGGCCTGATGTTCGGCGACATCCGCATCGAGGACGAGGTGATCCACACCACCGCCGACGGCCGCCGCTTCCTGATCCTGCACGGCGACCGATTCGACGGCGTCGTCCAGTGCGCCAAATGGCTGGCCATCGTCGGCGACCGCGCCTACGGCATCACGCTGCGGCTCAACTACTGGTTCAACCGGCTGCGTGCGCGCCTCGGCCTCGGCTACTGGTCGCTGTCGCAATACCTCAAGCACAAGGTCAAGACCGCGGTGAACTTCGTCGGCAAGTTCGAGGAAGCCGTTGCCGCCGAAGCCAAGGCCCGCGGCGTCGACGGCGTGATCTGCGGCCACATCCACAAGGCCGAAATGCGCGAGATCGACGGCGTGCTGTACTGCAACGACGGCGACTGGGTCGAAAGCCTGACCGCGCTGGTCGAAACGCCCGCCGGCGAGCTGAAGATCGTCACCTGGCAAAAGTTCTATGCCGAGCAGCAGGCGCCCCGGCTGATCGCCGCGCCGGACAGCGGCCTTCAGCCGCAAGCCTTGCCGGTCGGCAAGCACAGCACCGATCTCTCAATGGAAAAAAGGGTTGCCGCATGAACATCCTCATCGTCACCGACGCATGGGAACCGCAGGTCAACGGCGTGGTGCGCACGCTCAAGCAGACCCGGCGCGAGCTGGAGAAGCTCGGCCATGCGGTCGAGCTGATCACGCCGCAGAACTTCACCACTTTCCCCTGCCCGACCTACCCGGAAATCCGCCTCTCCTGGCGCCCGCGCAAGAAAATCGCCGCCCGGATCGAAGCCTTCCGTCCCGACGCCATCCACATCGCCACCGAAGGCCCGCTCGGCCTGGCCGCGCGCAAGTACTGCATCAGGCACAAGCTGCCGTTCACCACCGCCTACCACTCGCGCTTCCCCGAATACGTTCAGCTGCGCTTCGGCATTCCGGTATCGTGGACCTACCGCTGGCTGGCGAACTTCCACAACGCCGCCGAAGCGACGATGGCGCCGACCCGCGTTGTCGTCGACGACCTGAAGGCGCGCGGCTTCACCAGGACGGTGATGTGGTCGCGCGGCGTCGACCTCGACATCTTCAAGCCGGTGGCGCGCGAGAAACTGCAGACGCGCCGGCCGATCTTCGTCTACGTCGGCCGCGTCGCGGTCGAGAAGAACGTCGAAGCCTTCCTCGAACTCGAACTGCCCGGTTCCAAATGGGTCTGCGGTGACGGCCCCGCCGCCGCCGCACTCAAGGCCAAGTACCCCGGTGTGAACTGGCTCGGCGTGCTGAGCCAGGCCGAGCTGGCCGAGGTCTACAGCGCCGCCGACGTGTTCGTGTTCCCGAGCCGGACCGACACCTTCGGTCTGGTGCTGCTCGAAGCCATGGCCTGCGGCTGCCCGGTCGCCGCCTACCCGGTCACCGGGCCGATCGACGTCATCGGCAACGACGGCCCCGGCGCGCTGCAGGAAGACCTGCAGGCCGCCTGCCTCGCCGCGCTGAAGATCGACCGCACCGAAGTCCGCCGCTTCGCCGAACGCTTCTCGTGGGCCGCCGCCAGCCGGCAGTTCCTCTCCCACCTGCACCCGTTCACCCCGGCCGCACAGCAGGAACTGCAGCTGAGCATGCAGGCCGCGAAGTAAACCCAGGCCGTTTCTCCTGCATCAGGGCCGCTTACTGTGCGGCCTTGATGCAATTCGGCACCGTTTCTCCTCGCCACCGCCTGCACCGGCTCGCCTCACACGTGTAGACTCTCAGTTCAGTCAGCAAAAAGAAAAAGAGTAGAAAGAAACCGACGTGCCGGCGGTTTTCCGGACATTTCGTCTACTTCTTTATTCATCGTGTGATGCGCCATGGTGCATACACCACGTCAGGCATCTGCCCCTTCCATCGACAGGAAGTCGCTTGGCAAGCCGGGCGCCATCTCTCGTGCCAAACATTACGCACATTTTCAATGAACACGGAATTGAACATGCATGCAAAATACACAGGACGGTGTCTGTGCGGAGACATCCACTACACGGCCGCTGTCGAACCACTATTTGCCGGCAACTGCCATTGCACAGACTGCCAGCGAAGCTCGGGGGGCGCCTATATCCCCGCAATGTTTTTTCCGGAAAAAGAGGTTGTCGTTTCCGGTGACGCTAGGTATTTCGAGTCGATGGCCGACAGCGGAAACATGCACCGGAGGGGTTTCTGCCGGAATTGCGGCTCGCAGCTGTTCGCCAAGTTCAGCCATCTTCCCGGCCTGCTGGGTATCAAGGCGGGCACGCTGGACGATACATCCCGCTATGTCCCGAAGCTGGATTTCCACGTGGCAAGTGCCACGACATGGGACTTCATGAATCCCCAGCTTCCCAAGAAGCAGGGTGCGGCTCAGGGTTAGGGCGTCCCTGTCTGACGGGCCGCCGGTGGGACTCCGCCGGTGAAGTCCGATGCGAAACCTGCAACGACCCGATGATCCCGATCCAATGCCGGGGTTGATTTCATGCTGTCAGACCGACAAGACCGGGAGACGCAATGTGCTACGAGTCCATCAATCTCGCGGAAAAATTCGGCCGGTTCGCCGAGCAGTGGCAGCCCAAAGTCATTGCCGAAATGAACGACTACCAGTTCAAGCTCGTACGCCTGAAGGGTGATTTCGTCTGGCACAGCCATGCTGAAACCGACGAAACCTTTTTCGTCGTTGATGGCACACTTCGTATCGACTTCAGGGATGGCAGCGTCCAGATCCAAGCCGGCGAGATGTACGTCGTCCCCAAAGGGACTGAACACAAGCCCTTCGCCGCAGAAGAGGTCAAGGTCATGCTGATCGAGCCGCGGGACGTTCCGAATACCGGTGAACACGGCGGCACAAGGACTGCGCCGAACGACGTCTGGATTTGAATCCGGTTTTGTGACGCTCCTCCGGCACCACCGGTGCCTGTCATTGTGCCCGGCGTGCCGAGTCCGGCTTCGACGGCCCCGCACACGGACCGGCTTGCGGCCGTGGAACCCCGGCCGGCCCATCCCGCGACGCGTCGATCAGACCGGCGTACCGAACATCAGCGCCGTTTGCAGCTCTGGATGTAATCCAGCGCCGGAAAGTTCTGCTTCAGGTAGTCGGCCGCGCCCGGCCCCTGCAGCTTTTGCGGATCCGGCCCCTTGCCCCACGGCGGAATGTCGCCGTAGCTCATGTTGAAGCGGCTGACGGTCTGCTGCATCGATGCCGGGGTCACGTAGCCGATCGGCGTTTCCCACGGCTGCGTGCCGAGCGATTCGACCTTGTCGCCCAGCGTGATGAACAGGTGGTCGGTGCGGGTGTTGGCGCCGCCACCGGCAAAACTGATGTAGCCGCGCTTGAACTGCCGCAGCGCCGGCTGCCTCAGGTCGTCGGCGATCGCCGGCCATTTCTTCGCCGCGGCCTTCGATTGCGGAAAGCCGAACTGGCACAGGAAACCGTCGAGGCAGCGGAAGAACGGCACGCGGTCGAAGTGGCCGGCGTCGACCAGTTGCAGGAAACGCTCGGCCCCCCTGGGACTCCAGGCGGGCTGGATGACGATGTCGATCGCGCCCTTGGTGGTCTGGCACACGACGTTGACCGGCCCTGCGGCGGCGGTTGCGGCGGCCGTTGCCAGCGCCATGCCCACGAGTTGCAGCTTCATCTTGTCTCTCTCCCTGCGGCCATCGGGCCTTGTCGTCGTTCGCCGGACTTGTGCCGGCGTGGGAGCAGCTTGCCGTCGCGCCGGGCGGACCACAAGCACCAGGTTCGCCAGCGTTGCAGCGCGGCCGACGACCGTCGATACGCGCCGTCCGGTCATTGAATCCCCGCCGGCTGTACCCATCTGCTTGAGCAAACAAGGAGTCCGCATGTTCGGTTTTCTCAAGACCCGCAAACGCGCCAGGCTGCTGGCCGCCAACCCGATTCCCGATGTGCTGTGGCAGCAGGTGATGCGTGCGCCGCTGTTCATCGGCCTGAGCGACGACGAGCGGATGGCGCTGCGCGACCATGCCGCGTGGTTCCTTGCCGAGAAGACCATCACGCCGGTGAGCGGACTCGAGCTCGGCGACGCGGCACGGGTGCTGCTGGCCGCACAGGCGGTGCTGCCCATCCTGCACCTCGGCTTCGACGCCTACGACGACTGGCACGAGGTCATCGTCTATCCGGGGCAGTTCCTCAGCCGCGACCGGTACACCGACCATGCAGGTCTGGTGCACGAGTTCGAACAGGTGCTCGCCGGCCAGGCGCGCAGCGACGGCCCGGTGCTGCTGTCGTGGCTGGACGTGTCCGAGTCGCCGTGGCTCGACGGCTGGAATGTCGTCATCCACGAGTTCGCCCACAAGCTCGACATGCGCTCGGGTGACGCCAACGGCTGCCCGCCCTTGCACAAGGGCATGGACTACGCGGGCTGGAAACGCAGTTTCTCCCAGGCCTTCGACGACCTGAGCCGCCGCGCCGATCACGACCTGTACAGCCCGATCGACCTGTACGCGGCCGAAAACCCGGCCGAGTGCTTCGCGGTGTTCTCCGAATACTTCTTCGAAACGCCGCACGCGCTGACCGAGCATTACCCGGCCGTGTACGAGCAGCTGAAACAGTTCTACAAGCAGGACCCGGCGGCGCGGTTGCCGCGCGTGCGTTACCGGCCGTGCTTCGAGCCGGTAAACTTCGGCCCGGTGACCATCCCGACCCCGGCACCGGAGTATTGAAATGCAGATGTTGTTGAACGCCGGTGACGCAATCGCCGGCGATGTGGCCGCGCGCTACGGCTTTGCGCCGTTGCACGAGGCGCCGGCCGAAGGCTACTTTCTGGCATTCGAGGACGGCCGGCTGGTGCTGCAGCAGACCGGCGACAAGGCGCGCGTCTGCGTCGATTTCGTCGAAGGCGCCAGCGCGCACCGGCGCAAGTTCGGCGGCGGCCGTGGCCAGCCGGTGGCCAAGGCCGTCGGCCTCAAGGGCGGGGCGAATCCGGCTGTGCTCGACGCGACCGCCGGACAGGGGCGCGATGCCTTCGTACTGGCCAGCCTCGGGTGCACGGTGACATTGGTCGAGCGCAGCCCGGTAGCGGCGGCGCTGCTGGAAGACGGTCTGCGTCGCGCGGCGCTCGACGCCGACACGGCAGAGGTCGCCGGGCGGATGACGCTGGTCCACGCCGATTCGCTGCAATGGCTGCTCGACGCCGACGCGAAGTCGTTCGACGTCGTCTTCATCGACCCGATGTTTCCCGAGCCGGACAAGCGTGCGAAGTCGAAGAAGGAAATGGCGATGTTCCAGGCGCTGATCGGCGGCGATCCGGATGCCGATGCGCTGCTGACGCCGGCCCGGCGGGTCGCCCGCCAGCGCGTCGTGGTCAAGCGGCCGCGACTGGCGCCGTGGCTGGCGCAACTGAAACCGAACTTCGACTACCCGGGCGAAAGCACCCGCTTCGACGCCTACCTGCCGCTGGCCTGAGGCACCGAGGCCGAGATCCGCCGCAGTTCGGCGCAGCCTTCATCGATCTTGCCGTCCCCCACTGCCAGCGTGCAGCTGGTGTTGCCGAAGCGGCGGTATGCCGGCTCCGCCGGCCTGGCACGCTGGGGCTGGAGCTGCGCCGTTGCCGACGCAGTGGTGACCGATGCGTCAACCTCGCTGGCCGACGAAGCCAGCGCCGCCAGCTCGC
This sequence comes from Jeongeupia chitinilytica, assembly GCF_014652315.1. GTDB lineage: Bacteria > Pseudomonadota > Gammaproteobacteria > Burkholderiales > Chitinibacteraceae > Jeongeupia > Jeongeupia chitinilytica. The sequence continues at coordinate 66,675 of NZ_BMYO01000001.1, read as the reverse complement.
CGTGCAGTGCTTTCACCTCGGCGCGACTTTGTCGCAGTTCGCGTCCCAGCGCGGCAATCCTGGCTTCCTGCGTCACTGCGTCGGTATCGGCAAGCCGCTTGCCGAAAAACACGCCGGCAAGCAATGCCAGCGCCACAAGCACCAGCAACAGCGACGTCCACAACAGTGCCCTGATCATGCCCATCGTTCAGAACGTGCCCGATTTGCTTGCCGGTGCATCGCCGGCCGGCAACACATCGCCCAGCGCCGGCAGCTCGCCCTTCTGGTCGAACTCGATGCCACCGGGCTTCCACGGCGAGAACAGCCTGCCGTAGAGCCGGTACGACGGCGGCGAGCCGTCGCCACGCTTGAGCAGTCGCGCAAGACCGCTGAGATTGCTGACGATGTCGATCGGTACCGTGGCCTCGCCCAGCGCCGGAATGGTCACGCTGACGTTGGACACGCCGTCGGCAATCGGCTTGCCGTTGACCTCGAGCTTGGCATTCAGGCCCGAGATCGGCACCGACACGTCGTTCGGATTCTGCACCCGCAGCGTCAGGGTAAAGCGCTGCTCAAACAGGCTGATGTCCTTGACCGCAATGCCGGCGACCGAGACCTTGGGCTTCTCGAACGAGGTCGGCAGGCTCGAACACGCCGCCAGCAGCGACAACAACGCGATGACCAGCAGCTTCTTCATGCCGTTGCTCCGCTCAGTACCGCCAGTCGTTCGGCCAGCTCGCCTTCGAGCGGCAGCGCCCCCGGCGTGTCGGGATGGATGACGGCAAAACTGACTTCGGCCTCGGCCACCAGCTTGCCGTTGTCCTGACGGACGATGCGCTGGGCGATGACGCCGGCGCGCTCTTCCAGCCGGTCCAGCCGGGTTTCGATCAGCAGCACGTCGCCCATGGTTGCCGGCCGCTTGTAGCGGATGTCGATCCGGCTCACCACCAGCGCCAGCCGGCGCTGCATGAACCAGTCGAGGTCGCCGTGGTCCTCCAGCGCCCCCCAGCGGGCTTCCTCGAGAAACTCGAGGTAGCGGGCGTTGTTGACGTGGCCGTACAGGTCAAGGTGATAACCGCGGACTTTGATTTCGGTCTGGTGCATGGGCGGGCCAAACGGAAGGGAACAGGACCCAAATCTTAGCACTTTGAAATATGCCGGGTCTTAGTGATAATCGGGCGTTCGCCGTTTCAAAACGCGCCTGATTGTTAATGCCTCGGCGCGGCATCACCCGGTCCGCCGGGTCGGCCCCTACAATATGCAGCCCGGTCAACAACGGTACCGCGCACGGCGCGACCGGCTTGCGGCACGGGCGGCAGGAGACTTCAGCCCGATGGACCTGCGCCACTCGCGGCCATTCCGGATCTTTCTGCTTCTGATCGCCGGACTGACGCTACTGATCGGCATCGTGCCGTACTTCGTCGAAGCCACGCTGCTGCGTGACGCCCTCACCAGCCAGATCGCCTCCGAGACCCGTCGCACGCTGACCGTGGCCGGCAACACCCGTGTCGTCCTGCTGCCCCGCCCGGCGATCACGCTCGGCAATGTGACCCTGAGCCAGCCCGACTCTGCCCAGCGTTTCATGCATGCCGAGCGTGTCCGCGTCCGGCTGGCGCTGTGGCCGCTGCTGCGCGGCAAGCCGGTGATCGACCAGGTCGAGTTCGACGATCCCGAACTGCTGTTCGAGCGCTTTGCCGACGGCACCTACAACTTCGAGGACCTGCTCGCGACACCCGAGCATCCGCGCAAGGTCGACATGCGCCTCGACGCGCTGCATTTCGAACGCGCCAAACTGGTCTACCGCGACGCGCTGATCGGGGTCGGCGGCACGGTGTCGGCGCTCGATTTCAGCCTCGACAACCTTGCCGACCCAAAGAACGGCCGCTTCACCGCCGCGGGCAAGCTCAGCATCGGCGACGGCAAAACCCCGTGGTGGAGCGGCAGCGTCGAGGCCAGTGCGGCAATGCGCTATACCGAGGCGGACCGGCGGCTGTCGGTCGCCGAGCTGCGTTTCGAGCTCAAGCAGCAGGGAGCGACCAAGCCCGGCGTCGACATCGAGGCAAGCGGCCTGACCGCCGTCGGCAACCTCGTCTACGGCTGGCAGCCGCTGCGGCTGGCCGGCGGCGAGCTGAAAATCACCGGCAACGGCCGCCGCGCCGGGCAGGACTGGCAGGGCGAGCTGAACCTGCCGTCGCTCAAGGTCACCGAGAACACCATGGCGCTCGAACAGCCCCGCCTGTCGGTGCGGATGCAGAGCCCGCGGGGCCGCTTTGCCGCCGGCGTCTCGGTGCCGCAGCTGTCGGGCACGCTGCAGGGGCTGATGCGGGCCGACAATGCGCGGATCAACGTCGAGCTGGTCACGCCGCAGCAGACGCTGGCGCTGAACTTCGTCAGTCCGCTCGAACTCTACAGCGGCACGCTGGCCAGACTGACCAGCTACCGGCTGTCCGGCCAGTACGGCAACAAGGCGCTGCCGCGGGGCGCGATTCCGTTCGAACTCGCCGGCAACGCCGCACTGAACCTGCGCAACGAAACGATCCGGCTCGACAGCCAAGGCTCGCTCGATCACGCGCCTTTGAAAGCGACCTTCAGCATCGACGACTTCGTGTCGCCGCGCTACGGCTTCGATGTCGACCTCGCCGACCTCGACCTGACGCCCTACCTGCCCGCCGTGGCCGCCGGCGCCAAGAACGTGTCGGCTACCGCACCGATGGACTTCCAGTGGCTCGACCGCCTCGATGCGCAGGGTCAGGTGAAGATCGGCGAGCTGACGATGAACAAGCTGCACTTCAACGACATCGCGCTGGGCTTTGTCGCCCGGGCACACAAGCTGGCACTCGACCCGCTGGCGGCCAACGTCTACGGCGGCCAGCTCAGCGGCCGGCTCGAAATCGACAACAGCCGCGGCGGCAAGCCACGCTGGCATGCCAGCCAGCGGCTGAACAACATGAACATCAACATGCTGCTGTCCGATCTGCTCGACACGTCGCGCTTCGAGGGTCGCGGCCACCTCAACCTCGACGTCAGTGCCGTCGGCGACACGCTGACCGACCTGCGCCGCACCGCCGGCGGCGACGTGCGCGTTCAGCTGTCCAAGGGTTCGGTGCGCGGCATCGACATAGAGGCACTGCTGCGTACCGCCAGCCGCCAGATCAAGGCCATGAACGGCGAAGTGACGCAGCTGCCCAACCTCGACGCGCGTACGCGCTTCTCCGAGCTGAATGCGACGCTGCAACTGAAGCACGGCGTCGCCACCAACAACGACCTGCTGGTCCGCGCCGGCGTGCTGCGGCTGGCCGGCGGCGGCACCATCGACCTCGGCGCCGGCCAGGTCGATTACCGGCTCAAGGCCAGCGCCAACCCGGACGTACCCGAACTCAAGGGCATCGTCGGTCTGACCCTACCGATCGAGTTCTCGGGTCCACTCAACGGCCCGACCTACCACGTCGACTACACCAGTCTGAAGAACCAGCTGCTCGAACGGCAGAAGGCCGAGGAAGAGGCGCAGGCCAAGGCACGCGAAGCCGAAGCGGCCCGCAAGGCCGCCGAAGCGAAGGCCGCGGCCCGGGCGGCGGCCAAGGCGGCGAAACCCGCGACCAAGCCTGCAGCAAAACCGGCGCCGAAGGCAGGACGATGAGCGCTTTCGCCGCAAGGCTGATCGCATGGCAGCGCGATCACGGCCGGCACGACCTGCCGTGGCAGGTCGCCGATGCCTACAAGGTCTGGCTGTCGGAAATCATGCTGCAGCAGACGCAGGTGACCACCGTCATCGATTACTACCAGCGCTTCCTGCAACGCTTTCCCGACGTCGCCAGTCTGGCCGCTGCGCCGCTCGACGACGTGCTGGCCTTGTGGAGCGGGCTGGGCTACTACACGCGGGCGCGCAACCTGCACAAGGCGGCGCAGAAGGTGATGGCGGATTTCGGTGGTGCGTTTCCGCGCCTGCCTGCCGAGATCGAAACGCTGCCCGGCATCGGCCGCTCGACCGCGGCGGCAATCGCGGCATTCTCGTTCGACACGCGCTCGGCCATCCTCGACGGCAACGTCAAGCGCGTGCTGGCGCGCTGGGCCGGCATCGACGGTTTCCCGGGCACGAAGGTGATCGAGAACAAGCTGTGGACGCTGGCCGACAGCCTGTTGCCGGCATCCGGCAGCGACATGCCGGCGTACACGCAGGCACAGATGGACCTCGGCGCCACCGTCTGCACGCCGAAGAAACCGGCCTGTCCCGCCTGTCCGGTCTCGGACGACTGCATCGCGCGGATGACCGGCCGGCAGGCCGAGCTGCCGACGCCGAAACCGAAGAAGGCCGTGCCCGAGCGCAGCACCGTCATGCTGCTGATCCGCGACGACGCGGGCCGGCTGCTGCTGCAGAAACGTCCGCCAACGGGCATCTGGGGCGGACTGTGGAGCCTGCCGGAAACCGGCAGCACACTCGATGCCGAGCGCCACTGTGCCAACGTGCTCAAGCTCAAGGTCCAACCCGATCCGGCGCTGCCGGACTTCGTCCACGTGTTCACCCACTTCCGGCTGACCATCACGCCGCTGCCGGCCAGCGTGACCGGCGCGACCGCACTGGCCGACGACGACACGCTGCGCTGGTTCACACGCACCGAGGCGCTGGCCGCCGGCATCCCGACACCGCTGCGCCGGCTGCTGAACGCCTGAAACCGTCGCCGCCCGTGCAAGCGGTGCGCTGACATATCCCGGTCATCCGCGCCGGGTATCGTGCGTTCAGGATCTCCTAGACGCAGTGCTGTCACACTGTCATGACAAGGGCAGGCCATCGGGCCTGCCCTTTTTTTCTGCGCGTGTTCAGCGCACGACCGGCATCACTGCGGCCACTTCATTTCGCCCTTGATGACCTTCGCGCTGATGTCCAGCGTCGCATCGCGGCCGAACTGCGGGTAACGCCGGTCCATCGCCCCGATCAGCGCCGCAGCATCCTTCGCCTTGGCCGCCTCGGTCTCGAACGCCTTCAGGTAGTCACGGGTGAACTCCACCGACTTCAGGTCCATCGGCGCGTCGCCGACGAAGTGTCCGGGGATCACGGTCTTCGGCTTCAGTGCCTCGATCCGCTTCAGCGTCGCGTACCAGTTCTGCCGCGATGCCGGCGTCTGGTTGTCGGCGACCCACACATGCATGTTGCCGAACACGACCACGCCACCGGCGACGGTCTTCGCCGACGGAATCCATACGAAGGTGTGATCCGGCGTCGCACCGTCGAGGCCGACGACCTTCAGCTGCTTGCCCTCGAGCGTGATCGAATCACCCTGCAGCGGCTCCGGCAGCACCAGCGACTTCGGCGCGTTGTCCTTGAGGATCGGCCCCCAGTACGCCAGCTTGCCGTCCATCGACGCCCTGATTTTCTCGACGGTCTGCGGCGTGGCGACGATCTTCGCCTTCGGGAACGCGGCCTTCAGCGTATCGAGACCGAAGTAGAAATCCGGGTCGCTGTGACTGATGTAGATCGTCGTCAGGGTCTTGCCGCTGGCACGGATTTTCTCGACCAGTGCCTCGGCGTCGTTGCGCTGGAACTGCGCGTCGATCAGCACCGCTTCCTTCTTGCCGGTCACGAGTTCGGACGACACCGGGAAGATGCTCTTGCTGCCCGGGTTGTAGACGTCGACCTTGAGCGCCGGCGTGGCAGCAACGGCGAACGACACCGTGCCGGCAGCAACGAGGGCGGCGGAAGTGGATGCGAACTTGAACATGATGACCTGCCTGTGTGCGAGTGGAGTGAGGCCATCATAGGTTGATCAAACCGATTCAAATACCGGCTAGACTGCGCATGTTTGTTGCACAAATCGAGCCAATCATGGACCGGATCACCGCCGCCCACGTCTTCGTCACCATTGCCGACCGCGGCAGCATGATCGCCGCGGCCGACGCGCTGGACATGTCGCGCGCCATGGTCAGCCGTTATCTGGCGCAGATGGAAGATTGGGCCGGCGTACGGCTGATCCAGCGCACCACGCGCAAGCTCAGCCTGACCGATGCCGGCGAAGCCGCGCTGCAGCGCAGCCGCGCACTGCTCGAACTCGCCGGCCAGATGCGCGAGACCGCACAGGACGCCGGGCCGCGCGGGCTGCTGCGCGTGTCGTGTGCGCAATCGCTCGGCGAGGCGACGATTGCCGCAGCGGTCTGCGCCTTTCTGGCCCGCCATCCGCAGGTCCGTGTCGACCTGCAGATCAGCAGCCATCCGGTGCATCTGGTCGAGGAGCGCATCGATCTGGCGATCCGCATCACCAACGAGCTCGACCCCAACCTCGTCACCCGGCCGCTGGCCGGTTGCGATTCGGTGCTGTGCGCGGCGCCGGCCTATCTGGCCGCGCACGGTATGCCGGCGCATGTCGACGAACTCGCCCGCCACCACTGCCTCGGCTACGCCTACTTCGGCAAGAGCCTGTGGCAGTTCAGCCGCGGCGACGAGCGCTTCGCCGTGCCGGTCAGCAGCCGTTTCAGCGCCAACGAATCGAACGTGCTGCGCGCCGCCGCGATCGCCGGTACCGGCATCAGCATGCAGCCGCGCTACGCGGTCGCGCCGCAGCTGGCCAGCGGCGAGCTGATCGCCATCCTGCAGGGCTTCGAACCGCAGCGGCTCGGCATCCACGCGGTATTCGCCTCGCGCCGGCAGATGTCGCCGGCGCTGCGGGCGCTGCTCGACTTTCTCGTCGACTGGTTTGCACACAACCCGCAGTGGCAGACTCAGGCCGGCGTCAGCACCGAAGGCGGCTGGAAAAACCCGGCGTAACGGTGCCGACAAAACGCGCGAAACGAAGACAATACGCCAACGCACTGCGAGTGAGCACCAGGCGTTCAGCAGGGCTTTGCCGGCCGCCTTTCAGCGGCAGGTGTAACCGCCGTCGACGGGCAGGCTGACGCCGGTGATCATCGCCGCCGCGTCGCTGAGCAGGAACAGCACCGGATCGGCAACCTCGACCGGCTCGGCGAAGCGGCCGAGCGGAATCGCCGCCAGCGCAGGGTCACGCTTGGCCGGATCGCTCCACGCGGTCACCGCCATCGGTGTCAGCGTCACCGTCGGGTTGACGCTGTTGACGCGGATGCCGTGCGGACCGAGCTCGAGCGCCATCACCCGCGTGATCGCGTCGAGTGCCGCCTTCGATGCGCAGTAGCTCAGGTGCGCATCCAGCGCGATCAGCGAAGCCTGGCTCGAGACGTTGACGATGGCACCGCGTCGTCCGACGGCGACCATGGCCTTGGCCACGTGCTTGGCCACCAGCGCCGCACCGCGTGCGTTGACCGCCATCACCCGGTCGAATTCGGCCGGGTCGAGATCAAGGCAGCCTTCGAGCGAGGCGATGCCGGCGCAGTTGACGAGGCCGTCGAGCGGACGCAGATCGCCCAGCGCGCTGCCGACCGACGCCAGATCGCCGACGTCGAGCAGCAGCGGCTCGCAGCCTTCGTCGCGGCGCAGCCGCTCTGCATCCTGCGGCTTGCGCACGCCGGCGATCACGTGGGCACCGGCCTGCACCAGCCGCTGTGCAATGGCCAGACCGATGCCGCTGGCGGCGCCGGTGACGAGGATGTGTTTGCCGTTCAGGTCGGGAAACAGGTTCATTGCGAGACTCCATGAAAAAGGCGGCCGGACCGGGCCGGCACGCAAGGAGGAAGACGACGGACGCTCAGGCTGCAGCCAGCCCGTGCATCACCGGTTTGAGGCTGGGGTAGAGGTCGCAGTACAGGCCGTACAGCTTCTGGTAGCGCGCCCACGCCTGCGGTTCGGGCCGCGCGCGTTCGGCCAGCGTCACCCAGCCGCGCTCGGCATCCGCCGCGCCGACCATGCCGGTACCGACCGCCGCGAGCAGCGCCGCACCGAGCGCGGCCTCGACTTCCTCGACGATGGTGTAGACCGGGTAGCCCGTGATGTCGGCGATGATCTGCATCCACAGGTCCGAATGCGCGGCACCGCCGACGACGATCAGACGTTCGTCCAGCCGTTCTGCGCCGCGGGCGCCGGCTTCCATATTGTGTTTGAGCGCAAAGGTCACGCCTTCGAGCACGGCGCGATACAGGTGGGCGCGGCTGTGGAACAGCGACAGACCGACGAAGGCGCCGCTGGCTTTGGCATCCCAGACGGGGCTGCGCTCGCCCATCAGATAGGGCAGGAACAGCACGCCGTCGGCCCCGGCCGGCACCGCCTGCGCACGCTGCTCGAGCAGCACGTGCGGATCGACGCCCTGCGCCCTGCCTTCGGCAATCTCGGCCTGGCAGAACTCGTCGCGGAACCAGCTGACCGACGCACCGGCGGTGATCGCGCCGCCGAAGATGTAGTTGTCGCGCTCGCCGTTGTAGACGTGCGGCATGCTGATCAGGCCGTGTCGGGCGTCGACGTCCTTGTTCAGATAGCCCCAGCACATGCTGGTGCCGATCATCGCCACATGGTCGCCGGCCTTGACGACGCCGGCGGCGAACGTCGCCACCGCCGCATCGACACCGCCGGCGATCACCGGCGTACCGGCCGCCAGCCCGAGCGCGTCGGCCCACTGCGGCAGCAGCCCGCCGACAATATCGCTGCTGTGCACCAGCCGCGCCGGCATCATGGCCGCCGGAATGCCGAGCATCGCCATCGCCTCGGCCGACCAGGTCCGCGCCCGGATGTCGTAGACGCCGCCGATATTGCCGGCCGAGCTGTGGTCGACGGCGACCTCGCCGGTCAGCAGGTAGTTCACGTAGCTGTTCGGCGGCAGCAGGTAGCGCGTTCTCGCCCAGACTTCGGGCCGCTGGTGCTTGAGCCACAGCATCTTGGTGTAGCCGTAATAGCTGTCGACACCGTTGCCGGTCAGGTCGTACAAGCGCTCGAGGTCGACGCCGGCCTTCACCCGCTCGACCTCGTCACCGGCGCGCCGGTCCATCCAGATCAGGCACGGGTGCAGCGGAGTCATGTCCGCGTCGACCGGAATGCCCGAGCCGCCGTACAGGCTGCTGACGCAGACCGCGCGCACGCTCGCCGGCGGCACGGCGCTTTTGGCCATCACCTGCCGTACGCATTCGCACACCACATCGAACCAGACCTGCGGCCACTGCTCGGCCCACAGCGGCCGGGGCGTGTCGACCTGATAACCCTGCGCATGCTGGGCAATGATGGCGCCGCCGGCATCGACCAGCAGCGCCTTGGTACTCTGGGTGCCGATGTCGACACCGATCACGTAAGCCATGGAATCCTCGCTCCATGCCCGCCCGAAGACGGGCATGGCGTTCAATGCGGCATCAGGCCGCGTTGGGGGTCAGCAGTACCTTGATCGAATCGAGCGAATCGGCCACCTTGATCGCGGTATCCCACTCTTCCAGCGTGTACTTGTGGGTAACGATGCCCTTCGACGTCACGAGGCCGCGGTCGAGCAGGTCGATCGCGATCGGGTAGCAGTACGGGCCCAGATGCGCGCCGCGGATGTCCAGCTCCTTGCGGTCGCCGATGATCGACCAGTCGGCAGTGGTTTCCTTGCCGAACACCGAGAACTCGACGAAACGGCCGAGCTTGCGGATCAGGTTCAGGCCCTGGTTGACGCCGATCGGCGCGCCGGTCGCTTCGATGTAGACGTCGCAGCCGTAGCCGTCGGTCAGCGCATCGACAATCGCCTTGGCGTCTTCCTTCGACGGATCGATCACCACGTCGGCACCGAACTGCAGTGCCAGATCGAGGCGTTCGCGCACCAGATCGATGACGACCAGCTTCTTCGGCGTCTTGAGTCTGGCGACCTGCACCATCATCAGCCCGATCGGGCCGGCGCCGGCGATGACCACCACGTCGTCGAGCTGGACGTCGCCACGGTTGACGGTATGCACCGCGCACGCCAGCGGCTCGATGATTGCCGCATCCTCGAGCGAGACCGAATCCGGAATCCGGTGGACGACGGCGTTCGACGGCAGGCGCATGTAGTCGGACATGCCGCCTTCGGCGACCTCGCGCTGGAAGCCGAAGATGTTGTGGACCTCGCACATCCAGTACTTGCCGCTCTTGCAGAAGCGGCACTTCTCGCACGGGACGATCTGCTCGGCGATCACGCGCTCGCCGGCCTTGAAGCCGAAGTGCTCGTCGGCGCCTTCACCGACCTCGACCACCGTGCCGAAGAACTCGTGCCCCGGCACCACCGGCGGCTTGACCCAGCTTTCGGTGCTGTTGCTGCCCCAGAACATCGCCGCGCCCGAATGGCACTTGCAGTCGCTGGCGCAGATGCCGCAGGCGTCGATCTTGATGACCAGCTCGCGTGCACCGGCCTTGGGGCGGCGGACCTTCTGGTAGCGGTAGTCCTTCGGGCCGTGGCAGACGACGGCGTTCATGTCGACTTCGTGATACTGGTACTTGCTCATGGTGCGCTCCGGTAAAGGTGAAGCAGGTGGAATTCGCGGCGTGCAGCGCCCCCTGCCGGGCGGTTTTTGCCGCCGGCATCGGGATGCACGGTTGGGTTAAGGATTCACTTGGCTCAGGAGCGTCAGCGGGCGCCGAAGGCAAGGCGCGCGAGCGCAGACAGTACGTTCAGGTACGGCCAGCGAGCGCAACGCGGCATTCGGCGTCCGGTGGCGCGCCTCAGCGGCGTTTGGTGCGCTCGCGGCTGATATAGATCGCCAGCAGGATGATCACGCCCTTGATGATGTTCTGGACGTAGGGCGACACGCCCATCATGTTCAGCCCGTTGTTGAGCACGCCCAGCATCACCGCGCCGATCAGCGTGCCGACGATGGAACCGCGGCCGCCCGAGATCGCCGTGCCGCCCATCACCACCGCGGCAATCGCGTCGAGCTCGAACGACACGCCGGCGTTGGGCTGGCCGGACATCAGCCTCGACGTCAGCACCAGACCGGCAATCGACGCGGTCAGGCCCGACAGGCCGTAGACCAGCAGCTTGTAGCGCGGCACGCGCACGCCGGAGAGCCGCGTCGCCTCCTCGTTGCCGCCGATCGCGTAGATGTAGCGGCCGACCGGGGTGTGGTCGAGCAGCACGTAGGCGGCGACGAACACCAGCAGCATGATCAGCACCGGCGCCTGCAGTCCCAGTACCCTGCCGCTGCCGAAGAAGGCGAACCAGTCCGGCAGGCCGTCGATCGGGTAGCCGCCGGTGTAGATCAGCGCGATGCCGCGGGCGATGCCCATCGTCGCCAGCGTGACGATGATCGGCGGCATGCCGGCGTAGGCGACGAAGAAGCCGTTGGCGACGCCGAACAGCAGGCCGACGCCGAGGCCGATGGCGATGGCCGCTTCGGGCGGCATGCCGCCGACCATCAGCCCGGCCATCAGCGTGCCGGCGAGCGCCATCACCGCGCCGACCGACAGGTCGATGCCGCCGGAGAGGATGGCGCAGGTCATGCCGACGGCGATGATCGCGTTCACCGACACCTGGCGGGCGATGTTGACGAGGTTGTCCGGGTCGAAGAAGTGCTCGGTCGTCAGCGCCATGGCGATGCAGACGAGCACGAGGCCGATCAGCGGAAAGAACACCGGCGACTGGCTGAAGCGCTTGTAGCGGGTGGCGAAGCCCGGCGCCGCCTTGGCGGTGTCAGGCGAATTCATGGTGAGAACCTGCGGTTGCATGGCGCATTACCTCGTTCGATTCGATGGCGTCGTCTTCCAGTACGGTGACGATGGCGCCCTGTTTGAACACCGCGACCCGGTCGCACATGCCGACGATTTCCGGCAGTTCCGACGAGATCATGATGATCGCGTAGCCCTGCGCCGTGAGCCGGCGCATCAGGTTGTAGATTTCGGCCTTGGCGCCGACGTCGATGCCGCGGGTCGGCTCGTCGAAGATCAGGATCTTGCAGTGGTGGTTGAGCCACCGCGCGATCACCACCTTCTGCTGGTTGCCGCCCGACAGCGTGCCGACGCGCGTGCCCGGCCCCGGCGCCTTGACGCCGACCTGGCGCATCACGTCGACCGTGGTGCGGCCCTCCAGCCCCTGGTCGATCAGCGGCCCGACACGCTGGTACTTGCCGAGGTTGTTGATCGAAATGTTGTCGCGGATCGAGAAGTCGAGAATCAGCCCCTCGGTCTTGCGGCTTTCCGGCAAAAGGCCGATGCCCTGCGCCAGCGCGTCACCGGCGTTGTTCAGCTTCACCGGCACACCGTTCAGCCACACCTCCTTGCGGTGCGCCGGATCGGCGCCGATCACCGCGCGTGCCAGCTCGGTCCGGCCCGAACCGACGAGGCCGGCAAAACCGAGGATCTCGCCCTCGTGCAGGTCGAAGCGGTTGACCGGATCGTGCTTGTAGCGCTGCAGTGCGCGCACTTCGAGCACCTTGCGGGCGTCGCGGTTGCGCGCCGGTTTGGGCGGAAAACTCTGCTCGAGCCGGCGGCCGACCATCATCTCGACCAGCGCGTCGACGTCGGTCGTCGCGACCTCGGTGGTGCCGACGTACTGGCCGTCGCGCAGCACGGTGATCCGGTCGCAGACGGCGAAGATCTCTTCCATGTGGTGCGAGATGAAGATCATCGCCACGTCGTGCGCCTTGAGTTCGCGCATGATCGAGAACAGGTGCTCGGCCTCGCTCGGCGTCAGCGTCGCGGTCGGCTCGTCGAGCACCAGCACCTTGGCGTTCAGCGACAGCGCCTTGGCGATCTCGACGAACTGCTGCTCGGCGACCGACAGGTGCCGCACCGGCACGGTCAGGTCGATGTCGATGCCGAGGCGGTCGAAAATCATCGCCGCACGATGGCGCATTTCGGCCTTGCCCAGCAGCCCGACCCGGTTGGTCCGCTCGCGGCCGAGGAAGATGTTCTCGACGGCGTTCAGGTCCGGAATCAGGCTGAATTCCTGGAAAATGATGCCGATGCCGGCGGCGATCGCGTCGTTGTAGCGCTCGAACTGTCGCTCGACGCCGTCGAACACGATGCGGCCTGCGTCGGGCTGGTGGATGCCGCAGAGGATCTTCATCAGCGTCGACTTGCCGGCACCGTTCTCGCCGAGCAGCGCATGCACCTCGCCGCGGTTCACCGACAGATGGATGTCCTGCAGCGCCTTCACGCCCGGAAACGACTTCGAGATGTGTTCCAGCGTCAGGATGGTTTGGCTGTCGGTCTGATTGTGGCTTTGATTCATCGTCACCCCTTGGGAGGGTTGGGGTACGCCGCCTCGCGGCGACGTACCGGTACATCCGGAACCTGTCCCGGCAGGCGCAGCCGCCTGACGGAACGGGTTCTTACCAGTTGAAGGACTTGGCGCCGGCCTTGTCGATCAGCTTCACGTCGACCGGCACGGAGGCCGGAACGTTGGCGCCCCACTTCTTCGCCATTGCGATCGCCAGCGCCAGGCGGACCTGGTCACGCGGGTACTGCGCGCTGGTGGCGATGAACTTCGAGTTCGGCTTCTGCAGCGCCTTGATCGCGTCCGGCGCACCGTCGACGCTGGTCAGCTTCACGTCCTTGCCCGAGGCTTCGATCGCCGACAGCGCACCGAGCGAACCGGTGTCGTTGACGCTGAAGATGCCCTTGAGCTTCGGGTTGGCCTGCAGGATGTTCTCGGTCACCGTCAGCGCGGTGGCACGTTCCTGCTTGCCGTTCTGCACCGAGACGATCTTGATGCCCGGGTACTTGGCAAGTGCCGCCTTGCAGCCGCGCACGCGTTCGAGAATCGGCACGACCGGGATGCCGTCGAGGATGGCCACGTCGCCGCTGCTGCCGATGTTCTTGGCGAGGTAGTCGCAGGCCATCACGCCGGCGTCGTAGTTCTTCGAACCGACGAAGGAGTCGATCGGGCCCTGTGCCTGTGCGTCGACGGCGACGGTGACGACACCGGCCTTCTTGGCCGACTTCACCGCGTTCTGGATGCCGACCGAGTCGGTCGGGTTCAGCAGCAGGATGTCGATCTTCTTCTGCACCATGTCTTCGACGTCGCTGATCTGCTTGGAGACGTCATGGCGGGCATCGGTGATCACGACCTGCGCGCCCATCGAGCCGGCGGCCTGCTCCAGTGCTTCCTTCATGGTCACGAAGTACGGGTTGTTCAGCTCCTGGAACGACATGCCGATCTTCAGCGGCGCGGCCTGCGCCGGTGCGGCGATGGCGGCGGCACAGAGGCCGGCGGCGAGGGTCTTGACGGTCAGGTTCAGAAAACGGTTCGAGTGGTACATGGCGATCTCCAGATCTCTCATCACAAAGGGACTACGGGAATGCACCGACGCTCATGGCGCGGCCGGTTCGGTAAAAGGGCCGTGTCTGGCGCTCTCCTTCTCTCGGTTGGTCGGCGGGCCTCAGGCCCGGGCGAATTCGGGTTCCAGCGCCGCGTAGGCACGGCGGAACCGGTCGTGCCGCGCGTGCAGCAACGCGGCCATTTCGGGATTCGGGCATATCGTTTCGGCTACCGGCGGCACGGTGCAGACGGCCTCGACCGCTTCGCCGCCCACCGCCAGCCGGGCAAGCCGGGCCGCGCCGAACGCGCCGCCGAAATCGCCGTTGGCATGGCGCAGCAGCGTGATGCCGGTGGCGCTGGCGATCAGTTCGCCCCAGAAGCGGCTTCTCGAACCGCCGCCGACGAAGGACGCGGTCCCGACGCGGCTGCCGGTCGCCGCCAGCGCGGCATAGCCGTCGGCCAGGCCGAAGGCGACGCCTTCCATCACCGCATAGCCGATGGCGGCGCGGTCGCTGGTGCCGTTCAGGCCGAGCAGCGTGCCGCTGGCGCGGGCATTGTTGTGCGGTGTGCGTTCACCGTTCAGGTAGGGAAGGAACAGCGGCGCGCGGCCGGCATCGGCACGCTGCGCCAGCCCGGCCAGATCGCCGACCGGCGTCTGCGTCAGCTGCGACGCCCACGTCAGGCTGGCGGCGGCCGAGAGCATCACGCTCATCTGGTGCCAGCGCTGCGGCAGCGCGTGGCAGAAGGCGTGCACGGCCTGTGCGGGATTCGGCAGGAAGCGCTCGTTGGCGACGAACATCACGCCCGACGTGCCGAGCGAGATGAAGGCATCGCCCGGGGACACCGCGCCGATGCCGACCGCCGCCGCGGCGTTGTCGCCGGCGCCGCCGGCCACGACGACTTCGTGGGCGATGCCCCATTCGGCCGCCAGCGCCGGCCGCAGCGCGGCCCCGGCCTGCGAACCTTCGACCAGCCGCGGCATGCTGGCGCGGTCCAGCCCGGTGGCCGCCAGCATCCGGTCGGACCAATCGCGGCCGGCCACGTCGAGCCACAGCGTGCCGGCGGCGTCGGACATCTCCGAGACGAATTCGCCGGTCAGCCGGAAGGCAATGTAGTCCTTGGGCAGCAGCACCTTGTCGACGCGGGCACGGATCGCCGGTTCGTACTTCTGCAGCCACAGGAGCTTCGGCGCGGTGAAACCGGGCATCGCCAGGTTGCCGGTGATCTGCCGCGACTGCGGCACCAGCGCCTCGAGTTCGATGCACTCGGCATGGGCACGGGTGTCGTTCCACAGGATGGCCGGCCGCAGCACGCGCTGGTGCTTGTCGAGCAGCACCGCGCCGTGCATCTGCCCCGAGAGGCCGATGCCGCGCAAGGCGGCGAACGCCTCGGGCGCGGCGCTACGCACCCGGTCGATCGCCTTCAGCGTCGCGTGCCACCACTCGTCCGGGCTCTGCTCGGACCACAGCGGTTGCGGGCTGGCAATGGCGAGCCGGACGGCATCGCTCGCCAGCAGCCGCTGTTCGTCGTCGACCAGCATGGCCTTCACTTCGGAAGTGCCGAGGTCTAGCCCTAGGAATGTCACGATGTAGCGCTCCCCTCCCGGCGCGTTTTTTTCGCGCAGGATCGGTTGTTCGGTTCGGATTTCAGCGGCCGGTCAGGCGGCGCTGAGGCAGGCGGCGTTCAGCTGCTGGCAACTTCGGAACTTCGACGGCGACATGCTCTTCTGCGCCAGGAAGTGCCGGTTGAAGTTGGACACGTTGTTGAAGCCGACGAGGAAGCAGATCTCGGTGACGGTGAACTCGCTGCTCGCCAGCAGTTCGCACGCCCGGTTGATCCGCATCCGGTTGATGCACTGCACGACCGACATGCCGGTGTGCTTGCGGAAGTAGCGCGAGAACGCACTGACGCTCTGCCCGGCCAGCTCGGCCAGATCGGCTTCGGGCAGATCGCTGGCAAGGTTCTCGCCGATGTAGGACAGCACCTGGTTGATCGTCGACGACATGTAGTGCCCGGGATCGGCGCGGTAGGCCTCGCTGGCCAGCGGCTGGCGGTGCTCGCAGCGCGCCAGCAGGTCGAGCAGCGACAGGAACAGCACGATGCGGCGGCAGCCCTGCGCGTCGAGCAGTTCTTCGAAAATCGGCTTGGCGGCCGCGGCGGTGTGTTCGCAGAACACCAGCCCGCGCTGCGATTCGGCCAGCAGCTTCTGCGTGTGCGCCAGCTCCGGAAACGCGGCGATGCCGTTGCTGATGTACTCGGCCGGAAACTGCACGATCAGCCCGCGGCGCTCGACGGTCTGCCCCTCGGGCAGTTCGCTGACCCAGTTGTGCGGCAGGTTCGGCCCGGTCATCACCAGATTGCCCGGGGCAAAATCGCCGATGAAATCGCCGACGAAGTATTTGCCGCTGGTTTCGGCGATCAGCTGGATTTCGTATTCCGGGTGGTAGTGCCAGCGCACGGTGCGGAACGGATAGCCGTGGTACCAGACACGGAACGATTCATTGCCCTGCAGCTCGACGACTTCAAGGTCTGGGGTCATGGTGCTGCTCCTTTCCCCGCAGCCGGCGGCGCCTGCGGCACGACCCACTGCAAACTGACGGAAAACGGATGACGGTGCATGGGAGCGCATCGGCGTTTTCCTTAACGAATGACAACTGCGGCGAACCGCACGGCGGCACTCGGGCGAACCATCGTTTCTACCCCGAGTGCGATGCCGAACCAATCCGGTTTTCCCCTGGCCGCCCCGCTGCCCAAGGCAGCAAGGCGCGTCCGGGCGTCGCGCATGTCCACAGCCGTCATTGTCGTGCTCCGTGTTGTCCAGTCCGGCCCGCTCTTTCGGTCAGGGGTCTTTGCCCCGAAACGGTGCCTGTTGCGCCCTGCTTTTGCCATCCGGAAGCAGCGCGCAGATGAAACATAATTTTTCCGACTACATGACAACAACCACAAAACACCGGCAAACCTGATACTTTTTTGCAGTACCGGCTGGCAAAGGGCGGTTTTTGATGAAGTCTTTTTGCAGCGCACTACATCATCAGGGCGCAGGAATGCTCGATTCCGCGCACATGCGCATTGCGGTGCATGAGCCAGACCGACACGCCGGACTGGTGCACGAAGCCGGTTGAAGTACGGACAAATTCGCAGCGGGGATCGATGGACGGCCGGATGGCCAACCCGGAGACCGGATGCGCCCGTCATGCCATCATCCGGTCGGCAGCGGCGCAAGCGCGCCGCCAACGCGGTCACGAGACGGGGAGGGGCAGACCGTGGTCAAGCGCGGGCGGCGACCCGCATTGCGAACCCGCCGCGAGGGACGATCACCGCGACGACGTACGCACGCAGCGGTAGCTCAGCTCGGCCCCATCAAAGCCGCCGGCCAGATTCGCATCCGCCGGGCACACCGCATAGGTCCAGCCGCGATACAGTTTGACCGACTGGTGTGGCCGCACCGTCCGCTCCTGCGCTTCGGTATCCGGGCCGATGGTCTCGACCCGGCTGCACGGCCAGTTGACGTTGCTTGCCCCGGGCAGTGCGCAGCCGAGCATGCGAACCGGCTGCGCGCAGACGTTGCGATATGTCGGATCATCGAGCGGCGACGCTTCGGCCCTGGCGGGCTGCAGGCAGTCGACGGCTTCGGGAACGCGGGTTTCGATCGTGGCCGCCATGGCAGGCATGGCCACCAGCAAGACAAGCAGGCACAGGCGGGTCATGGCGGACTCCCTGGTCGGATGGCGCCGCCCCTTGCGGCCCCCGTTTTCGCTATAGCGGATTTGCGCACAGCCACAGGCAGGCGGAGACGGGTGGTCGCGCCGGCGAGCGCAAATTTCATCCCGCTTTCCGCTTTTGACATGCATCAGGAACCGATTAAGCTGAATCCTTTCAAATCCTGCAATCTGCCCCCCGGTCATTTCATGATGCCAACCCGCCTGTTTGCCACCGCCCTGCTCCTGTTCGCCAGCCTTGCCGCCCACGCCGCCACCGTCGATGGCCCGCCCTTGCGCAAGGACCTGAACGAACAGGTGCTGATGCTGCCGGTCAAACCGGGCATTTTCGGCTTCGACCTTGAAACCACGCTGTTCAAGCCCGACGGCCCGGGGCCGTTTCCGCTGGTGGTGATCAACCACGGCAAGATGCGCGGAGTGGGCGCGTTTCAGGCGAGGGAACGCTATACCGCGGTCGCCGAGGAGTTCCTCAAACGCGGTTATCTCGTCGCCCTGCCGATGCGGCGCGGCTTTTCCAGATCAGGCAGTGCCTACCCGGACGTCGGCTGCAATCTGGAGCAGGACGCACGCAATCAGGCCGACGACGTCATCCGGGTCATCGAGCTGCTTCGCCAGCGTCCCGATGTCGACGGCACCCGCATTCTGGTGATGGGCCAATCGCACGGTGGCTTTGCCAGCGTCGCGGTAGCCGAGCGGGAAGTCGGGGGGCTCAAGGCCGTCATCAACTTCGCCGGCGGCCTGCGCTTTACCGACACCAGCTTTTGCAACTGGGAGCCTGCGCTGAAAAACGCCTTTTCCAGTCTGGGAAAAAAAGCCAAGGTCGACTCGCTCTGGTTCTACGGTGCAAACGACGGCTTCTTTCCGCCCGACATCGCGCAGGCCTTGCATGACAACTACACCGCAAGCGGCGGCCATGCCGAGCTGGTGGCCTATCCGGCCTTCCGCATCGATGCCCACGGCATGTTCGGCACCCGCGACGGCTTCGCACAGGTCTGGTGGCCCAAGGCCGAACCCTTCCTGAAAGCGCATGGCCTGCCCACCGCCATCGTCAACCCGCAATACCAGCCGCCGGCGCCGCCCAAGCCCAGCGGCTACGCGGACAGCCCGCGCAACATCAACGTGCTGCCGCTGGCCAGCGAGGCCTGCAAGAACGCCTACCGGAAGTTCATCGACGACAACGCACCGCCCCGTGCATTTGCCTTCAGTGGCGACGGCGCATGCGGCTGGGCCGCCGACTCCGACGACGCAGGTTTCTTTGCGCTCAAAGGCTGCAAGTCGTTTGCCAAAAAGCCTTGCCAGCTCTATCTGATCGACAATGCGGTCGTCTGGCCGGTCGATGCCGCGGCAACCGTTGCAGCGCCGCAAACCACGCCTGAAAGCTGAACCCGACTGCGGTAAACTCGCCGTTTTCCCCGCGCCGCCAGAGAGCCCCGCCATGCCCGTGAACCTGCCCGAACTCGATCCCGCCCAATTGCACGCCGTCGCCGGCGTGGAAATCGGTATTGCCTCCGCCGGCGTCAAGACCGCCGGCCGCAAGGACGTGACCCTGTTCCGGTTCGCACCGGGCACCCGCGTGGCTGGCGTGTTCACGCTCAACCGCTTCTGTGCCGCGCCGGTACGCATCTGCCAGACCCATCTGGCCGAAAGCGGCGAGATCCGCGCGTTGGTGATCAACACCGGCAACGCCAATGCCGGCACCGGCGTCGACGGTTTCGAGCGCGCCAAGCAGATCTGCTTCGCCACCGCCGAAGCACTGGGCGTCACCCCGGCCGAAGTGCTGCCGTTCTCGACCGGCGTGATCCTCGAACCGCTGCCGTTCGAGAAGATCATCGCCGCGCTGCCGGCCGCCAAGGCCGATCTGCTGCCTTCCAACTGGGCCGCCGCCGCGTACTCGATCATGACCACCGACACCGCGCCCAAGGCCAAGTCGGTGCAGCTGGAAATCGGCGGCAAGCTGGTTACCGTCACCGGTATCGCCAAGGGCGCCGGCATGATCCACCCGAACATGGCCACCATGCTCGGCTACGTCGCCACCGACGCCAGCGTCAGCCAGTCGCTGCTGCAGGACCTGGTGAAGTGGGCGGCCGACCGCTCGTTCAACTCGATCACCGTCGACGGCGACACCAGCACCAACGACAGCTTCATCCTCGCCGCCACCGGCCAGGCCGGCAACGCCGAAATCGATGACGCGGCCAGCGCCGAATTCTCGCTGCTGCGCGACGCCGTGCTCGAAGTCAGCCAGTACCTCGCCAAGGCCATCATCCGCGACGGCGAAGGCGCGACCAAGTTCATGACGATCAAGGTCGAAGGCGGCAAGACCTGGGACGAGTGCAAGACGGTCGGCTACGCCATCGGCAAGTCACCGCTGGTGAAAACCGCCTTCTTCGCCTCCGACCCCAACCTCGGCCGCATCCTCTGCGCGATCGGCTACTCCGGCGTCGACGCACTCGACGTCGACCAGCTCGAAGTCTGGCTCGACGACGTCCTCGTCGCCAAAGACGGCGGCCGCCATCCGGACTACAAGGAAGAAGACGGCCAGCGCGTACTCAAGCAATCCGAAATCACCATCACCGTAAAGCTGGGCCGCGGCAACGTCGAAGCGACGGTGTGGACGTGCGATTTCAGTTATGACTATGTGAAGATCAATGCGGATTACCGGTCTTGATTGACTGGACGCATCTGAATAAAAACGCCGGCGAGAATACCGGCGTTTTTTATATACCGAAGTCAGACTTGGATTAACAAACGAAGCCTCCAGAACCTTAGGCCACAATTTGCTTTGCACTGCACAGGTACGGAGTACACGTCTACGATGTAAAGCCACTATCGAACAGATAGACAGCTGCATATCGCCAATGATACTGGAGATCCCGTACACCCTCTTACTTACCGTACAATTTCCGAAAAAAAATAGATCATCAGAGTGAATCAAAGAAAATAGAAAAAACAATCATGAATAAATCATTAAAAATCAGCATTATTTATTGCATCTCTCTTTTACTTGGTGGATGTATAAGCACAACCCCACCCAGACCGTGGTTTGAGGGTGACGTGAGTTGGCCTAGTATTTCAAGGACCACAATTGAAAGAGAAGGAAAACTTGAAACCGTAGAAACGATCATCAGCATAAGTTGCACAGACAAATCCTCTTTATGGATTTATTTATATGCACGCGACTTTAGCAAGCATCCTAACCTAGCTCTCATATTGTATTCGCCGCAAGGCGCATATATAGAAAAGGAAAGTGGAGAGCGACTTATTGCAAAATCGGAGCTTTACGTCAGAAATTCGCATGCGGAAGGCGTTCCGTCTGATTCGTGTGAAAGCAGCACACCCTATTCAACATTACCAGTGAATACCACAAACCTGAACAATGACAAAGGAGGAATAATTCTTCGCTTTGACACCACACCGCCGACACCTAGTTCACGATGGATTTTGCATCTCGGGCAAATAGCGATTGGCGAAAACCTAATCGAAATTCCGAAAAAAACCATAATACTACGCAAGAGAGAGTGGTATACCCGGCCAGTGCAATGAAGAACTGTGTACAAAACGTAAACATGCAAAACACATCATTTGCTTCGCTCATTGCCTTGTAAATCCACGCTTTTACTCGCCTGCCAGCATAATCACCAAGAACTATCTTTACCGAATCAAACAACAACGCCGGCATCTGCCGGCGTTTTGTTTACACGATGATCAAAGCGATCAAGTCACCACCGTCGGCACTTCGCGCCCAGTCAGCCCCTTGATGTCCGCCAGTTCACGCGATGCCGCAATCAGCGGCGCCAGCGCTTCCTGTGCGTCGAGGTCAAGCCGTTCGCGTTCGGGCTGTTCCAGATACACCCGCAAGGTTGCACCGTCGGTGCCGGTGCCGGAGAGCCGGTAGACGATGCGCGCACCGTCGTCGAACACGATGCGGATGCCTTGCTTGGCGCTATGGCTGTGGTCGATCGGGTCGTCGTAGGCGAAGTCGTCGGCCAGGGCGATGCGTTTGCCGGCGAGTTCGCTACCGACCAAGATCGGCAGTTTGGCGCGCAGGCCGTCGACCAGTGCGTTGGCTGCAGCAGTGTCGATCGCTTCGAAGTCGTGGCGGCTGTAGTAGTGTCGGCCGAAGTGCGCCCAGTGCGCTTCGAGCAGTTCGTCGATCGACTTGCCGCTTGTGGCGACGAGATTGAGCCAGCACAGCACCGCCCAGACGCCGTCCTTCTCGCGCACGTGGTCGGAGCCGGTGCCGTAGCTTTCCTCGCCGCACAACGTCACCTTGCCGGCGTCGAGCAGGTTGCCGAAGAATTTCCAGCCGGTCGGTGTTTCGAAACACTCGATACCCAGCTCTTTCGCGACAACGTCGACAGCGCACGAGGTCGGCATCGATCGCGCCACGCCGGCCAGACCCTTGGCGTAGCCCGGAATCAGCGTTGCATTGGCAGCGAGTACCGCCAGGCTGTCGGACGGCGAGACGTTGTGCTTGCGGCCGACGACCATATTGCGGTCGGCGTCGCCGTCGCTGGCGGCACCGAAGTCCGGCGCGCTGTTCCCGCGCATGGCGTCGATGAGGTCGGTTGCGTGCGCCGGGTTCGGGTCCGGGTGGTGGCCGCCGAAATCTTCCAGCGGCACGCCGTTGACGACCGAACCGGCCGGTGCACCGAGCAGACCTTCGAGCAGCCGGGTCGCATACGGGCCCGATGCCGCGCTCATCGCGTCGAAGTGCAGTGTATGGCCGGCGGCGAACCAGGCACGGATCGCGTCGAAGTCGAACAGCTGCTGCATCAGCTCGGCGTAGTCGTCGACCGGGTCGATGACGTCGACGATCATGTCGCCAACGCTGTAACGGCCGAGGGCGTCGAGATCGAACTCGGCCGATTCAACGATCCGGTATTCGGTAATCGTCTGCGTCGCCGCATAAATCGCGTCGGTGATTTTCTCCGGTGCCGGGCCGCCGTTGCCGATGTTGTACTTGATGCCGAAATCGCCATCCGGGCCACCGGGGTTGTGCGACGCGGAGAGGATGATGCCGCCGTCGGCGCCGTGCTTGCGGATCACGCAGCTGACCGCCGGCGTCGACAGCAGCCCGCCCTGCCCCACCAGTACTCGCGCCACGCCATTGGCGGCAGCCATGCGCACGATGGTGTCGACGGCCACCCGGTTGTGGAAGCGGCCATCGCCGCCGAGCACCAGCGTCGCCCCCGCCAGCGGCACGGTGTCGAACACCGCCTGGACGAAGTTTTCGAGGTAATGCGGCTGCTGGAATACCGTGACCTTCTTGCGCAGGCCCGAAGTGCCGGGTTTCTGGCCATCGAACGCGCGGGTGGAAATCGTCTGGATCGTCATGGTCTGACCGGATGAATTAGTTGACACCGCCTGCAAGGCGGAAAAGCCAATGTTAACCGATCCGCTGTCCGATACCCATGACGGCGGCAGGGCTGCGCCGGCCGGCAAAGTCGAGTAAAATACTCGGCTTTGCTGCCCCGCTCGTCCCCGCCATGCTTGCCCGCCTGCGTGAAAACATCCGAGTCGTCTTCGATCGTGACCCTGCCGCCCGTTCGGTGTGGGAAGTGGTCACCTGTTACCCGGGCTTTCATGCACTGACGCTGCACATTGTCGCCAACGGACTGTGGCGACGTGATTTCAAGCTGCTGGCGCGTTTCGTGTCGCACATCGGCCGCTTCCTCACCGGCATCGAGATCCACCCGGGTGCGACCATCGGCCAGCGGGTGTTCATCGATCACGGCATGGGCATCGTCGTCGGCGAAACCGCCGTCATCGGCGATGACTGCACGCTGTACCACGGCGTGACGCTCGGCGGCACCACCTGGAACAAGGGCAAGCGCCACCCGACGCTGGAGGCCGGCGTCATCGTCGGCGCCGGCGCCAAGATTCTCGGCCCGATCACGATCGGGACCGGCGCCAAGGTCGGCTCGAACGCCGTCGTCGTCAAGCCGGTACCGGCGGGCGCGACCGCGGTCGGCAACCCGGCGCGCATCATCCAGAACGACAGCGAGAACGCCCGGATGCAGAAGGCCCAGCAGCTCGGCTTCTCCGCCTACGGCATCTCCGGCGACGTCAACGACCCGGTGGTCAAGGCGATCCACGGCCTGCTCGACCACTCGGTAAACACCGACGCCAAGGTCGAGGCCATCCTGAAGAAGCTGGAGCAGCTCGGTGTCGACTGCAGCCAGGAGCGCGCGAGCAGCGACAAGTTCGACCCCGATTACCTGAACAAACTGGTCGAATGACCGGTGAATAACCGAGTGTTTCGGTCAGGATTTTAGTTGACTAAAACACTAGGGTATTTTACGATCGAGCCAATCACAGAAAGACTGAAGAACGCCCGATGCGACTGACCACCAAAGGCCGCTTTGCCGTGACCGCCATGCTCGACCTTGCCCTGCGCGAGGCCGGTGGCCCGGTGACGCTTGCCGGCATCAGCGAACGGCAGCACATCTCGCTTTCCTACCTCGAGCAGCTGTTCGGCAAATTGCGCCGGCGCGAACTGGTCGACAGCGTCCGCGGTCCCGGCGGCGGCTACTGTCTGGCAAGGCCATCGAACGAGATCACCGTGGCGGCAATCATCTGTGCGGTCGACGAACCGATCGATGCCACGCAGTGCGGCGGCAAGGAAAACTGTCTCGAGGAACACCGCTGCATGACCCACGACCTGTGGTCCGGGCTGAACGCGACGATTTTCGAGTTCCTCTCGTCGGTGACGCTGGCCGAACTCGTGGAAAAACAACTGGAAAAACAGCGCCGCCGGCTTGATGCCGCCAGCGTGCTGGTCGATGCGCGCGGCGCACGACACAGCGAATTACCCGCCCAGCAATGACCGGGCAAACAGGAGCTCCAATGGACAAGAAGCCGATCTACCTCGATTACTCCGCCACTACCCCGGTCGATCCGCGCGTGGCGCAGAAAATGATTCCGTACCTGACCGAAATCTTCGGCAACCCGGCGAGCCGCTCGCACGCCTACGGTTGGGACGCGGAAGCTGCGGTCGAGGAAGCGCGCGAACAGGTCGCTGCGCTGATCAATGCCGACCCGAAGGAAATCGTCTGGACCTCGGGCGCGACCGAGTCGGACAACCTGGCGATCAAGGGCGCGGCCAACTTCTACAAGACCAAGGGCAAGCACATCATCACGGTAAAGACCGAGCACAAGGCCGTGCTCGACCCGTGTCGCGAGCTGGAGCGCCAGGGCTTCGACGTCACCTATCTGGACGTCAAGGATGACGGCCTGCTCGATCTGGACGTATTCAAGGCTGCGCTGCGCGACGACACCATCCTCGTGTCGGTGATGTTCGTGAACAACGAAATCGGCGTGATCCAGGACGTCGAAACCATTGGCGAGATCTGCCGCGAACGCGGGATCATCTTCCACGTCGACGCCGCCCAGGCGACCGGCAAGGTCGAGATCGACCTGCAAAAGCTCAAGATCGACCTGCTGAGCATGTCGGCGCACAAGAGCTACGGCCCCAAGGGCATCGGCGCGCTGTACATCCGCCGCAAGCCGCGCGTCCGCCTCGAAGCACAGATGCACGGTGGCGGCCACGAACGCGGCTTCCGCTCGGGCACGCTGGCCACGCACCAGATCGTCGGCATGGGCGAAGCCTTCCGCATCGCCCGTGAAGACATGGCGGCCGAGCTCGAACGCACCCGCAAGCTGCGCGACCGCCTGTGGGCCGGCCTGTCGGACATCGAGGAAACGCACCTGAACGGCGACATGGACCGCCGCGTGCCGCACAACCTCAACGTCAGCTTCAACTTCGTCGAAGGCGAATCGCTGATCATGGCGCTGAAGGAACTCGCGGTGTCGTCGGGTTCGGCTTGTACGTCGGCATCGCTCGAGCCGTCCTACGTGCTGCGCGCACTGGGCCGTTCGGACGAACTGGCGCACAGCTCGATCCGCTTCACCATCGGCCGCTTCACCACCGAAGACGACATCGACTTCGCGGTGAAACTGATCCACCAGAAGATCGGCAAGCTGCGTGAACTGTCGCCGTTGTGGGACATGTACAAGGAAGGCATCGATCTGAACACGATCGAGTGGGCCGCCCACTAATCGCATCCGCGGCGTGCGGGCCGGCGTTGTTGCCGCCCCGCTCGTGGGCATGATGCCCACGTCGCGAACCGGCGCCCAGCCTACCCTTTCGGCGCGGCGCGATTGAACGAATGCGCGGTTACCGCGCCTTGCCTGAGTCCGCGATCCGCGCCAAAAATCGGCGCCAACGCATCGACAGGCCGACGAACACTGAACTGGAGGTATTCCAAATGGCTTACAGCGAAAAGGTCCTCGACCACTACGAAAACCCGCGCAATGTCGGCGCGTTCGACAAGGGCGACGACGACGTCGGTACCGGCATGGTCGGCGCACCGGCCTGTGGCGACGTGATGAAGCTGCAGATCAAGGTCGGCGCCGATGGCGTGATCGAAGATGCAAAGTTCAAGACCTACGGCTGCGGTTCGGCGATCGCATCGAGCTCGCTGGTGACCGAATGGGTCAAGGGCAAGACGCTCGACGAGGCACTGTCGATCAAGAACACCCAGATCGCCGAAGAACTGGCGCTGCCCCCGGTGAAGATCCACTGCTCGATCCTCGCCGAGGACGCGATCAAGGCCGCCGTGGCCGACTACAAGAAAAAGCACGACTGATGTACCGATTGCAGGACGGGCGCGGCCCGCTCCTGCCGCAGGAGTATTTAGCATGGCACTGACGCTCACCGACGCCGCCGCAACGCACATCAGCAACTTCCTCGCCAAGCGCGGCAAGGGGCTGGGCATCCGGCTGTTCGTGAAAACCGCCGGCTGCTCGGGCATGGCGTACAAGCTCGAATTCGTCGACGTGGCGGTCGAGGACGACCTCGTGTTCGAAAGCCACGGCGTCAAGCTGTTCACCGACGCCAAGAGCCTGCCCTACATCGACGGCACCGAGCTCGACTTCGCCAAGGAAGGCCTGAACGAAGGCTTCAAGTTCAACAACCCGAACGTGAAGAACGAGTGCGGTTGCGGCGAAAGCTTCCACGTCTGACCGTCCCGATCGCCCGCCGATGAACTTCGATTTCGCCCAGAACCACTTCGCACTGTTCGGCCTGCCGCAGACCTTCGCGCTGGATCGTGCCGCGCTCGATGCCCGCTACAAGGCCCTGCAGGCCGACTACCATCCCGACCGTTTCGCCAGTCACGACGACGCGACCCGGCGGATGAGCCTGCAGATCGCCACCCGGGTCAACGAGGCGTACCAGACGCTGAAGTCGCCGCTGGCGCGCGGGCGCTACCTGCTGACGCTGGCCGGCGTCGATACCGAGGAAGAGACCAATACGGCGATGCCGATGGACTTCCTGATGGCGCAGATGGAATGGCGCGAAGCCATTGCCGACACCCGGGCCTCCCGCAGTGTCGATGCACTCGAAGCCCTGAACCGCGACCTCGCGCAGGACACCGCTGCGCTGACGGCCGAACTGGGGGCACTGATCGACGTCGATCGCGACTACCCCGCCGCCGCGATGGCCGTACGCAAGCTGCGCTTTCTCGAAAAGCTGCACGAGGAAATCGGCGACGCCATCGAAGCCGTGCTTTTCTGATGCCGCGCCTCCCGTGCCGGTTTGACACCGGCGCCCCGGCGCCCTGATCCATACATACCGCGAACCCATGGCCCTACTGCAGATTTCCGAGCCCGGTCTTTCCGCCGCCCCGCACCAGCACCGTCTGGCGGTCGGCATCGATCTGGGCACGACCAACTCGCTGGTCGCGACCGTGCGCAGCGGCAGTGCCGCCTGTCTGCCGGACGACGATGGCCGCACCCTGCTGCCGTCGGTCGTCCACTACGGCGCCGACCAGACCGTCACCGTCGGCCATGCCGCGCAGAAGCGGCAGAACCAGGACCCGGCCAATACCGTCGTCTCGGTGAAGCGCTTCATGGGCCGCGGCCTCACCGATGTCGCCGATGCCGCGACGCCCTACCGCTTTGTCGACGAGCCGGGCATGCTCAAGCTGTCGACCGCCGCAGGCATCAAGAGCCCGGTCGAAGTGTCCGCCGACATCCTCAGGGCGCTGCGTACCCGCGCCGAGCAGAGCCTCGGCGGCGAACTCGTCGGCGCGGTGATCACCGTCCCGGCCTACTTCGACGACGCCCAGCGCCAGGCCACCAAGGATGCCGCCCGCCTTGCCGGGCTGAACGTGCTGCGCCTGCTGAACGAACCGACCGCTGCGGCCATCGCTTACGGCCTCGACAATGCGTCCGAAGGCACTTACGTCGTCTATGACCTCGGCGGTGGCACCTTCGACGTGTCCATCCTCGAACTCACCCGTGGCGTGTTCGAAGTGCGCGCGACCAGCGGCGACTCGCAGCTCGGCGGCGACGACTTCGACCACCGGCTGTACTGCTGGATTCTCGAGGCCGCCGGCCTGTCGCAACTGAACGACAAGGACGCCCGGCTGCTGCTGACCAAGGCGCGTCAGGCCAAGGAAGCGCTGACCGAGCACGCCAGCACCCAGATCACCGCCAAGCTGTCCGACGACAGCGTGATCGACGTCGAGCTGACTGCTGAAATCTTCCAGCAGATCACCGACCATCTGGTGCAGAAAACGGTCACGCCGGTACGCCGCGCACTGCGCGACGCCCGGCTCACGGCCGACGACATCAAGGGCGTCGTCCTCGTCGGCGGCGCCACGCGCATGCCGCACGTGCGCCGCGCCGTCGCCCAGCTGTTCGGCAAGCCGCCGCTGACCAATCTCGACCCGGACAAGGTCGTCGCGCTCGGCGCGGCGATGCAGGCCAATGTGCTTGCCGGCAACAAGGGCGACGACGACTGGCTGCTGCTCGACGTGATTCCGCTGTCGCTTGGCCTCGAGACCATGGGCGGCCTCGTCGAAAAGGTGATCCCGCGCAACAGCACGATCCCGACCGCGCGCGCGCAGGAGTTCACGACGTTCAAGGACGGCCAGACCGCAATGGCGATCCACGTGCTGCAGGGCGAGCGCGAACTCGTGACCGACTGCCGCTCGCTGGCGCGGTTCGAGCTGCGCGGCATTCCGGCCATGGTCGCCGGCGCCGCACGCATCCGCGTCACCTTCCAGGTCGATGCCGACGGCCTGCTGAGCGTTTCGGCGCAGGAACAGAGTTCGGGCGTGCAGGCCAGCATCGTCGTCAAGCCGTCGTACGGGCTGTCCGACGACGAGATCGGCCGGATGCTCAGCGACTCGATGGCGCATGCCGGCGACGACCTCGAAGCGCGCAAGCTGGCCGAGGCCCGCGTCGAATCCGAGAGCATCGTCAACGCCACGCTGGCAGCGCTCGAACAGGACGGTGACCTGCTGAACGCCGACGAGCGCCAGGCGGTCGATACCGCCCTCGCCGCAGCACAAGCTGCCAACGCCGGCAGCAACGCCAATCTCATCCGCACCGCCGCCGAGGCGCTCAATCAGGCCAGCGGCGACTTCGCCGCCCGCCGGATGGATCGCGCCGTGAGCCGCGGGCTGGCTGGCCACAAGGTCAGCGACTTTTAAGGGGACGGACCGAATGACCCAAATCGTTGTATTGCCGCACCCGACGCTGTGCCCCGAAGGCACGGTGTTCGATGCCGAACCCGGCACCTCGATCTGCCAGGCCCTGCTCGACCACGACATCTGGATCGAACACGCCTGCGAAATGTCGTGCGCCTGCACGACCTGTCACGTGCTCGTCCGCGAAGGCTTCAACAGCCTGGAACCGGCCGAGGAACTGGAAGAGGACCAGCTCGACAAGGCCTGGGGCCTCGAGCCGTGCTCGCGCCTGTCGTGCCAGGCGCTGGTCGCCGACGCCGAACTGGTCGTCGAGCTGCCGAAGTACACGATCAATCACGCCCGCGAAAACCACTGAGATGGCATCCGAGAGCCAGCTGCGTGTCGCCGCGGCACTCGACGCCGCCGGGATCGAAACCCGCATCGTCGAGTTCGATGCGTCGACCCGCACCAGTGCCGATGCCGCAGCGGCCATCGGCTGCAGCGTCGCGCAGATCGCCAAGTCGGTGATCCTGCGCGCCAAGGTCAGCGAACGTCACGTGCTCGTCGTCACCAGCGGTGCCAACCGCGTCGACGAAAAGGCCGTGGCCGCACTGGTCGGCGAAAAAATCGGCCGCGCCGACGCCGACTTCGTGCGTGCCCGTACCGGCTTCGTCATCGGTGGTGTGGCGCCGATCGCGCATGCCGAAACGCCGATCACGCTGATCGACGAAGACCTGCTCGCACATGCCGAACTCTGGGCCGCCGCCGGCACGCCGAACAGCGTGTTCGCACTCGCCCCCGATCACCTCGTCGCGCTGACCGGCGGACGTGTTGCCAAAGTCAAAGAGGACACCCAGCCATGAAATGGACCGACAGCCGTCTGATCGCCATCGAACTCGCCGAAACCCATCCCGACATCAGCCCGCTCAAGGTCAATTTCGTCGACCTGCGCAACTGGGTGCTGGCCCTGCCCGATTTCAACGACGACCCTAAGCACTGCGGCGAAAAGATTCTCGAAGCGATCCAGCTGGCCTGGATCGACGAAGCCGACGAAGACTGACTCCGCTTCGCGCCCAACGCGACGCCCTTTGTTCGGCAAGCCCGGCAAAGGGCGTTCGCGCATTTACGCCAAACCGGTGGCC
Organism: Jeongeupia chitinilytica; assembly: GCF_014652315.1. Lineage (GTDB taxonomy): Bacteria > Pseudomonadota > Gammaproteobacteria > Burkholderiales > Chitinibacteraceae > Jeongeupia > Jeongeupia chitinilytica. The sequence goes on along the minus strand of NZ_BMYO01000001.1, from coordinate 36,274 downwards.
GGCTTGCCATTGCGGATAGGCTAGAATCGTTGCCACGACCACGCCGTGACATCATGCCTTCCAACCCGCTCAGCCCCGCCCAACTGATCCGTGCCGCCCGCCACCGTCTCGACGCGCTACTGGCCGACGACCTTCACGATGCGCCACTCGCCACCGACGTCGTCAACGTCGCCAAGGCGGTGCAGCTTGCCTGCGCGCAGAACCGCCATGTCGCGCTGGCGCAGATCCTCATCGACCAGCGCAGCGCCTATCCGGCCCGGCACGCCTGCGACGTCGCCACCGTCGTCGATCTGGCACTGGCCGGACTCGGTCGTGCCCGTACCGAGCGGCTGCCCGTGGTCGCGGCCGCACTGACGATGAACATCGGCATGCAGGCCCTGCAGACGACGTTGGCGAGCCAGACGACGCCGCTGACCCCCGAACAGCGCGAAACGATGCAGCAGCATCCGCAACACAGCCGCGACCTGCTGCGGCTGCGCGGGGTTGCGGACACGCTGTGGCTCGACTGCGTGCTGCAGCATCACGAGGCGCCGGATGGCAGCGGCTATCCGCAACAGCTTCACGGCGATGCCATCCGGTTCGAAGCACGGCTGCTCGGTCTGGCCGACCGTTACTGCGCGCTGCTGACCCAGAGTGCCTGGCGCCACGCACAGCATGCCGATGCCGCACTGAAGCAGAGCCTGGCCGACGGCGTCGACGCCAAGCTGGCACGGCTGTTCACCGAAACCGTCGGCGTGTTTCCGCCCGGTGCCACCGTCACCCTGGCCAACGGCGAAACCGCCATCGTCCGCGAAACCGGTCCGCGCGAGGATGCACCGGCGGTCGTCGCCTACCTGGACCGCTTCGGCCAGACACTGTCGCTGCCGGTACCGCGCGATACCGCCCTGCCGGCCTACCGTATCCACACCGTTGTCGACACCGCGACGCTGGCGCTGGGTGCCAACACCATCTGGGGCCGCGACGCGGTCTGAGCGGCTTACTGCGCCGCAGATGCCTTGTTGCGCATCGATTGCCAGTACGCCTTGCGCTCTGCCGCCGTCAGCTTGCCGTCGTGGTTCGCGTCCATCCGGTCGAAGTGCTCCCCGGCCCGCTTCATGTAGTCGGCCTTGCTCAGGTCGCCTTTCATGTGGTGCTCCATCATGTCCGGCATGTCCTTGCCGTGCTTGGCCATCTTCTCGTGCATCCTGGCGCGTGCCGCATCGCGCTCCGTCTCGCTCAGCACGCCGTCGTGGTTGGTATCGACCTTGTCGAAATGCGCCTCGGCGCGTTTCAGGTACTCGTCCCTCGTCACATCACCCTTGTCGGCGGCAACGTAGCCCGAGCACGCCAGCATGACCAGCGCGAAAACGACTGATTTCATGGCAAACTCCCGATCCAGTTGAACGGCCACACGGCCCGAACCCGTTAACGTCGCGACATCCCCGCCGTTGACGCCCACCATCAGGACAAAAGCATGGACTTCAAGCACCTACTCGCGACGCTCCCCAGCGTAGACCATCTCGCCGGCCTCGAGCTGCTGCATGGCGACAGCATCGTCGCCACGCTGGAAAACAAGCCGGGTCAGGCCGGCAGCGTGCGCGTCTATCACGCGCTGTATCAGGAGTTCGGCGCCATCGACGCGGTCGCGGCCGACAAGGGCCTGCGCCTCTACGCCGAGCACACCGCCGATGCCGAAGCCTTCCCGGGCAAGCACCCGAACATCGACCGGCTGATTGCGCTGGTCGACGGCGGCACGCCGCTGGCAGTGCGTCTGGTCGCCGCCTGACCGAGCGGACCGCCAATGAAAAAAGCCGCTGAATCAGCGGCTTTTTTCATTCCGGCAGGCGGAGTGCGACGTACTGGCCGGTGAAGTGCACCGCTTCGCTGGTCCCGTCGCCGACGGTTGCGTGCAGTGTCAGTCTGGCACGGCCGCGGCGGGCCAGCGTGCGGTGGAAGCTGGCGAGCTCGGCCTCGTCCGGCGGGACGACCTGCGCCAGCAGGTCGGCCTGCAGCGGCATGACAAAATGGGCGTTGCCGGTCTGGATCACGACATCGACGCGATCACCGACGACTGTGGCCGCTGCCTCGTTGACGTAGAGCCAGCCGGCGATCGTCGCCAGCGTCGACAGGCTGCCGCCGAAGGCGGTGGCGTGGTCGTTGCGGTTCGGTGCAAACGGCGCATGCAGCACCCAGTCCGCAGCATCGCCGCGCAAGCTGACCTGCATGGCCGCCAGTACCGGAAATCCGGTCTGCAGCCTTGCGGTCCAGCGCGCGGCGAAGTCGCTCATCGGCGGATTACTTGCTGACCGGATGCTTCGGCGGCAGGAACAGTGCAGCGATCTGTTGCGGCCGCTTGGGCAGCGACGGCAGCGGTTTGGTCGGCAGCGGTACGTCGATGTCGTTGCCGCGCGGACGCGACTGGCGCGGCGCAGCGGCGCGCGCTTCGGTGGTGTCGCGACGCTCTTCCGGATGGCGGCGCTCGCCCCGGTTCGGGCGCTCCGGCTGCACCGGCGTCGTACCCGGCGAATAGCCCGGCACCGGCGTCAGCGGCAGTTCCTTCTTGATCAGCTTCTGGATCAGCGCGTAGGCCTTGTCCTCGCCCGGATCGACCAGCGAGATCGCCACGCCCTTGGCGCCGGCACGGCCGGTACGGCCGATCCGGTGGACGTAGTCTTCCGGGTTGTTCGGCAGCTCGAAGTTGACCACGTAGGGCAGTTCGGAAATGTCCAGACCGCGGGCGGCAACGTCGGTCGCCACGAGGATCTGCAGCGTGCCTTCCTTGAAGCGCTGCAGCGTTTCCAGCCGCGCGCGCTGTTCGCGGTCACCGTGGATCGCTTCGCAGTTGAAGCCGCCGCGCTTCAGTTCGCGCGCGACCTGGTCGGCACCGATCTTGGTGCGGTTGAACACGATGACCTGGCCCATCCGGTGCGTGCGGATCAGGTGCGCCAGCAAGGCCGGCTTGCGGTGCGTTTCGCACGGGTGCAGCAGCTGCTCGACGTTGTCGTTGGTCGCGTTCTGTCTTGCCACCTCGACCAGCGCCGGATCATTCAGGAACTCGTTCGACAGCTTCTTGATCTCGGGCGAGAACGTCGCCGAGAACAGCAGCGTCTGCTGGCGCTTGGGCAACATCGAGATGATCTTCTTGATGTCGAGAATGAAGCCCATGTCGAGCATGCGGTCGGCTTCGTCGAGCACGAGGATCTCGACCTGCGACAGGTTCACCGATTTCTGCTGAACATGGTCGAGCAGCCGGCCCGGGGTGGCGATCAGCACTTCGACACCGGCACGCAGCGCAGGAATCTGTTCCTTGATGTCGACGCCGCCAAAGACGATGTGGCTGCGCAACGGCATGAACTGCGAGTAGGTCTTGACGTTCTCGCCGACCTGGTCGGCCAGCTCGCGCGTCGGCGTCAGGATCAGCGCGCGTACCGGGTGCTTGGCCGGCGAAACGCTGGTATTGGCGAACTGGGCAAGCCGGGTCAGGATCGGCAAGGTGAACGCGGCGGTCTTGCCGGTACCGGTCTGCGCGGCGCCGAGGACGTCACGGCCGGCGAGCACCAGCGGAATCGCCTGCGACTGGATCGGGGTGGGGTTTTCGTAACCCATGGCCTCGACGGCCTGCTGTACTTCCCGGGCCAAGCCCAGGGTCGAGAAACTCATTAGCGGTGTGCCCTGCGGTTGCTGCGCGCAGAATGCGCCAACAGCTTGAAGGAAAAGGCAGAAATGTACACCCAAGCCATGCGCGCCGCATCCCCAATTGGCACATTCCACGTCGCAAAGCCGCCGCGCGGCAGATAAACCGTCCCGAATGAAAGCCTGAAGACAGATGGAGCGGCACTGGGCTCGCCGATTCGGCCCCGGCACTCTACACTCGCGGTATTTTCAAGCCGGAGCCCCGCCCCATGTATGAAGCCGCCCGCCAGCACCTGTCCACGGTGCGTGACTGCCTGCGCTTTGCCGTCAGCCGCTTCAACGAAGCCGGGCTGTTCTACGGCCACGGCACCGACAACGCTTTCGACGAGGCCGCCTACCTGCTGCTGGCGACGCTGAAGCTGCCGATCGACAAGCTCGAGCCCTTCCTCGAGGCCCGGCTGCTGCCGTCCGAGGTCGACCGTCTGGTCGAGGTGATCCGCAAGCGTGCCGACGAGCATGTACCCACCGCCTACCTGACCCGCGAAGCCTGGCTGGGCGAGTACAAGTTCTACGTGGACGAGCGCACCATCGTGCCGCGCTCCTTCATTGCCGAGCTGCTGTTCAACGAGGCGCTGGAACCGTGGATCGAACACCCGGAACTGGTCCACCGCGCCCTCGACCTGTGCACCGGCTCGGGCTGCCTGGCGATCCTGCTCGCCGACGCCTTCCCCGACGCACAGATCGACGCCGTCGACCTGAGCCCGGATGCGCTCGACGTCGCCGAAATCAACGTTGCCGACTACCAGCTCGGCGACCGTATCGACCTGCTCGACGGCGACCTGTTCGAGCCGGTGACCGGCGAGGTCTACGACCTGATCATCTCCAACCCCCCCTATGTCGACGCGCCGTCGATGGACGAGCTGCCGGAAGAGTACCGCCACGAACCGGACATGGCGCTGGGCAGCGGCGAGGACGGCCTCGACATCACCCGCAAGCTGATCGACAGCGCCAGTGCCTTCCTCAATCCCCGCGGCGTGCTGGTCGTCGAGATCGGCCACAACCGCGACGTGCTCGAAGCCGCCTACCCGCAACTGCCTTTCGTCTGGCTCGATACGGCCAGCGGCGACGGCTTCGTCTTCCTGCTGACGCGCGAGATGCTGGTCGACGCCGGCCTGTAAGACCGGACTCGACGCCACGACAACGCCACCGCCCGCGGTGGCGTTTTTCATGCGCCGCGCAAGCGCCCCGGCACGGAACCAAGCCGGACGGCCCCTGCCCAAGCAACGGGCAAATGCCCGCATCCTGTCCGATCATTGAAAACCGTTCCGCCCGTTCCTCGACCTGGAGTCCCGCATGCTCGTTACCACCACGGCCACGCTCGAAGGCCACAAGATCAGCCGCTACTGCGGCATCGTCACCGGTGAAGCCATCCTCGGCGCCAACGTCTTCAAGGACCTGTTCGCCGGCATTCGCGATCTGGTCGGCGGCCGCTCGGCCACGTACGAAAAGGAGCTGCAGAAGGCCCGCGACATCGCATTGCAGGAACTGCAGGAACGCGCCGCCGCGCTGGGCGCCAACGCGGTGATCGGCATCGATCTCGACTATGAAGTACTCGGCCAGAACAACGGCATGCTGATGGTCTCGGCCAGCGGTACGGCGGTGGTCACGTCCCCGGCCTGAGCCCATGGTGTCGCTGCATGAAGTCACCCGCGACAACTGGGGCGCCTGCGCCGCACTGAGCGTCTCGGCCGGGCAGAAGCAGCACTTTCCGTTCTCGGTGCTCGAATGGATCGCCGAGTCGAAGTTCGAACCGAGCTTTCGGCTGCGCGCGATTCAGGCCGGCAACGACCCCGTCGGCTTCGCCGTGCTCGGCAAGGACCCGGAGTCCGGCGAGGACTGGATCGTGATGCTGATGATCGATGCACGACACCAGCGCCGCGGTTACGGCAAGGCGGCGATGCTGCGACTGATCGACGAGCTGGCCGCGCAAGGCGGCGAACGCATCCTGATCGGCCACCGTCCCGCCAATTCCGCAGCCGCGGCACTGTATGCGTCGCTCGGCTTCGTCGAGGTCGAGCGCCACGATGCCGAAGTCGTCAGGGCGCTGCGCCTGCGTTGAACGCGCCGGCTCACCCCGCCCACACGGTCGCGCCACGGACGGGATGCCAGCGGTCAGGCCTTCTGGTTGAACTCGATCACGTTCCGGTCCGGGTCGCGCACGAAAATCGACGTCGACCCGGTCGAAAAGGTGATCGGGCCTTCGGTGATCGCAACCCCGGCCGCTTCCAGCTCCCTCTTCACGGCCAGCACATCGCCGACCGCCAGCGCCATGTGCGTATAACCGGCGTGCTTGTCGTCGATGTCCATCAGCACGTTCCGCGTCGCGGCAGCCGAGGCATTCAGGATGAAATTCACCTCCAGCCCGGACGGATGCGACATCACCGCCACCGGCTCCGGCCCGACCGGGCCGACGACGAAGCGGAAGCCCAGCAGCTCGTAAAATGCCCGTGACCGGGCCAGTTCGTGCACCCGGATACCGATATGCGCGACCCCGGTGATCAATGAACTCATGGGCATCACCGTTCTCCCGTCGGGTTGCAGCCCTGCCCCGGCAGCACCCGGGTCATGAAGACGCTGAAATCGTTCGGCACATAGTCGCCGAACGGTCCGCAGCGGACGAAACCGTTGCGCGCATACAGCGCCTGCGCGGCACCGAAGGCCGGCGACGAGCCGGTTTCCAGACTCACCCGCGCATAACCGCGACGCGCAGCCTCGGCCAGCACCGTACCCAGAATCGCCTGCGCCACGCCCCTGCGCAGATGCAATTGCGCCGTACGCATCGACTTGATCTCGCCGTTCTCGTCATCCAGCGCCTTCAGCGCGCCACAGCCGAGCAAGGCGTCGCCATCCCACGCGGTCCAGAACGTCACCGCCGGCGTTTTCAGGCCGGACAGGTCCAGCGCCTGTACGCAGCCCTCGGGCGAATTGGCCTGCATGCCGCTCAGATGCTCGCGCAGCAGCGCATGCACCAACGGATGCGTCAGGTCGTCGCGTTCGATTCGCATGGTCATGCCCTTCGTTCTGTTGCCAGGTTCAACGGATCAACGCAGCGCGGGCAAGGCAGCATCGATCCGCTGCAGCATCACGCGGCGCTCCTCGGGACTCAGGCGCTCGGCCAACCGTGCGGCGTCGTTCGGCACACGCCACTGCGCCACCTCGCCGACATCCAGCCCGGACAGGCGCAGATACTCGCGCACATAGCCCCGCGCCAGCCGTTGCTGCAACCACACCAGCACGGTTCGCACGGCCTTGGGCAGCTTGCCGGGCAGCTCGGTGCACTCCAGCAACATCGCGGTTCTGGCCACATCGCAAGCGGGATGACCTCGTGCTGCGGTCATCCAGTCGATCACCCAGAGTCCCTGCCCGACCAGCACGTTGTCGGGATGGAAATCGCCATGGCACAGCGCCTCGCCGTCGGGCAGCGCCATCGTGTAATCGACGATGGCGTGCCTCGTCCTCGCCGCCAGCCCGTCGGCACGGGCGATCGACTCGCACAGTCGCGACTTCTGTTGTCCCAGCCCCGGCGGGCAGGCAACGGCATGGATGCGACGATGCAGACCGGCCATTTGCCGTGCGATTGCGGCCGAACGCCAGGGAACACGCTGCAGTTCGCGCAACAACGACGGTCCGGCGATGCGCTGGTAGACGATGCCGTACCGGCCTTCGTGCTGCACCAGCGCGTGCGCCTCCGGCGTGAACACGCCGTTGGCAAAGGCCAGCTGTGCTTTGGCAAACTCCGCCTCGACGTCGGCGGCGTCGACAAAATCGTAAAACAGTTTCAGGACACGGCTTTCGTCGTGCTCGAAAACCTCGGCCGTACGGCCGCCACCGATGAGCGCAGTCATTGCAAGCCCTCGCGTGACGGCATGACGCACTGCCCGAACGCCTCGTTACCCCGCCCAATCGTCAGGAGATCGGCTACCACGACGTTCAGGCCAGCGAGGGTGGAACGCATCGTGTTCTCCGGGGTGCGGCATTTCACATGAACACACCGTCGCAATGTCCGGCGCAGGTCGCATGAAGGGTCAGGCGCTCTTGGGCAATCGTTTCTGGCGGCGCCACAGCCGGCGCCCGAGAAAGAAAAACACCAGCAGCACCACGCACCAGGGCAGCAGATAGGCAACGCCGGTAATCGCACTCGACACACCCTGGGACAGATTCCTGCCGAAGTCCGACAACGCAAGCGCCACGGGACGCCAGAACGACCGGCTTTGCATCGTGGCAATGGAGACGGTCAGCGTCGCGGTTTCGACCCTTTGCATCAGATGGGCCTTTTCCCCGCTGACGGCCTCGATGTCGCTTTGCACCTGCGCCAGCGCCTGATTGACCTTGATGAGCGCATCGACATCGCTGCTTGCACGCGCGCGGAGCGCTTCAAGCTTGGCGCGGTAGTCTTCCAGCATCGCCAGCTTCCTGGCCGCGTCCCCGATCGGGCCGGCCAGATCCTCGGCCGAAACGGACTTGTCGATGATCCGGCCGCCGTTTGCCAGCAGGTCCATCAGCTTCTGTATGCCTGCGGGAGTGGCCCTGAGCCTGATCTCGGCCGACACGTCACGCCCGGTCGAGAGGCTCGACTTCAGGATGACGCACTGTTCGGCGACGGCTTTGCGACACGCATCCTGTACCGACTCATACAAGCCTGCGACTTTTCCCTCGGTGACGTCCAGGCGCACCATGTGCGCGTAGGCCATGAATCGCGCAGCGCCATTGCCCTGCCCGCTTGCACTCGTCACGGCGCCTTCCGCGGAGGCCTCCTCCTTTTTGGAGCAGGCGGTCATCGCCAGAATCAGAAACATCGCCATCACAAAGGTACGCATTGCCCATTCCAGATCGTTGTGCCGGAAGATCCGGCTGCGCTCCCGGCCCGGTTGCCCCTGCGTTGAACGCGAGTCAAACAGGTGGTACTCATCGCGCAAAAATATACACCAACAAAAAGCACCAAGTAAGCAACAAAATGGAAAGTCAAAACGGAATCGGCAATATAAAAAAAACCCGGCATCGAGCCGGGGTTTTTTGCTGCAGACGTGACGACTTACATCGCCTCGAGCACTTCGATGCCGAGCAGTCCGAGGCCGGTCGACAGCGTTTTCGCCGTGGCGGCACACAATGCGAGCCGGCTGGCGCGGACGTCCCCCTCCGATTTCAGCACCGGGCAGGCTTCATAGAAGCGGCTGAACTTGGTCGCCAGCTGGTACAGGTAGGCGCAGAGGAAGTGCGGGCAGGTGTCAGCAGCCACCTGTTGCAGCAGCTCGGGGAACTGCGCCAGTTGCAACGCCAGCTGGTGCTCGGCCGGCTCTGTGATCCGGATGGCCGCATGCGCGTCGAACTCGCCGGCCTGACGGAAGATGCTGGCAATCCGCGTGTAGGCGTACTGCAGATACGGTGCGGTATTGCCTTCGAAGCTCAGCATCGTGTTCCAGTCGAACACGTAATCGCTGGTGCGATGCTTCGAGAGGTCGGCGTACTTGACCGCGCCGATACCGACGACGCGGGCAATCTGCCGGCGCGTGGCTTCGTCCAGATCCGGGTTCTTGCTGCTCACCAGATCGAACGCACGCTGTTCGGCCTCGGCCAGCAGCTCGGCGAGTTTGACGACGCCGCCGGACCGGGTTTTGAACGGCTTGCCGTCCTCGCCCATCATCGTGCCGAAGGCGACGTGCTCGAGCTGCATGTCGGCCGGAACGAAGCCGGCCTTGCGGGCGACGGTGAACACCTGCTGGAAGTGCAGGCCCTGACGCGCATCGACGACGTAGAGCGCGCGGTCGGCCTTGAGCTTGTCGGCGCGGTAGCGCGCTGCGGCCAGATCCGAGGTCGAGTACAGAAAGCCCCCATCCTGCTTCTGCACGATGTAGGCCTGCGGCTCGCCGTCCTTGTTCTTGAATTCGTCGAGGAAGACGACCTGCGCGCCTTCGGACTCTGTCACCAGCCCCTTGGCCTTCAGGTCGGCGACGACCGGCGCCAGATCGTCGTTGTACGCCGATTCGCCCATCACGTCGTCGCGGGTCAGCTGCACGCCCAGCCTGGCGTAGACGGCCTCGCAATGCGTCAGCGAGATGTCGAGGAAGCGTTCCCACAATGCACGCACGCGCACATCGCCGCTCTGCAACTTCACCACGTAGTCGCGGGCACGGGTGGCAAAGGCTTCGTCCTCGTCGAAGCGCAACTTGGCTGCGCGATAGAAGCCTTCGAGGTCGTCGAGCGCCAGCATGTCGTCGCTGCCGTCTTCCTCGCGCTCGACCAGGTATGCGGTCAGCATGCCGAACTGCGTGCCCCAGTCGCCGACGTGGTTCTGGGCGATCACTTCGTGACCCATGAAGCGCAGCACCCTGGCGAGCGCGTCGCCGATGATGGTCGAGCGCAGGTGGCCGACGTGCATTTCCTTCGCGAGGTTCGGCGACGAGTAGTCGATGACGACCTTCTGCATCACGTCGGTGCCGGCGCCGAGGCGCACGTCGCCGTGCTGGCGTGCGACCTGTGCGGCGAGGAAGCCGTCGTCGAGGGTGATGTTGATGAAGCCCGGGCCGGCGATTTCGATCTTGCTGGCGATGCCGGCCAGATCGAGCGCGTCGATGACCTTGCCGGCCAGCTCGCGCGGGTTCTGCTTGAGCTTCTTGGCCGCGCCCATCACGCCGTTGGCCTGATAGTCGCCGAACTCGGGTCGCGATGCGGGCGCCACGGCAGCGGGGGCATCGGGCACGCCCACGGCGGCCAGCGCGGCAGCAACACGGGTCGAGATCAGTTCATGCAGGGTCATCTGGCTTCTCTGGGTCAATTCGGATCGATCCGCCATTTTACCCGATATCCCCGCGCCGCTCCGCGCTCGCACATCGGGGTGAATATCGGCACCGGTCGCCGTGCCGCAGCCGCTTGTTGCCCGGGCCGGCGTACAATGGCGCCCTTCCCGCGCTCCAAGCTCCCCGATGTCCGCCAGCCCGCTTTCCGTCCTCGAACACGTTTTCGGTTATCACGCCTTCCGCGGCCAGCAGGGCGAGATCGTCGAACACGTCGCCGGCGGTGGCGATGCGCTGGTGCTGATGCCGACCGGTGGCGGCAAATCGCTGTGCTATCAGGTGCCGGCGTTGTTGCGCGACGGCTGTGCGGTCGTGGTTTCCCCGCTGATCGCGCTGATGCAGGATCAGGTCGACACGCTGAAGGAACTCGGTGTCGCCGCGGCCTTCCTCAATTCGACCGTCGACCTCGACGCCGCACGCGAGATCGAGCGCGACTTCCTCTCGGGCAGGCTCAAGCTGCTCTACGTCGCGCCCGAGCGGCTGATGACGCCGCGCTTCATGGGGCTGATCAAGAGCGGCCCGGTATCACTGTTCGCGATCGACGAGGCGCACTGCGTCTCGCAATGGGGCCACGATTTCCGCCCCGAATACCTGCAGCTGTCGATCCTCGCCGACGACTTCCCCGGCGTACCCCGCATCGCGCTGACCGCCACCGCCGACCACGCCACGCGCGAGGAAATCGCCGAACGGCTGAGGCTCAAGGACGCACGCCAGTTCGTCTCGAGCTTCGACCGCCCCAACCTGCGCTACACCATCGTCGAAAAGCAGAACGGCCGCGACCAGCTCTTGAGCTTCATCCGTCGCGAGCACGAGGGTGAATCGGGCATCGTCTACTGCCTGTCGCGCAAGAAGGTAGAAGACACGGCGGTGTGGCTGCGCGAGAAGCAGATCCGCGCCTATCCCTATCACGCCGGGCTCGACGCCAGCACCCGTGCCAATCACCAGAAGATTTTCCTGCGCGACGAAGGCGTGGTGATGGTCGCGACCATCGCTTTCGGCATGGGCATCGACAAGCCCGACGTGCGCTTCGTCGCCCACCTCGACCTGCCCAAGAGCATCGAGAACTACTATCAGGAAACCGGCCGCGCCGGCCGTGACGGCCTGCCGGCCAACGCATGGCTGACCTACGGGCTGAACGACCTGATGCTGCTGACGCAGATGATCGAAGGCTCGAACGCCCCGGACGAACAGAAAATGGTCGAGCGCCGCAAACTCGACGCGATGCTCGGTTTCGTCGAGGCTACCGACTGCCGCCGCCAGACCTTGCTCGGCTACTTCGGCGAAGCAACCCAGGCCTGCGGCAACTGCGACAACTGCCTGAACCCGCCCAAACTCGTCGACGTGTCCGACGCGGCGCGCAAGGCGCTGTCGTGCGTGTTCCGCACCGGCAACCGTTTCGGCGTCGGCCACCTGGTCGACGTGCTGCTCGGCAAGGACAACGCCAAGGTGCGCGAGCACTGCCACCAGACGGTGTCGACCTACGGCATCGGCAAGGACACGCCCGAAGCCACCTGGCGGGCCATCTTCCGCCAGCTGGTCGCGCGCGGCGCGCTGCAACTGTCGCCCGAAAGCCGCGGCGGGCTGGCGCTGGCCGACGCGGCCCGACCGATCCTCAAGGGCGAAGCCGACGTCTTCCTGCGCGCGCGCAGCGAGACCTTCACCGCCAAGAGCCGCGACGCCGGCTTCGACAGCCCGGCCGACAACGCGCTGTGGCAGGCGCTGCGCCGCAAGCGCAAGGCGCTGGCCGACGAACAGAACGTCCCGGCCTACGTGATCTTCGGCGATGCGACGCTGAAGGAAATGGTCCGGTTGCGTCCGGGTGACCATTACGAACTGGGTCGCGTCACCGGCGTCGGCGACCGCAAGCTCGACAAGTACGGCGACGAATTCCTCGCGGTGATCGCAGCGCACTGAACCCGGCCTGTCTCACGAACGAGGCAGTCATCGCCCTCCGGGCGAGTTCGCGTTGTCGGGGCCGTCACCAGCAACTAAAGTGATGCATCTTTCCACGTTTTGTCAGCTTTCAAGGAAGAAAGATGCAAGCACTGATGCGTGCATTGCTGTTCGTCGTGCTGCTGGTGTGCGGTCTGGCCCATGCCGCCGACGACCAGTCCGCTCCGGCAACATTCAAACCGGAAGAACTCGAACAGCTGGTCGCCCCGATCGCCCTCTATCCCGACTCGCTACTGGCGCAGATCCTCATGGCGTCGACGTATCCGCTCGAGGTCGTCGAGGCGCAGCGATGGCGGCAGGCCAACCCGAACCTGAAGGACAAGGCGCTCGAGGACGCACTGCAGAAGCAGAGCTGGGACGCCAGCGTCAAATCGCTGACCGCATTCCCGCAGGTGCTGCAGATGATGAACGACAAGCTCGACTGGACGCAGAAGCTCGGTGACGCCTTCCTCGCCCAGCAGAAGGACGTGCTCGACGCCGCGCAACGGCTGCGCAACAAGGCACAGGCGCAAGGCAACCTGAAGTCGAGCAAGGAACAGACCGTCAGCTCCGATTCGAGCGGCGGGACCACGGTGATCAAGATCGAACCGGCCCAGCCCGAAGTCGTCTATGTGCCGACCTACAACCCGACCGTCGTCTACGGGCCGTGGCCGTATCCGGCATACACGCCGTACTACTGGTACCCGCCCGGCTACGCCGCCGGTGCAGCCTTCTTCTCGTTCACCGCCGGGGTGATCGTCGGCTCCGCACTCTGGGGCGGCTGCAACTGGGGGCGCGGCGACGTCGACATCAACGTCAACCGCTACAACAACTTCAACCGCACCAACATCAGCAACAGCAACTGGAACCACAACGTCGACCACCGCCGCGGCGTGCAGTACCGCGACAACGCGACGCAGCAGCGCTATCGCGGCAACAACCGCACCGGCACCGACAACCGCGAAGCCTTCCGCGGTCGTGCCGATCAGGAACGCGGTCAGCTCGGCAATGTCGACAAGAGCTCGCTGCGGGAACGCCCCAACGCCGGACAGAACCGCCAGAACACAGCCGGCACCCGGGATGTGCGCAGCCCCTCGCAAGGCGGGATCGATCGCGGCACCGACCGCAGTGCAACAGACCGCAGTGCCGCGGAGCGTCGGACGTCGACCGACCGCAGCGCCGCTCGTGACCACGCCGGCCAGCGCAACAACTCCTTCAACCAGATGGATCGTGGCGGGATGGCCCGTCAGGACAGCATGCGCGGTGCCTCGAGCCGCGGCCAGATCAACCGCCCGACGCCGTCCCGCGGCGGACGCCGCTAAACGGGGAGCGCACCGATGACCGAAAAGCGCCTTGCCTCGCTCAAAATCGCCTCGTTGCTGACTGCTGTGGCCTTGTTCGCGGCACCCGCACTGGCCACCGCCACCGGCCGCTACGCCACCCCCGACGATGCCGCAGCCGCATTGCAATCGGCAGTCCAGTCGGGCAAACCGGCAGCCATGCTGAAGGTTCTCGGCAATCAGGCCAAGCCGCTCATCGACTCCGGCGACCCCGTGGCCGACCGGTATGGCCGGGAGCAGTTCGCCACCGCATATCAGGCACATCACGAAATCGAGGATGAAACCGCCGACCGCGCCACGCTGGTGGTCGGCGACAACCGCTGGCCGTTTCCGATTCCGCTGCGCAAGCTCGACGGCCAGTGGCAGTTCGATGCCGCCGCAGGCCGCGAAGAGCTGATCAATCGCAGGATCGGCCGGAACGAGAACGCCACCATCCAGGCGGCCCTTGCCTATGTCGATGCACAGGAGGAATTCTACCGGCGAGATCCGGACCGTTCCGGCCTGCTGCATTACGCGCAGCGCATGGTCAGTACCGCGGGCGAGCGCGACGGCCTGTACTGGCCAACCGCCGATGCCGAAGAAGCCAGCCCGCTGGGACCGCTGTTTGCCGACGCCACGCGACACGGCTACGGCAAGAAACTGAGCCAGGCACGCGCACCCTATTACGGCTACTACTACCGCATCCTGTCCGCACAGGGGCCGAACGCCAAAGGCGGCGCGTACGACTACATGGCCAAGGGAAAGATGCTCGGCGGCTTTGCGCTCGTCGCCTGGCCGGCCAAGTACGGCGTCTCCGGTGTCATGACCTTCATGGTCAATCAGGACGGCACCGTGTTCGAGAAGAACCTTGGAACCCGTACTGCCAGTGTTGCCGAACGGATGACGCGCTTCGACCCGGACGGCAGCTGGAAGGCCGCACAGTAGTCGGCAACGGACGGCGATGCCGTCAACGAATGTGCAGCGTTGTCCAGGCACGGATTGATCCAGGTCAGCGACGTGCATCGGGCGGGCGTCACAGGGTTGACTTCGTCGCCGATGCAGCTTAGATTCAGAAGCGTGCTTGGCCGCTAAGTGGCTGACGAAGCAAGGATTTTTGCAAGGTTTTTTTGAGAAAAGGGAGCGGCATACCGCTCCCTTTTTTATTGGGGCCCCCGTTTTTTTTCAATTGCAGTCTGCGCGCTCGAACTTCGTTCCGGCGTGCAGGGCCGGTGCACACCCGGTCCATGCCAACGGAGAGGAATACACCCGATGTCCATCGTGACCATCACCCCCGAACTGAACTACGGCGACGTCTACCTCGTACCGCAGAAAACCGTCGTCGACAGTCGCAAGGATTGCGACACCTCGGTCGCTTTCGGTCCGCGACGTTTCGCGATGCCGGTCTACGCATCGAACATGAAAAGCGTGATCAACGAAGCGACCTGCCGCCATTTCGCCGAACGCGGCTGGTTCTACACCATGCACCGCTTCAACGTCGATCCGGTGACCTTCTGCCGCAACATGCACGATGCCGGGCTGTTCGCATCGATCTCGGTCGGAGTCAACGATGACACTTACGCCCAGCTCGACGCCCTGCGTGCTGCAGGGATCGCCCCCGAATACATGACACTCGATATCGCCAATGCCTGGTGCGTCAAGGCCGAGCGCATGATTGCGCACGTGAAGAAGCTGTTTCCGAACACCTACCTGATCGGCGGCAACATCGCCACCGCCGACGCCGCGCGCGATCTGCAAAGCTGGGGCTGCGATGCCATCAAGGCCGGCATTGCCGGTGGCCGCGTCTGCATCACCAAGAACAAGACCGGCTTCCACCGGCCGATGATCTCGACCACGCTCGATTGCGCCGGCGCGGTGACGATTCCGGTGATCGCCGACGGCGGCATCACCGAACACGGCGACATCGCCAAGGCACTGGCCTGCGGCGCGACCATGGTCATGGCCGGTTCGCTGTTCGCCGGCTACGACGAATCGGCAGGCGGACTGATCGAGATCGACGGCAAGCACTACAAGGAATACTTCGGCAGCGCCTCCGAGCACAACAAGGGTGCGTACGTAAACGTCGAGGGCAAGAAAATCCTTGTGCCCTACAAGGGCAGTATCGAGAAGCTGCTGGTCGAGCTGCAGCAGGACCTGCAGTCGTCGATCAGCTATGCCGGTGGCCGCGATCTGGCGGCCCTCAAGGACACTCCGATGATCCGCGTCTAGGCCTCGGTACCCCGCCAGACCGCGGAGCAAAGCCCGCGCACGCTGGCAAGGGCTTATTCACATGGCAAGCGGACGCATCGGCGGCAAGAATGCCGCCGATGCGTTACCTGCCCCCCCTCCTGCTTTCCCTCGCACTCACCGCCTGCGGTGACGATGTTCCCAAGGATGTCCAGCGCGAGCTGCAAAAGCTCGCCCGTCACGAAGTCACCCAGGCGCTGGCCAGGTTGGGTGATCAGTTGCTGCAAACGACATCCGGAGAGGATTCGGGCGTCGGCGCCGCGCCACTGGTGAGCCGCGCCGCCGATGTCGGCCACCGCGATTTCGTCAACGCCAAGCGCGTACTGCCGCGCATCTTTACCGGCGATCTGCGCGAGGAGTTCTACTGCGGCTGCGACTACAGCGACAAGAAGGTGAACTGGTCGTCCTGCGGCTTCAAGCCGCGCAAGAACCCGGAACGTGCCGCACGCATCGAATGGGAACACATCGTTCCCGCGTGGAATCTGGGCCACCAGCGGCAGTGCTGGCAAAAGGGCGGCCGCAAGCAATGCGCCGACAGCGACCCGGTGTTCCAGACCGCCGAAGGCGACCTGGTCAACCTCGTCCCTGCTGTCGGCGAAGTCAACGGCGATCGCAGCAACTTCGGCTACGGCGCGTGGACGCGCAATCCTGTGCCCATGTACGGCCAGTGCCGGACCATCGTCGACTTCCAGCAACGCCGGGCCCAGCCGCGTGAGGAAGTCCGTGGCCGCATCGGCCGGACCTATCTCTACATGTACGAGCGCTACGGCCTGACGATGAGCCGGCAGGAAAAGCAGCTGATGTGCGCGTGGGCGAAAACCTACCCGGTCGACGCCTGGGAGACCGCTCGCGACCGGCGCATTGCCGCCATCCAGGGCAACGGCAACCGCTTCGTTACCGAACCGAAGGCCGTTGCCGCCGCCTGCAGCGGCTGATCGCACACCGCACTGCCCGTGCCGTTCGCCCGGCGCTAGCCCGGATCGCGCAACAAGCGCAGCGCCGAGGCACGCGACAGCTGACGCCGCTCCCACGCGGTGATCAGTGCGGCAAGCAGCACGCCGGTTGCCAGACTCATCAGCGGCAGTTGCCAGTTCCACGGCACCGTCAATTCGAGCACTTCGCGCGCCAGCAGCCAGCCCGACACACTGGCCGCGACGCCGGCAACGAGCCCCGCCGTCGCGCCGATGGCCGCGCCTTCGATCCATTGCACCCTGGTGATCTGCGCCCTGCTGGCGCCGAGCGCGCGCATCACCGCCGCCTCGCGCCGGCGTTCGGGCGCGGTCGTTTCCAGCGCGGCCAGCAGCACGGTCAGCCCGGCCGCGAGGCAGAAGCCGAACACCAGCCGCAGGGCGCTCGATGCCAGCTCGAGCACGCGACGGACTTCGCCGAGCACCTCGCCGACATCAATGAAGGTGACGTTGGGGAACTGTGCCGACCAGCGCGCGACGACATCGCGACGCTCCACCGGCAGGTGGAAGCTGGTGATCAGGCTGGCCGGCAGCTCGGCGAACAGCGACCGCGTGCCGACGACGAAGAAGTTGACCCGGAACGAATCCCAGTCGACCGTACGCAGGTTGACGACCGGCGCGCTCACCCAGGTGCCCGCGACGTCGAAAGTCAGCGTATCTCCGAGCCTGATGCCCAGCGTCTTCGCCAGCCCGGCTTCGACCGAGTAGCCCGGTTTCGATTCGTCGAGCGGTGTACCGGCGTCGAGCCGGTTGTCCGCCCGCAGCGTCTCGCCCCAGGACAGGTTGAACTCGCGCTCGGCCAGCCGCTGCGCGCGGTCTTCCTCGAAACGTTTCGGATCGACCGGCTTGCCGTTCTGCGCCACCCAGCGACCGCGAATCATCGGCTGCAGTGCCGGCGGTGCGAAGCCGGCATCGGCAAACGCCTTGTCGAACGACGCCGCCTGATCGGGCTGGATGTTGATTGCGAACTGGTTCGGCGCATCGACCGGGACGCGTTTCTCCCAGGCACTCAGGAGATCGCGTTCGACCACCGTCAGCAGCCACAGCCCCAGCAGGCCGACCGCCAGCGCGCCGAGTTGCGCCGCTGCCAGCCAGCGTCGGCGGGCCAGTTGCCGCACGGCAATCCGCGCAGCGAAGCCCTTGGCGAAACGGCCGAACAGCAGCAGCAAGGCCCAGCCCAGCAGGCCGGCCGCCAGCAGCGCACCGGCGATGCCGGCGGCGACGATGGCGGCGAGCTTGGCGTTGCCCGCCACGCCGACGAAGAGCGCTGCCGTGGCGATACCGGTCAGCGCCAGCGTCAGCCACAGCCGTGGCGGCGCGGTCGTTTCACGCCGCAGCACGCG
Organism: Jeongeupia chitinilytica; assembly: GCF_014652315.1. Lineage (GTDB taxonomy): Bacteria > Pseudomonadota > Gammaproteobacteria > Burkholderiales > Chitinibacteraceae > Jeongeupia > Jeongeupia chitinilytica. Next base: position 18,005 of record NZ_BMYO01000001.1, on the reverse strand, counting down.
GATCGGCGGCGTCGCCGCCAGCCGCAGCAGCGCAGGTCCGGCGACACCGATCAGCAGCACGCCGCCGAAACCGCAGGCGGCAATCCACGGCCAGACCGAGCCGGCCGGCAGCGGTGCCGGCAGACGGTCGCGTACCGCCCAGCCCAGCACCTCCTGCGCGCCCCAGCCCAAAGCACCTCCGGCGAGCGCGCCGAACACGAACAGCAACAGCAATTCGCCGAGCAGGATGCCGCGAATCTGCGCCCGTGTGGCCCCCAGCGTCACGTACAGCGCAACGGCATCGGCACGGCGGGCAGCGAAGCGGCGGGCCGCCAGCAGTACGGCAGTCCCCGACAGCGTCGCCGCGAGCAGCGTGACCAGCCGCAGGAAGGTTTCCGCGCGTTCGAGCGCGGTCTTGACCTCGGGCCGTGCCTCGCGCACGTCCTCGAGCCGCTCGCCGCGCGCCAGCGCGCTACGCGCCTGCTGCTGCCACGCGGCGACCGCCTGCGGCGGGCCGGCAACGAGCAGACGGTACTTGATCCGGCTGCCAAAGCCGACCAGCCCGGTCCGGGCAAGGTCGGCGGCATTCATCATCAGCCGTGGCTGCAGGCTGGCAAAGTCGAGCGCGGCGTCGGGCTCGCGTTCGATCAGCGCTGCAACGTTGAATTGCGTGTTCCCCAACCGCAGGGCATCACCGACCTTCAGGTTCAAGCGGTTCGCCAGCCGCGGATCCAGCCAGACCGACCCTGCCGGCGGCGCGCCGGTAGCGGACTCGGCGTGCCCGGTCAGCCACAGCTTGCCGCGCAGCGGATACGCGCCGTCGATGACCTTGACGCTGGCCAGCACCGCCGCGTCGCCCTTGGCTGCCATGCTCGGGAACGCCTGCGTCTGCGCGACGACCAGCCCGGCAGCGCGGGCTGCGCCGGCAAAATGCGCCGGGATCGGGTGGTCGGCGGTCAGTACCGCGTCGGCGGCCAGCAGGTTGTTCGCCTCGGTGTTGAGCAGTTTGGCCATGCGGCCGGCAAACAGTCCGACCGCCGTCAGCGCGGCAATCGTCACGACCAGCGCGGCGATCAGCGTCCGGTAGTCGCCGGCAGCAAGGCCCCGGCGGAATTGGCGCAGCGCGAGCTTCATGCGGCAAACCCGCGTTGCTCGATCACGCGCCCTGCGGCAATCCTCAGACTGGTGCTGCAGCGTGCGGCCAGCGCCTCGTCGTGCGTCACCAGCACCAGGGTTGCACCGGTTTCACGGTTCAGCTCGAACAGCAGGTCGGCGATTTTCTCGCCGGTGTGGGTATCGAGGCTGCCGGTCGGTTCGTCGGCATAAAGGATGCGCGGCTCGGTGCAGAATGCCCGCGCCAGCGCGACGCGTTGCTGCTCGCCGCCCGACAGCGTGCGCGGCGTGTGCTCGAGCCGCTTGCCGAGGCCGACGCGCTCGAGCCAGCCTGCGGCGATGTCGCGCGCCCCCTTGCGGGATGCCAGCTCCAGCGGCAGCATGACGTTCTCGATCGCGGTCAGTTCGGGCAGCAGCTGGAAGGACTGGAACACGAAGCCGGCCAGCCGGCCGCGCAGCCGTGCACGACCATCTTCGTCCAGCGAGGCCAGATCGGTCCCCGCCAGTGCAACGCTGCCGCTGCTGGCCAGGTCAAGCCCGGCGAGCAGCGCCAGCAGCGTCGACTTGCCCGACCCGGACGCGCCGACGATGGCCAGGCTTTCGCCTTCGGGCAGCGAGAACGAGATATCGGCAAGCAGGTCGAGCGGGCCGTCGGCCACAAGTACGCGCTTGCCGAGCGCACGGCATTCAAGAACGGAATCGGACACGGGAGCAGAACTGGCAATGGACATGAGGGACCGGATGGGAAAGGTGTGGGGACGGATGCTGCTTCAGCTTACGGTGTTCTGCGGCATCGCGCTGCTGGCCGGCGGCGCACAGGCGGCGAAACCGGTACTGCTGGTGTTCGGCGACAGCCTGTCGGCCGGTTACGGCATCGCCGCCAATCAGGCTTGGCCGGTGCGGCTCGAGTCGCTGCTGTCGGAAAAAGGCAAGCCGTACACCGTCGTCAATGCCAGCGTATCAGGAGAAACGACCGACGGCGGGCTCACGCGGTTCCCGCAAGCGCTGAAAATCCACAAACCCAGGCTGGTCATCATCGAGCTGGGGGCCAATGACGGCCTGCGCGGACTGCCGGTCGCCAAGGCCAGGAGCAACCTCGGCGCCATGATCGCCGCAGCGCAGAAAACCGGTGCCAGGGTCCATCTGGTCGGCATGCAGATGCCGCCAAACTATGGCCCGGACTACACACGCGACTTCGCCGCAATGTATCCGGCCCTGGCGAAGCAGTACCGCGCCGGATTGACGCCCTTTCTGCTGGCCCCGGTGATCAACCGGCCGGACTGGTTCCAGCCCGACCAGCTGCATCCGGTTGCGGATGCGCAGCCGGCGATCGCGGCCATGATCGCCAGGGACCTCGCACCGCTACTCTGAACCGGGTGTCGGTGTCGGTGTCGGTGTCGGTGTCGGTGTCGGTGTCGGTGTCGGTGTCGGCACGCCATCGTCGGGCGGCTCAGCGTCGCCCGGTGCGTCCGTCGGTGCAAGCAGGGCATCGGCCGCACCGGTATCGATCAGCACCACGACGCGCTCGACGCCGCCGACCAGCCTGGCCGCGACGGCAGCGTGTGCGGCGTAGGCCGGTCGGGTTTTGCCGAGCAGGTAGACGACGCGCCGTTCGGTGACGACCATCAGGTGCATCGAATCGAGGCTGTCGCTAGCATAGGCAATGACGTTCGCCTTCACCTGCGCGGTCAGGCGGGTATCGGTCGCGCGTTCGGCGGGCGACGACGGGGACGCGACCACCGTTTCGTCGTACAGCCGGCGCACGCCGGGATCGGCCCTGCTCAGCGCAGCCAGCCGCCCGCGCGCATCGGCGTCGGGGACCTCGCCGCTCAGCAGCACCGCACCGTCGAACACGTTGACGCTGACATGGGCCGTCCCGGCGAACTCGGCGTCGATGGCCTTGCCGAGCCGGCCGGCCAGTTCGAAATCGTCCTTGATCACCGCAACCGGACGCGGATCGGTGCCGACGACGACGCCGATCTCGATCAGGTTGACGGCCAGCATCAGCGGCACGCAACCGGCGACGAGGACCAGCAGCAGAATCAGGGCACAGCGCTTCACGACCGTTCCTCCTGCGAACGGCAGTGCGCTGCGCCCCCGGCAGGTTTACTTGCGCAGCGCCTCGTCGGCCGGACCGACCGGATTCGCTTCGACCAGCTTCACCACCTGTGCGACGCCGTCGACCATGCTGGCGGCGCGCGCCGCCGCATCGGCGATGTCCGGCCGCGAAATACCCATCAGGTAGACGACCTTGCGCTCGGTCACGACCATCAGGTGCAGCGCGCCGCTGTCACCGGCGCTGGTCATGATCGCCGTCTTCACCCTGGCGGTCAGCTGGGTGTCGTTGAGCCGATCGGTACTGCCGGACACCGGCGCCACCACGGTTTCATTGTAGAGCTTGCGCAGCCCCGGCTCGGTGCGCGCCAGCTCGGTCAGCTTCTGCTGCGCGGCCGCATCGGGCACTTCGCCCGACAGCAGCACGATGCCGTTGTAGGTGTTGACGTTGACGTGCGCCCGGTCCTTGTAGGCGTCGAGGATCCTGGCGCTGATCCGTGCGCCGAGGTCGAAGTCGGTCTTGATCGTTTCGGCGCGGCGCGGGTCGGAACCGACCATCGCACCGACCGCGACGGCGCCGGCCACGACGATCGGCACGCAGGCCGACAGGGACAGCGACGCCACCAGCGCGGCCGCTACGATACGGGACTTCTTCATTTACTCGCCTCCCAACAACATGTAATCGATCGTGTCACACAACGCGTGCACGAGGGTGATGTGTGCTTCCAGAATCCGTGCGGTGCGCTCGGCCGGCACGCAAAGGTGCAGGTCGTCACCGACCAGCAAGTCTCCGATCTGGCCGCCATCGTTGCCAGTGAGCGCAATCACACTCATCTGCCGTTCGTGCGCGGCATTGATCGCGGCGACGACGTTGGCCGAATTGCCCGAGGCCGAAATCGCCAGCAGCACGTCGCCGGCACGGCCGACCGCGTGCACCTGCTTCGAGAACACCAGATCGTAGTCGTAGTCGTTGGCGATGGCCGACAGCACCGACGAATCGGTCGTCAGCGCCACCGCCGACAGACCCGGGCGCTCGCGCTCGAAACGCCCGACCATCGCCGAGGCGAAATGCTGCGCCACCGCGGCCGAGCCGCCGTTGCCGCAGGCGAGGACCTTGCCGTCGGAGATCAGCGTCTGTACGACCTTTTCGGCCGCAAGACCGACGCTGGGACCGAGGACGTCCATCGCCATCTGTTGCGTGGTGACGCTTTCTTCGAAGTGCTGGCGCACCCGCTGCAGTAAATCCATGTGCTTGCCTTTCCAATTCAATGAGCCGCCCCGCCGGGGGTCAGGCCTCGATACAGTGCTTGAGCCAGGAAATGGCGTCGCCGTCGATGCATACCGCGTCGAAGCGACACGGCGGCACGGGCGAAACGCCAAGAAGATAGGTCTGCGCCGCAGCAACGAGTCTGGCCTGCTTGGCCGGGGTGATGCTGGCTGCGGCGCCACCGAAACGGCCGGAAGCACGCTGTCTGACCTCGACGAACACCAGCGTGTTCCCGTCGCGGCAGATCAGGTCGATCTCGCCGCGCCGACACGACCAGTTGCGCGCGACGAGCGAGAGACCCTGCGTGCACAGGTAATCCGCGGCACGTTGTTCGGCCGCGGCACCGGCCTCTCGTTTAGAGGATGGGAACACCGTCGTCCGGCACGATGTCGCTGCTCGCCGGCGCACTGTCGCCGATCCGTTGCGGCAGCAGTCGTCGTTCGATCACGCCGTCCTTGCCCTGCGACAGCTGGCCGCTGACGCCGTCGAACGCCACCGGTTGGCCCGGTGCCACGACCAGCGCCGCAGCCACCCGCCAGGCATCGACGCCAAGCGCGAACAGCCGCTCCAGATCGTTGGACTGCGTGCGTGCCCGGGCAAACAGCGCGTAATACGGATCGTCGGCATTGGCGAGCCAGGGCATGTCGAGGTAACGCACGCCGGCCAGATCGGTCAGCGCCGTTGCCGGCAGCGGTCCCGGACTGATCTGCGAGGTTGCGTAAACCGGTACATCGGCGCCGATGAAGGGCCGCAGCTTGCGGCCCTGCTTGAAGCCGCTGGCAAGGAAGACCGCGTCGTAGCCCTTGAGCTGGGCCTTGAGCCCGCCCAGTGCCGGCGTATTGCCGATGTCGATCACCGGTGGCGGGGTTGCGCCACCGGCCGACCAGACGGCGGAAAATCCCTGCGCCATGCGCCGGGTCAGCACGCCGGGCGCCTGGACGATCACCGGATTGCGCACGCCGTCCTCGCGCATCAGCCGCGCGACTTCGCTGGCCTCCTGCTCGACCGACAGACTGAAGCTGTAAAGGTTGGCGCGACGCAATGTCTGCGCATCGAAGCCGTTGAGCGCCACGACCGGGACCGGGAAACGGCCGTTGTCGGCGAGGAAATTGACCGCACTGCGCGTCAGCGGGCCGATCACTGCAGCGGCGCCGCCGTCGATGGCCTTGTTGTACTGCGCCAGCACGTCGTCGTCCTGGTCGCTGGTATCGAACACGCGCACCGGCGGTTCCTTGCCCTGACCGTAGACGCGCTCGGCGCCCATCACGCCGTCCATGATCTGCTGCACCGCCGGCTTGAGCGCCTTGCTCGACGTCGGCAACAGCAGCGCAATGTAGGCATCGTGCTGCACCGGCGCGGTGACGACGGGTTCGTGCGGCAGCGGCGTGATTTCTACCGGCGATGGCTTGACCGGCGCCGGACGCGCCACGACGCTGGGCGCCGGGGTAGGCTGCGACGCGACCGGCGCGGGTTTGGTGGCGCAGCCGGTACTGACACCGGCCAGCAGCGCGCCGTATAGTAGCGCCCGCAATCCACGGCCGCCGCCGTATCCTATCCGGCGCAACACGCGCCATGGAGCCTGAATGTGCATCACGATCCTTACCAGGTAGCCCGGGCTACATTATATGTGGTGGCCACGCCCATCGGGAACCTGCGGGACATCAGCCAGCGTGCGCTGGATGTCCTCGCCGGTGTCGACGTCGTCGCCGCCGAAGATACCCGTGTCTCGGGCCAATTGCTGCGACATTTCGGCATCCAGAATTCGCTGCTCAGCCTGCGCGAGCACAACGAACGTGCCATGGCCGAGCGCATCATCGCGCGGCTGGCCGCCGGCGAATCGGTCGCCCAGATTTCCGACGCGGGTACACCGGGCATCTCCGACCCCGGAGCGGTGCTCGCCGCCGCGGTGCATGCCGCCGGTTACCCGGTGGTGCCGGTGCCGGGTGCCAGCGCACTGACCGCCGCGGTGTCGGCCGCGGGTTTCAGTTGCCCGCACACGCTGTTCTACGGCTTCCTGCCGCCCAAATCGAAGCAGCGCCGCGACGCCCTCGCGCCATTGGTCGTGCTGCCCTACCTGACCGTGTACTACGAAGCACCGCACCGCATCGTCGACTGCCTGACCGACCTCGCGGCAGTATTCGGCGATGCACGCCAGGTGGTGATGGCGCGCGAGTTGACCAAAACCTTCGAAACCATCCGTCGCAGCACGCTCGGCGAACTGCTGCAGTGGGTTCAGGCGGATAGCAATCAGCAGCGCGGCGAATTCGTCCTCGTCGTCGACGCCGCCGAACCGGTCGAGAACACCGACGAAGCCGCGCACGATGCGGTGCTCTCCCCTCTCGTTGCCGAACTGCCGTTGAAACAGGCCGTTGCACTCGCGCAGTCGATCACCGGCGCACCGCGCAACCTGTTGTACGAACGTGCGCTGACGCTGAAGAACACCGCGGAATAGGCTTGCCGGGCATCGCCACTTCGGCGATAATCCCGCCCTTGCCCGCCCAGGTGGCGAAATGGTAGACGCAGGGGACTCAAAATCCCCCGCAGCAATGCGTGTCGGTTCGAGTCCGACCCTGGGCACCATAGGTTTTATGCGGGTTGCAGCCTGTTCTGCGCTGACAACTCTGCTTTCAAGAAGCTGGAGTTATTGCAACTTGCAATAACTCCCCGTCTCCAGCGCCCTTCCCGACAATCTCAACGCCCCGTCGTACGCGCGCGGGAGCCGCAATCTGCGCTTACTCCGGCTCATTGTCGGTGCTCGATCCCGTCCTTGACCGAGTCGCTGTCGTGCGTGATGCCGTCCGAACCTGTCGTGCTGCATCGGCCCCCACAACGGCACAGTGCCCACCTGTCGACTTGCGGCCGTAACAACCTTGCGTTTTGGTCGAACAGTGCCCCATCACCTCCGCAACCTGCTCTTCGGTGAACCGGTCGCTTGCCTTCAGATCCGACGCCACCTGATGCCGGAGTGAATACGGCGACAACTTTTTCATCTCCAGCTTTGCCGCTGCCCGGGTCACGGCCATTCCGTACGCTTTCGTTGTTTGCATCATGACGTACTGCTTCTGTTGTTGCGCCTGCTGCTGGACCAACTGATCGAGCACATCGCGATAAACCTCATGCGCTTCGTCCAACACGACACGGATCGTTCGTGTCGGCTGACCGTTCTTTGCTGTCACCTTTGCCCCCTGGATCAAGATCCTGTACTCCTGGGTATTCGGATCAAAACCGATCTCAACGCCCAGTTTCAATTCACGGGGGCGACACCCCGTCAATGTCTGGATCACAAAGGCTTCGCGATGTTGCTCTGGTATTTTCTTGAGCACGGCCACTTGCCAGTCATTGGACAAACCTATAATCGAGCGGCGTTTGCCCTTCTTTTTTGTCTTACCTGGTTTAATGACGCCTTTATCTACTTTGCATTGAAATTCGCTCTTCCCCGAGCGGGCAATTTCATCGCAGGCGCGCTTTGGCAGAATAACGCTAAGGAAATTATACACTTCCAGTATTTTTTTGTTCAGCTCAACCAAAGCCGGATAATTTTCGGCGTCGGAACCTTGATCAAGGCGCCCCCAATCAACCAAATACTGCTTGGATTTTTCCAAGCACCGAAAACGAATTGCTGCACGCGTTTGATCGTAGCTCGGCTTGGAGGCACATGCATTCAAAAATACCAAGGGATTGAGGTTGCTCTTCCTCACTCGCTCCCAAATGGCACTGTATTGATTCAGTGTTGATTTCGACCAGTCATACTTTTCTGCGTTTACGATTTTCCGCAAGGCATCCCGATCGGTGCGCATCCGTTTCAGCTCCTCGACGCTGAGCGCTTCGGCTTGGTTCGTTGTTTCGTCATTGACCATCATGATTTCACTTCCCCCTGAAAGAACGCCATGAAATAGCAACACGGATCATCAATCCGGCCACGACCTCAATCTGAAGAAGCGACGCAACAGATTCAGCCGGATCGATCCTGACGTTACCCGCCGGTTTGGATGCCGACAACTGTCAATAGCACTTGAACGCAATACCATGGCGCGCCGCGCCCGGCAGGCTTTTCAGCTTGAACCGGGATGTTTGCGATACACCGTCCAGGGGCAATCTCGACAGATCAATGCGATCAGACATACTGCAAGCGGCCCCAACAAGACTGGCGTGTGCCGATCGTGATGCCTGAGCCGACCGGGCTCCTGAGTATGGCGCCCGACTGCGTCGACACTTGCCGACCTCGGAACCTCCAACCGTAACCCCCTCCTGGACTCGGGTGTACTCGAGGCCCAGTCGCACTCCGTGCGTGGCTCGGCGTCTGCCTCGCCACCTTGGGCCCACTTATTCCACTGCCCTGCGGGCGTGGAATAAGCGTAAAAGTGCATGTGGAATATGCGTCGGACCGGCGCGCAGGTACCGGGTAACGTCTAGGTCTGAATCAACGTACCCACGCCCTAGGCAGACTCGATGAGCGTGCGGTCCTCATGTTGTAACGGCGCCGGAGAGACGACGCTCCCGAATTGCTCGCCAGGTGCCCCGGTGCTAAAAACGCGGCGCAACACCGATGACCTGCATCGCGGCACCCCGCGCGATCGCCGCGACAACGGAAGTCCAACGCCACTTCGTATTGAGGAGCTGCTGCCATGAGTTCGAAATCCGCACACGACTATTTGGCCGAAAAATACGGTCATGCACATTCACCGTCCTCTAGCGACATCGCCTCTATCTCCGATTCGGCCTTGGTCATCCGTCCGCATCAATCTCCCTCAGGCGCCAACTCGCCCAGCAATACGAAACAAGGCTTTTGCATTCCGCTCTGCCCATCCAGTGCGCAGCGACCACCCCAAAGCATCATCAGCCGCATCATTGTCATCGGTGCATTGGATTGCGTTCGCGCCGGCCTCAGCCAATACAAGTACGAGGATATCATCGGCGGGTTTCCGGATGAAGTCGGTGAAATCAAATGGCCTGACACACTCACGCCCAAATGGCTGAACGAGGTCATGTGGCGCCGGTTCAACAGGCAATATGAAAATCGCTCATTCAATCCGTATCGTCCGACGGCCGCTTCGCCAAGGGCCATTCGCCATTATGTACGCCGCCGCCGTAGCAGCTTGAACCTTGCCAACCACACCCGAATCAGCCGGGAGCACACCAGCCATGACCTGAATGGCGTTAAAACAACAACCCATATTGAGTTATCGATTGGCGAGCTTGAGCGCAAAAGAATTCCGCATCAACGCAGAGTCAATACGGCGCGGCTTTATTCCGAGTTCGAATACCAAACCACTTCGCTCAACCGTTGTGCGCTGATTTTTACGCTGACGGCACCGAACTCAAAGAACCCAGCAGAAAGCATTGCCCAGCTGGATACCGCACACGCGAGTGCCAAGCGTCAATTTCGCCGACATAATATCGAAGCCCGAAGCCAATGCATCAGGGAACCGCATCTGGCCAATCATCCAGATGGCCGGTGTGCCCGGCATGCACACGATCACGGATTCTTCTATGTCGACCCTGATCATGTGACCAAGGCACTGGCCATTCTCAGGCGACTCGGCTTTTTTGTTGAAGCCTATGGCGAAAACGGCAAAACAGGCTGGCTTTCCTATCTCGCCGACAAACTCCTGCACGACACCGTAGATCGCGCCGCCTGGCGCCAACACGAAGGCATCAAACACTGGCGCTCCAGCGCTGGCAACGGCTCCTGGACGTTCGCAACACGCGCGCGCCGCGCCGCAGCCAAACTCCAGGCCCTCGTGGATGAACGCTTCAAGGCGGGAACCCCGGTCGATCCGGCTGCCGTCGAACTGGTCATGGCAGTCACGCGCAAAGAATGGGCCAAATTTCTCCATTACTGGTCACAGGGAGGCGAGGCACTGATCGAATTGCTGGATCAGGTCGAAAACCGGGACTGGCGGTGGGTGACGTCTGCGCCAACGCCACCTGAAACCCTCGCAGCGATCAAAGCCGACCTGCAGGCCGATGCCGAACAGCTCGTGCAGAAACATCATACCGAGCCGGACACGGCGCAAAGTTGTCCGGGGTTACCAATAAAGTTTTACTCGCAGATCCTGGCACCGTTCGGCGACGATCGGGCGTGGCTCGATCCCTATTGCTGGCAAGACGACGGCGACGTCGTCCGGTTCGAACGCCTTGTGGCCGCGCTGCGGTATCTGGACGAGGAAGCCGCCTGCAATGACTGGATTCGCGACAAGCAGATCTATGACGACAAGGGCAAACTGATGTCCATCGAACAGCTTCTCGGCATCTCGCCTCCGCCCGAGGACGATGAGGGCAGCCCGGTCGAGTGACGCGGACTCAACGCCGGTCGCGCGGTTCCTGTGCCGTGGTCGTCGTATCGTCGACGAGTTCGAACAGCTCGCCGACCGAGACGCCGAGGTAGCGGCACAGCTGCTCGATGACGACGAGGTCCACGCGCTCGGCGGTTTCGTGATAAAGCCGCGTCAACGTGCCCCGGTTGATCTCGGTATCACGCGCCAGTTGGCTGATTTTGATGCGGCGCTCGCCCAGCAAGCGCGACAGGTTACATCTGACCATTGCGTTCATTCTGATCCGTTCGATCTCCTGAAGATCAAAAAGAGCTTGCAAGAATCACTTGGCTCATCCAAATCTGATCTTCAGTAGATCATAAAGCCCGTCAACAGCCCGGATTGATTCCAACAGGTTACGGGAGTTCAGGAGGTGCGTCATGCTCAACGAACCAAACCCAGCTAGCGTGTCGCGTCGACCGCAATGCCCGCTGCCGCGAATTGCGGTGGCGGCGACCGGGACGCTGCAGCAGGTGGTCGTGCTCGATGCCGAGTTCGATTGCTGTGGCGCGTTTGAGTCACGTCTGCGCGAGCTGGCCTTGGTGGTGGTGTGTTTCGACTGGCCGAGCGGCGAAGTGCGGGGCGTGTCGGCGCGGGTGTGTCTGCATCGCGATGATGTGACGCCGGTGCTGCCGTTGTCCGACTGGCAGACCGGGCCGATCGATGCCGCGGTGGTGGCCAGGCTGCTGACCGGGGCGATTCTGATCGTCAGTCACAATGCAGCGTTCGACCGGCCACGGCTGGAAGCGGCGCTGCCGTGCCTGCAGCACGTACGCTGGGCGTGTTCGCTGCGCGAAGTGCCTTGGGATGCGTTCCGGATTCATGACCACTCGTTGCTGGCGCTGGCGACGCAGTACCGCTTGCACTTCCTGCCGCATCACGCGGCGCACGATGCCGAGATGCTGGCGACGATTCTGGCGGCGCCGTTTCCCGGCTACACGACCACGGCGCTGTGGGGGCTGCTGTGGCAATGCCTGCCGCTGTATATCGAGCTGTGTGTGTTCGGCCGGCCCGATGCGGCGTTGCAGACGTGGCTGTGGCGGCACCGTTTCCACTGGGACGAGCGGCGCAACGGCTGGCGCGTCGTGCTGCGCCATGATCAGGCTGAGTTGATCCGTGCCGAGCTGGTGGGATTGTTGCGGTTGCGGGACGACGTGCGGCTCGAGCATGGTGGCTGTCCGCTCGAGATTCGTCACAGTGCGCGGCGCTTGCCGCTGCAGCCGGTGGTGATTCCGCCGGCGGTGGTTCCTGCTGTGGCGAGGACCGGATCATGAACGAGTGCGGCGGATTGGACGGACTGGATGGGCTGAACGAGCCGGATGAAGTGCTGTTGCTGTGCAACGGCGATCCGGTCTGGTCGTCGCTGCCGGCGCCGGACGACGTACCAGTCGCGCCCCTCCCCGATCCCGACTGGCCCGGCTTGCGCTCGCTGCTCGATGCGCGATTGCGGCTGCTGGCCGCCGGCGCGGTGTTGCCGCCGCTGCTGGTTCGCGTCGACGGCGGCGACGATCTGGCATGGCTGCATCAACGCGTCGGGAGTCTGGCGGCCGAGGCCGGCTATGCGCTGGTCGATGACCCGCTGCGCTGGCATGCGGCAAGCGATGCGAGTGCCGCGATGATGGCCTCGCTGTATCTGTGGCTCGATCCGGCTCGGGCGCCTGATGCGTCGGACTGGCAGGCGCTGGCCAACGGTGGCGTGTGGCTGTGGTGGCACGCCGCCGATCCCGTTTGGTTCATTCCGCCGGCGCAGTGGCTGGTGATGCAGCCGGCGGTCGATGCCTTGTTGCGCATCCGGCATCGCTGGGCCGGGCTGGCCGAGGGGCTGGATGTACCACCGGTGTTGCCACCGACACTGGCGCAGGCGCTGCTGGGGGTGCCGGCCAGGCAGTGGCCGGTGGTATTGCAGCTGCTGGCCGATCACTGGCTGGTACGGCGTGCGTTTCCGGCGCCGATGCAGCTGCTGTGTCTGCCGCTATTGCAGGATCTGCGGCTGACATCGCTGGATGACGACGTTGGCGAGCTGCATACCGATACGGTGCAAGCCTTGCTTGGCAGTGCGGCCGCCGGGCTGATGCCGGCGCCGCGGCTGACCTTGCGCACCGGCGCCGAAGTCATGCGGCTGCAGACCGGCGAGCAGGAATTGCGGCTGGAAGTTGCGGTGTCGCCGTTGCGCTGGCATGCGCCGGCGGCGCCAAACCCGGCGCTGGAGTCGTGCATCTATCTGACGGTGGGTTCGCATCGGGGATGGTCGGAGACGGAGCTGCCGATGTTGTGGAGTCTGGTGAACCAGGCGAATCTCGGCGCCGGGCTCGGTCGGGCAGCGGTGAGGTGTGACGGAGGGCAGATCTCGCTGCATCAGTCGTTCATGCTGTCGTGCCCGCCCGGCGCTGATCGTGGCTGGCTGGTGCTGCGCTTGCGCGAATGCCTGCAAGCGACGCTGCGGTTCTGGGCGACCGTGCATGCGAGCGTGCTGTGATGGCCCGCCGCCCTGCTTCACCGCCAACCGCATCGCCGTGTTCGCCGACGGCGTTCAAGGTGGTGCGGCCGCCGGCGCTGTCACCGGCGTTGCTGGCGCGTTACCAGCGCCAGATTCTGGCGCTTGATGGCACGCCACGGCATGGATTCGCAGGGACGGCGACCCAACTGCGTCCTGCCGTGGTGGTCGCCGACGGCGAGGGTGTTCGGCTGGCGGACCCGGCGAAGCTGGCTGCGCGATTGCACGTCGATCCGGGTCGCGGTCTGGCCCATGAGGCGCTGGCCAGGCTGGGCGAGGCCAAACCATTGCGCATCGCCACGGCGGCGGATCTGGATATCCTCGAGGCGCTGGCGCACGACACGCCGAGTCTCACCGGCCTGCTCGCGCCGCTGGCGCAGCGGGTGAAGCTGCAGGTGTTTCAGCAACAGGCCTTGCACCTCGGCGTGCACCTGTTGCTCGGTCCGCCCGGTAACGGCAAGTCGTGGCTGTGCCATCAGCTGGCGGAGAAATTGGCGTTGCCGCTGGCGGAGTTCCAGCTGGGCGGCTCGGGCGACACGCTGTTGCTGCTCGGCAGTTCGCGTCACTGGTCGGGTTCCGGCCCGGGCGAGCTGGTGCGCTTCCTTGCGGGTTCGCCGATCGCCAATCCGCTGCTGCTGTTCGAGGAAGTCGACAAGACCGGCGGCAACCAGCACGGCCGCGTCGCCGATGTGTTGCTGATGCTCGCCGAGCCCGAGAATGCCAGGCGCTTCGAAGACAAGTATCTGGCGGTGCCGGTCGACTTCAGCCACTGCAGCCTGTTGCTGACGGCGAACGACGCGGCGCCGATCGATGCGCCGTTGCGCTCGCGCTGCCGGGCGACGCAAATCGCGCCGCCGACGGCGGCCGAGTGGCCGGCGCTGGTGCAGCACGTCTATCGCAGTGTGCTGAAACAGCAGCAGCTCGACGGCGTCTTCGCCGCGACCTTGCCGGACGCATTGCTCGCGCCCTTGTTGCGAAATTGCAGCAGCATCCGCGCGCTGCGTTTGCGCCTCGAAGCGGCGCTGGCCGCCGCAGTCGACAGCATCGCAAGTGCCGAAGAATTCGGGCGGTTGAAAGGGACGCTGTTGCCGATGCCGGTCGACATTGCCGCACCGCACACCGGCCGGATCGGGTTTGTGTAGCACGGTCCTGAATTGCGTTGTGGACGGTCCCGTCGGTTAATGGCGGCAACTTGCACAGGAGCAGCCCATGACACCCGCGCCGAGCTACACCTACGTCCCGCCCTCGCCCTGGCTCTCCCGTGAGGAGTTGATCGAGCTGGCCGGCGTTGACGACGGTACGGCGACCGCCGCGCGCGTACGGCGCTGGTTGCGCAAGCACGGCATTCCCTTCCTGCCGGCGCTGAACGGCTGGCCGCAGGTCAGCCGGGTCAGGGTGCGCCAGGCCTTGGGTGAGGCCGTCGGCGCGGCCGACGCGCTGCACCTGCCGAACTTCGATGCGCTGGATTGAGGTGATCCGTGGCCCGGCCGAAGTCCGTCAACCGCAGCCTGCCGGCCCGCATGTTTGCCCGAGCCGGCGTGCATGCGACGACGTACTACTACGTCGCCGATCGCCCGGATGGCGGCAAGCGCTGGATCAATCTTGGCCAAGACAAGAAAGCGGCGCTGAAGCGGTACGCCGACCTCGACAATACCGTCATCGAGGCCAGGCCGGTCAACCTGTTCACGACGCTGGTCGAGCGCTATCGGCGCGACGTCTACCCGGGCAAAAGCCCGGCCACCCGCAAGGACAACGAACGCGAGTTCGCCAGGCTGATCGCCGTGTTCGGCGCGATGCCCATCGACGCGATCAAGCCGATCCACGTCCGCCAGTACATGGACAAACGCGGCGCCAAGGCCAAGGTACGGGCGAACCGCGAGAAAGCCCTGCTCTCGCACCTGTTCAACTGCGCACGCGCCTGGGGCGCGACCGAAGCGCCGAACCCCTGCGCCGGCATCAAGGGCTTCTCCGAACGGGGACGCGATCGCTACGTGCACGACGATGAGTTCCGTGCCGTGTACGACCAGGCCGAACCGCCGCTGCAGGACGCGATGGATCTGTATCTGCTGACCGGCCAGCGCGTCACCGACATCACCCGGCTGATGCGCACCGACATCCGCGACGGCCGGCTGTGGATCCGCCAGGCCAAGACCAACAAGCTCATCGGCGTCGCGATCGAAGGCCAGCTCGCCGACGTGATCCAGCGCCTGCTCACCCGCCCCTGCCCGGCGGGCAATGTCGCCTCGCTGCATCTGGTCCGCAACGCCAAGGGCGAGCCGCTGGGCTATGCCCAGCTACGGCGGATGTTCGAACAGGCCAGAACCGCCGCCGGCGTCCACTTCCAGCTGCGCGACCTGCGCGCCAAATCGGCCACCGACGAAACCGACCTGTTCCGCGCCAACGAGCGGCTGGGGCATTCGACCATGGGGATGACCAAACACTACCGGCGGGCGAACAAGGTGGGGCCGCTGCGGTAAGGTGTTTGACGGCCTTGACCCTGAATTTTTCCGTATATCTGTTTTCCGCTCATGAAGCCCCCACACTCCAAAGATAAGAGGCTCTTGGGTGTCCAGATGAGTGGTGGCGATTCACTTCGTCACCCAAGGCAGCCCGTACAGCAAGAACCGAGCACAGCCTCACAGCAACGTGAAACAATCGTCGTATGCGCTGGATGGGCATGCTCTTGAAGTAGCAGCGGCACCTGCTTAAGCGGACACGACAATTTCCATTTCCTGGATGGATGTGAACTGAATTATCATCCAATGATCATCATTGGATTGTGTCGCGCTGCCATGGAAGCCAAGACCGCCCGCTTGACGGTTCTGATCGACCCCGCCAAAAAAAAGGCATTTGAAGAGTTGTGTGAGACTCAGGATCTCACCCCTTCTCAAGTCGTCCGTCAGTTGATTCGGGACTACTTGTCCAAGCACAACGTCAGCTACGACTCCATCTCCCGCGGCAATCCCAAGGTCAAGTAAGTCCACTGGACTCAGCGTCGTTTTACGACTCTCGCATTGATCTCGTTAGCCGCAAAAATCTCCTCGGCATTGACGTAGCTACGGCGACTGGCGATCAGGCGTCGTGCATAGGACAGAAATCCGTACCCGGACTCCTGCTCAAGCGCTTCTGCATGCTGCAACAACCGGGTGTCAGCCGTTCCGAGCAGTGCCGCGTTACGACTGGCAAACGCAATGTAGTTCAAACCGTCCTCAGCCTTAATAACGATCACGTTGTTCCCGAAGGCCCGGCTCATCCGGTACACATGCGTCGGATTGCCGGCGTCCAGCGCCAGCAGGTTGAACACCGCGATACCTTCCGGAGCCAGAGCCGCTGCACAGTCGTCATAAAACGACTGAGAACACAAAGCTGCCGGTAGCCCCTTGAGGTCAAAGCCGTCGACCAGCAACAGCTCTACCTGCTTGGCGCAGTTACGCATGTAGTACGCACCATTGCTGCAGCGCACGGTAAATCGAGGGCTCTCCTGCGGAACCAGGAAGTCGTCGCGCAATGCGATGACCGTCGGGTCGATCTCGCAGACTTCGATGGTTGCCAGCGGGAATGCACGATGACAGTACTTGGCCAGCGAACCACCACCAAGGCCGATCATGGCAATGCGCTTGGGGCTGGCAACAAAAAAGCGGAACGCCAACATCGTCTTCGTATAGCCGAGTACCAGACGGTACGGATCATCTATCGCCATCTTGCTCTGAACGGCCGTCAGGTCGAAATGCAGGCTCTGGAAAGCACCGCCGCGCATGACGAATGCCTGCTTGTCGTTGCCGGCTGCCAACAGCGCATCAAAGTTCATCGGAATATCGGACACGGGGAAACCTATTCGTCGCGGCTGCGACGGTAGTACGAAATTGAAAACGGGCACCTGACTTCGATGTACTGCGGGAGGTAGCCCAGTGCGCCATGCAGGATGTCCGAGCCGAAGCGCTCGATTCGGCCCCGCGTCGACTCGACCAGTATCTCGATGTCGTCGCTACTTTCGCAGACCAGTCGGCAGCTCACCTCGGATGCCTCTGCCAACTGAGACAACCCGATTCGCCAAGACCGGACCGAATGCGGACCGACAATACGCAGCATCTCGAGTGTGATTGCAGGCGGATGCGTTACCGGCATCAGACAAACACCCGTTCAATAGCGCCGGACACGTTCATTGGTCGTTCGAGTCCTTAGGCGCGCCGTCGAAATACTGCTTGCTGGTCGCAAGCCAAGCCTCAGCCACTTGGCTCAACTTCCTGCGCGCTGCGTTCCCCTCTGTATGCGCTGCGCAGTCAGCCAGTGCCGCATTGAAGTGACGGAAGTAGTTGGTCATGCCAATGAGCGCAATCAAGCCGGCCTTTTCGAGCATGGCGTGCACACGGTCATTCGCCCCGGAAATCACGACACGCACCCCCCGTCTTTGCAGGTCACTGACCACCTCCTCCAGTGTCTGCAGCCCGGTAATGTCGATGTACGGCACCCAACGCAAACGGATGATCAACACACGTGGGTCGGTATGCGTGCTGGCCAGCGCCCGTTCGAAATTCTCCACCGCGCCGAAGAAGAACGGCCCTTCAACGGCATAGACAAGTACACCTGGCGGCAACGCACTCACCCCTTGGGCAGCAAGTTCGGACTGCAGCTCCTGGTCGGTACTGGCGCGGACCTCAACGCTAGCGGCCATCTTGCGTAGGAAATGCAGCGTCGCAAGAATCACGCCGATGTTCACTGCGACAACCAGGTCGGCGAACACCGTCAGACAGAACGTCACCAGCAGGATGGCGACATCAGCGCG